>NZ_JAFCLS010000052.1 GCF_018131075.1 Bradyrhizobium sp. JYMT SZCCT0428 | reverse complement strand
CTCTTCGTCGCCGCGGTCGAAGACGATCTGCGCGCGATGGAGCGCATGAGTGGGGTCAGGGCGGAGCGTTTCGCCAACTGGGACGAGGCGGTGGAGGCCAGAAGACGCGAGGGCGCGCTGTTGGCCGACTTCGACGCGGGCTTTTTCGCTCCCGGGAAAAAGCAGACCTTGGTTGTGACCGCGTCTGACGTGCTCGGTAGCCGTGCCCATCATCCGCAACCGATGGCCAAAGCCTGGACAGCCGCCCTCAATCACCCGGATATTCCGCGGCGCGGCCGTCGTTCATCTCCAGCGTGGCTTGGCTTTACTTGATCGTTTGCAGACCCTCGACATGGGGAACGGTACAAAGCGCGAGATGATCAGGCTCGAATTCGCCGGCGATGATGCTGCGCTTGTTCCGCCTGCCGATCTCGCCTTGATCTGGCCCTACGCTGTAGAGCCCGGTAAGCTCGCGTTAGACAAGGCCGATGGCAGCACGTGGTGGAACAGACGTGGCGAGGCCGAGCAAGAAATCGAAGCAGCGGCCAAGCAGCTTGCGAAACATATCGCCCAACGACGGCGCCGGCGTGCTCCCAAGCTAGTCGCTCCAGGGGCGGCCTATGAAAGATTCGTCGCGCGCTTTCCCTGGTTCACGACACCTGATCAGGCCAGCGCAATCCGGGACGTGCTGGACAATCTGGCGGCCGGTCACCCGATGGACCGGGTGGTCTGCGGTGATGTCGGCTTCGGCAAGACGGAGGTCGCCTTGCGGGCGGCGGCGGCTGTCGCGCTGTCAGGAAAACAGGTCGCTGTTGCGGTTCCGACCACGGTCCTCGCCAGACAGCATGTCGAGACGTTTCGCAAGCGGTTCGGTCTGCTCGGGATAGAAGTGGCGAATTTGTCGCGGGCAGCAACGGCAGCGGAGATACGAGATACGAAGGAAAAACTCCGCCGCGGCAAACTGAAGTCGTTGTCGGCACACAGGCTCTCGCCTCGACCGACGTGAAATTTGCCGACCTCGGCCTCGTCATCATTGATGAGGAGCAGCACTTTGGTGCGGCGGAGAAGGCGAAACTTTCAGGCCTTGCGAAGGGCGTTCATGCCCTTTGGATGAGCGCCACGCCGATACCGCGCACGCTGGCGGCGGCTCTTGCAGGATTCCGGGACCTGAGCATTATTGCGACGCCGCCGGTTCACCGGCTGCCTATCGTCACCAGGGTTGCTCCGCTGTCGGACGCCGCGATCGCCGCGGCTTTGCTGCGTGAGCAGAGACGCCACGGGCAGAGTTTGCTGATTTGCCCCCGTATCCAGGATCTGGAGCCGATGCTGGCAAGGGTGAAGTTGACGGCTCCAGACCTTCGCATCGTATGTCTCCATGGCCGCTTGCCTGCTGAGGATATCGACGATCGAATGATGAGCTTCGTCGAAGGTGAAGCGGACGTGCTCCTCGCGACCAATATCGTGGAGAGCGGCCTCGACATCCCCCGGGCGAACACCATCGTCATCTGCTGGCCGGAGAAGTTTGGTCTGTCGCAGCTTCATCAGCTCAGGGGCCGCGTCGGACGAGGCGGCACGCGTGCTTTCGCGTATTTGTTAAACGAGTCGAACTCCGAACAATCCGAGAAGCGTTTGGCCGTGCTGGAAGAGTTCAGTAAGCCCGGCGCCGGCTTTGCCATCAGCGAGCGTGATCTGGATCTGCGGGGCGCCGGAGACCTCTTCTCCGAACAGCAGTCTGGCCATCTGCAGGTATTCGGGCCAATGCTCTATAGCCATCTTCTCAAGCGGGCGTCGGAGAAAGGCGCCGACGGTGGCGCCGAGCTGTGGGTGCCTGATCTGAACCTGCCGATCGCCGATATGCTGCCCACGGGTTACGTACAGTCGGACGCTGTTCGCCTGGAAATCTATGGCCGTATTGCCAGATGCCGCACCGAGGATGATCTCGAGGATTTGGAGGACGAAACCGCACGTCGTTTCGGCAGGCTTCCGCCGGAAGCGCTCGAGTTTTTCGCGGCCGCAAGGCTCAGGCTCGATTGCAAGCGGCGCGGCATTATGAGGCTCGACGTCGGCCCCGAGGCTGTTGCGGCGACGTTTCTCCCCGGTCGGCTTCGCAAGTCGAGAGCGAAGTCGCTGGAGCGCGAAGGCGATCGCGTGGTCTATATCGGCAATCGCAATGCGAAGCCGTTCGAACGAATAAGCGACTTTCTTGAGTTGCTGGACGAGTAGTTGGCTAGACCGGTCCATAACGTTCGATACCCGAATTCAGCCGATCGATCGATGCTGCTGGTTCCAGGATAGGGGAAGATTTTTTGGAATTTTCTTCAGCTCGATAGCTGCTTTGCCCTCCAAAGTTGCCTTCATCAGGTCGGGTGGCAGAAATGCCAGCCGCAGTTCTTGCCGGATCACCTTGGGATGGAGGTTGGCTACTGCGGCGAGCGCTTCGATGGACGTCTGGCGTCCGCTTGACAGGTCGGCAAGCCACACATGGGACCGGACGATGGACTTGATCAGTTTTTCATCGACGTTAGTAGTCGGTGGCGTGTTGACTTCCGCCGAGCCCTTCGGCTTTGGGGTCCAGGGAATATCGATCGAGCGTTGTTTGCCTCTCGTCGAATTGAGCGCCAACCGGATCCGATGATCGGATACGGTGATTGTTTCGATCTGCTCAAGCATTTTGTTGTCTGGCAACTGCAGCTTTTCACTGAGGGCGGTCTGAACCAGTCCCTCGATCTCTGCTGCTGAAATTCGTGCAACAGAACCTGCCTGATGCCTCCGCCCGCGCATCGCCGTGCTGACATAGAAGCGATAACGCACGCCGTTCTTGCTCGAAAAGCTCGGTCCCATGCGGTTGCCTTTGTCATCGAAGAGCTTGCCTTGCAACAGCGCACCACTTTCAGAGAACTTGACCCTGCGTTTCACAGTGTTGGATTTGAGTAACTCCTGCACGCGATCGAAGGTCGACTGGTCCAGGATTGCCTCGTGCTCGCCCTTGAACCATTTGCCGCCGTAATGAGTTTCCCCAATGTAGATCCTGTTCTTGAGGAAGTGGGCGAGGGGTCCGTAGGTAAAGGGTATGGCGCCTCGATATTTCGCGATCTTTGTGTTGCGGCGTTTGGTGACGATTTTTCGACGATCGAGTTCGGCAATCAGCTTGCTGAACGATCCCCACTCCAAATAGAGCCTGAAGATCGTTCGAACGGTTTCAGCCTCCGAGTTTTCGACGATTAGCTTTTTGTCTTTGGTGGCGTATCCAAGCGGCACCGTGCCGCCGGTCCATTTGCCTTTGCGGCGGCTCGCAGCCACCTTATCCCGGACCCTTTCGGCTGACAGTTCTCGCTCGAATTGGGCGAAGGATAGCAGCACGTTCAATGTCAGCCTTCCCATAGACGTAGTCGTATTGAACTGCTGGGTAACAGCCACGAATGAGACTAACCTGGCGTCGAAGGCATCGACCAGCTTTGCGAAGTCGGCTAGCGAGCGAGTGAGACGGTCGATTTTGTAGACGACCACCACGTCGATCCTGCCGGCTTCGATGTCCGCCAGCAGCCTTTTGAGGGCCGGGCGGTCGAGATTGCCTCCGGAGAAGGCTGGATCGTTATATTGCTGGGCTAGGGCTTTCCACCCCTGAAACGCTTGGCTTTTAATGTAGGCTTCGCAAGCCTCGCGCTGAGCGTCCAGCGAGTTGAACTCCTGCTCAAGGCCGTGCTCGGTGGATTTCCGGGTGTAGATGGCACAGCGGAGAACCTTGGCGTCATTTGCCATCGGTGACCTCCTGACGAGCCGAGCGGAGCCCGAAGAACCGCGGTCCATTCCATTTTGTGCCGGTTATGGCGAAGGCGATTACGGAAAGGCTGGCGTAGGTTTTGCCGCCATGGACAAAGCCGTTGGCCATCACAGTGACCCGATACGTCTTACGGTTCCAGGTCCGCACTAATTCGGATCCCGGCTTGATCCGCTGGGGTAGCTCCAGACGGCCGGCGGGCTTGGCGCAGGCGGTTTTCACCATCTGGGCAAGCAGCCGCCGGATAGGCAAGGGAAGGCCGCCGTAGGCCTTCTCCTGAATTGTTTGAGCAATGCTGCGGCGGAGCAGGTCCGGACCGAAAGCTTTCGGCGGTTCGGTTCGGAATAGCTCGCGGTAGCGCTTCCGCAGGTCTGCTATCGTCATGGCCGGCAGCCGATCCAGCTCAGCCTCAACGGCTGGATCGGCTTCAATAAAACTATTTGCGGGTTTCACGACGCTGCACCCCCTTTGGTGATCCGGTATATGCGGATGCCGTTGACCTTCTCCGAGGCGAGGTGGAGCTTCAGCTTCTTCTTGACCACACCGGCAAAGAAGCCTCGCACGGAATGCTGCTGCCAATCCGTAGCCTTTATGATTGCGGCCATTGTCGTGCCCTTGGACTGGCGCAACAGTTTCAGCACGGTCTCTTGTTTGGAAGAGCGGGCAGACACCTCAGTCGGTTTCGAGTTAGCCTTCTTGGCCGGAGAGGACGCCTTGACGGACCGGCCTGTCTTGGACGCGGGTCGGTTTACCTGGGACTTTGTGGATTTCGATTTCGGCTTTGCATTGCGGGTTGTCATCTGGCTCTCCATCGTATCAACGACAGCATCGTGTGCTGCCACTGACACAAGCCCGGCACTCAGGGCCGGGCGACGGAGGCCGAAACAACCTCAGTTCCGCGAGAGCCTGCATAGCAGCGAAGCCGCATCATGGAGCCGGCCGGCTTCGTAGATCAGTTGCTCGATGTCCATTGATATCGTGACGGCCTCCGAGAGGCTGCCGGCCGCCGCGCAAGCTTGGGCCGCTTCGCAATCTGGGTGGCTTCGGCTAGCCGGGTATGGATCTCGTCGAGGCAGGCTCGGCATCGTTGAAACAGGGTTGGCCATGTCGTTCCTCGTTCCCCCAAATCGGCGGGGACAGTGACGCTCCGGTGGCCGCTGAAGTCGAGCGAATTCGGAGCAATCTTATGACTTTCGCCAGCGGCCCGTAACGAGCCCCATCGGCCTAGTTGCCAAGTTAGCCAGCTGTCGGTTTGCGGCCTGCCTTTGGGGATTTTCCCGCCACAAAATCCCTAAACAGCTTTACGGGATCAGCGTCCAAGGCACGGGCTATCGCAATAAATTCCACCACATCAATGCGGCGCTCGCCGCCTTCGTACTTGGCGATAAACGACTGTGGTCGGCCGAGTTTTTTGGCCAGGGCCTGCTGGCGAATGCCGACCGCATGTCGCACTGCGACAAGGGCGGCAATAAGCCGGGCATATTCCGAAGATTTAAGTGACTTCTGCATGCGCCGCCAAGCCGGGAATTGGCGGCGAGCAATCTATGGCGGGGGAAGGAAGGCGACGGCGCCGAGGGGGAGCGCGAATAACGCTCGCAGGCCCACATAGTCAATTTGATGGTCGCGCGGTGCGGGCGAAGCTAACGATAACCGCCTCCAAAAATCGGCAACCCGATCTCGACGGCCGGCTTAGACCATGGATCTGAGGCCCAGCAGAGAAACTGGGATAGGCTGTCGACCTGGTCGTCATGCCTGCCGTTCGGAAAAGCCAGGAGTTCGAGCAAGAAATCAGCCAGCCATGGAGCTTCCTTGGGCAGAACGATACGCCCGGTTTCTATCTTGGCCGACTGCGCGGCCAGGCGGTCCTGCTTGTCGCCCTGTGGCACGACACCAATAGGATCGATCATTCCTGACGGCAGCTCAGCTCTAAAGTCCTGCAAAAGAGTCAACCCAAATCCCGCCTTTTCAATAAGAACCGTATCGGCGCCATACTCTCGCGCAAGGCTTGGGATTTTCCGACGCAAGTCAGGATAAGTGAGACGGGCGCGAAACACATCGACAAGATAGTAGTTGGTTGCCCTTTTGAGCCACGTGGTGCAGACGGAATAATCGTTGTTTTCGCCGATTGCGGCGGCGACATCCCAACTTTGGACAATCCGGTCGCCGGGCTGCCGCGCGGGCACCACGTCATAGGAGCGGAGCCACTCACGTTTGATCGCGTTGCCGCCATCTGGTACCGGTTGCTGCAAATACTGCGCTGAAAATCTTTGGCTGCCGAGTTCGCGTTTGATTCCCGCAAGAATGACGGTACCCTCACGCTCGCTCTGGAGCGGCTCGTCACATCGCCACAATTTGGAACTGTGAGGCCCCGTGATGACGGTCCGATCTTCCGGCGCTACCGCTGGTAGATTCAGGTGATGCCAATTACCTGTCTGGAGCAGGTGGCCGGATAAATCATCTTGATGCAAACGTTGCATCGTGACTATGATTTGCCCCTGCCGTTTGTCATCGAGGCGAGACAGCAGCGTGCCGCTAAACCAGTTGATGACCTGGCTTCGCGACTTGTCTGATAGTGCTTCTTCGGCCTTATGCGGGTCGTCAATGATGATCAGATTGGCGCCGCGCCCGGTCAAAGTGCCTCCAATCGAAGTTGCGTATCGGCCTCCTCCTGCAGTGGTCACCGCCTCGAGGGCAGTGTTCCTGTCCAGCCGCATGCCAGGAAATAGTTTTTGGTACCAATCGGCTTCGACCACCATTTGAAACTGCCGGTGCAGTTCAGCGGCAAGTTCTGAGGAGTAGCTGACGACGATGATTCGACGCGTGGGGTCGCGGCCCAATAGCCACGCGACAAAAGCGACGGAAACAGAAATGGATTTGAGGGAGCGGGGTGGCTGATTGACGATCAGGCGGCTGATCTCGCCATTCCGAATCCGCGAGAGTTCCCAAGCGATGGCCTCGATGTGCCAATTCTCGACAAAAGGAGTCTCTGGTGCGATCGTGTTGAAGCATTTCCAAAGGAAAGAACAAAAGTCGCTCCTCAGCGCGGCCGCCAACAGGGCGGCTGTGCTATTCATCGTCTCCCCCAGCTGCATGGACTTGCTTCAGGCGCCGAGCAAAAGAATCAAGAATTGCCTGGTCTCCCGAGCTCATGGAATCATTGGTCTCGACACCTGGCTGATCGTATTTCTCGGCCAAGCGTAGTACCTGCTCGATGGCGCGCTGGTCCGTTTGCAAGGCTTTGGCACCTAAAACTTCAAGCACGGCGCGCAGGGTCGAGATCTTTCTTACGCGGCCATTTTTATTGACCGTAACAGTAGAATTGAGCCTCTCCAGTACTTCCGTTTTTATGTTTTTACGGCCCTTGGGTCGCCCTTTGGGATTGCCAGACTGGCCCGGCTTGAACTGAGTGTGCTTGGGGGGCTCGCCGTAACCCACGCGGTTACCGGCTCCGCCACCTCTTCGTATGAGACGAACGCGCTTGACCATGATTCGCTCCCCCGAAAATTACTTGGATGATGACGTGGGCTTGTCGTCGCCATAAGGCCGGCCGGTTTCGGCGTGATAGGCCGTTTGCCCGGTTAGCCGCTGCCAGCGTTGGATCGCAACGTCGACATAGACTGGGTTGAGTTCGAGCAATCGGGCACACCGGCCGGTCTTCTCGGCAGCGATCATCGTGGTACCCGCACCGCCAAAGGGGTCCAGGATGATGTCGCCAGGCTTGGAGCAGTCACGGATGGCGTCTGCGATCATCGCCACCGGCTTGATGGTGGGATGGAGGGCAAGTTTGCCCTTTGATGTGCCGCTCAGGGCGTTCTGGCTAACATAGGTCCAGACGTTTGTGCGGTTACGGCCGTGCCGTCCAAGATTGACATTGTTGATGTGGCGAGCCTTGCCGTGCTTAAAAACAAAAATAAGCTCATGCTGGGATCTGTAGAGGGAACCCATGCCGGCATTGGTCTTATTCCAAACGCAAAGGTTGAGGGTTTTGGCGTAGACTGCTCCGGCCGCCGCCAGTAACTCGGATGCATGCCGCCAATCCATGCATACAAAATGGATGGCGCCATCGACCGAGCAGTTTGCAGCGTGCCGCAGCGTTGTCTCGAGGAAATCTTGAAAGTCGGATGAGGAAAGTTCGCCCTTCGCCATGGCAAAGTCATGAGTCGGGGCGGACTTTGATACGGTTACGTGTCCTTCGATGGGTACGTTGTAGGGCGGATCCGTGAAGATCATACTGGCGCGGTCCTTCCCGAGAAGCTTCCTGTAACTGGAAGCATTCTGGGCGTCGTCGCAGCGGATGAGGTGCTTGCCGCAGGTATATTGCGCGCCCAAGCTGCAATGAGCGACGATCTGCTCCTCCATTACCGGACGATCATCCTCCTCCTCGAAACCTGTACCGTCCAAAATTATGTCCAGGGTGGGAACATCGATGGCTAGTGGGAGGTCCTGTCGAATTTCGAGTATTTCCTGGATCTCAAGCTTGAGTTCCGCGTCGTCCCAGGACGACAGTTCAGAAATCTTATTCAGGGCTATCTTGAGCGCCCGCAATTCGACGTCGCTCAGGTCGCGGTTGCAAACCACCGGAATTTTTGAAAGGCCTAATTTCTTGGCGGCCGTCACAACGCCCCAACCGTCGATGACTCTCTTTTTGTGATCGACCAGAATCGGTGTTACGAATCCGTAGGCCTTTAGGAGGCTGACGAGGTGATCAATTTGTTCGGGAGAATGCCGCCGGGTTGGGCGGCCGAGCGGTTTAAGCTCGGCTATATCGACGTACGTAATTGCTAGATCGCGATAGCCATCTTTGCGCGCTCGGCTGAGCTGTTGCATATTCGACCCTTTCTAAGCGTCCGTCCGAGCGAAATCTCGTAGGACTTGCTTAGCAGGCCGCAGCAGGTCGTTATTCAGCACTAATTCCGGGTTTGGTCTTGCGCTTCGAGCGTCTTAGGAAGTGTTCGAGGCTTTCTCGATTCGGTATTTGGCGGCCTTTTTCTCTCAAATAATCAAAGGCTTGCTCGATGGCCCGTTCATGGCGCCCCTTACGGGGACCTCTATCGGAGAGCTTAAATCTTTCGATATAAAAAGCGGCGCGCCTTACGGCGGCTTCGTCAGGTCGGGTCAGTTCGTCCGTTGCGCGCCATGCGGGGCGTCCGCGTCGGCCAGGCAGCTTTAAGGCTTTATAAAACGAATCAATTTCAGCCACATCAGTCATCCCACCTACTCCTTCGACCAAATCAGACCACGCCTGTGTTAATGTGTAAAATGCCGTATCGGTTCCAACGAGAGGGGGTGGAGGGAAGTCCGGATTCCGATTCGCGTAATGATCGTTATGGAGCTGTTGGCTGCCGTGGTCGACGGTTCGCCACTCCCTAGTCTTTTCTAAGCAGCGCTCCTGCCGCGCGCAAATCTGGCGCATCGAACCCTTCGGTGAAGCGATTATAGACTAGCGCCAAAGTGCGCCTCACTTCGTCATGGCGATCCTCGGCCGCGCATAACTGGGCACGGCTGAGGGCAATCCGCAACTCCCAAAACAAGGCGCCCTGCTCACGAGCGATGTCGTTTGCTGTCCGGAAGCATTCTTCCGCCTCGATAGCGGGCCGGGTTTTCGACTGCCGCAGCATTAATGCGCCCTTCATACGCATAAGCTCTGCCTGGTACCAACCCTCTTCGTTATTGTCCGCCCACGCGATTGCACGCTCCAAAGTGGAGCCAGCCTCCTCAAGACGGCCAAGCCCGACCAGGCCTTCTGCAAGACAACTGAGGAACTGGACGTAGTACATCTGCCAACCTGACCGCTCGCAGGCTTCCAGTGTCTGCGATATCAACTCAACGCCTCGACCGAATTCACCACGTTCGATCAGTAGCTGTCCTTTCCAGCAAGTCGCCATCATCTTCCACAGAGTTGCATCGAGGCGTGTGGCCCAGTCGCTCATCGTCGCGATGGCGCGTTCGGCGGCTGCATAGTCACCCGTCATCAACGCGATTGGGCACAACGCATCGTGCACGACCCAGCAGACCGTGATTCCCGCGCCGGACGATTGAGCCATCTCGAAGCTGGACCGGGCCTCCGCGTAGGCTCGGTCTATGTAGCCGCGAAGGCTGAGCACGCGCGCCAGTCTCACGCGCGCCAACACTTGCGGGTCGCGGCGGAACAGCATCGAGTGATGCCCGTCCGAGGGAGCGACATAGAAGTCGACCACACGCTGGAGGTAGTCTTGTGCGTCAGTCAACTTGCCTGCAAAGAGTAGAGAGGCGCCGAAAATGCGGTCGCCCACTAACTTCATGGTGTCGCCGCCGCGCGTTGTCACGGCAGCAAGCTCCTGAGCGGCAGTCAGTGCGACTTTGTGGTGGCCAGACGTGAACTCTAGTGACCATTGCAAGTAAAGTAGGCCTGCCTGTAAATCCAGGTCATCGATGTCCGCGGCGAGGTCTATCGCCTTCATGAGCGCAGCGCGAGTGCGCTCGACCGGCGCAAATGTCATTGTGAGCGCCTCTTCGTAGGCAATCCACATGCGAAACTCCGTCGCCTGGCTCAATTGGAGGCCAGGCGACCACGTCGCCAGCATGCTTTCGACGCGGTCGCGACACTCTCCCATCAGCGACAACATCTGCCAGATGGGCGCGAACGCAGCTGTAAGCTTCGCGCCGATTTCAGCATCGCCACCGGGCGAGAACGTCCAGTCGAGCGCAGCGCGGACATTGTCGAGTTCGCGACTGCAGCGCGCCACATCATCGTGACTGAGCCACGCTTTCGCGCCGGCCGCTATTGGAGAGACGAGATCCTGGAGATATTCGGCATGGCACCGCGCGGCGCCCGGATACTCGCCATGTTGGGTGAGCTTCTCCAGCGCGTACGCGCGTATCGTCTCGAGCAGACGCCATCGCATTGGCGGCGTCGAATTGACGCGCTCGCAGAGCGACTTGGACACAAGGCTGGACAACTCCTCGACGATCGCCTGACCGGACCGGCCTATAACGCCCACGGCCTCGGCAGCCTCGAACGTAAATCCCGCTGGGAAGACTGCAAGGCGACGCAGCAGGCGTTGCTCTTCCTCCGAGAGTAGCTCGTAGCTCCAGTCAAGCGCGGCGCGCAAGGTTCGATGCCGTGGGATCGCGGTGCGACGTCCACTGGTTAGCAGCGCAAAGCGATTACGCAGGCCGGCAGCCACCTGTTCGGTTCCGACAAAGGCTGCGCGCGCCGCAGCAAACTCGATGGCGAGCGGAATGCCGTCGAGGTGTCTGCAGATCTCGGCGATCGACAGAAGATCCTCTGGCTGTGGCGAAAAATCGGTGTCCAGTGCCTTTGCCCGGGTGACGAACAGCTCCACGGCACTGTGGCCGAGGATGATGTCGGGCGCCTCTTGGTCAAGAGCGGGCACGTCGAGCGCCGGAACGCGGTAGACGGCCTCACCTTGGATCCGCATGACTTCGCGGCTGGTCGTCAGAACCGTGACGCGCGGGCACAAGCGCACCATGGCCTCTACCAGGTTGGCTACCGCGTCGATCAGATGCTCGCAATTATCGAGCACGAGCAAGAGTTGCCTGTCGCCGATGCCGTGCGCGAGCGACTCCGCCGTGACCCGCTCGCCGCCGAGCTTCAGTTCCAGCACGCCGGCCACCGCGGACGGAGCGAGAGCGGCGTCGGAAAGCGACGCCAGTTCGACGAGCCACGCGCCATTCTCGAAGTCGGTGAGCAAACCGCGGGCGGCCTTAACAGCAAGCACCGTCTTTCCGATCCCCCCCGGTCCGGTCAAGGTCACCGCGCGATAGGCGGAGACGAGGTCACGCACGTGCTGCACCGCCGTCGACCGGCCCACGAGCTGGCTGACGATCGCTGGGAATTTGGTGGACGGGCGCTCTGCGGATTGGGGGCGGGACAGGGGCGTCGCCTCGGTCGTCTCGCCGTGCCGGACGGTCCAATCTCCGACCAGTCGGTACCCCCGACCGTGTGACGTCTTCAACATGCCACGATCCCTGCCGAGCGCCTTACGGACAGCGGATATGTGAACCTGAAGCGTATTATCCCCGACGATGGCGCCTGGCCAGATGCGCTCCATCAGATCATCTTTGGTGACGAGCTGACCGCCCGCCCGGATCAGGACCTCGACGATCTCAAACGCACGGTTGCCGAGGGCTATGGGCGCACGGCACGACCGGAGCTCACGTCGGCCGAGATCGACCTCCCATGGCTTGCAGGCGTAGATCAGATTTGGAACTACTCGGGACATCCTGAACTCTTGGTGGGGACTGCTCACGCCGCTGACAAGCTCGCAAGAGGTATCAAAACACCGTCAAGTCAAGCTCCCACCCGTGCCGATGGTTCCCGCGACTAGCCCGTGTCGGCCAGAGTGCGGACCCGTCCGCGCATCTGGCCCCCCGCGATGGAATGCTTAGCAGCTTTGCTGACAACAGGCGGCGGTGCAAGGCGCTGTGCCAGTTCCCCGTGCACCTCCATTCTGAGGCGGCCGCTTCGCTTAAGAATTTTTAAGCCCCTGCCCAAGGATTGGCTGCAGGCGAACAGATAAACGGGCTTCTTCTGAGGGAAAGTAAGACATGGTTGGATCCGATGCGAACATCAAGTCGCCCAAGCCCGGCCCCTCCCGAGGCGGTCTTGCCCCAAGGCAGGTGAAGCGCGCCTGCGAAAGGCTTGAGTCCGACCTCAGCGGGAAACTTTCATTGCGAGAGATCGCGGCCGAGTTTGGCCTCTCGGTCAGCCAATTCTCTCGCGCGTTTCGGATTTCTACTGGTCTGCCGCCATACCAGTGGCTACTTGGGCAGCGCATGAGCGCGGTTAAGCAAAGTGAGGCGAGAAAGACAGCGATCCTGAATTCAGCGCTCGACTGTATCATTACGATCGATCACGAGGGATCTATCACTGAGTTCAACCCGGCTGCCGAGCAAACCTTCGGCTATCGCCGGGACGATGTCCTTGGCAAAGATCTGGCCACCATTATCGTCCCGCCTTCAATGCGGGAGAAACATCAGCGTGGGTTGGCCCGCCACTTGGTCACCGGTGAGGCGAAAGTCATCGGAAGGCGCGTCGAGATGACAGCGATGCGCGCCAACGGCAGTGAGTTTCCCGTGGAGTTAGCAATCTCCCGTATCCCGCTGGACGGGCCGCCGTCATTTACGGGCTATCTGCGTGACATCACCGAGCGAAAACAATGGGAAGAAGAATTGCGGCGAAGTGAGGCATTTCTCAGCGAAGGGCAACGCCTCAGTCGTACAGGTAGTTTCTCATGGTGTTTGGCGACAGGCGACATTATGTGGTCTGATCAAGTTTATCGTATTTTCGAGCTTGATCAGGCGGTTCCTGTAACGCCCGAACTGATTGCCACTCGCGTCCACCCAGAAGACGTGCACTTGTTGCGCGACATGATGAACCGGGCGAACAGTGCAGCCGACAGTTTCGAGTACGAACACAGACTCCAGATGCCGGACCGTTCAGTAAAGTATCTGCACCTGGTCGCTCACGCGACCCGAAATCAGCATGATCAGCTGGAATACATTGGAGCTGTCCAGGATATTACCAAGCGCCGCCTCGCGGAAATGGCGCTCGGCGAGGTCAGATCAGAGCTGGCTCACGTAGTGAGGGTCGCAAGCCTTGGTACACTGACGGCGTCGATCGCGCACGAGGTCAACCAGCCGCTGTCGGGCATTCTCAACAATGCGGGCACCTGCCTCCGAATGTTGGCTGCCGACCCTCCCAACGTTGAAGGAGCGCGCGAAACTGCGCGTCGGACGATTCGTGATGGAAAACGAGCGTCGGATGTGATCGTTCGATTGCGAGCGCTATTCGGTAAGAAAAGATTTGCGATCGAATCGATAGATCTGAATGATGCGACGCGAGAAGTAATTGCGCTATTGTTGGGCGAGCTTCAGAGAAATCGAGTTAGGCTTCAGACGGAGCTTGTTGAAGACCTTCCGCTAGTTATGGGCGATCGCGTACAGCTTCAGCAGGTCATCCTGAACTTGCTCCGAAATGCGTCAGATGCAATGAGCGCAATAGAAGATCGACCGAGGCAATTGTTCGTCCGGACCATGCGAGACCGTGACGATCATATCTGCGTGACTGTGCAGGATGCCGGTGTGGGTTTTAGATCGCAGGATGCCGGCAAGCTATTTGATGCATTCTATACCACCAAGGCTGGCGGTATGGGGATCGGCCTATCCGTAAGCCGCTCCATTATTGAGAGTCACCGCGGCCGGTTGTGGGCGACTGCGAATGAGACTCACGGGGCTTCTTTTTCGTTTTCGATTCCTTTGAAACTTGAGAAGGACGGCCTTACGGACCTCAGGTGGATGCCTGCTGTGAGGGAGCAGGTCGTGAGGAGTCCGTGATGTCCGTTCGTTTGCTTGTTGCGGGTGCATGGCCCGGGCCTACTTAGACGGAGCTCCTTCGCACCGGTTTCGTTGGTTTGCCTAAAGGGGACAAGCCGAAAGAGCCGAGCGCGTGCTGGAATGTTCGGCCAGAACAAGTCTAACTTGCTGGCCATGCGGGAGTGCCCAGAAAGCCAGCTCGATCGCACCACACTAGGTCGTGATACGAATGCGACGTCGGCTTGTGGCACGACGATGAACTCGCCAACGGAGCCGGGCTTGGTCATGATGATCTCCTAATGTCTGGCCGCAAGCCATCGACTGCAGGCAAGCGACCGCGCACAAATTGCTGCGTGACCCTTGCCACGCGCTCGCCGAGATATTCGGCGGTCAGAAGATCGGATTCGGGTGGGGCAAAGTCAGGCCCTTGATCGTTGTTCGACTGTGCCGCGGCGCCTAGCCAGAAGCCAAGCCGATTGAGGTCCTGATCTGAGCCGTACGTACTGTTGTTGCCAGACGGAAGACCGAGATTGACCCAATGCATGCGATGTTGCGCCGCGAAGATAGCGAATTGAGTCAGTGTAGCGAGCTTGTCACCAGACTTTGACCCTGAGTTTGTGAAGCCTGCCGCGATCTTGTCCTTCCACGCGCCCGTAGCGTAGGATTTTGACGTCGAATCCATGAAGGTTTTGAAACGTCCCGACACGCTTCCCATGTAGGTCGGCGCGCCGAAGATGATTGCGTCTACAAGTTTCAGGTCATCCAAGCGGCCCTGAGCTTCGTCTGATGTCAAAAAGAGGACAGATGCGCCCGCGACCCGTTCGACACCACGCCGCACAGTTTCGGCCTGCCGAGCAGTGTGGCCAAAGCCACTGTGAAATATCACGGCAACCGTTATTGGAATGGCCGGTACTTCGTGGTTCATGGTTGACACCGATCGGAAATACGTTCTGCCCCGTTTTGGGCTCGGTCAGTGCTTAGTCCGAACAATGCGCGATCGTCTTTCATGTTGTACGACCAATGTCGAGAATGCACGACCTGCTGTGTTGGACCGATCAACGCCGGCTCGGATGTTACCGAAGCGGTGATGGCAAGCTGCTCCAGCCTGCGCGTCCTGGCCGCTTCGAAACCATGCATTCCAGTCTGCCACTGCAGACCGACGATTGCGCCCTTCGTAGGTTGCAGAAGGCCGAGCGAACTCACGACGGTCAGTGGTAGCCAGATCAGCGCGTGTAGCCAGTAGGGTGGCGAGTAGGCAACTTCGACGGCCAGAACGGCTGGAACGATAACATGGCCAACCACGATGATGACGAGATAGGCTGGCAAGTCATCGGCGCGGTGGTGATGAAATTCTTCGCCGCATTCTTCGCATTGATCAGCAACCTTTAGATATTTGCCGAACAGATGACCTTTGCCACAGTTCGGGCATCTGCAACGAAATCCACGCATCATCGCCTGGTAAAGCGAGGTGGTTTCTTCAGGGCGGGCGGGCGCTGGACTGATTGTCGCCCGCGCCACAGGGATTGTTTGCGTCATCTCGATGCCCTCCTCAATGGCAGCACCCATATCCTCGCCTTCTGATCGAATTTATTCTTCCTGCATAGAACTGTTTTTTCACATTCCAGGGCAGCCGGCCGATGGCACTGAAGTATTGACGACACCTTGGTCCAATAGAATCGCGCGTCGCTTAACATCCTTCTGTATCTCTCGGTCCCGGTATTCCCCGGCCTCACGAGAGCTATTCTGAATGGATTGAGGGGCTCGGACTGACCATGTTTCGTATGATAGCCGCGTTTCCCCTCTCTTCCTGGGCATTTGCGTTCCGGGCCTGGGCTGCCATGGTGACGGCCCTATACGCGGCTTTCTGGCTGCAGCTCGACAGTGCGTCGTCTGCCGCGGTTACCGTCAGCATTCTCGCGTTGCAAACACGCGGGCAAGCGTATCAGAGGGCCCTATACCGGATCCTCGCCACTATCATCGGGGTTATCGCGTCCATTGCGATTGCTGGATTGTTCGCGCAAACGCGTGAGCTGTTCATGGTCGTCTTCGCGGCTTGGCTCGGACTCTGCGTTTACGTTGGCGGGCTCTTGGAAGACAGCAGGGCCTACGGCGCCGTGTTATCCGGTTATACGGTCGCTCTGGTGGCTGTGGTTCAGATCGACTCGCCTCAGAACATCGTCCTGGCCGGCTTTAACCGCGGTGCGGCTATTGTGGTCGGAGTCGCCGCGCTCGCTCTGATCAGCGAAGTATTCGGTGCTCCAAACTTGGATGCGAGTCTAATGTCCAAGCTCATAACCATCCATCGGCGAATAATAGCCGTTGCACTTGTTATCCTGGGTGGCAAGAGCGCCGACCCGATCCGGTCGGCCAATCTGCTGCGTGAGATCACAGCGCTTCGTCCCGACATCTCGGCCCTTGCGATCGAATCGGGTCGTGGGTCGGCGCGGCGCGCGGCAGCCCGTAACGCGGCCGTAGCATTGGTCGGTGTAGTCAGCGCCGTAGACGCATTGGCATCACTCCCCCCGACGACGTTGCGATCTCTCCGAACCGGGCTAGGGGAGGCACTCGACAATGGTCTGGCGGAAGAGAACCGTGTTTTGCTTGGACGCCTGCAACAGCATGCGAATTCCGGTAACTTTGGCCCGTACGAGGCGATTTTCGTCCGTTACGCTCTAGAATTGCTGGTCGAGAACCAAAGAGCTAAAGACGCTATTGGAGCTCTCCAAGCAGGCCGGCGCCCTACACTTGAGTTTGATGCGCCCATCTACCGCTCGAGCCGAGTGGCGGCACGAAACGGGCTGCGCGCGTTTCTGGTAGCGCTGACGATCGCGGCCTTATTGTCCCTTGGCGGCTGGCCGTTCGCATCGCTAGGCATCGCTTTGACAGGAGTGATCATTGCCCTGAGTGCCAACGTTCCGAACTCGGACGCTTTCGCCACAGCAGCTGTTATCGCTGTACCGATCGCTGTGATGCTTGCGGGTGTAACCGAATTTTTTATTCTGGACGGGGTCGACCAGTTTCCTCTCTTGGCGATCGGTATAGCACCAAGCGTCATTGCCACCGCGCTCCTGTGCACGGCGCCCAACCCGAGACTGGCCGTGACCGCGTTCCTTGTGCTGGTTGTCTTTCCCGTGATGCTCTCGCCAACGAATCCGCAGCGTTACGACCCCGAACCCTACCTGTTCTCCAGCTTTATTGCGATCGCATCGGTTATCCTGCTGTTCGTCCTTCTCCGGGTTGTCCTTCCAACGTCCGATGCGCTTCGGCGGCACTGGTACCTGATGTCGGCGCAAGCAGAGATGCGTGGACTCCTTACCGATGGCTACTGTCGGCGCCCAAATGAAGAGGCCCTGTTCCGAGACGCGGACCGCATTAGGCAACTCGCAGCGCTGCAACCTTCGCCAGATGGACACCGGGATGACCTCCGTCAGGCTATGGATTTGTTCGGACGTGCGGCGGCTGTGCGCCGGGTTCGGACAACGCTGACCGAACTAGTTGCTCGAACGGGCTCACGGTTGATGGTCGAGACCAATGCGGCTCTGGCTGCCTGTGATCCCCTTCGCCTTCGCCGAATTGCCGACGATCTCGCAGGCGCGACCGCTGGGTTCAGTCGTGATGACCTGGCCCTCGCTCGCGCGGCCCGCCTGGATCTGATCTGGGCTGCTTCCCTGATCGAACCCACCGCCGCCCTCGGCGTCCATCCGCATGGGTCTTGTGCCTCATGATGCGTACCTTCCCTGAATTGGTCCTCGACGGGGTGCTCGTCTCGCCTTTCGTCCTCTATGCAGGTGCCGCCCTTGCAATCTTCGCTGTGCTGCGTCCCTTGCTGTACCTCGTATCGTTCGAACGCGCCTTCAGTAATCCGCCCGCGGCGGAGTTGAGCCTCTACGTCGCGATTCTCGCGCTTTTGATTGCAGTGTTCTAGAGGGAGAAGGTCTTGCAGCTGGCCGATACCATCACAGACCACCGGACGAAAGATAACATCGCCGATACCCGCGCCACGGCGGCTGAGCGCCCTATGAGTGGTGGCGGCCTCGCGCTGGGCGGAGATCGGCCGGGCGTTACCCTTGAAAGAAATCTGAGCGTCGAAAGGTCCGTTTTGAAAGGACAGATGACTGGGGTTCCAGGCCCTATGGCTCGCTTTGCTCTGAAGGTGTTCAAGCACGCGACGACTGCGGCCATCCTTGCGTTCGCCGGGCTAACCGCTCTCCTCATCTGGGACATTTATGTTAACGCGCCGTGGACGCGAGACGGCCGCATCCGCGTGCAGGTAGCAAGCATTGCGCCTCAGGTGTCGGGACAAATTACGGAAATCCGAGTCGTCGACAACCAGTTCGTTCGCGAAGGTGACGTGCTCTATGTGATCGATACGTTCGATTTTAAGGTGGCGCTCGACACGAGCCAAGCGATGTTGCGTCAGAAAGCCACCGATTTGCAGGTCAAGCGAATCCAATCGGAACGACGAATGCGGCTCTCCGACCTCGCCACGACACCTGAAGAGCAGCAAGTGTTTGCCGGCAATGCCAACCAGGCGCAGGCAGCCTTCGACGCTGCCCAGCAGCAAGTTGCACAAGCCGACATTAATCTCAAGCGGACGCAGGTGCGCAGTCCCGTCAATGGTTATGTCACCAATCTACTGATGCGGGTCGGAGACTATGCTCACGCTGGCGCGACCAACATTTCGGTCATCGATGCGGATAGTTACTGGATTGACGGCTACTTCGAGGAAACCAAGATGGCTCATATCTGCGTCGGCATGCGTGCCGAAGCGGCACTGATGGGATATCGCGACCCGATCCTTGGGCTGGTCGAGAGTGTGACCCGTGGCATCAGCGTCTCCAACGCCGCACCGAGCACTCAAGGGCTGCCCAGCGTTGATCCGGTCTACACCTGGGTGCGGCTGGCGCAACGACTGCCTGTGCGCTTCAAGATCACCAATGTACCGGCCGGGGTTCCGCTCGTTTCGGGAATGACTGTTACGGTGACGATCCGCGACGAGCGGGCGAGTGACAGTGGTGGCTGGCTTCACCAACGCTTTCATAACCTTACGAACCGCTTGAGTAACGTCATTTACGGTCCGCAAGGTTCACCCGACTGCGCACCCCGCGGTAGATGACCAGAGCGGCGCGATTGCCACCCTTCTTGTTTCTGTGAACGGGAAAGCTGGCATGCATTGTTCAAGGAAGACGGTCCAAGGGAGTCACAACAGCTTTTCGCGATAGTCGCGTATGAAGTCGGGGTCCGTTTCCGTGTTCGCGCTATGAAGTTCTAGCGAAATCAGGTGCTTTCTCGGATCAAGTCGGCGGCCTTTTCGGCAATCATGATTGTCGCGGCATTGGTGTTGCCGCCGACTATGGTTGGCATGATCGACGCGTCAACCACGCGCAACGCGCCAACCCCCCGCACGCGCAGCGTTGCATCCACTACGGCCGTCGAATCGCTGTCCGGGCCCATTTTACAGGTGCCGATCGGGTGATACTGCGTGTCAGCGCGGCAGCGAATATCCTTCTCCAAGCCGGCGGGATCGTTGGATCGCGTCGGGTACAGCATCTTGCCACGGAGCCGATCGAAAGGTCGGGATTCGATGATGCGTTGCTGGATCTGGGCTCCCTTGACCAGCAGTTTCAGATCGCGCTCATCTGAAAGGAATTTGGGATCAATTCGAGGAGCATCGCGCGGGTCGGTGCTGTCAAGTCCAACGGTGCCCCGACTGTACGGGCGCAAGACGTCCACATGGCAGGAGATGCCATGACCCATGTGGAGTTTGCGTCCGTGATCGTCAACTATCGCAATGACGAAAATCAACTGCAGATCGGGAGCCGGGGCGTCGGGCGACGAACGGATGAATGCGCCGGAAGTGCCATAGGTCGTCGTCACGAGGCCTGTGCGCGCCTTGCGCCATTCGAAGATCGCGCGTGCCAGCTTCAACCCGCCTCGGAACGAAACGCCAACTGTCTCAGTATCGTTCGGCACGCGCCACGATTGAACGTAGTCAATATGGTCCTGTAGGTTCTTGCCGACGCCAGGCACGTCATTCTCGACTGGAATGTCGAGCTTTTTCAGTTCTTCGCCGGGCCCAATGCCGGAAAGCTGCAGTAGCTGCGGTGAGCCAAACGTCCCGCCCGCCAGGATCACTTCTCGTCGCGCTCGCGCTTCCTTCAATCCGCCTCCTTGGTAGTACATCACGCCACGTGCGCGGCGATTTTCAAGCAATATCTTCGCCGAGACGGCGTGGGTCAAAACCCTGAGATTTTTTCGCGAGAGGTTTGGGGTTATGTACGCCTTGGCAGCGCTCCAGCGCTCGCCGCCCTTGTGAGTGACCTGATATTTGAAGGCGCCCTCTTGTTCGGCTCCATTGTAATCGGGGTTTGGTCGAATCTGGTGCAGGGCAGCGGCCTCTAGAAACAGGTTGGTGAGCGGACTCTGGTGTCGCGGATAGGTAACGTTCAGTGGACCGCCCTGTCCGTGGAAGTCATCTTTGATTTCTTCGTTGTTTTCAGCGCGCTTGAACAGCGGCAATACGTCGTCATAAGACCAGCCCGGATTGCCAAGCGATGCCCAGTGGTCGTAATCCCACCTGTTTCCTCGCACATAGAACATCGCATTGATCGAGCTCGAGCCTCCAAGGGTTCTGCCGCGCGGTTGATATCCGCGGCGGCCATTCAGGCCGGGCTGAGGTACCGTCTGATATGCATAGTTATTGATTTTGGTTGGCACCATCGCGACGAAGCCAGCCGGCGCATGAATCAAGACGCTGGAATCCCGCCCGCCGGCTTCCAACAGGCAGACCGTAACGTTTGGATCCTCCGTCAAGCGAGAGGCCAATACGCACCCGGCCGAACCGGCGCCAACGACGACGTAGTCAAATTCACAATGGTCCATGGCGCGCTCCCGTCGAGATAAGATGCGTTCTTCAATCAGAGATCGGCTGTCCCCACGCGCACAACCGCTGCTTGGGACTGCCGAGCTTCGATGCCGTTGCGAAACCGCCTCGCATGAAACGGCAGCACCTAATTGCTGACCTGTCATTGCGCGGGATCGAACGTGAATCCATTGCACCTAGGTGTTGTGGGGTTTGCATCTGGTGATTCGGGATAGGCGATATCCCGCTCGTGTTCATCAACGAGCGTCCGCCGCTGAACCCATAAGTGCTGGATGCACCAGTTGAAAATCGGTTGTGGCTCGGTCGTTGGGCGGAGTACTGGCAGAATGTCAACTGCTCAACCGACACCAAGGTATCATCGACCTCTTTTCGCAATTTAGAACACTATCATGGCGACCGTCGAGAAAGGGTCGAAATGAAAGACGATCTTGGTTCCGCTCTTCACACGCTTCCTGGATTGGTGTGGACGACGCTGCCTGACGGCCGCGTTGATTTCCTCAGCGAGTCTTGGCGCGAGTTCACAGGACTCAGCATTGATGATCTGCTCAGAACGGGGTGGTGCGCGGCATGCCACCCCGAAGATGTGCCCAAACTGATCGCGTGGTGGAAGCCCGGCCTGTCGGTTGCCGAACCGAGGGCAATGGAAGCGCGGCTCCGTAGCCGTGATGGGGAGTATCGCTGGTTCGTCTTCCGAATGCGTGCCGTGGTCGATGCGTTTGGATCGGTAACCAAATGGTGCGGATTAGGCTTCGATATTGAATACCAAAGACAATCAGCAGTGCTCTTGGGACCGCGCCATGAGCAACACCGCAATGTCACCGACACAATCCCCGCCTTGATGACGTTCCTGACACCGGTTGGCGAGATAGAGGATGTCAACCGCCATTATCTGGAATACGTCGGTGCAGATGCAACGCCCCAAACACTGAATGGATGGAAAACGAGTGATCTGGTTCATCAGGACGATCTGCGCTTTGTGACAAGCGCCTGGGAACGCGCGATAGCCACCGGGGAAACTTATGAAATCGAACACCGAATACGACGGGTGGACGGCGTCTATCGGTGGTTCCATGTGCGCGGATTGCCTCTGAGGGATGCGCGCGGTCAGATCGTTCGTTGGTATGTGTTGCAAACCGACATAGATGACCGAAAGCGAGCTGAGGCGCTGCTAGCCAGCGAGAAGCGGCTCCTTGAGATGGTGGCAGGACGCCAATCATTGTCGGAGATACTCGAAGTGCTCTGCCAGTTGGCCGAAGACACCATGGATGATTGCTACTGCAGTATCCTGTTGGTCGATACCACTGGTAACAAGTTCGCGGAAGCGATAGCGCCGAGCCTCGCGACCGAATTCAACGAGGCAGCGCGCGGCTGGTCATTGCAGGACAGGGGCGGCCCATGCGTAACGGCCGCGCGAGAAAAGATACAGGTAATCATGTCGGACGTTGCGACCGACACCCGCTGGCGCGATGGATGGCGCGATCTCGCGAAACGCCACGGTCTGATCTCGTGTTGGTCGACGCCGATCGTGTCCTTGACCGGAAAGACTCTGGGGACCTTTGCGCTCTATTATCGCGAGCCGCGATCACCTACGGTGGAACATCAGTCACTTATTGAGCGATTTACGCACATCGCCAGCATCGCCATCGAACGTTCGCAGAGTGACGCGGCGCTGAAGCGAAGTGAGGCACGGAAGACGGCGATCCTCAATTCAGCGATCGACTGCATCATTACAATCGATCATGAGGGATCCATTACCGAGTTCAACCCAGCCGCGGAACGGACTTTTGGCTATCGAAGAAATGCTGTCGTTGGCAAGCAATTGGCCGAAGTGATCGTCCCTCCCTCAATGCGGGAGAAGCACCAGCTGGGACTAGCCCGTCATTTGGCGACAGGTGAGTCCAGGCTGATCGGAAAGCGCCTTGAGACGGTCGCGGTGCGCGCTGATGGAAGCGAGTTTCCGGTCGAGTTGACGATCTCTCGTATTCCGCTGGACGGGCCGCCATCGTTCACAGGCTACCTGCGCGACATTATGGAACGAAAACAATGGGAAGAAGAACTACGGCAAAGCGAGGCATTTCTCGGCGAAGGGCAACGCCTCAGTCGTACGGGTAGCTTCTCATGGTGTTTGGCGACTGGCGACATCATGTGGTCTGATCAGGTCTATCGCATCTTCGAGTTTGATCAGGCGATTCCCGTAACGGTCGAACTGATTGCCACTCGCGTTCACCCGGATGACATGCACTTGCTGCGCGACATGATGGCCCGGGCGAAAAGTGCAGCTGACGGTTTCGAATACGAACACAGACTCCAGATGCCGGACCATTCGGTAAAGTATCTGCACCTCGTCGCTCACGCGACCCGAAACCAACATGATCAGCTGGAGTACATTGGTGCTGTCCAGGACATTACGAAGCGCCACCTCGCGGAAATGGCGCTCGGCGAAGTCAGATCAGAGCTGGCACACGTCGTGAGGGTCGCAAGCCTTGGTGCATTGACGGCGTCGATTGCGCATGAGGTCAACCAGCCTCTGTCGGGCATCCTCACCAATGCCAGTACCTGCCTTCGGATGCTGGCCGCCGAGCCACCCAATGTCGAAGGAGCGCGCGAAACCGCGCGGCGCACGATTCGGGACGGCAACCGCGCATCCGATGTCATCGTTCGGTTGCGTGCGCTCTTTGGCAAGAGGAAGTTTGTATTCGAATCGGTTGACGTGAGTGAAGCTGCGCAGGAGGTGATTGCTCTGTTGTTGGGCGAACTTCAAAGAGATCGTGTCCACATTCAGACCGAATTTGCGGATGAGCTCCCGCTTGTCATGGGCGATCGAGTTCAGCTGCAGCAGGTTATCCTGAATCTGATCCGAAACGCGTCAGACGCGATGAGAGATGTTGAAGATCGTCCGAGGAAGCTGGTCGTCAGAACCGAGCGAGAGCCTGATGATCAGGTTCGTGTGACTGTGCAAGACGCAGGAGTTGGATTCAATCTTCAGGATACCAACCGCCTGTTCGATGCTTTTTACACGACCAAGGCTGGCGGCATGGGGATCGGCTTGTCGGTTAGCCGCTCCATTGTCGAAAATCATCGCGGCCGTCTTTGGGTAACACCGAACGAAACTCATGGCGTTTCATTTTCGTTTTCCATTCCGTTTGGATTAGAGAGCGACCACAATCAGGAAACGAGCACAAGTCGGAACACTTCCGATAAGAAGCTGAGCATGAGAGGCGTTTGAAGGCAATTTCTGGTCGTTTGATTGCTGATTACAGTCGTTGCCGGGATTAAAAAATCGCCCGATGACTGTTCAGTCATCGGGCCAGTTCAGGGGGAGGGCGTCCATGGGGAGACCCAGGACGGCGGGGGGCCGATCGGCAATCTCTCCATGACGTCTTCTTCTATCGGATCGAGACGATCGCGTATTTCGCGCGACTCTTGCAATTTACAAAAAGACACGATGCCGTTTGCATTGGCGAGTTGAGAGCTCTTACTCAGGTGGCGGTCTACATGAAGCAACCGATGAGATATCGAAGGCGGAAAGGCCTCGGTCGGTCTTAATTGTTCTCCGCCGGCGCAAGATGGAGTGTCGCGGCCATCGCGGCCAAGTCGACGATAGAGTCGGCCTTCATCTTTTGCATTACCCTGCCTCGATGGGCTTTCACCGTGATCTCGCTGATGCCGAGCTCAAACGCAACCTG
The DNA here is from genome assembly GCF_018131075.1 of Bradyrhizobium sp. JYMT SZCCT0428. GTDB lineage: Bacteria > Pseudomonadota > Alphaproteobacteria > Rhizobiales > Xanthobacteraceae > Bradyrhizobium. The sequence goes on along the minus strand of NZ_JAFCLS010000052.1, from coordinate 29,706 downwards.
CTTATTTAATTGTCCAGTCACGACCAAGGCCATGACCTCCCGTTCTCGGCGGCTAAGTGACGCATAACGGTTCCGGATCATCCGCACCTTCGCGCCGTGATCAAGGACGCCGCGGCTGCGCTCGAGCGCGTGTCGAATAGCGTTCAGCAGCACCTCGTCGCTGAATGGCTTCATCAGGAACTCAACCGCTCCCGCCTTCATTGCCTGGACCGTCATGGGCACGTCGCCGTGACCCGTAATGAAAATGATTGGCGTATCAATCCGGTCGCCAGCGATGCGCTTTTGCAGGTCGAGGCCGTTGAGGCCCGGAAGGCTGACGTCCAGCACCAGACAGTTCGGGACGACAGCCGGGGCACGTGACAGAAACTCTTGCGCCGATACGAATGTCTCCGGCTCCCACCCCGCAAATCGGATCAATGCCTCCAACGATTCTCGCACGGATATGTCATCGTCGACAACGAACACAATTGGCGTGGCGAGTGACATGAGTACCGACCCCGAGCTATGGCCAGGCGCGCTGAATAATTTCATTAGAATCCTTCCCGTGCAATAGTATGCCCTGGCGCTATTTCGTTCCAAGCGCGGCGTTGATTGCCTCCCGGAGAGCCGTGTCGCTGAAGGGCTTGGACAAGCATTCGGTGGCGCCTCGCTCGAGTAATTGCGGACGGATGGCTTCGCATTCCTGGGCGGTAATGAAGACGATGGGTATTTTCTTCTGACGTTGCAGTAGTTCCTGTTGCACGGCAGGCCCGCTCATGCCGGGCATTGCGACGTCCAGGATGAGGCACGCAGTCTCGGAGACGTATTGAGACGCGAGGAACTCTTCGCCCGACGAGAACGTCTGCACGGAGAGGCCGAATTCCTTCAGCAGATCTGGCAACGACTCGCGAACCGACTCGTCGTCGTCGACGACCGATACAAGCGGGCGTTTGGTAATCACGAGTTCCTCATAACGCACTGCGTATCTTCCGCCACCGTTGCCGGTCACCATCACGGACTCTGCGCCAATCCACGGGCCAAGGTCGATCATACCTTGGTGTCGGTTTGGTGACCTCCATTGAAGGCCCCTAATCGCATTCCAAGTCCTGAGACCGGAGAATTCGCAGCGGTATCGCCTCCGCTGCCTCCGTAGCCGTCTCGAAGGAACGCCGGCGGTTGGGCTGTGCACGTTTTCCGAGCGCAGGAATACCGGCACATCACGGACTATCGAAAAGTATCGACGACACCATGGTGCAATAGATTCGAGTGTGCGTGTTCCCCAACATGCGATCGCAAGCGAAGTCGGTCAAGGCGAGAAAAGGTCAATTCAGCTCGAGAGTCAGGCTGATCGCACAAACCCACAAACCGTTCAGGATGATACAATGCGGGCGATCCGATTACAAAATGAAGTCGCGGATGCTGTTGCGTCCAGTGAACCGGTGAAGACGAGCGAGTATATCCTGGTTCGGGAGCTCGCGCATCGAATCAACAATGAGTACGCTTCCCTAATTGGAGTTTCGTCAAGGATGGCCTCGCGCTCGAGCAGCGATGAGGTGAAGGCGGCGTTACTCGAAGTGATCAATCTCTTGCATAACTATGCCGACATGCATCGCGCCCTTCAAATGCCGACATACAGCGCGGGTGTCGATGCATCCAGGTACATCCGTACGCTTTGCCAATCGATCAAGCGTGCCGTCCTGGATCGGCGAGGGATCGAGATGGTGCTGTCCGAGTCTGCTCTCCATCTGAACGCCGAGAAATGCTGGAAGCTTGGTATGATCGTCTCCGAATTGATCACAAATTCTGCCCGGCACGCTTTCGGCGACCGAGGAGGAACAATTAGAATCGAATTGTCGAGCTTCGGACCATTTGCGCAATGCAGCTTCATGGACAATGGGTCGTCAAGGCATTCATCTACCCCGGGTCAAGGATTGAAAATCATGGCGGCCCTGGCGAGCGGGTTGAATGGAGAGATCGTTCATCGATTTGGGGCGGAGGGCGCCACGTCAGTACTTATATTTCCGATCGACGATAACGCTCTGCAGACGCACAGCGATCTGCAGTTGGATGGCGGCGATTGGATTGCTGCAAACGCCGAGGCAGCCGGCGCCACGGTGTCTGCGAAACAAGTTTCAGATTCAGCCAGTACCAAATGATTCTCAGGGGCGGCGTTTCGGCAATGAGACGCGCAGGCAGGCGGTAATGAGCCGCGCAGCTCACGTCGCAATTCGATGGAAGAAAAAGATGTCCTGCCAGACAGTTAAGGTCAGACCTAATATCCAGCGAGCCGCGACCCATCGAGCGTTACAGGCAGCGGAAGGGCATCACATAACGCGTCGAGGCCTTTACGAGGAGCGGGTCTGGCGTTGCCCGGGTGCTATCGACGATCGGCCGCGCGAACAGGACATTCTGATATCGCGCTGGATCGATCGCAGGAGCCTTCGTCGTTGCGAGAATGCGGTGTGGCCCTCCGAGCGGTATATTATTGGCGTTGCGTTGAAGACAACGCGTCTCAAGTTCATGAGAGGTCCACATACTATATATGACGGCATTATGCCTGCCGGGACGCTGCACGTCACCGGTCCGGGTCAGTTACTGACCGCCGAGTTTTTTGAGCCATGCGACTTCATCCATTTTCACGTATCGAGCGGCTATCTTCGAGACCGCCAAGATGCAGCGGGGGTTGAGCCAACCGAGGCGAACCCGAATGTCCTTATTATTCGCGATCCCCTGGCGGAAATGCTTGGCCGCACGTTGGTCGACGACAACAATACGAGCGATAAGTGTTATGTTGATAGCGTAGGCCAAACGCTTGTGATGCATATCGCTCGAATGGAATTGTCGCCGCCAACGACAAATGCGCTACCCAAGTGGCGACTGAAGCGCGTGCGGGACTATGTTGAGGCGCACTCTGACAAGGCCTTGACTCTCGCGGATCTCGCCGCGGTTGCCGGATTGTCGCGGATGTATTTCGCTGGACAGTTCCGAGCCGCGACCGGATTGCGTCCCCACGATTATCTGCAACATCAACGCATCGAACGCGCGAAGTCCATACTATCAAGCACGGATATGGGGCTGGCAGAGGTGGCGCTTAGGGTCGGTTTCCAGGCTCAATCTCATTTCTCGACCGTCTTCAAACGCCTCACTGGCCAAAGCCCAGCGCGCTGGCGGCTTGTTGTCAGGAGCGAACGCAAAAGTCCCGCCGCGCCTTTGTCCCAGGAAGAACCCGGGGAGCCCAAAGTGCCGCGTGCTCTCCATCTTGGTCCGGCGTCTGAATGATTTCGGATTTGAGCATCGACCCCCGACGAGGGGCCTACACCCGCGGGCAATGGTTAGGTGCAGCATCTTATCTATTTCCTCGGGGATGCGTATCGCCGGAGTGCACCGCAACGTGGGCGCAATAGTCTGTGGTTTGGTATAGCCGGGTGATGGCGCGGAATTTGTTGGCCGGCGCGCAAATCGCGCCAGGCCTCCGTCCGCCTCCTCCGATCGGAACTGGCGTTCGAACTGAATCGCTTAGGCTGCGGACTTGTCGGCGGGCACGGAGCGTCTGATTGCCGATACCAGCTCGGCCGTCGTCAAAATCTCATGAGCAAAGGTCGGGCCGTCGATGTTCAGTGCGGCATGCAGGGCTTCATGCGAGCGGGCCGCCGTGCCGTCTCGAATCAGCGTGACGTGGAAGCCGAGTTCCATTCCGACGCGTGCTGTGGCCTCAAGGCAGGTGTTCGCAAGCAGACCTATGCAGATGATCTTTTCCTTGCCGTACCGCTTGAGCTTGTGTTCGAGGTCTGTATTCGGAAAGCCGCTCGATGCCCAGTGTTCGGTGGCAATGATGTCGCCTGGCTGAACTTGGAAGTCGTCATGGAACGTCCCACCCCAGGTGTCCTTCGCAAAGGCCTGCCGCTCTGCCGCGCCGAGCTGATAGGGAGAGGGGTATTTCCAGTCCACATAGTCGCCTGGTTCCCAGCGATGATGCGGAACGTGATAAATTGCGATTTCTGCCTCGCGGGCTGCCCGTACGATCGTGCGAAGATTGTCGAGGAGGTTGACCTCCTCGGCGATGTCCTTGACCCACGGCCAGAGTTTCCCGCCTGCGCTCAGGAAGTCGTTGTAGAAGTCGATGCACAGCAGCGCGGTAATCTTCGGGTCGTAAGTGGTCGTCATCGAACTCTCCTTGCTTAACCAAGGCAATGGCAACTTCGCCTATGCGGCATTCTCCGCCTTGACGGCAGCAGCGGGCGGCGTACGGAACGCAATCGACAAGCGATTGAACACGTTAATCAAGCTGATTGCGTATGTTAGATCTGCAAGATCGTTGTCGCGGAATACGGCCTTGGCCGCTTGGTAGTCAGCATCGGGAATGTTGGTTTCGGCCACGCGGGTTACAATTTCCGCCCAAGCAAGCGCGGCGCATTCGCGGGCACTGAAAAGCGCGCCGGCGTCCCGCCAAACCGGTACGAGTACGAGCTTGTCTACGGTAACGCCGAGCTTGAGCAGGTCGCGGGAATGCATGTCGATACAGAATGCGCAGCCGTTTATATGCGAAACCCGCAAGTAGACGAGATTGACGAGTTCTTTCTCGAGGCTGCTGTTTTGAAGATGAACGTACACGCCGCCGAAAGCTTTGTATCCTGCGGGCGAAGCCTTGGCGTAGTCGATGCGATTGCTCATGATGACTCCCTGGATTGACGGTTTCGATAGCGCCTGAACGGTCTTTGACGACAACTGCAAGCGCAGAAGGCGTTCGCTCTGGCGCTTCAAAGGAAATAGTCGTCCATCACGAGACGTCCATTGTCCTTTGGTGTCGGAGCGCCGGCAGCATCGAGCATCTTCGCAGATAGCGCTCTTGCCGGTTGGCCTCACCTGTACGGATTAGCGGCGCTGAATTGGTTCGCGCAAACCGATCCCAAGGTATCGGCGACACCTAGGTCTGATAGAGCGGTCTCGAATTTGCTGTCATCAGGGTGCGAGGATAACGGGCTCTCGCGAGCCCGCATGGCAGCCACGCCGACCATGTTGCGCGGCTGCTTGATCCTGGTGCAGCAAGGAGAGAGCCATGAGAGAATTCAAGCTACTTATCGACGGCAAACTGGTGTCGGGCGCCGCAAGGCTTGATGTCATCAATCCCGCGACCGAGGAAGTGCTGGCGGAGGCCCCGCGCGCCGATCGTGCGCAGCTTGACGAAGCGGTCGCGACCGCCAAGACAGCGTTCCCCGCCTGGTCGGCCAAGCCGGTTCGCGAGCGTGGTGCGCTGTTGGTCAGGTTGGCCGACGCGCTCGAAGCAAGAAAGGATGAGTTCGCGCAGTTGTTGACTCAAGAGCAAGGTAAGCCGCTTTCTGAGGCGCACTGGGAGATCGGCTTTACCGTCGGTATTATTCGTTACCACGCAACGCTCGACCTGCCGTTCGAAGTCTTGAAGGACGACGCTACGAGGAAAATCGTACGGCAGCACACTCCGCTTGGCGTGGTTGCGGCGATAGTGCCGTGGAATTTCCCGATGCTCCTTCTCGTCATCAAGGTTGCGCCGGCGCTGCTGGCCGGCGACACCCTGGTCGCGAAACCGGCGCCAACGACACCGCTAACGACGCTGCTGTTCGGGGAGGTCTGCCGCGAGATCCTGCCCGCCGGCGTGTTTAACGTCATCGTCGACCAAAATGATCTGGGTGATGCGCTCTCGAGCCACGTTGACGTGGCCAAGGTCACCTTCACTGGCTCGACCGCGACCGGCAAGAAGGTGATGGGCAGTGTGACTGGCACGTTAAAGCGGCTTACCTTGGAACTGGGCGGTAACGATGCAGCGATTGTGCTCGATGACGTCGATCCGATCGAGGTGGCCCCCAAGGTGTTCGGCGCCGCCATGATGAACGCCGGACAGATCTGCCTTGGGGCCAAGCGGATCTACGTGCACGATTCGCAGTACGACCAGATTTGCGATGAACTGGGACGCCTGGCGCGCGAGTCAGTGGTCGATGATGGGCTGAAGCAGGGGACGCAGATGGGTCCGCTGCAGAACAAGGCGCAGTTCGAGAAGGTTAAGGGCTTTCTCGAGGATGCAAGGCGGAACGGCAAGATCGTGGCGGGGGGCGAGGTGCTCAACCGCAAGGGCTACTTCATCCGGCCAACGATTGTCCGGGATATCCCCGACGATGCACGGCTGGTGAGGGAGGAACAGTTTGGCCCTGTTGTTCCGGTGCTGCGCTATTCCGACGTCGACGACGCGATCGCGCGTGCCAACGACTCGGAATATGGGCTCGGTGGAACGGTATGGGCAAAGGATCTCGATCGGGCGTTCCGCGTCGCAGCCAGGATTGATTCCGGCATTGTCTGGATCAATACGTTTCTTGACGTGTCGCCCGATGTTTCTTTTGGTGCCGCCAAGCAATCGGGTATCGGCACCCAACTGGGTCCTGAAGGGCTCGAAGAGTTCACCCAGATCAAGATCATCACCATAGCGAAGTAGGGTTCGGCACGCGAGACGTAGTCGATCGTGCGAGTCATTTTGCGACTGGCATCGCGTCGTAAAACTGAAGGAAGAAATCCAAATGAAATCCAAATTTGTTCGAACTCTGCCAGTGGTTGCCGTGTACCTTGTCGGGAGCGGGCACATCGCGTTAGCCGATACCAGCGACGTCAAGGGCCCAGCGCCGGTGATCGTGGCAAAATCAGGTAAGCACTGCAAAGACGATCCAAATTGCTTCAATCGAATTCATCACGCGGTCAAGCCAGTCGCCCGGGTGAATCCCGGTCAGAAATTTATACTCGAGACACGCGATGGTCTGGATTCGGAACTCGACTTCAATTCGACATCGGCGGATGTGGCGGCGATCAATCTGAATCTCTGTCATCCACTGACTGGACCGGTCTACATCGAAGGAGCGAAACGCGGCGACGCCATCGCGATAACTGTGGTGGACATCGCGCCTGACGAGTTTGGTTCTACGACGATCGTGCCGGGATTTGGGTTCCTGCGAGATGTGTTTCCGGATCCTTACATCGTCCACTGGGAGCTGAACCGGCTTGAAGCTCGTTCCAAGGACATGCCTGGAATTGCGGTTCCCAACAACGCCTTCATGGGCACCATTGGTGTGCTCCCGGACAAGCCAGAACTCGAGAAGTGGCTGAAGCGCGAACAAGCGTTGGCTGATGCGGGTGGTGCAGTGCTGACGCCCCAGCCAGTCGATGCCCTGCCGTTGGACCTCTGTGGCGTCGATGGCACAGCGAAGGACGAATGTGTGCGGACCGTTCCGCCGCGCGAGAATGGAGGCAACGTCGATGCCAAGGAGACCGTCGTCGGTACTACGGTGTTGTTGCCCTGCTTCATTGATGGGTGCGGGCTCTTCGCCGGTGACGTGCATTACGCCATGGGCGGCGGCGAGGTGGCCGGCACGACGATCGAGATGGGCGCCAAGGTGACGCTTCAGGCCAGGGTGATCCCGGGCGGGGCTCCACTCATTTCGACCATGCACTTCGAAGGCGGCTCGCAGCTCAAGAAACTCGCCCCGTCGAGTTTTTACGCGGTCACAGGACTTCCGCTCAAGCCCGAAGGCGAGGTGCCGCTGTATTCGACCTACCTTGGCGGTCAAAAAATTGCGCCGCTCGCCAACCTCTCCGAAGATCTTACCCTCGCAGCTCGAAACGCCACGCTCAACATGATCGATTTTCTGGTCAAGACGAAGGGGCTAACCCGCGAACAGGCCTACGTGTTGGTCAGTGTGGCCGTCGATCTCAACATCTCACAAGTTGTTAATGTGCCGAACGTGGGTGTTACCGCGATCCTTAATCGCGACGTTTTCAAGCAGGAATAGAAAGAGGCAACAATGAAGCGACGTAACCTTCTGAAGTTTGGCGCGAGCGTGGCTGCGTTTGTGCTCGCTGGGCAAAAGCCGGCTGTCGCCGATTTGGAGCCGGACGGCTTGTGGCCGATCTATCGGCGATACCGACTTCTGATCGTTGGCCAGCGCGACGATGAAATCGCCAGTGCCTTCGCGGGGGCGGTGGCCGATGTGCTGGCCCGTTCTCTGCCGACCTCGCGCGCCCAGCTGGCCCGCGCAGTGGACACCCGACGCGTTGGTGTGCTCATTGGGACGAAGCAACAGGACGTCGCAATCATGACGGCGGAGAGCGCCGAGGCTCTCTTTCTTGCCAAACCGCCGTTCGACGACATCCGCAACGTGCCGTTGCGGCTGATTGCGTCATTCGGGACCCATGTCCTGGTGTGCCGGCCCGATTTTTTGACCGGCCACGCCTACCTCCTGGCTCAGACACTCGCTGCGCACAAAGATGCGTTGCCTGCACCGGCCGGCGCCCCTGATGGAATTGTCCCGGCCCACCAAGGATCGTACGCCTTTTTCGCCGGCCAAGAGTTGCCCATTGATTGATGACATAGCCATGATGGCAACCTGGCGCAAACCTTCGGCTATCCAAATTTCTGTCGGACATTCCGGACGCCGTAGCTGAGGCTAGAACCAGAACAGATCGAACCGCAGGAACACTTTGGGCGTCTTACCAAGACAGGTTGGAGTGGTGCCGCATGTTGAAAACACCGGACTCGTGGAATGGCGAAGGGATGCCATGAAGCGGCGCATGGTGATCTGGGTATCGTGATGGTGGCCATGTGCTGCGCGCTTATCGCGGGCAGCATGCTTGCAAAAAGTCAGGAGCGCGTCGTGCCGTGAATATCGAGCAGCCGCCGAGGTCGGATCGGATCAAGGCACTTGCGGCAAAGGTGGTCGTGCTGTGGTGACGGAGGGCCGTCAAACCTGGCTATCGAGAAGGGCGTAGCGACCTAATCGGACCGCATCGACGAATTGGGATCGCTACACGGAAAGCTGTCTTGTAGCGCAACGTCGAGCCAATAGTCCTCCGCGGAAACCTGCTTGCTGTTGGAGGCCGCGCGCTGCGTTGCGCAGGGTGGATGCTTATCGACATTCCTTTGCTGAGCAGACATCGTCATCGCCCTTCTGGCCCATCTAATTGGGCCATTGTGATCCAAGAATGATGCTGCAAAAATTCATCCTTCTGTATGTCGGATCTTTGAGGGAAAGCACGTCTGCCTTGACGTTTCCGAAGGTCGTCAAGGGCTTTCGTATGATACCGTTGGCGAAGTGATCGATTATGTTTTCTTTGAAATTCGCCTCGCGCGGATGACATGCGCAGACCTGATGGCGATGTTCCTGGGAAAAATCGTCGTATGCGATGCCGAGCACGTCCATCTCAACGCCGGCTGTCACCAGTGCAATGGTGGGGCGCATATGCTGAGGAATGCCCGGTGTGGTGTGGAGCGCGATTGCGATCCACACGTCTTCGATATCGCGCTCGGGCACGCCATAGGATTTGAGGAAATCGCGCGCGGTGTTGGCGCCGTCGACCTCGAAGCGCTGATCGGTGCTTGAATAGCGCTCGGTCAAACCCATGTCATGGAACATTGCGCCCATGTAAAGCAGTTCGGGGTCGTATTTCAGGCCGCGCCGCTCGCCGGTCAATGCGGCCCAGAAAAACACCCGCCGGCTATGATTGTAGAGCAAGTCGTCCTCGGTATCTCGGACGAGCTCGGTGGCGGCGTTGACGATGGCGCTGCCAGGCACTGGAATTCCAGCGATGATTTGGGACATTTCGAAGCTCGCTTTTGTCAAGCCTGCAATGAGCAGTTTTGGGTTACATGGAAGATGGAGAACCGGACGGAAGACTCGCGGATTCCCATGGGACCGTGAATCGAAAAAAGGGGGCCGTCCGAGGGACAGGGAATGGGACGGCCCCGGGGCTCGGTTGTCCGGGGGAAACAATACGAGCCCGATCAAGTCATCGTGGGAAGCTCAAGGTCCTTCAGTGGTTCAACGAAAGTCAGAATGACAAATCCAGCGGAGAAAATCTTTCGTGGGGGCACGACGTTTTCACTTTCGCCGGAGGACTTTGCGGTCGAGCACGCTTGTAGTATTGGCTCTCCTTGTCGGCTACATACGTCACTAGCTTCTTCAATCGTACTTGGAGAGGCCAAAAATGGATGAATTGCTCAGGTGGCTTTCGGGCCAGCACCACGGGTTGCACACGTTCCGAACGTTCCAGCTCAGGCTTGCAGAGCTGTGCAAGGATGAACCGGAGCAGAAAGCTTTGTCCGGTTTGCTGAACCGGCTCCTTGATAACTATGTCGAGGAGTTTGACGAAGAACCTTTACCAGTTGCGGTGGCAGACCAAGCCTATGATCGCCTCTTGAAGCTACTAACAAGTCTCGATCTGCGAGCTAACGCGGACCGACGATTGGCTGATCTCAATCGTGTTGCTTCTAGTGACCTCTGGCAGTGACCGGATAAGATGGACCGCGTGGCGGTTCTGCCCATTGCATTTTCACTTGGCGCTGCTCGTGCGTTCGGTCGCACTTTTGGTGGCCGCGCTTATGCTATTCTCAATCTCACGACGACGAACCTGCTTCGATGACTGAGCATTGATGGTGTTTTGAGCGGCTCTTTGCGTTCGATTTTGCAATACGAGTGGGCATTTGAAAGATAGATGACGGTGGTCGTCTTACGTTCATCACAGATCGCGCCTGGCCGTAATGTCGGGCAAACCAACGGATCTGTCGTATGGCATGGGCTCTACTTGGCATCGCAGGCATTCTCGAAATCGCCTTCGCCCTCTGCATGAAGTGGTCTGACGGCTTTACGCGATTGATGCCTGGGCTGTTTACGGCCGTAGCCGGTCTGTCGAGCGTTTTTCTTCTTTCCCTCTCGCTCCGCACTTTGCCGTTGGGAACTGGCTATGCGGTTTGGACCGGTATCGGTGCCGCGGGGACCGCGATTCTGGGAATGGTGTTGCTGGGCGACCCAGTAGCGCCGACGAGGATACTCTGCATCGGTCTCATTTTGGCAGGCGTGATCGGACTTAGGCTGGTCTCCTGATACGGAGACCGCACGATGTTGACATCGAATGCTCGTGATCCCGGCTTTTTATAGCCGATGCGATTGCAGCCGTTCGACCAGTAGATTTCCGGTCCCCAGAATATGCTGGTTTAGCAGCTTGCATGCCCCCTCGACATCGCGCGCGGTGCACAAGTCCAGAATCTGCCGGTGCTCCCTCTGCGATTGATCGAGGTGGTGCGTTTCCTGCCATGTGAACCGCAGATAGCGTTCGAAGTTCAATCGCAGATTGGCAATCATTGCCAGCGTCCGGTCCTTGCGGGCAGGGGCGTAGAGCGTTTCGTGGAAACGAGCGTTCAACGCAATGATGCGGTCGGTCGATTTGGCCTTGTCGAGCTCGGAAAGGATGCGCGCTGCCGTCTCCAGATCGGATTTCGACATCTGCGGAATGGCCCATGCAAGCGCTTTGGCTTCGATCAGGCTGCGCAGCTCGGTCATTTCTTCGGCCTCGTCAGCCGTCAAATGGGCGACGCTGACGCCACGGCGTGGCTCTGCCCTCAGGAAGCCCTCGGTGACCAACTGCCTGAACGCCTCCCGCACGATCATTTGACTGACACCGAAACGGGTAGCGATCGCGTCCTGCCGCAGGCGCTCGCCTCCCGGCAGGGTGCCGTGAAGGATCCCTTCGCGGAGCGCGGCGGTCACGACCGCCGATGCGGATCGGCTTTCGACGGCTTCGTTTGAGGCTGGTTTCGATGGTGATCGCAGCACGGTTTTCCTCTGGCAGTCGGGCGCACTGATTCTCGGCGCGCCGTTCCCGATCTTATGGCCTCCCGCCGAACAGCACGACAGCGCGGTTGGCGGAACCGATATCAAGGTATCATTGACACACTAGCGATAAGCGATTATCGCTAATATAGCAATCGTGGATTTGAGGAAAACATGACGCTGAGCCTCTCTGATTTCGACGCAGTGACCTTCGACGTTTACGGAACCTTGATCGATTGGGAGCCCGCCATTATCGGCTTCCTGCGCGATTGGGCGGACCGAAACTCCATTTCTCCGCGCGCGCAGGATCTGCTCATGGCGTTCGACTTGGCGCGAGCAGAGATCCAGAAGGAGCGTCCCGCGCACCTTTATCCCGACGTGCTGCGCCGCTGTTTCGATCGTATTTCGTCTGCCTTCGGCGTAGCTGTTGATTCGCGGGAGCGTGAGGCCTTTGCTGCCACGCCGCATCAATGGCCGGCCTATCCCGACAGTCATGTCGGCCTGAAGGCTCTGCAGGCGCAAGCCCGGGTCGGGGCGTTGAGCAACATCGACAATGCGTCGCTCGAAAGTTCATGCCGCGCACTCGGCTTTCGCTTCGATGTCATCGTGACGGCTGAACGCGTCGGGGCTTACAAGCCGGACATGCCGCACTTTGAGGCCGGCATCGCAGATCTCGCAGCAATCGGTATTCCCCGCGAACGCATTCTCCACGTCGGACAGAGCCTGCGGGCAGACATCACCCCCGCCAATCGATTGGGTTTGAAATGCGTCTGGATCAATCGTCCAGGCCGGCTGCTCGGCCTCTCTGGTGACGGCGCCGCCGAAGCGAAGCCGGACCTGACCGTTTCAAGTCTTCAGGAACTTGTCACCGCCATCACGGCGAACGGTCGGGCGGTCGCCTGATCACACCATAAACTCTTCGGAGACAAATCATGCGCAAGATATTGTTGACGGCAGCGGGCCTGCTCGCGGCGAATATCGCTGCTCAAGCCCAATCCAGCGACGCCATCCTCGATCGCATCAAGCAGAAAAAGCAGATTTCGATCGGTTACCGCGAAGCCTCCATTCCGTTCTCGTTCCTCAACGATGAACGCAAGCCCGTCGGATATGCACTCGACATCTGCACAAGGGTCGTCGACGCCGTGAAGCAGAAACTCGAACTGCCCGATCTCGCGGTCAACTTCGTCGCAGTCAATCCGCAGAACCGGATTGCCCTTGTCGCAAATGGCACGGTCGATATCGAATGCGGTTCGACCGTCAACACGATATCCCGGCAGTCGCAGGCCGACTTCAGCGCCGCGCATTTCATCTCCGCCACGCGCCTTCTGGTGAAAACAAGTTCCGGCCTTCAGGAGGTAGAGGATCTCGACGGCAAGGCGATTGCATTGCCGATCAACACTACGCCGGAACGGCTGATCAAGAGGTTGATCGAAGAGAAGAAGCTGAAAGTGAAGATCGTGCCGGTGCGCGACAATTCGGAAGGCTTCCTCGCGTTGTCCACCGGGCGCGCCGATGCCTTTTCCACCGACGACATTTTGCTGTTTGGCCTGCGCAAATCCGCGCCCAATCCGTCCGACTACGAAGTGGTTGGCCGCCCGCTGTCGTTCGATCCCTATGGTCTGATGGTGCAGAAGAACAGCACCGTGTTCCTCAGCACCGTCAACGCGACGATCGCGCGGTTGATCCGTTCGGGCGAGATGCAGGCGCTGTATGCAAAATGGTTCACGCCGCTTTCGGTGGAACTGGCGCCGGATCTAGCCGCCGCCTTCAAGCTTGGGGCCACACCAGAATAGCAGCCTTGCTCATCGGAGCGCATGCCATGAACTATTCCTGGAACTGGTCGATCCTGATCCAACCGCCTTACCTTGGCTGGCTTGCCTCCGGCCTGGAATTGACGCTCGTAATCTCGATCTCGGCATGGATCCTGGCCTTGATCGCAGGCACCCTGGTTGGCGTCGTCGGAACATTACCCCATCGTATTCCACGGATGCTGGCTGCAACCTATGTCGATATGTTTCGCAATATTCCCCTGCTGCTTCAGCTCTTTCTGTGGTTTTTTGTCGTCCCCGAATTGCTGCCCAGCAGATGGGGCTTTTGGCTGAAGCGCGATCTGCCGTTTCCAGAGTTATGGACATCGATGCTGGCGCTCGGCCTGTTCACCTCTGCCCGCGTCGCGGTTCAGGTCGGATCTGGCATCACGGCGGTGTCTAGCGGCCAGCGGATGGCCGCAGTCGCCAGCGGCATGAGCCCAGCGCAAACTTATCGGCTGGTCCTGTTGCCGCAGGCCTTCCGGATCGTGCTGCCGCCGCTGACGTCGGATTTTCTCACCGTTTTCAAGAATTCGGCGCTGGCGCTGACAATCGGGGTCTTCGAACTGACCGCGCAAAGCCGGCAAATCGAGAGTTTCACGTTTCAGGGATTTGAGGCCTTCACCGCCGCAACGATCGTCTATCTCGTGATCGCACTCCTGGTGACCTTCTTCATGCGCACGTTGGAACGACGGGTAGCCTTGCCGGATACCATGGGAGCCGCGTCATGACGGGCCTTGATTTCGGCGTCATTCAACGTGCGTTGCCATTCCTGCTCGAAGGCCTTGCTCTCAGCTTCTTTCTGACTGCTGTCGCGATGCTTGGTGGCGTCATACTCGGGCTCGGGCTCGCCGTGATACGCCTGTCGCGCTGGAAGGCGCTATCCATCCTTGCTGCCGGCTACGTCAACGGCTTCCGGGCCATTCCGCTCGTGCTCGTGATCTTCTGGTTCTACTTTCTGGTGCCGCTGGCGCTCGGCCGATCCGTAAGCGCGCTGCAATCGGTCGTCATCGCCTTCGTGTTATTCGAGGCCGCCTACTATTCGGAGATATTTCGGGCCGGTCTCCAAAGCATCAGGCCTGGCCAGTGGCAGGCAGCCTATGCCTGCGGCCTCGGCTATTTCCAGACGCTGCGGCTTGTTGTTCTGCCGCAGGCGCTACGCAATATGCTGCCGCTGATGATCACGCAGGCGGTGGTGCTGTTTCAGGATACCTCGCTCGTCTACGTGATTTCGCTGCGCGACTTCATGACTTCCGCGAGCATTGTCGCCAACCGCGATAACCGGTTGATCGAAACCTACCTGTTCGCCGCTCTTGTCTATTTCGTCATTTGCTCAATCGGCGCGGCATCCGCAAGCCGGCTGAGCGCACGATGGAGGCCTGCATGACCAAAGCGCACATTCAAGCCTCTCGCACGCCCGCAGAAATTGTTGAAATGCCAGCCTCGGCTCGCGTCGTTCCGATTTCCCAAGGTCGCAAACCGATGGTCGAGATATCGAAGCTCTACAAGAGTTACGGACCAATCGAGGTACTCAAGGGCTGCGATCTCGTTGTGGAGCGCGGCGAGGTCGTGGTGATTTGCGGACCATCAGGCTCCGGGAAGAGCACCCTGATCAAATGCGTAAATGGCCTCGAGCGGTTCGATCGCGGAGCGCTGGCGGTCGATGGGGTCGCGGTCGGCGACCGTGCTTCCGACATGACGAGTTTGCGGGCGCGCATCGGCATGGTGTTCCAGCATTTCGAACTGTACCCGCATCTCACCGTGTTGCAGAACATCTGCCTCGCACAGGTTCATGTTCTGAAGCGTAGCAAGGTGGAGGCGCAAGCCAAGGCGCGCGCGCTTCTCGCTCGGGTTGGTCTTCCGGACAAGGAGGGCGCTTATCCCGCCCAGCTTTCCGGCGGGCAGCAGCAACGCGTCGCAATCGCGCGGGCGCTCGCGATGGATCCGGTGGCGATGCTGTTCGACGAACCGACTTCCGCGCTCGATCCGGAAATGATCGGGGAGGTGCTTGCCGTCATGCTCGAATTGGCGCGGGACGGCATGACCATGATCGTCGTTACTCATGAAATGGGGTTTGCGCGCAAGGCCGCTGATCGGGTGGTCTTCATGGATAAGGGGGCGATCGTCGAAACCGCGTCGACGCAGCAGTTCTTTGATGAGCCGCGGGCGGAGCGCGCAAAGCTCTTCCTCTCCCGCATTCTCTCGCAATGAAAGAGAGCCGATTATGAATTTGAGACGCCCCGAACCGGCAGACGTTCTCGACGCGCACGAACGTCTGGGCATCGCCATTCGCACGCCGTTGCTTCGTTCAGACGAACTCGATGCCCGCGTGGGCGGTAAGGTCTTCTTCAAATGCGAAAATCTGCAGCGCTGCGGCGCGTTTAAGTTTCGCGGCGCCTATAATTGCCTGTCGAGGCTGGACCGCCAGGCCTATCCGGGAGGCGTGGTCGCCTATTCGACCGGGAATCACGGACAGGCGGTCGCGACCGTCGGACGGATGCTCGGCATACCCTCGACCATCGTCATGCCGTATGACGCACCTTCGGTGAAGATCGCAAAGGCGCGGGCGCAAGGGGCGCAGGTAGTGCTTTATGACCGGCGCGCCGCGCGCCGCGAAGAAATTGCCGCGCGTATCGCCGATGCAAACCCGGTGGCGATCATCCCGCCCGGCGACGATCCCTTCGTGATTGCCGGACAGGGCACCGTGGCTGGCGAAGCGCTGCAGGCGTTGTCGGGAGCCAATGTGGACGTCGTGCTGGTGCCCTGCGGTGGCGGCGGTCTTGCCGCAGGCACTTGCCTTGCGGTCGAGGCGTTCCGCTCAAAAGCGGAGGTCTGGGCTGCCGAGCCGCTCGCCTTCGATGATACGAAGCGCTCTCTCGCGTCCGGACAACGCGAGAAAAACCTGCGGCTCGACGGCTCGATCTGCGACGCATTGCTGGCGCCGACGCCAGCGGTTCTTCCTTTCGCGATCAATCGAGAGCGATTGGCCCGTGTGCTGGTCGCCGATGATCGGCAGGTGCTGGAGGCGATGCGGTTTGTCTATGAGGAACTGCGGGTGGTGGTGGAGCCGGGCGGCGCCATCGGCCTCGCCGCGCTACTGGCAAACCCTGAGGCGCTGCGCGGCCGCTCTGCCGTCGTGGTCGCGTCCGGCGGCAACGTCGATACCGGCCTGTTCATGCGGGCGCTGCAATCCGCCGGCGACCGTGTCGCGGCCTGAGTCTCATACTCACAACCCTTAAAAGTAAGGATGGAAATGTCACAGTCTCGCTTTTCGCAATCCACGCAGGCCCCGGCGCGCTTACAGCGTCTCGAACTGCCCGAGCGCGTTCCGATTGCCGGAACCAGCGCTAGGCGCGCGGACATCGCGCTGCTCGCAAAGGCGCCGCCCGATTTTCTCGACACTACGCATTTCGACACCGTGCGTTTTCCGCCGCCGCCATGGGCAGCCGAGCAGTTCGCCCGTGCCGCCCATGACGGTGCGCTGGCCTATACCGGCTATCGCGGCAACCGCGAAGTGCTCAGCGTGCTTGCCGGTTCCGTCGGGGGCTTTCTCGATCTACCGCTAGACTCTCAACAACATCTGATCCTGACGCCAGGCACCCAGGCAGGTCTGTTTGCGAGCCTGGCTTCCCTGGTCGAGGAGGGCGATCGCGTCGCCCTGATCGACCCAGATTATCTGTTCAGTGCGCGCATCCTGCGCTTCTTGGGCGCCGATATCGGGCATGTCCCACTGCGCTTCACGGCGGACGGACCGTGCCCGGATTTCGATGTGTTGGAGATGGAGTTCAAGCGCAAAGGCGCGCGCCATCTGGTTTTCTCGCACCCGAACAATCCAACCGGAGCGGTGTTCTCGGCCGAAGTCATTGCGCGGATCGCCCGGCTTGCGAATACTTATGACATCACCGTTCTCGTCGACGAGCTCTATGCCCGGCTCCTTCATGACGGGCAAACCTTTCCGCACCTCGCCGCTGAACCCGAAATGTTCGCCCGCACCGTGACGTTGCTCGGACCCAGCAAGACAGAATCGCTGAGCGGTTACCGGTTGGGGGTCGTCGTAGCATCGCCGGAAATCATCAGCCGCGTGGAAAACGTCCTGTCGATCATGGCGTTACGCGCGCCCGCTTACGCCCAGCACGTTCTGCTACCTTGGTTGCGGGATGACCGAGACTGGCTTGCTCAGCGGTTGAAGGAATTCACCGCGCTCAGGAAGTTAACGGTTGAAAGTCTTCGTCGCCTGCCATGGCTGAAGCTGCAGCCGCAAGCTGGCACCGCCTATGTCTGGCCGGATGTTTCCGCACTCGGTCTTTCCAGTCCCATCATCGCCGAGGCGCTATTGTGCGAGGCTGGCGTGCTGGTGAGCCCTGGTTATCAATTTGGACCCTCTTCCGGCGGGCATTTCCGCATGTGCTATGCGCGCGACGAAGCGGAGTGGGCGCTCGCGCTCGACCGAATGGTTGGGGTTCTCGACAGACTAGCGCGGCGTCACGGCCTTCCGGAACGAGCGGCATGACCGAGAGCCGCAGAGCTACCCTTCTTGGTGGTCGTGGTCAAATACGTCACCGAAAGATATCCGGGAGAACCCTCTAGGATGTCTTGGCGGTTCCCCTGTTAGACGCCCTACGTCGCTTAACGAGTAGTTCGCGTCTGAATTAAACGAAGGCACTTAGCCGGGAAAATACTACAGCGAGTGCGGGTAGTGTTCCGCGATTCGGCTCGCGTGACGTCGATCCATTCGACGTCTGGCACCTGCGTTTGGTGGTGGTCTCGGCGAACTGGGTAATCGCGCACCGCCTCCGTTGCGTTGGCTAAGAAAAAATGTCCGAACAAGATCATCGAGCATGTCAGATAAACTGACGGCTCGATCGCCTCGAGCTCGCCGAGATCGTCGCCTGACATGTCGGAAAGATTCGCCCTTCGGAAGCGGCGAGCTGTAAACGTCAACCCGCACCGCCACAATGATGTTTGCTACAACGTCCGCTTCCAGCATGACGTTCGGCGAGAGCGTTGCTGTCGCGAACGCGTGATCGAGCGCGGTACGCATTATGTTGGGAGCGGGCGGCAGGACTGTAGCGACGGGTCGAGCGCAATCATGACCCAGTGGGAATTTCCATTCATGGACCTATGATGAAGTCATGAGATTGATAGTGACTTGGCGATCATGTGTTGGCCGATTTGTAGATCCCCGGCACACGATCTCGTTGCGACCTGACAAGGATGACGCCAATGAAACTGCTCCATCTCGATTCCAGCCTGCTCGGATCGCATTCGGTCAGCCGGCAGCTGTCCGCCGCCATCGTTGAGCGCCTGAAGACGGTGACGCCGGGCCTCGAGATCACCTATCGCGACCTTGCCACCAAGCCACTGGGGCACTTATCAAGTTCTCATCTCGCTGCAGCACAGGGCGTCGAGCCCGACGCGGCGACCACGCAGGATCTCGCCGTCGGGCAAACCGTATTGAATGAATTTCTCGGCTCCGACGTCGTCGTAATAGGTGCGGCAATGTACAATTTCACCATCGCAAGCCAACTCAAGGCCTGGATCGACCGCATCCTCGTCGTCGGCAAGACATTCCAATACGGCGAAAAGGGTCTCGAAGGTCTTGCAGCTAACAAGCGCGTGATCATCGCGGTGTCACGCGGCCTTCAATACGGCAGCGGCACACCGAACGCTCCTGGCGAGCATCTCGTATCCTATCTGCGTTGGATATTCGGCTACATGGGTATCGCCAACCCCGAATTCATCATTGCCGAAGGCACCCGTATAGGTCCGGAGAATCGCGAAAAATCGATCGAAAGCGCCTTGCAGGCCACGGCTTCGCTTCGCGCCGTCTAGCTGAGATGTCGGAGCGCCGGCTGCGAAGTCAGTTAGGGCTGGCTCATAAACGCACGTTCCAACTCAAGAACTGGCACGCTCCTTGGGCGGCCAAGCTACATAAACGGAAGGACAACACTTGAACACACCGAAAGCTTACAAGAGATCGCCTGCGTTAGCCAACTCGACGTGGTACAAGGGTATTCTTACTAGCAAGATGGCGGGCGCTTCCGATAATAACCGAGAGTTTGACGTCAGTGTCATCAAGATGAGACGAGGCACCGAACCGCCACCACATGTGCATTCTCGAGAAGATGAGCTGTTCTATATCCTGTCGGGTGAGATGTGTGTGTACGTCGAGAGCGAAGTCTTCAAACTGACCGCCGGAGAATACATGTTTCTTCCTCGCGGAAAACCTCATGCGTTCTCTATTACCTCTGATGAGGGCCACTGGATATGCTTCATCACTCCTGGCGGTTTCTTTGAAGCAGTCGGCAAGATGGACGTTCCGGCATTGAAGATGGAGGTGCCCTCTGATGCCGATACTGCGACCTATGCGAATGCGGATCTCACGGAGACCATCAAGATGTTTGAGCAGTATGGACTACGTTTCCTGACTGCGGATGAGATACGCGCAGTGATGCCACAATACCCACTCTAGGTCGTTAAGATTCAAGGTACGGACCTCGTGAAGCCGACCTCGCTCTATAGCTGGCGGATGCGCTCGCCGGCGGCGGCACCAACGTCAGCTCGCCAACGGCGGCAGTCGCCGCTTCAACCTGTTCCAGACCGACGCCTTTGTGCGGCACAATGTGGGGGGGCTACATCAGTGCGGCGTTCGCTGACGGCTGGCAGGATTCACCACCACCGTGTCGGTACCCCGGCCGGTGCCAATCGGTTGCGCGCAGAGTTCAACCCCAACACATTCTCCCCGCGCGTCGAAGGCGGCCTTTGTTTTGTCACGTCGTGGGCCGGCGGCGTCGGTTCTCACCTCCTGCGCGGCGGGCTCAGTTCGCCAGGTTCGATCTGCCGGCTTATGCCGAAGCCGTGCTCGCAGGCGCCAACACGTTTGCTTGCCTATGGTGGCAGCGAACTCGGCATCCGCAACGGCGCGGCACAGGCGGATGACGCGGCGCTGACCACCGCCTCCGCGAAAATGAATGGCTGAACGGCTTCTCGTTCGCCGCCACCGTTGGGGGCGAGATCTCTGACGTCGAGGCGGGGCGCCTTCAAGAACGCGTTTCAATACTTCTGCCAAAGACCGTCATAATGAGTTGGCATGCTGTCGCTTTCCGCCCGCGCAGGCATGACTGCAATGCAACATTGTAGAGCCGATCCCACGTGGACATGGGTGGTGAATTCTTATGCGGCCTGTAAAAGGATTCGCCAACCGGATTTCCCTCCTGATGCTTCCATCAGCTTCCGTTGAGAGCAAAACCTCCTGGGCCGTCGCCTCGGTAGCGCTGGCGATCCTTGGGATGTCGTTCGGCGCGGGCTGGATCACCGCGGTGGCGCTCAAGGACATCGCCAGCGAAGTCGGCGGATCGCGTTCCGTTCCGGCGCTCGCCGGCGCACTGGCGTGGCTCGGCTCCGGAATCGGCGGCATCCTGATGTCGCGAATTGCCGAGCGGATTGGCACACGCTCGACGGTGATCTTTGGCTCGCTGATGATCGGCCTTGGCCTCACCATCTCGACCCTTGGGCCGCCATGGCCGCTGTGGATCGGCCACGGACTGTTTATCGGGCTGATCGGATTGGGCGGCATCAACGCTCCCTTGTACATTTACGTCAGCCGCTGGTTCGACCGCCGGCGCGGTTCGGCGCTGGCGCTGATCTCGAGCGGCACCTATGTCGCCGGAGCGTTCTGGCCGCCGATATTCGAGCAGGTGATTGCCAGCTACGGCTGGCGGCAGGCGATGCTGTGGTATGCGCTCGCCGAGATCGTTGTCGTCGCTCCGCTGGCCGCAATTTACTTCCGGACGCCACCCGAATTGGTTCTACCGGCGGCGGCGTCCGGCGCCAGTTCAAACAAGGCGCGCGTCCTCGGCTGGCCGCCCAATGCCGTTTTCGTGTTGATGTGCTGCGCCGCCATACTGTGCTGCATTCCCATGGCGATGCCGCAGGGCCACCTGGTCGCCTTTTGCAGCGATCTCGGGATCAGTCGATCGATGGGCGCCCTGATGCTGTCCGTGTTGCTCGGCACCGCGTTCCTGAGCCGGCAGATCTGGGGCGTGATCTCCGATCGTATCGGCGGGCTCGCCACCGTACTGATCGGATCAGCCTGGCAGGCCGCATCGATGACGGCCTTTCTGTTGACACAGAACGAAGCCGGCCTCTTCACGGTGGCTGCCGCTTTCGGGCTCGGCTTTTCCGGCATCATCCCGGCCTATGTCCTGGCGGTGCGTGAACTTTTTCCGGCATCGGAAGCCTCCTGGAGAATCCCGACGCTATTGCTGTTCAGCGGCGGAGGCATGGCCGCCGGCAGCTGGCTCGCCGGCCTGCTCTATGATCATCTCGGAAATTATGCGCCCGCGTTTGCCGTCGGCATCGGCGCCAACATTCTCAATGTACTTATCATCGGTGTGCTGGTCGGACGAAAGCCCCACCACACGGTCGCGTACAGATCCGTTCTTTAGTCGAATAGCACCGTTTGCCGTAGGGCCGCTTCTGGCGCAACCGGACGTTCGTTTGAATCTCGCTGAAGAGGTAGGCAACCCATCAATTCAAGGCGGTGGCGGCATATTCGCTGCGCCAGCCACCGAGCAAGCCCGGGTTCCAATACGGAGCAACTAGCATCTCCCGCGAGTAGGTCGGTATCTGGATTTTGCTTGCGGCGCCATCGCCGAGATGCGACGCGCGCCCTCGGACAGCGACGACGCGGGATCGGGATAGCGGGCGAAACGCGTTAGAGGCCCTGGGCGGACGCGGACAGCCCGCCGTCGACAGTGACCACTGAACCGCTGGTGTAGGACGACATTGGAGAGGCGAGGAATGCGACGGTGGCGCCGATTTCCTCCACGCTTGCAGGGCGTGCCCAGGGCAGCAACGCGTCCGCATTAAACTTCTGAGTACCCTGGACGCTGGCAGCCGCCTTGAGCCGCTCGGTCGCGACGGGGCCGGGGTTCACCGCGACCACGCGAATGTTGTCCCTGTGGCTCCCGCTGCCCAGCGTTTGGCTCAGGACGATGATGGCCGCATTGCCGGCCGCGATACAGATCGCCGCCGGGCTTTTGACTATCGCGCCGATGCCGGCGATGTTGACGATCGTCCCGCCGCCGCGTCCGACCATCAGCGGGTAAAAGGTGCGGCACATGTTGATGTAGCCGAACACCTTCAGGTCCCACGCAGCGCGCCACCGTGCTTCGTCGACGTCGAACAGCGACCCGCTGGGAACCGCGCCAGCGTTGTTGACCAAGATGTCGATGTCGGGAAAACGCCCACCCAGTTGCTCCGCCGCACCTTGCTGCGAAAGGTCGAGATTGACGGCCGTGATCGGGCGACCGACCTTCTTACTTGCCTCGTTCTCGTCGATGTCGCGCGAGACAAGGATCAGGTCCGCGCCCTCGGCGGCGAACGCCCTGGCAATGCCCATCCCGATGCCTTTTGAGCCGCCCGTCACCAGTACTCTCTTGCCACTCAGATTCAAATTCATGATCAGCCTGCCGCGCCTTGATACTTTCGACGTCTCCATGAGCAATCATCTACAAACCTCATGACCGACATCCAGGGTCCATGAATGGAATTTGCAACTGGTCCATGATTGCTGCGGTGACTCTTCAGCCGCTCGGCGTTGGAGCACACACAAACGGTTGATCAAAAGTGACTGCCGCTCTGGGACCTTATGGTATAGTCACTTTCGGCTCACCGGCAGAGTGGACTAGACCATGACCGTCGCAAAGGCCAGCAGGATTTCGCCGTTGGATTCAACCGCGGCCGAACCGTTTTATCGCCAGATCTACGATCGGTTTCGTGGCGCTATTGCGAGCGGATTGTTGAAGCCAGGTGACCGTATTCCCTCGGCACGAGCGTTGACCAGGGAATTGGGTTTGGCGAGAGGCACGATTGAAGCGGCTTACTCCTTGTTGGCTGCCGAGGGGTACATTCAAGCCCGCGGCCAGGCAGGGACCATCGTGACGCCAGGCCTCAAGCCGCAAGCGCCTGTTGCAATCCCGACGACGCAATCCAGAAGCAGCATTGCTGCGGCCAGTTTTCGTCCAGATTCGATTCTGCCGTTCCAAATGGGTTTGCCCGCACTTGATATGTTTCCCCGAAAGATCTGGGCGCGCCTCGGAGCGCGGTGTGTGCGTGCGATGCAACCATCGGACATGGTGCATCCTTCTGTATACGGCTTGCCAGCACTGCGTGCCGAGATCGCCGCATATCTCCAGGTTTCACGCGGGATCTACTGCTCCCCATCTCAGATATTCGTCACGTCGGGATATCGCCATACCATCGAGTTGATCGGTCATGCATTGTTGAAGGCGGGAGATCGCGTTTGGCTTGAAAACCCTGGATATCCGCCGACGCGAGAACTCCTGGGACACATGAATATTGCAGCCGTTCCTGTGCCGGTTGATCGGGAGGGCATCAGCGTTTCCGAGGGAATTAAGCTGGCGCCGCGGGCGCGAGCAGCTGTGGTCACGCCTGCCCATCAGAGTCCGCTGTGCGTGTCGTTATCCCTGGCCCGCCGCCTGGCGCTGTTAGACTGGGCCGCGCGAAACAACGCATGGATCATTGAGGACGATTACGACGGCGAGTACCGGTATGTCAGTCGCCCTCTGCCTGCGTTGAAGAGCCTCGATTGCGGTGGGCGCGTGCTCTATGCCGGCACCTTCAGCAAAGTGCTTTTACCGAGCATTCGGCTTGCATATCTGGTCGTGCCGGAAACCCTCGTCGAGCGGTTCGAGCAGATCACTCAAGCCCTTGCAGGCGGCAGTCCCGAGCTTACGCAAGCACTCGTTACTGCCTTCATCAGGGAAGGGCACTTCGCGCGCCATATTCAGCGGATGCGGAAACTCTACGCTGAGCGCCGGAAAGCGACTGCAGCAGGTCTGGACAGCGTGCTGGGGAAACACATGCGAATTGATTCACAGCCGGGAGGAATGCACTTGATCTTGCGGCTGCAAGGCCGACGCTCAGATCGCCGGCTTGTTGCGCGCATGCGGGAGGAGGGTCTGTACGGGGAAGCATTAACGGATTGGACGATGGGTAGTGATGGAGCCTCGGCTCTGCTTCTCAATTTCACGAATATTGATTCTCAGCGCACCGCCGAGATCTTCGGAAGGCGTATCTTGGGGCTGATATGACGGTGGCAATAGCCAGCTTTTTAGCTGACCTGGCAGGATCATGGCCTAGTACTTAAGACGGATCATGGACCTCCCAGGCACGCCTCTTCGTGACGATCTTGCGCTTGTGATCTTGAGTAAGACTGTGGCGAAGGCCGAGCGCAATGGATGCCTCCCACGTCGCCGATGTGATGGTCATCAACAGAGGAAGCTGAAATGACAGGCGCGGTCCTGATTACCGGATGTTCGTCCGGCTATGGCGAAGCGGCGGCGAAACTGTTCGCCTTGCGCGGATGGAATGTTATTGCCACCATGCGCAACCCCGACCACGGCAGGAAGCTGACCGATTTGAAAAATATCCTTGTCGTTCGACTCGACGTACAGGACCGGGATAGCATCGATAAAGCGATCACTCAGGCGATCAGACATTTCGGGCGCATCGACGCAGTGGTCAACAACGCCGGCTACGGCCTGTTCAGCCCCTTTGAGCCCTCGTCGCGCGACGCCATTCAGAAACAATTTGACGTCAACGTCTTCGGCGCGATGGATGTGATCCGCTCTATCCTTCCGCATTTCCGTACCAACCGCTCTGGCACGATCATCAATATCAGCTCGGGCGCGGGTGTGTTCGGAGCCCCTATGGCATCGATATACTGCGCATCGAAATTCGCGCTCGAAGGCTTTTCAGAATCGCTGGCTTACGAGTTGGCAGATCTCGGCATCGCGGTGAAGCTCATCGAGCCGGGTGGCGCGCCGGGTACAGGTTTCATGACTCGATCCAAGGCGGAAACGGGCGGGCTTCCTATACCCGACGACTACAACGTGTTCATGGCGCACGCCGCCCAAATCTATGGAGCTATTGCTACCAACTCCGATTCCGACGCTATCAAGAGGGTAGCGGAAGCGATCTTCGCAGCCGCGACTGACGGGACAGACCAGCTCCGGTATATGCCGAACGACGATATCCGAGCCCTTCTGACGGCTCGACGTGAATCCTCGGAGCAGGAGTTCATCGCGCTGATGCGCGGCTTCTTCCTGCCTCGTCCGAGCAGCAACGCCTAATGGTGCCCTATGGAAAATGCAGGAGGCTCAATGCCGACCGCGCTGACGCAGGATCACGCGCGTAAGCCTTTCGTTGAAATGCGGCGGATTTTGAAAGCTGCGTTCCCGATTGCGTGCCGCTTAAAGCTCCCACCAAACCTTGCGCTAGCCGTAACGGCTGGCGAAGCAACAAAATGGATCTGCGCACATGGCATGGACACTACTTAGTCTCGCTGGCTTTCTCGAAATCGCATTCGCGTTCTGCATGAAGTGGTCTCAAGGCTTCACGCGATTGATACCTGGACTGCTTACAGTCGTCACTGGCTTGTCGAGTGTTGTTCTACTTTCACTCTCGCTCCGTACGCTGCCCCTCGGGACTGGTTACGCGGTCTGGACCGGTATCGGCGCGGCGGGCACCGCGATACTGGGAATCGCAGTTCTGGGCGACTCCGCTGCGCCGCTGAGGGTTTTCTGCATTGTTCTCATTCTGGGAGGCGTCATCGGGCTCAGGCTAGTCTCGGGAAACTGAGGATAATGGCCGGTTGTCTAACATCGTAAGTTATGTGGTGAGGTGATCATGAGCAATGAATTTGACGTCATCGTAATTGGCGGCGGACCGGTGGGACTGTGGCTTGCGTGTGAGCTGGCGCTGGCAAAAGTGAAAGTCCTCGTTCTGGAACGGCGGACCGAACGCGTCACCCAATCCCGCGCATTGACGCTCCACGGTCGAACCCTGGAGGTGTTCGCCCTGCGTGGGATCGCGGAACGCTTCCTCTCACAAGGTCGTCCGAACCCTGGGTTTTTCTTCGGAGGGTTGGATACATTGCTTGATTTCTCGACACTGGAATCGCGCTTTCCTTTCACGCTGTTCCTGCCGCAGGCGACGACTGAAAGGCTCATCGAGGAGCGTGCACTGGAGTTGGGTGTGGACATCAGGCGTGGCCACCTTGTGGAGCAGGTTGAGCAGAATGCCGACAGCGTCATCGTAGGGGGCCGGAACGGCGAGACACCATTCGGTTTTGCCGCTCACTACGCCGCTGGCGCCGATGGCGCTCGCAGTATGGTAAGGCAAGCCTTAACCATCGATTTTGTCGGTCATCCGGCACGGCATGCAATGACATTGGCAGACGTCGCGCTTGATGCGCCACCAGAGAAACCGGTCCTGACCCTCGTCAACGAGGCTGGTGGTTTGGTTCTCGCGCCACGTGGCGATGGCGTTCATCACAGAATTGGCGTCATCGACGCATCGTCACCTTATTTGGCACCGTCCGCGCCAGTATCGCTCGCCGAGGTCGCGGCTTGCGCGGCCCGCATTTTCGGCAGGGACCTCCTCCCTCGCGATCCTGTTTGGATATCGCGCTTCACAGATGAATCGCGTCTCGCCGAGTGCTATCGGAAAGGGCGGATTTTCCTAGCTGGCGATGCCGCTCACATTAACCCGCCGATGGGCGGTCAGGGCATGAACGTCGGCATCCAGGACGCCATGAATCTCGGCTGGAAACTGGCGAGTGTTATACACGGTACCGCGTCTGATGAGATACTCGACAGCTATCAGTCGGAACGTAGACCGATCGGCGAGGCGCTTCAGAACGACACGCTTGCGCAATTCGCGCTGTTTTCCGCGTTTGATCCTCCGGCATTGGCTCTGCGGCGTATGCTCAGCGGCTTTCTTCGTGTGCCGGAGGTCAACCGCCAACTCGCGGACCAACTCTCCGGCTTTGGTGTCGCCTATCCAGAACCGCTCTTTCAGGCGGAGCACAATTGGGACCATTTGAAAGGTGTGAGCGGACATCGTCTTTCCGACGGCGATCTTGTTTTGAGGGACGGCTCGCGAACGACGCTCTACCGCTATCTCCAAGAAGGTCGCTGGGTCCTGTTGCAAGTAGTCGCTACGGAGAGCGACGCAACGCCCGTCAGGGACGCAATCAACCTCGTCAGCCTGGCACCTGGCGCCAACGACGGCCTGCTCGGCAACTTCGCTTCAATGCTTGTCCGTCCGGACGGCTACGTCGCCCACGTACGCACCGTAGGCAACGCAGGCGGCATCGAGTTCGCCGCCTGATTGTCTGCGCTGGCCGTGTTCAAGGATCACGACGGTTACGCCTCTGCCCGAGGGACAACAGGACCGCGCCGTGCAATCAATATGCGACGACACACGCATCATCGACGTTTACCACGCTTGTAGTTAGCACAAACCTTTTCTGGCGGGTTCAAAAGGCAGCTCGCGGCCGACCGGTCTTGGCGCAGAGCGGACATTCGCTGGTTTGCCCACGTCTGCTAAGTGCCAAAAGCGGTCATCGTTAGGTCGTCTGCTCCGCCAGCGGCGTTGGATGCGTGTTTTGAAACGATGACCAGCGCCCGACTATCTCCCCGTCGACGCCGGTGCAGTCCTCCATCTCTCTATCGGCTGCCACGATCAAGGTACTGGCGATGCGACCGGCTTGCCTCTCTCTATAACAAAAGTCGCGAGCACCTTGGTCGGGATCAAGGCGGTGTTCTTTGCGCTGTGGGCCACGCCCGGAGGAACCGAGAAGGATGACCCCGCCTTCACGACAAGGTCTGCCTTGCCTTCTATCCGTGACAGTGAGCTCTCCCTCGACGATGTAGCTCATTTCGACGCCCGGATGCGAATGGCGAGGCAAGAGCGCACCCGGCGCACTGGTGACGAGCATGATGTGGGTCTCGTAACCCGCTGGATACTCGCTCTTCTGCAGTGGCGCGCGCACGAACGACTCCTGCGCCGACAGCCAAGCTGTGGTTGCCACGAGGAACAGGGCGATTGCCGACAATAACGCTGTCTTGCGCATGATCTTGCCTTTCGATGGAGGTCAGAGGTGGGATCGCAGGAGGTCGGAAAGCTCAAGCTTTCCCAGTTTCTCGTCCGGTTGGGTGGCCGGTGCCCGAACAGGTCTAGCCGACAACGCGAGCGCCACAACCGCGATAGCGACGCCGGAGAGCTTCTTCGCAGAGCCCCATGGTTCAACTCCGTTCGTTTGCCAATGGGCACATCATGTGCCGCAGAATTCAGTTGTGTCGAATGCAAATATCGGCTGAATTATCATGCAGAAAGCGCAACAATGATAAACCTTCGCTCACTGCGCACGTTCGTGATGACCGCCGAAATGGGAGGGCTGGGCCGCGCCTGCACGCGTTTGAATCTCAGTCAGCCCGCAGCCTCACGTCAGATCCAGGCACTGGAAGCCGAACTCGGTGTCGCTCTGTTTGAACACATCGGCCGCGGCCTTCGGCTGACGTCACACGGAGAAGACCTGTTGCAGCGTAGCCGGCAACTGCTGACCCTTTCCGAGCTCCTGACCGAACACGCGCAAGCCTTGCGCAGCGGACAGACCGGGACGCTCAAGGTCGGCGCGACTCCTCAAATCATCGCCAATCTAATCGCTCCCTTTCTGCCCGGTCAGCGGCGCGATCATCCCGGCGTTGACGTGCAACTGATTGAGGGAGGCGACTCACAGCAGCGAACCCGTCTTGAACGGGGTGAGGTCCATCTGACGATCATGCCGTTGGGCGGTGGCGGAGCGTCCTATCGGCTGCTGGCTCCTGTTCACGCCTTGGCAGTGATGCTGAAGACGCATCCACTCGCGCGTTGCAAAGTCATCGAAGTGAGCGAGCTGACGAAGCATCCCCTGCTGTTGCTGCAACGCGGTTACGGCTCGCGCGCCTGGTTTGACGCCGAGTGCGAGAGCGCACAGGTGAAACCGCCGGTGCTGGTGGAAAGCACCACCGCACACACGCTCACCGAATTGGCTGCTGTGGGTCATGGGATTGCGGTCGTGCCGTCCACGTCAGTCGTTCGTGATACCTTGCGTGCGGTCCCTATCGTCCACCGCGGCACATCCGTCGGACGCTGGGTAGGAGTCTGCTGGAATCCACGACGCGGATTACCCTCATATGCAAAGCTATTCGTGGACGAGTTACTGGCGCATGCCAAGCGCGCGTTTCCCGGGAGCGCCCTCATTAAACGGGCGCCCCCTTTACCGAAGCCGAGCGAGCCCGCTACTTGAGTCCGGCGCACGTCGGCTTTGGGTCAAAAGCCGACGTGGAGGGTATGTCCGCTTCTGGCGGATTTTGTTGAAGAAGTCGGCGAACTAATCGTTCTGGATAGATCGAAGAGACAACGCACGCGGGCCTCTCTGCGCTCAAGCG
>NZ_JAFCLS010000051.1 GCF_018131075.1 Bradyrhizobium sp. JYMT SZCCT0428 | reverse complement strand
CTGCAACGGGCGCCAGGACCACACGGTTTTGCCGTACGCTTAGTCCACGCCATCGTCTCAGCGCAAACCAGCGTCCACCGCAACCCGTCCAACGTCCGTGACGACGGCCGACGCCCTTCTGAGTAGGACGGGATGGCCAAACAAACATCCCTGATTTGCCATTCTGGTAAACAGAAATATTTTTTATTTCGGGGCTTGACATGATTTCCGTAAAACAGAACTGATTTGCCCGTCGGGCAGACTCAAGACGGAGGCGGCGCTCAAAATCAACTCACCTCTGCAGGGCACGCTGATGCTTTCCCCGGCCGGTCATCGGCAAGCCGCGACAAGCTGATCGAATTCAAGCGGGAGCGAATTCTCGACGAGGTACTCGAACTGCTCATGCGGACGGCGGACTGATCATCGGCTGACGGTCCCGATCCCCGTGGTCGGTTTCACCAGCCCTTGATCCACCCATACATACCGCTGGAGGCAGACCCAGCTTGATCCCGCGGGAGAATCCCTCTCCAAGGCATGCCGGATGTTGGCCCAGTTTAAAGTTTGCGCCCCCAGACCAGGCATCTGCGCATCTGCAGCATTTTCGGACTTAAGAAGAGGATAGGGAAAGCAACGGGATAGCGGCACGGCCGCCGGCCGCTCTCGTACCCCCATCGATCAACTTCAAGATGAAGTACCCCAAACCTTCTTTGAACGAATAGTTCGCCACATTGCCGCAACAATGGAATTGGTATAATCTCCTGCTGCTCAGCTGATTGATACACCAGCCTTCGTTCGACCCTTTTACTGCGTCGCAAGAAAACGGAGCACAGCATGCCGATTACCACGCTGAAGGTTCTATCGACTGTCCTGCAACTGCATGGGCCGGGCGCAACGATCCAGAGCGATCATCAGGGCATCGAGGCGTTGCTGAGTGATCTGCGTGGGCAAAATGGTGTCACACCGACCGAAGTTTACTTCAGACGCGGTTTTGTTCGCGGCGGCGGAGGCTACGGTGGTTTTCGTAGAGGCGGCGGATACTACGGCGGTGGCGGATTCCGCCGGGGCGGATTTATCCGGTACTAGGCTTTTCCAGTACTAGCTTTGCTTCATGGTTTCCTTGAGGCCATCCGGTATCGGCATGTCGGCTGACGCAACAGATGCTTTGGCAGATGCGGTCGGCTTCCAGGAGCAGCCGATCTCGCAGCTGCTTGTCAAGGTTGCCTCGCGATGCAACATCGACTGCTCCTATTGCTACTGGTTTCGCGACGCGGCTGTTTATGACAAGCCGAAGCTGATGAGTGACGAAGTGCTGCAGCAATTGTTGCTGCGCATCGAAGAGCACGTCGCCAGGTATTCCCTCATCGATTTCCCGATCATTCTGCACGGCGGCGAACCCCTGCTGTGGGGAGTTGAAAATTTCCA
The DNA here is from genome assembly GCF_018131075.1 of Bradyrhizobium sp. JYMT SZCCT0428. Lineage (GTDB taxonomy): Bacteria > Pseudomonadota > Alphaproteobacteria > Rhizobiales > Xanthobacteraceae > Bradyrhizobium. The sequence continues at coordinate 57,731 of NZ_JAFCLS010000051.1, read as the reverse complement.
CCGTTTTGCCGAGGCCTGCGAAGGCATTTCGTCACGGACCGGTTGCGACATACCGATCGCGGTAACCACCAATGGCGTGCTGATCAACGATGAATGGCTGGACTGTTTCGAGACTCGGAACATTTCCGTCGCGATCAGCCTGGATGGGCCGGAACACATTCACGACATTCACCGCAAGACGTTTCAGGGCACCGGCACCCACGCCGCGGCGGAACGGGCCGCACGGATGCTTGCATCGCGCGACATCGGCATGACCGCCCTTGCCGTCTGCAATCCCGCTTACCCGCCAAAACAATATGTCGAGTTTTTCGCGGAATGCGGAATTTCCAGCTACGACATCATGATCCCCGACGCGACGGTGGACGAGACCCCCGCGTCCGTTGGTTCGTTCTACAACGGCCTGTTCGACCTGTGGCTGGAGGCCAACCGGACCAAGCCCACGGCCAACATCCGGATCATCAGCGACATGATCACCGCCATGCTCGGCAACAATTCGCCGACTGAGGGCGTGGGCTACAAACCGATCGAACTCTGCACGGTCATGACCGACGGTTCCGTCGAAGCGCACGATGTGCTGCGGATTGCCGGCGACGGCCTCACGCAGACCAAGTTCAATATTTTCGAGCATGCCATCGACGACGTCAGAAACGAGCCGCGCTGGAAGGCCGCGCGCGACGCTTCCATCCAACTTGCCGCGAAATGCCAGCAGTGCAAATTCATGAACGCCTGCGGCGGCGGCTACCTTCCGCATCGTTTCTCCAAAAAGAACGGCTACGACAATCCGTCAGTCTATTGTGACGACCTCTATTCGATGTTTGAGAACATGCAATCGGTGCTGGCTGACCATCTTTACGTCAGCAAACCGGACGGGGAACGCCTCGACGTGCGCGACGTCCTGGCTGGCGCCTAGGCAGATACGCCTGGCTCAAAATCGTCCTTCACACTCTCCCGCCGTCGACGACATAGTGCTGACTGGTGCACGCGCTCGCCTCTTCCGAGGCCAGGAACACCACGACCCGGGAGATGTCGTCCGGGTAGAGTTTGCGCTTCAGGCACTGCGCCTTCATCAGATCGGCCTCGCCTTGCGGCGTGACCCATTTTTCGATCTGACGTTCCGTCATGATCCAGCCGGGAACGACGGCGTTGACGCGGATATTCCAGGCGCCGTAATCGCGCGCGAGCCCGCGCGTCAATCCAAGCACGGCCGACTTCGAAGCGGTGTACACCGGCATCCCGCCCTGCGCGGTCATCCAGGAGATCGATCCGAAATTGACGATAGCGCCGTCTTTCCCGGCTTGCATGTCCGGCAGGACGGCTTGAGCGGCAAAGAACTGGTGCTTCAGATTGACGGCAATTCTGTCATCCCAGTATTCCGGCGTGACGCTCTCGACCGAATGCCGGTCATCATGCGCCGCGTTGTTGATCAGCACGCGAATCGGCCCAATGCCGGCCCTGATCCGGCCGATCGCGGCGCGTAAATGATCGATATTGGTCACATCGCAATATTCATATCGGACTGCAAAGCCCTGTGCAGCGAGTTCATCGACCAACCGCGTCGAAGGATCTCTGGCGATGTCCAGAAATCCGACTTTGGCCTTCTGCCGCGCGAAGGCACGCACGATCGACGCGCCTATCCCCGACCCACCGCCCGTGACCAGGACAGACTTGCCCTCGAGATCTGGATAGATTGCAGCCATCAAGTGATCCACCGTTTTTGGACGCGGGCGTCGATGCCGGATTTTATTTTGATTTCAAGGCCCGCGGTACAGCGACAGATAGATCACAACTGCTCGCGTTCGTCATCTCGGCGCAGTTCGCAGCGGCGGCATATCAGTTGCGCGGCAATGCGGGTTTGCGAAGGGCGCACATGATGCAGATCAATGAGCCGCCAGCTTCGAACCAAACGTCCGCGCCCTCGATTTTGCTGCCGCGCACACAACACATGCCTTGAGCCGGCAAGCGCCTTGACAGTTGAAATGTTTCGCGCGCACATTCTTACACTAAGTAAGAATGACGACAGGGACGGAAATGCCGGAGCAGCCGAGAAGTCGGCGGCAAACGCGTGCGGCCATTCTGGGGCATCTGCTTCAGTCGGGCGGCATGTTTCGACCGCCTTTGGCCAGGGCCGTGCGCCTCTCCGAGGCGAGCCTGTCGCGCATCCTGTTTGATCTGAAGGCGGAGGGCCTGATCGAGGAAGTCAGGCGGCCGGTGCCTTACTTCGGTGGCCCGACCGCTTTGGTATCTCTCGACAGCTCGGTAAGGCTGGCCGCCATCGAGCTGACCGGCGAGCGGCTGACCGTTGGGGTCGGCGGGCTTTCCGGCGAGCTGCATTATACCGAACGTCTGCCTCTGCCGAAATCGCCGACCGTCAAATCCGTCAGCCGGCTGTTTCACCAGGCGCTGCAATCGCTGCAGGACTGGACGCGGCAGCATCGGGTTCAGCTGTCGCAGATCGGCGTTTCGGTCCCGGGGCTTGGCCGGTTGAGCGAGCTCGTCAATCCGATCATTCCGTGTGACGTCAAGCGCGTTCGCGGCATGCTTGGCGAGATGTTTGCGGACGTGCCGGTCGCGATCACCAATTCGGTCGTGGCGCATGCCACGTTTCATCGCTGCCGCACGGAAGATTATCCGTTTGCCGGCCCGCATCTGTTCGTCTTTGTCGGCCAGGGCGTCGCAGGCGCCTGGATGGACGACCCGATCGAGGCCGATGCGTTGCAGCCGGTCGAACTCGGCCACATGGTGTTCGGCGATGGCGGTCCGCCCTGCCGCTGCGGCCACCATGGCTGTATCGAGGCTTATACGTCGCTTCCGGCATTGGCCGGGCTTCTCGGTGTTGGCGAGCCGGAATTGCTGCAGCTCGGCGATGAGTGGGTGAATGCAATTTCGATCTCCGCCCGCGTGCGACAGGAACTGAGGCGCCGGCTGTTCCGGCTTGGCCTTGCGATCGGCAATACGCTGAACGTCAAGCCTTGTGCCGGCGTGGCCATCAGCGGCTGGCCGTCTGTTCTCGCGGAAGCAGATCGAAAGGCGTTGATCGACGGGATCGATGCCTGCGTGATGGGCGGGCGGAAGTTCGCCCAGGTATCACTCGCTTTCGTGCCGCCTTCGAGCGGCAATGATCCGAATGCCGCGCTGGCCTTTGCAGCCTGCTGTCTGGCTTGCCGCGGTGGCATGCCGGTCTCATCGGCGGAGGCCGCCTGACAAGCAATGAACGACGCGGCCAACGCGTCAAGGTTTTGAAACCGGGAGGAACGTACCATGCCAATGATCACAAGGCGTCGTCTGCTCGCTGGATCCGCTGCCACGCTCGCACTGCCGGCGTTTGCCCACGCGCAAGGGGCGACCAAGCCGCGCCTGACCGCGATCTCGCAATGGTCCGCGGGAAGCGATGGCGCGGCCATCACGGCGCTCGGCAAGAAATTCGAGGAGAGGGGCGGCGTCTGGCAACATTCGCCGGTTCCCGGGTTCACCACCGAAATGATGAACAAGCTGCGCGCCCAGATCATGGCCGGCGATCCGCCGGCCTGTTCGCAGCTCAAGGGACCCGAGATTGCGGCCTGGTCGAAGATCGCCCCGACGGTGAGCCTCGATGAGCTGGTCGCTGCCGCCGGCTACGAAAAGGTCGTTGCCCCGGACCTTGCGAAACTGCACAAGCCCGGCGGCAAGTGGATTGCGCTGCCGTTGCAGATCTACAGCACCAACATGCTGTTTCTGTCCAAGCGCGCGATGGACAAGGCCAAGGCCGACAAGATCCCCGTCACATGGGCAGACTTCAACGACCTGGCCGAAAAGATGAAAGCGGGCGGGGTCGCCTATCCCATCGCCAACGGCGGCACCCGCCCCGATGACGGGCAGAAGTTCGAGGCCTCCCTGGCAGGCATCAGTCCCGCCGCATACCGCGCAGCCATCATGAACCTCGACAAGAAGGCCCTCGAGGGCCCCGAGGTCAAAGCCGCCTTCGTGCAGGTACGCAAGATCGCCGACTGGATGGACCCCAACGTCGGCGCCCGGCACTTTTCGACCAACCTGAAGCGCTTCGTCGACGGCGACATGGGCATGATGATCATGGGCGGGTGGGCGCAGGGCGTGTTGCGCAATGCCGGTTTCAAGTTCGAGGACTTCATGATTGCGCCCGGCCCCAGCGACAACGGCAAGCCGGTGTTCCTGTTGAATGCCGACGCGTTCATATTCTGGCAGCGCAAGGAGCCCGACCTGCAAGCCGGCCAGGCGCTGATGGCGCAACTCGTCATGGATCCCGCCATCCAGACCATGTATTCGCAGATCACGGGATCGATACCCGTGCGCACCGATGTTGATCTTTCCGGCGAAGGCTGGTCGGACGGTCAACGCCGAACCGCAGCCGCGCTGAAAGACGCGATCGCCAGCAATCAGGCGGTTCTCAGCGTCGCGCACAACATGGCACAGGAAAACGGACTCACCGCTGCGTTGATCGACGTGATCACGGAGTATGTGAAGAACAAGACGATCAAGCCGGAGCAGGCGGTCACCCGCCTCGCCGAGGCCGTCGAGAGCGCGCGTTGACAGACGCCGCGGCACCGCGAGCAGGGCGGCCGACGACACCAGAAATGGTGCGCCGGCTGCCCGAGTATCTGACGATCTGGGTACCGCTGCTGTTATCGGCCGCGCACCTCGTTTCGTTTTCGCTGTGGACCATCTGGATCTCGTTCACGCCGTCCACGCTGGTCCCGGTGTCGGGCTGGGTCGGTTTGCGCAACTACACCTCGGTTCTGGCGTCGCGGAACTGGCAAGTCGCCTTCGACAATCTGCTGCTGTTCGGCAGTGCGTTCGTGCTGCTCAGCCTGGTGACGGGTCTCATACTCGCGATCCTGCTCGATCAGCGCATTCGCGGCGAGAACGTGCTGCGGTCCATCTTCCTCTACCCCCTGGCGGTGTCGTTCGTCGTCACCGGCACGGTCTGGAGCTGGCTGCTCAATCCCGGCATCGGGATCCAGAAGCTCGTCCACGATTTCGGCTGGACTTCCTTCCGGTTCGATTGGCTGATCGACCGCGACATGGCGATCTGGACGATCGTCATCGCTGCGATCTGGCAATCCTCGGGCTTCGCCATGGCGCTCTTCCTCGCCGGCCTCAGGTCCGTCGATGCCGACCTGATCAAGGCGGCGCAGATCGACGGCGCCGGACCGGTCCGGATGTACCGGCGCGTCATCCTGCCGACGCTCTGGCCGATCACCATAACTGTCATCGTGATCCAGCTGCAGTTCGCCATTTCGACCTTCGACCTCGTCCGCGCGCTGACCAACGGCGGCCCTGGAATCGCGACCCAGTTGCCGGCCCTTGTCGTCTACGACCTGATGTTCCAACGCAACCTGCTCGGCCGGGGGGCGGCCGCGGCCGTGCTGATGTTGCTGATTCTTCTCTCGGTGCTGCTGCCTTACGCGGCGTGGCAATATCTCCAGCGACGTCGGGCCCCCCATGCGTGATCGAACCTTCGCGCCGAGCCGCATGCTGATCTATCTCGTCGTTTCGCTGATCGCGGCGGCGTGGCTCGTACCACTAATCGTCGTCGTGCTGAATTCGCTGCGCAGCAACGAGGAAATCGTCCAGACCTCGATGATCGGCTGGCCGCGGCAGTGGGCCTTTGGCAACTACCTCACAGCCTGGTCCGACTTCTGCGTCGCGCAGACCTGTGTCGGCATCCGCCCCTACATGTTGAACTCCGCGCTCGTGACCATTCCCGCGACGATCTTTTCCACCCTGCTTGGTGCGGTCGCCGGTTACGCCGTTTCGCTCTGGCGCTTTCGCGGCGACAGCTGGATCTACGGCATCGTCACGCTGGGCATCTTCCTGCCGCAGCAGATGCGCTTGCTGCCCTGGACCATCGTGCTGCGCGATACCGGGCTGATGAACACGCTAACGGGCCTGGTGCTGATCCACACGATCCAGGGGCTCTCCTTTACCGTCCTGTTCTGCCGAAACTACTACGTTGCCATCCCGCAGGAGTTGATAAGGGCCGCGCGCATCGATGGCGCGGGGTTCTTTCGCATTTTCTGGCGCATCATTCTCCCACTCTCGCCGCCCATCCTGGTTGTCACCGTGATCTGGCAGTTCACCCATATCTGGAACGAGTTCCTCTATGGCGTGACATTCACGACCGGCCAACAGCAGCCGGTCACCGCTGCGCTGATCGCGCTCTCGGCCGCGGTCGCCGATATCCCGCATCATGGCGTGCAAAGCGCCGCGGTGATGATCGCGGCCCTGCCTACCCTGTTGATCTATCTGATCGGTGGCAAATACTTCGTACGCGGCCTTACCGCCGGCGCCGTGAAATGAAGGGAAAGTCATTGAAGGGGAAGTCATGGCAGCGTTGAGCATTCGTGGCCTATCGAAGCGGTACGCCAATCTGGAGGTGCTGAAGGGGATCGACCTCGACATCGAGAGCGGCGAATTCACCGTGCTGGTCGGACCATCCGGCTGCGGAAAATCCACCTTGCTCAACATCGTTGCCGGGCTGGACCGCCCCAGCGCCGGGACCGTGGAAATCGGCGGACGGGTCGTCAACGACATTGCACCAAAGGACCGCGACATCGCGATGGTGTTCCAGTCCTACGCGCTCTATCCGTCGATGACGGTGCGCCAGAACATCACCTTCGGCATGGAATGCCGCCATGTTCCGAAGGCGGAGCAGGAGAAGGCGCTGGCGAATGTCGCGCGCCTGCTGCAGATCGAGCCGTTGCTCGGCCGCAAGCCGTCGCAATTGTCCGGCGGCCAGCGTCAGCGCGTGGCGATGGGGCGGGCCCTGGTGCGCGATCCCCTGCTGTTCCTGTTCGACGAGCCGCTCTCCAACCTCGACGCCAAACTGCGCGTCGAGATGCGGATGGAGATCAAGCGGCTGCACCAGCGCATCGGCGCCACCATCGTCTACGTCACCCACGACCAGATCGAGGCGATGACGATGGCAACAAGGATCGCCGTCATGCATCACGGCGAGGTGCAGCAATTCGCCGATCCGGATACGGTGTACCGCTATCCGGCCAATTTGTTCGTGGCACGCTTCATGGGCTCGCCGCCGATGAACACGATGGCGGCGCGGCTCGAAGCAGAAGATGGCGGGCCGGTGGTGGTGATCGGCGCCGGGCGGCCGGACGAGGTCCGCCTTCGACTGCAGGGGTACGAGGCGGCGGCGGCCTTTGTCGGCCGCGACGTGGTGCTTGGCATCAGGCCGGAATGCATTGCCGAGGGCAGCCGCAGTTTTTCGGGCGCATCGGGCGCCCCGATCGTCGTCCAGGCGCCGGTCGAGATGGTCGAGCCCACCGGCGCAGAGACCATCGTGTTGCTGCGGCTCGGCGGGGAGCAGGTGCTGGCGCGCATCTCGCCGGACATCAGGCCTGAGCCCCGTAAGCTTGCCGCCTTCGCGCTCGACACGCGCCGGATTTGCCTGTTCGACCCGGTGACGGAGCGCCTGATCGCATGACCCATGCCCTTTACCCCAGCCTTGCAGGCCGTGTCGTGTTGATCACCGGCGGCGCCAGCGGCATCGGCGCCGCGTTCGTGCGGGCGTTCGCCGCACAACAGGCCCGCGTCGCGTTCCTCGACATCGACGCCGCCGCCGGCGAAGCGCTGGTGCGCGAGGTAACGGACGCATTCGGTTCGGCGCCGCTGTTCGTGCCCTGCGACCTGCTGGATATCGACGCCTTGCGCGCCGCGATGGCCAAGGTCCATGCCGCGTTCGGCGATGCCGCGGTGCTGGTCAACAACGCCGCCAACGACCAGCGCCAGGTGCTGTCAGAGGTGACGCCGGCGGAATTCGACTGGTCGATCGCCGTCAACCTCAAGCACGTTTTCTTCGCCGCACAGGCCGTGGTGCCGCAGATGCAGGCCCGCGGCGGCGGTTCGATCATCAACATGTCGTCCGTGGCATGGACGCGCGGCGCACCGGCGCTGCCGGTCTATGCGGCGGCGAAAGCGGCGATTGTCGGCTTCACCAATTCCCTGGCCCGGTCGGTCGGACCCGACCGCATCCGCGTCAACGCCATCGCGCCCGGCATGGTGATCACCGAGCGCCAGCGCCGGCTGTGGTATCCTGACGAGCAGAAGATCGCCGAGCTTCGCACGCGTCAGGATATTCCCGACGCAGTGACGCCCGACGACATCGCGTGCATGGCGCTGTTTCTGGCGTCCGACGAGAGCAGCCGAATTACGCGCCAGTGCTTCACGGTCGATGGCGGCCTGGGCTAGCAGGAGAAAACAGACATGGCAGGCATTCTTGAGCGCAAGGTGGCGCTGGTGACGGGCGGCGCTTCGGGCATCGGCCGGGCGACGGCGCTGGCAATGGCGCGCGAGGGCGCGCGGGTGGCGGTAGCCGACCGCACCGAGGAGAGCGCGGCCGGGACCGTCGCCCTGATCAACGCGGCCGGCGGTCAGGCCATTGCGATCGGCGGCGACGTCACCGCGGAAGCCGACGTGGCGGCGATGGTCGCGCGCACCGTGGCGGCCTATGGACGGATCGACTGCGCCTTCAACAATGCCGGCGTTGCCGGCGGATCGGTTGGCCCCGGACGCCAGCGCCTGCACGAACTCAGCCAGATCTCGTTCGACACCATGCTGGCGATCAACCTTACCGGCGTGTGGCTCTGCATGAAGCACGAGATCGCGCAGATGCTGGCGCAGGGCGGTGGCGGCGCCATCGTCAACACCGCCTCGATCGCCGGGCTGATTGGTCTGGCGACATCGGGGCACTATGTGGCGGCCAAGCACGGCGTGGTTGGGCTGACGAAGACCGCGGCGATCGAATATGCGCAGGACGGCATCCGCGTGAACTGCGTCAATCCCGGCTACATCACCACGCCGATGACCAAGGAGGTGGTGGAGACGCGGCTCGATGCCACCTTGGCGAAGGTGCCGATGAACCGCATGGGCGTGCCCGAGGAGATCGCCGAAGCCGTGGTCTGGATGTGTTCCGACAAGGCGTCGTTCATGACCGGCGCGTCGCAGGTCGTCGACGGCGGGTATTACGCGGCGTAGGATCGGCAAAATACCGGGAGGCTTCTTTGAAAGTCTGGCAAGTCGCACGCGAATGGTCGATCGACGCCTTGGAACTGGTCGATCGGCCGGAGCCGGAGCCCGGCCCCGGTCAGGTCGTCGTCCGGATGCGCGCGGCATCGCTGAACTATCGCGACCTGATAACCGTGCAGGGCCAGGGCGGCGCGTACAGGCTTCCGCTGATCCCGTTCTCCGACGGCGCCGGCGAAATTGCCGCCGTGGGACCGGGCGTGACCCGGGTCTCGGTCGGGAATCGCGTCTGCCCGATGTTCTTTCAATCCTGGTTCGACGGCGGACCTTCGGCCGCCGGCCGCCGCCTCGCGCTTGGCGGCACGCGCCCGGGTGTGCTGCAGGAATTGCTGCTGCTTGACGCCGAAGGCGTCAGCCGCATTCCCGATCATTTGAGTTTTGTGGAGGCCGCCACCTTGCCATGCGCGGGGCTCACCGCCTGGCGCGGGCTGTTCGATGAAGCCAATCTCCGGCCGGGCCAGACGGTCCTGGTGCAGGGCACCGGCGGGGTTTCGATTTTCGCGCTGCAGTTCGCCAAGCTGGCGGGCGCCACTGTGATCGTGACGTCGTCGAGCGACGAAAAGCTCGAACGCGCGAAAGCGCTGGGCGCGGACCATACGATCAACTATCGCAGCGTCGCCGAATGGGGCAAGGCTGCCGCGGACTGGACCGGCGGCGGCGTCGATCACATCGTGGAAGTCGGCGGCAAGGACACTTTTGCGCAATCGCTCGAGGCCGCGCGCGTCGGCGGCACCATCCTCGTGATCGGGGTGCTGTCGGGCTTTTCCCAGCAGGTCTCGATCCCTACCCTGTTCAGCAAGAATCTGCACGTGATCGGGCTCTCCGTCGGCAGCCGAAAAATGTTTGAGAACATGGCTGCCGCGATCGGGCAGAACCGCATGAAACCTGTGATCGACCGAACGCTTGGCTTCACCGAAGTGCCGGACGCGCTGCGGCTGATGCAGCTGGCCGGCCATTTCGGCAAGATCACGATCGCGTTTCCGTAAGCTGACGATCGTGGTGCTGCCCGAGAGTCTGCGGTCGAACCTGGCTTTGATCGTCGTCCTTTGCGTCGCGCCCGCCGGTTCACGCCGGCGGGCTTCTCCAATTGGACGGAACGGCTTTGCCTGTCACGCGGCAGTCTTTACCGCGCCAGAGGCACCGATCTGTGTGAGCATTGTCAGTAGGTCGAAGTAGTGCGCGGCGCTCTTGGCCTTACCACCCTCGACCTGGACGATCTGGCAGGCCGGCACCTCGATCCGCTTGTTCGAAGGCGGAATGGTACCTGCTGGTGTCTGCAGTGGGCCTGTGTGAGTGCCTCTCCACACAAGCTCGAGCACCGCGGTGTCCCCGCTGGCGAACTCGCGCACGAATGTGGCTTTCGAATCGGGGAAGGCCCTGGCCCAGCCCTGCCAGGCCTCGATGATCTCGCCGGCGCCCTTGATGCGACGGTTCGTTCCCTTCTCGTCGTACACGGCGTTGGCAGCCAGGATGTCCCTGGCCTTGCTCCAGTCCTTTTCGTTGTATGCGACGACTGCGGCCTTTGCGATATCGAGTACATTCGCCATGATCATGCTCCCTTATGAGTGAGCCGGCGCCGATCGGCGCTGAGCATTGCAAACCCCCAGCACGCCAAATTCTAGCACTTCGAGGCGAAGAGGCGAGCGAGAACCGGCTCGATTGAGCTGAAAAACGATAGCGCAATGTCCGCTGAGGGGAATAGCCGCTGCTGGCGCAAAGCAGTTGTTTCGCAAGCGAATCGGAAAAAGCCGCGCTGGACCGTGCACTTAGATTTGAATCGCCTCCCGCCAGCTCGCCGTCTATGGTGCTCGCATGTCTCGCTTCGTGTTTGCATTGATTGCTGTTGTCCTGTCACTCCTGCCGGTCGTCGCGCCGGCTGCCCCGGCTCATAAGCGGCCGGCGCCACGCTGGCAGGGCTACGGCTTCCTGCCGGGCTACCACCAGCCGCCGAACAACAGCCGCCCGGCCTACACCCAGAGGGCCGCGGTTTTGCGCGCCGCACGCCGCAACCAGCGTCCCTGGTATATCGATCCGGTCCCAAGTTATTACGGGCACGACGGCGCCTGGCACTATTTCGGCCGACCCGGCTTTTACGGCGGCCGCTACAATGGCGGCAGTTTTGGGCCTTGCTGGACACGGACGCCGGTCGGAGCGGTCTGGAACTGCGGCTGATCAAGTCATTGCCTGCAAACCCCGCCCGCTGTCGGTCAAGTGCCAGGGAATACACGTCCCCTGCCTTGAGTCGTCCACATTGACGATGGATAAGCAGCCGGATTATGGCGCCGGTTTATTGAACAATGGGCATTTGGGGGACAATGACGCGACGCGCCGTTGGCGGATTGGCCGCAGGCTTTCTGCTGCTGGCGGCGCCTGCGATGGCCGCCGAGTCGCCGGCTGACCTGATCTCCGGCTTTCGGCTCAAGCATGGCCAGGTCCGCGTCGTGCGCGATGCGACCCTCGATCGCATCGCGATGGATCAGGCGCGGGCGATGGCGGCGAAGAATGAGCTCAGCCACGATGTACTCGGCCCGTTCACCAAACGGGTCGCGCCGGCGGGTGCGGGTCGCGCCGCCGAGAACATTGCCTATGGATACGAGAGTTTCGAGAAGACGCTCGGCCAGTGGATCGACTCCTCCGGGCACCGCAAGAACCTGCTGTTGCAGAATGCGTCGCGCGTCGGAATCGCGAGCGCCAGGGATGCCAGCGGCAAGCGCACCTATTGGGCCATGGTGATCGCCGGCGATTACGAGCCAAAGCGCCCCAAGGGCAAGAACAAGAAAGAGACGGAGCCGCTCGTTGCTGTGAAACGGGATGCCGCACCCGCATCCAAGCCAAAATCAAGCGACTGCCGCATCAAGATACTCAGCCTTTGCATTTGAAGCGGAACGCGGCGGCGACAGCGTTGCCGCGAGCCTGGCACGGAGTGGAAATACTTCGAGCCGGCAGGGGAAGAAATCGTACCAGATCGCCTCAACAAACCGGCCGCTGAGCGATAGGATCGCCCGGTCATTCGAAGGCCACGTTCATGGCAATTTGTGCTTCCCCGCGTATCGCTCTCCGCTTCACGGCCGGAGCGATTTCGGCGATCTGGACGATTCACGCCGCGCTTGCGGCACCGGACCAAGTGTCGCTCAGTGAGCAGACGATCCATTGGAGCACCGTCAAATACGCGACCTCCGAACAGAACGGTTTCGTCAACGGATCGCTCGACAAGAACACCATCGTCGATCGTAAATTCAAGGGCCGGGTGCTCGAGAACCGTTATCTGAAGGTCGTGCTGTTACCTGAGTTCGGCGGGCGTATTCTTTCCATCATCTACAAGCCGACCGGCCACGAACAGCTGTATCGCACCGAAGTCGGCGTGCCCTACGGAATGGGCGAAGGCAACTTCTATTACGACTGGCTGATGGTGTATGGCGGCATCTTTCCCACCTTTCCGGATGCCGAGCACGGCAGGACGTGGGCAAAGCCGTGGGATTTCAGGGTTGTGAAAGAGAGCGCCGACGAGGTGACGGTGTCGATGTCGCTGACGGATAATTTCGAATATGCGGCGGCACCGGGGAAGTTCAGGAAGGGATCGAGCGGCATCGAAGCGACTTACTTTGTGACGCTGAAGGCCGATCGTGCCGCGGTCGATGCACGCCTGGTGCTGAAGAACCCAAGCGACAAGACAATCCCGTACGAGTACTGGACCTGCACGACGCTGGCGCCGGGATCGGATCCGAACAATCCGAGGACCACCGGGGGCGCCGAGATCATCGCGCCGGTCGCAGCCTACCGCACGCCCGCATGGTCGAAGAATATATCCGAGGGCGACGCGAGTGCCGGCGCAGGCACCAGCCGATTCGAAAAGCTGCGCCACTTCAGGAACTGGCCGACGATGGGAATCGCCTATGCGGCGCCGGACATGCAGGGCGGCAATTTCTGGCGTGATCAACCACGACAATGAAGAGGGAATCATCCGCATCGCCGACAACACGATCACGCGCGGCCTGAAAATGTGGACGTGGGGATTTGCATCGTTCACGAACGAAACCGACCAGCGCAGGGATCCAAACCCGGCGCGGCCTTATGTCGAATTATGGGCGGGGGTGTCGGACGAGTTTTTCCACAGCGCCGAATTTCCGGCGCGGAGCGAGGTGTCGATTCCGGAAACCTATAGCCCGACCATCGGCATGAGCAATGTGACGCATGCCAACGCGAGTATCCTGATCAATCTTGTCGCCGAGGCGTCCGGCGCCAGCCTTCAGTTCTTCAGCATTGAACCTGTGACGCCGCTGCGCATCATCATGAAACGCGGCGACGCTGTCTTGTTCGACGATGCCGTGACGGCCGACCCGAAAAACGGCAATCGCATTTTTGCGCCGATTCCTGCAGGCGGCAGCGCCGAACCGGTCCAGCTGACGATCAGGACCTCGGACGGCAAGGAGCTGATCGCGGCCGCGGCCGGGATAGAAGCAAGGACAAAATGACGCCGGTGGTCGTCGTGGGCGAAGCCGGGCTGGTTTTGCTACCGATGAGCGCTGCGCTCTGCTAACGATGGCCATCAACGCGATTGAAGCAGGCCGGCATCTTTGGGTACCGGCCTTCAGCAGTGGAGGCACTAAGCTATGATTGAAACGATTGGCATCATCGGGGCGGGAACGATGGGTAACGGCATCGCGCAGGTCTGCGCGGCGGCGGGACTGAAGGTGACGATGATCGACATCTCGGACGCCGCAGTGGCGCGGGGAATGGCGACGTTGACCGGCAGCCTGGAGCGCCTCGTCAACAAGCAGAAGATGACCGATGCCGATCGGCAGGCTGCGTTGGCGCGCATCACCGCGACGACGGACAATGCAAAGCTTGCCAATTGCGACCTCGTGATCGAGGCCGCGACCGAGCGGGAGGATTTGAAAATCAAGATCCTCAAGGACCTTTGCGCGACGCTGAATCCGCGCGCGATCGTCGCGACCAACACTTCCTCGATTTCGATCACCAAACTCGCTGCCGCGACCGACCGTCCGGACCGCTTCATCGGCATGCACTTCTTCAACCCGGTGCCGCTGATGGCGCTGCTGGAGTTGATCCGCGGTTTGCAGACCTCCGACGACACCCACGCCTTGGCTGAAGAGTTTGCAAAACGGGTCGGCAAGGTGCCGATCACGGCGAAGAACAGCCCGGGCTTTGCGGTCAACCGCATCCTGTGCCCGATGATCAACGAGGCGATCTTTGCGCTGCAGGAAGGCATCGCCACCGCCGAGGATCTCGACGCCGGCATGAAGCTCGGCTGCAACCACCCGATCGGTCCGCTGGCGCTGGCCGACATGGTCGGCCTCGACACCATGCTGTCGGTCATGGAGGTGTTCTACGAGGGCTTCAACGACCCGAAATACCGGCCAGCGCCGCTGCTGAAGGAAATGGTCGCCGCTGGCCATCTCGGCCGCAAGACCGGCAAGGGATTCTATAATTACGGCAAGTCCGCATAAGCGGTTCTTGCCTGCGTGATCGCCGATGGTCCGCCTGATCGCGGGCCATCGGCGGGGTTTGGTACGTCAGAAAATCTCCCAGGCCCCGTTTCAATGTGACTCGCGTCACTGCGACGATCCGTGCCGCCGCATAAGGTTTTGCGAACGGCAGCAAGTCCTTCGCCGGGACAAGGGAGAGACCGACATGATCGCGACCAACCACGAGACCCGCGAACTGAGCCTGCAGGAGCTCGATATCGTTGCCGGTGGCGGACTTGCGTCGCCCAAGGGCAGCATCATCATCTTCGGCTACGGCATCCAGTGGAACGATCGCAGCATCTGCATCGTCACGCCGACCCAGGACACCATCATCAACCGGCCCAAGTAACGAGTCGTTGACGCTGACTTCATCGCGGTGACGGTGGTTGCTAAAACTCCGAATGCCCCTGCGGATCGACCAGCCGGTTGATCCGTTGCGCCGCGGCCATCGCGAACCGCACGGTCATCAGTTTGCGGGTCGGCGCGGCCAGGCGATGCTCGGGCGCCTCGCAGTGCAGATGGGCGCCATAGGCATCGGCAACGATCAGGCCGGTGCCCTCAGGGAAAATCTCGCACGGCAGATCCTGCGTGAAGGCAAAGAACAGCCGGTCGCAATGCATCCGGTAGTCCTGCCATTTCTGGTCGGCGCGCAAATCCTCCACCGACGACTTGATCTCGATGATCCAGATCTCGCTTTTCTCGTTCAGCGCCACCAGATCGGCGCGCCGGCCGGACGGCAAAGGCAACTCGCTGATGCAGGAAAAACCCAGTGTTCGCAGCATCCTGGCGGTGCCGCGCGCGATCGCGAGCGCGGTCTCCGACTGGCGGCGGTCCGGCGGCGGTACGAGGCTGACCTGGCGGGCAGGCGATTCCATGCTCCCTAGCCTACCCGATTCCGTGACCGTCGCCATCCGGGCTGCGGCGCGGAATGCGCCGCAAATTCGTACCCAAGCCGCCTTGATTTGGACCACACGCCACCGCGAAGGCGATGGAACCTGAGTTCCGAGGGACGGAACACATGGAGGAGAAACCATGAAGCAACGCTTCAGGGCTCACGGCACCACGCTTCGCTCGCTCGCATTCGCTCTCGCTACCCTACCCCTTTCCGCCGGCCTGTCGCAGGCCATCGCCAAGCCCACGGTCGAAGTCGCCTTCGTTTTGGACACCACGGGCTCGATGGGCGGCCTGATCGAAGGCGCCAAGCGCAAGATCTGGTCGATCGCTACCGCAATCGTCGATTCCAATCCCGACGCCGAGATCCGTATGGGCCTCGTCGCCTACCGCGACATCGGCGATGACTACGTGACCAGGAAGGTCGAACTCACCGGTGACATCCAGGATCTCTACGCCAATCTCCTGGAGCTGAAGGCCCGCGGCGGCGGCGACTGGCCGGAAAGCGTCAACGAGGCGCTCGATGTCGCCGTCAACAAGATGCAATGGACCGATGGCGGCGACGTCAGGCGGATCGTGTTCCTGGTCGGCGACGCGCCGCCGCATATGGACTACGCGCAGGACACCAAATATCCGGTGACGCTGAAGGTGGCCAAGCAGAAGGACATCATCGTCAACGCGGTGCTCGCCGGCAACGCCGTCGACACCGAACGGGTGTGGCGCGATATCGCCCAGAACGGCAATGGCCGCTTCATTCCGATTCCGCAGGACGGCGGACAGGTGGTCGTGATCGAAACGCCGTATGATGAGGACATCATCATCCTGCAGCGCGAGATCAACGGCACCGTGATCCCCTATGGACCGCGCGCCATGCAGAAGCGCACCGAGGACAAGACAAAGCAATTGTCGCAGGTCGCCGCGGCAGCGCCCTCGCAGGCGTCTGAAATGGCGAGCTACATCAACAAGCGTTCCAAGGCGACGTCGGAAGCCGTCACCGGCGACGGCGACCTGGTCGCCGACGTTTCGGCCGGCCGCAGCAGCTTTTCCTCGATCAAGGAGGAAGACCTGCCGGACAATCTGCGCGCGATGAAGCCCGAGCAGCGCGTCGACGAAGTCAACAAGCAGATGAACCAGCGCAAGGCGCTCAACGAGAAACTCGGCGCATTGGTGGCGAAACGCGACAAGTATGTCGCCGATGCGCGCGCCAAGGTACCGCCGAAGGCGTCATCGTTCGACCGCGTCGTCGAGGATACGCTGAAGGCGCAGATCAAGCGGTAAGGCCGGCACCGTAACCCCTTGCGTGTCGTCGCGGCCTGGTGCCATCGCGCACCGGGCCGGGACGGCGGGCCTTCGGCGGGATACGCTGGCCGCAAAGGCCGCCGCCGCCCGCGCCGCGACGATTTGACCGGCGGCCGGTTCCGGCCGGAAGCACGATTCGCGCGCCCCTGCCCCGATAGGCTTGCGAATAGACTTGGGATCGTGGGCCCGCCCGGCTATCGTGATCCGCAGGGGGTAGAGCTCGTGGTCGAGTTCAGTTTTTTCTCGAACTCTTCGGGCTTGAGCGTGGCAGAGATTGCCGCGCTCACGAGAGCAAACCCGTGTGCGGGCGCCGACCTGTCCCGGATCATCACCGGCATCGCGCCGATCGACCGCGCTGGCGCTGATGATCTGACCTTTGTCAAAGACGCACAATATGCCGAAGCGCTCGCCACCAGCCGGGCCGGCGCCGTCCTGACCACCGAACGGTTCGCCCACCAGGCCCCGGCCGGGGTCGTCACATTGAACGTTCGCAAGCCCTATGAGGCCTTCGTCACGGTCGCGCGCCAAATGTATGGCAGCGCGCTGCGTCCGGTCTCGGCGTTCGGCACGCAGGGTATCGCGCCGAGCGCGGTGGTGCATCCCACGGCGCAGATCGGATCTGACGTGACGATCGATCCGTTCGCGGTGATCGGACCCTCCGTCACAATCGGCGCCGGCACGCTGATCGCTGCGCACGCCATGATCGGCGAACGGGTTCAGATCGGGACCGACTGCGCCATCGGCGCCGGCAGCACCATCACCCACGCCGAGGTCGGAGACCGGGTGGTGATCCACCCCGGGTGCCATATCGGCCAGGACGGCTTCGGCTACGTGTCGGACGGCAAGGGACACATCAAGATTCCGCAGATCGGGCGCGTCGTCATTCACAACGACGTCGAGGTCGGATCGGGCACCAAGATCGACCGCGGCGGATTGCGCGACACCATCATCGGCGAAGGAACCAAGATCGATAATCTGTGCCAGATCGGGCACAACTGCATGATCGGCCGCCATTGCATCATCGTTGCGCAATCGGGCTTGAGCGGCAGCGTCACAAGACCTGATCGGCGGCCCTGTTCGCCTGATGCGCAAATCCCCCGCCTAATCTTTTGCTTGGCGAGAGGCCAAAAATCGGCAATCTGGCGCCATGACCCAGGAAAACCAGAACCAAAATCAGAACCAAAATCAAGACCAGAATGAAACTCCGCCGAAGGCCGGCGCGATCATCGTTCCGGTGACGCTGTTCGAGCAGAACTGCACCATCATCTGGCATGAGCCTTCGAAGAAGGCCGTGGTGATCGACCCCGGCGGGGACGTGCCAAAAATCCAGGCCGCGATCCAGCAGACCGGCGTCACGGTCGAGAAGATCTGGCTGACGCACGGCCATATCGACCATGTCGGCGGCGCGGCCGAATTGCGCGACGCGCTGGGCGTGAAGATCGAGGGGCCGCACATCGCCGACAAATATCTGCTCGACAATGTCGTCTCGAGCGGCGAGCGTTTCGGCATGACCGGCGTGCGCAATTTCGGGCCCGACCGCTGGCTGGACGAGGGCGATCAGGTCTCGATCGGCGATCTGACCTTCGACATCCTGCATTGCCCCGGCCATTCGCCGGGCAGCGTGGTGTTCTACAACAAGGAATTGCGCTTCGCCCATGTCGGCGACGTCTTGTTCGCCGGTTCAGTCGGACGCACCGATCTGCCCGGCGGCAGCCATGCCACGCTGATCAGCTCGATCAGGGGAAAGCTGCTGCCGCTCGGCGACGATGTCGGCTTCGTCTGCGGCCATGGCGCCGGCTCCAGCATCGGCCAGGAGCGAATGACCAATCCGTTCCTCACCGGCGAGATGTGAACCGCAATTGATCGCTATTTCATCAGGCCCGCGGCGGTCAGCGCGCGGGTGATGACTTCACCGACATCAATGCCGCGGCGGCGCGGAGACTGCACCCTTTTGGCGTGGTGAATCCGCGTTGCGCGCGGCACCAAATCCGTGGCCAGTTCCGGCTCGGGTGCAGGCACCGGAACCGTCATCGCGATGACGCCGGCGCGTTCGCGCGAGATGCCCGTCGGGTCGACCGGAATGGCCTTGGAAACGGTCTTGGAAGCGGCCTTTGAAGCCGCATGAGGCGCTGTCCTGGGTTGACGAATTTGGTCGGTCAGGCCGAAGAAATTCGCAATGTGATAGGACGACGAGATGCCTGCCTCGATCAGGAAGGCACCTTGCTCGCCATAGCGCTCGTCATTGTCGGTCGCGCCAAGCGGCGTGCCGTGGGCCATATCGGTGATGGTGTAGGATTCGACAACGGTCTCACCGTCGGCATTCCACCAGACCTGACGCGGATAGCCGTCGACATCGCCCGTCGACATCGGCGCAAGCGGCAATTGATGCACATCGAGCCACTGCTTGACGATCTCATCGGCATTGCCCGGGCTCACCGTGCGATCGGCGCTGCCGTGCCACACCGACAATTTCGGCCACGGGCCTTTGTGCTTCGAGGCGTTGCGAACGAGGTCGCCCAATTCATCGGCAGGGCGCGACGGCGACTGCATCATGCCGCTCAACGCTTCACGGACATTGCCGGCAATGCCGTATGGCAGGCCGGCGATGACGGCACCGCCCGCGAACACGTCCGGATAGGTCGCGAGCATCACCGAGGTCATGGCGCCACCGGCGGAGAGCCCGGTCACATAGATGCGGCGTGAATCGATGTGGTGATCGCCGACCATGCGCGCGATCATTTGCCGGATCGAACCGGCTTCGCCACCATCGCGCGAAATGTCTTCCGGATTAAACCAGTTGAAACAGGTGTTGCCGTTGTTCGATGCCTGTTGTTCGGGCATCAGCAATGCAAAGCCGTAACGTTCCGCAAGCGTCGACCAGCCGGCGCCGCGATCGTAGCCGGCCGCGGTCTGGCCGCAGCCGTGCAGCACGACGACCAGCGCAGGCGCGCGCGGGAGGTGTTCAGGTACGAATGAAAACATCCGGAGCGCGCCCGGATTCGAGCCGAAATCGTTAATTTCGACCAGGGGGCTGTGCACAATGCTCCGGCCATACCCCGGCAAGCCATTGAAGGCACTCAGCTTAGGAAGATTGCGGAGAAAATCGACGTTCTTGGTAAGGGACAACTGGCAGCTCCTGGAGGTGATCGTCCATACAACGTCACCTCAACCAGATAGTTGCTGCAGTGCAAAATAAAAAGACCGTGCACTGTCGTTCCCCAGATTTGAATTTTCGTTATCGACGTTAATTTGTGATCCCGGAGTCGCGAGCCGCGATCCCATGGTCGCGCGCCGCATCCATGTCAGGAATGCGGCACATGCCATGATCGACAACGCGAACAGCGCGCACGCGACAAGAAGCGCCGGTCGCGCCTCGCCCGCAGCTTCGATCGCAAAGAACACCGCGCCGATCGCAGCAACGCCCGCGGCATTAGCGATCTGCGCCATGGTGCCGTACATGCCGGAGCCCGCCCCGGCACTCGAAGGTTTTACGGTCGAGAGTACCGCGCTCGACAACGGCGCCATGACCAATCCCTGGCCGTAGCCGAAGATCGTCAGCACCAATGCCAGCAGGGTGGCTGATGGCGCGCTGACCCATTCGATCACAGCCACCAGCGCGGCAAGACCTGCGAGCTGCACCGCGCAGCCTTCGATCAGCACCAGCGTGCCGCGATGCTTTGCGCGCACGCCGCTGTGGCGCGAAGCGATCACAAAGGTCAGGGCCAGCGGGATGAAGACGAGCCCGGCCTGCAGCGGCGGAATCTGCAACGCCTTCTGCATGAACATGGTCATGACCAGATAGAACGACAGATTGGCGAAGAAGAAAAAGAACACCGCTGCTAGCCCGCGCATGAAGGCCAAGTCCGACAGCAGCGAAAGATCGATCAGCGGCATGCCGCCGTTTCGCGCGACGAAGCGTTCGAGCCGCAGGAACGCGGCGATGATGACGACTCCGGCTGACATCCCCAGCCAGACCCAAGGCGACCAGTGCAGATCATGACCGAACAGCAGGGGACCGATCAGGCACAGCAGACCGACGAACAGCACGATCGCGCCAGGAATATCCAGCCGTGTGCCGGCGTGGCGCGGTACGGTCGGCATCAGCCGCAAAGCGGCGGCGATGATGATCGCGCCAAATGGCACGTTGACGAAAAACACCGCTCGCCAGCCGAGGCCGACAAGATCTGATGTCACCAGAATGCCGCCGAGCAGAAAGCCGGCGGCTCCCGCCAGCCCCAGCACGATGCCGTAGATGGCAAAGGCGCGGTCGCGCGAGCTGTCGGCAAACAGCAGATGAATGGTCGCAAGCACCTGCGGCACCATCAGCGCCGCGGTGGCACCCTGCGCCAGCCGCGCCAGGATGAGTTCGGGACCGGACTGCGCGAGCCCGCACCACAACGAGGTGACGGTAAAGCCGAACACGCCCGATATGAACACATTGCGCGTGCCGTAGATGTCGCCAAGCCGGCCGCCGTAACCACCAGCGTGGCGTAGGCGATCAGATAGACCGCAATCACCGCCTCGATCTGCGCTGCGCTCGCCTGCAGTTCGGCCGCAATGGTCGGGATCGCGACGTTGACGATGAAGGCATCGACCCCGAACATGAATTGCGCGGATACCACGATCGCCAGCACCCACCAGCGCCGCCAGGAATCGACTGAGTTATCGACGGGGTTTTGAACGATCTGATGCATCGGCGGCGGCCTTGTCCGAAATCTGTTGCACGCATCCGTTACAGCTTTCGGTCATGCGAGCGATTACCCCGGAGGTAAGGCCCCTCGGAATTTGGCCCGATTGCTGCATGGCGATCCGGGCTTCCTGCAGCTTTTTCAGGCGCTTGTGAGTTCGGGACGGCCTAGATGTACGACTATGACATGCTGGTGATCGGGTCCGGCCCTTCCGGGCGCCGGGCCGCCGTGCAATTCGCCAAGCTCGGCAAATCGGTGCTGGTGGTCGAGAAAGGCCGGCGGGTCGGCGGCGTTTCCGTCCATACCGGCACCATCCCCTCCAAAACCCTGCGCGAGACCGTGCTCAATCTGTCTGGCTGGCGCGAGCGCGGCTTTTACGGCCGCTCCTACCGGGTCAAACAGGATATCGCCGCCCAGGATCTGATCGTGCGGCTGCAGAAGACGCTCGATCACGAAGTCGAGGTGCTCGAACATCAGTTCAGCCGCAATCTGGTGCGCACCGCGGCCGGCGAAGGCCGCTTTGTCGGCCCGCACCAGATCGAGATAGCAGCCGCGAACGGCGAAACCAAAACCGTGTCCGCCGCCCACATCCTGATCGCCTGCGGCACACGCCCGTTCCGCCCCGATTACGTGCCGTTCGACAGCAAGACCGTGTTCGACTCGGACGAGATCATCGACCTGCCGAAACTGCCGCGCAGCCTCACCGTGATCGGCGCCGGCGTGATCGGGGTCGAATACGCCACGATCTTCTCGGCGCTCGACGTCGCCGTGACCTTGATCGAACCACGGCCGACCTTTCTGGATTTCATCGACAAGGAACTGATCGACGAGTTCATGCACGAATTGCGCGACCGCAACGTGGCGCTGCGGCTCGGCTCGGCGGTAAACTCGATCGAGCGCCACGCCGGCGGCGGCATCCAGACCAAGCTCGCCGATGGCCGCGTCGTGATGTCGGAGATGTTGCTGTTCGCGGCGGGACGCGTCGGCGCCACCGACCGGCTCAATCTCGGCTCCGCCGGGATCGAGGTCGACCATCGCGGCCGCATCACGGTCGATCCTTTGACGCTGCAGACCTGTGTGCCGCATATCTACGCCGCCGGTGACGTGATCGGCTTTCCGAGCCTGGCCTCGACCTCGATGGAGCAAGGCCGGGTCGCGGCCTGCCATGCGCTCGGCATGGAGCCTTTGGCGCCGCCGGAATTCTTCCCCTATGGCATCTATTCGGTGCCGGAGATTTCGACCACCGGGCTGACGGAAGAAGCGGTGCGCACGCGCGGCATTCCGTATGAGGTCGGTGTCGCGCGGTTTCGCGAGACCTCGCGCGGCCACATCATGGGACTGAACAGCGGCATGATGAAGATGATCTTCTCGACCAAGACCCGTCGCCTGCTCGGCGTGCACATCCTCGGCGAAGGCGCCACCGAGCTGATCCATATCGGCCAGGCCGTGCTCAATCTCAAAGGCACGATCGATTATTTCATCCAGAACACTTTTAATTACCCGACGCTGGCGGAAGCCTACAAGATCGCCGGGCTCGATGCGTGGAACAGGATGACGCGGTAACCACGGCACCCATCATTTCTTCGTCATGCCCGGGCTTGTCCCGGGCATCCACGTCTTTGGGCATCATAAGCAAGAAAGACGTGGATGGCCGGGCATAGGCGAGCGGAAGCGACGCCGTCCTTCGGACGGCTTTGCCCGGCCATGACGGAGCCATCGAACGCGAATCCCTTTGCGCGCGACCAAGCAGCGACGCTGCCGTTTCGCCAAGGATAATCCATGAAATTCGCATCGAAGCTGCTCCTTCCATTGATGGCCGGAGCGCTTTTCGTTTCATTCGCCGACGTCGCATCGGCAACAAAGCCGTGGCCGCCGGGCGTGGGGACGCCGGTCCCGATTGCCGAAGAGGGCCAGACCCCGCCCGCGCGCGCGCCCCGGCAGATCTTTCCGGAAAACGGCGTCCAGCCGCTGACGCCCGAGATCGAGCAGTCGCTCATGCCAAAGGACAGCTTCAAGGAATGCGATGTCTGTCCTGAAATGGTGGTGGTGCCGAAGGGCTCGTTCATGATGGGCACACCCGCGGATGAGCCGGACCGCTTCAAGGGCGAGGACCCGATTCATCGTGTCAGTTTTGCAAAACCGTTCGCGGTCGGCCGCTTCACCATTTCGTTCGACGAATGGGACGCCTGTCTCGCCGACGGCGGCTGCGGCGGCGACAAGGGCGACGACAAGGGCTTTGGGCGCGGCCGCATGCCGGCGCAGGGCATCAATTTCGTGGCTGCGAAATCCTATCTGGCGTGGCTGTCGAAGAAGGTCGGCCGCACCTACCGGCTGCCGAGCGAATCCGAGCGCGAATATTTTACCCGCGCCGGCACCTCGACACCGTTCTGGTTCGGCAACACCATCACCGCGCAGGACGCCAACTACAAGGCGTCGATCCCCTACGGTGCCGGGCCGCGTGGAGCGGACAGCAAGGGGCCCGTGGTGGTGGATTCCTACGCGCCCAATCCGTTCGGCCTGTATCAGGTGCACGGCAACGTGTTCGAATGGACCGAGGATTGCTTCAACAAGCGCTACAATGAAGATACGCCGGTCGACGGCTCGCCCTGGCTCGAGGGTAATTGCGAGCGGCGCATGCTGCGCGGCGGCACCTGGGACTGGATGGCCAACATGGTTCGCGCGGGCTATCGCGAAAACGGCATCGTCAACGGCGGCGGCTACAGTTTTCGCGTGGTGCGCTCGCTGAACGTGCCGGTGCAGTAAGGCAAGGGAGCGATCATGAAATAACAGGCGACGCCGCTGAGTACGGCGCCGCCTGCGGGTAACTGATTCATTGGAAGCAAGACCCCGGCTCGACCGCCACAGAAGGACCGGGACCTTCGCGTTCTGTTCTGGAATGCTGATGCTAGACCTAGTCAAAGTTCCTTAAGCCTTTATGCATCGCCCTCCGTAGAACTACGATGACACGGGCAGCCGGTCTCATCTTGTTCCGGCTAACGAAAACAAGCCCAAACCATCGCGCAATTCGTCGAAGGTGGATTGAGTTATCGCGCGCGCCCTGGCCGTACCGGAACGCAGCACATCGAGCACGTAGCCGAGATCATTGGACACAGCCTCGCGACGTTCGCGGATCGGCTTCAGCAGCTCTTGCAAGACGTCTTCAAGGCGGCGCTTGACCGTCACGTCGCCAAGCCCCCCGCGCCGATAGCGCGCTTTCAATTCATCAACGGCGGCGTGGTCGGTGTCGAACGCATCAAGGTATGCAAAGACAACATTGCCTTCAACGACCCCAGGATCGGATGCGCGCAAGTGATTCGGGTCCGTGTACATGCGATTTACAAAAGCCCTGATCTCGTTGGGCGAGGCTGAAAGCGAAATCGCATTCCCCTGGGATTTGCTCATTTTCGTTTTTCCATCGGCGCCGGGAAGTCGTCCCGTTGCCGGAATGAGCGCCTTTGCCTCCACCAACAGCTCACGACCGACCTGCCGATTGATCCGACGAACGATTTCATTCGTCTGTTCGATCATCGGAGCTTGATCCAACCCCACCGGCACGACCGTCGCCTTGAATGCCGTAATGTCTGCGGCCTGCGCTACCGGATAGCACAGGAAGCCCGCGGGAATGTCCCGCTCAAAGCCCCGCATCTGAATTTCATCCTTGATCGTCGGATTGCGCTCCAACCGGGCCACGGAAACAAAATTAAGATAAAGCTGAGCAAGTTCGGCAAGCGCGGGCAATGCGGATTGCACGCAAATGGTCGTTTCGCCCGGATCGATGCCGACGGCCAGGTAATCGAGGGCCACTTCCATCACGTTGCTGCGCACTTTTTCGGGATCGTCAATATTGTCCGTCAAGGCTTGGGCATCGGCCAGCAAAACGAACTGCCGATGCGTGCGCTGAAGCGCAACCCGATTTCTCAGCGAGCCTGCATAGTGGCCAAGGTGAAGGGGTCCGGTGGTGCGATCACCGGTGAGAATGATTGGTCGCGCCGTCTCGACAAGCATATGGCTTCTCCTGATTGGAGCCGCCGCGATTGGAGACTTGCCGGAACACGACCTTGGCTCACCCGATCACGGCGGCGAAGGTCGTTGAAAATAGTAACGCCATGCCGCTCCCTAAAAGGAGCGCCACCAAAGCGACTTGGGCGAAATGCATTTGGGCGTCATATGCCGAGCATGCCATCGATGGCTGCGCCCGGCAAGGCGATATCTGGCGACGCGTATCCCAAAATCTGCTGATGCGCCCTTCGGATCATCGTCACCAAAACCTATCCATGTGCAGGCGCGAGCGAACCGGTGAGCGAGGCGCGTTGCGACAGCTCGATCCAGTTGCCGTCGGGATCGCGCACCATCGAGATCCGCGCCGTGGTCCCCAGCGTCACCGGCGCGCGCGCTTCGCGGCCGCCATGGGCCAGCACATGGGCGTGCTCGCGATCGACCTCGAACACCTGGAACGTGATGTAGCGCCAACCCTTGCCTTCAAAAGCGGCATCATGCGGCGCGTCGGCCGCAGGCTCGACGATTAGCACCGTGTCGCCGGCAAGGAAGGTCAGCGCGCCATCGACGGAGGGTTCACCTAATGGCAATCCCAGCGCTTCGGTATAGAAGCGGCGATGCGCCGCGACATCGCGCACGCCGAGGCGAATGCCGATGCGCTCGATGCCGTACAGGCCGCGTGGCACCAGCACGACGCGGTTGCCTTCGGGATCGGCCATCGCCTGCGGCGCGGTCAGGCCATCACGTGCGATCAGCAGTTCGAGATAACCCGACGGCGGATTGTCCGGCAGCGGTTCATAGACCTGATTGATTTTCAGGACCGAGCCACAGAGATCGTGGCGGTGCTGCTTGTAGCCGCGGCGGATCGGCTGCGTGTGGTCGAACGGCAGGCCGATCTCGTTCTGCCAGAAGGCGAGCGCGGCCGGCGCGTGATTGGTGGCAAAGCCGATATCGATGCGGGGTTTTGCCAGATTCATCGGGCGAGGATGCGGTTCATGGTGGTCCCTGAGGCGAGTGGCCGTAATTCCGGGCGACGGTATGTCAGCCAAACCTGCGCGACAACCATGCGCCAGCGGCGGGCTTGGAGGATTGCCTTGCCCTGCCCCACCCCGTAGTTTGGCGCCGAGCAATTCCAAAGAACAATAAATCCGGAGAGAAAACCCCATGGCGCGCCTCAAATTCGGAGCCTTTCTCGCCCCGCATCACCCGATCGGCGAGAATCCGCTGCTGCAATTCCGCCGCGACCTTGATTTCGTCGAGCAGATCGACGCGCTCGGTTTCGACGAGTTCTGGTGCGGCGAACACCATTCCTCGGGCTGGGAAATGATCGCCTCGCCGGAAATGTTCCTGGCCGCCGCGGGCGAGCGCACCAAGCGCATCAAGCTCGGCACCGGCGTGGTGTCACTGCCGTATCACCATCCCTATAATGTCGCGCAGCGCATGGTGCAGCTCGACTGGATGACCGGCGGCCGCGCCATCTTCGGCTCCGGTCCGGGCGCGCTGGCCTCCGACGCGCATACGCTCGGCATCGATCCGATGACGCAGCGCGACCGCCAGGACGAAGCGATCGCGGTCATCCGCCGGCTGTTCAAGGGCGAGCGCGTCACCGCCAAGAGCGACTGGTTTCAAATGAACGACGCCGCGCTGCAATTGCTGCCACTGCAGGAAGACATGCCGTTCGTGGTGGCGTCGCAAATTTCGCCGTCGGGCATGACGCTGGCGGGCAAGTACGGCATCGGCATCATCTCGCTGGGTTCAATGTCGACGCAGGGCCTGATGGCGCTGCCGACGCAATGGGGCTTTGCGGAAGACGCCGCCAAGAAGGCCGGCACCACCGTGAGCCGCGCCGACTGGCGCGTACTCTTGAGCTGGCACATCGCCGAGACCCGCGAACAAGCCTATCGCGAGGCCGGCCCCGGGCTGATGAAGTGGCACAACGAATATAATGTCGGCACGCTGCAGCGGCCGGGCCTCGAGCCGTTCAAGTCGCCCGAGGACGCGCTCGAGAAGACCGCGGGCGGCGAAGCCGCCGCTTCCACCATCGGCACGCCTGACGACCTGATCAAGACCATCAAGAATCTGATGGCGGTTTCCGGCGGCGTCGGCACCATCGTCGGCTTCGTGCATGACTGGGCCAATCCGGAAAACACCCGCCGCAGCTGGGACATGGTGGCGCGCTACGTGATCCCGGAGATCAACGGCTACGTGAAGGGACTGCGCGAGTCGCAGAAATTCCTGGTCGAGAACCGCGCGGTGTTTGAGCGCGCCGGGCAAGCCGTGATGGCCAAGATCATGGAAAACGACAAGGCCGCAGCGGCGCTTGCGGTCACCGGCCCCGGACGTGTCGCGATCCCCACCATCAACGCGCCGGACCTGCAGAAGGAAGCCGCCAAACGCAAGGCGTAATCCTCAGAGTACTATCCTTCGTCATTGCGAGCGAAGTGAAGCAATCCATCTTGCGGCATACCGGGTAGATGGATTGCTTCGTCGTTGCGCTGCCTTGCGCAAACGCTTTGCGTTTGTCGCAGGCAATGACGGGCTCAGCCTATTGCCGGCGCCAAGAAGCCTACTTCGCGTAATAGCTCTGCACGGTTTCCCACGCCACGGTTTGCAGGAATTTCGCGGTCGGCGCATCGATCCCGGCGGTATAGGGGTTGCCGACCGGCGAGCGTCCGGTGAGCGACGCAAACACCACGCAAGTCGCGAGGTACGTGCCGGCCAACGACGGATGACGTTTGTCCGGCGCATAGAGGTTGAGCTCGGGCTGCTTGCTGATGGATCGTGCGAAGGCAAGGCCTGCGGGAATCACCAGCGCGTTGTTCTCGTTGCCGGCAATCGTGTAGGCCTCGGCCAATTGCGCCGTCATCTCCGGCTTGTCGGCATAGGCCCAGGACATGAAGAATGCGGGCTTGGCACCCTTGGCGCGCACGATGGTGCTGTTCTTCTTCGCATAGTCGGTGAATACGGTCTTGAGCGTGGGATGGATCGGGCACTGGCTGCAATCCATCATGACGGCGACGTCGAACAGCCGGTCGAGCTTGTTGAAGACGACGTTGTTGTTCGGGTCGAACGAATAGCTGCCGATCGCATTGGGCCGGAAATAGCTTTCGATATCATGCCAGTCGAAGCCGGAACCACCGATCGTCACCATGGTGTTGCGGTAGGCCTGCACGTTGTCGGGGTCGGCGGCCTTTTCCATCAACGACAGATGACCCGGCAGGCCGTTGTTGTAATAGAAGAAGCTGTTGCCGATGAAGATTCCGGTCTTGGGGAAATCCGGACCGAAGCTGGTGATGCGAGGGAGGGTCTGCGCCTGTGCGGCGATTGGTCCGGCGACGGCGGCCATCGCGGCAAGCGTGACGGCAATCACACCCAGTATTCTCGACATATCAGTTCTCCCTGCCCGGCTTGATTTTGCCGCACCCTAGCACGGCCCGCGGCTTTGTGGGCTAACGGCTTTGCACCGACGCAACAAAGCGTTATTTTCCCCGCCTTGGTTATGCCGATGATCCCACGCATACTGGGCCAGCGCCAAACCGGAGCAATCGCGATGTCGATGCAGAATGTGGCTTCCCCCGCGCTTCCCTTCACTCCGCCGAAGCGTAATTCACTCAAGCACATACCTGGCGACGAAGGCTGGCCGGTGATCGGAAAAACGCTGGAGGTGCTCGCCGATCCCAAAGGGCAGGTCGAGCGGATGCACGCCAAATATGGCCCGGTCTATCGCAGCCACGTGTTCGGCGAGACCAGCATCAACCTGCTCGGCCCCGAGGCCAACGAACTGCTGCTGTTCGACCAGGCCAAGCAATTTTCCTCCACCCATGGCTGGGGTCCGATCCTGGGCCGGCTGTTTCCGCGCGGGCTGATGCTGCTGGACTTCGAGGAACATCGTTTGCACCGCCGTGCGCTGTCGGTTGCGTTCAAATCGGGACCGATGAAATCCTACCTCACCGATCTCGATCGCGGCATTGCCGTGCGCGTCAAGCAGTGGAAGGCGCAACCCGGCGAGATGCTGGTCTATCCCGCGATGAAGCAGCTCACGCTCGATCTGGCGGCAACATCGTTTCTCGGCGCCGAGATCGGCCCCGAGGTGGACGAGATCACGCGCGCCTTTGTCGACATGGTGGCGGCGGCCGTGGCACCGATCCGGCGCCCGCTGCCGTTCACGCAGATGGGCCGCGGCGTCGCGGGGCGCAAGCGGATCGTCGCCTATTTCTCCGAGCAAATTCCGGTCCGCCGCGCGCGGGGCGGCGGCGACGATTTGTTCTCGCAACTTTGCCACGCCACTCATGAGGACGGCGCGCTGTTGTCGACCCAGGACGTCATCGATCATATGAGTTTCCTGATGATGGCGGCGCATGACACGCTGACGTCGTCGTTGACTTCCTTTGTCGGCGAGCTTGCCGCGCATCCAGAGTGGCAGGCGCGGCTGCGCCAGGAAGTCAAAGGGCTCGGCATCGAGGCCAACGACCCCTCCAGCATCGACAATCTTGAGAAAATGCCGCTGAGCGAGATGGCGTTCAAGGAGGCGTTGCGGAAGAAGCCGCCGGTGCCCTCGATGCCGCGCCGCGCCGTCCGCGATTTCACCTTCAAGGGCTATGCGATCCCGGCCGGCACCCTGGTCGGCGTCAATCCGCTGTTCACCCATCACATGGCCGATATCTGGCCCGATCCGGACAAATTCGATCCGATGCGTTTCAGCGACGAGGCGCAGCGCAACCGTCATCGCTTCGCCTGGGTGCCGTTCGGCGGCGGCGCGCATATGTGCCTCGGGCTGCATTTTGCCTATATGCAGGCGAAATGCTTCGCCCGGCATTTCCTGCAGAATCTCAGCGTATCGCTGGAGCCCGGCTACAAGCCGGACTGGCAGATGTGGCCGATCCCAAAACCGCGGGACGGATTGAAGGTCGTGCTGAAGGCGGTGTGAGGTTTCGCTGCTGTCATTGCCGGGCTTGACCCGGCAATCCATCACTCTTGAATGACTTTTTCAGATGGATGCGCGGGAGTGCAGACAAGTTTACTACGTAGTCTGCACAAGGCAGACTACTATGCCCGCGCATGACAAGTCGGGATTACTCCACAAACGTCGTGAGCTGCGCGCCTTCATCGGCGACGAATACCGCGATCAATTCCGCGGGCTCTGTCATGCTGGCATTGGCCGAGACCAGGTGCACGGCACCGGGCGGCTCGAAGAACGATTGCCCCACCTTGAACGTCTCGACCACGCCGCCGGCAAGCTGCGAGCGGATTTCGCCCTTGGTGACATAGGCGGTGACCGAGCCCGCATGCCGGTGCGCGCGGGTAAACCCGCCGGGCCCGTAGAACACGCGCACGATCGTCACCCGTTTGCCCGGCACGTTCGGCAGCGCGTACGAACCGATCGGCTCGACGGTATCGAGCGGCGAGCCTGCGGCCGCAGCGTTCGAACACAGCGGCTCGATGATCGCCGAGATCACATCCATCGTCGATGGCAGCGTCTTTCCGATCACGAAGGCACAGGCGAGGCCGGCTATCACGGCGAGATAAAACGGCCGCCCCTGCGGGCTGGCGGGTGACAAACCAAGTGTTGCAGACATGTTTTCTCCCTTTGTCTATCTTCGCGTCATTGCGAGCGAAGCGAAGCAATCCATTCTTTCCTGTTGTGGCGCGATGGATTGCTTCGCTTCGCTCGCAATGACGGAAGTCCCCTATCCCTGATCGAATGCCTTGCGCAGCGCGACATAGCCCTGCTGCTGCTGGGTCCAGTTGCGGCCGCCGGTGATGGCGCCGTCCACGACGAGATCGTGGCCGTTGATGAACGAGGATTCGTCGCTGGCGAGGAACACCGCGGCATGCGCGATATCCTCAGGCAATCCGGCGCGCGGGATCGGCTGCGCGGTCTTGTAGACCTCACGCATCACACCAGGGGTCTTTTCGGCGGCTTCCACCGAAAGGCCCAGCGCCTTGCCGAAGATGCCGGTCGCGATTGCACCCGGCGAGATCGAATTGACGCGGATGTTGGATTCGCCGAGCTCCATCGCCGTGCATTTGGTGAGGTGGATGACGGCGGCCTTGGCCGCGCCGTAGACCATCGATGACGAGAAGCCGGCAAGCCTGCCTGCGATACTGCCATTGTTGATAATGCTGCCGGAGCCTTGCTTGCGCATCTGGGGTGCTGCGTGCTTCATGCCGAGCATCACGCTGCGCACCAGCGTCGTCATCGCCGCATCGAAGCGATCGACCTCAAGGCTTTCGATGCCGCCGGTCTGAGCCGGGCCGCCGGCGTTGTTGAACAGACAATCGATCCTGCCGAACTTTTTCACGCAAAGCGCGATCAACGCCTTCATCTGCTCCTCGACCGTGACATCGGTCTGACGAAAGACGCAGGCAGCACCGAGTTTTTTGGCCAGCGCCTCGCCCTCCGGCGCGCGGCGTCCGGCGATGACGATCTTCGCGCCCTCGGCGACGAAAATTTCCGCCGTATGCAGCCCGATGCCGCTGGTCGCGCCCGTGATCACCGCGACCTTGCCGTCCAGCCGTCCCATTTCACTATCCCCTTTTGATACCTGAGAAATCCTAGTCGATGATCGCGGACTGGACCATGGTCCGGAACTGATTGCGCAGCATGATTCGCACGCCGTCATCGACCTGCACCATATAGATCGCGATCAACTGTTCCTTGGGATCGATCCAGAACAGCGTGCCGGCGTTGCCGGCCCAGCCATATTCCCCGAGCGAGCCCGGCAAGGCGGCGTCGCCTACGCTGGTGCGAACCTCGAAGCCAAGACCAAAACCCAACCCCGGCGGCCGGCCCGGCCGCGCCAAAGTATGATCGGCCGTCATGAAATCGACGGTCTTGTTGCCGAGCAGGCGCTTGCCGGCGAATTCGCCGCTATCGGCGAGCATGATCGCAAAGCGCAGGTAGTCGTCCATCGTGCTGGTAAGGCCGCCGCCGCCGGATTCGAAACGGGGCTTTTGGGCCACGTCGAAGCGCGGCGTCATCGGCGGTGATTCGGGCATTTGCCAGGGCTGGGCGGCGCGATTGAGCTTGTCTGATGGCACCGAGAAGCCCGTGTCGGTCATGCCGAGCGGCGTCAGGATGCGCTCGTTCAGGAATTCGCCCAGCGTCTTGCCCGAGACGACTTCGACCACGCGTCCCAGCACGTCGGTCGACACCCCGTATTCCCAGCGCTCGCCGGGGGAGAATCGCAGCGGCAGCTTCGATAATTTCGCGACAAACTCCTCATTGCTGGCATCACGGCCGCCGATCCTGGCCTCGATATAGGCCGCATTGATCAGCGATTTGCCGCGCGTGCCGTAGATCAGCCCGGAGGTGTGCCGCAACAGGTCCTGCACCGTCATCTCGCGGGCGGGATCGGTCAATTGCAGCACCGCTTTGTCGTTCTCGGTAGTCTCCTTGCCCACCTTCATGCGGCCGATTTCAGGAATGAATTTCGAGACGGGATCGCTGACCTGCATCTTTCCTTCCTCGACCAGCATCATGGCCGCGACCGAAACGATCGGCTTGGTCATGGAATAGATGCGGAAGATCGAGTCCGGTCGCATCGGGTCTTTCGCAGCGCGGTCGCGGAAACCCATGGTCTTGTGTCAGGCGATCTTGCCGCGCCGCGCCACCAGCATCACGGCGCCCGGCACCAGCCCGGTTTCGACGTGTTTCTGGGTCACCGCCTCGATGCGCGCCAGCTGACTGGAGGACAGGCCGACGTCTTCGGGCGTCACCGCCATGGGGAGCACCGGGTCAGCCCAACTGTTCCCGGTCGCCGCAAGGACAAAGAGAGCCGAGGCGCCGAACGCGCGAATGAGACGGTTCATCCATTCCTCCCGTTTTTGTTGACGCCAATTTTCCCGCCCGCCGGGAACAACGCAAGCGAGCTTATCGCGCTGACATCATCTTGGCAGAACCGTCTTATCGTTGCCGGCGGGCTCGAAATCCCCGGTTTCCGTCAGGGTCGGCCTTATTTTGGATTCGCTGATCACGTGAAGTGACAACACCGATGACGAAATTGATCGACGAGTTCAGGCGCGGCTGGCAGGGAATTTCCCAGCCCTCACTGCTATTCAGCACCGGCTTTGCGGTCTGTTGCCTGGTTTTGGCGACCCTGGCGCGGTGGGGACTGGCCCAGATCCGCCCCGACGTGTTCTTCACGCCGTATTTTCCGGCCGTGTTCTTTGCCACCGCCTTTGGCGGCTTCCGGATCGGGATCGCGACGGCGCTTGCCGGCGGCACGCTGGGCGTCGCCGTCAATTTCAGCGACGCCGTGGCCGATTCCGCGCGCCTGGCCCTGCTGCTGATTTTCTGGGCGGTCTGCGGCATCACGATATGGGGTGTCGAGCACTACCGGACCATCGTCGCGCAACAGCGGCAGATCGCCAAGCGCCTGATCGAGGAAGAAGAATACCGCAAACTGATCGTCGAAGAGCTGCAGCACCGGCTGAAGAACAAGACATCGACAATCCACGCCGTTCTGCATCAGGTCCTGCACGAAGAACCGCAGGCCTGGAACAGCATCGATCACCGGATCCGCGCGCTGTCGGCAACCGACGATCTGATCGCACGGATCGATGGCAGCGGTTGCGATATCAAGGACTTGCTGCGCTCCGAACTCGGGCCTTACGGCCATGTCCGGTTCAACCTGAACGGCGATCCGCTATTCCTTCCGGCCAAGCTGGCGGTCAGCCTGGCGCTGATCTTCCACGAACTGGCCACCAATGCCGGAAAGTACGGCGCGTTTTCCGCTGCGAATGGCATGTTGCAGGTGTCGTGGACGGTGTCAGACGACAAGCTCAATGTGGCCTGGCTCAAGATCACCTGGGACGAAACCGAGGGGCCCGCGGTCGAAAAAATCGG
Source organism: Bradyrhizobium sp. JYMT SZCCT0428 (assembly GCF_018131075.1). Taxonomy (GTDB): domain Bacteria; phylum Pseudomonadota; class Alphaproteobacteria; order Rhizobiales; family Xanthobacteraceae; genus Bradyrhizobium. The sequence continues at coordinate 23,472 of NZ_JAFCLS010000051.1, read as the reverse complement.
AGCGCCAGGCTTCGGCACCAAGCTGTTGCAATCGGCACTGCGCTCGTTCGACGGCAAGACCGAAGTCAGTTTCCTGAAAACGGGCGTTCATTGCACGATGCAGTGTCGCATCCCCGCGAGCTGAACGCGGCTGCACAACCTAAAGGCACAATTTGCAATTACCGCAAGCGGCCGCATTCCGAATTGAGATTCTGTTAATGACGATTGCGGCCGTGTGGTCCGAAAACGCCAACTTGTAGGAGTGTCGCGGTTTTTCACAGTTCCACTTAACCAAAATTAGAAGGGACTTTGGCAAGCTCCGCTGCATGCATAGTCCCTACAAACATGACCTTCAGACGGCCGCGACCGAGGCCGGTAATGAAGGCGCTTTTGATACCGAATTGAGCATTCTGCGGGATATCCTCAGATTGCTTCCGACCGGCGTAACGGTTCAGGACGAGCATGGCGAGTTCCTGCTGGTGAATGACGCCGCCGCGGCGTTACTGCAGATGGCCGCGGCAGCGCCTGCGCCCTCGCAATTGAGCGATCGCCAGGAGACCTGTCTCGAATTGCTCCGCAGCGGCCACGCGGCCACACTGGAAGAGGCCGTCACCTCCGGTCCGGCCAAGCAGGTATTTCTCACCTCACACCGGCCGATCCAGATCGCCGGACGCAATTTGCTGCTCTCGAGTTCCGTCGATATCACCGAACAAAAGGCGTTCGAGGATGCGTTGTTTCGCTCGGCGTATTATGACGAACTAACGGGATTGCCGACCCGGCGGGTGATCGAACACCGGGTAAACACGCTGCTCGCGCGCGACAGCGCCCAGGGTCATTTGCAACAAGGCCATTTGCAACAAGGCAATGTCCACGGCCACTTCGCGCTCGCGTTTCTCGACGTCGACAATTTCAAGCACATCAACGACTATTACGGCCACGCGATCGGCGACGCCTTGCTGGTCGAAATGGCCAAGCGGCTGGGCATGGATTTGCGCGAATCCGACATCCTGTCGCGGATCAGCGGCGACGAGTTCATGCTGCTGCTCAATCCGGTCCAGAGCGAGAGCGAAGTCGCCGAATACATCCATTTCATCCTGCAACGGCTGAAGGCGCCGTTCTTCATCGACGAATCGGAGATATTCGCCTCGACGTCGATCGGCGTCAGCCTTTATCCCGAGCACGGCAAGACTTACGACGCGCTGCGCCAGAATGCCGATATCGCGATGTACCGCGTCAAGAACGGCAGCAAAGGCGGGGCAGCGTTTTTCGACGCCAGCATGGAGCGCGAGGCGCTGGCGCGGATGAAGGTCGAACAATCGCTGCGGCTGGCGATCCTGGAAAAGCGCTTTTGCTGCGCGTTCCAGACCAAAGTCGATATCCGCACCAAGGCGATCACGGGCATCGAAGCGCTGGTGCGGCTCAGGGACGATGAGGGCGTGATTCAGGCTCCCGGCACCTTCATCAACCTCGCCGTCGAACTGGGGTTGATCGACGAACTGACCCATCTGGTGCTGGCGGAGATCGTCAAGTCGATCGACCTGATCAACGAGACGTTCGGGCCCGATACCACGATCAGCATCAACGTCGCGGCCAAGCAGGCCGGCAATCCCGAATTCATGCGGCCGTTCGCGCAGGCGCTGGAGGCCACCGGATTCCCGAAGCGCTTCATGATCGAGGTGACCGAAGACGCTTTCGTCACCAAGACGCATTTCCAGGATGAAATCCTGCCGATCTTCCGCAAGCTCGGCGTCGGCATCTCGATCGACGATTTCGGCATCGGCTATTCGTCGCTTTCGGCGCTGGCCGACATCACCGCCGATGAAATCAAGATCGATCGTTCCTTCATCACCGACATCCATCTGCGGCCGCGCAGCCAGGGCATCTTGCGGGCGATCGAATCGCTGAGCGAAGCGCTCGGCATGACCGTGATCGCCGAAGGCCTCGAAACCTTCGAGGAACTGGCCTATCTGCAGGCCGCGACCAAGATCCGCTATGCGCAGGGCTATTACTTCTCCAAGCCGATCTTCCTGGAAGACCTCAGGCCGGCCGCACCGCTCGCCAGCGAAACGCGCGCCAGCCTGTCGAGCCGCCCGGCACAGGAAACCCGCCCGGCCCTTTCCCGCGCCGGCGGCTATCGCCGCTGAGGCAGCCTGCGCCAGTGCCCACGCAACGTCTCCGACCACCCAAATCCCGAAAGTTGCAGAACGATTCTATGCAATCTTTCGCTGCAGACGGCCAGCCACGCCCGTAGCGCTGCCGTAAAACGGCATTCAGGGGCGCGATTAAACCTTAGGTAACCGGATTTCCTAACGGCTTATGACATGAGCGCATCGTATGTAGTTCCCCGGGGAGAAGGGGGAATGCGCGTTCTGTTTCGCGACCTGAATAGCATGGTGTCCCGAGCCGCGGCGGCCAGCCGGCGTCTCGGCACGACGATCCGTGGTCCGGTGCTGTGGCTGACCGTTTGCGGGGCGCTGCTGGTTGCCGCGATTTTCGCCGGCACGATCATGATGGTCGCGGAGTTTCGCGAGCGTGCGCTGGCCAACAGCGAACGCGAACTGCAAAACACCGTCCTGCTGCTCACCCGTCACTTCGACCAGCAATTCGAGGACTCCGACACCATCGCCGCTGACGTGATAGCGCGGTTGCACGTTCCCGGCATCGCTTCGCCGCAGGCGTTCCGGAAATTGATGTCGAGTTCGGAAGCGCACGAAACCCTCAGATCCAAAGCCGGCGTCCTGTCCTATCTCGGCGACATTTCGATTTACGATGCCGACGGCGACATCATCAACTGGTCGCGGCCGTTACCGACTCCGGCCCTCAACATCGCCGAGCGCGCCTACTTCAAGTCCTTCAAATTCGACCCGCGATCGCCGTCGATCCAGACCGAGGCGCTTCGCAGCCTTATCAGCGGCAGCCTGAACACGGTGGTTGCTCATCGACTGACCGGCGAAGATGGTGTCTTTCTCGGCGTGATGACGCGGCGCATCGATCCTTCCAATTACGTGAAGTTCTTTGCTTCCGTCGCGATCGGAGCGGACGCCGCCGTTTCGATGTTTCACACCGACGGCACCTTGCTGGCGCGACATCCGCGCGCCGAGCACCTGGTCGGACAGAAATTCAGTTCGGCGCCGCTGTTGCAGCGTGTCCTGACGCAGGGCGGTCAGCAGACGCTGCGCGTCAAAAGCCCGATCGACAGCAAGGACAGGCTCGGATCCGCGGCCCAGTTGAGCCGCTTCCCGATCATCGTCGTCGCGACAAATTCGATAACCGCCGCGCTGGCCGATTGGGAGGCCCAGACCAGGTTCCTGGTCAGCGCCGCCATCTTGTCGGCATCGACGATCGCATTGATCCTGTTCCTCATCATCCGGCAGATGACCCGGCAAAGCCGCGAGGCGCAGCAACGGCTGGAATCGGAACGGCACCGGCTCGACACCGCGCTCAACAACATGATCCAGGGCCTGGTGATGTACGACGCGTCCGCGCGCATCGTCACCGTCAACCAGCGCTACATCGACATGTTCAACCTGTCGCCGGACATCGTGAAGCCCGGCTGCTATTTCTACGACCTGATCCAGCACCGCAAGGACAAGGGAGCCTTTAGCGGCGACGTCAAGGAGTTCTGCTCCAATGTTTTGCGGAATATCGCACAGGGCCAGATCGATCAGAGCATGATGCAGTGCCCGGACGGGCGAAGCTTCCTGGCCATCAGCCGGCCGCTGGCGCATGGCTGCTGGATCGCCACCATCGAAGACGTCACCGAGCGTCGCAAACTCGAGCAGGAACGCGACCGCAACCATGCTTTCCTGAGCCAGATCATCGATCACATCCCCTCGCAGATCACCGTGAAGGGCGCCCAGGATCGCCGCTACCTTCTGGCCAACCGCGTGGCCGAGACTCAATTCGGCATTTCCCGCGACAGCATCATCGGCAGGACCGCCTTCGACATATTTCCGCAGGCGTCCGCCGAGATCGTCACGGCCGACGACGACAAGGCGCTGCGATCCGCCGACGGCCTGTTCAAGGACGAGCATCTCTGGGAAACCCAGGCGATGGGCCGTCGCTACATCACCTCCAGACGGCTCGGAATTCGCAATCAGGCCGGCGAGCCCAGCTACATCGTCCATGTCGTCGAGGATGTTACCGAGCGCCGCCGCGCCGATGAAAAGATCGCCCATCTCGCGCACTACGACGCACTTACCGACCTGCCGAACCGGGTGCTGTTTCGCGAACAGATCGAGCGCGAGCTGCAGAAGGCCGTCGGCGGCGAACAATTCGCGCTGCTCTATATCGATATCGACGAATTCAAGGGCATCAACGACTCGCTCGGACATCATGTCGGCGACGAACTGTTGAAGGCCGTCGCCTCCCGAATCAAGGACTGCCTCAAGCCGACCGACCTGATTGCGCGGCTCGGCGGTGACGAATTCGCCGTGATCCAGACCGCGGCCGGAGACCGCGACGACGTCGTCGAATTCGTGACGCGGATCCACGAGGCGATCCGGCAACCCCATTACTGCCTCGGCCATCAACTCTCGACCGACGCCAGCATCGGCATCGCGCTGGCCCCGCAGGACGGCACCGATCTCGACCAGCTGATCAAGAACGCCGATCTGGCGATGTACGGCGCCAAGGCCGGAGGACGCCGCACCCATCGTTTCTTCGAGCCGGTCATGGATGCCCGCGCCAAGGCGCGGCTGACCATGGAGCAGGACCTGCGGCAGGCGATGGTCGATGGCGGCTTCGAAATCCATTATCAGCCGCTGCTCGACCTCGGCAGCAACGAGGTGGCGGGCTGCGAGGCGCTGCTGCGCTGGCGCCATCCCGAGCGCGGCATGATTTCGCCGGCCGAATTCATCCCGCTGGCGGAAGATATCGGCCTGATCAACGAGCTCGGGGATTGGGTGCTGCAGACGGCGTGCATCGAGGCCGCCAGCTGGCCGGCTCACGTCCGGCTGGCCGTCAACGTCTCGCCGGTCCAGTTGAAATCCCAGACGCTCGCACTTCGGATCATGGGCGCACTCGCGACCTCCCGTCTGCCGCCGGAACGGCTGGAGATCGAAATCACCGAAGCCGTGTTGATCCATGACGACGAGACCGCGCTGGCGATCCTGCATCAGCTCCGCGACATCGGCGTGCGCATCGCGCTTGACGATTTCGGCACCGGCTTCTCCTCGCTGAGCTATCTGAAGCGCTTCCCGTTCGACAAGATCAAGATCGACCGCTGCTTTGTCAGCGACATCGAGGTCGACGGCTCGGAGACGATCGTGCAGGCGGTGGTGAACATTGCGACTTCGCGCAACATGATCACGACCGCCGAGGGTGTCGAAACCGAACAGCAGAAGGCCTTGCTGAAGAGGCTCGGTTGCACCCAGATGCAGGGCTATCTGTTCAGCAAGCCGCTGCGGGCCTCTGACGTGCGGCCATTGCTCGGCGTTGGCGGCGAAGCCGCGCTTGCCTCGGCCTGACCGCGATGTCTGCTCCCGCAGCCCTACGCAGCCAAGCGGCCCCGATTGTTCTCGGCGAGGATGGGGCGGATCATCCGGCCGAAACGCTCGGCCTCCTCGTCGTGCAAATAGCCGGACAGGCAGAACGAATGGCAGCCAGCATCGATGAATTGCTGCAGCGTATCCGCGCATTGCGCGGGATTGCCGACGACGGCGATGCCGGCGCCGGGGCGGACTTTTGTGATACCAGTCCATAGATGCGGCAGCAGCAGGTCGCCATGTTCGCGGGCCAGCTGCTGCACGCGCAGGTTCGCCTCTGACTTGTTGTAGAGCGTCTTCATCTCCTGCTTCTGCCGTTCGGTGGCATGACGCACCAGCTGATCCGCGGCCTCCCAGGCGTCCGCTTCGTTTTCACGGCAGATCACCTGCAGCCGCATCCCGAAGCCGATGTCATTCTCGCGGTCGTGGGCGCGGGCCATCTGCCTGATCTCGGCGATATTGCCGGCGATCCGCTCCGGCAGGTCGCCCCAGAACAGATGCACGTCGGAATGTTTCGCCGACAATTCCCAGGCCTGGCGCGAGCCGCCGCCGAGGTAGAATTTTGGAAACGGCTGTTGCAGGGGACGCGGCCTGATATGCGCGCCCGACAGTTTGTGGAACTTGCCTTCGAAGGTCACCGGGCCCCGCGTGGTCCATAGCGCCTTGAGGATCGAGACCTCCTCCTCCATCAGCGCGTAGCGCTCCTCCTTGGCGTAACGCACGCCCTCGCCTTCGACCTCGCTCTCGTTCTGGCCCGCGATCAGATTGATGCAGATGCGCCCGCCCGACATCTGGTCGAAGGTCGAAATCATCTTGGCCAGCAGCACCGGATTGATGTAGCCGGGCCTTGCTGCAATCAGCGGCTTGATCGCCCGCGAGCGCGCCGCCATGAACGCGCCCGTGATCCACGCCTCCCAGCACACCGAGCCCACTGGTATCAGCAAATATTCGAAGCCGGCCGCTTCCGCCGCCTGCACCACGCGATCACAGAGTTCAGGGGAACCTGCGACCTGCGCCTCCATCAGCCCATAGGCCGTGGTGTCGCCATGCGTGGGCAGATACCAGCCGAATTCGAGCGGGCGCATCGACGCTTCTCCCTGCAAACGCCGGTCTATCCGGCTCGTGTTGCGCGACAGTCTAGCGTCCCCCGGGCGCACACCGCAAATCGGGTTCCGGACGACGCATCGTGATTTGAATCAATTCAGCTGATGGCTTTTTTGATACCAATGACTTCAACGGCACGCTACAGATGGCGCCCATGTCACCGGTTTCACTCCTTCTGAATATTGTCTGGATCGTGCTTGGCGGCGCGTGGATGGCATTCGGCTGGCTGGTGGCCGCCGTGATCATGGCCATCACCATCATCGGCCTGCCCTGGGCACGGGCGGCGTTCAATATCGCGGCCTACACGCTGTTTCCGTTCGGGTTCAGGGCGGTGTCGCGCGATCTCTATACCGGTGAGGAGGATATCGGCACCGGACCGCTCGGCGTCGTCGGCAACATCATCTGGCTGGTGCTGGCGGGATGGTGGCTGGCGCTCGCGCATGTCGTCACGGCGGTCGTGCTGGCCGTGACCATCATCGGCATTCCCTTTGCCTGGGCACACCTCAAACTCGCCGGCATCGCACTCTGGCCGATCGGCAAGATCATCGTTCCGGCGTAACGATCTGTCCGATCGATCCGGCGCGGTGCAAACCTGAGCCTAGGCTGCCGTCTCGGCCGGCGGCTTTAGCCGCTCGAACTCATCGTCGCTGATCTCGGTCTGGGCGACCAGCACGCTGCAGCGCAGCCGCTTGACCAGATAGCTGCCGACGGAACCGAACCAGCGCGCCAGCGGTCCCTGCGGACGATGCCCGACGACCACGAGATGCGCGCCGATTTCCTCGGCCACCTCCGCGATCTTTTGCCCGGCATCCCCCACCTCCAGCCGCGAGGTCGGCGCAAAGCCCACCGCTTTCAGCCGCTCCGTGCCTTCGGCCAGGATCGCCTTGTAGTCTTCGGTCTGCAGCTCGATCGGAATGGTGAGCCCGGCCTCCGGCGTCATGATCGAGGAAACCTCGACAACCGCCAGCAGGAAGACCTCGGCACGGCACATTTGTGCGAGCTTGGCGCCCTCCCGCAGGGCGCGCCGGCCCTCTACAGACCCATCATAGGCCAGAAGAACCTTCTTATACATCGGACGTCCCCATCGATGGTCGAGAAGATCAACGAACCAAGACTAGCACCAATCCGGCAGAACGGATCAGATTTTTGACGGGGGATGAGGGTCCGCGCCTTGCCACCTTAGTCTCAGCCGGTCCCCGCAAGGCGCCAACCCCCGTGCACCCGCAGTTCGGCTGGATAGAACCTTGTCATCCGAAGCTGGATCGGCGAGCCGGATACTCCCTCAAGAAACGGCGCCTGTTGCAGGGCGGCACATCATTTCGGATCAGAAGAACACCCCGGGCAGGTTTGGCGGTACCCGCCGGCCGGCCGAACAACCGGAAATTGGTAGCCCCTCCGAGGCAATCAATGTCCGACCACACCTTTCAATCCGGCATAGATCGATCCAATTGCAGTAGCAGCCGCACCGGCGAGGGGTCCGACGGTCCGCAACAAATCCTGCATGAGACGCGCTCTTCGACGAAGCTGCTCCTCCCCAACGTGAGGTCCGAGAAGGCGAGCAAGCCTGAATGCGGCTGGGTTTGGACGGCCACCACGCAACAGCGTGTTTGGCAGCACCTGGAACACCAGAACACTCAAGATGTTTCCGGTGACGAATGCCAGGCAGATGCTGGCCATATACTCCGCAACTTCACGCCACTCCACTTGCGAAGCTGGAAGGATGGGTACGCCGTCGTTGACACCCGTTATGACAAGCATGAGAGCGACGCTGACCGCCGCAGCGAGTATTCCTAACGGGAATGCTCCACGTAGTCCCAGCCGACTTATCGTATAGGCGAGAAAACCAAAAGGAACAGGAATGATGACGGACGCCAGGCGCAAATAGATTGGCTGGATGTTGAATACGATCGTTACAAGGACATGAGAGATGACCAGCAAGAAGACCGGAGCGAGGATATATAGAACTGAATAGGTAACAAAGCAGCGAAAAGGATGCTTGATTCGCTCGAGCTTGGCGCCCGTTCGATCAAGCTCTTGCTGCAACTTGTCAAACTCGAAGACGAGTTCTTGAATTTCCTGGAGTACCGGGCGAGCGATTCGAAGATCTCGTGAGCAATGCTTGCAAACGATCGCTTCGTGTTTGACGGTTTCGGCGCAGAAGGGACATTCCATCAGCTTCGGCTACGCTTCTTGGCGCGCGTAAGGGAGTCAATTTCTTCCCTCATCCTGAAAAGCTGGTCGCGCGCGCCATCTATTTTTCGTGCGAGGTCATCTCGCTCCGCGATCAACGACGCCGGCACGCCGACGTCACGGGAGCAGGAGCTGCAAACAAGAACGGAAGGCTCAATTTCGAACGCGCAATATGGACAATTCATTTTCATCCAATCGAATGTTGAATTCAAATGTAGCCACGAAGCCGATACGTTCCCTGCGCCCGTCAGGGCATGACCTTGAGCTTGATGATTTTGGAGAACGCTCGGCCATCCGAGTCTTTGATCCCAAACTGTATAAAGTGCTCGCCCGGCGGCAGCTGCGCGTCAGGAATGTCTATGCCCGATTGTTGAACGAAGGGCCTAATTCGAGGGGTCAGGTCAACTGTTGGATTCTTGATATACGTTGCCCGAAATGCATCCAGGTCAATGGCCGAACCGCCGAACGTTCTAAACTTCAACTTTAGATGCATGGGCGCGTGAAGCGCAGCCTTTTCTTCCATATCAAGCTCGATCTTCGGACCGCGCGTAATGCCGCGGTCAGACGGAGGGGGCATTTCTTTCGGAGGGGGCAGTTTCGCTTCTTCCTCCGTGACAATTACAGTTTTGGCGAAACTTGGCTGCCCCGTCATCGCCACAAGGCAACTTACCATTGCGGCAGCGGCAAGCGCAGCTCGCAGGGTCATCTGACAAGGCATTTCCAAACCTTTCTCCGGTCGCTGATCCCTGGCTAGCCTCGAAGGAGCCGGCTCCCGAACGGCCCCACGGGTATCATAACACTGCCGCCGTAAGGATTGTCGCGCGCTTTGAGGAGAACAATCTAGCTGATAGCATTGGTCTATAGTTGCTGTTGTAAGAGGTGGGCACACCATGTCGGCCAGCAATAATCGTTTGATAGAAGTTTTTTCTCGCGCAATCGCTTTTTCAATTCTTGCATTGGTAGCATTGTTTGCCAATCCCGCTCTTTCACAATCGGGAAATCCAGCGCTCGAAAGATGCCGAGAAACGGTTGGGAGACCAATCGTAATGCCCTGCATGAGAGCGGGTGGAAACCTTGAATCATGTCGAGCTCTCGCAACTCCAAAGGTCAGAGCATGCGTTCAAGCCGCCATGGGCAATGCAGCAGGACGACCACAAGGCTCTCCTCCAGGACAAAAGCGCTCAGCAGCGGGGCCGGCGGTCGGGCGGGCGAGAGCACTCATCGAACAAGGAAAGTTTGCGGCGGCAATCACTGAGCTTGATCAGGCGGTCAAACAGGATCCCCAATTTGCATTTGCGTTCGCTTGGCGCGGCACGGCCAAGAGCCGAATGGGACAGTTCAGCGAAGCAATGCCAGATCTGAACGAGGCGTTGCGACTTGATCCTCGAAACGTGCTCGCGCTCGTCCAGCGCGGATACGCCTTTTTCTTGTTGAGGGATAATGGAAAGGCGCTGGCCGACCTAAACGCCGCTGGAGAAATTGACCCCGCCGCGCCTGGGCCTTACGCCTTTCGAGGCTTGGTCTACTCGGATATGGGAGAACAGGAGCGAGCTCTTACAGACCTCAACAAAGCTTTGAAACTGAATCCGGACTTTGCGGTGGCCCACGGGGGAATCGGAGGCGTCTACAACAAGCAACAGGAATACGAGAAGGCTTTGTTGGCATTCAACAAGGCCCTCGCGCTCGCTCCGCGACACGTGCCGAGCCTTAGCGGAAGAGGCTTCACCTATTTCAGCCTTGGCGAATATGATCGAGCAATCGCTGACTTGAATGAATCGATCAAACTCCTTTCCAAGTTTTCGAGACCCTACGTAAATCGCGGCCGATCCTATCTTGCCGTTGGCAATTTGCCGGCTGCGATAGCGGATTTTAATGAAGCGCTCAGGCTGGAACCAAAAAATCTGACGGCTTTGCTTCAACGCTCTCTTGCGTTCGAGCGCTCGCGAGAGCTGGAGAAGGCGCGTACTGATCTTCAGGCTGCACTCAGCATCGCCCCATCGCATCCTGTAGCTGTGGCGGGCCTCGAGCGGATCGATACGAAGCTCGGTGCGACCCGTCCATCCAATGAGCGGTCGGGCGGCCGCATCGCTTTGGTAATCGGCAATTCCAAATACGAAAGTTTCGATTCGCTAGCGAATCCGAAACGGGACGCGGCACTGGTGGCGGATGCGCTTGAAAAATCAGGCTTTCAGAACGTGAAACTGTTGACCGACGCAAGCCGGGAGACGCTTTCGGCCGCGCTCCAGGCTTTTTCCAATGATAGCAAGAATGCCAACTGGGCCGTCATTTATTTTGCCGGGCACGGCATTGAGCTCGATGGCAGCAATTATCTTGTCCCCGTTGATGCAAAGTTTGAAACCGACGCCGACATTCCAAAGGAAAGCGTGGCCCTCGATCAAATCCTCAACGCCGTCAGCTCGGCTGATAAGATGCGCCTTGTGGTCCTGGATGCATGCCGGGAAAATCCCTTTGCTGAAAAGAAGTCACTTTCCGTGGGGAGAGGTTTAGCGAGGATCGAGCCCGAAAGCGGAACACTCGTCGCATTCGCGACGAAGCACGGCCATCTCGCGACAGATGGCGCAGGGGACAACAGCCCGTTTACGACTTCGCTCATTCAACGAATGGATGCTCCCGGACTGGAGATCGCCCAATTGTTTCGTATGGTCCATGATGACGTTTACACAAGCACGGGAAAGAAGCAGGAACCTTTTACGTATGGGCAATTGTCGGCGCAGGGCTTCTATTTCAAGGCGAGATAGATCCAATTCGCGCTGCAACGCAGCCGGCCATCCGCAGGCCCGATGAGCGATTGGAGTATCCAAGAACCGGATAATCGAGCCGCCGCGGTCCCGGCCGGTTTGGCGCGCTCGCGGAATGGTTGCCTTAGGGCCTTGCTTCCCGAAATAGCCCCAAAGGCCGTTGCCGATGCCGGACCAATCGGCTAAATGAAGCCCACTGCACCCGTAGCTCAGCTGGATAGAGCGTTGCCCTCCGAAGGCAAAGGTCACACGTTCGAATCGTGTCGGGTGCGCCAATAAAGTGCACCCCAATATCCTGTTCCCGGGGTCACATAGCGGAGTGATGAGTGACCCGGAATGGCTGAAGCTGATCTAGACGCCGTAATCCGGCAACTCGCCAAAGCACAGAACAAGAGCCTGATGGCCGCCGCCAAAAAGCGGCAGGGCCTGTTTATGGCCAAGGCCGCCTCGGCCAAGGACAAGGAAGCCAAGGCGCGGTTCAAGCTGCTCGCCCAGAGCGCGATGCTGCATGGCACGGCGGCGGCGAAACGGCTGCAGAACTCCGCCGACAATGCCGCCGACAGCTACGCGCGGGCGGTCAAGAACGCCGCGGAAGAAATCGCGGCGATGAAGCTCGCCAAGAAGGTTGAGAAGAAGGCCGAGAAGCAGCCTGCGAAGGGCGCGAAGAAGGCCAAGAAAGCAGCCAAAAAGGCCGCCTAGCTTCTTCATCTAGCCGCGCAGCATTTCCTTCAGCTTCAGCACCGCGCTGTCAGGCGTGGTGACGACCGGTCGGCCCGAGGCCTCAGCGACCATCTCGGCGGCAGGCGCCATGCTGTACTGCGCCAGCGCGATCAGGTCGCAATCACGCAAATCTTTGGACGCCTCAACGACCAGCCGGTCATGCGTCGCGCGGTCGCCGCGGTCGAGGGCTGCCATGGCACCATCAGCCAGTTTCGGCACCAGCTCGATCGAAGCCGGAAATTCCCGCGGCATCGACATCAGCGTCGGCGGGAACGAGGACAGCAGGCCGATTTTGCGGCCCCTGGTGACAGCCTGCTCGATCATCGCCTCGTTGGGCTTGAGCACCGGCATCGGCGCATGCGCGCGTGCCACCGCTTCGATGCACGGACCGAAGGCCGAACAAGTAAACAGGATCGCATCCGAACCAGTACCCGCCGCGTAGCGCCCAAGTTGCAGGAAGCGCTCGGTCATGGCCTCGGTGAGCCCGCCATCGCGCGCCAGATCGGTCGACAGGCTGTCGTCCAGCAAATTCATCAGCCGCGCGTCGGGCCAAAGTTTTGCAAACGAGGTCTCGATCGGCACAATCGAGTGCTTTAAGGCGTGGATGAGGGTAATGCGCATGCCGGTCAGTGTGGCTGCGGCGCGATCGGTGTCAACCCGGTGCGCCGGCATTGTCCCCGCCAGTGCCGGGGCGAGAGGCGATCAACGCCGATTCGACCTTGCCGGAAGCCCCGCCGATTGCACCCGCAAGCTCATTGAACCTGTTGCGGACGGTTTCCGACCAAGAGGCTCGTTCGGAGACAATGCGATGGCACTCGCCCAATCAATCGACGCCTGCATGACTTTCGCCGCTGGGATTCTCGCGGCCTATTATGGCTGGCGTCCGGTGCCGGCCGGCCCGAAGCATCTCGAATGGATCGCCTGGCAGGAACGGTTGGGCATGCCCTGCCGCATCGCCGGCGTCTTCCTAATTGTCACATCGCTGATACAGATCGCGGCAAAAGCATTGTGATCCGCGCGACGCCACGGTCACACGTTTGAATCGTGGCGCGGACGCCGGCGCTGATCGCGCAGTGGCTGGGCGGCATCACGATCCCTGCGGATACGATTCTTGAAACGGTGACCGACGACGACGAGGGCGCCTTGACGACGCCCGGCGCCATCGGCTGCGGGCGATGCAGGCAAATCCGTTTCAGCCGGCTGGTTATCCTGACTCACGGCTTCGAGCGCCTTGAGAAAATCGCGGCCCGCTTGTGTGATTTGCCATCCCTCGTCGTCGCGCAGCACATAGCCGGCGCCAAAGATGTCGATCGCCGGAACGCGTCGGGCCAGGCGCTTGATGCGCGCGTCCCAGTCCGGGCCGCTGGCGGAGAGAATGACGACGTCTCGCCTGAGCGAAGCAAGCGTGGCCCGGCCGCTGCCGTGGCTGGCCAGGACCTTCAGAATAGCAACCTGTATGCTCACGCCAACGCCTCGGACCGCGACGGTTCTTTTTGCTCTTTGCGATCGGGTGCGAAAGTATGTGGTTCGCGGGCCGGCCGTCCAGCCGGCAGGGCCAGTTATCCGCAGTCTTGAGAAAGGCTTAGGCCTTGCTTTCGCAAGCAACCGCCTCTGCAATTCCGCGCAACGGCATGCGCGGGCTTTCACGCAGCCTCGCGCACGCCGACGCGGCGCTCGGGCCGCGCTGCCGACATCGACTCCTCCTCACTGTCCTGCGGCGCGCCCCAGAACTCTGACAGCGGCGGCAAATGGTCATCGGGAATCCGGCTGCCGATCGAAGGGTGCGGCACGTTGATAAGAAGAATGCGCATGGACGTCGCTCCGCTCTGTTGGCGCCATCGTTCGTCCCCGCATGTTGTGAAAAAGCCCGGCCCCCCGGCCGGCGCTTGGTGCTGTACGTTGGTGACGTCCTAGAGGCTCGGCACCTCTTCCGGCGCGATCGCCTGCAGGCCGCCGAAGCGGCGCTCGCGGCTATGGAACGCGCCGAGCGCTTCGGCAAGATCCTGCGCCTCGAATTCCGGCCACATCCGTTCGGTGAAGTGCAGCTCGGCGTAGGCGCCTTCCCAGAGCAGAAAGTCCGATAACCGCTTTTCTCCGCTGGTGCGGATGATGAGGTCGACGTCGCGAAGGTTTTTTTCGCCGGTGATGAGTTCGGCTAGCCTCTCGCGGGTGAGATCGACAATGCCCGCCGCGCGCGTTGCGGCATTAAGGATGGCGTCGCGGGCCGAGTAATCGATCGCGATGCGCAGATGCAACGCGTTGCCCGCGGCGGTGGCCGCTTCCGCGCGGGTGATGGCGTGGGCGATGCCTTCGGGAATGCGATCGCGGCGTCCGATCACGGTGAGACGGACGCCGTTGCGGACCAGCGCCTCGACCTCGTTGGCGAGATAGAATCGCAACAGCGCCATCAGCGCAGAGACCTCGGTCGTCGGCCGACGCCAATTATCGCTGGAGAAGGCATACAGCGTCAGCGCACCGACGCCCTGCCCTGGCGCCGCCTCGACCACGCGCCGGATCGCTTCGACGCCGGCCTCGTGGCCGCGCAACCGCGACATCCCGCGCCGCGTCGCCCATCGGCCATTGCCATCCATGATGATGCCGACATGCAGCCGCGCGTCCGGTGTGGCTTCAAGTTTGGGCGAGAGATTACTTTGCATCACAAAGTCTCCGATTAAAAAAGGAGATGGCGGTCAGACCGGCAGGATGCCGAGCCGGGCGATGGCGGTGTCTTCCTTGCCGGCGGCCTTGGCGGCGTCGCGCACCAGGCGCTCCAGCACGGCAAGGTAATCGAGGAAACGGCGGCGGCCGCTCTTGGTCAGGCGGCAGGTGGTGTGAGGACGGTTGCCTTCGTAACCTTTGGTGACCTCGACCAGGCCCGCCTCCTGCAGAACCTGCAGATGCCTAGAGAGATTGCCGTCGGTGAGGCCGCAGAGTTGCTTGAGGTCGGCGAAGGCCAATCCCTTGGGATGCGCCATCAGCGAGGTCAGCAGCCCGAGCCGCGCCTTCTCGTGGATCACGCGATCGAGCCCGTCATAGGAGAACGGCGCGCTGTTGGCTTCAGTCTTCGGCATCATTCTCTCCGGACGCAAAATGCAGCAGCGCGGCCATCAGGAGCTGCCCGACCGCGAATGGCACGCCCATCATCCAGGGCGACAGCAGATGGTTTTGGCTCGCGAGCAGCAGGACCGTAAAGCCCGACAGGAAATACCAGGCACCGCCGAAGGCGATGCTGCGCGGCAGCGTGCGCACCGAGGCGAACACGCCAAGGCTGACCAGCACCTGGCACAGGCCCGGCAGCATCCAGAGCGTTTCGGGCGCGAACTTCCACAGCATGATCCCGAGCAAAAGCCCGGCGACGCCGGGCGGGAGAAATTGCTCGAACGCCTGCTGGATCATGGCGTCGGCGAGGCCCGAATGATGCCGGCGCGAGCGCGCCAGCATCTCGATCCAGATCAACGTGCCGGACAACAACGCGGCCGCCGCCCAGCCGGCAAAGAACGTGACCGGTTGCCCGGTCGGATCATTCAGCCAGAGGAATTGCAGGATCGCGGTGAGCAAGGCGATGCCGCCGGTGGCGGCCACCGTCGCCGGACCATAGCCGCGAAACGCGGTGCCGGCCGCGATCTGGCTGCGGATCGCCAGGATATCGGCCAGCGCCTTGTCGAGGTCGCGCATCGTTCACCTCACTTTGTATCGCAAAGTATACCGGATTACAAAGTAGATGCAAGAGGGACGCGCCAAGCCGCGATTACACGGTTAACGCAACGGTTTATTACGCGTGACGCCTGGCGGCGGCTTCAGACCTTCACCAGACTCTCGAAGCCGCCATAGATCATCCGCTTGGGGTCAAACGGCATCGATTTAATATCGCCCAACGAGTTGAGCCTGGGATCCGCCATGACCTTGGCATTGATCTTGTCGCGTTGCGCGCGAGACTTGTAGGTGATCCAGGCGAACACCACGGTCTCGCCCGGCTTCTGCTTGACGCTGCGCGGAAACGACGTGAGCTTGCCGACCTTGACGTCGTCCGCAACCCATTCGCGGTAATCCAGCGCGCCGTATTCACGCCAGATCTTGCCGGCCTTGGTGGACATTTTGCGATAGGCCGCGATGTTCTTCTTTGGAACTGCGACGATGAATCCGTCGACATAGGCCATGGGTTTTGTTCCCTCTGTTTGTTCGCGTCATTGCGAGGAACGCAAGCGACGACGTCTGTTAGGAGTCACAGCAGGATGCCTGAACCGGCGCCGGTGTGTATTGGTCACGTAGCCGCACCCAGTCCATCGGATATGGCAGTCCGTCCTCGTGACGACCGAGCGGCGTCAGGTCGAGATAATGATAGGCCGCATTCATCATATCGAGGCCGCGCGCGAAGCAGGAATAGGTGTGGAAGATGTTCCCGGCCTCGTCGCGACAGAACACGCTGATGCCGGGCGCTTCCTCCATGCCGATGCGGGTGGTGCCGAAATTATACCTGTTGTCGCCTGACTTGAGCGCCTCCGGCGTGAACGACACCTCATAATCGTAGTTGAAATCGTTGTTCTCCGACGACAGCCAGTCGAAGGTCCAGCCCATCCGCGCCTTGAACACCGCAAGCTTATCAACCGGCGCCCGCGAGATCGCGACCAGCGTGGTGTCGCGCGCGGCAAGATGCGGGATGATGCGTTCGAATCCGTCAGCCCAGAACGAGCAGTGCTTGCAACCTTCGTTCCAGTCCGGCGCGTACATGAAATGCTGCACCACGAGCTGGCTGCGCCCCTGGAACAGCTCGGCCAGCGTTATCCGGCCGCCGGGCCCGTCGAACACATAATCCTTTTCGACCTTGACCCAGGGCAACGCGCGACGTTCCTCGCTCAGGCGCTCGCGGGCCTGGGTCAGCTCCTTCTCATGCGCAAGATGCGCTTTGCGCGCGGCGATCCACGCTTCGCGCGAGACGACACTATGCGGCTGCATGGGCGGCTCCCGTGTTGATCGTTCAGCTGACAAATTGTTCGAGCTTGCCGAGCAGTTCGGTCCAGCCCTTCTCATGGCCGTCGCGCGCAGCCTCGTTGAAGAACTGCTCGTGATGCAGCGTCAGCAGCGTGCCGGCGCCGTCCGGCTTGAGCGAGATGGAGAGCTGCGATTCGCGTTCCGGTGTCGAATGCCAGGCCCAACTCATCACCAATAGCTCGTTCGGCACGATTTCGCGATAAACGCCGCCAGCCTGAAAATACTCGCCGTCGATGGCATAGAAGCTGATGCGGTAGCGGCCGCCGACGCGCAGATCGGTCTCCGCCTGCACCGAACCTTCCCTGACCTTCGAGGGCCCGAACCACGCCGCTAGTTTTTCCGGGTTGGTCCACGCGGCGTAGATTTTCGCCGGCGCCGCAGCGATACGACGCTTGAGGGTGAGGCTTGGGCTGGTTGCGGGACCGGTGTCGCGGCGAGAATCTGGCTGGATGCTTGACTGGGTGGCCATGGGTCTTCCTCCACAAAAGCTGCAAGTCGGTCGAGATTGTCGGACCAGAAGCGCTGGTAGCGGTTCAACCAGTCCATCGCCTGCTCCATAGGCTTGGCGGTCAACCGGCACGCCACGGTGCGGCCGGTCTTCTCGCGCGCGATCAGGCCGGCATCCGACAACACGTCGAGATGCTTCATGATCGCGGGCAGCGACATCGCAAAGGGCTGCGCCAGTTCGCTCACGGAAAGGCTTTCGCGGTCGCCGAGCCGCGCCACCAGTGCGCGCCTCGTCGGATCGGCGAGGGCTGCGAAGGTACGGTCCAGGACGTCTTCTTGATACTTAACCATATGGTTTAGTATATGCGCAAAACATCAGGCGTCAAGCGCCTGCTGCCGATTTTCCTGATCAGTAATCCCGATAGACCCGGCCGCGCCGCGGCTGCTGGTTCAAGGCCGCGCGTGGATTGACGTTGCAATAAACGCCGCGGCCGGCGGCCGAGGCCATGCACTGCTGATAGGTCTGGTAAGAACAGTCGCCGGGAATGCCGACGCCCCGGCCCTGAACACAATAGGGGTAATCGTAAGCGGCGGCGGGGGTCGAACCAGCCATCGTGGCCGATCCAGCCGCCAGCAAAACCAACATTGCCAGCTTCGCGTTGTGCATGATCGAATCCTCCTGCGCGGCAATCATACCGCATCGCCGGGTCGCCTCAGGTTCAAAACCTCGCGACCCGGAGCAGGTTCCCGAGAGGCGCGTTACTGCACCTTCTCGATATTGGCGCTGTCGATCACCTTCTTCCACTTGTCGGTTTCTTCCACGATCATCTTGCCGAACGCGTCGGGCGGCCCGATCAGCGGCTCACCGCCGAGATCGATCAGCTTGGCCTTGATCGCGGGCTCCGCCAGCACCGCGTTCACTTCCTTGTTCAGCTTCTCGATGATCTCCTTGGGCGTGTTCTTCGGAGCCCCCATGCCGAACAGCGCGCTCGCCTCGTAGCCCGGAATGGTGTCGGCGAGAACCGGCACGTCGGGCAACAGGCCGGACCGCACCGTCGAGGTCACCGCCAGCGCGCGCAGCGAACCGGCACGGATGTGCTGCAGGATCGAAGGCATGTTGTCGAAGATCACCTGAACCTGACCGCCGAGCAGGTCGGTGATCGCAGGCGCGGCGCCGCGGTAAGGCACGTGCTGCATCTTGGCGCCCGACATCATCATGAACATTTCGCCTGACAGATGCACCGAGGTGCCGTTGCCCGAGGACGCCAGGTTCACCTTGCCGGGGTTGGCCTTCACATAGGCGATGAACTCGGCAACCGTCTTCGCCGGCACGTTGTTGTTGACGGTCATCACGTTCGGCACGCGATTGAACGCGGCGACCGGCGCGATGTCGCGAACGACGTTGAACTTCAGGTTGGCGTACAGCGATGCGTTGATGTAGTTCGCCGGATTGACCAGCAGAAGCGTGTAGCCGTCGGGCTCGGCGTTGATCACCGATTCGGTGGCGATGTTGTTGCCGGCGCCGGGCTTGTTTTCGATCACGAATTGCTGGCCAAGCCGCTCCGACAGGCGCTGGCCGATCAGGCGCGCAATGATGTCGGTGGCGCCACCGGGCGGATATCCGACCACCCATTTGACCGGCCGCGTCGGATAATCCGCCGCCAAGGCAGTGCCGATCGAAGCGGTCATCGAAAGGCCGATTGCCGTCAGGCAGATCGCGGTACGGCGTGAAATCATGAGTTATTCTCCCTGGGGCCCGGGTTCACCCGGTCCGTTTCTATTGAACTGAGCAAGGGCCGCGTTGTAACAAACAAACATCCATGCGACCAGTGCGACGCAACGCCCTCAAGGCGCGACCAAAGGATTAGGCATGTCCGTCAAGGTGAATGCGCTCGATCATCTTGTCATCAATGTCTCCGACGTGGCACGTTCCGCCGAGTGGTACCGGAACATCCTCGGCATGGAGATCAAGGTGTTCGATCCCGGCCCGGGCAAAACGCCGCGGACGTCGCTGGTGTTCGGGAACCAGAAGATCAACGTGCGGCCGCGCGATGCCGACAAGGTCGACTGGTTCACGGCCGATCATGAGACCGCCGGCAGCGACGATCTGTGCTTCCTGACCGCGAGCACGCCGGACCAGGTGGTCGCGCACCTCAAGGCCAACGGCGTCGCGATCGAGGAAGGCCCGGTCGCCAAGCAGGGCGCGCGCGGCACGCTGCGTTCGGTCTATTGCCGGGATCCGGACGGGAGCTTGATTGAAATTTCGTCGTATGAGGGGGATGCCTAGCTCTCTCCTCCGTCATTGCGAGCGCAGCGAAGCAATCCATACCTCCGCGAAGGACAGCATGGATTGCTTCGCTTCGCTCGCAATGACGTGGAGACAGATTGCCCATAATCACAATTTGCGCACCGCGCCATCCAATGGCAGAACTGCTCCCAAGCAATAACCAAGGCAGCGGTCGAAGCTGCACCGGGAGGACATATGTCTATTTCACAGGCAGCACCGGGCGTCGTTGGACCATTCGCCGGCCTCGACGTGCCGTGGCTGCTGCGGATGCGGGCCGAGAGCCGCCGCAACCATCCGTTCCTGATCTGGGCGCCGTTCGAGGCCCCGGCGCGGAGCTGGTCCTACGGCGAATTTCACGAACGCGTCGGCGCGCTGGCGGCGGGTCTGGTCAAGCGCGGCATCAAGCCGGGCGACTATGTGCTTGTTCATCTCGACAATTGCATCGAGGCCATGCTGGCCTGGTTCGCCTGTGTCGAGCTCGGCGCCATCGCCGTTACCACCAACACCCGCTCAGCCGCCGCCGAAATGGAATATTTCGCCGGCCATTGCGGCGCGGTCGCCGCGATCACCCAGCCGGCCTATGCCGAACTGATTTCGGCCCATTGCCGCGACCTGCGCTGGATCGCCGTAATCTCGCATGACGCCGGCGCCGTGCCGGCGCAGGGCGCCGCACGCGGCGATCGTTTTGAATCGTTGTTCGCCGACAGTGCCGACCGGCCGCGCCGCGCCACCGATCCGTTCGCGCCCTGCAGCGTGCAATATACCTCCGGCACCACGTCGCGCCCGAAGGCGGTGCTGTGGACGCATGCCAACGCGCTGTGGGGCGGCAAGATCAACGCTGCCCATGAGGACCTGCATCAGGGCGACGTGCACCAGACCTATCTGCCGCTGTTTCATACCAACGCGCTGGCCTATTCGATGCTGGCTTCGCTGTGGGTCGGCGCAACCTGCGTGATCCAGCCGCGGTTTTCCGCAAGCCGGTTCTGGAACGTCGCGCTGGAACATGGCTGCACCTGGACCTCGACGATCCCGTTCTGCCTGAAGGCGCTGCTGGAGCACGAGATTCCGAAGCATCACAAATTCCGGCTCTGGGGCACGGCGGTGAACGATCCGCCGCCTTTCGCCGGCTTCGGCGTCAAGACCATGGGCTGGTGGGGCATGACCGAGACCATCACCCACGGCATCGTCGGCGAAGTCGATCAGCCCAACACGCCGATGTCGATCGGCCGCGCCGCGCCGGAATACGAGATCCGCATTACCGATGACGATGGCCGGCCGACCGAAGTCGGCGACACCGGCAATCTCCTGATCAAGGGCATTCCAGGCCTGTCGCTGTTTGCCGAATATCTGCATAACGACAAGGCGACGCGCGAGAGCTTTGACGAGCACGGCTATTTCATCACCGGCGACCGCGTCACGCTGCTGGACAACGGCTTCATCAAGTTCGGCGACCGCGCCAAGGACATGCTGAAGGTCGGCGGCGAGAATGTCGCGGCCTCCGAGATCGAACAGGTGGTCGCGCTGGTGCCCGGCGTGCGCGAGGCCGCGGTGGTGGCGAAAAAGCATCCGATGCTGGACGAGGTGCCGGTCGTGTTCATCATTCCGCTGGCGGGCGTCGCGGCAGCTCCAGCCGATCTGCAGGACAAGGTGATGGCGGCCTGTCGCAATGCGCTGGCCGACTTCAAGGTGCCGCGCGAGATCATCTTCGTCGACGAGATGCCGCGCTCGACGCTGGAGAAGGTGGCGAAGGCGGAATTGCGGAAGTTGCTGGAGTGACGGCTTGCTGTCTCGTCCGTCATTGCGAGGAGCGTAAGCGACGAAGCAATCCATTCATCCGTTATGCCGCACGATGGATTGCTTCGCTTCGCTCGCAATGACGCGGTGAGATTAGGGCCTAGCCATACCCGAACGCGATCGGGCGGAAGGCCTGCAGCAGGTGCTGGTCGAGCTTGTCGCCCATCTCTTCCATCACCCCGAACGCCTTGACGTGGGTGAACTGCAGCCGGTAGGCGCGCTTCTCGACGAGTGCCGCGTAGATGTCGACGATCGTGGTCAGCCGCACGATGTCGCTGATCTCCTTGCCGGAGAGGCCGTCGGGATAGCCGGTGCCGTCGAGGAATTCATGGTGGTGCAGCACCACGTCGAGCATTTCCGGCGGAAAACCACCTTGCGCTGCCAGCGCCTCATAGCCGCGGCGCGGATGCTGGCGCATCTCGTGCATTTCCTCGGGCGTCAGCGGATCCGGCTTGTCGAGGATCGCAACCGGGATGAACGCCTTGCCGACGTCGTGCAGCAATGCAGCGCGGGCGAGACGGCGCTGGTCGTCCTCGCGCATGCCAAGGTGCTGCGCGAAGGCGACCGCAAAGCCGGTCACGAACAGGCAGTGCCGATAGCTGTCGGTGTGGTGGCAGCCGACCGTCGTCAGCCATTCACGCAGCGAGGTGTGCTTGATGGCTTTCAGAATCTTGTTTTCGGCCTGCACGATGTCGCTGTATTTCAGTGGCTCGCCGGCCCGCATGCCGTTGAAAATCCTGACCATGACGCTGTGCGCGGCTTCGACGCCGCGGTTCAGCGCCTTGCCGCGGTCGGTCTCGTTGTAGGAACTGTCGTCGGGGAACGCGGCCCGGATGCGCTGCAGGATGCCCTGCGCGTCGAACGGTCGCGCGATGGTGTCGGTAGCGCCGAGCGCCCAGGCCTGCATCGATCCATGATGCAGCGCGTCCGCCAGCACGAACAGCCGCGGCATTTCGCGATAGGCCTCGGTGCGCAGCTTGTTGCGCACCATCTGCACGCTCTCGGCCGAGCGCAAATTGATGTCGACCACGATGCCGGAGAGATCCCGCGCCGGCGCGTCGGGAATATCCGTGGTGGCGATCATGTCGACCTGGCCGACCGACTGCAGAATGCTGGCCAGTTCGCTGCTTTGATCGCTCCGATCCGACGCCAGCAGCAGCCGGCGCTTGGACGGAGTCTTGTTGGTTAATGCTGTCATAGGACCCCAGGGCCTTGCGGTGATGACCGTCCGCCAAGCTACCGGATAAGGAGTTCCCTGTGGCTTAAGACGTATCGTGAATGTTGATTGATCGGGATCGATAGAATTTTAGGGATCGTCGAGCTACCTCCGTCGTCCCGGCGAACGCCGGGACCCATACTCCGCAGCGGACATTGTTGTAGAAGGTATCTAACACCAGCGTTCTCACCGATGGGCCGCGGCGTATGGGTCCCGGCTCAAGGCCGGGACGACGCCATCATTTGCGGCTACGGCCTTCCAACACGCCTTCGCATTCCCGCGACGCATTGCGCCCGAGCTGTTGAAAATTCTTCACCCCCCAAATTCAGAGGGCGCAGGGAATGCCGGATGCGCGCTGCACCCGCGGTCTCATGTGCGATTGTGCATAAGAATGCTGCACATGAGCATACAGGGCAGCGGAGAACATCCGACATTCCCTGCGCAATGGCTTTACGGCTTATAACGCGCTCTCCCCGGTGAGACGGCCTCTATTGCCACCGT
>NZ_JAFCLS010000050.1 GCF_018131075.1 Bradyrhizobium sp. JYMT SZCCT0428 | reverse complement strand
ATTCAGTACAAACGAGTGACACCACGTTTCTTTGCAGTGTCCAGCATTCGCAATGGGCGAACCTGGTACAACCGCTGCAACCGGGTAAACGAATACATGAATTGCGTCCTAATAAATTATCCAGCTGCGGAAGACCGTCAGTGGGATTCGGTCGTAACTCGGATCAGCCTGTCGCTCGGAAACTAGCAGGCCTAAATCTGCCGCGAGAATGCTGGGTCGAAGACCCGTACAGATACCCGGCCCGTGTTCAAACCGCACATGCGGCCCCCGGGAGGCCGCCGATTTACTTGCCGACCGGCCTTGCGGTGATGGCGCTGCGAAACGCGAGCGGCGAGGTAACGGTCGAAATGGTTTCCGTGCCCTCGCCAACGCCCTGAATAGTGAGGTCGCCATAATTCATAAGACGGCCAAGAATGCTCTGGTTGACATCGACGCTCTCGACTTTGTCGAGGCTCATTTCAAATGTTCGGCGCTTGATGAAGCCAGTCTTATGGACGACCCGCATGTTCGTGACATCAGTCTCAGTCGTCCAACGATGAAACCAGGCAGTCGCCGTCCAATACAGGGCCGCAATCCCGGCCATTGCTGCCAAGGCTAGGCAAACAAACGTCAGCAAATCACTCGCAACAGTGCACCACAGCACCAGAAAAGCAATCGTCACGGCCCACGCCGCGATTGCAGGGAGAAAGTACATCCAGTGTTCATTGGTCGAATACAGGACCTTCTCGCCGGGCTGCAAGATTTCGTCGATATAGCGTCCCATAGGCTAGCCTCATCGTCCCGTTAGGCTGATCAGGTTCCGATTCAGTCGTCTTCGTTACGTTGATCTATCGCAAGCCTTCGAGTGATCAGTCCGTAACAATTGTGCTGCTTGAACATGATAACCGGACATCCTCCAGTATGTGATGGGTGATCGCACACAGATTAGGGAGAAGAAAATGCTCAGATTGATCGCTACTGCTGGCTTCGCCTTGTCAGTTGCAGTATCGGCGCAAGCGATGACACCAGCGCCGATTGCGCAGCCCGACAGCATGATCACGGAGATCGCAGCTGCCTGCGGCGTCGGCAGGACCCGCGTCAACGGTGTATGTGTGGCAAGAACCACTGTTCGTCAGACCCGGCGAGCCGTCCGCAGATGTGTGAGAGGGACAACTTGTTAGCTGGTCGTTCTCGAAATCCGGCGGTCGAGGCAATGGTGATCCTCACGACCCCGACCGCTGGCTGGGAAGCGAGCAAAAAGATACTCGCTTCGATGATGTTGCCGGCGCTCGCGCCGGGCTGCAAGGCCGTCGCTGCTGCACGGTCGGAATCAAGACGTGGGATCACACCCCGTTTCGGGTTAAATGGCATGCGCCGTTATCGACGGCAGGCGAGCGACCGCTTTGACACGTGGAAGGCATCCGATATTTTGGAAAGAAAGCTGGCAAATGAACTACATCTCCGGCGGCTTCTTCATTATCGCAGATTAGCTCGACCCGGCTCTGGAGTGGCCGTCCGGCCCCAGCAAATAGGCGCGGTACTCGTTCATTTGGGCGACGCACTGCCGGGTGAGGTTAGCCACTCGTTGATGTGGTTATTTCCGCTTGCCGGGCGCGGCGCATTAGGTCGTCACGCTCTTTGCTCGGCGGTAACATTTTAGCTTGCTCTCTAAACCTTCGGGCCTGTTCTGCCAGTCGTTCTTCAAAGGAAGCTACGTGCTTGATGCGGCGTCGCTCCATGACGCGATCCTCCTGACTTTTGCACCTCCCATAAATCTAAAACCCGGGTCCGATTTCCCCACCAGATCGACTACCTGCCGCTCGCGCGGTGTCAAATTCGCGACATGAGCGCGAACCATCTCCAGCCCGATCTTTTCGCCACGCGCCACTTCATGACGCGCCACGGCCCGCTCGACGGCGTTAAGAAGCGCGTCCGACGATACGGGCTTGATCAGAAAATCCTCCGCACCTGACTTGACGGCGCGCACGGTGGTTCTGACATCAACTAAACCGGTGACAAATATGATAGGCAGCGTCGAGCCGAGTTCGTTCAGGCGCTCTTGCAGCTCTAGGCCGCTTAGTCCCGGTAACCGCACGTCGAGGAGGACGCAGCCCAATTCGCTTTCGCTCGGTGCAAGCGTTGGCGGTAGGTGTCGGTGCAGGTGATGGCATCACCGCCTTTCCTCGCACAGCTGCTTGAGCTGTGGACATGTAGCTTGAACGGAGCGCCCCACACGCACCCAAACGTTGCAACCGAAGTTGAAGACCGGTGCAGAAGCCTTACGGCAATCAACTAAGCCATTGATATAACTAGATATTTTTTTGCAATAGTTTTTGCGCGCGGATCAATTTGCTACCGTTTTGCAACCCAATGACCCCAAACTTGCTCCCATCCGTGGTTAGGCCTTTGCAAAACTCACCACCGCCGAATCCTCAACTGCCCTTAGTGATCACTCCCTTCTTGCTCGGTCAACGGCTTCATCGATCACGAACAGCGGTACGAAGAACGACTCCCGCCTACACTCCTACTGGTGAAGTTGTAGTCGCCTACAAATCGAGCGAAGCCCCGTTTGTCCTAAGCCATTCCTTCCGCTCCCGGTATCGCGGCAACACCTTGTCTACCTCGTTCCAGAAAGCATCCGAATGATCACGGTGTCGCAGGTGGCAGAGTTCGTGCACAACAATGTAGTCAATGACGGTCTGCGGAGCCATCAGGGTCTTCCAATGGAAGTTCAATGCGCCGCCCACCCCGCAGGATGCCCAATGGTAACCCAGTTCTTTGACGGCAACCTCACCTGGCTCCACGCCGACCAGCGGGGCAAGGCTTTGAACCCGTTCCGTGAAAATCTGGAGCCCTTTCGCTATGTAGAAATCCCGGAACGCCTTGCGTGCGGCCGGCTCTCCTTCTCTGGCGATAAAGGCTTCGGACAACTCCCAACGCCCGTTCTTGAGGCGCAACGGAACGTCGGCATCGGTGACGAACTTCAATCGATAGGATCGTCGCATGCCTTGAAGAGCAGACTGGTGAGTTGGGAAAGGGGCCTGACGGGCTTCTGAGGGCTACCACATGGGCGGGCCGGCTGTACCTCTGGGCCGTCTGGCACCAAACAAAGGGCGCGTGCTCGGGCGGCGGATATGGTCCATAGGCGTCATTAATTGTAAGCCGCGTAGGCATTTGTGGACGGATCGCGAATCGAAATCTCTTAGCTAACTTGGGGATGTCCGTTGATTTCATGTTATTTTTTTCCAAGTAGCTTCGCAACCAGAGTGGCACATCCATAGTCCAGGACACCTTCATAATGATCGAAGCGTTCTTCGTGACGCTGGTAAGTGGCCCATCGCATCCACTTGGGCTTTGGAGGCAAGTCCCATTCATCAGGATCAAGATCAGCAATCAGTCGCGCCTTGATCCTGGATTTGCCGGCGTGCGCCCGATTCGCGGGATCATGGAACTGCGACCGGTACGCCACACGCCTGCCCCACGTTTGACGGCTGCAAAACCGCGTTGCCCCGCTCGGCTTCCAGAGCACGGACGCTCGCCGGTTTTTGACTGGGCAAATAAAATACCATTGCCGGCCACCGAAATGTCGCTCCTCCGGGACCAGCGTGATCCGCTGGTCAAGGTCGCCAACCTGAATTCGTAACCAGCCTTCAAATTGGCCCGTCATGTCGGCGCTGATCAAACCACTTGCGATGTCCCCCCAATAGGAATGGGTCCATTTGATCCCGCGAAAACCAATGTTTGCTTCGCGCCGGACGAAGCCGATTCGCGCGAGTCGGTTCAGGTCGAGCTTCAATCCATCCTGCAGACAAACCCGCTCACGCTGTCGCGGCATCTTGGTCCCCTTCCCGAGCGGCTCGCTCGCTACAGCGCACCTTGGGGGCGCACTTCGCGGAACGCTCTCTGTTGGTCATGCTCGGCTGCTCCACCCCCTGGTAACCTATATGTGTCCCATCGGAGGTACCGAGAATGCTGGATTCGGCTCGTGGCGGTCCCACCAGAGATACCGTGGGCGCCCTTTGGGAATGCTTGGTCCCATTGCAGGTACCGGTCGGTCCCATCACCGGTACCGTCGGGGTTTCAGGCGGGACCGGCTTTTGGTTTTGAGATGACCATCTGACAAAATCCTTCGTAGGAAGCGCACCGGTCAGATCGCATCCAAATTCTGTCAAACGCCATTCGGTACTATGACGATTCTTCAGGCTGAACGCTCCCTTCTTGCGCGCGACAACAAATCCGCGGTCTTGCAAGGCCTGTAGTGCACGAGCGGCTGTCGACTTTCCGACCCGAAAGGTCGAAGCCGCTTCGCGAATGCTGTAACCAATGCTTCCATTATTGCTTCCATCGCCGGCATATCTTGAAGCGATTTCGACATAGATGGAACGCTCCAAAGCCCCAAGGCTTTGCCACGCTTCCGTCTGCATCAAGTAGTGATACAAACGGACGTGGCGAAGCATCTTTGTCTTGCTTCTTCGCGCAGCGGATCGGGACACGTAATCGCCTTTCGAGCACTTGAGATCAAACTAGGGCACGTCGGATTTTAGCGAACTATCGAGCTTTTGCTCCAAGGCACGTATCGGCACACGTAGTAGCTTGCCGATCTTAATCGTTGGGATGTCCCCGCGCTTCGCAGCTTCGTAAGAAGCGTTGCGGCTTAGACCGAAATACTCTGCGCCCGCCTCGGGGACCGTCATCGTTTTGGGTGTCGTGGCCACTGCCAGTCTCCTTTAATGGTGTATCGCCACCACTAATATAGAAGCCTACTATAGTGTCCGCAAGAGGAAGAGGTGGACATTCACCACCTTTTGTGTACAGCTTTGGTCATGGCTGGTTTGAAATCGTTCCTTTTGGCCGTGGCTCCCCTGCTAGGGGTTACCAGTGCAGCTCTCTACGAAAGGCAAAGGGCGCTGGTTGCTCTCGGTGCACTCAAGTCTGCCCCAGGCCGCGGCCCGGGTAGTGGCGTCCCGTTAACCGCCGAAAATTTCGCGGCAATTCTGATCAGCGTGTTGGCTACGGAGAATTTGTCGGACGTGGACAAGCGCGTAGTTTCTCTCATAAACGCCCCCCCGGTCCGGGTGAACATCAACGATTACTCTCGCGAATGGGGCAATACCAAAGGGCAAGTCTTGGTAGACGCGGTTAGCTCAGCGCTTTCTGGGAAAAAACTTAAATTTCCTGCTCCCGATGGGAATATTTTTGACATGCCAATCACTGCAATCCGCATCACCCGCTCCTGGAGAGCGCAACTACTGGTGAACAGATCCACAGAGATTGAATACAAAGCAAAGTGGTCATCGTTTCAGAGGCAACCTCCGCCGATAAGCATCACCGCGGAAATCGAGGGCAAGTCGCTCGACAACCTGATCGCATTTACGCAGGGCGCCTTGAGTCAGGCTGCGGAAGGGGATGACGAATGAAAGGACACATTCGCGAAAGAAGCCCTGGCCATTGGGCGATTGTTTTCGACGTCCCGGATCCGAAAACCGGGAAGCGCCGCAGAAAGTGGTACTCCTTCAAAGGGACCAAACGGCAAGCGCAAGTCGAAAGCGCCCGTCTCATTTCGGAGTTCAAATCCGGCAATGCGCTGGAGCCGACCAAGACGACAGTGAGCGAGTATTTGGAAAAATGGCTTGAATACATCAGGACCCAAGTCAGCCCGCGGACCTTCGAGCGTTACGGGGAGATAGTCAGAAAGAACATCAGCCCGCTGATCGGCACCATTCAACTAACGAAGCTTTCGCCAATGGCCATCTCGACAGCGTACTCAACCGCCCTGACCAGCGGCCGGCGGAAAGGTAGCGGCGGATTGTCTCCCCGGACCGTGCATCACTGTCATCGAGTGCTAAAACAAGCGCTGACACAGGCGGTTCGCTGGCAACTGATGGGACGGAGCCCAGCCGATTCCGTAGATCCGCCCAAGGTTGAGCGGACGGCCATGACCACCTACGACTTAAAGCAAACGGGTGAGCTGATCGAGGCTCTCCGGGGGACCTGTTTGTTTATACCCACTCTCCTCGCCGTCCTCCTCGGAATGCGTCGGGGAGAGATCGCAGCCCTCCGCTGGCGATCCGTAAGCCTGGAAACGGCGCAACTGGCCGTGGTGGAGAGTGTGGAACAGATGAACAGCGCCGTCCGGCTAAAGCCGCCCAAGAACGGCCGGGCGCGGACCGTGGCGCTGGGTCGAACGATCGTTGAGGAACTGCGCGCTTACCGCCTCACTCAAGCCCAAGGGCTTCTAAAGCTCGGCGTGAGGCTATCTGACGACAATTTCGTGTGTGCCCATGCCGACGGCGAGATGATGGAGCCGGTCTGGATCACCCGGGAATGGGCGAGGGTTATCCGCGGAACCGGCCTCCCGCGCTACCGCTTTCATGACCTTCGGCACGCCCATGCGACCCATCTGCTCGCGTCCGGCACCCATCCCAAGGTCGCATCGGAACGCTTGGGACATAGCAAGATCGGGATTACCCTAGATCTTTACAGCCACGTGATGCCTGGAATGCAAGAAGACGCTGCGGCACGGGCAGATGCTGCCCTAAGGGCTGCCAAAAGTACCAACAATTGAAATGGTAGCACAAGGGTAGCAGAGCGCCTAACAAAGAGCTGCTAAGTAATTGATTTATTGGCAGGGGCGGCAGGGCTCGAACCTGCGACAACCGGTTTTGGAGACCGGTACTCTACCAACTGAGCTACACCCCTACGCAAACCATGCGTCGCCGCCGGTTTCGGCCCGTTTCAAGCATAGGCGGTGCCCCGATTGCAAGGGCGAAGCCGCGAGCGGCCCTCTGGAAATCGGTGACCGCCCTGTTCAAGTCAAGGGTTCTGCGCCAAACTTGCTCCCACAACAACAAGAGCCAAGAGCAATGGGAGAGACCATGAACGCGCAGACCGCCCCCAAACACGCCGCCGCCCCGCAGACCCCGTCCCTCCCCCACGCCAAGCCGGAACAGATCGGGTTGTCCACCGCCCGCCTGCAACGCATGTCGGACGCCTTCAAGCGCGAGGTCGACAAGGGAACCCTGCCGGGCGCGACCGTGCTGGTGGCCCGCCGCGGCCAGATCGGCTGGTTCGACGCGATCGGCCGGCAGGCGCCCATCCTGTCCGCGCCGATGGCGCAGGACAGCATCTTCCGCATCTTCTCGATGACCAAGCCGATCGTCTCCATCGGCGTCATGATGCTGATCGAGGATGGCCACTTCCTGCTCAGCGACCCCGTCGCGAAATTCATCCCGGAATTCGGCGGCCAGAAGGTCGGCGTCGAGCACAACGGCCAGCTCGAGCTGGTGCCCCTGAAGCGACAGATGACGGTGCAGGACCTGCTGCGCCACAC
Organism: Bradyrhizobium sp. JYMT SZCCT0428; assembly: GCF_018131075.1. Lineage (GTDB taxonomy): Bacteria > Pseudomonadota > Alphaproteobacteria > Rhizobiales > Xanthobacteraceae > Bradyrhizobium. The sequence continues at coordinate 54,162 of NZ_JAFCLS010000050.1, read as the reverse complement.
TTCGGGAATCACTTACGACCACACCGGCAACGGGCTGGTGCAACAGCTCTATCAGCAATCGCGGCTGCGCAGCCGCAAGATCACCAATGCCGAACATGCCGTCATGGTCGCGAGCATGCCGCTGATCTGCCAGCCCGGCGCGGAATGGAATTACAGCCGCTCCACCGACATCCTCGGCCGCATCATCGAAGTCATCTCCGGCAAGTCGCTCGGCGCCTTCCTGACCGAGCGCATCCTGGCGCCGCTGCAGATGGCCGAGACCGCGTTCCACACCGCAGAGGAAAATGCCGGCCGGCTGGCCGAGGCGTTCCCGACCGATCCCTGGAACGGCGACAAGGTCCAGCTCTTCAACATGCTTGAGAAGCCGGTGATGGAATCCGGCGGCGGCGGGCTGGTGTCGACCACGATGGACTACGCCCGCTTCAGCCAGATGCTGCTCAATGGCGGCACGCTCGACGGCGTCAGGATCGTCAGCCGCAAGACGCTGGAACTGATGGCGTCCGATCACCTCGCCCCGTCAGTCAAGGTCAACTCGCCCCTGATGCCGGCCGGCCACGGCTTTGGCCTCGGCTTTGCGGTCCGCACCCATGACGGCATGGCGCCGTTCCCGGGCTCGCGCGGCAACTTCTTCTGGAGCGGGATGGCCGGGACGTTCTTCTGGATCGACCCGAAGGAGGACCTGTTCGCGGTGTTCATGATGCAGGGCCCGGGCCAGCGGGAGTACATCCGCACGATGTTGCGGAACCTGGTGTACGCGGCGGTGGAGTAATCCCGTCGTCCCTGCGAACGCAGGGACCCATACTCCGCGGCCCATCCGTAACGCCGTGTCGTCCGCAACAATTGGCGACACGGCGTATGGGTCCCTGCGTTCGCAGGGACGACGAGATAGCGTCAGCTAATCGTCGCCCCACCGTCGATCACAATCGTCTGGCCGGTCATGAAATCACCGGCCGCCGATCCCATGAACACGGCCGCGCCGGCGATCTCGTCGGGGGTGCCGATGCGGAGCAGCGGCGAGCGTGCGGTCGAGGCTTTCAGGGTATCGGGATTGTCCCACAGCGCTTTCGCAAAATCGGTCTTGATCAGGCCGGGCGCGATGCAGTTCACGCGGATGTTGTGCTTGCCGTATTCGCAAGCGAGGTTGCGCGCGAGCTGCATGTCGGCGGCCTTCGAGATCGCATAGGCGCCGAGCACGGTCGAACCCTTCAGACCACCGATCGAAGACACGATGATGATCGAGCCGTCCTTGCGTTCGATCATCTGCGGCACGACCATGTTGATCAGCCAGTTGTTGGCGACGATGTTGTTGTCCAGGATCTTGCGGAACTGGTCGTCGGAGATGCCGCCGAGCGGACCATAGTAAGGATTGGACGCGGCGTTGCAGACCAGCACGTCGATCTTGCCGAAGGCGCGGTTGGATTCATCGACGAGGTTCTGGAGATTTTCCTTGCTGGAAATGTTCGCCGCGATCGAGACCGCCGTGCCCTTGCCGAATTTCTCGTTGATCGATTTGGTGACGGAATCGCAGACGTCCTGCTTGCGCGAGGAGATCACGACCTTGGCGCCGTGCTCGGCCATCCGCTCGGCGATGGCAAGGCCGATGCCGCGCGTGGAGCCGGTGATGACGGCGACTTTGCCCTTCATGTCGAACAAGCTCATGTCTCTCTCCCAGTTGTTGGTCCGGCATTACACCGGTTGTCGTTTTTCAGATTCAAACTAAGCAGCCTTTGCGGTTTTCGACAACGCTCAAGCAAGCTTCGTCGCGGGCGGAACGACCTCCGGCCCCGCCGGCTGATGCATCGCATTGTGCGAGGGGTCGGCAATCCATGGCTGCTGGTTGACCATCGGAAGCCGCCAGATCGATTGGCTTCCGGTTGCGATGTGATCGAGCCGCGTCACCGATACATTGTCGACATCAAAGGCGAGGCCCTTGTCGGGTTGACCGCCCAGCGCAAGACCAATGGCGGCCTTGATGGTTCCGCCATGCGCAGCGACGATGACGTCCTTGCCCGCCTGCTCCTTCGTGATGCGCTCGATCGCGCCGCGGACGCGGTAATAGAGGTCCATAAAACTCTCGCCGCCGGGCGCGGGTTCGTCGATCGCCGCGAACCAATGGCTGCCGGCGGGACGGCTGGCCAGAAACGCCGCGCGATTCATGCCCTGCCATTCGCCGAGATGCTGTTCGGCAAATGCCTTCTCGTGCGGCATGTCGGCGGGCTTGGGAAAGCCGGCAGCCCAGATCGCGGCTGCGGTCTGATGCGTGCGCTTCAGATTGCTTGCATACCAGACCGCGTTGCGCGGCAGGATTTTTCCGACCGCGTCGAACACCACGCGGTCGCTGGTGTCGCAGCCCAGATCCTTCTGCCCGTAGATGCAGCCGCCGTCCTCGCGGACCGGCGCGTGCCGCACCCACCACCAGCGCGTCGTGACCTCATTCGGTTTGCCTGGATTGGACATCGCCAAAGTCCCTCAATAGTGTTTGCAATCGTCTTTGATGTCGCTGTACGTCAGAGCACGCACCGCCTCAAGTCACTTCGACGTTCTTGAGCGTTTGAAAACTTGTTTGAAATTCCGCAAGGCGGCAGACGCCGACCTTGTATATTCCAGGGAGAAACTTCATGGGCCGCCTCGAAGGCAAATCCGTCATCATCACCGGCGCAGGCAGCGGCATCGGACGCGCGGCCTCCTTGCTGTTCACCAAAGAAGGCGCAAAACTGATTGCGGTCGACCGCAGCGAAGCGGTGAAGGAAACCGCAAAGCTCGTCAGCGACGCCGGCGGCATTGTCGAAGCCGTGATGGCGGATGCGGGATCGGAAGCCGACGTGAAGGCCTTCATCGACACGGCGGTCTCGAAATACGGCAAGCTCGATGCGATCTGGGCCAATGCCGGCGTCAGCGGCGGGCTGGTTCCGATTCCCGAACAGACGGTGGAGCACTGGCAGGAAGTGCTGCGCATCAACCTGATCGGACCGTTCCTCGCGATCAAGCATTCGATGCCACACATGATCAGGCAGAAGTCGGGCTCGATCGTCTGCACCGCTTCCGTCGCAGGTCTCAAGGCCGGCGCCAGCGGACATCCCTATGGCGCGAGCAAGGCCGGTGTGATCAGTTTGGTGCAAACGACCGCCTATTCGCTGTCCGGCACCGGCGTACGCATCAATGCAGTCTGTCCGGGCCTGATCGAAACCGGTATGACCAAGCCGGTGTTCGATCGCGCCAAGGAGCGCGGCACCCAAGACAAGATCGGCCAGCTCAATCCGCTGAAGCGCGCCGGCCAGCCGCATGAACTCGCAGCGATGGGACTGTTCCTTGCCAGCGACGACGCGTCCTACGTCAACGGCCAGGCGATCCCGGTCGACGGCGGCCTGACGGCCTCGATGCCGTATACGGGCAAGCCGGTTTGATTGCTGCGTCCCCAACTCCATCAACGCGTCGTCCCGGCGAAGGCCGGGGCCCATACCGCGTGATCTCTCGATGAAGACGCGGTAACAGAGACCGTTCGCAAAACTTCTTCCTGTGGCTATGGGTCCCGGGTCAAGCCCGGGACGACGGCGGTGTTTGTTGTTGGCACCGTCATTCAAACGCAGTTTCGCATTCTCGCGACGCATTGCGCCCGAGGTTTGCCAGCAACTTCCCGCCCTCTCATGAGAGGGCGCAGGGAAGACCGGGTGCGCGCTGCACCCGCGGTCCCGTGTGCGGTTTGCACTAAGTAGGCTGCACACGAGCATACAGGGCAGCGGAGAACACCCGGCCTTCCCTGCGCAATGGCTTTACGGCTTATGCCGTGATCTCCCCGGAGACGAGTTCTTGGTTGACTCCGTCGCTGCCGTTCCCGCTTGCGCTTCTCCGACAGCTTGACGCCTGCAACGGGCGCCAGGACCACACGGTTTTGCCGTACGCTTTAATCCACGCCGTCGTCAGGCGTGAACCAGCGTCCACCGCATCCCGCCGCGCGTTCGTGACGTGCGCACGCCCCTCTTGTCGGGCGGGACGCGACGATTCAAACCGCTGATTTGCCCGACGAGGGAAGCGGAATTTTGCCCGTCGGGTTGTTTTGTCGCAGGCAACCGTCATTGCCTGCGACAAACGCAAAGCGTTTGCGCAAGGGAGCGAAGCGACGAAGCAATCCATTCCTCGGCTGGGCGCGCGATGGATTGCTTCGCTGCGCTCGCAATGACGGGGAAAAACCGTTCCCTACAACACCTGATGGACGTCGATGACGACGCGGTCGGCGTGGCGGGCGGCGGAACCGATGAAGAGGTTTTCCATCAGCCAGCGGTATTTCTCGTGGCCGGTCTCGAATTTCGGCACGGTGCGGAAGTAGATCAGCCTGGGGTCGACCGGCTCGCCGCGCTTGAGTTTTTGCAGCAGATCGACCGGGCCGAAGCGAAGGCCCTTGTTCTCGACATAGACGGTCGCGCCATCGTCGGTCTCGAAGGCGTATTTCGCCTCCAGCTCGATCAGCTCGTTGGGGCGGATGATCTGGAAATCCGCGCCGAACGCGCAGATCTTGCCGTTGATATCATCGCCGCGCACCTCGCCGCCCAGGATCGGGATGATCCGGCGCACGCCGTGGCCGGTTTCGCCGGCCGAGGTCACCTCGCCGATGTGGACAGTGAGCGTGAAGACATACTTTGTCTCGAGCTGCGGAGTCATGGAAGTCCTTTTAGTGGAGCATGATCTTAATCGGAAAACCGGTACCCACTTTTCCGGATCATGCTCTACCCCATCATGCGTTGCGGCAGCCAGAGCGCCAGGATCGGAAATGCAATCAGGATCACGAGGCGGATCAGGTCGGTCACGACGAACGGGATCACGCCGCGGAAGATTGTCGTGAACGACACGTCCTTGACGACGCTCTTGATGACAAAGACGTTCATGCCGACCGGCGGATGGATCAGGCCGAGTTCCACGGTCATCACGATGATGACGCCGAACCAGATCGGATCAAAACCAAGATGCATGATGACCGGGAAGATGATCGGCACCGTCAGGATGATCATGGCCATCGCGTCCATCAGGCAGCCCAGCACCAGATACATCACCATGATCAGCGCGAGGATGCCGTAGGGGCCGAGCCCGAGGCCGGTGAGCAGTTCGGTGACCTTTTGCGGGGTCTGCGTCACCGTGAGGAAATAGCCGAAGATCAAGGCGCCGATCAGCACGGTGAAGACGGCAGCTGCGGTGCGGGTCGCCTGCAGCAGCGAGTTCAGGATTTTTTCCTTGTTCAGCCGCCCGGTGAGCACGCCGATCAGGAATGCGCCGGTGGCGCCGACACCGCCGGCTTCCGTCGGTGTAAAGCGCGGCAGGAACGGCAGGCCGTAAAGTCCGCCGATCACGAAGACGAACAGCAGCACCGGCGCCCAGATGTCTTTCAAGCCGGCAAAGCGTTCGCGCCAGGTGGTTTGCGGTCCCTTCGGCAGGAAGTCGGGCCGGAACCAGCCGATCAGCGAGATCGTGATCATGTACATGGCCATGGCGAGCAGGCCGGGAATGATGCCGGCCATGAACAGCTTGCCGATGTCCTGCTCGGTGATGATGCCGTAGACCGCCAGCACCGTCGACGGCGGCAGCATCGCGCCCAGCGTGCCGCCGGCCGCGATCACGCCGGTGGCGAAGGATTGCGGATAGCCGAAGCGGCGCATTTCCGGATAGGCGACGGCGGAGAATGTCGCGGCCGTCGCCACCGACGAGCCGCAGATCGCGGCAAAGCTGCCGCAGGCCGCGACCGTGGCGATGCCGAGGCCGCCGCGCAGATGGCCGACGAAGCCGTTGGCGGCGCGAAACAGTTCGCGGCTCATTCCGGAATTGCTGACGAAGGCGCCCATCAGCAGGAACATCGGAATGACACCGAACGTATAGTCGGTCACCGTGCGCATCGAGGTCTGGCCGACCATCTTGAGCGCCGGGGAAAAGCCGACGAGATAACCAAAGCCGGTGACGCCGACGAGGCCCATCGCCATGCCCACCGGCACGCGCAGCAGCATCAGCGCGAACAGCGCGACAAATCCGAGAATGGCGACCGCGTCGGTGCTCATGATGCCCTACTCCACCGTGGTTTCTTTGGCATCATGGATGTCTTCCGGATGGAAGATCAGGCGGTAGGTGCGGATCGCGATCAGCAGCACCGCGGAGGCGTCGCCGGCCCACGCGATCGCGAAGAACGGCCAGGTCGGCATCCGCATGTCGAAGGTCAGGACATTGTCGTTGTAGGTGCCCTGCACCTTGTCGAACAGCGTCCAGGTCTGCACTGCCACCACGAACAGCAGCACCAGGGTGGCGAAAACGTCGATCATCCGCTGGTATTTCGGACCGACATTGGCCCAGACCAGATCGACGGTGATATGGCCGCCGCGATAGCTGGTCGCCGCGATGCCCCAGAAGATCAGGATGCCGAGCATCATGCGGCCGATGTCGAAGGAATCCGGGATCGAATAGTTGAAAATGTTACGCAGCAGCACGGCCAGGAAAATGTTGGCAGCAACGATGCCGACAAATGCCGCCGCGATCCATTCGATCGTATCGATGAAACGATCCATCGAAGCGCGATTCATGTGGGGAGGTCCTGTGACGTCGAATTGAACCGGTGTGGCTTGGGGCTAGCTTCACCTCTCCCGCTTGCGGGGGAGGCAATAGGCCGCCTCGGCGGCCGTTCTTGGATGGGGACGCCGAAGCGGAATTTCAGCTGTGGCGCAGGCGTTGTGTCGCGGAAGGTCTCTCCACACGAACATATGACTCGCGGCGACACCCCCACCCCGCCCTCCCCCGCAAGCGGGAGAGGGAGACCACGAGTCCTCTACTGCGCCAAAGCGTTATGCTTGGTCAGTTCGGCGCGGAGCTCGGTCATCGCGGCATCGGGGTCGCCGCCGGCTTTCTTGACGTTGTCAGCCCAGGTCTTGATCAGCGGCTCGGACGCCTTCTTCCACAGCGCGGTCTGCTCCGGCGACAGTTTGTAGACTTCGTGGTCGGGCAGCGCCTTGATCTTTGCAACACCGGAATTCTCGTAGATGCCCCAGGGCTCGCCGACGCGGCCGGCGGCCTCGGTGTTGCAGTTGTTGTCGATCGCCTTCTTCTGGCGGTCGGACATCTGGTTGTACTTGTCCTTGTTCATCACGAAGGCAAAGGTCGTGACATAGATCGGCGCCTCGATGTGATACTTCGTCACCTTGTCGATGCCGAACAGCAGCACCGACCCCCACGGGAAGGTGACGGCGTCGGCGACGCCGCGCTCGATGATGTCGCGGACCTCGGGCGCCGAGGACTGCACGTTGGTGCCGCCGAGCAGGGTGACGTAATTCGCCATGGTGGCGTGGGCGGGGCGGATCTTCATGCCCTTGATGTCGTCGGGCACCACGATCTTCTTGGTGCGCGAATGAAACGTGGAGGGCGAGTGGATGAAGCCGAGGCAGAACTTGACGTCCTTCATCTCCTTCTCGGCATATTTGCGGTACCAGGCGTCGAGCGCCATCGAGCCGCCCTTGGCGTCCGACATCAGGAATGGCAATTCGCCGGCGCCGATGATCGGGAAGCGGCCGGGCTGATAACCCGGATTGATGTAGGTGACGTCGGCGATGCCGTCGCGCGCCATGTCATAATGGTCGAATGCCTTGCCGAGCTGCTGGGCCGGAAACACCTTGTACTTGATGGTGCCGCCGGATTCCTTTTCGACCGCGGAGCCCCAGTCTTCCAGCGCCTTCTGCAGCGGGTGCGACGCCGGCACCCAATGCGACAATTTCAACTCGAAGTTTTTTTCCTGCGCCATCGCAGGCGTCACACTGGCGGCGAGCAGCAGCGCCAAAAACGCTTTTCTCATCGACATTCTCTCCCTTTGCGCATGAAGGCGGGCTTGGCGCCCGGTCTTGTTAATTAACATGTTATATAGTTGGCGCGGCTTTTCAAGCCGAACGTGTTGGCGCGACACCTCCGTTCACCCGTTGCGAAGACGGCCTTGCGGTGCAGCGCAACAAACGACAATGTTTCGCACCAACGCTCTTTGCGAAAATTGTTATATGATATAATTATCATTGCAACACCTGGCGCAAGCGTCGGCGTGCCAATCTGTATCAGACCATGGGAGCAAGCAATTGCGGACTAAAGTCGCAATCATAGGTGCCGGGCCGGCTGGATTGTTGCTTGGGCAACTACTTCACCGCTACGGCATCGACAACGTCATTCTCGAGCGCCAGACCCCGGAATATGTGCTCGGCCGCATCCGCGCCGGCCTCTTGGAAGAGGGTACTGTGGCGCTGCTTGACGAGGTCGGCGCCGGCGCGCGCGCCCATCGCGAGGGCCTCGTGCACCATGGCGTGGAACTGGCGTTCGGCGGCGCGCGGCACCGCATCGACATGCATGCGGCGACCGGCAAGACGGTCATGATCTACGGCCAGACCGAGGTGACGCTCGACCTGATGAACGCACGCAAGGCGGCCGGCCTCACCACGGTCTATCAGGCCAGCGAGGTCAAGCCGCATGATTTCGATACCGACCGTCCGCGCGTCACCTACACCAAGGACGGGGTTGCCCACGAAATCGACTGCGACTTCATCGCCGGCTGCGACGGGTTTCACGGCGTCAGCCGCGCCAGCGTCAAACCCTCGGCGATCCAGACCTTTGAGCGGATCTATCCGTTCGGCTGGCTCGGGATTCTTTCGGAAACCCCGCCGGTCAGCCATGAACTGATCTACTCCAACCATGCGCGCGGGTTTGCGCTGTGCACCATGCGCTCGACCCAGCGCAGCCGCTATTACGTGCAATGCCCGCTCGACGACCACATCGACCAATGGCCGGACGAGCGGTTCTGGGACGAATTGAAACGCCGGCTGGACCAGAAGGCGGTCGATGAACTCGTCACCGGGCCGTCGATCGAAAAGAGCATCGCGCCGCTGCGCAGCTTTGTCGCCGAGCCGATGCGGTTCGGAACAATGTTCCTGGCCGGCGACGCCTCCCACATCGTCCCGCCGACCGGCGCCAAGGGACTGAACCTCGCAGCCAGCGACGTGCATTACCTCTCGAGCGCGCTGCGCGAATATTACGACGAGAAATCCAGTGCCGGGATCGACAATTATTCGGGACGCGCGCTGACGCGGGTCTGGAAGGCGGTGCGGTTCTCGTGGTGGATGACGTCGATGCTGCACAAATTCCCCGATCAGGGCGAGTTTGGCGCGCGGATTCAGCTGGCCGAGCTGGAATATCTGGTCAGCTCGAACGCGGCGTCGGCGTCGCTGTCGGAGAATTATGTGGGGTTGCCGTTGTAGAGCAACGCCGTCATTGCGAGGAGCGCAGCGACGAAGCAATCCATCCTTCCTCAAGCGCGGAGAAATGGATTGCTTCGCTTCGCTCGCAATGACGGGAGGGATCGTCCTGCATTTCAAACACCCATGCGAATCCCGTTTAAAACTTTGTAGGCGGTGACTTCGCAGGCGCATTGCGTTCAATGACGAGAAACATCGTCAGCACGTGAGCCGCACATGACAGTCAGCGAAATCCCCCATGGTTTTGAGCTTCACACCCGCAAGAGCCCGCTCACCGAACCGTGGGAACCGCTCTATGCCAAGCGGACCGACAAGGCCGTGGTCATCGGGCTGCGACTTGCAAAACCGCACACCAACGGCCGTGGGCTGATCCATGGCGGGCTGATCGCGGCCCTCTCCGACAACGCGATGGGCTATAGCTGCGCGCAGGCGACGAACTGGACGACGTCATTCGTGACGATCGGGCTCGCGGTTGACTTCATCGGCACCGCGGAGGTCGGGCAATGGCTTGCGATCGAGACCGAGGTGATCAAGACCGGCCGCACGATCTGCTTTGCGCAGAGCCTGATCAAGGCCGACGACGTCGTGATCGCGCGGGCCAACGCGACGTTCCGCGTGGTGCCGAAGAAGGCGCCCGTCGTAACAGAACAAGTGTGACGCGGACGGTTGCAGTCAGCCAAAACGCCAATCCACAGTCTCCGTCACCAGATCGATGAAGGTGCGCACTTTCGCCGACAGCAGCCGCGAGGTCGGATAGACGATGTGGATCGGCAGCGCCGGCTGCTCGAATTCCGCCAGCACGATGCGGAGCCTTCCCGCTTTGAGTGAATCGGCGGCCTGATAGGCCAGCACCCGGGTCAGGCCGCCGCCCGCTTCCGCATATTGGATCGCGGCGTCGGCGCTGTTGGAGGTAAACCGCGGCGTGCTCGAGACGCGTATCTCACGGCCCTCGGCGGCAAAGCGCCAATCCGGTGCAGCGGTCATGGCGCCGAAATGAATGGTATCGTGGTTCGCTATCGCCTCCGGCGTCTTGGGCTCGCCGCGCCGCTTGAGATAATCCTTCGAGCCCACCACGATCCGCCGCATCTCGCCGACATGGCGCGCGACCAGCGTCGAGTCCGGCAAATGGCCGATCCGCACCGCGAGGTCGACGCCCTCTTCCACCAGGTTGATCATTCGGTCCGACAGCCGCAAATCCGCCGAGACGTCGGGATAGCGTTTCAGATAGGCCGTCATCACAGGGCTGACGTGAAGCCGGCCAAAGCCGTTCGGCGCGGATACCGTCAGCCGGCCGCCCGGCCTGGTGCGCTCGCCCTCGGCAGCGCTTTCGGCCTCCTCGACATCGCTGAGGATCTGGCGGGCGCGCTCCAGGTAACGGGCGCCGGTGTCCGTGAGCGTCAGGGACCGCGTGGTCCGCTGCAGCAGCCGGGCGCCAAGTCGGTCCTCCAGCGCCGCGATCAGCCGCGTCACGCCTGATGGCGACAGCCCGAGCTTGCGCGCGGCGGGGGCAAAGCCCTGCAAATCGGCGACGGTGACAAAGGCCTGCATAGCGTCGATACGGTCCATGCCCATTATTTCATATATTGCAATAGTGTCGTGTCAATCGGGATGATTGTTTTAAATTTGCAAGGGACCATCTTGGAGCGGAAGAACAGGCGCCGTTAGCGCCTTTGGCGAGAGGGTTGCTCCGATGTCAGACGTTCACACCTATTCCAGCGATGTTGCCTTCACCCCGGCCGTGAAGGCGGTGCAGGCGCGCAAGGGATCGCGCGACGCCTATGCCCGGGTCGAGGAGAACGGCGGCTGGCGCACCGAGATCGACGAGAATCTCGCGGGCTTCCTGGGCGAAACCAACAGTTTCTATCTCGCCACCGCCTCGGCCGCCGGCCACCCCTACATCCAGCATCGCGGCGGCCCGAAGGGCTTTGTCAAAATCATCGACAAGAACACGATCGCGTTCGCCGATTACAGCGGCAACCGGCAATACATCACGCAAGGCAACCTCTCGGAGAACCCGCAAGCGCATATCTTCGTGATGGACTATGCGCATCGCAGGCGCGTCAAGATCTGGGGCGAGGCGCGCGTGGTCGATGACGACCCGGCGCTGACGCAGGCGCTGATGCCGAAGGGATACAAGGCGCGGCCCGAACAGGTCATCCTGTTCCGGATCTCGGCATGGGACACCAATTGCCCGCAGCACATCCCGCAAAAATTCGACGCGGGCGACGTGGCGAACGCCTTGGCCTCGCGCGACGCCCGCATCGGCGAGCTAGAGGCGGAACTGGCCGCATTGAAGGGCCAGCCCCGCGTCGGCGATTAGCTGCCGTGGCGTCCAGATTGGAAACGCCTTAAAAATACGGGGCGCGAACTTTCAAAGGGGAGACGCCATTGCCTGGAACAGTCGCTTCCCGAGCCGCGGCATTGCTGATGCTTTGGTGCGTCCCGGGTGCGCTGATGGCCGATGCATGGGCCGCACCGCTGCAGCGCGTAGAGTTTGAAAGCGCCTCTCAGCGGCTCGTTTCGGGCACGCTCATTGCCGGCGAGCGCATCCAGGGCGATCTCGCCAAGCCGGATGGCGTCGGTCCTTTTCCCGCGGTCGTCGGACTGCACGGCTGTGCCGGGATGCACGGCACGACAAAGCAAAAATTGACCGATGAACTTGTCGCCCGGGGCTATGTCGTCCTGCTCGTCGACAGCTATGCAACGCGTCTTGGTACCGATCACGCCTGCACATCAAGCGCGTTTGCCACCTTCATCAGGCGCAGGCCGGATGCTTACGGGGCGCTCGTCTTCCTGGCTGGGCAAAGCTTCGTCGATCCGCGCCGTGTGGCTGCGGTCGGCTTCTCGGCAGGCGGCCGGGTTGCCCTCTCTGTGGCGGAGCCCAATTCGTTCGAACTGTTCGGGCCTCCAAGCAATCTGCGGTTCCGGGCGGCGGCGGCGTTCAATCCTCCGTGCAAGCAGGCGATGGCACGTCCGGAGATACCCACGCTCATCCTCATCGGGGCCCTCGACGATTGGACGCCGGCGGCAGATTGCTCCGGTAAAGTCGCCAGCTGGGGCAACGAGGGGCCGCCAGTCGAGCTGATTGTCTATCCCGGCGCGCACCACGGATTCTATTACCCGCACCTGAAGCCCGGCACGACCCTGTTTGGTCACTGGCTGGAATACAATGGCGAGGCAGCTGATAATGCAAGTCAGCGCCTGCACCAGTTTCTCGATCGCCATCTCAATTGAGGGCATGCCGATCGCTGGTGAGGCCACGGCAAGTTGGATCAAAATGAAAACTCGCCCGTGTCGTCCACGGGCGAGTTCGCAAACGTCATCCGATCAATAATAGCTGCGGCAAACGTTGATCGGGCCGTAGGAGGTCACCCGCCAGCAGCCGTAGCCAGCGTGGTGGTAATGGCCGTGATAGTGGCCGTGGTGGTGATGGCCATGATGATGGTGGCCATGATGGTGATGGCCGTGATGATGGCCGTGATGGCCATGGCCGCCGTGGCCACCGTGCCCGCCGTGGCCACCATGCCCGTGCCCACCGGCAAACGCGGCGCTATTGACAGACAGCGAGGCAGTGCTCAGTGCGAGAACCGCAATCGCCGACACAATGAGTTTCCTGATCTTGGTCATAGTCATTCTCCGATTTGTGCAGCGCGAGTATCGCCTGCTGTGATCGGGAACGTAGCCAAGCCGAATGTCGTGCGATGTGACGGAGATCACTCAGGCCGCTGGAGCGTGCCGGTTCCTACCCGGCACGCCGGAGATGCGTGAACAGACCTGCTTACGCAGCCTCCTGCTGCAGCGGCGCCCAGCTGAACTCGGGATAATATTGCAGCATCATCCGGTCGACATAGGCGGTCAGGTTGCCGAACTTCTCGGTCTGCTGCCGCAGCGGCGATTCGAAGTACGGCGTCAGGATGCCGGCGATCGCACCGAAGGCGGTGGCATCGGTGCCGCAAGGCGTGTCGCCAAACAGATAGGGCTTGTCGCCGAGTTGAACCGACAGCGCAAACAGCGACCGGACCGCAAGATCGACATCCTCTTCCGGGGCGTGGCGGCCGAGACCGCTCAGCAGGTAGTTCTCCGCCACCCGGAACTGTGCGTCCTCGCGCAGCTTCTCACGCATGTGGTCCGGCGCGCCGTCGAAGAAGTGCGCTGGTCCCTTGGCGAAATTCTCGGTATCGACCCAGCGGGCGCCGACCAGTGCCCAATAGACATGGTGCTCGATCATCCGCTCGAACGCCCAGGTCTGCGCCCGTGCCTGCAGCGACAGCGGCGCGTCGAAATCGAAGCCGTATTTGCCCTCGATATGGGCGCGGATGAAGGTGGAATCGGCGACGCTCTCCGCCTCGTCGACGATGTATGGCAGCTGCCCCTTGGGCGAGGCCGGCGGCATCGCCTTCTCCTTGCGATAGGCAAGTCCAGCCATCTTCAGCTGGACCTCGGTCTTGGTCACAAAGGGGCTGATTTCCGGCAAGCCAAAGCCGGCGCCAAAGCCATAGAGCGTGATCATCCGAAAACTCCTGATTTCCTTAAGAACGTGGGGAAAGCCTAGCGACGCCCTGCTGCCACCGTGGTGTCAGCAGCAGCAATGCCGGCCGCGCCCCTCCTCTTCCCGCGGCGCACGGCGCCCACGGGCCCACGACAGCAACTGCCCTTGCGCAAAGGCACACATTGCTGTGAATGAACGCCATGCCAGCTCGACCATCGCCCAGCGCAGATCCGACGTGACGCAGTGGATGGAAACCAGCTGTTCCAGGGCGAAGGCCTGGGTATTCGCAAGACGCCTGCGGCTTCCCAGGGGACCAAATTCGCTGAAAATCGTCATGGACAAATTCCCTTCAGTTGAGGTGTTGTCCCGATATACCGACCCCCTGCTGCCAACATGCTGTCAGCATCAGCCAGGCGGACCTATGAAAAGTGGACTTGCGAAAAGAGACAAGAAAAGAGACTCGCCATGAGACGCGCCGACCGGCTGTTCCAGATCATTCAGGTGCTCCGGCGCACGCGAAAGCCGCTGACGGCGGACGCGATCGCGGCCGAACTCGAGACCTCGAAACGCACCATCTATCGCGACATCGCCACGCTGATCGAACAGCACGTGCCGATTCGCGGCGAGGCCGGCATGGGCTACATCCTGGAGAAGGGATTCGACCTGCCGCCGTTGATGCTGACGCCCGACGAGATCGAAGCCGCCGTGCTCGGCGCGCAATGGGTCGTAGGCCATGCCGATCCCGTGCTGGCGCGCGCCGCGCAGGATCTGATGGCGAAGATCGCCGACACGGTTCCGGAACGGCTGCGGCCTTTCGTTCTCGAACCTGCAAGCCGCGCGCGGTCGGTCTGGAACCGGGAACCGGACCGTATCGACATGGTGCGGACACGCGCCCAGATTCACGAAGGCAAGAAGATCACCCTGGACTATCGCGACGAACATGGCCGCGAGAGCAAGCGCACGATCTGGCCGATCGCCATCGGCTATCACGAGGCGGTGCGGATCATGGCGGCATGGTGCGAGCTGCGGAAGGATTTTCGGAGCTTTCGCACCGACCGGGTCGTCGACGCGGTGTACCACGACGAAAAATATCCGGAGCGGCGCGATCTGCTGCGGGCGAAATGGCGGCGCAGCCTGGTCTGGGAAGCCCCGAAGGATACCTGACCAATCCGCGACTGGCCGGGCGCATCATTCCGCGCTAAACGGCAGGAATGGATGAAGCCGGATCAACATCAGCCAGCGAAAGCCCCTGCCAGGCCTGCGGCGCCTGCTGCAGCTATTCGCAAAACTGGCCTCGATTTACGACCGAGGATGATGCCGACCTCGACCTGATCCCGGAAAAGTTCGTCAACGACCGGCTGTCGGGAATGCGCTGCGACGGCGACCGCTGTTCGGCGTTGTCAGGCAAGGTCGGCGAGGCGACCGCGTGCACCATCTATGCGGTGCGGCCCGAGGTATGCCGGACTTGCATGCCCGGCGATCCCGAATGCGCGATGGCTCGGAAAAGGCATGGGCTGGCGGTGTTGGGTTAACTCGTCCGTCGTCCCTGCGAAAGCAGGGACCCATACCGCGTGATCTATCGATGAGGCGCCGTGGCAGACGCCTTGTAAGATAATTGAGTTTTGTGGCTATAGGTCCCTGCTTTCGCAGGGACGACGGATGGAAAAACTTACGCCGGCACCGCTTCGGCGAGGTCTTCGTCGTCGAGATCTTCAATCGGAGCGAAGGTGGAGAGCGGCTTGGTCGAGAGCGTGATCGGCTTGCGGTTGCCGTAGGACGACGAGGGCACGGAGCGCGCGGCCGGTTCGCGGGACAGCGCGTAGAGGGTCGAGCCGACGCGCCCGCCCAGCGAGATCAACTCGCGCTCGGTGCAGCTGGCGGCAATGGCGAGGGCCAGCGAGTGCAGGTGGCTGCGGCGGTAGCAGAACAGCGCCAGCATTGCGCGCGTCTCGGAGGAGACACTCTCCACCAGAAGCGGCAGGCCGTTGGCGTTGGCGCGGTACATCTCGCCGAGCAACTCGTCCCGGACCGGGCAGAAATCGTTCTCGAAGGCTTCGCGGCTTGAAAACATTGCGGTTCTCCCTATCCGGAAGATGCAGTGCAATACTCTAACGAAAGGTTAACCACCCGTACCAGTAGTGTTCCGGTGCTCTTGCCAGTTTCGAACAAATCGGACCGGCGCAGCCGGTGATTCGCGCGGCGCAAATTGCGCCTAAACCCCTGCCGCCACGGGCTGGCTGGCGGTCACGTGCAGAGGCAGGCTATGCGTGAGGGAGGCTGGTGCCTATCCGGAATACTCCGGTCCGATTCTTGTTTTGACGCGTTTTCTTTACGCGAACCGGTATCCACCCCCGGATCAAGTCCGAGGGCATGCTTCGCTGGAAAACGCTCTGGCCGGATCAGTTCGCCGCCATGTAGATCGACAGGCCGAAGCCGGTGAGATGGTGCAGCGCCTGATCGACGCCGATCAGCGTCCAGAACCAGGGATGCTCATTCTCCAGCGTCACGCCGAAGGACGATGCGCAGATCCCCTTCATGCGGTCGATCGTGATGTGAATGGCGAAATCGATCAAGGCGACGAACCAGAACCGCGGCGCGACCACCATGATCAGCAGCAACGATGTCACGAGATGCACCGAGCAGTGCGCCAGCAACGGCATCGCCCAGCCGGTCTTCTGGTCCTTGCCGATCGCCATCCAGGACGTCTGAAAAATGAAGTCGGCAATGATGTGCTTCACCGTAAGAAGCAACATCCATCCTATCAGCGCAGCAACCGGGACCGACGACGACATGGAGGGAAACAACAAAGCTGACGCCCTTTGCTGGGACTAACGAGGTGGCAATAAAACCGGGGGTCTAGGCTGTCAGCGAATTTCTTCTCGAACCCGGACGTGAACGTTGCCGTTATTTATGGCACCTCCCGGACCGGAATGCACCTGTGAGTGGCTGGAAAAAAACATGGTGTGGCCCAACGGCGATACTGCGGCATCGGCGCGCAGCTTGCGCGGGTAAGGTTACCCGCGGGGGCGCGGTTTGCAATCCGGCGGGGGCAGGATATCATTGCCGCGCAGGAAATTGTCGTTCGTTTCTAGGTATTTACGAATTCATTTGGATGGCCTGCGACGCCGATCTGGCGGTGGGATGTCTCCGACCGGGTATAGCCATGAGTGCTGAAGCCCCAACACCAAGACCCGGTATGCCACGGCGCCTGCGTATGCCGGTGGTCAAAAGCAACCGCTCCCAGATCGTGCTGTTTTCGATCCTCACCCTCGTCCTCACCGCCGCAACGGTGTGGGCCGGCCGGACCTGGGTGCGAAATGCCGAAACGCTGGTCTTCGCCGTCGGCCAAGCCAACGGCCCCGAGGCGCGTTTTGCGGCCCGGCTTGCCACCGTTCTGAAGAACAATTCGTCGCGGCTGCGCCTCAAGATCGTGCCCAACAGCGACAGCGCCAAGGCGATCGCCCAGTTCGACCGTAAGGAAGCCAACCTTGCGATCCTGCGTACCGACGCAAAAATCCCGCCCCGGGCGCGCGCGGTCGCGATCCTCGAACATGACGTGCTGCTGCTGGTCAGCCCCGCCGGCAAGAAGATCAAGACCCTCGCCGAGCTGAAGAAAAAGAAGATCGCCGTCATCGCCGAGAACGAAAGCAGTGTCACGCTGATCCGCACCATTCTCGACCTGTCGGAGGCGCCGGCGGCGGGACGGGTCCAGATGGCGCCGCCGGGTACGACGCTCGACAAGCTGCTCACGACATCGGGCTTTGGCGCGGTGATCGCGGTCGTCCATGCCTCGCGGACCGTAAAGGACAAGAACTTCGAGCAAATTGCGCGGCGCGGCACCTTCGCCCTCAACGCCATCGATGCGGCAAAGGCCCTGACGCGAAAATATCCGGTCCTTTCGGAAGAAACGATCGAATCCGGTACGCTTTCGGCCTCACCCACCATCCCTGAAGAGGATGTGGAGACGGTCGGCCTGCAGTGGTTGCTGGTTGCGCAATCTGGTCTATCGACGCCGACCGTGAGCGATCTCGCGCGCATTATCTATGAAAACAAGTCGGAACTGGCGCTCGACGGCGGCTTCGCCTCGAAGATCGAGCCGGCCGCGACCGACAAGGATGCCTTCATCGTCGCACATCCAGGGGCAACCGAATACATCAACGATGAATCCAAATCATTTATCGAGCGCTACAGCGACCTGATGTACGTCGCCCTCGCCGCACTCGGCATCATCGGATCGCTGTTCGCCGCGCTGTACGCCAAGGTGACGCGGATCGCGCCGGAGAAGGCCAGTGAACTGGCAACCGCCGTTCTCGATGTCGGCGAGCGGATAGCAGATGCAAAATCGCTCGACGCGCTCGACGAACTGCAGGACGAACTCGAAACCATCCTTCGGCGTGTGGTGATAGGGATGCGCGACGGCATCATCTCCGGCGACGGGATGGACACGTTCAAGCTCGGCTATGAATTCGTGCGCGACGAGATCGGCATGCGCCGCGATCACCTGAAGCGGCACCCGCCGCCCCAAGACGACAAGGTGGTAGCCGTGAAGACCGCGCAAAGCGCGTAATCACGCTACCGCTCACCCCTCAGCGGCGCTTGAGCCGCTGGCCGATACCCGCGCCCTGATTTCCTCGATCTTGCGCTTGAGGGCGGCCTGCCGCGGATCGGGCAGCGCCGCCGCGCGCGCTTCCGCTACCGCTCCGGCAAGATCCGATAGCGCCAGCACGCCGTCGAAGGTCGGCTTGGCCAGGCCGTCGATGATCGCGTTCCAGTCCGCCATGCCCTGACGGTAGACGTCGCCATAGCCCTCGATCATGGTCGCGGTCTGCACGATTTCAGAAGCCGCGGCCGGCTGTTTGTCCAGGCTGCGGCTGATCATGTGCAGCCAGCGTTCGACCCACAGCCGTTCCTTGGCGTAACGCACCGAATAGCGCCGCCATCGCTTCAGCCCGGCTTCGGTCTTGAGGCGGCGAACGCCGAGACGGCTTGCCGCGCTGAAACGAATGGAAATCCGCTTGTGCGCCCACCCCGCCCAGTTAAGCCCATCGATCAGATATTCCGCGATAATGGCGGGAAGCGCGCTGACCAGTTCGTCGACCCGGAATTTTCTGATATCGACGACCGGATTGTAGTTCCCGCCGAACCCCTCGTTGAACTCGGCAAGCTTGAGCTGCGCGATCCGGATCGGATCCTCGTAGCTCATGCGCACCGCCATCAGCCGCGCGATCTCGACCAGCATCGCATCATCGACCCCGTTGCGGCCGACGAACCGCCGCAGCCGGTCGACATAAAGCTGCGCATAACTCGTGCTCTGATAGTCGATCAGCAGATGGATGGCATCGCTCGCAACATCGGTCACCGCTTCTGGCAAGCCGTCGGGCAGGAATGGCGGGGTGTCGTCCTCCTCACCGATGAAATCGGCGAACAGATAACGGAGCGACGACAGGAAACCGCGGTCTGACACTCCCGTAGCTCCCGGCCTCTATGCGGGTTTCGGCGCGGCGGCAGATGCCGCCGTTTGCTGGGCCAGCTGGTGCTGCAGCGTCTCGAGGTTCTGAAACAACCGGGCGCTGGCGAGGCGAAGGAAGTAAAAGCCGAACGCCGGATTTTGAACGTAGAGTTCCTCGACCTTGCTGTAGCTGACGCTCAACACGAGGCCGGCCTCGATGCATTCCAGCGACTGGGTGCGCATGTTCGACGGCGACAGCATGCCAAGCTCGCCAACGATGGCACCCACCGGCAGGACGATGCCGGACTCGACCAGCTTGAACTTGCCGCTGACGATGTAGAGCATGTCTTCGGCCTTCTCGTCCTTGTAGAACAGCATTTCCCCGGCCGTGCAATCGCGCTCGGTCATGAACGGCTTCAGCCATTCCATCGACAGGTCGCTGTTGACCGATTTTTTCACGTCGCGCACGAGCTGCAGCATCTGGTGCAGCCGATAGGAATTGACCAGCAGCATCGCCACCTGCACCACCATGACCAGGTAATTACGGGACGGAATGGCGGTCAGGAACAGGGCGATGTTGGCGAGAATACCGAACACCCGCAAAGGAATCATCGTCCGCATCGTGGTGGTGGCGATCACGAAGATCGACGCGAAGAGGGCGCCGGCCGTGCCGGCATGTTGTGCCAAATGAGACGGATCCATTGGAAGCCAACCAATTTTTACGGAGTGAATTTTTTCGCGATTTTATTGCAGTGCCGCTATTGTAAAGGCCGCAGGCTATTTTCGATATGCGGGGAAAAAACGACGATTTGTCGGGATTCGACAAAATTCATTCCTCCACGGGGCTTGCCGCGCAGCCAGCCTCGCCGGCGGGCATTTCGACGCGAGAACGCCGGTTGCCGGCTTTCGTTGACGGCCTTCCCCGCGGCAGGCACTTTCGGCAGCACCACGCGGCTGCAGAAGCTTTTGGCGCTTGACCTCGTCGATTTCCGCCTGCTGATGGCACGGTATCACCTCGCCCACACCACCGACGCCGAGGCCAAACGGCGCGCGCAAGAAAACAAACAAGAGAGTAAGTAAATAACAAGAATGGAGAACGATATGCCCAATTCAGCCGCGGCGGCGAGTTCGCCGGTACTCGACATCAGCGGTGCGCGCGCCACCATCCGCCTCAACCGGCCGAAACATCTGAACCGGCTGCAGAGCGAGGATCTCGGCGAACTCGTGAAACTGTTCGACCGGATCGAGGCCGATCCTGACATCCGGGTGCTGGTGCTGACCGGCACCGGCCGCGCCTTCTCGGCCGGCTACGATCTCAATTCGGTCGCCGGCCGCGCCACCAGCGCCAAAGAAGAACTGAGCGCCGGCTCGGCGTTCGAGGTGGTGGTCAACCGGCTGGAGGATCTCGGGGTGCCGACGATCTGCCGGCTCAATGGCGGCGTCTATGGCGGCTCGACCGATCTGGCGCTGGCCTGCGACTTCCGCATCGGCGTCGATACGGCTGAAATGTTCATGCCGGCGGCGCGGCTCGGCCTGCATTATTACAAGAGCGGCATCGAACGTTACGTGACGCGGCTTGGCGTCGACAATGCCAAGAAATTGTTCCTGACGGCGGAGAAGATCGCAGCGCCCGAGATGCTGCGGATCGGCTATCTCACCGCGATGGTGCCGATGGAGGCGCTTGACGAGGAAGTCGGCAAGCTTGCGAACATCCTCGCCGGTAACGCACCTGTCGCGATGCGCGGCATGAAACGCGCCATTAACGAATTCGCCCGTGGCAAGCTCGACGAGGAAGCCGCAAACCAGCGCCATCGCGAGAGCATGCGCGGCGACGAGATCAAGGAAGGCATCAAGGCGTTTGCGGAAAAAAGGGCGCCGCGATTCTAGATTCTTCCCTTCTCTCCCTTTTTCCTTCTCCCCTTGTGGGAGAAGGTGCCTTCGCGCAGCGAAGGCGGATGAGGGGTCCTTCTCCACGGATGGAGACCCCTCATCCGTCGCGGACTTCGTCCGCGCCACTTCCCACAAGGGGAGAAGGGAAGAAAAAGTGTCGTCCGCCGCCCTCCCCCACGAAACATTCCTGAAACACGATTCTCCGGAACCGGCGTGAACGAATATCCACGTCGCGCCGACGAAGATGCAGGGACGAAACAACGGCCCCCGCGCCATTCAAATTGGAGAATACTATGCTTCGCAAGGTTGCCCTCGGACTGATCGCCGCCACCGCCCTCACCTTCGCCGCTGCTGCGCCCGCTGCCGCCGGCCCCTTCCATCACCACCACGGCTATTGGGGCCATGGTTTTGGCCTTGGCTTCGGTGGCGTCTACCTCAACACCGGCTATGGCTACAACGACTGCCTCCGGCAGCAGTGGGTCGAAACCCGCCGCGGTCTGCGCCTGCGCACCGTCAATGTCTGCGCCTACTGATCTCGTCTGAATTCAGATAGCGAAAAGCCCCGGACGCCATTGGCGATCGGGGCTTTTCCTGTGCGCTTGATGATCTGAACAAGCTATTCGTCGAAGAACGTAACCGTGTCAGCCACGCTTGCGCGTGAGGTCCGGTAGCTGTTGACCTTGTGCGCATTGTCGGCAAAGCCGAACGAAATGCCGCAAACCACGCGGCGGTCATCGGCGAGATTGAAGTGACGGCGGATCAGCCCGGAATGCCGCGCCAGTGCGGCCTGCGGAATGGTGCCGAGACCGAGCGCCTGCGCCGCCAGCATGAAATTGCCGACATAGGCGCCGCAATCGACCGCGCCGTAAGTGCCGAGCGGCTCGTCGGTGTGAATGACAGCCACATGCGGGGCGCCGAAGAAGTTGTAATTCTCCAGCGCCTGTTTGGCATAAGCCATCCTGTCGCCTCTGGCGATGCCGAGGGTGTTGTAGAGCTGGAATCCGCTCTCGCGCCGGCGCTCGAGATAGACCCCGAGATATTCCCGCGGCGGCGTGAAATCATGCTCGTCCTTGCCGCCCGAGGAAGCCTCGGCATAGATCGCCTTGCGAAACCGCTCCTTGGCCTCGCCGCTCGCAATCAAGACCTGCCATGGCTGGCTGTTGCACCATGACGCGGTGCGCTGCGACACGGCGAGGATATGCTCGATGGTCTCGCGCGGCACCTCGCGCGGCAGGAAGGCGCGCACCGAATAGCGCTCGCCGAGCAATTCCTCGAGCACGCCAATGCGGTCTTCAGTCGCGTAGCGCGCCTTCGGCGCTTTTGCATCCATGGTCATCGCCCTTTGGTCGGGATCTTGTTGAACGGCACGTCCTTGTCGACACGGATATCGCCGGGCAGGCCGAGCACGCGCTCGGCGATGATGTTGCGCAGGATCTCGTCGGTACCGCCGGCGATACGCATCGAGGGCGAAGAGAGCAGCATCTGCTGGAACTGGCCGCTTGCGGTTTCTTCATCCGCGCCGGTCAACGCACCGGCTGCACCCTCCAGGTCCATCGCGTAGGTCGCGATGTCCTGCAGCATCGTGCCGGACACCAGCTTGCCGATCGAATTCTCCGGTCCGGGCCGCTCGCCCTTCGACAGCGACGAGATCGCGCGGTAGCTGGTGTATTTCAGCCCGCTGGCCTTCACCGCCCAGCTCGCAAGCTTGGAACGTGTGGCGGGATCGTCGATCGCAAGCCCGTCCTCCGTCATCAAATTGGAGCAGAACTCGAACATTTCAGGGAAACCGGTGGCGAGCCGCGAGCCGATCGACATGCGCTCGTTCATCAGCGTGGTGAGCGAAACGTTCCAGCCGTCGCCGACCGCGCCGAGGCGCTGGCTGTCCGGGATCACGACGTCGGTGAAATAGACCTCATTGAACTCCTGCATGCCGTTGGCCTGCTTGATCGGCCTGACTTCAACGCCCTTGCTCTTCATGTCGAGGAAGAACATCGTCAGGCCCTTGTGCTTGGGCACGTTGGGATCGGTGCGCGTGATCAGGAGACCATAGTCGGAATAATGCGCGCCCGAGGTCCAGATTTTCTGGCCGTTGATGATCCAGTCGTCGCCCTTCTTCTCGGCACGGGTACGCAGGCCCGCGACGTCGGAACCACCGGCCGGCTCCGAAAACAGCTGGCACCAGATATGTTCGCCGGACGCAAGCTTCGGCAGATAATGCCGCTTGTGCTCCTCGCTGCCGAACGCCATCACGGTCGGGCCGCACATGCCCTCACCGATCTGGAACGGCTGGGTCAGCTTGCCGTAGACGCCTTCTTCCTGCTGCCAGATCACCTTCTCGATCGGCGTGGCGCCGCGGCCGCCATATTCCTTCGGCCAGTGCAGACAGGCCCAGCCGCCTTCGGCCTTCTTCTTCTGCCAGGCCTTGCCGACATCGACGATCTCTTCCTTCTCCAGCCGGATGCGGCCGAGCGAGGATTTCGAAAGCTCGGCCTCGTATTTTTTCGGCGCGTTGGCTTCCATCCATTTACGGGCGGTGGCGCGGAATTCGGCTTCCTGCGGGGTATCGTCGAAGTTCATTGGCGGCTCCTTTCGCGCTTACGCGCGTCCCTTGGTCGGAATCTTGTTGAACGGCACGTCCTTGTCGACCCTGATGTCGCCGGGCAGGCCAAGCACGCGTTCGGCAATGATGTTGCGCATGATCTCGTCGGTGCCGCCTTCGACGCGGGTGCCCGGCGCACGCAGCAGCATGGCCTGGAATTTTCCGGCGATCTCCGCATCCTCCGGCCCGCTCAGCACGCCGGCGGCGCCCTGCAAATCGAGCGCATACATCGCGACTTCCTGCACCATCGAACCGGCGACCAGCTTGCCGATGGAGTTTTCGGGACCCGGACGATCGCCCTTCGACAGCGCCGAGATCGCGCGCATGCTGGTGTATTTCAGCCCGCTCGCCTTCACCGCGTAGTTCGCCAGCCTCGATCGGACATTGCGGTCCTCGATCGCGGGACCATCGTCGAGCATCAGGCTGTTGCAGAAATCGAACAGCTCCGGGAAGCCGGTAGAAACGCCGGCGCCGATCGACATGCGCTCGTTCATCAGCGTGGTCAGCGAGACGTTCCAGCCGTCGTTGACGGCGCCCAGCCGCTGCGAATCCGGGATTTTCACATCGGTAAAGTAGACCTCGTTGAAGTCGGACTGGCCGCTGGCCTGCTTGATCGGTCGCACCTCGACGCCCGGGCTCTTCATGTCCAGGAAGAACATCGTGAGGCCCTTGTGTTTGGCCACATTGGGATCGGTGCGCGTCAGCAGGATGCCGTAATCCGAATAATGCGCGCCGGAGGTCCAGATCTTCTGGCCGTTGATGATCCAGTCGTCGCCCTGTTTCTCGGCGCGGGTGCGCAGACCTGCAACGTCGGAGCCGCCAGCGGGCTCGGAGAACAACTGGCACCAGACCTTTTCGCCCGAGGCCAGCGGCGGCAGGTACTTGCGTTTCTCTTCTTCGCCGGCGAACGCCATCATGGTCGGCCCGCACATGCCATGGCCGATGATGAACATGCCTGAGAGTTTGCCAAACGGGCCCTCTTCCTGCTGCCAGATCACGCGCTCGATCGGCGACGAGCCACGGCCGCCATATTCCTTTGGCCAATGCAGGCAGGCCCAGCCGGCGTCGGCCTTCTTCTTCTGCCAGGCCTTTGCGACCTCGAGGATGTTGGCGCCCTTGAGCACGGTGCGGCCGAGCGAGGATTTGCGCAGCTCTTCCTCGTACTGCTTCGGCGCATTGGCCCCGATCCAGGCTTTCGCCTCGGCGCGGAACGCGGCCTCCTGCGGGGTGTCATCGAAGTTCATTTGTTTGTCCTTGCTCGTCATTCCGGGATGGTCCGAAGGACCAGACCCGGAATCCAGAAGTTATCATCTCGAGATTCCGGGTTCGCCGCTCTGCGGCGCCCCGGAATGACGTTCAAGCCGCGTTCTTCTTGCGCATGCGGTCGATCAGCTGATCTTCCCAGTACGACAGGCTGCCGAGCGTCACCGCGGTCGCGTTGGCGCGGCGGTAGTACATGTGGCAGTCGAACTCCCAGGTGAAACCCATGCCGCCATGGACCTGCATATTGTTCTTGGAGCAATGCTGGAACGCCTGCGTCGCGCTGATGCGCGCAGCGGCGGCGGCTTCCGGCAATTCCGAGGCGTTGGTCGAGAGCGCCCAGGCGCCGTAATAGCAATTCGATCGCGCCAGCGTCGCCGAGACATACATGTCGGCGAGGATGTGCTTCACCGCCTGGAACGAGCCGATCGGCCGGCCGAAGGCGATGCGGTCGAGCGCATAGTCGCGGCCCATCTCCAGCGCGCGGTCGGAACCGCCGACCTGTTCGAACGCCATCAACACGGCGGCGCGATCGAGCACTTGGGTGAGAATGCCCCAGCCTTCACCGGCGGCGCCGAGCGGCTCGGCCTTGCAGTTCTTGAAGGTGAGTTCGGCCTGGCCGTGGGTCGGATCGATGTTGGTCAGCGACCTGACCTCGACGCCGCCGGCCTTGAGGTCGACCAGGAACAGCGAGATGTCGGCATCGCGGCCGGTCGATCCGGTGCGCGCGGCGACGACGGCGAAATCCGCGATGGCGCCATCCGGCACCGGCTTCTTGACGCCGTTCAGCGTACCGCCGGAGGCCGACAACTTGATCGCCTGCGGCGATGGATTGCCCTTGCCCTCGAACAGCGCCAGCGTACCGCTCGCGTCACCGGAGGCGATCTTCGGCAGCCATTTCTGCTTCTGCGCGTCGCTGCCCGCGAGCAGCAGCGCTTCGGCGGCGAGATACACCGTCGAGGAGAACGGCACCGGCGCCAGCGCGCGGCCCATTTCCTCGGCGATCACGCAAAGCTCGAGATGACCAGCACCGGCGCCGCCGAACTCTTCGGGGATCGCGACGCCGAGAAAGCCCATCTCGGCGAGGCCCTTCCACAAGGCCTTGTCGTAGGTCGCCTTGCCGTCCAGCACCTCACGCACCGCTTTCGGCGGGCACTTCTCGGCAAGGAATTTCCTCGCCGCGTCGCGCATCTGCTTTTGTTCGTCGGAGAAATCGAAATTCATGGCGTGTCACTCGGGTTGATGGTGGCTGTGTAGGATGGGTGGAGCGAAGCGATACCCATCAATGTTTTTGGTTCGGATGATGGGTTTCGCTGCGCTCTACCCATCCTACGATCAGTTCAAAATGATCACGTCGTCTCCCGGCTTGTCGGCGTAAAGCCTCTCCACCAGCGCGGCGCGGCGTTCGAGGCCGGCGCGCTGGTTGATGTAGCCCTTGTCGGTGAGTTCATTGCCGTCGATGGAGGGCGGCTCCGCCATCAGCATGGCACGGGCGATCCGCATGCTGCTGCCGGTGCAGGAGGCGTTATGCGCCTGCAGCCCGCGCTTGACGCAGGCGATCACCTCGGGGTGCCCAACCACGTCCTCGAACGTCGCGTCGGGATTGCCGACGAGCTGCCGGCAGGCGTGCAGATTGGGCCAGGCCAGCAGTCCGATGAATTCGCGGTCCTGTCCTGCGACCAGCGCGTCATGCACCGCAGGGGTCGCGGCGGCGATGGCATCGGTGCGTAGCGAGCCGACGTGCACAAAAGTGCCAGTGGTGAGCTTGAAGTCCTCGACCACGCGGCCGGCGAAGATGATGCCCTGCAGCGGGTCGTTGTCGTCGACGAACACGCCGGCATCGCCGATGCAGTAGAAACCTTCCTCGTCGAACATCTTCTTGGTCAGATCGGGCTGGCCGAAATAGCCGGGGGTGACGTTGATGCCGCGCAGCCGCAACTCATATTTCGAGCCGCACGGCACCATCTTCAATTCGACGCCGGGGAACGGCAGCCCGATCAGGCCGACGCGCTCGGTATCCCAATAGGTGCCGGTGGAGGTCGGTGCGGTCTCGGTCGAGCCCCAGCCGGTATAGAACACGATGCGCTCGCCCGTGGTTTTCACCGCCAGCGCCTGCATGCGGTCATAGAGATCGTCGGGCAGCCGCGCGCCGCCATAGGCCATGACAGTCAGATTCTTGAAGAAGCTGCGGCACAGGCCTTCGTCCTTCTCCATCGCCGCCGCCAGCGCCGCATAGCCGGCGGGCACGTTGGCGTAATAGGTCGGCGACACCTCGTGCAGATTACGAAGGGTCTCATCGAACAGGCCGGGCATCGGCCGCCCGTCGTCGATATAGAGCGTGCCGCCATCGACCAGGATCGGATGGAATGCGGCGTTGCCGCCCATGGTGTGGTTCCACGGCATCCAGTCCAGCATGGTCGCGATCGGCCCGTTCGGATCGCGCGGCCGCACCTGCATCATCATCGCCGCATTGGCGCACATCATCTCCTGGGTGTTGATGACGGCCTTGGGCATGCCGGTCGAACCCGACGTGAACAGCAGTTTTCCAATCGTATCCGGCGTGATCTTTGCGATCGACTCGTCCACCGCCTTCGTCACGGGCGTCGCCGCGAGATCGGCATAGGAGACGCTCTTGATGCCCTCGCAGGGCCGCAGCACATGCACGATCGTGACGCCGGTGAGATCGAGCGCTTTCAGCGCCTTCTCGAAGGTCGGCCCGTCCTGCACCATTACTACCGCAGGCTTGATCAGGTCGAAGAGGTATTTGAGCTTGAGATGATCCTGGCTCATCAGCGAATAGGCCGGCGACACCGGCGCCGCCGGCAGGCGCGCCTGCATCGCGGCCTGCGTCATCAGCGCGTGCTCGATCGAATTACCGGAGAGGATGGTAACGGGGCGGCCATCTGCAACGCCGAGATTGAGCAGGCCCTGCGTCAGCCCGTCGACGGTACGCTTGGCTTCGCCGTAGGAGACCTTTCGCCATTGCCGGTCCGCGCCGCCGCGTTGCGCGAGCCAGATGCGTTCGGGCGCTTGCTTCGCCCATTTCGCGAGCGAGGCCGGAATGTGCTTCTCGTAAGACTGCAACGGAATGCGCGACTTCAGCACGATGACGCCGTCCGGCCGCCGCGCGACATCGATATCGCGCTTCAGCCATTCGATCTTGCGAAAGCCGGGTTTTGTGAGCACCGCGGCGGCATTCCCACTCATTATTGCGTCTCCCGGAATTCGGTCCTTTGCGGATCCTTTTCTACCGTTTGATATAGACAGGCTTTCGCTTTTCAAGGAAGGCCCTGATGCCTTCGCTGAATTCTTCCGAGCGGCTGCACAGCACCTGATTACGGTCTTCCATCGCGATCACGGCTTCGATCGAGCCGGCATCGACGCTCATATTGAGGCATTCCTTGGAGAGCCGGAGGCCCACCGGCGAGGCCGTCATCATCGCCTCGACATAAGGTTCCGCAGCCGCATCGAGCGCGCCTTCCTCGACCACTTCTGACACGAGACCAACCGCAAGCGCGCGCTCAGCGCCGATGAAACGTCCGGTCAGGATCAGTTCCGACGCCACGGAGACGCCGACGAGGCGCGGCAGGAAATAGCTGGTGCCGATATCGCAGCCGCCGAGGCCGAGCTTGATGAAGGCGCAATTCATCCGCGCCGATCTGGTGGCGATACGAATATCCGCCGCCAGCGCCAGCGCGAAACCACCGCCGGCCGCGGCGCCCTGCACCAGCGCAATGATCGGCTGCGTGCAGCGCCGCATCAGCATCACGATGTCGGCAATGCGGCGCTGGGAATCCAGCGACTCCGTGACGCCGGGCGGCTCCTGCTGGCCGGCGCGGCGTTTCATCGCGTGTTTGAGATCGAGCCCGGCGCAGAACGCGCTACCCGCGCCCTTCAGCACCACCACGCGCGTGGTGCGGTTGCGCTGCAGGCCCTCGAAATAGGCGTTGAGCGCATCTATCATGTCGGGGTTGAGCGCATTGAGGTTTTCGGGGCGATTGAGCGTCACCCGGTCGACCCCTTCGTCGTGTTCGATCAGCAGCGGGCTTGTCACATCTTCCTCCCGAGAGCGCGATGCTTGTTTTTGTGCCCTCTCCCCTTGTGGGAGAGGGCTGCACCGGCGTTAGCCCTGCATTCGCTTCGGTGAGGGGTTGCCAACCGGAGAGAACCCCTCATCCGTCTTCGCTTCGCGAAGCCACCTTCTCCCACAAGGGAGAAGGAAGAAGGCCTACCGCGGCGCCATGCGGATGGCGCCGTCGAGGCGGATGGTTTCGCCGTTGAGCATCGGGTTCTCGACGATGTGGACCGCGAGGTTGCCGTACTCGGAAGCATCGCCGAGGCGTGCCGGATGCGGCACCTGCGCGCCGAGGCTCTTTCGCGCTTCCTCGTTCAATCCCATCAGCAGCGGCGTCAGGAACAGGCCCGGCGCAATGGTGTTGACGCGGATCTTGAGGCTGGCGAGGTCGCGCGCGGCCGGCAGCGTGAGGCCGACGACGCCGCCCTTCGACGCCGAATAGGCGATCTGGCCGATCTGGCCTTCATAGGCCGCAACGCTGGCGGTGTTGATGGCGACGCCACGCTCTTCGCCGATCGGCGGCGCGGTGGCGAGCCGTTCGGCGAACAGGCGCAGCACGTTGAAGGTGCCGATCAAATTGACGTTGATGATGCGGACGAACTTGGCCAGCGGATAGACGCCGTCCTTGCCGACAGTGCGCTGCGAGCCGCCGATGCCGGCGCAGTTCATCAGCACGCGCGCGATGCCGTGCGCGGCTTCGGCCTTGGCGATCGCCGCCTTGATCGCTTCCTCGTCGGTGACGTCGGCGTGGAGGGCGACGCCCTTGACTTCGGCGGCGACTGCTTCGGCGTTTTCCTTGTTCTGGTCGATCACGCCGATTTTCGCGCCCTTGGCGGCCATGGCGCGGGCGGTAGCGGCACCGAGACCGGAGCCACCGCCGGTGATGAGAACGGCAACATCATTCAACTGCATTTTATCAACCTTTCCTTGGGCGTTTCTTCTCTGGACTTTACGAATGGCGAACAGGGAGTGGCGAACGGAAGAGATCCATTCGCTATCCGCTACTCGCCATTCACGGCTTTCTTTTCACTCAGCATGCCGCCGCAGATCAGCGCTTCCATGTGCTTGATGTACTGGCGGCAGACTTCGTCGGTGACCGGACCGACGCCGGTCGCGCGCGACATGGCGTGGCGGCCGAAAAACAGGTGATCGCAGGCACCGACCAGGCTGGTGTAGAACATCACGGGATCGATGTTGCGGAACTCGCCGACCTTGATGCCTTCCGCAAGCAGCCGCCGCTGAAAATCCAACAGCGGCGCGACGAAAAACTTCGACACCTCGTCGGCGGCTTCCGTGCTGCTTTCATGCAGCAGGTAGTGGATCAGCCGGTTCATATACGGGAACTGGTAATAGGCGCGGATGATGCCGCCGATATGCAGCTTGAGTTTTGCGGTCGGCGAGATCGGCTGGCTGATCAGATATTCGAGCTGCGACATTTCGGTTGCGGCGTCGCGCGCCAATAGCGCCAGCAACAGCCCGTCCTTGTTGCCGAAATGGTATTTCACCAAAGCGGCGTTGACGCCGGATTTCTGAGCGATGTCGGACAGCGACACCTCGATCGAGGCGCGCTCGATCATCAATTCGCTTGCCGCCACAAGCAGCTTCTCGGCGGTGGTGTTTTTGCCGGCCGCCGGCCTGGTCGGTATGCTGGTATTCAGCTCAGATGCCATCACTGCCTGCCGGAAAATCCGGCCGCACATAAGCGCATGCCGCGGCTGCACTCAAGAGTTAATTGATTGATTGACTAAATCCCGGGCCACCCCTTAAATCCGGCCCATCATTCAAAAGCCATCCAACAACAATCTTGGGAGAACAGACATGGCCGAGGCCTATATCGTTGCCACCGCTCGCACCGCCGGTGGCCGCAAGGGGGGACGTCTCGCAGGCTGGCATCCGGCCGATCTCGCCGCCTCCGTGCTGGATTCCCTGATCGACCGCAGCGGCGCCGATCCCGCGCAGGTCGAAGACGTCATCATGGGCTGCGTGATGCAGGCCGGCGAACAGTCCAACAACATCGGCCGCAACGCCGTGATGGCTTCGAAGCTGCCGGAGAGCGTGCCCGCCACCTCGATCGACCGCCAATGCGGCTCGTCGCAGCAGGCGCTGCACTTCGCGGCGCAGGCGGTGATGTCCGGCACCATGGATTGCGTGATCGCAGCCGGCGTTGAATCGATGACGCGGGTACCGATGGGTCTCGCCTCGTCGCTGCCGGCCAAGAACGGCTTTGGCCATTACAAGAGCCCGGGCATCGAGAAGCTCTATCCGAACATCATGTTCAGCCAGTTCACCGGCGCGGAAATGATGGCGGAGAAATACGGTCTCTCCAAGGAAGAGCTCGATACCTATTCCTACAACAGCCACCAGCGCGCGATTGCGGCCACCCAAGCCGGCAAGTTCAAGGACGAGATCGTCTCGCTGCAGATCACCCGCGCCGACGGCTCGACCGACACCCACCACATCGACGAGGGCATCCGCTTCGACGCCAGCCTCGACGGCATCAAGGGCGTCAAGCTGATCGCCGAGAACGGCAAGCACACCGCAGCCAGCGCCAGCCAGATCTGCGACGGCGCTTCGGGCGTGATGGTCGTCAACGAAAAGGGCCTCAAATCGCTGGGCGTCAAGCCGCTGGCGCGCATCCATCACCTCACCATGATGGGCGGCGATCCCGTGATCATGCTGGATGCGCCACTGCACGCCACCAAGCGCGCACTGGAGAAGGCCGGCATGTCGGTCGACGACATCGACCTGTTCGAGGTCAACGAGGCCTTTGCCGCAGTTCCCGTTGCGTGGCTGAAGACCACCGGCGCGGACCCTGAGCGGCTCAACGTCAATGGCGGCGCGATCGCGCTCGGCCATCCCCTCGGCGGCTCCGGCACCAAGCTGATGACCACGCTGGTCAACGCGCTCAAGCAGCGGGGCAAGCGCTACGGCCTGCAGACCATGTGCGAAGGCGGCGGCATGGCGAACGTGACGATCGTGGAACGGCTGTAGGCCGTAGCCGTTGGCTGCCACAAAAAAGGTGTCGTCCCGGCCTTGAGCCGGGACCCATAACCACAGGCTTCCGTGGTGAAAATTGGCTGGAGCTCCAGCCCGCTTCAACAGTTCAAATCGGTGGTTATGGGTCCCGGCTCAAGGCCGGGACGACACCGGTGATTGTTTTCAGGATTTTTCCATGACCCATCCGACCGTTCACGCCCGCACGCATCCCAACAAGATCGCCTACCAGATGGCGGGCACCGGAAAAGCGATCACCTATCGCGAGCTTGACGAACTCTCGAACCAGGGCGCGCATCTGTTCCGCGCGCTCGGGCTGAAGGCCGGCGACCACATCGCGTTCCTGATGGAGAACCGGCTGGCGTTCATGGAGATCTGCTGGGCGGCGCAGCGCGCAGGACTCTATTACACCGCGATCAGCCGCTATCTCACCGAAGACGAGATCGCCTACATCATCAAGGATTGCGGCGCCAAGGTCTTCATCACCACGCCGAAATGCGCCGAGAAGGTGCAAGGCCTGATCAAGGGCGAGCCGGGCGAACCGCTGTTCTTCATGGTCGACGAGCCGCAGGCCGGCTTCCGCTCCTGGGACAAGGAAGCCCTCGCGCAGCCGACGACGCCGATTGCGGACGAGGTCGCCGGCTACGACATGCTGTATTCGTCGGGCACCACCGGGCGGCCGAAAGGCATCAAGAAGGCGTTCGAGGGCAACAGGATCGAGGTGCCCAACCAGTTCCTGAAAGTCCTCTGCGGCGACATGTGCGGCATGAATGCTGACAGCATCTACCTGTCGCCGGCGCCGCTCTATCACGCGGCACCGCTGCGCTTCAACATGATGGCGACCATCCTCGGCGGCACCTCCATCATCATGGATTCCTTCGACGCCGAGGAGTTTTTGAAACTCGTCGAAAAATACAAGGCCACCCAGTCGCAGCTGGTGCCCACCATGTTCGTGCGGATGCTGAAGCTGCCGGAGGAGGTGCGTACGCGCTACAGCGTCGCGTCATTGAAGGGCGCGATCCACGCCGCCGCACCCTGCCCCGTCGATGTGAAGGCCAAGATGATCGAATGGTGGGGGCCGATTCTGATCGAGTATTACGCCGGCTCCGAGGGCAACGGCGTCACCGTGTCGAACTCGCAGCAATGGCTGAGCCATCGCGGCACCGTCGGCCGCGCCGTGGTCGGCAAGGTCAAAATTCTCGACGAGAACGACCAGGAAGCGCCGACCGGCCAGATCGGCACGGTGTATTTCGCGGATGCGCCTGTGTTCGCCTATCACAACGATCCCGAGAAGACGAAACGCGCCTATAACGACCGCGGCTGGTCGACTCTCGGCGACGTCGGCTATCTCGACGACGAGGGCTTTCTCTACCTCACCGACCGCAAGAGCTACATGATCATTTCCGGCGGCGTGAACATCTACCCGCAGGAAACCGAGGACGTGCTGATCACCCACGCTGATGTCGCCGACGTCGCGGTGTTCGGCGTGCCGAACGAGGAAATGGGCGAGGAGGTCAAGGCGGTGGTGCAGCCGCACGACATGGCCAAAGCCGGCAAGGAGCTCGAGGCCGAACTGATCCTGTTCTGCAGAAAGCATCTGTCGCCGATCAAATGCCCCAAAAGCATCGACTTCGAGGCCGAACTGCCGCGCACGCCCACCGGCAAGCTGGTGAAGCGGCATCTGCGCGACAGGTATTGGCCGAAGCCGGCGGCGAAGGGGTAGCGCACAATTATTGCCGTCGTCCCGGCGAACGCCGGGACCCATACTCCGCGGCCTTAGTTGTTTCAGAGGGGATCCAACGTCGGTACTCTCATCGATAGGACACGGCGTATGGGTCCCGGCTCGCGCTTCGCTTGGCCGGGACGACGAGAAAATTGTTTTCGTCATGCCCGGGCTTGTCCCGGGCATCCACGTCTTTACAGTCTCTCACCAAGAAGAACGTGGATGGCCGGAACAAGTCCGGCCATGACGAGGAAACACCATGGCTGATCTCCCCGACATCCCCCTCCCCGCCGGCATCCGCTCCCGTTACGTCGAAGGCATCAACGGCCTCTCCATGCATGTGCTGGAAGCCGGCTTTGAGACCCGCGGCCGGCCCTGCGTGCTGTTGCTACACGGCTTTCCCGAGTTGGCCTTCAGCTGGCGCAAGGTGATGCCGCAGCTGGCGGCTGCGGGCTATCATGTGATCGCGCCGGACCAGCGCGGCTATGGCCGGACCACGGGGTGGGACGCGAATTACGACGGCGATCTTGCCTCGTTCCGGCTCACCAATCTGGTGCGCGATGCGCTCGGGCTGGTGTCGGCGTTCGGCTACAAGAGCGTCGATGCCGTGATCGGGCATGATTTCGGCTCGTCGGTCGCGGCCTGGTGCGCGCTGCTGCGGCCGGATGTGTTCCGCTCGGTCGCGCTGATGAGCGCGCCGTTCGCAGGCCCGCCGGCGCTGCCGTTCAACACCGCGGATGCCCCGGCCAAGCCTGCAGCGGAAGACCCCATCCATCGCGAGCTGGCAGCGCTGCCGCGGCCACGCAAGCATTACCAGTGGTACTATTCGACGCGCGAGGCCGACGCCAACATGCACCACGCGCCGCAGGGCGTGCATGATTTCCTGCGCGCCTACTACCATCACAAGAGCGCGGACTGGAAAGACAACCCGCCCTATCCGCTGAAATCATGGACGGCGGCCGAAATCGCCAAACTGCCGACCTATTATGTGATGGATCTCGTAAAGGACATGGCCGCGACCGTGGCCCAGGAAATGCCCTCCGCTGCCGCGATCGCCGCGAACACATGGCTGCCGGACAGCGAGCTTGCGTTCTACAGCGCCGAATATACCCGCACCGGTTTCCAGGGCGGCCTGCAATGGTATCGCTGCGGCACCTCGGGGGCGTTTCTGCCTGAATTGCAGACCTGGTCGGGCCGCACCATCGACGTGCCCTCGGCCTTCATCTCGGGCAAGCAGGATTGGGGCACCTATCAGCGCCCTGGTGTGTTCGAGACCATGCAGTCGAAAGCCTGCACCAACATGATCGGCTGTCATCTCGTCGATGGCGCCGGCCATTGGGTGCAGCAGGAGCAGCCCGCCGAAGTGAGCCGGCTGCTGCTGCAGTTTCTGGAAAAGGCCAAATCTGTTCGCTGATGGTTTGAAAAGGGAACCGCGGCCGCCTACATCTGGAACTTCCGGAAATGGGGCGTCCGCGTGAAGAATTTTTCCGAACTGACCGAGCGTGAAGTGCTGGCTGTTGCGATCTCCTCCGAAGAAGAGGACAGCCGCATCTACATGACCTTCGCCGAAGACCTTGCCGAGCGCTATCCGGACTCCGCGAAGCTCTTTCGGGAGATGGCGGAGGAAGAGACCGGCCACCGCCATCGGCTGCTCGAACTCTATCAGCAGCGCTTTGGCCCGCATCTGCCGCCGATCCGCCGCGAGGACGTCCGGGGATTCTTCAAGCGGCGTCCGATCTGGCTGACGAAAAACCTGCCGCTCGACACGATCCGTAAGGAGGTCGAGGTGATGGAGCTGCAGGCCGAGCAGTTCTACATCAAGGCCGCCGAACAGGCCGAGGATGTCGGCGTGCGCCGTTTGCTCGGCGACCTCGCCGAGGAGGAAAAGGGGCACGAGAAGCTCGCGGTGAAACTCACCGACCAGATCCTCAGCCCCGATGTGCGCGCCGAGGAAGACAAGACGCGGCGGCGCGCCTTTGTCCTGCAATATGTCCAGCCCGGTCTCGCCGGATTGATGGACGGCTCGGTCTCGACGCTGGCGCCGCTGTTCGCCGCCGCGTTCGCCACGCATCAGAACTGGCAGACGTTTCTGGTCGGCCTCGCCGCCTCGATCGGCGCCGGCATCAGCATGGGCTTTGCCGAAGCGCTGTCCGACGACGGCTCACTGACCGGGCGCGGTTCGCCCTGGCTGCGCGGGGCGGCGAGCGGCATCATGACGGCGCTTGGCGGCCTCGGCCACACCTTGCCCTATCTGGTGCCGGATTCCTGGCCCAACGCATTCTGGACCGCGACCGCGGCCGCGGGCGTCGTCGTGTTCTTCGAACTATGGGCGATCGCCTTCATCCGCGCGAAATACATGGATACGCCGTTCCTGCAGGCGGTGTTCCAGATCGTGCTCGGCGGCGTGATCGTGCTCGGCGTCGGCATCCTGATCGGCGCGTCATAGCCGGCGCGGATAAAAGGAGCCTCAACTGCCATTGAGGTCGCCGATCTCCGGAAAGAACAGGTCTTTCCATGAGATCGGCTCGTTCCTGGTGGTGCCGACCTTGCGCATGAATTTGGCGAATTTCATCGTCGCCGCCGGCGTCATGGTCCACTCGACATTGGGACCGGTGACCACCTTCGTCACCATCTCGAGCGGCAGTTTGGAGCCGGAATCGCTGATCCAGCTTTGTGCCGTGCCCCTGGGATCGGCGGCGATGATCGAGGTGGCTTCCTTCACCGCGTCGAGGAAGGCGGCGTAGAGTTCGGGATTGTCCTTGCGGAACCGTGCCGAGGTCCATGCCGCCGTGAACGTATGCGGCCCCAACACGTCGAACGAGGTCAATATGGTGCGGATGTTCTTCTGCTCGAGTTGCTGAAACTGGAACGGCGGTACGCTGAAGGCCGAGGAGACACCGCCCGCGCCGCTCAATAGCGCGATGGTCGCATCCGGCGGTGACATCGACACCGTCAGCGGATCAAGCTTGGCGTAGTTCGCCTCACCAAAAGTTTCCGCTGCCGCCATCTGCAGCAGGACTGCCTGAACCGATACCTTGATCGAGGGCACCGCGATGCGATCGCGCTCGCTGAAATCCTTGATCGACTTGATATCGGGATTGGCGGTGTTCAGGAGAAACGGCTGCGAGGAGAGCGCGCAGATGCCCTTGACCTCGAACGAGGTGCCTTTGGTCTTGTCCCACAGCGTGATCAGACCAGGCACTCCTCCGCTGACGATGTCGGTAGAGTTCGACAGCAGCGCCTCGTTCATCGCCACCGGACCGTTGAAGCGCTGCCATGAGACCTTGAAATCCTTCAGGCCGCGTTGCGACGCGTATTTCTCGATCAACCTGTCGCGCTTCATGACGTTGAATTGCAGGTAGCCCATCGAAAACTGTTCGGCCAACCTGATCTCAGCCGCACCGGCCGTCGTCGTTGCACTGCCGATGGCGAACGCGATCGCGGCAGCTGCCACCCAAGTGGTCCTCATGGTCGTCTCCCGTCTTTTCATTTTTTGTTGATCCGGAGACTAGCGCGCGAAAGGCGTGCGCGCCAATAGCATTGGCAGCATGGCCGCCCCGCCGCTGTACAGCTATTGCTCTTGCAGCGCCCCGCCAAACTGAGCATCATCCGCGCCGCATCAAGAACAGACCGGGAGCAAGCCTTGGCCAAGTCGCAATGGAGCTTCAAGACCGCCGTTGAATTGTCGGCAGCGCTCGCTGCAAAAAAAGTTTCCGCCGTCGAACTGGCGCAGGATGCGATCGGCCGCATCGAGCGGCACGATTCCAGGATCAACGCAGTCTGCGTGCGCGATTTCGAGAGTGGCCTCGCCGCTGCGCGTGCCGCCGATGCGGAACTGGCGCGCGGCGTCAGCAAGCCGCTGCTCGGCATTCCCATGACGGTGAAGGAATCCTTCAATATCGCGGGCCTGCCCACGACCTGGGGTATTCCGGAACAGAAGGATTTCAAGCCAACCGAAGACGCGCTCCCCATATCGCGCGTTAAGGCTGCCGGCGGCGTCATCCTCGGCAAGACCAACGTGCCGCTCGGGCTCGCCGACTGGCAGAGCTACAACGACATCTACGGCACGACCAACAATCCCTTTGATCTCGGCCGAACGCCGGGCGGCTCGTCCGGCGGATCGTCGGCGGCACTCGCGGCCGGCTACGGCGCGCTGTCGCTCGGCTCCGACATCGGCGGCTCCTTGCGCGTGCCGGCGTTTCACTGCGGCATCTATGCGCACAAGCCGACCTTCGACCTCGTGGCCATGCGCGGCCACACGCCGCCGTCCTTGCCGCCGCTGCCGTCCAACCGCGATCTTTCCGTGATCGGACCGATGGCACGCGGCGCGGCCGATCACTCGCTGCTTCTCGATGTGATCGCCGGCCCCGATCCGCTCGACGCCGGCAAGGGTTACAGACTGGAACTACCAGCGGCACGCCACACCGCGTTGAAGGATTTCCGCGTGTTGCTGATCGATACCGATCCGCTGATGCCAACCGACAAGGCCGTGCGCGGGACGCTCGAAACACTTGCCGCCAATCTGGCCAAGGCCGGCGTCAAGGTCGAACGCCAAAGCCGGCTGCTGCCCGACTTCGCCGCATCATCCCGGCTGTATATGCGGATGCTGCTGTCGTTCCTCTCCGCATCCTATGCGCCCGAGATCTATGCCGGTGCGCAGGCTGCGGCGGCATCCCTTCCGGCCGACGATATGAGCCTCGGCACCGAACGGCTGCGCGGCATCGCGCTCAGCCATCGCGACTGGCTGATGGCGGACGGCGGGCGCGTGCGTCTGCGCGCGCAGTGGCGCGAGCTGTTTCGGACGTTCGATGCCGTGATCTGCCCGATCATGCCGACACCGGCCTATCCGCACGATCATTCAGCCGACCAGGAACAACGCCGCATCAAAATCGATGGCAGGGATTACGTTTATCCGGATCAACTCGCCTGGCCCGGCATCGCCACCCTGCCCGGCCTGCCCTCCACCGCGATCCCGACCGGCTTCGCGCCGGACGGATTGCCGATCGGCGTCCAGATCGTCGGCCCCTGGCTGGAAGACCGCACGCCGCTAAAACTCGCCGAACTGATCGAGCGCGAATTCGGCGGCTTCAAGCCGCCGCCGATGCTGGATGATTGACGGGCAAAACTTACCTGCGACGTCATTGCCTATGGCGCGTGGCGATCCATAATCGCCCGAACAAGCCGAAGGAAAAGCCATGAGCCAGGATATCGAACAACTCACCGCGCTGAACCGCGACTATATCGACTCGGTGCAGAACAGCGACGTCAAACGCTTCGATCAGATCCTGGCGCAGGACTTCTACTGCTCCAATCCCGACAAGACGCTGATCGACCGCGCGGCGTTCCTCAAGCAGACCGCGGTGGCGGTGACGATCCGGAATCTCAGAGCGGAGGATGTGAAGATTCGCATCCTCGGCGACTTCGCGATCATCCACGCTGCGACGCGTTATACAACGGCGGATGGGCAGGAAGCCCATGGGCGGTATACCGACTGCTGGGCGAAGCAGAACGGGAAATGGCTCGCGGTATCGGCGCATGTGTCGCGGTGACGCCAAGACCTCAGTTGTCGTCCCGGCGAAGGCCGGGACCCATAACCACCAGCGGCAATTGCTTTTGCACGCTGGTCGTTATCTTCCTTGCTTAGCCACGACGGCCGCGGCGTATAGATCCCGGCTCAAGGCCGGGACGACGGATGCTACGCATCGAACATGATCACGCTGCGAACCGTCTTGCCAGCCTTCATGTTGGCAAAACCCTCGTTGATCTCGCTCAGTTTCAGCTTGGCCGAAATCCAGTCTTCGAGATGCAGCTTGCCGCGCATGTAGAATTCGACCAGGCGGGGCATGTCGACGCGGAAATGGTTGGAACCCATCGAGGAGCCCTGGATCCGGCGTTCGCGCAGGAAGTCGAAGCCGTGCAGTTCGATCTTCTGGCCGAACGGGATCATGCCGACGATGGTCGCGGTGCCGCCGGCGGCGAGCATCGCGAACGACTGCTCCGCGGTTTCCTTGCGGCCCAGGACTTCGAACGAATGGTTGACGCCGCCCTTGGTGAGTTCGCGCACCTGCTGCACGACGTCGCCGTTGCGGGGATCGACGATGTCGGTGGCGCCGAGCTTGGTCGCCAGCTGCAGCTTGGCGGGATTAGTGTCGATCGCGATGATGCGGCCGGCGCCGGCGATCGCCGCGCCGTTGATCGCGGCCATGCCGACGCCGCCGCAGCCGATCACCGCGACCGTTTCGCCGGCGGTAACTTTAGCCGTGTTCACGACAGCACCATAGCCGGTGATGACGCCGCAGCCGATCAGCGCGGCCAGTTCGAGCGGCATATCATTGCGGATTTTGACGATGGCATTTTCGTGCACCAGCATCTGTTCGGCGAACGAAGACAGATTGAGGAACTGGTTGAGTTTCTCCGAGCGCGCCCAGGACAGCCGGTTGGACACGCCCGGCAGCATTTTTACCGTCGTGTCGGTGCAGAGCACCGTGCGGCCGGTGGTGCAATTGTCGCAGGTGCCGCAGAACACCGACAGGCAGGTCACGACGTGATCGCCGGGCTTCACATAGGTCACATCCGAGCCGACTTTCTCCACCACGCCGGCCGATTCATGACCGAGCACCGCGGGCAGCGGATGCGGATAGAGCCCTTCCATGAAATGCAGATCAGAGTGACAAAGGCCGGCGACGCGCGTGCGGATCAAGACTTCGCGCGGACCGGGATTCGGCACGCTGACATCCTCGATCACGAGCGGCTGGTTCACTTCATGCAGAACGGCGGCCTTCATCGGGTACTCCCTTGATTGTTGTTCTTGAACGTCAACGTGGACGGAAGCCTACGCTGCGGTGAGCAAATCGCCAACCTCGGCCATCCCTACCGCGCGTTCGCCGAGCAGGTGCTCCGTGATGGCGCGCTGCGTGGCATTTTCCGCCAAGCGGAACGGATCTGACGCAGAGACCCGGTGATCGATCACCATGCGCGAGAGCAGCAGACGCTTCGCGTCGCCGCGCATCTCATGGATGCGGCCGCCCTCCCATGTCAGCGCCACGGCGCTGGCGACATGATAAAGCAGGCTGGTGGCGCGTCGCGCGTCGCCCTCATTGTCGGACTTGCTGGCGACCTCGCGCGCAAAGCTGATGGCGCGGTCGGTGAGGTCCCTTAGGCGATTGCGCCAGGCCTGCGGCACATTGGCGCTGTCATCGAGGCGGGCATGCAGATCGGCGGCGAGCGCGGCATCGGCGCCGTGACGGCCGACCGCGCGCTTCAGCGCATCAATCGCTACGATATTTCCGGTGCCTTCCCAGATCGAGCCGAGATGCGCGTCGCGCAGCAGCCGCGCGGTCGCAAATTCCTCGATGTAGCCGATACCGCCGCGCATCTCCAAGGCATCGCCGCAAACCTTGCGGGCGTCGCGGGTGGCGCGGAATTTCAGCGTCGGCGTCAGGATGCGCAGCAATGCTGCCGCGTCCTGGCTGCCGGCTTCAGCGCGATCAAGCGCGTCAGCGGTGAGAAAACTCATCGACAGCGCCTGTTCGGTTGGCAGTATGATTTTCATCAACTGCCGCCGCGCCAGCGGCAGGTCGATGATGCGCTGGCCGAATACCACGCGATTTTTCGCCACCGTCATCGCGTCATGACAGGCGCGCCGCATCAGCGCGGTGGATTTGACGCCATTGGAAAGCCTGGACGAATTGACCATCTCGGCCATCTGCACAAAGCCTCGATCGAGCTTGCCGACGGCATAGGCAATCGCGCCTTCCAGCTTGATCTCGCCCGAAGCCATCGAGCGGGTGCCGAGCTTGTCCTTCAGCCGAACGATCCGATAGTGATTTTGCGATCCGTCCTCGAGCCGCCGCGGCATCAGGAACAGGCCGACGCCACGCGTGCCGGGCCCTGCGCCTTCCGGGCGCGCCAGCAGCATCACCACTTCGGCGTCGGCATTGGAGCAGAACCATTTCTCGCCATGCAGTCGCCAGTGATCGCCCTCCTGCACGGCCGTCGTGGTGAGCGTGCCGACGTCGGAACCGCCTTCCTTCTCGGTCATGAACTGGCCGCCCTGGGTCAGTTTGCTCATGTCGGTTTGCGTCAGGCCGTCGAGATATCGCGCCTTCAGCGCCTCGCTGCCGAAATTATTCAACAGCTTGGCGCAGCCGTCGGTGACGTTGATCGGACAGCCGAGGCCGAACTCGGCCTGATTGAACAGGAACGTAAAGGCGTGCTTGGCGACAACAGGATATTTGTCCGGCCATCCCATGATGCCCTTGCGGATCGAGAGCGCGTGAATGCCGAACTCGCCGAAGGCGGCCTTCTCCAGCTCGCGATAGGCCGGATGATATTCGATATACTGGGAATCGCGGCCAAAACGGTCGCGCTGGTGCAGCACCGGCGTGTGGCGATCGGCCAGCCGCGCGCATTCGTCAAGATGACCGCCGGCCAGTTCGCCGAGTCGGTCGAGATGCGGTTCGATATGGCGAAACAGCGGCTCCGGCAGATGTAGCCGCAGCAGATCGGTCAGCGCCGGATCGGCCCGGTAGAAATTCATCCCCGAGGTATCAGGCGCAAGCAATCCTGGCTTGTCGGCCGCGGCCGTGCTGCGATCATGCGTGAGAGGCTGCTGCATATTTATCTCTTGTTCGTTCCGCCCGATATTGATCATCTACCGATAGCGCAGGCGATCAAGCCGTCAACAAGCATAATTGGAGGGTCACCCCATGGTGGACGGATATCAGCCTCGCCATGACCCAACGGGTTGTCTGGCGGAATTACGCCCCTAAATACCTGTTCCCGGTCACTTCTGGAGAGCCGCCATGCCGACCCCGCCAACCTACAAGACCGCCCTGATCGTCGGCGCCGGCGAAGGCTTGAGCGCATCGCTGGCGCGATTGTTCGCCCGGGAGAAAATCCGCGTTGCGTTGGCCGCCCGCAAAATCGAAAAACTCGGCGCGCTATGCACCGAAACCGGCGCCCGCGCCTATGCCTGCGACGCCACCAACGCCGACGACGTCGAACGGCTGTTCGGTCAGGTCGAGCGCGAGATCGCGACACCCGATGTCGTTGTCTATAACGCCAGCGGACGGGCACGCGGCCCCTTCACCGACCTGGTGCCGGCCGACGTCGCCAACGCGATCGCAGTCAGCGCCTTCGGCGGTTTCCTGGTGGCGCAGCAGGCGGCGATGCGCATGCTGCCGAACAAGCACGGCGCGATCCTGTTCACCGGCGCCTCCGCCAGCGTCAAGGGCTATCCGCAGTCAGCTCCGTTCGCGATGGGCAAGTTCGCACTGCGCGGCCTTGCCCAGAGTATGGCGCGTGAACTATCGCCGCAAGGCATTCACGTCGCGCATTTCGTCATCGACGGCGGCATCCGCAGCGCTGCCCGCACCGAGCCCGCCGACCGGCCGGATTCGATGCTCGACCC
Source organism: Bradyrhizobium sp. JYMT SZCCT0428 (assembly GCF_018131075.1). Lineage (GTDB taxonomy): Bacteria > Pseudomonadota > Alphaproteobacteria > Rhizobiales > Xanthobacteraceae > Bradyrhizobium. The sequence continues at coordinate 11,020 of NZ_JAFCLS010000050.1, read as the reverse complement.
TGACGCCATTGCGTTGAGCTACTGGAACGTGCTGCAACAGCCGCGCAGTGCCTGGACCTGGGAACTGGAATTACGGCCGTGGGTGGAGAAGTTTTGAACGGATAGTGCCGTCATTGCGAGTGAAACGAAGCAATCCATAGACCCAGAAGCAAGAATGGATTGCTTCGTCGCTTCGCTCCTCGCAATGACGGAGAAAAAACAACAACTGGGGGAAGCATGACCGAAATCACCGTCGACACCGGCACCAATGAATTGCTGTGCGTGATCCGCGACCGCGTCGCCATCATCACGCTGAACCGCCCCGAGGCGCGCAACGCGATGTCGGATAACCTGACGCCGGCGCTGCGCAACATGATCAAGACCTGCGGCGAGAACCCCGAAGTCGGCGCGCTGCTGCTCACCGGCGCCGGCACGGCATTTTGCGCCGGCGGCAACGTCAAGGGCATGGGCGCCAACCGCGACAAGAAGAAGCTCGAAATGTCGCATGACGAGCGAGTCGCCGATCTGCAGGAACGGCAACGTCTGCTGACCGGCGCCCTGGTCTCGGTGCGCAAGCCGACCATTGCGGCCCTGCCCGGCCCCGCGGTCGGCGCCGGGCTTGCCCTCGCGATGGCCTGCGACATCCGTATTGCCGCACAATCGGCCTTCCTTTCCACCGGCTACCTCAAGGTCGGCCTGAGCGGCGACTATGGTATCGCCTGGCTGCTGACCCGGCTGGTCGGCACCGCGCGGGCGCGCGAATTGATGTTCACCTGCGAGCGGGTCGATGCCGCCAGGTGCGAGACGATCGGCCTCGTCAACCGCGTGGTCCCGGACGACAAGCTTCAGGCCGAAGCCTTCGCGCTCGCCAAATCGATCGCGGAAGGTCCGACGATCGCGATCCGCTACATGAAGGACAATCTCGACGAAGCCCTGATGTTCGATTTTGCCACCGCGCGCGATCATGAGGCCGAGCGCATGATCCGCACTCAGGTGACGGCGGATCACAAGGAAGCGGTGCAGGCCTTCATCGAGAAGCGCAAGCCGGTGTTCAGGGGCGGTTGAGAGGTTAACTTATCGGGTTCTCGGCGAACAGGCGAGCCACCATCACCGAATCCAGATAGGCGCGCACGCGCACGATTCTGTCGTTATTGAAATAGCAGACCCAGCAATAGTGGTTGTCGAAGCGAAGGCCGTTCCTGGCGGTCGCTTCCGAATGTAGTTCCACGATCGCCACGTCGTCAGTCACGATCAGATTATCGACGTGCAATTGCGCGCCATGGGGCAGCACCTTGCCGAGCTTCGCAAAGGTCCCGGCAATGAAATCGGCCTTTGATGTGTAGTGGCCCGCGAGCGGATGCGTGCCCATCACGATCCAGTCGACATCGTCAGTGACATGGCCAAAGAATGCTGCGCCGTCGCCGTGTTCGAGGCCGGCAAAGATCTTCCGCACGAATCCAGCATCGACTGCCATGCGCCGCCCTCCGCTCGGTGGGGCAAGGCTAAACGGGGCCGGCGCGGTTTTCAATCGATAGCTGCCGCCCAACGTCTGTCATGCCCGGGGCATCTTTGCATTCGCGCGTGGCGCGACGGACGCGACGGCTGCTCTTGCGAAATCGACGAAGGCCCGCAGCGCCGCCGGGAGTTGGCGGCGACTCGGATAATACAGGAAGAAGCCGGGATAGGCGGGACACCAGTCGGCGAGTACGCGGACGAGTTTGCGTTTCGTGATCAGTTCCTCAACCTGGCCTTCGAATACGAAGGCGAGACCGGTCCCTTGCAACGCCGCATCCACCATCAGATCCTGGTACGTTCAGCGTCAGCGGGCCCTCGACGTCGATGTCAACCTCGATGCCGCCGCGCTCGAATTCCCAGCGATAGAGCGCGCCGCCGGAGAAGCGGTAGCGGATACACGGCATGCCCTTCAGATCATGCGGCGTCACCGGTGGCTTGTGCCGCTTGAAATAGCCGGGCGAGCCGATCACCGCAAAGCGATGCCGCGGGCCGATCGGCACCGCGATCATGTCGGCGGCGACGGTCTCGCCAAACCTGACGCCGGCGTCGAAGCCGGCCGAGACCATGTCGATCAGCGCATCGTTGATCACGATCTCGACGTTGACGTCGGGAAACTCCTTCAGAAATTCCGTCACGATCGGCAACAGCACCAGTTGGGTGGATTGCCTTGCCGCATTGAAGCGCAGCGTGCCGGCCGGCTTGCCGCGAAAATTGTTCAGGTCCTCCAGCGCGTCGTCGATGTCGCGAAACGCCGGGCTGATGCGCGTGAAGAGGCGCTGGCCGGCCTCGGTCAGCGCGACGCTGCGGGTGGTGCGGTTGATCAGGCGCAGATCGAGCCGCTCCTCGATGTTGCGCAGCGCGTGGCTGAGCGCGGAAGCAGAGACGCCGAGCTCGGTCGCCGCCGCGCGAAAGCTGCGGTGCCGGGCGATCGCGAGGAAGGTCGCGAGATCGGAGGGGTCGATTCTCATTGCTGAATTTTGCTCAGTAGCTTGTAAAATATTTAGCGGATTATCTCACTTATGGCCAGCCGCTATTGATTGCCCATCAGCCCGGCGAAAGCGCTGGGCAGCAACGAAAGGGCTGAGAACATGCGTGTCTGGTTCATCACAGGAGCTTCCCGGGGGTTTGGCGCTTTGATCGCGGAAGCCGCGTTGAAAGCGGGCGATGCGGTGGTCGCGACCGCGCGCGATCCCTCCACCGTCACTGCCCGGCTCGGTTCGCATGAGCGTTTATTGGCGACCCGCCTCGACGTCACCAGCGAGGCCGAGGCGCACGAGGCTGCCGGCCAGGCGGTGAAGAAGTTCGGCCGCATCGATATCCTCGTCAACAATGCCGGCTACGGCCTCTTGGGCGCGATCGAGGAGGCCAGCGCCGCTGAGACGACGAAACTGTTCGGCACCAATGTGTTCGGGCTGCTCGGCGTTACCAGAGCGGTGCTGCCGCATATGCGCCGGCAGCGCGCGGGCCACGTCATCAACATCTCGTCGGTCGGCGGCTACGCCGGTTTTCCCGGCTGGGGCGTCTATGGCGCGACCAAATTCGCGGTCGAAGGCATTTCCGAAGCGCTGGCCGGCGAAGTGGCGCCGCTCGGGATCCATGTCACCGTGGTGGAGCCAGGATTCTTCCGCACCGATTTCCTCGACGAATCCTCGCTGGCGCGCACCGCGCAGCATATCGAGGATTACGCCGACAGCGTCGGCAAGACCCGCGCGCATGCGGATGACGTCAATCACGGCCAGCGCGGCGATCCGCGCAAGCTGGCGCAGGCCTTCATCAGGCTTGCCAACACCAAGACGCCGCCGCTGCGACTGCCGCTCGGCAGCGACACGGTGGAGCGGATCGAGGCCAAGAACGCGTTCGTCGCCAAGGAGCTCGCGGCCTGGCGCGAGGTTTCGACTTCGACCGACTGGAGTGAAGAGGCTGCGTGAGCTGCTGAACGCCGAAGCATAAAAATAGCCCGGTTCTGGTCAGCCAGAACCGGGCCTAGTTTCGTCAAACCGCAACCGAGGACATAGTGGCCTGGCGCGAGAGGGCGGCAAGCCGCCAGCTTGCACAGGGGATGTCTTGCGGTTCGACGTCGATATGCTTTTCAAAGCGCACCAGCTTCCAGTCGCCGGGGGTCGGCATGAAGGCGTAGCCGGATTTGCGGGCGAGGCCGATCATGGCCTCGTTGGAGCGCAGGGTGTCGCCAAACACACGGTCAGCTCCGAACGACGCGGCGCGGCATTCGAGATTCTTCAACAGCGCCTTGCCGATGCCGTGGCCCTGCCAACGGTCGTCAACCGACAGGCCGAATTCGATGCTGCCGTTCTCGAACGCGTAGCGGGCCTCGCCGACGATGATCTCATGGCCGTCGACCAGCATGGTCGCGACCACGCTGAACCGGTCGGCTTCGCCGATATGGATGAAATCCTCGAGCACCGACGGCGGCAATTCACGCGTGGCGCCGAGGAAGCGGTTATAGCGGGAGCGGATCGTCAGCGCGCGGAAATAGCTTTGCAATGCCTCGGCATCGCGCGGCTCGACGAAACGAACGGTCAGGGCCTCTCCGCTGCGCGCGCGCAGCAGGTCCGAATATTGCCTGAGATCGTCGAAACGCATCGTCGTCATCGCACGCTCCCGTCGTTCGAAAAGAACGGCCGACGTCCCCCTGATGAGGCGACGCCGGCCTGGCTGCATTTTATGCCCGCCAGAATGGTTTTGAGGCTTCGTAGACGGCATCGCCGTGGGAGACGCCGATGTCGTGGAGTTCCCGGTCGGACCAATTGGCCAGTTCCCGACGAGCCGCGGAACGCTGCCGCCAGACATGGATCAGTTCGGCGACCTGGCTGAAAAGGCTCTGTCCATGATGATTTATCATCGATTCATGCGTGAAAGTAGACATTTGAAGCTCCTATCTCTAATCTGTTGTCGCCAATATCTGCGCTCCCAGGGCCTTTCACAAACGACACTTTGTACCGCTTCGGATGATAAAAAGTCATATATTGGGGAAGTGCTGGAGATGACCGCCAGGCTGCCGTCGCTGAATGGGTTGCGCGCCTTCGAGGCTGCCGCCCGGCATCTGAGTTTCACGCAGGCGGCGGCTGAGCTGAACGTCACGCAGACCGCGATCAGCCATCAGATCAAGCGGCTGGAAGAAGAGCTCGGCGTCCGCCTGTTCGTCCGCCAGAACCGGGCGCTGACGCTGACGCCGCAGGCGGTGGATTACCTGCCCGGCATCCGCGCCGCCTTCAACGACCTGCGGCTCGCCACCGACCGGCTGCTGCGCAAGGACGACGACCATGTGCTGACGGTCTCGACGCTGGCCTCGCTCGCCGCCAAATGGCTGCTGCCGCGCCTTGCCGCGTTCCAGGAAGCGCATCCCGGGATCGACGTGCGCATCACCACCTCGACCAATCTGGTCGACTTCCAGCGCGACAATGTCGATGCCGCGATCCGCTACGGCCGCGGCCAATGGGTGGGATTGCGCGCCGACTGGCTGATGGCGGACGAGCTGTTTCCGGTGTGCAGCCCGAACCTCTTGAAGGGCAGCAAGCCGCTGAAATGCCCCGAAGACCTCCGCGACCACGTGCTGCTGCATACCAGCAACTTCAACAGCGATGACTGGCGGCTGTGGCTGACGGCGGCCGGCCTGCCGGCGGACTTTTCCAAACAGCCGGGCGTGACCTTCGATCTCATCTTCATGACGGTGCAGGCCGCCATCGACGGCCTCGGCGTCGCGATGGGCCGCTCGGCCTATGTCGAGGACGACATCGCCAAGGGTCGCCTCGTGGTGCCCTTCAAGATCACGCTGCCGACCGATGCCGGATTCTATCTGGTCTCGCCCGCGGGACGAACGGACCCGCCGAAACTGTCGGCGTTCCGGCAATGGCTGGTCGCTTCGGTGCAGAGCAAGCCCTGAGAGACCGACATTCCGCGTTCTCAGGGCACCTTCCACGTTTTGCGGGTTGCCGTCACGCTTAACTGTGCCAAATTGTCGCACCAAGCAGGCTAACTGTCTCGGCCAACGAGGCTTTTTGCGCCGGCGGCAACACAGCGGGAGGACGGCGTCATGGCGCAGGCAAGTGGTTCGGAAATACCGCAAATCAAATCGCGTATCGGCGCCATCCTGCGTGCGACCAGCGGCAATTTCCTCGAGCAATTCGATTTCTTCCTGTTCAGATTTTACGCCAGCGCCATTGCGAAGGCGTTCTTTCCTGCCCAGAACGAAACGGCGGCGCTGCTGAATGCGTTCGGGGTGTTCTGGCTCGGCGCGCTGATGCGCCCGGTCGGCGCCATCGTGCTCGGCGCCTATATCGACCGCATCGGCCGGCGCCGGGGTTTGATCGTGACGCTCGCCATCATGGCGATCGGGACGGTCGTGATCGCCTTCTGTCCGGGGTATGAGACGATCGGAATCGCCGCTCCAATCATCGTGCTGCTTGGCCGGCTGCTGCAGGGGTTTTCCGCCGGCGTCGAACTCGGCGGCGTGTCGGTCTATCTGGCGGAGATTGCCACCCCCGGCAACCGGGGCTTCTACACCTCGTTTCAATCTTCCAGCCAGCAGGTCGCCATTTTTGTTGCCGCGATCCTCGGCTATGTGCTGAGCGAGGTGATGCCGGCCGAGACGGTTGCGGCGTGGGGCTGGCGCATTCCATTTTTCATCGGCTGCCTCATCATTCCCTTCATTTTCGTGCTGCGGCGGACCTTGGAAGAAACACCTGCCTTCCTCGCCATGAAGAAGCATCCGAGCGCATCGGAAGTGTTCGCGTCCGCGTTGGCAAACTGGCGCATCGTCGTTCTCGGCATGATGATGGCGGTGCTGACCACCACGACCTTCTACTTCGTCACCGTCTACACGCCGACCTTCGGCAAGACCGTGCTGAAGCTGTCCACGCCGGACGCCCTCCTCGTCACCTTGCTGGTGGCCGTGGCCAACTTCATCTGGAATCCGGTCGGCGGCGCGCTGTCCGACCGGATCGGGCGCAAGCCGGTATTGCTGGCGATTGCATGCCTGTCTTTGGTGACCGCCTATCCAGCACTGCACTGGCTGATCGCGGCGCCCACCTTCGGCAAGATGCTGGCGGTCGAAATGATGTTCTCGTTCTACTTCGGCGTTTACAGCGGCACCATGCTGGGCGCGCTGGTCGAGGTCGTGCCGGCGCATGTCCGGACCACCTGTTTCTCGCTGGCCTTTGCGCTCGCCGCGGGCCTGTTCGGGACGTTTACGCCGTTTGCGTCGACCTGGCTGATCGATCACACCGGCGACAAGGCATCCCCCGCCTACTGGCTGATGTGCGCCGCGACGCTCGGCATCATCGCAGCGCTCGCCATCTATCGCGGCGGAGAAACCATCGCGACCCGCGACGCCGTTCCCGCCTAGAGCATTGCAGGGAAACCCTGACGGATCATTCCGCGGTGCGCGCCGTATCCGACATTGTCGCATGTCGCGCGGCAGCCAATTTGATTTCCATGCAAACAACGATAACAAGAGCGCATGGTGGATTTGAAACGCAGGTTCGATGTTCTGGTGATCGGCGGCGGCAACGCCGCGCTGTGCGCCGCGATCAGCGCCCGCAGGGCCGGCGCGTCGGTGCTGGTGCTGGAAGGCGCGCCGAAATTCTACCGCGGCGGCAATACCCGGCACACCCGCAACATGCGCTGCGCCCACGACGCCGCGACGGCCATCCTCACCGGGCCCTACACCGAAGAGGAATTCTGGCAGGATCTGTTGCTGGTGACCGGCGGCGAGACCGACGAAGAGCTGGCAAAATTCATGATCCGGGAGTCCAAGGACATCCTGAACTGGATCGTCGAACAGGGCGTGCGCTGGCAGCCGTCGCTCGGTGGCACGCTCAGCCTCGGCCGCACCAATTCGTTTTTCCTCGGCGGCGGCCGCGCGATGCTGAACGCGCTGTATCTGACCGCCGAACAGCTCGGCGTCCAGATCATCTATGACGCCGAGGTTGCCGACCTCCACATCGAGGACGGCATGTTCCTGGCAGCTCACCTGAAGCAACCGATCGACGGCGTCACGGAAATCCGCGCCTCGGCGCTGGTCGCCGCCGCCGGCGGCTTTGAAGCCAACATCGAATGGCTGAAGGAATATTGGGGCGAGGCCGCCGACAACTTTCTCATTCGCGGCACGCCCTATAATCGCGGCTCGATCCTGAAAATGCTGCTGGCCAAGGGCGTGCAGGACATCGGCGATCCCACGCAATGCCATGCGGTCGCGATCGACGCCCGGGCGCCGAAATTCGACGGCGGCATCATCACGCGGCACGACTCCGTCGTGTTCGGCATCGTCGTCAACAAGCACGCCCAGCGCTTCTACGACGAGGGCGAGGACATCTGGCCGAAGCGCTACGCGATCTGGGGCCGGCTGGTGGCGGCCCAGCCCGACCAGATCGCCTACATCATTTTCGATTCGGCCGTGGTCACGAGTTTCATGCCGACGCTGTTCCCGCCGATCGCGGGCGGCACCATCGCCGAGCTCGCTGCCAAGCTCGAACTCGATCCGGCCGCGCTGGAAAAGACCATCACCGATTTCAACGCCGCGGTGCAGCCCGGCACGTTCGATCACACCATTCTCGATGATTGCCGCACCGAAGGCATCACGCCGCAGAAAACGCATTGGGCGCGCAAGATCGAAGCCGCGCCATACCTCGCCTATCCGGTGCGGCCCGGCATCACCTTTACCTATCTCGGCACCCGCGTGAACAAGCAGTCGCGCATGGTGATGAAGGACGGCAAGCCTTCCGCCAACATGTTCGCCGCCGGCGAGATCATGGCCGGCAACGTGCTCGGCAAGGGCTATGCCGCCGGCATCGGCATGACCATCGGCAGCGTGTTCGGACGGGTGGCGGGACGGGAAGCGGCGAAGAATGCGAGAAACTAGGACGGTTGTTGAGTAACCTCTCCCCGCCCTTCGCGGGGAGAGGTCGGATTGCGAAGCAATCCGGGTGAGGGGCTCTCTCCGCGAGCACGGAACGTGGAGAGAGCCCCTCACCCCTACCCTCTCCCCGCGAAGGGCGGGGAGAGGGAGATAACGACGATGGGAGGCTTGATGATACGCGTAGCGATTATTTCTGCAGTTGCGGCTCTGATGTCTGCAACGCTGGCCAATGCCGCCGAGCCGATCGCGCTGCGCGACATGGGATCGTTCCACGTCGGCGGGCGGCTGGTCGAAATCTCCGGCAAGCCGGTGAAGGAAGTGACGTTCACGCCGGGCGGCGTGCCGGCAAAGGTCGATCCGAACGGCACCTACCAGGTCGAGCAGATGTATGTGCAGTATTTCCTGCCCGCCGTTGAGAAGGGCGCCTATCCGCTGCTGATGTGGCATGGCGGCGGGCTGACCGGCGTCACCTATGAGACCACGCCGGACGGACGCGAAGGCTGGCTGAACTATTTTCTGCGTAAGGGCTGGGCGGTCTACAATTCGGACGCGGTCGAGCGCGGCCGCGCCGGCTGGGCGCAATATCCCGACATCTTCAAGAGCGAACCGGTGTTCCTCACCACTGCCAATCCGTTCGAGCGCTTTCGCATCGGCGACGGCGCCGGCTCCTACAATGCCGATCCGGCCAAGCGCAAGCTGCTGCCGGGCAACCAGTTCCCGAACGACGGCTATGAGAATTTCGTCAAGCAGAACGTGCCGCGCTGGACCACCACGGATGACGCGATCATTGCGGCCTATATCGCCGAGATCGACCGCGTCGGTCCCTCCATCATCCTGTTCCACAGCCAGGCCGGCAGCTTCGGCTTCAAGGTGGCGCAGGCGCGCCCCGACAAGGTCAAGGCGCTGATCGCGATCGAGCCCGCCGGGGTCGGCGATCCCGCCAAGGTCGATGTGCTCAAGAACATTCCGACGCTGATGGTCTATGGCGACTATATCGAGCAGGACTCGCGCTGGCCGAAGATCCGCGCCACCGGCGTCGCCTTTGCGGAAAGCATCAAGGCCGCCGGCGGCAGCGTCGATGTCATCGACCTGCCGAAGGCCGGCATCAAGGGCAATTCGCACATGGTGATGATGGACAAGAACAATGCCGAGGTCGCGGCCCTGATCCAGAAATGGCTCGAGGGCAAGGGCCTCACCAAGTAACGTATACTTTACGGAAGAGAGCATCACGCAATGCACGGAACGAGAATTCTGGAGGAGGCGGACCGCCTGATGACGGTCTGCAATTCCTGCCGTTATTGCGAGGGGCTCTGCGCGGTATTTCCGGCGATGGAGATGCGCCGCGCGTTTTCCGACGGCGATCTCAATTACCTCGCCAACCTCTGCCACGGCTGCGGCGCGTGCTACACCGATTGCCAGTTCTCGCCGCCGCATGAGTTCAACGTCAATGTGCCGCAGACGCTGGCCGTGGCGCGGAACGAATCCTACGCCGCTTATGTGTGGCCCCGCGCCTTTTCCGGCGCCTTCGCGCGCAACGGCCTCGTGATCAGCATCGTTGCCGCGCTCAGCGTCGCCGCCTTCATCTTCGGCTTTGCCGCCTTCCACGACCGGCAGGTGCTGTTCGGCGTCCACACCGGGCCGGGCGCGTTCTACAAATTGATGCCGCATAATGCGATGGCGGCGCTGTTCGGCGCCGCCTTCCTCTATGCGATCGTAGCGCTGGTCATGGGCGTGCGCGCGTTCTGGCGCGATATCGGCGAGCCCGTCGGCATGCGCGCCGATGCGGGCTCGATCTGGCAGGCGATCCGTGACGCCGGCGAGTTGCGTTATCTCGATGGCGGCGGCGTGGGCTGCTTCAACGAGGACGATCGCCCGACCGACCGCCGCAGGATCTATCACCACCTCACCTTCTATGGTTTTGGGCTGTGCTTTGCCTCGACCAGTGTCGCGACGCTCTATCATTATTTCCTGGCGCGTCAGGCGCCCTACCCGTGGTGGGACCTGCCTGTCGTGCTGGGAACGCTCGGCGGCATTGGCTTGCTGATCGGGCCGGTGGGACTGCTCCTCGAAAAATGGAAGCGCGACCCTGTGCTGGCCGATGAAAAACGCCTCGGCATGGATGTCGCGTTCATCGTGATGCTGTTCCTGACCAGCCTGAGCGGCATGGCACTCTTGTTCCTGCGCGCAACGCCGGCGATGGGACCGCTACTGGCGCTGCATCTCGGCGTGGTGTTCTCGCTGTTCATCACCATGCCCTATGGCAAGTTCGTGCACGGCATCTATCGGTTCGTCGCCCTGGTGCGCTATGCGCGGGAACGGCGGATGATGGGGCATGTTTGATACGCGGACAGTATGTTCCCTCCCCCCTTGCGGGGGAGGGCTAGGGAGAGGGGTGGCGTCATCGGGACTGCCCGTGTGAACCCCTCTCCCCCGCCCTCCCCCGCAAGGGGGGAGGGAGCCAACCGTCCGTGTCGCTTGCACTTCGGAATCAAATTTTCAACCAGCAGATATAGCTTCGCGATCTCGCGGCATGATCTGCCCGAGCTTTGCCAGAAACTTCCTTGCCCTCGAAATGAGAGGGCGCAGGGAAGACCGGGTGCGCGCTGCACCCGCGGTCCCGTGTGCGGTTTGCACAAAACAAAATGCACACGA
>NZ_JAFCLS010000005.1 GCF_018131075.1 Bradyrhizobium sp. JYMT SZCCT0428 | reverse complement strand
ATTCAGTACAAACGAGTGACACCACGTTTCTTTGCAGTGTCCAGCATTCGCAATGGGCGAACCTGGTACAACCGCTGTAACCGGGTGAACGAATACATGAATTGCGTCCTAATAAATTATCCAGCCGCGGAAGACCGTCAGTGGGATTCGGTCGTCACTCGGATCAGCCTGTCGCTCGGAAACTAGCAGGCCTAAGATCTAGCGCGAGAATGTGGGTCAGTAACCGGTACCGGTACCTGACCAATTTCAATCCCGGCATACCGCCCCCCGGAAACCACCATCCCTCGTAACCAATATCCGGTCTCAGCCACGGTCGAGCAAATTAGCAGCCACACTGGCGATATAGCGGCGGCGAACGAGGCGTGTGTCAGGGCATGATGGCGTGGAGGGGACCGGACGTCATGCGGAACAAATCGGTCTGCCCATCGTATCCGGAGGGAGGCCGAACGACGAGGCATGGATGCGCGACCCAAACACCGTCGCAGCGATTGTCAACGCCTTACGGCAAGTTTATGGCGACGACATCGCGCGGGTCAGTTTGAACGACGGCTTATCTCTGGCCGCGCTGATCGAGGTCCTGTTGTATTCACCGCTGAAAAACCACGACGCGATCAAGTTGATTACGCGGGCGCTTAGCTCCGGCGATTTCATCGTGACACCGGACTTTGGACCCGTCTGGCATCTCAAATATTTCTATGACCGTCCCAGATCGCTGCACGTCGTGGACATAGCCGTCATGACCCTGGATCAGGGCACTATTCCAAGCACGGAGATCCACTTACGCCTGCCAAACGACAATTGACAGCGCCCGAGACCGCGCCGCACGGTGACGGTAAGCGCGTGCGGATGGCGTCAGGCGACGGGGCGGTGTGTCGTAGTGGAAATGGAGTCGGCGCAACAAGCCGTCACCGGAAGCTGGGGTAAGACGGTGACGGCCTCTGCTTCGCTCACGCAATACTAATGTCCCCAGAAGGACGGGCCGATGGTGTTCTGAGCCGGTTCACGATCCGTTAACGACACGGGATGCTCACCGATTAGGAGCCGCGACGTTTGGATGGGCGCACCGTGTGATAAAGCCAAGGCGCTGCAACGGCCATTGCCGCACGATGCACTCAGGATCGCCACGCGCGGGGCCGACAAAGAAGCTAGCGCGCGCGAACGCAATTCAACGACCCTTTCCTTGACGGCCTCGGATGAAGCGGCGGCGTCCTCCGGTTTCACCGACCCGTGCCTGCCGACAAGACGGGGCGATCTATTGACATCAGCGCACACCACCGAAATGCGAACGAACTACGAGCCGTAATCCGAGGCCGCGACCGCGCGCATTCTGGCGAGCGCAACCGGCATGGCCGCTGCCTTATCTTGCGGATGCGTCTTCGCAGCTATCGTTTCCGCGCTCTTGCCACGGCTTTCGTGACGAGGGATGTAGAAACCCTCTGCGGAATACACGGAAATCTTGTTCCGAAGCGACCGCACTGAGACGCCAAGCAGATGCGCCGACACGGTTCTATTCCCTTGAGTATGAGCGAGGGTTTCTAAGATCAGGTCCCGCTCTACGACACTAATGGTCGAGCCGACCAGCCGCCGAGCGAGACGACGGCGTGACGAATAGGAAATTGGAGCGTGAGTACTCATTGCCTGATACTCCACAACACAACGCCCAACCCACCCCTTCGTCAGGACACAACAATATAGTTAATAGTTTATGAAGGGTCTGAGATCGGCTGCGGTCATGGCTAGTCATGCCGATAGGTCGCCTGTCAGGCCCCTCACGCATGCCCATCGGATAGAGGGCATTGTGTCAAAGGGCGGATGAGCGCAAGCGCGAGGAGCAGTGGCGATGGCCTTGCTGGGCCTTTATCGTGCGCCTATGGGGGTGGAGGCGGACCTGCGCCATCTGCCGCTGATCGAGAAGCGGCGGCTCGCCAAGCTGAGGCCAAGCGGCGCTCCATGCAGGTCGTTGAGCATCTGCCAGTGTTTTCATCCACGCGATCCGTGCGGCGATGATCTCAGTGCGGCTCGGACTTTGGCGGCGATGATGCTGATCGGGTTTTGACCGCCGCGCAGAACTGCTCCGTGACCGCCGCCCTTTCGGCGGCGACGTCCCAGCCATTCGTCTCGGCGTTTTCCTTGGCCAACTTATGCTCGATCTGAAGTACCTGTTTGAAGGCTGCGTACGATTTCCAGTCGGCCTTGGACAGCTTGGCCGGGGGCGCACCGCAGACGTTGTGGGCAATCGCGTTCCGCACACCATTGCTGACGTCGCTCATGTGACCCTCGATCACGGCGGTAAAACGCGCCTTGCCGTATTGGCTGTTGGCTGCGATGAAGTCCTTGCAGAAGGCGATCCGTTGTCCTGCGTCGCGGGCCTTGATGTAGGCCGTCTGCGTTTCGTAATTGAGGCGGAAGGCGAGTTTTTGGGCGTTCGGGTCGGATTTGACCGCTGCGAGCATGGCGGGGTGCTCACGCAAGATGGCGTCATTGATCCTGATGTCACAAAATTTGGCGAGGGAGACGACCGGAACGTAGGCCCGCACCTTGGCTTCCAAGGCATCGTTGGCGTTCGCAACTGGTGCAAACAGGCTGGCGGCGATTGTGAAAGCAGCGAGACAGCGTTTCATTGGTGACATTGCTCCAGATCACCGAACGGCAGCAGAGCCGGGTCGGGATCGCGGTGGCCGACCGCACACGCCAGCGCGGCTTCTCAGCCGTCAACCACTGGGCGAATTCCTCGGACGGCTGTCGAGCAGCAGCGTTGATCTGAATTATGCTGCGGGATGTGGCCGTCCTGAGGCCGAGGCCGCTTTGGCAAAGAGCAAGGACTTCGGCCAGCGACGGGAAATCATGAGTGGATATAACCGGTAGCAGTACCTGACCGATTTCAGGCCGACATACCGCCTCCCGGAGGCCCCCACCCCCTCTAGCGATTTCGCCAAGCAAACGAGACCGTCAACTGGATTGGACTAACTGCAGTGCTTCGGCGGTGTCCCCATTGCCCCAACGGCAAAAACGAACGACGGCGACCACGGCCACGCTGAGGACGACGGTGGCGATCCCGGCAACTTGGATCTTGAACGCCCGTCTCGGGTTAAATGGCATGCGCCATTCTCGACGGCAGGCGAGCGACCGCTTTGACCTATGTCAAGCAAGGATTGACGATGCTGTCCCTTGCTGGCTGGGTTGAACCGCCCGGCTGCTGCTCGTGCCAACGGTCAAAGGAGATCGCCGAATGTCCAAGGACAGCAAACTGACGAAAACGGCTGCCGTCTCCAAGAGAAAGCCAAGGAAAAAGGGCACCGTGTCCAAGGACAGCAAGCCGATGAAGACGGCCACCGTCTCCGACGACATGAAACCGAGAGAAAAGGGCGTAGCTGGCGAGACGCCGCTTTTTGACTTCACCAAACTTATGAGCCAGTTCCAACTTCCGGGCGTCGACTTCACGGCGCTTGTGGACCGTGAACGGAAGAACATCGAAGCTCTCGTCAAATCGAATAGAATCGCTTTCGAGGGCTGGCAGCGCCTCGTTCGGAGGCAAGCAGAAATGCTTGAGGAAACGATGAAGAAAGTGGTTGCCGATGCTGGTCAGGAAGACCCCAAAAAGCGCGCGGATCTCGCAAGAGAGGGTTTTGAAAAGGCCTTGGCCAACATGCGAGAACTAGCCGAGATCACCACCCAATCTCAAAAAGAGGCCTTCGACGTGGTTCGCAAGAGAATCGAAGAGAACGTGGAAGGCATCCGAAATTTTGGAAAGAAAGCTGGCAAATGAACTACATCTCCGGCAGGTGCCTGACGGGATCGGGCGCCCGGAGGGCCATTGCTGTCGCAGCGGCTGATCTCCTCGGCTTCGCCCACGATGTTCGTCATGTGCCGCCTCCAATCCAAGACTGTCTGTCCCGGCCTTCATGATGTCGGACCGGTAGCGGTACCCGATGCGGTGGCATATCAGTGCAGGCTCTGCGATCATCGACGGCGAGATCGTTGTGCCGGCCGCGGATGGCACGACCGATTTTTCCGTTCTGCAGAACGAACTCAAGGGCAAGTCCGACAAGATCGTTTTCGTCGCGTTCGACCTGCTCTATCTCAATGGTTACGATCTCCGGAAGCTGCCGCTGATCGAACGCAAGACGCATCTCAAGAAGCTGGTTGTTGCCAAAACGTCGATTCAGTTCAGCGAAAGCTTCGAAACCGATGGCCCCGAGATCTACGCCTGCAAGGTCGGCCTCGAAGGCGTCGTCTCAAAGGTACGCGACATTCGCTATTCGTCCGGCCGCGGTAACGACTGGATCAAGAAGACCTGCGCCCAGCGCGAGATGCTGACGATTGCCGGCTTTGCGCTCGACGGTAACGATTGGGACGGTATCTATCTTGGTCGGCGCAAGGGCAACGACCTCCTCTACGCCGGCAAGGTCGACCACGGCTTCGACAAGACATCCGCGGCAGAGTTGCGCCGACGTCTCACGCCGCTGATCCGCAAAACCCAGCCCTATTCTAAGCGCATCGCGCATCGAGGCATCTGGGTTGAGCCGGAGCTGTTGGAATACCGAGCAAAATCGGCCGAAGGCAAGGTTCGACACCCGTTCTTCAAAGGCTTGAGAGAACTCTCTGACGCGGTGTACGCGTCATCGGCAGCGCCCCCCGGAAGCCGCGGCTGCGGCTTCTGAAGGTTATCGACTAATGTGGAGATGTTCCGGTTTCCCGGTTTAGATATAGCCGCCCCGCCCCCCGCTGTTGGTAAGATATGCGGTCATATGAGCAAAAGCGCCAGCAAAGTCTCCTTTTTTGAAACTGTCCCTAGCTGCTGTTAGATCCGCGGCGCCGGGACGACCACCAGCCACAACCGCGATATTGTCGTCCGTCAGTTCGCCACTTTCACGAACTTCGCGGCTCTCGGTACGCTTTGTGTTGCTCATGATCTTCTCCATATAGGCCAGCGCGGGCCATCCGTCGCTGAGTACCACACTCGCTCAACAGTCCCCGCAGTACCGTGAGGCAAATCACTGACGGGAGAGCAAATCGACATTGTTGTGATGGCAATCACAAATCTCGCGGCGATTTTATGAGTACACCCCCAAGATCTCGCGATCCCGCGTGGATGGTTGTGGCTGCACGAGAGTGGCACGTATGCGAAATTTACACCCGGGGCGGCACTGTTCGCCTGAGATCGCGAAAAGCCGCGCCTTCAATTATAGCACGCCCACAAAGGCAGAAACGACCAAGATTGCCGCTCCCACCGCTAGGATTACCACATCAACTGTTATGCGTCGCCTGGCAGATTCGGTCATGGCTGAACCCTCCATCCACGGGAGCGCGTTGTCTGACCAATCGCGACCAAGCACTGTGCGTCAGCTCACATACATATCAGGAAAGTTCACTGAAGCGGGTGCGGATCTGTTGGCCTAAACCAGCTGACGCAGTCACCTGCGCTTCAATCAACGGGCAAAGCAACCGCCAGCCCGGCCTAATACAAACCCGGCCTGCCTGGATCTAGCGTCATGATCGGCTGGACGACCTCGCGCTAGATGTTCGACCATTGAAGACTACGCCATTCATCAACGCCAACCAAACGAACGGCCAATTTGGCGCAGCATCGTTGATACCAAATGCCAGTAATGACCATTATAAAATTCGTAGTCGATAAAAATAACGACTCCAACCGCAACGGCAACAATCCAAAATATTCTCATTAGCAATGTCCCCGATTAAATGATGGT
Source organism: Bradyrhizobium sp. JYMT SZCCT0428 (assembly GCF_018131075.1). GTDB lineage: Bacteria > Pseudomonadota > Alphaproteobacteria > Rhizobiales > Xanthobacteraceae > Bradyrhizobium. Next base: position 280,225 of record NZ_JAFCLS010000005.1, on the reverse strand, counting down.
GACAAGCAAGACAACGAATGAAAGTGGCCGCCAAGGGAGGCCCTAGTGTGTCTCCAATTCAATGCGGTTGCACCCGTAGCAACCGAACACCTTGATTAACGGCTTGGTCCCAATAGCTGGCAGCTTGCCGAGCGGCATCATCTCAGCACGGCAATTCTCGCACTCGCGAATTTTCGAAATTGATTCGATCATTTTGCGACGATGCGCGCCAAACCAGTCGGAACGATGAAGAATTCCTCCGTAGGACTACGGCAATCACAGGCCCTGCTCTGTCGATGCGGGCGGGATAAAGTGGCAGAACAACTTTTAATCGTACTTATCGTTGAGGACGATGCATTAGTTCAACCTATCGTCGAAGACGCATTGAACGAGGCAGGCTTTGAAACTGCGATTGCTCAATCGGCTGAGGAAGCTATTACTTTACTAAAGAGCAAGCTCACAAATTACCGCGCGCTGGTGACAGATATCAATCTCAAGGGCTGTATGAACGGTTGGGATGTCGCAAGACAGGCTCGCGAGATCGATCCTGCATTCCCAATCGTCTACATAACCGGAGCTGCAGGAGGTGATTGGGCGTCGCAAGGTGTCCCCCACAGTATTCTGCTCGAAAAGCCTTTTGCTCCTGCCCAGCTTATCACAGCCGTCTCCCAGCTTCTAAACTCGGCTGCGCCGAACGGGTGAAGCGAGATGGGCATATCCATATTTCTCGTTGAAGATGAAGCCCTCATCCGGAGGATGCTCGTCGAGATGCTCGAGGAGCTTGGGCATCGCGTTGTCGCGGAGGCGGGAAGCGTCCAAGAGGCGGAGCCATTCGTTGCGGCACGAGGCCAGCCCTTCGTATTTGTCAGCGGCTACGGTCCCGAAGGAGCACCAGCCTCGTTCAAGGACATGCCGGTATTGCGAAAGCCATTCTTGATCGAATTTCGCCGACATGATCAACGCGGCGGTGAACGAAGCGAAGTCGGCCAGTCCTTAGGCCCAAACCCCATCCTTGCGACGTACCAGCGGCGGTTCTGGGCTTAATGGCCTACGGTCCTAGTCTAGCGGAAGCGCCTAGCAGAACAGGCAAAGCGCCTGCGGCGCGCGGCACCCCGCCCGGAATTGAGCGTGAGAGGCTAATCCGCAGGGCGCGGCAGGCGGACCGGCGCCCATATGCAGGATTAGCTAAGGCTGCCCGGCCTCCAGCCTCCGAAGTAAACGATGCCAGCATGGGGTATTATGCCTACGTCATTGGCGACGACGGTCATATCCGTAATCGCATTGAGGTCCACTGCGACAATGACGAGGAAGCCAAACGCTGCGCCGAACAGTTAGTAGACGGGCACGCGAGAGCTGTGGCAAGAGGCGCGCAAGGTAGCCACCTTTCGACCTAAAGGGTAAGTCCGACGCTGTTTTTCAAACACTGTTTCAAACATTCGCAGTCATCAAACTACACCTGAACGTCTAAAAGCGAACCGACACCTTTAAAGGCCCTTACTATCTTGACGGTACGCAACTGGGGATCGTGGGGCGCGGCCGTGTTGGAAGTGTTGGTTACCAAGCGAAGCCCGAGCAAGTGGGAATGGCGGGTCTGCGACCGCTACGGGGTCACGATTATCGGCGGGTTTGAAAGCACCCAGCCAGCGGCCAAGTACCGGGCTAATCGGGCGCTATTTCTTTTGTTGTCTACGCGCTGGACACGATAATTAGCGAAGTTGCGCGCTAGAGTGCGATCAGCAGTCGAAGTAACTAGCGGCATTAGCATTATTGGGATGGCGGGAGCTAACAAATGGCCCCGAGGCTATTGCGCATCGAGGCCGTTCAAGATCTTCCTGCCGGTTAAAAGCAAGCGCTGATCACGATGCCTGACTCGCCGAGTCATTATGGGCGGGCCGCAGAGGCTTCAGTGTGCCCCTGACCGCGGTCACCGGCCGGATAGTTGGCCCCTGACTCTGTAATATGGCGGCGTACGGCGGCGACCAACGCGTCGATATCACGTGTCTCGATCGCAGAGACGATGTCGACGTGGTGCGCGGCGCTTCTTTGGAGATCGGCATACGAGGGCCACAGCGCGATCGGTCCGGGAATGACGCGATTGCGGATTTCGACGACGAATTTGGACAGCGATCGGTTCGGCGCATGACGATAGATCTCGTCGTGAAAAGCCGCGTTGGAGTTGGCCTGGTCCGCCTTGCTGCCGCGGGCCACCGCGTTCTCGAACGCTTTCTGAGCGGACTTGATCCGTTCGAGCTCGGCCGGACCGATATGCGGCAAAGCTTGTGTGACGGCCTCGACTTCCAGCAGAATTCGGATCGCCAGCATCTCGCGAACGACCGTCAGGTCCGGCCGCATGACCTGGTATCCGCGATTTGCAACGTGGGTCACCATACCGCGCGCAGCCAGTTCGCTGAGTGCGCTGCGGACATCGAAACGTTTGGCAGCGAACGTCTCCTCGAGATCGATCTGTCGCAACCATTCTCCCGGGCGATAGGCGCCTTCCGTGATCGCGGCCGCGATCTCCGCTGCCAGATGCCGTTTTGGTTGTTCCTTCCGGATTTTTGTCATCGCCTCGCCTGCACCGCCCCTTGACACCAATCCATTATTGCGCACAAATTGGCGCCAATATAAGCGCAGATCTACAATAGCGCAGATCGGGAGAAATACAAAGATGCCAAGCATCGATCGCAGAAGCGTGCTGGTGATGTCACTTTTGGGAGCCGCCATGGGCCTCCCCGCCGCCCGCGCTCAAACCGGACCGAGCGGCTATCCCGATGTCTATCGCCAGATCATCGCCGATGCTGAGCGCGAAGGAAGCCTGCTGATCTATTCCATCATGTCGCCCGAGAACTGGCGGCCGGTTATCGAAGGCTTCAACAAGCTCTATCCAAAGATCAGGGTCGAGACGCTGGATCTGCCGGCCTCGCGTGAAAGCTTCGAGCGCTATTTGGCCGAGCGCAGCACCAACAGCCGAACCTGCGATCTGATCGCCACCGCAGATCCCGGCGGATGGATCGATTTCCAGAAGCGCGGCGAGATCCTGGACTACATGTCCCCCGAGGCGCAGGCGTGGCCGGACTGGGCGAAACCATTTCCCGGCGTCTACACCGTCTCGTCCGACCCCATGGCGATGATCTGGAACAATAGCCTGGTGCCGGAGGGCAAGCGGCCCAAGACGTTCGCGGAGTTCGTGGCGCTCGCGACGGCGAACGAGCGGCCCTGGCGAAACAAGATCACCAGCTATGGCGTGCATCAGACGACCTTCGGCTATGGCATCAACTACGCCTTCGCAAAGAAACACGGCGAGAAGGCATGGCAGTGGTTCGCGGAGCTCGCGAAGCTCACACCACGCTTCGAACGCTCGGGTGGACCGATGACCGAGAAGGTTACCGCCGGCGAGTATGCGGCTGGGTATTTCGTCTCGGCCATCACCTTCTGGCCGCGCCTGAACGATCCGGCGCGGGCACGCATCCTGGGCTGGAGTTTCATCGCCGATGGTCAGCCTGTGGTACTGCGCGGCGTGGCGATCCCGAAAGGATCTCGCAATGTCAACGCCGCCAAGTTGATGATCGATTACATCATTTCCGAAGATGGCCAGCGCGCGTTCGGACGCGGCGGGCTGACGCCGGCGCGTCCAGGTATCAAGCCCGGCGATGGGATTCGGCACACCTACTCTTCGATTGCCGAAGCGGTCGGCGAACAGAATATTTGCTATATCGGCTACGACCCGGACGCCCTGCGGGATTACGACGCCTTCGTGGCGCGCTGGAAACAAACCTTCAATGTCTCCTGATCCCGGCGGCGCGCAGACAGCGGCAATAGCCGATGCCTTGCCGACACCCCTACCCGGCCGCGACACCGCCGTACAATACGGCATGGCGCTGCTGACTGTTATCCTGGTCGCCGCGCCGCTCATTCCCGTTCTGTACCAGTCGCTGCTAGATCGCGCGCTCTACGACGCCGGGCAACAGTTCACGCTGGGCAATTTCGGACGACTGTTCCAGACCAACGGCTTCGGCCTGGTGGTCTGGAATACGGTCGTTTTCGCAACACTTACCACCGTGATTTCGCAAACGCTCGGCACCCTGGCGGCGGTGCTGTTCGGCCGCACCGACATGCCCGCCGCGCGGTTGTTCGGCGAACTGTTCCTCTGGCCGATCTATCTGTCGGCGCTGGTATTGTCGTTCGGGTGGTACACGATCTACGGCCCCGCCGGTTATCTCACACTGTTGACGCAGGATATCTTCGGCGATGCGCCGTGGAATCTCTACACTCTGCCGGGAATGGCGATGATCGCCGGCGTCTCGCAAGCGCCGGTCGCCTACATTTACTGCATGTCCTCGGCGACCATCACCGATCCCTCGCTCGAGGAAGCAGCGCGCGTCGCCGGTGCCGGTACCCTCAGGACGCTGTGGCGGATCACGCTGCCGCTGTTGCTACCGGCTATCACCTACAGCGCGGTGTTGAACTTCACCGTGGGACTGGAACTGCTCGCCATTCCCTTGGTATTCGGCGATCCCGCCGGCATCACGGTGCTGACCACTTTCCTCTACAACAACGGCGTAGCGTCGGCCCGGCCCGACCACGGACTGGTAGCGACCGCTGCCGTACTGATGCTGATCGTGGTCTGCGTACTGGTCTGGCTGCAAGGACGACTGCTCGGCAATACCAGGCGCTTTGTCACCCTCGGCGGCAAAGCCACGCGGCCGCGGCCATTCCGTCTCAACCGGCTGCGCTGGCCGCTGTGCCTGGTTTCGGCGATCTATATTCTGGCGACAGTGGTCGCACCGATCGGTGTGTTGGTGCTCCGCTCCTTCACCAGCCTGTTGTCGCCGATGGCGCCGCTCGCTGAGGTGCTGACCCTCGGCAATTTCACCAGCATGCTCGAATATCCGGTCTATCTGCGCTCGATCTGGAATTCCTTCCTCGTCAGCGCCGTCGGCGGAGTGTTGGCGACGGCTATGATCGCGCTGATTGCCATTATCGTGCTGCGTTCGGATTTCCGGTGGCGCGGGCCACTGCATTATGTCGCTCTGTTTCCGCGCGCAGTCCCCGGCGTCGTCGCCGGCATCGGGTTTTTCTACGCGTTTGCACTGGTGCCGGGCCTGGGAAGCTTGCGCAACACCATCTGGATCCTGATCATCGCCTTCACCATGCACTACATCCCCGTTGGTCTCGGCGCGGTGGCGCCGATGCTGATGCAGATGAGTCCCGACCTCGACCGTGCCGCGCGCGTTCAGGGTTCGGACTGGTGGACGGCCAGCCGCCGTATCGTGCTGCCTCTGATGCGGCCGGCTTTAGTTGCTTGCTTCATTATTCTCTTCATCACCTTCTTCAAGGAGTACACCACTGCGATCTTTCTGTTTGCGCCCGGCAGCGAGGTCATCGGCACCACGCTGCTGCAGGCATGGACGCAAGGTGAGGTCGGCTTGGTGTCGGCGCTGGCGACAGTCCAGGTGCTGGTGATCGGAATCTGCGTCACGGCTGCGCGCGCGATATTCGGGGTGAAGCTTTATGGCTGAGTTGTTGATTGAAAACCTGCACAAGCAGTTCGGGCCGGTTCGCGCCGTCGATGACGTCAACATCCGTGTCGCCGACGGTGAATTCGTCACCCTGCTCGGACCGTCGGGCTGCGGCAAGTCAACCACGCTCGGCGCCATTGCCGGATTGGATCAGCCGACCAGCGGGCGTATCCGCGTCGGTAGCAAGACCTACTTCGATGGCGACAAGGGAATCTTCCTGCCACCGGAGGCGCGCAATTGTGGACTGGTGTTCCAGAGCTATGCGTTGTGGCCGCACATGACGGTCTACGACAATGTCGTGTTTCCGTTGACCTTACGAAAAGTTTCCTCAGCCGATCGAAAACGGCGCGTGGCGGAATGCCTCGCGCTGGTCGAGATGGAGCGATTTCAGAACCGTTATCCACACGAGTTGTCCGGAGGACAGCAGCAGCGCGTCGCACTGGCTCGAACGCTGGTCTATCAGCCGGAAATCCTGTTGCTCGACGAGCCACTGTCGAACCTCGACGCCAAGCTGCGCGACCGCGCGCGAACCTGGCTTGCCGAATTGCGTACGCGCCTTGGACTCACGACCATTTATGTTACCCATGATCAGGTTGAGGCGTTGGCGCTTTCCGACCGCATCGTGGTCATGAATGGCGGCCGGATCAGTCAGATCGGCACACCACAGGACATCTACGAACGGCCCGCCGACAGTTTCGTGGCCGACTTCATCGGTACCACCAATTTCCTCGCCGGCAACGTGGTCGAAGCACCGCGCGCCAACGGACAAACGCTGGTCAGCCTCGCCGATGGGCAGCGCGTCACGATCCAGTCCGCCCGCCGCCCGGCATTGGGTGACAAGGTCACCTTTGCCTATCGGCCTGAACAGATGCGGATCGCCACCGACAACGAGACAGCGACAGACGGCACCATCGTCAATGCAGCGGTGATGAGTCATTCCTATGTCGGCGGCCGTTGGCAGATCGGACTCGATGTCGGCGGCAATCAGATCCGCATTGAAACGCAAGCTGCAACCACCGACCGCCGGTTGCGCTTGTGGCTTCCCCTAACTGGCGGCATTCTTTTTACAGAACAGGCCCATGCCCAATCCCACTGACGCAACCCAAGCCGTGTCCGGACTGCCGCGCGCGGACTACACGCCCGGCGCGCGCGGCCCGCTGAGCGGGCTTCGCGTCATCGATCTCTCGCGTCTGGTTGCCGGCAATCTGTTGACGCAGCACCTCGCTGATTTTGGCGCCGACGTCATCAAGGTCGAACCGCGCGAAGGCGACACGCTGCGCGGCTGGCGCATCAACAACATCGAGACCACCTGGAAGGTGCATTCGCGCAACAAGCGCAGCCTGTGCGTCGAATTCCGACACGACGACGCCGTACCCCTGATCCGCAAGCTGATTCCCGGCGCCGCGATGCTGATCGAAAGCTTCCGGCCCGGCACTTTAGAGCAAATGGGCCTTGCGCCGGACGAATTGCTGCGTCTCGAACCCAAGCTCGTGATCGTCCGTATCTCGGGCTGGGGACAAACAGGGCCGTACCACCGCCGGCCCGGCTTCGGTACGCTGGTCGAAGGCTTTTCCGGGTTTGCCGAGATGAACGGTTTCGCCGATCGCGAACCGGTGTTGCCGCCTATGTATCTGGCCGACGCATTGTCTGGCCTCACCGGCGCCTTCGCCGCCATGGCGGCGTTACGCGAAGTCGAAATCAATGGCGGGCGGGGCCAGGTCGTCGACCTGCCGCTGCTCGACCCGATCGTCAATTCGCTGGGGCCGCAAGCGGCGAATTACCGGCTCACCGGCAAGGTCAAGCCGCGCAGCGGCAGCCGCTCGAGCGGATCAGTACCGCGCAATGTCTATCGGACGCTCGATGATGGTTGGGTTGCCCTGTCGGCATCCACCCAGGGCATGGCGATGCGGGTGTTGCGTTCGATCGGCCGGCCTGAGCTCTGCGACGATCCGCGTTTCAAGACCAACGAACAGCGCCTCATTCATGTCGTCGAACTCGACCGAATCATCGGCGATTTCATCGGCGCACGGACGATGGACGACAACGTGGCGTTCTTCGAAGCGGCCGAAGTGACCATCGGCCCGGTCAACGATATCGTACGGTTGATGAACGACCGCCATGTGCAGGCGCGCGCCCTGCTCGCTGATTATCCCGACGAGGACATGGGATCATTCCCGATGCATGCGGTGCCAGCACGCCTCTCCGAGACGCCTGGGACGATCCGGACACCGGCACCGCGCCTTGGACAGCATACCCGTGAAATTCTGGCTGAAGCCGGCCTGACGGACGAAGACATTAAGGCCGTATTAGCCTCTGGCCTTGCGAAGGAGAAGACGACATGACGATGCCGCAAAAATTCCCTGTCTGGCGTTCTGCGCTGTTCGTGCCCGCCAACGTCGAACGCTTCGTGGTCAAAGCCGTCGCCCGCGGCGCGGATGCGTTGATCATCGATCTTGAGGACAGCATCCCACTGGCGCAGAAGGACGCCGCCCGCGCGCTTGTGCTAGGCATCGTCAAGCGCTTCCGCGACACCGGCCATTCTGACGTGATGGTGCGGATCAACCAGCCGCTCGAATTGGCGGTGCGGGATTTGGAAGCCGCCGTCATCCCCGGCGTTGATGCCATCATGATTACGAAGGTGGAAGGCCCGGAACATCTGCGCCTGCTCGATGAGATGGTGACGCGGCTGGAACTGAGCCGCGGATTGCCGGCCGGCAAGATCTGGTTCATCGGACTGATCGAGGCGCCGGGACCGCTGGCCAGGGCATATGATATTGCGCGATCGACGCCGCGGCTGGCCGGCATTTCGCTGGGCGCGGAGGACTATGCCACCGCCATCGGTGCCAAGCCGTCGGAAGAGACCATGCTGATGCCCAAGCAGCAGATTGTGCAGGCGGCTTGTGCCGCTGGCATCATGCCGCTTGGCACCATCGGCTCGGTGGCGGACTTCGCCGATCTCGATGGTTACACCCGCATCGTGAGGCGCTCGGCGGATTTCGGTTTTGTAGGATCAGCCTGTATTCATCCATCGCTGGTGCCGATCCTCAATGCCGGTTTCAGTCCGTCGGCGCAGGAAGTCACGGATGCCGAGCGCATCGTGACGCTCGACCGGCAAGCGGCGGCCGAGGGGCGCGGCTCATTCGCCATCGACGGCAAGATGATCGACATCCCGGTCGTACAGCGCGCCGAGGCCCTTCTAGAGCGGGCCAACGCGATTGCAGCGCGAACCCGAAGGGACCCGGCGCCGACATGAGAGCTGCCGTCTGTTGGAGACATCGTACTGCGACCGGTCCGGCTTGGGCCGACCCCGCGCCATTCCCGTTTTGTGCAGTGGCCTGAAACCAGGAGGTGGGGATTCACGCCTCTCAGCGGGCCTCGTCTTGCAGAATTCCTCACCTGGACTGGCGATCCGCAGCCCGCCCTAACGTCGACGGAACGTCCGGGCTCGCCGAAATTAGAGCCCGACGTCGTCAACCATGCGCTTCACAGCGATCTTTTCGGCTGGCTGGTCGGAGGTTGGCGGCGAACGAGCCGCACCGTTTCAACTGCCTGGCAAATAGCGCACCGGTAGTGAATGAGATCGTTGCCGTTGTCGTCCGGGTCGGCCTTTTCGATCTTCATCGTCTGCATGCAAATAGTGCAGGTCATCAAATCCAGCAGTGGGCTACGATCGTCGTTCAGGGGAGAACGATGATTTCTCATTTGCGTGCTGTGACGGCTTTCACCTGTTTCGCTTCCTCGAACTCGGTTACCACGCACGAAGGCGGCCGGCGCGCTTGCATGGCGCGCCGGCCGGCAGTCCTTATTCGACTTCGATACGCTCGACGGCCGCCGGCATCTGGGCAACCGACATCAAGCTCCGGGCCACCTGATTCAGCAGTTGATCGGAGTTTTCTTCCTCTGCCAGTGACTTTGACATTCCACCACGGCGCTGTAGCGCAGTTGCTGTGCCAGGTTTTTGGCGGTCGTGTATCCGGAAATCTCGTAGTGCTCGACCCGCTGCGCCGATCCGATGAGCGCGAGATCGGCAAGCGCGTCTTCTTTGTCCGCACCTTGCTCCATGACTTCCTGGCCTTCCTCCACCAGACCCATCATGCCCTTGCACGTCGTGGCCCGGGCGGCCTCGCCGAGCAGCGAGAAACATTCGTTGAGCAGCGCGCCGATGGTCGTTAGATCAAACCTCAATTACGGGATGATGTTCCAGACACTGCCGAGCTTCCTACTCCGCCGCGGCGACCGCCTTCTCGACGGCACGCACCGGCGATAAGCATCGCAGATTTGAACAGCGCAGATAGGATGGCGACCAGCCAAACTTGGCTTTAATGCATCTTCACCCGGCGACGCATGGGGCTATCTAATCCTAAGCCTCCAGCTTCGAAGTAGCGTGGAAGGATTACCTGCCGCGATGCACTGGACAATCTGGCATATCCGGAAACCGATATACTGGTCGAAACAGCTCAACGTGGTGGGCATTAATCCGCGTCGCACTGTAGTTCGATGGAACGTTGAACTGCTCAGCATGTTGGCTCTTCAATCATGACCGTTTTGGTCAATAGTAATCTTTGGAGTGCTGAAATGACCAAACGTAAAGCGCCAACAGCGTCAAAGCCCGCCCGCAGTTCGAAAGTAACCGCGAAGGCCCAACGGGCCAATTCGGCTGTTATTAGAAGCTCTAAACCCAGCCGCGTGCGCTCGGTTGCAGCCGACCCGATTAGATTGTCCCCCAAGGGTCATGCCCCGAAACAAACGGCTGCCATTCTTGAGAGTCCGGCGATGGCACTGCAGGACTCCGTCAAACAGATCATGAGCGAAACGGAATTAAAGAAAGGTTCTGATTTTTCTTCAGCCACGGCAACAGCGCGGGCGTATCAAGCAAAGCTGTTGGAAATGGCACAAGCCAACATGCAATTTGCGCTTGAATTCGGACCGAGGCTTGCGTCGATTAGGTCGCCCTTTCAGTTACTCCGCGTAATTGAAGAGCTCACAAAAGAGCGGATCGCAATGTTCCGCAAGTTCTCGAATGAAATGGTTGAACTAAGTATTAAGCGATGAAGTCCCAAAGGCCACTTATCCGAGCAGCGACACTTCCATCCTTACGGACATATAAGTAGAGGGCGGTGGGTGTTCGATTGATGATGTGGCAGTCAATCGCGTAATCGCGTTGCGAATGATGCTTTGAATCTCAATCAATGGAAACGTGAGCGAGGCTGCCCTCCCCCTATCGCTGCTTTCCTGATCCACTGCGCCGCCGATCTGACGTGCAAGCGAGGCAATCAATTTGAGGCCAGATCCGTTTTCGTTAAGATTCTGGATGCCCCGTTGTCGGATACCGTCAAACGGGCCTCACCATTGCCGATACCCTACCAGGCGCACCCTTATCCTACCGCCCTCCGGGCCGAATGCATGCTTGATACTGTACATCGCAGTCTCATTTAGAATGAGGATCAATGCAGATTGGCCGCCGGCTTTAGCTGGCCGCAATGCTTCACATGAGGGTAGTCGTCTTAATATCAATTGCCGAAAGGCCGCTCGTCGCTGGTTGTCAAGGAAGCGAATGCCCGAGGAAAAAACGCAATATTTCCCTCGTTGCGTCCGGTCCCCGCGGATCGGTGTACGAGCCCGCAGGACTACCGCCCGACCAAGCGTGGGCAGCGCCATGGATATTCCAATACTCCAGGATTTCGCGTCCGCCCGCGTCGGTGTGGGTCGTGCGGGTGTACTCATGCCCTCCAGGTATCTGCCCGCGATACACCGTTTTTTGCGTGCTCGTTGTACCTATGGCCTGCTCAAGAACTTGACCGCCATTGTTTGGATGCACGGTGGTGTCGCGGTCACCGTGAAAGATAACTGCCGGTACAGACGGCCCGTTGCCCGAAATGCCCCTGCGACCGGATCCGCCGCCTTGCCGCATCGCGGCAAATGCGGAGGGCATGTCAGTAGCGGCCCCGCAGGCGAGGCCGGAATGGATCCCTACCGCCGCATACAGATCGCTGTACGTCGCTCCCATGATAGCTGCAGCGGCCCCTCCGGCCGACAGTCCGGCGACATAGACGCGTTTTGGATCGACCGAATAATCGCGCATGACCTGGCGGGTAATGCCCGCGATAAGCGAGGGCTCACCGCCGCCGCGTTGCTGGTCGGCTGCGCGAAACCAGTTCCAGCACTTCGATTGGTTGGCGTCGCTGCGCTGGGCAGGATAGACCACGAAACAGGTTTGTTCTTCTGCGATGAAGTTCATTCTCGTACCGGCAGCGAAATCATCCGGCGACTGGGTGCAGCCGTGAAGCATCACGACCGAGGGAATCGGCTGCCCCTGATAGCCACTAGGGACGAAGAGCTTGTAAGCTCGGCTTCCCGCCGGATTGCTGTAAGCGGCTTCGATGAAATTCGTCCCGTCCGGCGCGATTTCCGATGTCGACGGCGGGGTGCGCTTCAGGCCTCGCATTCCGAGCCAGGAGCCATCCTTTGCTCGATCGAGTAACGGCCGGAGCCCGCGGGGTGGAGCGGAAGGGGCCCGCGCCAAGAGCGCGCTATCGGTCTCTCCGACGTCATTGACCTTCGCATCGATGGTAAGCGGCTCGCGGCCTGTAAGGGGGATGCGCCCCGCCGTGCGCCATGTCGCGTCCGGCGTGCGTTTGCCGCCGAGCATGCGCTGAAGTAGCGCCGTGGCCTCCGCGAGTTGGCCCGCATGCGTCAGCCGTGTGGCTTCGCGAATCGTGTCCTGATTCAGCATCGAATTTACCCTATTCTGTCGGCGAGAGCGGCCTTGACCGCCGGACTGGCGTGCAAAGCTCCGAGCACGGAGACTGAGCCAATGGTCGCGCGGGCGAGATCGGCAGTGACGTCTTGGGCGATGCTGGCAAGGCCCAGAACATTGATGTGCACCATCTCGCCGGCCCGCCGCGCCGCTTCGAGATCCGCTCGGCTGTAATTCCTCAGACCGAGCTCCAGGCTTTTTCGGGCCGCGGACTGTTTGACTACGTCTGCGTGCCGTTCGAGTTGGTTACGGATCGCTGTTCGGATAAAATCAGTGCGGTTCGAATAGAATCCTTCCTGCACCATCAAATCCACGTGCCCAAGATCGACATACCCGAGATTGATCGTGATTTTTTCGGTCTCGGCAGGCTTTGGTCGCAGTTCGTGGACATTAGGGGGCATTTCTCACCATCCATTTACCATCTGTATGGATGGTATATGGATGGTGAGCGCCGGTATTCAAGGGCGCGCCGGCTGAATGATTGTGCGCCGTCGCCCCGACCATCGGCAATGGTTTGGGCGCATTGCGGTGACGGCCGCATTTGTGGCTCGCAGGCCGCTGTCTGACTCAACTGCATCAGCAGATTGGTCTCTGCGAGCCATAAGCGGTTGTGTCCGGAAGGTCCGCTTCCAGACGGACTCGCCTTCCGTCGATATGCCCGGAACTATGGATGGGCTAGGACTCGCTCACGTGCGCGCGCGGCATATAAAGCTTTATCGTCGTCCCTTCGCCGACGACGCCTGGCACATTAGCGCCGGATCCGCGATTATCGACGGCGAAGTCATCGTTCCGGCCGCCGACGGCACCACGGATTTTTCGGTCCTGCAAAACGAAGTGAAGGGCAAGTCGACGCGCATCGTGATGGTTGCCTTCGACCTGCTCTATCTCAATGGCTACGACCTACGAAAATTGCCGCTGATCGAGCCTAAAGCGCCGCCGGGCTATCCATTTCGATCCCCGCGGCGTGGCAAATATGGATCGCATGATTCAACCGGATTTTGCCCTTGATTTCGAATGTTTCGAGCTTTCCTTTGAATCTGATTTGATCACACTCAATTCTCCGTTTGCCTCCAGACAAGCCTCTCGAACCTCGGCGAGTTCAGAAACTCCTTGTTGTCGCAACTGACTTCTTAGCTCTTCTTCGGTGATAAACTCCTGGCGCATATTACGGCGATTCATCTTGCCATTTTTTATAAGCGGAAGCGGCGGGGGAGATAAAAGCCGCTCAAATATTTTGAAGCGGTAGCTGATCCAATTAAGGAACAGGTTCCAGAATACGATAGTGAGGACCAGAACTACACCCTCTGTAATAGACTTATACTCTTTGGCAAATCCGTTTTGTGCAGCGTCGGCTATCACGACGATAACAAGTATGTCGGCAATCCCAATGGTTGAGGTCTGACGCACCATCACAAACCGTAAGATAATGAAAAGCGACAGGTACATCACCGTGCCCCTCAACATCATCTCCGCAACGGAATGGGTCGGAATTATCAGCTCCGCCCATTCGACTAAGAGTAATTTGTCCAAGTCGTCCTCGTATTAGAGCCTGAATTGCCGCTTGCCAGCTTTCGTCCCATGACCACAAATCAAGTCTCAAGAGATCGGCCCTGTCCGTAGGCCGCACGCGTTGCTATCGAAGCTCGTTCGAAGGCTTGCATAACATCATCAACTGATCCAAATCTATCGAGCGTTGTACCGTGATTGACGACGATCACAGGAAATCAGCAGAGCGGCCGCCTGCTTCCCGTACCAGCAGTCGGCCGTCATTCTCATCGTTCCAAGGTTGGTTCTTGCTCACGGTCATCGCATCAACCGACGCGGTTTGTGAGTTGCCCCGGCCTTGCTAGTTGGCGTCGCGGTTCTCTTTCACATAAAGATCTTTTGTCGCCTGATCGGTTATTCGCTTTTCCGCGCTGGTGCGGCTGCGGGTGCGCAAGATTCCATAAGCGATGGCAATGCCCAAAACAAAAGCACCGCCAAGCCATAGCGCGACCGGAAGATGCGATCCTTTCTCAACCGGTAGTCCTTGGGCCGCGGCACCTTCCGGTAAGCAAAGCAACAAAAGCGACCCGAAGATGCCCGTGGCTGTGCCGGATAGGTAGGTAGCCGCTACGCCGCGAGGCAAAATCCCCATCTGCAAATCCTCCGTTTAGGGAGTCTAAATCCCCGACGACGTTGAACGTTCCTGTACGCGTCTTAAGCGCTGGCACCTCCAAACTTTGTCTTCAGCACTAGGCGGTGAATTTGCAACCAACAGCCTGGAGCAGCGTTAGACCACGCACCGCCGGGTGACAACCGGACGCAACGGAGATGTTGGACGCGGAGCATTTTTCCGGTTTCTGCGCGCGACATCAACGCATCGGTACGCGCTGACAACTAACCCGTTTCCGGCGAGTGCACTTTTCAATCGCCTTCATGTTGCCCGCGGGGAACAAACCTTTCGATTCAGAACTTGGTGTTTTTTGGAGGCATCATGGCCGTTAATAAACCCAAAGGCGACAACGCTCGTAGAGGCACAGTCAAGAAGCGCACTCAGTTAAAAAATCCGCTTACGAAGACACCGACCAAGCGCAACAAGAAGGGCGGCCAGTTCATGGCCGTCAAGCAGACCGCCATGAAATTCAAAGGCGTCCGACGTGAAAAATAGATGAGCCGCTTCTTCCTCGCGATAATCGCGATCAGTGCTCTGATTCTACTGGCGCTCTATCTGCATGTGGTTGCCCTGTAGGCTGTTCAACGCCACCCGGATGCACCGGCATGGCATTCCGGCACCGCACTGGCAACCTTGCAAGGAACCAAGCCACATGTGGGTGGCTCTCGCACGCCAATCTGATTCCTTCGCAATCCGGACAATCAACCCCTCATAGCTTATCCCATCGTTGCCGCAAGTCCCCTTGGTGTCATTTGCGGACACTGGCGCAATCCCGAGACTTTGCAAGGAGGGCAATCTCCCAGGGGCGCTCAGCCAGTGTCCTGTGATCTCATTCACAGAGCTTTAAGCCTGACGGGAGGATACTCGGAACGAAGGCATTTGCTTCAACTTGTGCCGGAGAGGTGCAACGATGAATCTTCTTGATCAAGCTTTCCGAGCCGAGCGTTTGGCACGATCGATCCTGGATGAGAGAACCAGCGAAGCCCTGCTCCGCTACGCTCAAGAATGCCGGGAAAAAGCCGCCCACTTAGCCGGCCCGGCCCAACTGATGACTGCCCGGTTGAATGACGCGGCGCTACAAGAAGCCCTGTGATACCGCGGGCCGCGACCCAAAGGTAGCTTTGAAGTCCGAGTCGCCTAATGGCACTGGCGCCCTTTGAACCTTGGACTTCCACTGCGCCGGCTTACTTCCGTGGCCTTCCACGCTTGGCGAACAAAATCCCTTTTAGCATCGACCCCTTGCGCAACAGGCCTGCCTTTCTCTAGGCTTCAGTTCTTCTCAGGCCCGCTCGGCATTGACCGCGCCGTCTCCAGAGCTTCGACAGCCTCAGTATCTAGGTCGCGTTTTGGGGGGATCATTTGCCAATGGAGCCTGCGGACTTATCCCATGAACGAACAACCGGGTAAGTGCGATTGGGGTTGATCAACCAAGATAGCGGGGATTGGATGTGTCAGGTCTTCCACGGCACGCACCTGTGGTGGTGTCGGGTAGCATACTCTCGATGGCTGACTGTCGCATGTGCAGTTTGTGCCACGAAGGAACGTCGTGCGTCGGGCCCTCCAAAAGCTCGGCCCCTGGAGCGCGCAATCCAGGGCCGCCTTGCGAGGCTTCTGTAACGTTTCTGCAAGCTCGCGTTGGGAATCGCCGCGTCGGTCAGTTAGCGAATACGAGAAACGGCCCCAGTCTCGGGATGAGACGTTGGGGCCGCTTTGTTCGGCCCGGCGGCCTTGGGGGCCGATCGCCGGGCGAGCGCGTACCAAGTTACCAAAATTGAATCGTGCCATGGGCCGTTTCAAGGACTCGCGCGACATCAAGGTCAGCGAAAGTTTCAGACCGATTCCGCAGGCTTGCGCAAAGGCGACATCGTGGTGAAGGCCGGCCCGATTCGCAGCGCGACGCAATTCGGGAACAGGATCGGTTTCGCTGCGCAGTGGGCACGGGGACCGACAAGAACGCCAAGCGATTCTATCACGTAAGGCCTATCCGGCCTGATCCTGCATTCGCGATAACGTCGTGAACCGGAACAACCGGATGGTTTGGGGATTCATCCCTGACGAGGGAGATTTTCCGGTGCTGATGACTCACACGCCAAGGTTACCGAGCCGCACACTTCAGGGATGGGCTATCGAAGTGCTGCAGGAAGTCGGCGCCATTCGAGAGTGCGGAGAGCACGGATGGATGCAGGACGGCGCCGATCCGCATGCCCGCGAGCGCGCGCTCGAAATCGCCCGCAAAAGTCCGCCGCCAGGAGTATCACCGCAGGTGGCTGCTGGAGCCGTCGCACAAGTTCTCGATTCGATAGGAGATACGTGCCCCGAGTGCCCGCCAGATTGATCCCGGTTGCCCGCCGCCACGTCGATTGTTTGAACCAATCTTGGGTGCCTAGCCACGCGCACGCTGCAGCGCAGCTTCCAATCGCTCCCTCTCCTTATCCCAGCGGACGTTTTCGGTCCGCGATCTCCTCTCGAGAGCGCCCGCCTCGGCCTGGATGGCCGCAACTTTCTCCTCATGCTCCCGCTCGGCCGCGTCCAGCGCCGCTTGCGCCTTATCAACGGCCCCTCGCCGGCGTTCACGCTCCTTCTGTTTGGCAGCCTCTTCCCTCGCCCGTTCACGCTCGCGCCGTTTCTGCTCCTTTTCGAAGGCAACTGAGGCCTTGCGCTCCGTCGCCTTGTCGACGGCGCGCGGGGAAGGCTTCTTCACCTTGTGGCTTTTCGGCTTGCGGACAGTCTTCAGTCTTTCGCCGTCACCCAGATTGGTAGGTAGTTCAGCATGCTCGTCAAAGGGTCCGTCGGAGCCGACAGGCCGCCTGAGAACGACGCCCGGCTTCGCCAAGGTCGCCGAGAGTACGTCCGGATCGTCAGTTTCCTTCGCCGCGCCCTGGTGGAAGAGATTGCTGTCGGCGCCCCACGCTTCCAGAGCCGCCTTCATCGACGGAGCGGCAATTGCCAGATCGAAAAAGCCCAGCGAAGTCTGATAGGTTTTCAGTTTTCTCGCCATGGACCGCTTCCCCGCACCGTGCACTGGCCACTGCCGTGGGTCAGCCGGATCGTTCCCTGGCAAGTAGGGAGTTTGCGAAACAAGCGAACAGCGAGGCCGGACCAGGATGGATCTCGGCGGCGCCGGCCTGCCGCAGCGAACTCTCCGTGAATCCGCCGCACAGCACGCCGATGGTTGCGATCTTCACCTTCCCCGCAGCGATCGCGTCGTAGGGCGTGTCGCCGATCGCGACGGCCTCTACGCCTTGGATCCCGAGCTTCTCTAGAACTACCTCGAAGATGTCCGGCGCAGGTTTCGATTCCTCGACGTCGTCAGACGACGTCGTCAATTCCATCAGTTCGGTAATGTCAGCGATTTCAAGATATTTCTCCACTTCATCCTTCTTAGCGGAAGAGGCGACGGCAATCCGAAGTCCAGCGTAGCGCACGCGTCGTAGCAAATCCGGAACCGCCGAAAAGGGACGTACAAGCGGCAGATACTCGGTCTTGAAACGATTGCCGCGCCACTCTTCCAATTCTTTGCCGTGGTCCCGTTGTTCATCAGCGGACAGGAAGACGGGAATGAGCTTGTCCCCTCCTTTGCCTATTTGGCTTCGAGCTTGCTCGAAACTCACATTATGGCCGAACTTAAGCATGGCTTCTTGCCATGCGAGCGCGTGGAGATCGACCGAGTCCAGAAGCGTGCCGTCCAGGTCGAAGATAGCGGCTTTCGGCAACTTACGATTCTCCATTGTCGCAGCGAGCGAGTTCGCTTCCTGTGGCACGGCAAGTTACCCGCTCAGTATCCGTTATTATGAACCGCACTTTGGCCGCCAAAGTCCTCTATGCTGAACGGCTTCGGCAAAGATGTGTACGGCATCCAGCACGCCATTGTGGACGATGGCGTTCCGCGTGTAGCCAGTGGTGAACAGTACCTTGACGTCTGGCTTCATGGCCAAAAGCCGGGTCTAGGCTGACTTACGCTGCGGTTTTGCCGACGGCTTCTTCGCCGCAGCTTCCTTCGCCGACTTCTTGCCGGCAATCGGCATGAGCATTTCCTTCTGACCGCTTGCGACCTTGCGCGGCTTTTTGGCCGGCTTGGAGTCCTTTGAAGCCTGTGCACCGCCAATACTCTTGCGTAGCGCGTCCATCAGGTCGACGACGTTCTCCCCACGGGGACGCTCTTTCGCAGTGATCGGTTTGCCGGCGCGCTTCTGGTTGATGAGGTCAATGAGGGCCGTTTCATACTGGTCTTCGAACTTGTCCGGCTCGAAGTGGCCCGCCTTCTGATTGACGATGTGCTTGGCGAGATCAAGCATGTCCTTGGTGACTTTGACGTCCTGAATATCGTCGAAGTACTCTTTTTCCGACCGAACTTCGTAGGGATAGCGCAGCAGCGTTCCCATCAAGCCCTTGTCCAGCGGATCGAGCGCGATGATGTGCTCCCGATTGGTTAACACCACGCGACCGATCGCGACCTTGTTCATCTCACGGATGGTTTCACGGATGACGGCGAAGGCGTCGTGACCGACTTTCCCATCCGGCACCAAGTAGTAGGGACGGATCAGATATCGCGGATCGATCTCGCTGCGGTCGACGAACTCGTCGATCTCGATGGTTCGCGTCGATTCCAGCGCGACATTCTCGAGCTCCTCCTTGGTCACCTCGATGTACGTATCGGTATCGACCTTGTAGCCCTTGACGATGTCTTCGTTTTCAACTTCCTCACCCGTGTCCGCGTCCACCTTCGCGTACTTGATCCGGTGGCCCGTCTTTCGGTTGAGCTGGTTGAAGGAGACCTTTTCGGATTCCGACGTGGCGGGATAGAGCGCTACCGGACAGGTGACGAGGGAAAGACGCAGGAAGCCTTTCCAGTTAGCGCGGGGGGCCATGGCTGGGAACTCCAAATACTGTTGCTGGGTTCAAGACGAACGGGCAGCCTTGGTTCCGACAGGGTGGCTTCCCGAGAAGATGATTTTTTCTCAGACCCCAGGACAAGCGGACTCGACTTTCGTTCTCTTTATGTTCTAGTGGAGGAATGATCGACCGACCTGCGAGCTGGCCCATGCCTACCCCGAAACAGATGGAAAAACTGGCCGCAGAGGCGGTCCGGATAGCAGCGAGCCACGGTGCGGCTCCTGACCTTGCAACCCCTGCCCAGTACTGGGATGCGACCCTCAAGGATCCTCGAGCAGAGACAAATGGACTTCGATTGGCGCAACGACATCTCTCGGAAATCCGGCGCCACGTCCTGCGCGTCTCCTGCCGACGTTGCGAGCGGACTGTGGAAATCCAGACCGCCGATGCGGTCCGATTGTATGGCGGCAACGCGGTCTGGAAGGATGTCGCGCAGCGGCTGCTGGACAACATCTGCCAACAGCGCACCGGCCGGCTTGAAGAAGACGGGTGCTGGCCGGCGTTCGATGCGACTTAGCCTTGGACCCAATTTGGTCTGCACTTGGATCTCCGAATGGCGCCGAAACACCATCCCACGCCGCCTTCGGGAAGTCACCGAAAGGCTTTGACAAAGGAGCTCGGCAAGGCCCGCGCGATGACGGGTATCCTGGCTGCGCAGTCATTGGAAATGCGTTCCAAGGGCGATGCGCTGATTCAACAGGCCGACAGGTTGCTCTGCGAAAGCTGGAACGAAAGGATGTGGAGCGATGGCGAGCCGATCGATCCGTCACCCACCATCGACCAAGCTATTAATGGCGGCTTTCCCTGGCTGGAAATCCGCTGCTCAAGATGCAGCGCGGCGAACGATGTCGACCTGGCGTCTCTTAGAAACCCACCGACCACTGTCGTGCACGATCTCGCAAGTCGGCTGCGCTGCCGCAGGTGCGCCGAGACAGGGCGCCGCCCCTCGGCGACGCTGCTCCAGCTTAGCTGGCAGCCACGCCATCTTAGAACCGAAGCTTAAACGCACAATCCCCGTGACGTCGGCGATCAACGAAGTCGCAGGCTAGTCGACTGAACTTGCCGCATAGCCTGACCTAAGGCCGGGCTTGCGGCGTCGCAAAAGAGTCAATCTTTGGAAGGCTTTGGTTGAGTTTCGCTGACCGGATCAGAAGCCGGAAAGGTATCCTCGAGGCCCTTTTCAAGCTTCCTCTGCTTCTTGTCGGCCGGCGCGGCCTGCTTTGGATCGTCTGCGTGTTTGTCGTGAGGCGCCGGGTTGAATTCCTTGGTCATCATGCCCTCCTCGTTACGCACTTAGATCAATCGAGTGCCAGCGTTCGCTCGACAACCCGCGAAACCAGCTTTCGTTGCTGACACTTAGGAACGGAATCTAATTGGGGCAGTTGACCGTCCGGAGTTTCATAATGTCCGACGCTGTCGACTATCTGCACGCATACGCCGTAAGAGCCATCTGCAAGGCACGACGGATGCCGATCGGTAAGTCAAAGCGTCTTCAACGAGCAGTCGGACGAGTTTATCTACTTTTGACCAAGGAAGCAGCTGTCGCCCCGAATGTCGATCATCTCGACGATTTTCGAACGGCGCGCCACGTGGAAAAGTCGATCGCCACGCTTCCTGAATCCGGCTCGGCGATGCCGGTGATCCAGAAACTGCCATAACGCCAATGTGGTGTAAGCGCGCTCGTGAAGGGTTCGCAAAATCAGGACACTTGTTCGCCCCCCTTTCCCACGCGGTAAAGCTTGGATGGATTCGATGTTTACGCCCTCCTTCAGACGCCGCAGCCGGAACCATGTTCCTCGTAACCTGGTTGGTGTAACGGTTGATGGAATGAAAGCATACTGAATGCGCTATCTAACCAGTCGGTCACTCGGTTGTTGGATTCTTCCTTTTCTTGTTGTTTCCAGCGAGTGCATCGCTGCGCCAGAGTGCGACTCCCTCGAAGCCCGGAAAGCCGTGCTCCAATTTGTCTTGGACGACGGCAAGAATCCACTGGTTACTTATGCGGCCAAGAATTCAACGGCCGCTAAGACGTCGACTGACTCGATTTCGCAACATTCAAAAAGCGAAAAGCCTCTGTATCAGCTCGGTCAGAGGATAGTTACGACCTCAACGAGCAAGGACAAGCTGACGGTGAAATGCAGTGGCGAGATTTCGGCCGCCGTCGGCAATATCAAAGCGACGAAAGAAGTAACGTTCACCGTGCAGCAATCCTCGGACGGCAAGACTTCAGTCTCCGTCGATCCGTTTCAATTTTGAACCCTGCTACAGCCTCATTTCAGGTGATGAGGGCCGTTGGCGGCGCAGATAAGCGTGCGCCGACTCCTGGCTCCATCAAGCGCCGCCCTCATGGCGTCCAGGCCGGCGGAGACTGCTGGTCCGCTGATGTCTGACATTCCGCGCGGACAATGATCGAGTGAGAAGCCGACATGCCGGGACCGCGCGACGATGTCGGCTTCCGACCCACGAAGGCGGCGACTTAATCGCCCAATTCAGGCAGCAGCGCGCCGGCTGCGCCGGACCTTATGACTTACCAACTGAACAACATTCGGCGGAAGATCGGCCGGTTCGGAATCCACCGGCGACGTAAACGCGACCGCCGGGACAAGCGGTTCAGCCAATGGCGTTTCAATCATGATTAGAAACTCACGGCCCTTCTCCGATATCTGCCACCCGCTGGGCTCTCGTAGCACGTAGCCGCTGGAGAAAATATCCAATCCAGGCGCGCGTGCGGCCAGCTTCTTCATCCTTTGTGACCAATCTGCGCCGCTACAAGTGAGAACCGCAACGTATTGCTTAAGGTCCGCAAGCGAGGCGCGCCCTTCAGGGTGTCCTGCTAAGACCTTCAAGACTGTGATCTGAAAATTCACGCCACGCCCCGCAACCGAGACCTTAGTATAGTGGTGAAAGCTATGGGCAGGATGAATTCTGGTCCATCTGGTTGCGATCAAGAAACGGGACGGGATTGCCGATTTTTCCCAAGCGCGTTAAATCCGCAACATATTGGAACTTTCTAATTTTGTGCAAGTGCGTCACCGGCGTTGCTTGGGGTGGCAGCCTATAAGAATCTTGCACATCTGGACATGGCTTTGCTCGAGTGCCGTGCCCTGCGGCCGCCGCGCGATATGAGAATGGGCGGCGCCAGATTAGTCGGAGCCCGGTCTCGCGTATTCGCGCCATTCTGCCTCAGAGGTAAAATGGCATTTCGGGCAGGTAAATTGAATCATCGGCCGAGACAACCAGGACGGCTTCACGATGTTCAACGCCATCGGCCACGCGTTGCATTCTGGACATGCGCTCAAGACGGCTTCGGGGGTGAGGTCGGGGGTTCTCATCCGATCCACCTCACCCCGCCCGTTCACGCGGCTTCGCGTCGATAGGCAACTCCAGAACCGCGAGCGCCCATCCAATGTGGCATCGGCGCACCGTCACGGTGGCGGCCGCCTATGCCGGCCGCTGCCCATGCGATGACAGCACCCAACAACAGAGCCGCGGCGACGGAGAACGCGAGGATCACCGAGCTCCGGCGAGATTTGGCTATCGCGGCCCGTGAATATGCGATCGCACCATCGACCCGTTTTTCGGCTTCCGGCCCGGCAAGACCGGTATTCGCCGCGACGAGTTGCGCCAAATAAGATCGATCCTCATTGCTCATTCCCGAGTGGCTCGACGACGTCAGGAGGATTCGTCCGGCCTCGGCCCGCTCCTGCGAAAGGTCCACGTTCGCGGCACGGCGCAAAGGCCTGAACAACCGGTCGATCTCATAGCTTAACAGCGGTTCTGCGGCGCTGGTTCGTGCCGAGAACATGTTGCTGTTGGACCGCGTCAGGGACGCGCTTCCAAGCAAGGCCGCGAGCCCCACTCCGAGAACGACGGCAAGCGCCCAGGCAGCGAGGCCATGTAGGCCGTCGCGATGCTCGATTTCGTCAACATCCGAGACGGCCGGAGCGACACTCGTTCGCCCCGCAATGTAACCTCCCACGCCGAAACTCAGTGCAGCCTGGATAATGAGATAGAGTCCCGACAGAATCCAAAGTGCGGCGGACGCGTCCCGCCACGTCGGCGCAGTCGACGAAATCCCCAACCCGACCGTCGCGCCGAACGCCAACAGGATCGACGACAGCGCGGTGGCCACCAGCGCACCCAATATCGCGGGCGACCAGTTCAAATACCTCGGGGAAACTCCAATGGGAGCCGCGCCGGGTTCAAGCTGTTTCACCATGTCAGCGCAGCCCGAAGAACGACAATACGGCCAGGATGACGACGACCAATCCAACCAGATAAATCAAACCGTTCATTTTTCTCTCCTCGTTTTGTTACCGATCGCACTGCAGGTTCATGTTGCGCTTTGCGACGCGCTCTTTCCCGCCGCGTCGACCACCCGGCTGACCTTGCCTGAAAGGTCGTCCATCGCCGCCTTTGCGTTATCGATCGTGAGGCCCTGCCTGCGCGCTTCGTCCGCCGCGGTTTCGACGACGGTCGCCGCAACCGTGGCCGCCTTCTCGATCTGCTGGCCTGCGATTTCGGCAGCCTTGCTTTTCAGGGTCTCGCTGGTTTCGCCAATGTATGATTTTTCGATGTCGGTGTTGGGCAAGGCCGCGGCGATGCCGGCGCCGATGGCCAATCCGATGGCGCCCAACGCCAGGGGCTGTGCCTTGAACAGATCGGCCAGGTTGCCTCGCACGGTGCCAAGAACATCGGCAGAATCGGGCAGGGCCTTTGCGTATTCCGAGGCCATGCGGGTCGCGGTTTCAACACCGTCGCTGCCCGTCTCACGGACGGCTTCGGCAGCAGATGCAACCCGGTCCTGTGTGGCGCTCATCGCATGCCTTGCCGCGTCTGGGAGGCGATCGAGGCCGGTCTTCTGAAGGATATCGCCCGGTGCCCCCCCGGCTTTGCCGGCGAACAGCCATACCAGTCCCATTCCGATGAGTGCCGCAGAGACCGGATTGCGTCGCGCTGCGTTGCCAAGGTCCTTGATAAAGTCCGAGCCTTTTTCAGTCATGTCGGTCATCGAACCATCTCCCTCGCCGCCGCTTTGTCGCGCTGTACTTCTTTAATCGTTGCCGTCGGCTTCAACGCATCGCCCGACAGGCGGTTAAGGCCCACCACGATGAGGGCGACCGATAGGGCCGCTGCGCCGCCACCGGCGATGAGATATGCGATGGGCTCCGAAAAGCCGCCCTGTATGAGGGCAGCCGCCGCGGCAAACAACAGCAGGACAAGCGCGGGGATCATGATGACCGCTCCAGCCCCCATCATTGCGGCGGCTCTCCCGGCCTGTCCGGCCTTTTCGGACAGTTCGGCGCGAGCCAGCGCAAACTCGTTTCCGATCAGCTTTGCAAGCTGACCGACCGCATCGCTGAACAGTTCCGGGATCGAACGGTCAGTTCGAGAAGTCATCGCGGTACCCTCGGTTGTCTGCTGCGGAGGAGCGGCTGTCCGTTCTCATGGCTTGCGAACTCGGGCCGTCGTCAGTGGAGGAGCTCTTGAGGAACCGAACGGCACCAAAACCCGCGAGGACCGCCAAGCCAAGGAAGGCCGTCGGTTGACGGCGCGCAAAGGATTGCGCATTCCGGACCATATCGTTCAGGTTGCCGTTGCGGATGTGGTCGGAAACGCCCTCGATCTGGGAGGCCGCCTTCCGGATGTAGCTGCCCGCGAGCGGGAGATCCGTATCGAACTCCCGTGCCGCGCGCCGCATTGTATTTGCCAAGTTTCCGACGTATTCCGCGCCGGACGATTTTTGACTGTTGACCGCGTCCTTGAGCTTGTCAGTAGCCTGAGATGCAACACCCATGGCCGCATCGACGAGATCGGAGGCGTGGCCCCTAATGGTGTCGGTCGAGCTTTCAGCAATATCCTTCGCCTTGTCGGTGAGGTCTCGGCCCGCCGACATGGCCTGCTCACTCAAACTTTTGGTCGATGCGACGGCGTCGTCAAATTTGGCTCTTGCGGAGTCCTGGCCGGAAGACGCCGTGCCTTGATGTGCAGTTCCAATGAGGTCAGCCATGTCAGTTTCCTCCGCCGTTGTGTGATTGGGACGTCTTGTCCGTATCGAACGCCGTCGTGACGGCGCTTTCCGCCACGCGCCTGACGCGTTGCCCGATCTCGCGGGCCGACTCGTCCAGCTTGTCCGGGGTTAGGCCTTCCGCGCCAGCCTGCCGCGCCACGTTTTCAAGAATTTCGCCGGCTACGCCCTTGGCAGCGTCGAAGCCTTTGGAAGCTGCTTCACTCGCCCGCCTTCTGGCAGCCGTGGCTGCATCGCCCACGAGATCCTCCTCCAACTCACTCTTGGGGAGCGCACTCGCAATGAGACCTCCAACCAGCAGACCGACGCCTGCGACCAGAAGTGGATTCTGCTGGATCGTATCCAACATGGTCTTTCCGGCGCGATTGGAATAATCCGCTGCCCTGTCCCGAACATCCCGGGCCGCTTCCAGCCCCGCATTCGCCGCCGACGAGGCGGCGCTTCGCGTGGCGGCGGCTGCACCAGCGGCGATATCACGCGACGAATCCATCGCGGAACCAGCCAGTTCAGACGCACTGTCTTTCATATCGGAGACACGCGTATTGATCGCGTCGCCTGCCGAGGCGGCCGAGTCCCTTAGCCGGTCTGCCAGACTGAGCTCTGGCGTCGAGGACGTTGCGGTGCGGCGAACCTGGTCCGCGCCCGCGGACAGCACCTCGCCGGCGCGCCCGGTGGCATCCGAAACCGCGCCCGTCGCCGAACTGACCGCCTCTCCAACCTGTGCCGCCATATCCTGGCCACGCCGGCCGAGTTCGTCCGAGAGATCGGAGGCCATGTCGGAGGCTTTTTGGGTAATCGATTGGCCGCTCTTTGTGCCGGCGAAAAAGATTCCCGCGCCGACCATCAGCACGGGCAAGGGAATAGCCCTTGCGAACCTGAAAAGCGGATAGGCGAGGCTTGCGCCCACGGCCACCGCCTGCATCGGGTTGCGGCGCGCGGCCGCCGTTATGTCCTCCAACATGCTTTCGCCTTTGGAGCGGACGTAGCTCGTGACCTCCGCCTTTATGTTTTCGGGACTGATGCGCTGGCGAATTTCGCTCGCGGTGTCGGTCACGCTCGCTTTGAGCTGATCTACCGTTTGGGTCAGACCTTCGCGCGTCTGTTCGGTCTCGCGCTGTAGCTCTCGGAGCGATCGATCGGCCGTCTGTTGCATGACCTTGATTCCTTGCTGTACCAAACCTGAACTCTCGGACATTGCCTATTGTTCCCGACGCGTTTTGATGCTGGCACTCTTGGCTACGGCGGCGATCACGGTCGCGAGCGACTGCGGCGCTACATCATCACTCCGCTGCTCCTTGTCCGCTTCGAAATTTCCCAACCGGCAAACGATGATCCTGGCCGAAGCCGCCCGTCGGGAGAACTTGCGAACCGTGAACGACGACCTCGCCTCCGATACCTCCTCCAGAAAGCAAACGCAGATCGTCTCTGCGTTGCCGGCGTCAATCTCGGTATCGGCACCGGAAACACGGGCGTTGAATCCCTCACGTTTCAACGCATCTGCGACAATCAGCGCGGCGCAATCGTCGAGCCGACCCAGTCCGGGTATGCAGAAAACCGGCTTGCCCAGCTTGCGCGCGTCGATGTTGACGATCTTCCTCTTCCTGGCGGGCACTTCCGCACCCGCGCTCCCCTCAGCGGTCTCGTGCGAGGCGATATCCTCAATGATTTCGGAAACCGTCTCGTGGATATTCTCGAGCCTGACGTCGTCAAGCCGGCCCTGGGCGGCATCGGCCTCAGCCAATCTCAGGGCGCCCAGCAGGATTTCTTCGTAATAGGCCAAAGCGGTCCCCTTCTTCAGGAACGACCGTGCCTGTTCGATCGCGTCAATCGGATCGCCCGTCAGCATGCGCTGGTATGCGGTCTGCTGCGGCGTCAACGCCGGCTGGTCTCCCAGCATGACGTCGATAAACTGGAGACGGTCGACGTGCCTGGCAAACACGACCAGACACAGCGTGAGTGGCGTGGAGAGCAGAAGCCCCAGGGGTCCCCAGAGCCAGGTCCAGAACGATGCGGCTACTACCACGGCGACCGGCCAGGGCAATTGGCAAGCCGGCAGCGAGGATCGCGCCGATGTAGGGCACGAAGCGAAGGATCATTGCCAGCAGTCCCCAGAGCGGCGAACTCGGGACGCCGATGACGGCGAGGCCCAGTCCGATCACGACGCCGAAAGTCGCATTCAGAATGAGTTGCGTCAGGAACAGCCTGCCTAACCGTTGCCCTGCGTCATCGAGCGCCGCCGTGGTGCGCTCCAAATCCTCGCTGCCGAGCAACCGAATGAACCGGTCGCGCAGATCCTCCCGCTGAAAAAGGAAGAAGATGAGGAAGATCACCACGATTCCGGTGGTGGTGAAGGGAGCTGCGAGCGGTCGCAACATTGCGATCAGTGCCTCAGACGCACCCGGGTCTGGCTGATGGACTTCGACAGGGATAGGCGTTTTTGTCGGGCCGTCCGACAACGATGGCTTCGCCGTTTCAGCATCGCCACTTCCGGGCGACTTCAGCTCCCTGTCCAGGTTCTTCAACAGGCTGGAGGCGTTCTTGAGCACGCCCACGCTGCCAATCCTGTCCCGCAGGTTATGGATTTTTTCGCCCAACGTGGATTGATAGCGCGGCAGGTCGCTCGCGAGTTGGTTGACCTCGATCATCACCATCGCCGCAAGACTGAGGGCGATGGCCAGCGCCAGGCTGACCGCACTGAGCACCGCTATCGACCGCGGCACTTTCATGCGCTGGAATGCCCTCACAAGGGGCGACAAGACAAAACTCAAGAGGATGGCGACTGCGATCGGGACGAGGATTTCACGCGTGAAATAGAGGGCGGCGACCACAAGTGCGCCGATCAAGAAGTTTGAAAATGCCAAGCCAGCTGGGACCAACACCTCTATCTACCGATGCGCGAATCAACCCGGCACGGGAGTGCGCCGCGTAGCCACTTAATGGAAATCCTGCTTGGAAGGTTCCAATCGCGAACCGCATGAGTCGTCTCGATTCGTCTCCACCGATGCCGGGTGCACCGCAAGATTGATCGGGAAGAAGTGGCAAGTTGCGCCTCGTTGCTTCTTCGCAGACAGCAACGGAACCAATCGGAAGTTTGCAGTTTACGCTCTACGACGACCAGCCATTTGCCACTTGCCGTCACGGGCCCGTCGATCGCTTACCGAACTCGAGCGAGATATTTAGCTGTCCGACTCTGAGGCGTGGACGCAACACGTTCTGGCGGTCCTGATGCAACGATTTTGCCGCCCTCGTCGCCTGCTCCCGGTCCCATGTCGATGATCCAGTCGCTGGCTGCCGCAACTCCCATATCATGCTCGACAACGACTACGGTGTTTCCAGACTCGACGAGGCCGTCAAGCTGCTTCATCAGTTTCGCTACGTCCGACGGGTGCAAGCCCGTGGTGGGTTCGTCAAGCACGTAGAGTACCTCGCCACGTTGCGAGCGCTGCAGTTCGGTAGCGAGTTTAATGCGCTGCGCCTCCCCACCTGATAGTTCCGTGGCTGATTGGCCGATCCGAATGTATCCCAGTCCGACCTCTCGAAGAACGCCCAAGGATCGACGGAGGGATGCGTCGTCGGCGAAAAACTCAAACGCTGAATTCACAGTCATGGCAAGCACGTCAGCAATAGACTTGTCGCGAATCTTGATCTCCAGCGTCTTGGCGTTGTAGCGGGCTCCCTTGCAGGTCGGGCAAGGTGCGTACACGCTCGGGAGAAATAGCAATTCAACGCAAACAAATCCCTCCCCCTGGCAGGTCTCGCAGCGTCCTTTCGCGACATTGAATGAGAAACGACCAGCATCATAGCGCCTGGCGCGGGCCTGCTTCGTGGCTGCGAAAAGCTTGCGGACATGATCGAAGAGACCGGTATAGGTCGCAAGGTTCGAGCGCGGCGTTCGGCCAATCGGCTTCTGATCGACCACCACCAGCCGCTTGATGCTGTCGAGACCTTCAGCAATGTCGCCACCAAGCGTTTCTACGCCCGCTTCAAGCGCGTCATCATCTTCGCTAGATCTCTTCCGCTGACCCAGTTTGTCGCCAACGGCCTCCACCAGAAACTGACTGATCAGGCTCGATTTCCCGGACCCCGAGATTCCAGTGACGCTGGTAAATACTGCCAGCGGAATGTCGACATCAAGACGATCGAGGTTGTTGCGGGTAACTCCCCGAAGCTTGAGCCATTTGTGAGGATGCCGGAGCGACCTGGCGGCCGTTTGAGCTTCCGCAAACAAATAACGCCGCGTTTGAGAGTTTCGCGCTTCGGCGAGGCCTGACAATGGACCGCTGTACAGTATCTCGCCGCCCTGCTCTCCGGCTGCCGGGCCGACGTCGACAATCCAGTCCGCGTGCCGGATGATGTCGAGTTCGTGCTCGACGACGAAAAGCGAATTTCCGGCAGCTTTCAAACGCTCCAGCGCGCGGAGCAATGCCTCGGTGTCAGCCGGATGAAGTCCAGCCGACGGTTCGTCCAACACATAGACCACCCCAAAAAGGTTGGATCGAACCTGTGTCGCTAGACGAAGTCGCTGTAGTTCGCCTGGAGACAGGGTCGGCGTGCTGCGCTCGGGGGTCAAATAGCCGAGACCGAGATCGAGCAGCACGTCCAAACGCCCGAGCAAATCCTCCGTAATACGCTGGATAACGAGAGCCTTCTCAGGATGAGTTTCGGAAACGCTGCTTCTGCTATTGAAATAGGGTTTGAGAAGTTCGCCAAGTTGCTTCAGCGTCAGTCGTGAGATTTCGGCGATATCCATTCCGGCGAAGGCAACCGATAGCGCCTCCGGCCGTAATCGCTTGCCGTTGCAGACCGGGCAGTCGGTACTGGACAGAAACTGCGCCACACGACGCTTCATCATCGCACTTTGCGTCGTGGCGAAGGTCTGCAGCACATACTTGCGGGCCCCGGTGAAGGTCCCCTGATAACTGGGCTCCTCCTTGCGCTTGAGCGCTCGCTTTGTCTCGGCGGGAGTATATCCGGCGTAGACCGGCACTGTCGGTTGTTCGTCGGTAAAGAGGATCCAATTGCGGTCCTTCTTCGGAAGTTCTCGCCATGGCCTATCGACGTCGTAGCCGAGGGTGACCAGGATGTCCCGCAGGTTCTGCCCCTGCCAGGCAGTCGGCCACGCGGCGACGGCCCGTTCCCGGATGGTCAGCCTGTCATCAGGCACCAGCGAGCGCTCACTGACCTCGTGGACGCGGCCGATGCCATGGCAATGCGGACAGGCCCCCTCAGGCGTGTTCGGCGAGAACGCCTCCGCATACAGCAGCGGCTCATTAGGCGGGTAGTCACCAGCGCGCGAATACAGCATTCGCAGCAGGTTCGACAATGTCGTGACGCTTCCCACCGACGACCTAGTGGTGGGCGATCCGCGTTGTTGCTGCAGCGCCACCGCCGGGGGCAGACCCTCGATCTCATCCACCTCGGGCACCGCCATCTGGTGAAACAGCCGGCGCGCGTAGGGTGAAACGGATTCAAGATAGCGGCGTTGCGCTTCCGCATAGAGCGTACCAAACGCCAAAGACGATTTGCCGGATCCTGAGACGCCTGTGAATACCACAAGGGCGTTGCGAGGAATTTCAAGCGAGACGTTCTTTAGATTGTGCTCACGGGCTCCTTGAACGCGGACGAAGCCGCCGTGCGCGCCATTTCTCGGCAATTTGCGGTTGCTAACTTGGGCGTCCATTTTTGTCCCTTCGCTCAATCAAGGACAGCATTCCGCTACGTCCAAGAGCCAAGGGGAAACCGTTCGGCACGGGCGCGGGTTCCATACAAGGTCGGGTCTGACGACCTTAAGGGGTCTCGCGCTGCAGGCAGGCCTGGATGGATCGCAGAGTCCCACGATTAGCGATATCCACGTCGGGGGAAATATGGCCTATGCTTCAGTGATAGCTGAGCCCACCCAATCCGAGAGCCATATGACCCTTGTAAAAACTTCGAAAATTGCGGGTTCCGCGTCCAAAACACGTCGTTTGGCTGAGGCTAACCAATCTGCCGTTGTTGCAGCGCCACCGGCGTCCCGAAACCGCAACTCCGGGAAGACGCTAGGAAAGGACAAGATCTCGGAAAGGGTAGCAGCGGCTACAGAAGAATTGGCCAGCGGACTGGCGCAGGCTTCCGCGGCAGCGGAAGAGCTTCGGCGATCCATGGAGCAGATCGCGGCTGGCGCCGATGAGGCAGCGGGAGCGTCACAGGAACAGTTGACGGCCATCAAGCAAGTTACCGCCAACCTGGCAACCGCCCGCGGGGAGGCTAATAATTCACGAAGCCGGACCGAATCCGCACAGATACTGCTTACTGAGTCCGCTGCCCTGATTGGTGCGTCAATCCAGTCTATTGAACGAAACTCGGAACGACAGGTCTCCTCTGGAGTCATTATAAGCGAACTTGAACGTAGGGCGAAGGATGTGAGCGAAATCACCGGCGCCGTTAGCCGGATTTCCGATCAAACGAACCTACTGGCGTTGAACGCAGCCATCGAAGCCGCACGCGCAGGAGACCATGGGCGCGGTTTTGCGGTCGTCGCCGAGGAAGTGCGAGCTCTCGCCGACGTCTCGGACAAGAGCGCGGTTCAAGTGCAGGGGTTTGCGGAGGAGATCCAGACAAATGTTCGGCAGTCAGCCTTGGCAGTCAAGGCGGCGGCCGAAGTGGCGGTTGAACAGGCCAAAGCGGGTCGATCCGTTATCGAAACGCTGAGCGGCCTGCGGGAAAGCATGGTTGAACTCGCCAAGGGGAGCCAAGATACGCTTACGGCAGCGATGGAAGCCGAGCGCGCCATCCAGGAGGCACAAAAAGGCGCAGAGCTTGTAGCTGGAGCTGCTGAGGAGCAAGCTTCCGCAGCCAGCGAGGCCCAGTCGGCTGTCCGACAGCAAGCTCAGTCCCTCGATCAAGGTCAGGTAGCCGCCCAGTCGCTCGCTTCCCTGTCGGAAAAACTTCGTAGCGGGTCAGCAGGAGACTCGGCGCCCGAGCAGATCGCGAGCACGGCCGAAGAATTGTCGGCGACCATTCAGGAACTTTCCAGCGCTGCCAGTCAGATCTCGACTGCGGTGGAGCAAATAAATCGCGGATCTCAACAGCAGTCCGCTGCCGCACAACAAACTTCGGCAGCTCTCGCCCAAATTGAGAAAAGTGCGCGTCTCGCCCAGGAGAAGGGACGACTCGCCACTGATCGTGTTTCGGTAATGGGAAAATCACTCGCTGATGGCCGCAAGGCAGTCGAACTCCTGATCGAGGGAGTCGCGGGAGCTCTCGACAATACCCGGGAGAGCCTTGAAACGATCATCTCTCTGGAAGTCATTGGTCGAAAGATCGAAAAGATTGTCGACGCAATCACGCTGGTCAACATTCAAACCAACATGCTTGCGGTGAGCGGGGCAGTAGAAGCGGCGCGTGCGGGCGATGCCGGCCGGGGGTTTGCACTAGTATCAAATGACATACGGGCGCTCGCGCGCGAAGCGTCAGATAGCGTCGAGCGTGTCAAAGATACGGTGCGCGGAATTCTCGACCAGATCGCACTTTTGCGCCGCGACCTGGAACAAATCATCTCCGCGGGAGAGATGGAGGTTCAAAATAACCGAGCTGTCATCAAGACACTCGAAAGCATCACCGGCGAGTTCGCCGCGCTAGGAAGTGCCAACAAGGCTATCCAGCAGGGAGCTGATGCAATACTTGCCGCTGCCGGAGAGACTGCTGCTGCGGCCCGTCAAATAGCTGCGGCTGCAGAAGAAGCGAGTGCGGCCTCGCGTCAAGCCGCCACGGCATCCGCAGAACAGGCCCAGGGCGCGGACGACCTTGCGGCCGCCATTGAAGAGATTGCGTCCCTTTCGGACGAATTGAAGAAGCAAAATGGCTGAGATAGCCAAGACGATAGAGTTGACCGACGAGCGTTTTCTGACATTCAGGAGCGAAGGGCACTTCTATGCCTTGCCGGCCGAAACCGTGTCGGAAGTCGCGCGGCTGCCGCCGATCGCCCGAGTTCCGCAGGCGCCGCCAAGTCTGATGGGCCTTGCCAACCTGCGAGGGGCGGTCCTGCCGGTCGCAAGCGTCCGCGCCCTTCTGGGCCGTGCGGATGTAGCTGCGACCCATGCTTCGCGTCTTATTGTCCTCGAAGGCGCCTCGCCAGTTGCTTTAGTGGTGGACGAAGTCTCCAGCTTGGTCCGCATTGCACCTGAGAAGGTTAAGACGGCGGAGGCCGACATTGCCTCCGAAGGCGGCGAGCATCTGCGAGGCGTATTCGATAGCGGTTCTCACGTTACCAAGATTCTAGATATCCCGGAACTGCTGCGCCGGGGCTTCGCGCAGACCGCACCAAAACAGCAATCGCTCCCCACCACTGCTGGCGCGACAACTACCGCAAAGGATGCTGCGGTCGAAATGACTCGTCAGCGCCTGGTGACGTTCGAGGTCGCTGGTCAGGACTATGCTCTTCAGCTTGAAGTGGTCAGAGAAATCGTTCCCGCTCCAAAAAACCTGACATTCGTTCCGGGAAGCGACGATGCGGTACGCGGCGTCATGCCTTATCGAGGCGGGCTATTGCCATTGCTTTCGCTACGACGTCTCCTCGGATTGCCATCGGCGATCCTTTCGCTTGAGAAGGTGCTCGTCGTCACAATCGGCGATGTATTAATCGGGTTCGTCGCAGACCGTACCCGGGCCGTCCTTTCGGTCGATCCTGACCGCGTCGATCCGGCCCCGCCAGTGCTTGCAGCCCGCGCCGGCGGTGAAGCGCAGATCAAGGAAATCTATCGGGCTGGACAAGGCAAACTCGTTTCGATCCTGGTGCCGGAACGCTTACTTCGGGAAGAAATCATGCAGAAACTCGCGCAAGACGAGACAACCATGAAGCCGACAGATGAAACTCGTGACGCGTCGGATGCAAAGGAACTGCGGTTCTTGATTTTCCAGCTAGACGACAACGATTTCGCGCTGCCAATCGATGCGGTCGAAGAAGTCGCGCGGGTGCCAGATCAAATTACGCGCCTGCCAAAGACTCCGAAATTTCTTGAAGGCGTCGTCAACCTTCGAGGCGAAGTCCTTCCTGTCGTGGACCAGCGCCGCCGTTTTGACATGCAGGCGACGACCGTTAACGCGAACAGGCGGCTTGTGGTGCTTCGTACCGAGCAGCATCGCGCCGGCCTGATCGTGGATAGCGTGTCAGAGGTTCTGCGTTGCTCGCCGGATAAGATCAAGCCATCTCCGGATTTAACCGGAGACGCGCTTGGCATCGTGCACTCAGTAATTAATCTTGAGGCGTCTGGCAGGATCATTCTGCTGCTGGATCCATCCGAATTGCTGACCCGGACAGAAAGAGGTCTGCTGGACACGTTCAACAAGCAGCCACGCAGTCGAGAGTTCCGGCAGACTAAACCGTGATCAAAATACTCGTTGTCGACGACTCCGCGCTCGTGCGGAAGTTGATCGGCCAGGCATTTTCGACGCAGGCTGATTTCCAGGTTCGGTTCGCCCGCAACGGACGAGAAGCACTCGCTGCGATAGCTACTTCTCGGCCGGACGTCATTACCCTCGACGTTCATATGCCGGAAATGGACGGGCTTGCTTGCCTCGACAGGATAATGATCGAGACCCCCTGCCCGGTGGTTATGGTATCGTCGATGACGGCAGCGGGCGCGGACGCCACGCTCGAAGCATTACGTTTGGGTGCGGTCGACTTCGTGGCAAAGCCCACAGGGGCGGTATCGCTCCGGTTCGACGACCTCGCCCGTCCGCTGATTGAGAAGGTGCGGGCTGCGGCTGGCGCCAGGTTGAGAACCAGTTTGCGATTGCGCGAGAGGGTTCGCTTCCGCATGGGGGAAGGTACCAGGACACGCTCATCCGTCAGAAAAGCCAAGCACGTTCCAAAAGGAGAAGGACTCGTCCTGGTCGGGACATCAACCGGTGGTCCACCGGCTCTGGAAGCGCTACTGGACGGCCTTCCCGCCTCATTCCCTTGGCCCATCGTGGTTGCCCAGCACATGCCGGCCACGTTCACGGGGCCCCTGGCTCGCCGCCTGGACGGGATTAGCCGACTTGGCGTGCAGGAAGTCCGGGATCCAACGGCGCTCGTGCAGGGGAATGTCTACATCGGCCGTGGCGACGCCGACATCATTGTCTCAAGGCGAGGAGCAGGTCTCGTCGCCATGGCCGCCCCGGCCCAGGCTGACTACCCGTGGCACCCCAGCACTGACCGCTTGGTCCGCAGCGCGCTGAACCATATGGCTCCGAGCCAGTTGATTGGCATACTCATGACGGGCATGGGAAACGACGGAGCGGAGGCCATGGCGCTGATCCATGCAGGCGGCGGCCGGACCATAGCAGAAGCCGAGGAAACTGCGGTCGTCTGGGGTATGCCCGGAGAACTCGTCAAGGCCAATGCCGCCGATTTTGTTGAGCCCCTCTACAGGATTGCAGCACTGTTGAAAAAATTGGTGAGTTGATGCCGCTCATAAGGAAACCCGCATCTCCCCCGGAGACGCCTGCGCCAGATGATCGGAATATCGCCGAGATGCTTATCGAGGGATCCGATGACGAACGTTGGACCGCAGCACGGAGGACCACCCTGCTTCCCGAAGCGCTCCCGTTGTTGACCACAGCATTATCCAAGGAGCGCATAGCGCGAGTCCGCGAGGCCATATTCACGGCGCTTGCCAAGATGGGCTCATCAGAAAGCGCCGCTGTCATCATTCCATATTTACGTTCGGACGACGCCGCCCAGCGTACCGCAGCACTCGATGCGTTGCGGGCCATGCCGGGGGCAGCAGCAGTGCATCTTCCCGGACTGCTGAAGGATGCCGACGCGGACGTCCGTCTGTTAGCATGCGAAATTGCGCGTGTGCTCCCTGCCGATGATGCGAGCCGATTGTTGGAAGAACTTATCGAACGCGAATTAAACCCGAACGTGTGTGCCGCAGCCATCGAAGTCTTGGCAGAGACAGGTACTGCCGCAAGCTTGAAGGTTCTGGGGCAGTGCGCCACCCGCTTTCCAGAAGAACCGTTTCTTGCCTTTGCCATCAAAACTGCTCGCGATCGCATCGGATCGCGCTGACCGATGGATGATACGCAGCAGATAACCGAAGACGAATTCAAACGACTTGCCGACTTTCTTTATCGGCGGACCGGCATGGTCTTTACAGAGACGAAGCGCTACTATGTGGAGCGTCGTATTATAGAACGGATAGTTGCGACCTCAAGCCGATCGTTTGCTGGATATTTCGCATATCTCCGCAGTGAAACGCGCAACGAGGTCGAACACCTCATTAACGCCTTCACAGTCAACGAAACGTACTTTTATCGCGAAGACCACCAACTCGCATGTCTGAGTTCCGATCTCCTGAAGGAACGTGTCACGGCTAAACGGCCGGGCGACACTATCCGGATCTGGTCGGTCCCTTGCTCGACGGGAGAAGAGCCCTACTCCATCGCAATTTGGTTGCTGGAAAACTGGAAGGACGTTGACGCATACGACATCGAGATCGTCGGTTCAGACATCGATACCCGTGTACTTGAAGCGGCGGCCGAGGGCATATTCGGCAAGCGGGCTCTCATGAGATTGTCGCCGGAATTGATCGAGCGCTACTTTCATGGGTTGGACGACGAGCGGTGGCAGATCCTGGAAGATCTCCGCCAATCGGTTCGCTTTTCTCGGGTGAATCTGATCGAGACCAAAGAAACTAGACCGCAGGGCCGATTCGACGTGATCTTCTGCAGGAACGTTCTAATCTACTTCGACGATGAATCTCGCCGCATTGCAGCAGAAAATCTCTACGATAATTTATTGCCGGGTGGCTTCATTTGCCTGGGACATACTGAATCTATGAGCCGCATCTCGCCCCTTTTCGAGGTTTGTCGGTACTCGGGAGCGATCGTTTACCGCAGACCACAGGAGTTGCGCGCGTGAGCGATTATTCCAAAAAACGGGTC
This sequence comes from Bradyrhizobium sp. JYMT SZCCT0428, assembly GCF_018131075.1. Lineage (GTDB taxonomy): Bacteria > Pseudomonadota > Alphaproteobacteria > Rhizobiales > Xanthobacteraceae > Bradyrhizobium. Next base: position 242,984 of record NZ_JAFCLS010000005.1, on the reverse strand, counting down.
CTTGTCATCGACGATGCCGCACTCGTCAGGACGTACTACCGCTCGGCCCTGGAGGCCCGCGGATTCGTTGTCGAAGAAGCGTTAAACGGGTTGGAGGGTCTAGAGAAGGTGCTTTTGCAAGCGTTCGACTTGGCTATCGTCGATGTCAACATGCCGCAGATGGACGGCATCACATTCCTGCATACGTTGCGATCGAAGGAACTTCCGATATCAGGCATTCCGGTCCTGGTGACCAGCACGGAATCCGGAATGCAGGACATGGCAGCAGCCCGACGCGCCGGCGCCAATTATTACCTTGTGAAGCCTATCAAGCAGGAGACGCTCGCCGAATACGCTGCCATTTTCTGCGGGGCGGCGCGATGAATGAGTTCGTCGAACAGTTTCTCCTCGAGTCGAGGGAGCTTGTCGCCCAAGCAACCGACGATCTGATGGCACTTGAGGAGAACCCCGGCGATCGCGAAAGGTTAGATGGTGCGTTCCGGGCTTTTCATACGCTGAAGGGCGCTGCTGGGATCGTCGAGTTCGCCGCCATGTCAAGAACGCTGCATGCCGCCGAAGATATTCTGGCGAAGCTTCGCGCATCCCATGAACCGGTTGCCTCAATGGTCCTTGACGAATGTCTGACGTGTCTCGATCTCACCTCGCGATGGTTAGATCACATGCAGGCAAGCGGCGAGATGCCACCTGCCGCGGACATCGAGGCGGACGATATGATCACTCGACTGGTCAGTTCGATGGACATCGGTGAGGGCGAGAAAGGCGTCGCGCTTCCAGCGAACAACGATTGGTTGGACCGGCTTCGCGGGGCCGCGGGAGGCCATTTCCCGGAGGCAGTCTCAGCAGTGCGCTACTTGCCGGATCCGGACGCCTTCTTTCAAGGAGACGATCCGCTTTTAGTAATCGCGTCCCTGCCCCAACTTTTGACCGTCGAGTTAGCGCTTTCAAATCGAACGGTCTCTCTTGAGAACATGAATACGTTCCGTTGCGACCTGGAAATCTTGGCTTTGACAAAAGCGCCCGCCGCGGAAATTCGAAGCGCACTCCTGACTGTCGCTGAAAAGGCGGAAATCCGCGAGTTAACGGCGGCTTCGGTTTCCACAGTAGCGGAAGATTATCTCACGCAAGCAACATCGGTTCTCAAGGCGCAGGTAGTTCTGTTGCGTGATAGCGGCTTCGAAGGGCTTTTAGGTCGCCTTTCTTCTGCGGGGCGGACCGCCGTCAACGCTCTGCACTACCTTGGCAGCAACGAAGCGATTACCAAGGTAGAACTCGCAACTTCTGCCGCACAAGCACAGCGAAATGTTGAACCCTTGATTGTGGCTATCGAACGCGCCTTAGAAAGCAAGACTAAGGCCGACTCCCAACCAATCATCTCTCCAGCACCGATCGTAGCGCCACGCGCATTGCGGATCGACATGAACCGGATCGATGCCCTCGTGAAGCTTGCGGGTGAGTTGATCATTGTAAAAAATGCGATAGGACACGCAGCGAAGCGAATGCAGGGCAATGAAGATCTAGCAACCGTTAAATCGATCTTGCGCGATCAACATGCCCTGTTCGATCGATTGGCGAGCGAACTGCAAGGGGCCGTTCTTCGCATCCGAGTTCTTCCGTTGCGCACCGTCTTTCGCCGTTTTCCGAGGTTGGTACGCGAAATCGCCGGCAGCGTTAACAAGACCGTCAGACTGATCACGGAAGGCGAAGACACTGAAGCCGACGCCACCATCGTCGATGCCCTTTTTGAGCCGTTGCTCCATGTGCTGCGCAATGCAGTAGACCACGGCATCGAGGCATCGGAGCGTCGCATTTCGATCGGCAAACCATCTATGGGGACGCTGATCCTGCGCGGCCGACGCGTCGCCGAGAATGTCCGGATCGAAATCGAGGACGACGGTGGCGGGATTGACGTTGACCGGGTGCGCGCGGTCGCCAGCGCTCGAGGCGTCGCTTCAGAGGAAGCTTTGGCGGCCATGGCCGACGGCGAGATAATTGACCTGATCTTTGCGGCCGGCTTTTCTACCGCGGAAACTGTGACAGATTTGTCAGGCCGCGGGGTCGGCATGGACTCCGTCAGGACGGCCGTGGAACGTTTGGGCGGATCGGTTACCCTGCAAAGCGAGCCTGGAAAGGGCACTGTTGTCAGTCTGATTCTACCTTTCAGTCTGATGATGACGCGAGTAATGACCGTGGAAGTGGTCGGTCAAGTATTCGGGCTGCCGCTCGACAGCGTCGTGGAAACCACAATTGTCAATCGCGACATGATCGTCGCGATCGGATCGGGCCGAGCATTCATCCTGCGCGATCGGACGATCCCCCTGCTCGATCTCGCAGAGACACTTGGCCTCGCCCGCGTTCCACAAAGGGAACTTCCGGCGAAGATAGTCGTTGTGACGGCGGCCGGGCAGATTGGCGGAATTGAGGTCGACCGGTTAGGGGAGCGCTTGGACGTTATGCTTAAGCCCATGGAGGGCCTGTTGGGTAGCATGCGGGGCGTCGCAGGTACAACGCTACTGGGCGACGGGCGGGTTCTGGTCGTGCTGGACGTACAGGAGATGTTTAGATGACCGTTGTATTGCACGACGCGCAGACCATCCGGCTCATCGGCGCTTGCCCCGCCGAGGACGGAGAAACCCTTTTGCAGCAACTGCTGGCCAATCCAATAGCCCAGGTTGACTGGCAAGGCTGCGAGAGCGCCCACGGCGCCGTGGTCCAAGTTCTTCTAGTCTCCGGCCGACCACTTCAGGGCCCCCCAGCCGGCGAGTTCCTCCACCGCTTCATCGGCCCCGCTCTAGAGCGCCGGAGCACCCAGTTTAACCTTTCGCCTTCACGCTAAAGATGCGAAACCATTGATTAATTTGGAAACCCTACGGGTCCTCTGCCGGAGAATTCATGCCCTACAAGCTCCTGATAGTCGACGACAGTAAGCTCGCTCGGATGTCCGCGGCCAAGGCGTTGAACGCCCTATACCCGGACTGGAGTCGCATAGAGGCGGCCAATGCTGACGAGGCCCTCTCGCTTGCCAAGCAGACTGCATTCGACGTTGCCCTTTTGGATTTTAACATGCCCGGGCGAGACGGGCTTGAGCTCGCTGCGGAGTTGCTGGCGCTTCACCCTTCGACGCCGCTTGCCGTAGTCTCAGCCAACCACCAGCAGGAAATTGTAGGGCGGGCAAGAGACATCGGAGCCGTTTTTCTCATGAAGCCCCTGAACGAGCAGGCATTGAGCGCGTTCCTACAAGACGCGGTGCGACGGCTCGAACAGGCGAAGGCATGACCGCAGGGTCCGCAGAACTGCTTGGTGAGCTACAACTCGACGCACTGACCGAACTCGTGAATATCGGTGTCAGCCGCGCCGCATCCAGTCTGCGCGAGATGGTCGGCTCACAAGTGCATCTGTCCGTGCCGAACGTTTCGCTCGAGACGCGGGCCGGCGCTATAGCCATTCTGGCCGAAAGGGAAATTTCGAACCTGGTCGCGGTCCATCAGGTCTTTGAGGGAGATATTACCGGCCGGGCGCTCCTGATCTTTCCTGAAACAAAAAGCCTGGAGCTGGTCCGGGCAATCACCGGCGGCGACCTGCCACTCGAGGATATCATCGAGTTGGAACAGGAAGCATTGGCGGAAACAGGCAATATTCTTCTCAACAGTTGCCTGGCGACGATTGCGAACATGCTCCAGCGCAGTTTGAAAATGTCGCTTCCCGAAGTGCTCCGCGGCAACGCCGCAACCTTTTTCAGTCTCGCGCCTCCTCCAGAGGCGGGCGACGTCGTAATGTTCCTGTACATCAACTTTGCCGTCCGAGAACGCGACATCAGCGGCTATATCGCGATGATCATGGATCTCCCGTCCCTAACTGCTTTAACGCATCTGCTGGACGACTTCATCCGACGAGCAACCGGTGAAACCACACAATCCCTCAATGATTCGGCTTGAAGACGAGCAGCTAGTTGCCGCTTTCGACGCCTTGGATTCTGGCGTCGTCGTGTTGAACAGCGACAAGCGTGTCGTCTGCTTCAACTACTGGTTTGAGTCCGCGAGCGGTATTTCCTCCCAGGAGGCCGCCGGCAAGACACTGGAAGAGTTGTTTGCAGGGCGCCCTCTGGCTCGCCTGACAACCTCGATCTCCGAAGCGTTCACCTTAGGCTCGTCTGCCTTTCTGACCTATATGCTCAATCGCGATCTACTGCCGCTTCGGACGAGAGCTGGTCTGCCGTTGATCCACAACGTTTCCGTGCGTCCTTTCGGGCCGCCCCCCTACTCTCACTGCCTCCTCCAAATTTCCGATGTCACCGCTGCCGCTCATCGCGATCGCATCCTTCGCGAGCGCCAAAACGCGCGCTATGATGCTGTCGTAGAAAGCGCATCAGATGCCATCCTGACGTTGGATGCGAGCGGCGTGGTTCAGTTCGCCAATTCCGCATCGCTTCAAGAAACGAGTTTCGAGCGCGCCGAATTGGTGGGGCGTCCGTTGGATCATTTGTTCGATGACCCTCGGCGATGGCAGGAACTTTGGGACCAGGTCCAGTCTGGAAAAGCGTCGTTGCGGGCAGTTGAATTGGTTGGGCGCCGCAAGGATGGTTCGCGCACTTTCCTTGATGTGTCTGCCTCTCGCTGGTTGAGCGACGGGCGCGTGTTCGTAACCGCGATACTGCGGGATATCAGTGAGCGACACGCCGCAGAAGAAGAACTTCACGAATTGAATGCGAGCCTTGAACAACGCGTCGCGGAGCGTACGCAAGAGCGCGACCGGATCTGGCAGGTCAGTCGGGATATGCTCGGCGTCGCAGCTACCGACGGCACCTGGATCAGCATTAACCCGGCCTGGACAACCGTCCTAGGGTGGTTGCCAGACGAGATCCGCGGCAAGACGTCGGAATGGCTTGAACATCCGGACGATCGGCGCAAGATGCGGGACGCCGTCGCTGCCCTTGCACTTCCCGAACAAAGCGCGGCGTTCGAAAGCAGCTTTCGCACACGGCATGGAGAATACCGCATCCTGACCTGGACTGCCGTCAACGTCGACGGATTACTTTATTGCGTAGCCCGCGATGTGACGGAGCAGCGACGCCAGCAGGACGCGCTGGACAAGGCGGAAGACGCACTGAGGCAAGCCCAGAAGATGGAAGCCGTAGGACAGCTAACCGGCGGCCTTGCGCACGACTTCAATAACCTCCTGACAGGCATTTCTGGCTCTCTCGAACTTCTCCAGATTCGGATAAGCCGTGGCAGGTACAAGGATGTCGAACGCTATATCTCAACGGCTCAAGGGGCCGCAAATCGAGCCGCCGCGCTCACACACCGTCTGTTGGCCTTTTCCCGGCGTCAAACCCTGGATCCCAAAGCAACAGACGTAAACCGGCTAGTCGGAAGCATGACAGACCTCATCAACAACACCTTGGGTCCGGAAATTGCGATGACCACGACCACCTCACCAGATCTCTGGACAACTCTGGTCGATCCGAACCAATTGGAAAACGCCCTTCTTAATCTTTGTATCAACGCCCGCGACGCGATGCCGGACGGGGGCAAACTGAAGATCGAAACGGCAAACTTCACGCTCGACAGCGCCGAAGCGTTTTCGTTTGAAATGCGTCCCGGCGACTACGTTGGTCTGAGCGTGGCTGATACAGGAACGGGCATGAGCGACGAAGTCGTCCAACGAGCCTTCGATCCGTTCTATACGACCAAACCCCTGGGGCAAGGAACCGGTCTGGGTCTCTCGATGATCTACGGGTTTGCTAAGCAATCCGGCGGGCAGGTCCGCATTTCGTCTTCCCTTGGGCAGGGCACTACGATTTCCTTGTTCCTGCCCCGGCACTCTGAGCAGGAGCACATCCCAAACGAATCCATCGATTTTTCATTGGCACCGCGGGCTGGCGCTGGCGAAACCGTACTTATTGTCGATGACGAACCTTCGGTGCGCATGCTGGTGGCAGAGGTTCTTGGCGAACTCGGATACACTGCAATTGAATCAGCAGATGGAGCGAGCGCCTTACAAGTCCTCCGCTCCGATACGCGTATCGATCTGCTCGTGACCGACGTAGGTTTGCCCGGTGGCATGAATGGACGTCAGCTCGCTGATTTCGGCCGGATTGCCCGACCGGCATTGAAAATCCTGTTCATTACGGGTTACGCCGAAAAAGCGGCCATGGGTGCGAGCGGTCTGGACAACGGAATGGCTATCGTTACAAAGCCGTTTGCGATGGAAGGCTTGGCGGCCCACGTAAAGGCCCTTCTGCTTCGTTAGACTTCCTAGAGGCAGCCCTCCGATCGTTTGCACTCGTTGAGGCGGAAAGGCGGACGCTCCCTTCGCCGGGTCTACCTACCGAAATGGATACGATCAAGAATGACGAGCTCACCAAGCTACTCAGTGTTACTCGTCGAAGACGAAGTAATGATCCGGATGATGGTGGCCGACATGCTCGAAGAGCTTGGCCACACCGTAGCGGGCGAAGCGGGTGAGATTAGCCAAGCCATCCAGCTCATCCAATCGATAGAGTTTGATCTTGCTATTCTCGATGTGAACCTCAATGGCCAGATGATTACGCCAGTGGCCGAAGTCATCAAAGCAAGTAGGCGTCCATTCATTTTCGCGACCGGATACGGCGCGGCCGGCGTCCCCGACGGCTACCGTGATCAACCAACCCTCCAAAAGCCTTTCACGATAGAACGACTCGCGGAGATGTTAGACGAAGTGCTGAAGGACCATGTCCGCCTAAGTGCGTCGTCTTAGACAAACTGCTCCTAGTTCCCCGTCAGTCCCAGCATCAGAATGGGAGGTCGTCTGCACGGCTGACACCTCGGTGCCAAGCTGCCGCCACGCTAAAGCTTGACTGAAGTTAGAGTTCACCGGCTCCAAACCAAGAAGCTTCGTATAGCGAATCCCCACACCGAGTTCCACTCAGGCTTTGGAACCCTTACCACTTTTTCCCGTTGTCGAGGTAATTCCACCCCTTGCTCGTGTTAAAAGCATGAAGGACTTTGCGGATGCGTCATTTTCTCCGGAAGCGATCCAGGTGATGGATATCGCGCTCCAGGATGCCGTCAACGCACTGCCGGAGCCGGTCAGTTCACACATCATCCATCGATTGGCAGAAACAATCCTTCGACTCGTCCGGGATGGCGAATGCGATCCACTCGTTTTGCAGCGGTTAGCGTTGCTTGAGCTCCAGATCGGGCCGGACAGCTGACGTTGGCGGAGGGACCTTGAGCAATTTTTGGAATAATGTCAGGCGCCAGATTGCCAGTACTCTCCATCCAACAATGATTTTGGCCGCGATAGCGACGTTTTTGGCTTGGGTGGTCACCGATCTGCTCAGAGCGACTTTTGGCTAACGTTACTTTTCGCGCAATTCTGGAGGCCCGCGGGAACGTCGGACGTCGCCCTCTGACGGGGGAAACTGGGGCGAAAGAAGGTTCGAGAGCTGACCTAAGTCGGCAATCCATGGAAGGCCGGATAGAAGCGTTCATGCACCAGCAACATCGGGTCAGAAGCGAAGAACTCCGAAGATGAGGAGAAGGACGACCGTAACGACGGCCGAGAGGATGAGCGAGCCGAAGCAGCCCACCCGGTTTGAAAAGAAGAAGAACATGTGATTTCGCCAAACCTCAAATCGTACAGTTCGCTAGCTGGAACTATCGTCCGGGCCGCAACACGACCTTGATCACACCCTCCTTCTTGTCCCGGAACTTCTTATACATTTCCGGCGCGTCTTCGAGGCTCGCAGGATGCGTTACGACGAAGCTCGGGTCGATATCGCCAGCTTCAATGAGCTTCAGAAGCGGCTTCGTATAGGCCTGGACGTGGGTTTGGCCGGTCTTGATCGTGAGCCCCTTATTCATGGCTGCGCCGAGCGGTATTTTGTCGGCCATGCCTACGTAAACGCCGGGTATTGAGACCGTACCCGCCTTGCGGCAGCACATGATCGCCTCGCGGAGAACGTGAACCCTATCCGTCGCCAAAAATGTTGCAGCCTTCACTTTGTCAAGTACGGCGTCGGTCGCGCCGTGACCGGATGCCTCGCACCCGACCGCATCGATGCAGCTATCCGGACCGCGCTTGTGAGTCCGTTTCATGAGTTCATCGTAGACATCGGTTCTCGAGAAATCGATAGTCTCGGCACCGCCGGCTTCAGCCATGGCCAGCCGCTCGGAGACTTCGTCGATAGCGATCACGCGTCCGGCTCCAAGCAGCAGCGCGGAGCGGATCGCGAACTGCCCTACAGGACCGCAGCCCCAAATTGCCACGGTGTCGCCCGGCTCAATCTGCGCATTCACGGCGGCCATATAGCCGGTGGGGAAGATATCCGACAGGAACAGCGCCTGCTCGTCAGTCACATTGTCTGGTACCTTAAGCGGGCCCACATCAGCCATCGGAACGCGGAGATACTCGGCCTGTCCACCGGCGTATCCGCCCAGCATATGGCTGAAGCCGAACAGCCCAGCAGGCGATTGACCCATGGCCTTCGCGGCCATTTCGGCATTCGGGTTGGTCCGGTCGCAGCAGGAAAACAGTCCTTTCTGGCAGAACCAGCACTGGCCGCAGCTGATGGTGAAAGGGACGACGACGCGATCGCCGATCTTTAGATTTTTGACTTCGGAGCCCAGTTCAATCACCTCGCCCATGTTCTCATGGCCGAGGATATCGCCGCTTGCCATGGTCGGCTGATAGCCATCAAGGAGATGGAGGTCGGAGCCGCAAATTGCGCAGGCGGTAATCTTGATCACCGCATCTCGCGCGTGCTGAATCTTGGGATCGGCCACCGTGTCGACGCGAACGTCGCCTTTGCCGTGCCAACACAATGCGCGCATGGTCGTTCTCCTTTGCGGAAACGGCATGCACAACCCTGGTCCATGTCGTCTGAGCGCAACAGGCTCATGCCCCAAACGTTCCAAATGCTGCAAGACGATTCATAGCCGCAAAGTTCGACAGCGCGCCTCTTCAAACAAGCCAAGACTAATCGCCGGCGGCCCCGCTGTTCGGCATCAACTGCTTCGACTTTATGCCCCGCGTCTTTGCTTTAGAACCCCCAAGCGGCCCTTATGGCTGACGACGCACCGCCTAAGCATGAGCCCAATGGAGAGGACTGACTTCCCCGCCGCTCGCAACTCAAGAAGCCGCCGGTCGTCCTCCTCGGCCCATTTCGTATTGCTTTTACGCGCCATTGATTGAGTCCAGTTGAACGAAAGATAGGATTTTGCGTCGTTAAAAAGGCTCCGGAATTCTCCGGAGCCTGACTTTCGAAGAGATATCTGCGCCCTTCGATCCGGTCACATTTCAACTTCGACGCTGATCCACGAGTTCCTCATAGGTAGCGAATTATCCAGCCCAACCGACCATAGTATATGCGTGTCATCGTGCGGACCGGGCCTACTGAGGCGTCTAGCGGTTCTCGCAGGCTCGGTTTCGGCCGATCGCCCATCGGCGATGACTTCGGCACCCCCGACCCAAACAAGAATACTTGCGCCCAAAGTTACGATTAAAACGCCTGCCGCGCCGTTACCCGAGCTGCGCTGTTAGTTCGCAGTCAGCACCGATCAGGCCTCGCCAACGCTAACGTCACCGCCGTCACGAGTTTCGCCAGTATCCTGCCAAGCAAACTTGGCATCCGCCCATAGCGGCGAACAGCGCCTAATTAGCCCGATCGATGCAATCGCGTTTTAGGTGGAAAGATGAGCATACTCTGCCAACCGAAAGGTCGATGCTGCGGTAGCACTTCACTGGTGACGTTGCCGGAGTTAAGCCGCCGTTGTTGCGGATAATTCGTCATGCTTTGTCTTCAGACTGTCGACGTTCAAGCCCGTGGCCTCAATTGCCAGTTTGATCGCTTCGCCGAGGTTGCTCGCGATCAGATCAGCTTTTGCTGCCTCGCGGAGCCGCTCGAACTCTGCCTGATCAATGTCCTTAAGCCAGCAGCACAGAATTATGAGTGCTTTCGGCAATTTTCGACGAAGACGTCGAACGGCATAGCGCATATGAGCGGGTCCAGTCCCATCCAAGTAGACTAGGCAGACTATCGAAACACCGTCTGTCTGGAGCCGAAAGATATTGGAGGTTGTCAGCGCTTCGGGTCCCTCGGCGCGAGCCGTCAGCCCGTGTGCCGTAGACAGCTGCGCCAGCATAATGGCGGCGGCTTCATCAATTAGACTACGCCCACCCATGCATACAATTGGGCATTCGCTCTGCCATTCGCCTGGCAAATCCTCCTTGCTGACGATTGGCAGATTTGCGTATGGCGCGTCTTCAGCCACGCTCTCTACCGCCGAGGTCGCTTCTGCGTCCGAAGTTGAGCGGACTTTTTGCGCCGGACGATCGTCCTGATCAGAAAGGTTGTTGGCAAACTCGATTGCCGCATCTCTAATTTTTGTCAACCGTTCCTGATCGAGAGCGCCGCGTTCTGCATCCGCTTGAGCCAATTGTAGGCCCTTCAAAGCTACTTCATCGTAATAGGAACTAAGGGATCTCTCCTTCAAAAACTCTTCCGCCTTGTCGGACGCTTCGGTTGGATCTCCCGCAAGCATCCGCTGATAGAAAATCTCAGGTGGGGAAAGCGCGGGCCGGTCACCAAACATTACGTCAAGAAATGCTAAGCGTTCCACATGCCGCCCAAGCACCACTAGGCAGACAGTTAAGGGAGTCGCCAACACCAGTCCGATTGGACCCCAAAGCGCCGTCCAAAACGTGGCAGATGCAACAACGGCTACTGGGGAGAGCCCAGTGCTGTGACCATAGACCATTGGCTCGATCACGTGCCCAACAATCGGCTCCACAATTAGAAAGAGGCCAAGAGTCCAGAGCAGCATCGACCACGTCGGATCCACGGCAACGGCAAGAGCCAATGGAAAGGCCGCGGCGATAGCTGCGCCGATGTAGGGCACGAACCGCAAAACCGCCGCTAAGATTCCCCAGAGGATGGCACTGGGAACACCTATGAACCATAGGCCAGCGCCAATGACTACGCCGAACGCTCCGTTCAACAGGAGTTGGATAAGGAAAAGCCGACTGAGGCGTCTGGCCGCGTCGTCGAGTGCTGCCGTTGTTCGTTGCAGGTCATGCGACCCTGCCAGCCGAATGAGCCGATTACGGAGGTCTTCCCGTTGAAGCAAGATGAAAATCACAAAGATGATAATGATACCCGTCGTAGCGAGTGGGTGCAGGAGTGGCGAGATTAACGCCTGCAAGCTCTCCAGAGCACCTGGATCCGGTTGCCGCACCTCTACGGGCACCGGCGTAAGCGGCGCTTTGGGGTTGACTATCGTACTCGCACCGAGCGTGGACCCGGCGTCTTTCGGCTTATCGAGTTCTTTACTCAAATCCTTCAGCATTCCGGAGGCCCGTTCGAGTGTGCCCCGGCCAGCCGTCGTGTCCCGAAACAGTTGAATCTTCTCACTGATCGTCGATTGATAGCGCGGCAACTCACTAGCGAGTTGCGTTAATTGCGACGCAAGGAGGCTGCCTATTGCAAACAGCAATGCAAAGGCAAGGACGACGACACTTACGACCGCAATCGCGCGGGGAACGCGCGTTCGTTGAAGCAATCCCACAAGGGGGGCCAGAACAAAACTAAGCAGAATTGCCAGCGCGATCGGGATGACGATGTCGCGTCCGAAATAGAGCGTCATCACGATGATTACAGCCAGGATCGCGGTCGCTACCGCACTTTGCAGTGCAATCAATTCCTCTGAGGTGCGCGCTTTGAAGGGCTGATTAGCCATTTTGACCTCTGTTTAACGGCAGACGACTGGTTCAGGTTTCGGCGCATCTTCCATCCTGCTGAACTTTTCCGATGAGGCGACTAGAACAATGTATTCGATGGCGGACGTTACGTCCGTTGTCGTTAGGTCGACCATACGTCCGTTGCAGGAACTCCAATGAATACTGTGAGCCATGCGGGCCAATTGCCGGCCTTGATCCAAGACGGTTGAGAAAGTGCTCTCTCTGCGATGGGCTATAGTCATAGGGGCGCTCGACAGTGCATGCACGATATCCTGAGTTGCCAAGGAGATGTTGCAGCGCGGGTTGAACGAGGAAAACTGTCCTTCGTTCCTGTCCCTTGGGGGGCACCAACAACGAAACGATTGATTGCCGCGGCCCGGATGGAGGCGGCCATTCTAAATGGAACGATCAACGTCGCGCTTGTCGTTACGAATATGAACGGCTGTTCAATAACTTACGCCAATTTAATGTCGCACATCGGAACGGAAGCTATGCGTATCAATTAGCACTCCACATGTAACCGGGAGTGTTCAAATGAATAAGTTAGCTATCGTATTTGCCGTCGGTGCAGCAGCCCTGCTCGGTGGTTCCGCCGCAAATGCTGCGGACAATACGGCGAAGGCGAAAGCGTCAACCGCGTTAACGCAGCAATCTACCGATATCAGTTCTCAGCGTCGGCACTATCGCCACTACGGACATCGTGGCTATCGTCCATATTACGGCAACAGCTACGGCTATTACGCGCCCCGTCCCTACTATGGTGGCGGATACGGCGGCGGACCGTACTATGGCAGAGGCTATGGTTATGGTGGTCCGAGCGTTTCGTTCGGCTTCGGCGGTGGCCCGGGCTGGTACTAGCAACAAGAAAGCCCGCAGTGATGCGGGCTTTTTCTTTGCTGCGAAAGAAGAACGCCGCGGGCGCAGCCTCGGGCCGAAAAAATCAACGGCCTTGGCAGAGTTATAGGCGTGAACGTTCGACCGGCAGATCTCAACGCGGAAGTCTCGTTTTTGAGATCCGGCTTGTGACCAGCTGGAGGGGACGCATTGGACTTTCGTTCATCCTGCATGCATTCACGCCGTCCGCGCACTCATATCGTAACAAGGCACACGCACGGGACAGGTGACCACGAACTCCCGCGGGGTGGACGGATCAGCCCCGTCCCGCTCGCAGCATACGCTCCGTGCCCCAGGAACGTTTTCCCTAGTCGGAATGCTGGATGACAGGGCTTTTGGAGAAGAAATGCAAAAAGAGCGTAATCCAAGTCCAGATCTCGGGCTAGGTACGACAGTGCTGGCGGGAATGGGTGGAACCGTTTTACTAGCGGTGCTTTTTCTAGTGTTTTCTTTGAGCGGGTCCCACATCGCCGACAAATCCGATGCGAGGAAGATAGTGAGCTACTCGATGCGTCCCACTCCTCCTGTAGCGTCGCCTCATAGATGACTGCCAATTCTGTTTCATTCGCCTCAGAAAGATCTTGCCGTTTGCGATTACCCCTCGCTGCGACCCGGGATGTGATTTAGCTGAGGTTCACCAGACATTTTATCTACCATCCATTATCGGCACTGGTGTTCGAGAGCCGACATACCGGGCGAAGACTCCGTTTACGATTGATCGACAATCAGCAGGTACGCCACTGCCGGTTCCAAGACCGAGGACTGAGTCACCAAATCGTTAGGCAACTCGGGCGCTCGCCCTTCGTTACAACCGCACACAAAGGAGAGTTTGTCCTGGATAAGGACCGCATTGAAGGTGCCGCAAAGCAGGCAAAAGGCACGATCAAGGAAACCATCGGTAAGCTGACGGGCGATAGTAAGACCGAAGCCGAAGGAACTGCAGATAAGGCTGAGGGCAAGGTGCAGAATACCGTCGGCGGCATCAAAGATAAGGCTCGCGAAGTGCTCAACAAGTAAAGTATCGACCTTGGGTCGTTAAAAGCCGGACGTATGGGTTAATCCCGTACGCCGGCTTTTTTGCAACGTTAATCACCCCTGCCACTTTCAAAACCCCTTCTTCTTACTCTTGTCGAATTTGTCGAATTTCCAAGTCCAGTACGGGCGGTCGGGATAACGCTTCTTCCTGGGCAGCTTTACGATCGGTAGGCGCTGCTCGCTACCGTCGGCAAAAGTCTTGACGATGAAGCGCTCCTCACCCTCTTGGACGATCTCGATACTGAGGGGAGTTTTCGCCATGGCCATCAAGTGCAACGATCATACGATGGTTCCTAAAGAGTAGGACCGTCTGCCGGGTATCACGCCCAATGAAGTCGAGCGCAGTAGTCGGCCGACGCGGCAGGACATGGTGAATTTTTGACGATACGGCGCTGGGCGCGGCGATGGAAAACACGCTCTCTCGCTAGTGATCAGCTTTCGTCAATCTGACCAATCCCTCTAACAGACGAGCGATAAAGAGGACCTGACCCTTCAGAATCTTTAGGCGCGCCTCGTACTCGTTGAACCAAGCTGCCCGATCGAGCTCGGGAAATGGCTGGCGCCGCCCGGATCGCGGTGGCCATTCCATGTCGAACGTATTGCTTCGCATATCCGCAGGATCCCAGTCACCTTGAATAGCCCAAGCGTGAACCACCTTCCCGCCCGCTTGCTTCACCGCGCCGAGCGGGATGAAATCTCCCGTCGGATGGTGCCCGGTCTCCTCGGCAAACTCACGCCGCGCGGCCGCAAGTGGCTCCTCGCCGGGAGAGATCAGCCCTTTCGGTATGCTCCACGCACCAGCATCCTTACGGCTCCAGAACGGGCCCCCCGCTTGGCCGAGCAGGAACTGGATGTCACCATCACGGTTTTTGAACAGGAGAAGACCCGCACTCTCAGCCTTAGGAGATGAAGCTTTTTCCGGCAACGACACCTCCCCCACAACCGTCACTCGTAGTCTAATGCGAAAGAAACTTGCTGCGCAGGTTTATCGAAGTGAGGCGCAGAAGACAAAAACCATTACGCAAATTGCGCCTACCCTGCTTTGAAGCAAGCAAGCGAAACATCTAAACCGAAATATAGCGGAGGGAAATCCAAAACGGTCCCAGCCTATCTAAACGAAGTGTTCCTCAACTTTGCAGGCTCGGTGCTTGACGTGTAAGACTTGAGCATGCCAACCAAAGCTCGTGCCGCAAACGGCCCTGCGTAGCGCGCTAGCTGGCGATTTCCATACAATCCTCACAATTGGGTGTCTGCCGCCCTTTAACCGCCCAAATCCATACTGAGGCTACCGCTGATACCGATCTAGGGCAGCAGATGATCAGGACGGTCTGGCTTGCGATTGTATGTCTAGCGCTGCTCAGCGCCTTGACTGTCGGCAAGGCGGTTAGGACGCCTGCCGAGCTCGCAGCCGCAGAGATATCACCAGACGGGTCGACGGTCGGCATTGCTGACGCTGAACACGCACTCAGCAAGGCCGATCGACTTGAGATTAACTACGTGCGTCAGGAAACCCCGCCCCAAGTTGTCTTGCAGCCAATCGAGCCAACCGTACCTGTCGTAATTCCGCCCAGCCCGCCGGTGGAAACCAAGATTATAAGCCGACACTGGCGCGATCCTCATGCCTTTTCACCTGCGCTCAGAGATTCGCGACGAAGCGAAGTCAGGAAGACAAGAAAGAATGTCGACCGCAAACGAAATCAAGCTATGGACCAATCCAGACTTGAACCATTGAAGACGTGCAGCCGGCTTGGTCCTTTTGGCGATCTGTTAAGAGCTGTGAATCTGTCGCCCGCATGCGCGTCGTAGGGTTCACTCAAATAGGACAACCGATGACAGCTGGAACTGGTCCGACGCCAATTGCTCGCGATCAGTTAAGAGTATTATGGGATGGAGCCATTTGTGGTTTTGTTTGCCGCCGATATTGTCCCGCCCACTTGCCCCAGGGCTCGAACTTGGACCCGATGATTAAGAGTCAGCTGTCATAGGAAGACCCCTCTCATTTCGGCTCATTACGCGAATTGATGAGCCAAGCAGATCGTACCCTCTCAACACACTTGTCTTCTGCTGATGTCTTCTGCTGACGTTTGAGCGCTTAGCTCGATGTGCTCACAATGGTTGGGTCTTAGATTTTCTTTGATCTCTTGGTGCACACATCGTGCACACGCCAGCCTCTAACTGTTTGAAAAACATGATCTCGCTCCAATCGTCATAAGCAAGTTCGAGCTAGGTCCAGCAAATAACGCCCAACTTGGTCATAGTGACAATCAAGTGTTCGCCCCATTCCCCTCGCTGGAGGGGGAGGAACAGGGATCGAACCTTCTCCATGTGCCTTGAGTAGGTAAGAAGATACCGGAGATTTTGGCAGTTTTCGGAACCAATTTTTAGCCGGAGGTCGCCTGCAGCAGCCTCAACTGGCCGGCTTGGAAATCCTATTTCGACGCTGTGGCCTTATTTTCCATGTTCACGACCTGGACGCGGCGGTTGGCTTCTGCCATCGGCTGGTTCGGGTCCTTGAGCTTGCTCCGGCCGTATCCAACAGCCACCAGATCCGCACCATTAATGCCGTATCTGAGGACGAGATAGCGTTTGATCGAGTCGGCGCGCCGTTCGGAAAGGTCTTGATTGTAAGCTTCGCCGCCCGTGGCGTCGGTGTGACCGGCGACCACGAAGGTCGAGCCCTTCAAGTCAGAATTGGACAATGCACGACCGAGCGCCTGAACCGACGGCAATGACTTGGAGCTGATCTCGGCGGAGTTGTAATCGAACGTGATTTCCAAATCAATTTTGGGCTTATTCTTGACCAAGTCCGCAATCTCTTCGCGCTCGCTGACGGATAGCGAACGGGTGAGGCGGCCACGGACCTTCTGGACGATCTGCCCTTCGGCCGCCGCCGCGGCCGGATCAACTTGTGGCTGACCGACCGACAGGCCGCGGGTCAGTGGCTTCTTTTCCGGCGCCAACGCGCGCAGGATCTGATCTTCGGTGACGTTCTTGTCATTTGCCTTTTCCTCAGCGAAGGCCGTTCCCATGCTCAAGGAAAGTGCGGCGCCGATCGTCGCGATCGAAAGGATCGAGGTAAGGGTCTTGGTTCTGCCAGGGTGCTTTATCATCGCTAGTTCCTCATGCGCACTTCCTGCGCGGTTAAATACACAAAGCAAAAGACTTCCCAGGCGCCGTGAGTCGCGACGGCGCCTGCTTCGAGTAAGCTAACGGAGCATCCCTCCCATAACTCCTCCGATGAAGCCACCAGGGCCGCCACCGCCATTATGACGCCGGCCACCGCCACCGCCCCCTCGTTTACGTCGCGGACGGTCTTCGTAACTCGAACTGGCGGTCGGCGCAGCCGCCACGATCTCGGTCAACAGGGCCTTGTGCTGCAGCCTGTTGAGGTAACCGCTCTTGGGGTAGCCGCGGGCGGCCTGCCAGCGGCTAATCACCGAACGAGTGCTTTCGTTGAACGTGCCAGTAACCTTGGTGTCGAAACCCAGTCCGTTAAGCCGGCGCTGCACGTCGCGGCGCTGGCCCTTGTCGAGGCCGATCTGGTCCTCGGTGGTCTGGTTGGCTTCGTCCTTGAACGTCGCCGGATCGATGCCGGTGGTCAGGTTGCGCGTGGCATTGTCTGGTTTGCTCTCAAGGGAGGCGATCCGTGCCAGCGCCAGCGATTTGAACTGACCGTTGGGATAGCTCGACACGTAGGCGTTGAGCTCTTCCGGCTTGTTGGAGTCCTTGATCGAGCGCCAGAACTCGAGCTCGACGTCGCTGCCCGGTGCAGCGGCGACCACCGCGGGAGCGGTTCCGGGCGCGGCAGGCGCGGGCGCACCGTTCAGGTAAACCGCGCCGGTCAAATTGGTATTGCCCCAGGGCAATTGACCCTTGCTGGTTTCCTCCTGGATCTGCGCGCGGACCTTGGTCATCGCCTGCTGGAGCTCAATGCCGGGCTGGGTGAGGTTGGCGAGCAGCGCGCGCGTAAACGGGCTGTTGCTGCCTTCCTTGCCGTCAAGTGCGGTCTGCCCGGGGCCGGTCGCAAACGCGATCAGCGTGCCTTCGCCGGATTTCATTTCGGCAAGGCCGGTCTGTACCGCCACGCTGCGGGTAGCAGCGTTCGACTTGAGCTTGGCGGCGAACGGATTGTCGCGGCAGGCATCGAGGAACACCAGCTTGACCTTGGCATCGCCCATGGTCTGGTCGAGCGTGAGGTCGATGTTGATGGCGGCGCCGAGCTTGACGTCCATCTCGGATTTGATGTCGGCGTCGATCGGCAGCAGATAATTGGTGCCGCTAATGGCGATGCCGTGGCCAGCATAGAAGAACACGGCCACGTCGGCGCCCTGCGCCTTCTTGCCGAAATCGAGCAGCTTTTCCGTCATCTTGTCGCGGGTCAGGTTGGAGCCTTCCACCACTTCAAAACCGACATTGCGCAAGGCGGCTGCCATCGCCTTCGCGTCGATCGACGGATTGGGCAACGCGGCAACGTTCTTGTAAGTGCCGTTCCCCACCACGAAGGCGACACGCTTCTCGGCGCTGGCGGCGCCAGCGGTCACGATCATGCAGGTCAGGGAAAGCAGGAGGGCTGGGAAGCGCATCTGAAAATCCTCCAGGAAGAAGCAAAAAAAGAATTTTGGTTTTAAAATTGAGCCCAGACTACGTAAAATCCACGCCTGGTTATGTCTGCGCTCGGGGAAACGATGCATCGTAGGTTCAACGAATTGGCATAGCAATCGATTCCGCAGTAATGGTTTCTTACGCCGGGAAAAGTCAGTAGTTCTACGGTTTTTCTAAGCGAACAAGTATCAACTATTACTCCCGATCTTCCGTCGCATGCACAGCGAACACACAATGAAAGCTTAGGGCGACCGAATGAGATCGCCCAAGCGCATGCCCCCTTCTTGCAAACAACTGTCGCATCTCGTTCAAAAACCTAGAGCCCTCCACTTTATCGGGCACTAGACCTGTACTTGGCGTAAGGTCCCGACTGCTCCATCACTCTGACGAGCGAACAAAGGCCCCAGCGCCTTACGCAACGCTTCCGGAGGGCATTGGTGGTTTTCAACGGAAGCGGGAAAAAGTGGAAAATTCCTAGCCCGTTTGGAACGGCGCCCGGCGTCCTGAATTAACGCCGCGTCGTATGCGCCCCCTGACGCCCGTGAAACTTGCGATGGCTGGAAGTAGGAACAAGCCTTGGACGGAGGAAGATGATCGCAGGCTGCTTGAATTACGAAGCAGCGGCAGATCTTATCTTTCAATAGCGGTGGCCATGAGACGCTCGGTCTCTGCAGTTAGAGGTCGCCTGTCTATTGTCCGAGCCCGGGTGAGTTCCACTACAAACTCGCTGGAGACCGATGCGTAGCGCCTTACAGCTCCTGTCGCTCACCCAATTGGGTGACCGTCAAAAACCCCGCTTCTCCCGCGATGCTCGCAGGGATGCGTCGTGACGGCTCATTTTAAACCGCGGCATTACAGCAATTTTAGGTGACGCCATATCAAAACCGCCGTTGGACGGAAACCGAGATGGCCGCACTGCGTTGAATGATTCAGGCCAGAATGGACGTCCAGAGCACCGGCAAAGGAACTGCAGAGGTCATTTTGTGGGAGTCCAAGCCAAAGCCAAATAACTTTAGCTTGCCTCGCGCCGCATAAGAGTATGATCGTGCATGAAGGCCCCTTTCGGGAAAACGACATTATGATCGCGACCATTTCCGGCTTATTGGCGTGGATGATTACCCTTGGTCTACGCACGGCTTTTGGTGGCTAAATCCACCATCGTGCGCGCGATCGGCCAGGCCATGGTGCTGACGCCGCTGAGCTCGGTGACCACGGGCGATTTCGCGCCGCAGGATGCCGCCGCGGCGTCGGGAATCAGCAACATGCTACGCAATCTCGGCGGCGCCATCGGCACCGCTGTGCTCGCCACCGTGATCACCAAGCGCGAGCAATCTCACTCCAACATTATCGGCCAGTCGGTGACTCGGCCGCGCGGAGGTGCGGAGCCGAATCGCACAGATCACGGACTATTTCCTGGCCCACGGCGTCTCCGACCCCGCCACCGCGCACAAGCAGGCGATCGTTGCCCTCGGCAAGGCCGTGAAGCATCACGCTCTGGTGATGGGCTTCAGCGATACTTTTGCGGTGATCGGCCTCGTGCTGGTGCTGGCTGCGCTTGCAGTGGTGCTGACGCGCAAAGCCAAGGATGTGGCTGGCGGCGCCCATTGAATTGAACAGCGAAGCGGCAACCGTGTGATTTGCGTATGAGACTCGTGCCGCCCATCAAAGTCCGGCAAAGGTACTATCGTTCGCGAAATGCCCGGACAACCTGGTCGAACATCGGCTTGGTCAAGTAGGAGCCAACCGTCCGGTCTGCCGTCTTGATAAACGCTTCGACCGGCATGCCGGGCACAAGCTTGACCTCGCCGAGACGCGCCAGCTCATCAGGCGCGATGGCAATGCGCACGGTATAGTAGGTGATGCCGGTGCGCTGCTCCGTGGTCACGTCGGCCGACACCCGGCTGACGACCCCAGTGATCTCCGGCGTCGTCCGCTGGCTGAAGGCAGAAAACCGCAACGCGGCGGCCTGCCCGATCCGCACCTGATCGATGTCTTGCGGCGCCACCCTCGCCTCGACTGTCAAACGCTCGGAGTCCGGACGATCAGCATCAACTGCTCGCCGGCACTGACCACGCCGCCGATCGTATGGACATTCATTTCGTGGACGGTGCCTGAAATCGGAGCCCGGATGTCAATCCGCCGCAACTGGTCTTCGGCCGCCACTTTCCGCTCCGCGTATTCACCCGCCTTGCCGTCGATCTCACGCATTTCACGGCCGACCTCGCTGGCCAATTCGCGATCGATCTGGGTGATCTGAAGTTCGATCTCGGACACCTTGCCGCGTCCCTGCGCCGCCGCCGCGATCAGCTGTGCCCGTTCGCCATCGAGCCGCGCCGCTTCGCGCTCGAGCGCGGTCAGGCGGTTTATCTGGATCAGATGCTTGCTCCAGAGTTGGCGCACCCATCCAGTTCACGGTTGACCAGATCCAGTTCCTGCGATTTGGCCGCCTGCTGGGCACTGATGCCGACCGCTTCCTCGTTGAGCTGCGCGATACGCTCGCGCAGCTGTCGTTTTTGACCGAGCCGCGTGGTGTTGCGCAGTTCGAACAGACGCTGCTCATCGGTCATCAGCTCGACAACGCTTTCCTCCTGCCGCCGGTCCTTGAACGCCGAGGGCCATGACACTTCCGATGCGCCGTCGCGTTCGGCCCGCAACCGCGCGCGGCGCGTCGTCATTTCATCCAGCGTCTTCGACACGATCTGCAGATTTGCCCGCGTCATGGTTTCGTCGAGCCGGACCAGGAGATCGCCGGCCGTCACGGCCTTGCCATTGGTCACCGCAATTTGCCCAACGACGCCGCCGGTCGGATGCTGAACCTTCCGTGCGTTGGATTCGACCACGACACTCCCCGGCGCGATCAGGGCGCCTGAAATTTCGGTGGTTGCAGCCCATCCGCCGATGCCGCCGGCGACGAGCATGATGGCAGCCAGCCCCACCGCGATATGTCCGCGAATTGACGAACGAGGGTCAATCAGATCAGTGTCGGTCATCGCTCATCCCTGGACGGCCTGAACAACTTTGGGCGCGCTGACAGGCCCCTCGCGCCGCAGCACCTTGGCCAGCACCTCGTCCTTGGGACCTCCGAGCAAGTGCCCAGGAGCGGCCTTTATCAGACGGCACGATAAGGCTCGGCCGCCCTCCTAGGCCACCACGTAAGCCCTCTGGGGCCGTATGGTCGGCACGGGCCACACGGGCCCTCTGCGGGGAACATGGAGGCTCGGTAAAATTTCTGCAAATCGTAAAACTCTACTTGCCTCGTCGGGCAAATCACTGGTTTATGAAGCGGTGGTCTAGCAGTCGCATACGGAGCCAGCTCAATGTCTGAACATCTCGGTAGGTCTTCAGAACTAGTCGAAATATCCAAACTGAACGGCAGCTTCAAAAGGAACTACGGAACGTTCATCGGGGCCTATCTGGATTTGCGCTCCCTGAATGCCGCGCGTGGTCGGTCTTTTCTTTGGACCGGGTTGATTTCAGTGGCTTTTTCCGTTGCGCTGGCCTGGCTGGCGAAGCACGGCCTAGCCTGGTTAGACGCCGAATGAGTGATTTCACCAGCGCATCGAAGGTTTCGAAACTCTCCGGCCCATGAGGCAAGCGGGCCATTTCCGTAAATCTCGTCAACGATCCCGTCATGTCCGTGGTTCGAAACAAGAGATAGTCGAGCACAGCTTCATTCCGCTCACCCAATCTGACCGCAACGATCCACCCCTCGGGCGTACCAACCCGACGCTTGATAGACCAATGCGGAGCGAACGTCTCTTGCTCCCCCCCATGCCACCGCGCCAAAAAAAAGGACACACCCTCCTTGTTTACGAGCAAGCAATCCGGACCTCCACCGAACGCGAAGCGGACGGATGCGTTTCGGAACGCATCTGCTAACTGCGCTGCAAGCCCAGCAAACAGGTCGAGCCACCGTTGCCGAGTATCGATGTGGTTGCAGTCACGCTTGGACGTATAGCCCACGAGGCTGTAGGCTTGGCGCAGGCTGCCGAAATGATCAATGTAGGTTTTAGCGCAGGGAACACCCACCGTTGCGTTGATAATTGCCGGACTAAGGCGCCCTCGCTTCAGCAGCGTTCGACGCAGGCGCGTCAACATCTCTGCCTCCGAAATATCAACGCGACGATCTAATATCGTCTTCCTTACCTTGAAGAACACCTCTGGCTGAACAATCGGTTCGAGACAGCCCTCGCTTCTGATCCAGAGATCGGGCGGGTTGCTTACCTTCTTCTCTCGTAGCTTGAACGATTGACGGTTGTAGATGAGATTTCCGATGTAGTTTTCGTTCCTGAGAATTCTACCTATCTGAGCGCGATTCCACGGCTCTTTCGAGTTAGTGGGTATGAATTTCCGATTGAGTTCTCGCGCAATGGCCGTTTCGGACTTCAACTCCAGGAATTGCTGGAAGATCCACCTCACCACCCGGACCTCGTCGGCTGCGCCGGGCCGCAGTCTGACATGGTCGGTGATGAGATACTTGCGGTCGCCATCGTTCAATACCCCCTTTGACTGCAGCTTCTCATCGACCAATTCTCGCCGCAGAGCGTAGCCGGTCGGGGCGCCGAACCTGAATCCCATTCGCACGAAGCGGCAGACACCCGCGTGCACTTTTACAGATAGCTCGCGGCTATATTCCGCTGCCATCACCCTCTTAAGGTTCTTGACGATGCTTGAGAGCATGCTGCCATCATTGTCGAACTGCTCGGCGCAATACGCGACTTTAATGCCCGCTTTCTTACAGACGTACTCGTAGTAAGCGCTTTCATCAACGTCCTGGAAGCGTCCCCATCGACTTACATCGTATACAAGTACGTGCGCAAAGTCGGCGTGCCCGCTGCTAACGTCATCGAGCAGCTGCTTCAAGCCAGGCCTATTTTTTAGCTGAAGTCCGCTTTCACCTTCGTCGGGGTAGGTTCGAACAATCGTCAGATCATGAGCATGCGCATATGCCCCTATGACAGCGGCCTGATTCTGAATAGAATATCGCTGCTTGTCGGTGGACATGCGTACATACTGTGCGGCGCGATGGCCGCTTTGTGATCTCGGCAATTGGACGTTTCGAACCACGAGCGCATTGGCTGCCATTGTATGGCTCTGCTTTGCAAGATCGCCGTCGACACTGGTACCGTGGCGGAATGGCGTTTCCTGGCCGTTATGAAATCGCGCCAATATTGACCTCAGTTAGTGCTAGACTTTCCGAATATTGGAGGCACCAATGTCAGACCAGGCTGTCGAAATTCTCATCACCAACGCGATCCACACGGCCTTCATAAAGTATCCCGAAGGTGATGGTGGCCCGAACCTCGACTATGAGTGGATCGCGCCGGACCAGAGCACTCACATCGCCAGAGCAATCCTTCAGGATCTCGCGGCCAACGGATACCAGATTGTGAGAAAGGTTGCCGGTGCCCGTTAGAAATGAAAATGCCAAGATTACGGCCGGCGCCATCACCGCCGTTATTATCGTCGCCCTTCTTGCGGTGATTGCTCTCGGCTTTCTTTGGATACCGCCCCCACTATGAATGCGGATAGGCTGGCTGGCAGCGCGAACTCGGCGCGCAAGTCTTCGAAGGGCGACAGCTTCTTACGCTCCGGAGCGTCGACCTCGCCGAATTGTACCACGGTCTGAACGCGACATGTCGGCGATCACGATGGCATCTGACAGCAGCGGCGTTCTCGGTTCGATTCGAAACCGCCGATGTACTGAAGAGCGCGCCAGCCGGAGCGTTTTGAGAAAAGCGCGAACCGCATTTCGCGTATGAGATGTTATGGAAGAAGTCGGCCGGTGGCCGAGGCCGAGCGCGCCTCAACATATTTCATAGCCGTTCATTCCGCGAATTGAACCCTTAGCGACTGAGCGGTGCAAACCCGCAGCCTGCGGATCCGAAACATCGACACGCCGCTGACACCGCAGCGCGTTCGATCCAGTCTGCTTGCGTTGGTTGTCGCTAGATTTTCTTTGATCTCTCGGTGCACACATCGTGCACACGGCGCCTGCTAACTTATTGGAAAACTTGAATTCTCGCTCCAATCCATCATGGGTGCAACGGAAAAGCGATAGTCTTGATATTTCAACAGCTTATCTTACTCTCTCATTGGGATGAATACCGAACGTGTGCACCCCAAACTAGACGAAATTGCACACGCTTGTACCTGGTTTGATGTCTCGGTGCACACGCAGGACCCGCAATCCGCGGCGTCATTTTGGGTGGTGCAGAGGCATCGGCAGGCTTAGCTGCAAAATCGTAGTCGGCGGGCTTGGAATCGAGCTCGGTTACTCCCTTCGCAATTTCGCTTCGGAACGAGCTCTGGAAGCCGTCGTCATATTTTGGGGGGCGCGAGTAGACACGACATCGATAACGGTTGGCTGCACTGCTGAGAAATAATAGGCCGTGCACGGTGTGCCCACAGCCAACACATCATCCGATGGGAGGCCGCCCTGTATGCCAGTCCGTCGCTGACTGAAAGGCGTGTGCGGCGCGCGCAAGCACCTCCTCGGAAAGATGGCGACCGACCAGTTGCATGCTCAGCGGCATCTGATCTGAAGCTATCCCCGCAGGCAGCGTAATCGTCGGGCTGCCACTGAAATCGAATACGGCTGTGAACCGCAGAATACTCAACAACACACCGGGATCAGCGCCGTACTCACTCATCTTTGCAAGCGTCGGAATCGGCATGGGCATCGTGGGGACGAGCAACAGGTCGATGTCCTCGAACATTGCCGCCAGGCTGCCGGAGAACTTCAGCCGCTCGTGATGAATGGCTGCGATCTCGACACCGCTTACCGATCTGCCCTGTTCGATCAACTGCGCCAGGTCCGGGCCGTACTCGGACCTGCGCGACGGATACGTCTCCAGGTGAGCTTCCGCGGTCTCCACCGAGCACATCGGTATCCAATGACTGACGAGCTTCTCGTAAGAGGGGAATCGAACCTCACGGATTTCTGCGCCGAGATCCGCCAACGTGCGCTCGGCTTCCAGCAAGGCGGCTACAACCTGTGCATCCACGCCTTCTTGCGTGTATTTGCGATCGACGCCAATCCTGAGACCGCGCACGCCATCTGCAATCCGAACCAGATAGTTTGGAACCGGAGCCCGCAAGGCGGTTGGATCGTTTGCATCCGCGCCTGCGATGACGCCCAGCATCGCAGCGGCATCCGCCGCACTTCGGCACATCGGACCGACATGATCGAGCGAGTCCGCCAACGGGAAAACGCCGTATCGACTCACGCGGCCCCATGTCGGCTTGATTCCGGTCAACCCGCACGTCGCCGATGGAAACCTGATCGAACCGCCGGTGTCGCTGCCGATCGATCCGTAGCAAAGCCCGGCAGAGGTTGCGACGCCCGATCCGCTCGATGAAGAGCCGACCCAGTAGTTGGCGTTCCAGGGATTGAGCGGCGCCTGCTCGTCCGGATGATGGCTGGTATAGGCACCTTCCGTCATCTTGAGCTTTCCGAGCGTGACGGCGCCGGCGCGCTCAAGCCGGTCAACGATCGTCGCATTGAACGGCGGCACGAACTTCGCATGAATCCTCGTGCCGCCTGCGGTCGGCGCAAACGTCGTGTAGCACAGGTCTTTCAAGCCGATCGGTACGCCATGAAGGGGGCCGCGCCAGATGCCCTTGGCGATCTCGCTGTCGTGTTGCTTTGCCTGCGCCATGGCCCGCTCCGCCAGAACAACGGCATATCCGTGCAGGATTCCATCGAGCTTGCCGATACGGTTCAACGCCGCTTCGGTAACCTCCGACGGCAACAGCTCCCTGCGCCGAAACAGTTCGGAGAGTTCGGATATGGATTTGTAGTGCAGCTCATCCGCAGACATATCGACACCCGCCACGGCTAGAACTGGACGCCGCGCGTCAAGGCCCCGTCCACGACAAGGTTCGTTCCGGTGATAAAGCTTGCGGCGCGGCTCGCAAGAAACACGACGCCGTTCGCCATCTCCTGCGGCGTGCCCATCCGGCCGGTCGGATTGAGCGCCAGCGCGGTCTTGTACAGTTCGGGATTGTTGTCCTTGATCATGTTCCAGACCCCGCCTTCGAAATAGGTGTTGCCCGGAGACACGGAATTGGCCCGTATGCCCTTGCCGGCCAATTGGTTGGCCAGGCCCTGCGTATAATGGATGATCGCGGCCTTGAAAGTGCCGTACGGGCCGCTCGCGAAATCCACCTCCCGGCCCGAGACGCTGGAGATCGTCACGATCGCTCCCGCAGCGCTTTTCTCGAGATATGGCATCGCGGCATTCACCAGGCGTACCGTTCCCATCATATCCGTGGAGAATTCCTTCTCCCAGCTCTCCTCGTCCTGCCCGATGGAAAGCGCGCTGACATTGGCGACGACGACATCGACGCCGCCGAGTTTCGCTGCCATATCGTTCACCCAGGCCTTGAGAGCCGCACCATCGGACACATCGAGCGCGCCGCCAAAGGCCGCAGCGCCTTTTGCCTTGAGCGCTGCGACGGCGCTATCCACGCCCGCCTGATTGCGGGAACATATGCCGACACTGGCACCCTCGGCCACGAAGGTTTCGGCTATCGCCCTGCCGATCCCCCTGGTGCTGCCCGTGACGAGAACCTTGGCTCCCTTGAGTCCTAAATCCATGTTCGATTCCTTCCCTGTCTACCGGATTTTGGGCGGCTCTTGCTTTCGAGCAAGTTGCTCGCCAAACGCTACGCGCATCACAACAACAGCTGCGCACGGACATTGTCCGCTGTCACGTCCTCGCCGGTCAGCGATCGCGTGATCTTGCCCTTCTCCATGATGTAGCACCGCTCGGCGATCGCCATGATCGTATCGAGATTTTGCTCGACGAAAACGATCGTCGTCCCAAGTTCAGTGCGGAACGACTTCAACGCTTCGCAGATGTGCTGCACGATCGACGGCTGCACGCCCTCGGACGGCTCGTCGAGAATCATCAGCGTCGGGTTTCCGATCAGAGCGCGCCCGATGGCGAGTTGCTGTTGCTCGCCCCCCGACATGGTGCCCGCGATTTGCCGCCGGCGCTCCTTCAACCGCGGAAAGTATTCGTAGACAAGTTCCGGCAGCTTCTTTGCCTTCGGTCCGCCGATCAATTCGCCAACCTGCAGGTTCTCCTCGACGCTCATCTGCGGGAACACATCCCGTCCCTGCGGGATGTAGCCGAAGCCGGCGCGGGCCCGGGCGTCGGCCGGCAGCAGTGTTATGTCCTGGTCCATGAAAGTGATCGTGCCCCGCCACGTTTCAAGGAGCCCGATCAGGCATCGCATCAGCGTCGACTTGCCTACTCCGTTGCGGCCGATCACGCCAACAATCTCGCCGCGGGAGATCGTCATGTTCACGCCCTGGAGGATCGGCGTGGCGCCGTAACCCGCCCAGAGTTCCGACAGTTCAAGGATTCGATCAGTGGACATGTGTCTTGCCCAGGTAAATTTCGGCTACTTTCTCGTCCTGAATGATCGCCTCAAGACTTCCGCGCGCAAAGATCTTGCCGAGATGCAGCACCGTTACGCGTTGGGCGATCTGACGCACAAACGCCATATCGTGCTCGACGACCAGGACCGTCATGCCTTCGGCGTTGAGTGACTGGATGAGTTCACCCGTCCTGAAGGTCTCCTCCGGCGACATGCCGGCCGTCGGCTCATCCAGAAGCAGAAGCTGCGGCTGCAATGCCAGCGCCATCCCGATCTCGAGCCATTGCTGCTGGCCATGCGAGAGAGCCCCGGCGAGCTTGCCGCTGTCCGGCGCCAGATTGAGAAGCTCGAGCAGCCGATCTTCCTCAACGACCCGTTTGGCGCCGGAAAGGCGTTTCTGAAGCGCGATCTGGATATTTTGCCGGACCGGCAGCTCCTTGAAGACGCTGGGCGCCTGCATCTTGATGCTCATGCCCCGTTGCACCCGGGCAAAAGGTCGCTCTTCGGTGATGTCGATCGAGTCGAACAGGATCGTGCCCCTGGTCGGCGGATAAAGACCGACAATCAGCTTGAACAATGTGCTCTTCCCGGCCCCGTTGGGACCGATCAGACAGTGCACCTCGCCGACATTCACGGTCAGGTCGACATCGGAAACGGCGGTCAGTCCACCGAAACGTTTTGTCACACCCTTCACATCGACCAGCGCCATGGTTAGGTCTCGTCCGGTTGCAGGCGGCTGGTATCCGCCAAAGCGAGTTTCGAGCTGCGCTGCCGGCGCGCGCTCCATCGATCCGCGACAAGCTTTCCGACACCAAGCACAAAGCCCTGCGGCGCCAACATCACCGTCGCTAGCAGAAGGGCTCCCATCAGCACCAGCGCGGCCTGCTGGCTATAAACCGTGATGGTCTGAAAGCCGAACAGCAGCAGGAACGAGCCGACCAGCGTTGCCGTCAGGTCGCTGCGCCCGGAGAATGCGACCCACACAATTGGCATGGCGGCCGCCGGCAACCCGATGCTCGATGGGGTGATGAATTGACCCCAGGACGTGTAGAGGGCGCCACTTAAGCCCGCGAGCCCGCTTCCGATGGTGAATGTGAGCAATTGATATTTGCGGACATCGTAGCCGAGCATTTCGGCGCGCTGCGGGTTCTCACGCGTGGCGACGATCACGTTGCCGATACGCGAATTGACCAGCATACGCAGCGCGAGGTAAACGATCACGATCAGCGCCACCATCACGTAATAAAGCGCAACCCCCTCGATGTAGAAATCGCCGATGGCAAGCGGATCCATGCCCTTCATGCCGTTGAAGCCGTTCAGCCGTGCGGAGCCGATACGCCATTCCGGCCCGGCCGTCTGCCCAAGGAAGAACGCCAGCACCAGCGTCGCCGACAGGGTCACGATACCAAAGAAGATTCCGCTGATGCCGCCCCAGATCATGAAGTAGCCGAGGATACCGGCCGCGATCATCGCAATGATGATCGACAGGACGAGCGCGACGATCGTCGTCGATCCACCTCCCATATTGATGGCCAGCACGCCATAGGCGTAACCTGAAATGCCGAAGAAGAGCGTCTGGCCGAACGACAGCATGCCGCCATATCCCCACATCAGGCAGAGACCGAGCGCCATGAAGATCCAGATGAAGAAATAGGAGAAGTTGCCGACATCATAGGAGTCCGCAAAGACCGGATAGATCAGCGCAGCTGCCAGCACGACAAGGAAGCAGGACCAAAAGGTCGGTCCGCGTCCCAGGGTCTGCGAACCATCAAGCAACTTGAACATCAATTCTCCCGCTTAGCGGCCGCGACGGACCAACACACTGGAAATGCCTTCCGGCAGGACGCGAATGATCAGGATGACCGCAAACAGCATGCCGATCTGGCCGATGATCTGCCCATAGCTCGCATTCAGGGCCATTCGAATGATAGCCAGGAAGACCGCAGCCGGCGCCGTTCCGAGCAGAACATTCGCCCCGCCGACGACGACAGTGACGAAGCTCTCCACCACAAACGTGGCCCCCATGGTGGGGATCAACGTCATGGTCGGCGCGTAAAGCGCGCCACAAAGACCCGCAAGCCCCGCGCCGATGCCGAAACTGATTGCATAGATGCGTCCCGTGCGCGCGCCGAGCGCCCTGGCCATCGCGGCGTTCTGCATCGTCGCCCGGGCCAGCACGCCGAAACGCGTCTTCATGAAGGTCACATAGAGGCCGAGCAGCACGGCGACTGCGCAGGCAAACAGCACCAGGCGATACGTCGAGAACGTATAGCCGCCGATCGCGAAGCTGCCCTCCGGCGTGCCGATCCCCGTGATCGACGAGCCGACGATCAGCAGCATCGATTGCGTGACGATCAGGCTGAGGCCCCAGGTCGCGAGCAGGGAATCCAGCGGCCTCTTGTAGAAACGCCGCACCACGAGGTATTCGACGGCAACGCCGATCAATCCGGCCGTCAACGCGGCAAGCGCCTGGGCAATCGGAAGCGGCACGCCGAGCTTCACCAGTCCGACCGTCACATAGGCGCCGCACATGATGAATTCGCCGTGCGCCATGTTGATGACGCCCATCATACCGAACACGATGGCAAGGCCTGCCGCCGAGAGGATCAGAAACGCGAAGACGTCGGCGAACTGATAAAAGACCGAGAATAGTTCAGCCGACATCCTGTCCTCCTGCCCCTTCATGGCGCCGCACCGTTGCGGCAACCATGCAATTCAACGCCATGACGCGAATGGGCACGATTGCAGGAGCAAGTTTCGTGCCCATCAATGTGTCACGACTTCTTGGGAAGGTGACTGGGCGTGTACTGGTCCTTGTCGTTCTTCTTGGTGAGGTCGCAGCCGATCTCACCGAGCCAATACGGCTTGATCGTTCCGTAATCCTTCTCGACCTTGACCTCATGCTGGGGACCAACGGAAATCAAACGCATGCGGTGGGACGTGTGCTGGCTCTTCGGGTCGATGCAGACCTGGCCTTCGGGCGCTTCGATGCAGGCCTCGCCCGTCGCGATCACCTTGCGCATGTCCTCGAGCTTGATCGACTTCGCCTTCTCGACCAGCATTTTGTACATATAGAGGGTATTGTAGGCGTTGTAGCCCATGTCGTTGATGTAGAGCTCGTCGGCGAACTTCGCGCGCCAGCGCTTTTTGAAATCGTTGGCTTCAGGCGTATCGATCTCCTCGAACCAGTTCGCGGTCGCATGCATGTTGTTGAGCGCCGGCGGCTTGAACCGCTTGTGCTCGAAGCCGAGCATGACCTTGATCGACGATCCCATCGGCAAATTGAGTTTGGCTGCGGCGGCCTGTTCGAAGAACGAGTCCTGGGCGGCGCCGACATTGATCGTCAGGATCCAGTCCGGCTTTGCCTTCTGGATGTTCTGGATCGTCTGCGCGAACTGTGAAACGCCGAGCGGAATGAACTCTTCGCCGACGACCTCGCCGCCGAGATCCTTCATGATCTTCCGGTTCCACTCCGCCGAAATCTGACCGAAATTGTAGTCGGCGGCGATGACGTAGACCTTCTTGCCGAACTTATCCACCATCCAGGGGATCAGCGTAGAGAACTGCTGCTCGGGCACCGCCCCCATGCTGACCATGCTGGCATCGCACACGCCGCCTTCATACTGGTTGGTATAGAAGTACGGCGTGGTCGTCCGGTCGATGATCGGCCGGATGGCTTCGCGCGAAGCGGAGGTGATGCCTCCGATCAACACATCGACCTTGTCGCGGCTGAGCAGACGTCGCGCAAATTCCTGATAGCGGGCGTTGTCGCCCTGCGGATCGAGATGGATGAGTTCGATCTGCCGTCCGAGAATGCCGCCCTTCTTGTTGATTTCTTCGACGGCAAGCTGCGAGCCGCGGAGTTTCGGCATGCCCATGAACGCGAGATCGCCGGAGACGTCTTCGAGCAGGCCGACCTTCAAGGCGGGCTCCGCTGCCTGGACGGCACCGAATGCCGCCATCCCGAGTATGGCACCAAGAAGCGCCGTTCTGAGCCGTTGTCCTGACTTCATTTAAATATCCCCTTCGTTGGAAGCTGGTGGAGTTCACGCCTTGAGATAATTTTTCAGGATTGATGCACCCATCGTGTATTTCGGGTCGACCATGTTGCCGAGCCGCATTCGCCCGGCCTGGCTGAGCAGCATGTACGCGTCGATTTCATCGAAGCCGTAATCCGTGCTCATCCATCGCGTGAGTTCGCGATAGGCGATACGTGCCGCATCTTCGAGCGGCCGGGCGCTGCCGATCGTCATGATGAAGTCGCGGGTCTCCAGACGCGGCCAGGCGAAAGTCCAGTTCTTGATTAGATCGACCTGGAGCGTGACCGTCGCGCGCTGCTCGAGCGCCACACCGGAGAGTTCGCCGTCACCCTGCGTGGCATGGCAGTCACCGACGTAAAGAAATCCGCCTTCGGTATGCACGGGCAGGTAAAGAACGGCCCCGGGCCCGACATCGGGCAGGTCCATGTTGCCGCCGTGATAGTCCGGCTGCAGGGAGGAGATCGCCTCGATCTCGGGCGACACCCCGATCGTGCCGATGAACGGCTCGTAGGGCAGCGTGATCTTGTCGCTCCATCGCACGCCGTTCCTGTCGACATGCAGCTTCCGGACACGTTCGGGCAGCGGCGGGTTCAGCATCGCCGTGGAACTGGTCCCGACCAGCCCGCCGAACTCGGGGATGATGCAGGTCGTTCCGGCCGGCTGTTCGCCGCGCGTCTCGACGTCACGGATATAAACCGCGAGGCAATCGCCCTTTTTTGCGCCCTTGACCGCAATCGGACCGCATTGCGGATTGAGGTACGGAAAGTTCAGCTTTGCCGTGGGACTGTCGCTTTCGCTGGTGAGTGCGCCGCCGAAAGCGTCTTCGGTTTCGACCACAACGACCGCTCCGGGATCGATCGACAAGGTCGGCTTCGCGTAGGGCCCATAGACGTAGTGAAAGCTTCCCTGCTGCTCGATCGTCAGGCTATGCCGTGCGCCGGCCACGCCCTTGGCGACGGCTCGCTTGGCCATGATGGAACTCGTCAACCAATCTTCTGCTGTCATGCAAACGGTTCCTTTGATCAGAGGGCGGGATGGCGTGTGTGCCAATCGGTGACGCGCTGGAACGCGTCGCCGGCACGGACGAGACCCGCTTCATCGAAGTGGCGGCCGACAAACTGGAACGCGACCGGTCCGCCGCCGGGAGCGAAGCCACCCGGAAGCGTAATGGTCGGGCTTCCGGTCATGTCGAACGGACAGGTAAAGCGCAGCAATCCGGCAATCAGCGACGCGTCTTCGCCGAGCGCGGCCATCTTGGCGAGCGTGGGAGCGGCGAAAGCCTGGGCCGGTACCGCGATGAAATCGATCGTCTCGAACAGCATCCGTACCGCGCCGCGAAACGCTTCCCGTCGCAGCACGATCTTTTGATAATCGGCGCCAGATTGCGCAAGGCCGAGGTCGAGCAGTCCCGCAAGTCCGGGGCCATACTCTTCCTTGCGCGACGGATAGGTCGCCTCGTGCGCCACCGCGGCCTCGATGCCGCAAAGAGGAAACCAGTCATCGATGACGGCCTTGGGGTCCGGGAAGGTGACCTCGGTGATTTTCGCACCAAGGTCTGCCGCAACCCGCAGGCCCTCGCTCAAGACCTTACTGGCGGCCTCATCGGTGCCTTCGCTGGTCCAGCGCCGATCGACGCCGATCGTAACTCCCCGCAGATGACCCGGCAGGCCTGCGAGATAGTCCGGCACGGGCAATGGCACTGCCGTGGTATCCTTGGCATCCTGGCCTGCGATCACACCCAGCATTGCACCGCAATCGACCGCATTGCGTGCCATCGGTCCGATATGATCCAGCGTTGCCGCCAGTTCGAATGCTCCGTAGCGGCTGACCCGCCCCCAGGACGGCTTCAGCCCCGTGATACCGTTGGCCGCCGAAGGAAACCTGATCGATCCACCGGTGTCGGTTCCAAGGGATCCGAAGCAGAGACCGGCCGCCGTCGCCGAGCCTGAACCGCTCGAGGATGCGCCTGTCCACAATTCCGCGTTCCACGGATTCTTCGGCGGATCGATTTTTGGGTGGTGATCGGCGTAGGCGCCTTCGGTCTGCTGCAATTTGCCGAGGATGACCGCGCCCGCATCCTTCAGGCGCGCGACGACCGTGGCATCCTCGTCGGGACGAAAGCCACGATGGATGGTCATGCCATGCGCGGCCGGTGCACCCTTGACCCAACACAGATCCTTGATCGCGACCGGCACGCCGTGCAGCGGCCCCTTGATCTTGCCGGCCGCGATTTCCTTTTCGGCAACAGCCGCCTCCGCAAGCGCGGAATCAGCCATGACATAAGCGTAGCTTTTGAGCTTGCCATCGAGCCGCTCGATCCGGCCGAGCATCGCCCTCGTCACCTCAACCGGCGACAGCTTCTTCGCATGTATCTGCTGCCCGACCTCGACCAACCCGAGGTAACAAAGATCTGTCGCTGGCATGGCCTGTCGTCCCCACTCGTCCTGTCCGCACATCCACGGCCCGGTTACCGCGCATGCGTCACCGGCTTGGCGACGCGCATGCATCGCCAACTTCCTTTGCGACAAAAGAAAAAAGCCACCCGTCCCTCAGAATGAGGTGACGAATGGCTCTGATGCCGCGGCTATGATCTATCGCATGGACCCTGGGTCGAACGGAGCACCGAAAGCAGGGATCGGGACGTCATCGGCCCGATCGAAGCAAGCAAGGTTCGACAGGAAGCCCTGTGGGAGAAAGTCTAAGTTCCTGCCCTGTACATTGTCAACGAGAGAGGATGCACAAATTTCGCAGGCCTCATGCGCAGCAAATAAGCAAGACTTCCGGCACCGGCATCGGCGATGATAACTTCCTCAAGGCGTTGGAAGGCGCGCTACGGTGAAGCCAGCAGCCCCTCCGTCGACGGGCAATCCGCCTATGTCGCTGTCTATCTTTTGGCGCGCGCGCTCCGCCGGGCAGGCACCTCCAGTATTGGTGAGGTGCGGCGTGCGGCGGCTGGCTATCGCTACAACTCACCGCAAGGGCCGGTTTGGATCGACGGTGACAACAACCATTGCGTTCTTACGCCACGCCTGGCCGTCTCCAACGCGCACGGACAGTTTGATCTCTTCTGGGAAGCGGATGCGCCCGTTAAGCCGGATCCCTACCTGACGCAGCTCGACGTCGCCGCCGGACCTGCGCGCGAAACGTCAAGAAACGGATCATCAAGCGCGCCCCACTTACGGGTTGTGAAATGAGCAAACCGTCCTCATTTTCCCTCCGCGGACGCAGAGCCCTCGTCGCCATCAAGGATGAGCGCGATCTGTCGATCGTCAGGCGGCAGTTCGAACGCCTGGGAATCGATATCTTCATATGGGAGCCGGGTGACGCCCTCGAATGTCATCCAGACGTGGCGTTGATCGACGATGAATTCCTGCCACTCGCCTCGCCCGCGCACCGGGTTTTGCCTGGACGATGCCCCGTCATCGCCCTGCTCGGCACTGAAACACCAAGCCGGCTGAAGCTGGTATTGGAGCTTGATCCCGCGTCGTTTCTCGTCAAACCGCTGCGTTCGGCGGGCATTTACGCGGCGCTCGTCATGGCGTTCGAGCGAACCGAACGCACCAACGAGTTGAAGCAACAAGTCATCAAACTGGAGGAGCGCCTTCGCTCGCGAAGGGTCGTGCTGGCTGCCGTCCTCCAGGTGATGCATTCGCACGCCGTCGCCGAACCCGCCGCTTTTGCGCTGATCCGGCGAGCCGCCATGGAGCAGCGCAAGACAATCGAGCAGATGTCGGCCGAGATCGCGGCAAGCGGGAGCTTACCCCGCGCGACCGGATAGCGTCATCATCAGCTAGTCGTTGGACTTCGCGGAAAGTTCCGTACCGGTCACCAGCGTCACCTCGCCGTCGATCATGGGTTTGGCGATGCCGAAGAAGCGGGCGACGGCCTCGGAATTGTTGTGTCGATCCATCGCCGCACGGTCCAGATAGCGCTCGTATGTCGTGAACACGCACGAATCCGTCGCGTCCTGCGATATGTAGTAGCCAACGGTTTCCGGTTCGTTTGCACGAACGCTCTTGACGACTTCGAGTAGCGCTTCGCGCATGGCTGTCTCGTGCCCCCTCTTGACCCGGATAATCGCGGTGATGGTCAACACTCCGTTCTCCTGACTCACGAATGATCGGTGTAACGCGATCAACCTCCAGCCCGCGCGCGGCAAGGATGGATGCCCAATTTCCCGAAGTCCCTCAGATGGCCCATTCCGAGCTGTCCGCGGCGCGCAAGCATGCTCGCTCGAGTATATCTAGTTCAGCCTCCTCAATACCCGCAAGGCTGTTTCGATGAGCGATCATGCCGATGGGTCCGATCCACAGTTGTGACTGGTATCTTGCGCAAGAAGCGGCCGTTCAACAACAGATATAATTCTATTCTGTCAGCCACTGCCAAGCTTGGACGGGTCATCATAGGCAGGAGGGTCGTCGTGGTCGGTCCGCAGACCACCCGGAACGGAGTCGTCGCGATAAATGCGCACCCCATTCGGCGTGGTGGGACCCGGGATCACAGCCTGGCTGGGACGAACGGCGACATGTCGCGGTTTGACATGGTGCCCTCTTGCGGCGGCGTTCGCAGAACCACTGAGAGCAATAAAAAGGCATAATGCCAAGACAGGACGCATTACATTTTCTCCAATTTATCAGCGCCGCTCTCACGTAGCGCGCGGGCGACATCGCGGCCGGTCGGTTGCTCAAATCGGGGGCGATCGTGGCTGCCAAAGACGATCCCGGCTCTATGGCTTCAAACCGAGTGCACGGCGCGCCTGGCGTCACGCGGGGCTTATTGCCGGGGCGCTATCCAAGGTGACGATTTTCCACGATCGGCCACGCCTGGACCTCCGCGCTCCATTCTCGCATAAGCATTGCTTGCTGCATAAGCGTTGACGGCCCCGCCAGGTAGCTCCAGTCCCATTCTGCCAGCAGGAGTTAACGCACCTCCATTGAGCACATCCCGATTCGGGAACATCGCCTGAAACGCTCCGGGTTCTGAGATTGCGGCTTGCGCAAGTGCCGGGGTTATCGAAACGGTCGATAGCAGAGCTACCGCGACGAGCGCTTTGATTCTGGTCATGGTGTTCTCCATTTTCTATTCTGCGCGAGAATTCGCGCTGGCGCCCTCCCCCAGATTTTGATCCTTATTGGCATCGACAGATGTTCAGGCTCTTGTCGAGTTGCTCGTCGAGTTTGCGTTGCTCGGCATCGAACGCCGACATCTTCTGTTGCTCGATCTGCTCGGGGACAGAACCCGGCGAAAACTGACGCGCGCGCGGTTGCAGATGACCTATCGGTGCTTGGGGCATCGGAGCTAGCGCATTTGCCAGCGGCCGGGCATATCCAACTGGGCTGGAGATGACGACAGTGCAAACCACCGCCGTCATGGCTGGAAGACGTAACGACATTGATCACTCCCTGAGTTGCGCGCTGGGCCAATGATCGCAAGCAGCTCTGCTGCGCATTAAGTGGCTATGGAGAGGATAGGCCGGATAATCTCATACGCCCATTAAATACGAATTCATTCTTGGCTTCGCCGATTGCCGTGATCGACAGCAAGGTTCATCCGCAAGGCGTCAGGTACTGCGCAGACGACATTCAGTGTCGAAACGTTACCATTCGTTGTGGGTGACCGTCCGCTTGGCGCAGCAAATACACGCTCAAGAGCAATGTTGTCGGCGCCTGGGAACGCGGCTGCACCGTACGATCGCATCCGGGCGCCAGGGCGGCCCGAAGATCTGCCCTGGCGCTCGCCGCATTTCGACTCAGTACGGCCCGGGTTCGCAGGGGATATTGTCACCGGTCCAGGGTGCCGTAGCGAATGCGCCGACGCGCGGCGC
Source organism: Bradyrhizobium sp. JYMT SZCCT0428 (assembly GCF_018131075.1). Classification (GTDB taxonomy): domain Bacteria; phylum Pseudomonadota; class Alphaproteobacteria; order Rhizobiales; family Xanthobacteraceae; genus Bradyrhizobium. The sequence continues at coordinate 205,484 of NZ_JAFCLS010000005.1, read as the reverse complement.
CGGGATGCAGACTTGGCCATCAACATACCGAGCGGTCGCAAGGTCGCTCGCGTTGACGTTCTCTGTAGCATGCTGTCTGGCCATATGATGGTCGCGAGCCATGACAGGTGTTGCGAGCATGGCGGCAGCAATCATTCCAGCAGACAAGAGCTTGATCGTGGTCATTCAACTTCTCCATTGCGTGTGAAAGAAGCCAACGACATTTGGCTTCCACTATTCAGATGTGGATAGCTGTGATGGTTTTTAAACGGCACACTTGCTCACGATCATTCAACGCGTCGTGAGACATGAGCGCTATGACTTCTGACTCTGATTACACGACGATAGCAAAATCGTTCAAGACTTCGCGGCGATGGCAAACGGGAGAATGAATTTTTTTATAATCGATTTCGCCGCTGCCGCGCTCCACATTAGGATTGCCACAAGACAAAATGGACAAGACTCATGAAAACTATTCGGAGCATTGCGATCGCCTCGACAATCGCATTTTCGACACTGGTATTGGCGCCAGTCACTGGATCGGTGGCGGAGGCTGGGCCGGTCGTTCCGCCAGGTCACTAGTGCCTGTCATATGATGAGGGCGGGACTGATTGCAGCTTTACGAGCTATTCGCAATGCCTCGCATCCGCTTCCGGTCTTGACGCGGAATGCTACGGCAAGACCATTCGCGACGACGATGCCGACGGCTTGCCGGCTACTCAGCACCCCAACTCTCATGGCTACTGACTGAGGTACGCACCGGAATTCAGCATTGTCTCGCGGACCGTGACGATGCTGCGGCCCGGATCAATCCGGTTGATCGGGACAGGCAATCTCCACTTGGCAACCCGGCCCGGAATGGATCGTCATGCGAAAGCCATGTAGCCTTACGATCGCGGCGACCAGATTAAGACCAAGCCCGACACCCGGCGTATTTCGTATCTTGTCGGAGCGATAAAATCGCCTCAACACGGCCTCCCGCTCCTGTTCACCGATACCGCAGCCGGTATCGGTCACGCGAATAACGGGCTCGCTGCCGTCGCAAAGCAGCTTGATGCTCACTTTGCCGCCGTCCGGCGTGAACTTGATGGCGTTATCGACCAGGTTGGCGACCGCCTCAATCAACAAGTCACGATCGCCGCGCACGGTGAGAGGCCGCTCCACCTCGACCTGCAGCGCGATGTCCTTGTTTTCGGCGATCGGCTCATAGATGTCATGTACCTCGCGCAGCATGTCGTGCAGGTTGACGTTGCCAAAACCCGCGGACCGCCGGCTGTTCTCGATCTCCGCCAACCGCAACAGCGCGGTTATGATCGTCAGCGACTGATCGATGCCGGCGATGGCTTTGTCAACAACCGCCTGAAGCTGCTCCAGCGACGTTGCGTTGGTACGCCCACGTTCAAGCGCAAGACGGGCACGCGTGAGCGGCGTCCGCAAGTCATGGGCAATATCGTTACCGACGCCGGCCAATGCATGGATCATCGTCTCCATCTCATCGAGCATGCCATTGACGATGATCGCAAGCTTCGAAAGCGGATCGTCGGCGGTACGGTGCGGCAGCCGCTCCCGCAGGTCTCCGGCGATGATACGCCGAACCCGTTGGTTGACCTCCTCGACGCGCTTCTGCGCACGCACGCTAAGCCATGCGCCGGCCAGCAGGCAGAGACAGAATCCGGGCAGCAGGCCGAGCGCGAGCGCCTGCCCCACGACACGGGAAATTTCCCTGACCTCATCGACATTTCGTCCAATCACCAGCACGTCGCCGTCGCCCATCCGCCGCGCAATCGCACGGATCGTCTGATGTTCCCGGCCGCCTCGATCAATCCTGATGATGTCGACACCTTGTGGCGGCGCATCGATGTTGAGTCCGGCGGGCAGACTCTCCAGATTGCCCGTGATGCGGCGACCATCGGCGGCAAAGATCGCCGCGAGTTGCACGCCGCGAGGATCCTGCCGCAGGCGCTCGTCGATCGCCTCGAGGCGACGCTCAGCTGTCAGGCCGCCTAATCCGTCTATATGCGCTGATATCACGCGATCGGACCGCGTGATCAGATAGTCATCGATTGTCCAATAGATGAATCCGAACAAAGCCAGGATGAAGGCGGCAAGCACGCCCGCCACCATCAGCGTCCAGCGGAATGTATTCGAGCGTGCGAACTGCAGATCAAGCATCGGATTTCCGTCGCCCGGGATTCTCAGCCAGTACAGTATGAACAGCGGCGATCGACAGTGCATAGCCCCGGGGCGAACGGGCGATCGCCCTCAGGGCACAGCCTTAAGAATGAAGCCCGCGCCGCGGACATTGTGGATCATCGGTGGGTCGCCGGGCCCATCCACCTTGTGACGAAGGCGTCCCATATGCACGTCCACCAGATTGGTCGCGGGAACGAACTTGTAATTCCAGACCTCCTCCAGCAGCATGGCTCGCGTGAGCAATTGATCGGCGCGCCGCATCATGTACTCCAGCAGGCGAAATTCACGCGGCAGCAATTCGATCGCACGATCGCCGCGTTTTGCGGTACGTTCAATCAGGTCGATCTCCAGCGTCGCTACCTTGAGCGTGGTCTCGCGTGATTCCGCAGGCCGGCGCAGCAACGCTTCCATTCGGGCGACAAGTTCGACGATCGCGAACGGCTTCGTCAGGTAATCGTCGCCCCCCATTCGCAGTCCCCGGACGCGGTCGTCGACCGCGCCCAGCGCACTCAACACCAGCACGGGGGTGCGCACCTGTTCCTTTCTCAGAGTCTCGATCACGGTGAGACCATCCATTCCGGGCAACAGCCGGTCGACGATCATGGCGTCGGGCTGCGACGAACGTGCCTTGTCGAGGCCCTCGATGCCGTTGGCCGACCATTCCACATCAAAACCGCGATCCGCCAATTCGGCCTTGATTTCCTCAGCCGTTTCAGCGTCGTCTTCGATGAGGAGCACTTTTGCCATATGCCGCTTCTCGATTGCCGCAAAGCCATGCGCGTCCGGCAAGCCGGAAGCTTGACGTCTGCCAACTGCTATCAATGCCATAAGGTCAACCACTTGCAATGCCAAGGCCTAGCCCGGAATTGGATTCCCCGCCCGAAAGTTACCAAAGAGCCGGACGGCACAGCCAGCCTCACCGGGGGAGTGAGGCGTGGCGTGCGCCGTCCGCTCCGCGGCCAAGAGAGCCACCCCCTATGGGACAAGCGGGGTGAGCCGCGCGCAGGTGGATATAGTCGCGATAGATCGGCCGCACCATTAAATAGGATTTTATGATCGGCCGCCGGATGCGGCCGTTGCCTGCCTCATCCTGTCTGGGGTCAGGATACCTGTGTCACCTCGAGCTTGGTGCGCACCTTGCTGCCTTCAACCAAATCGACAGCAGGATTGAGGATGACCTGATCGCCCGGCTTGACACCGCTGTTGACCTCGACCTGCTGCCCGAGGTCGCGCACCACCGTCACCTTGCGCAGATGCACGACGCCATTCTCGACCACCGCAACTTGCAGCCCAGCTTTGTTGAAGATGACGGCGTCGGCGGAGACCGTGAAGCTTGGCGTCTTGCGCGGAATTTGCAGTTCGATGGTGCAGTAGATCCCGGGGGCCAGCGCCCCGTCGGAATTGGGAATATCGATTTCGGTCAGCAGGGTCCGGGAGCCGGGTTGCAACGCATCGGCGATCCGCGTCACCTTGCCGGGAAAGGTGCGATCCGGGATCTCGGGTACGTGCACGACGGCCTCAATTCCCGGTCGCAGCCCAAAGGCTTCGTCCTGAGGGACGAAGACCTGGGTCCGGATAACATTGCCTTGCATGATGGTGAACATGAAGGTGCCGCTGGTCGCATCGGCTTGCACGAGGCTGCCGACATCGATGTTGCGCTGGGTGATCACGCCATCAAACGGGGCGACCACGCGTTGATAGAGCTTCTGTTGATGCAACACCTGCAACTGGGCCTCCTCAGCCACCATATTGGCCTGTGCAACGGAGACGCCAGCTTCCTGCGCCTTCAAGGTTTGAATGTCGGTAGTGCCCTGCTGCGCGGTCAGCCAGCCCTGCTTCACCAACGGACCGTCACGATCCCAGGTCACCTTGGCGAGTTCGCGGTTTGCCTCGGCCTGCTGCAAGGCTGCCTTGAATTGGCCGAGCGTCGCCTCGGCCTGGGCGATCTGGTGATCCAGTTCGGGCGCCATGATTTCGGCCAGCAACTGGCCCGCCTTCACCCGGTCGCCGATATCGACTTCGCGCTTGTCGACATAACCGCTGGCCCGGGCAAAGACATTGGCAACCGAGAACGCCGATGTGGTCGCCGGCAAATTGACGACTTCCGTGCCGACGCTGGGTCGCACCGCCGCAACACGAACCTGCGGGACAAATTCCAGGCTTTGCTTCGCCGTCGTAACCACCTCGCGATGCTGCGCGTAATGGTTCCACGCCCCACAAGCCAGCGCCGTCATCAGAACAAGGGCAAGCCCGACATTCGAAAGCAAGCCAACCCGTCGTCTCTTGCCGGGCGGCAGTCTTGCCGGTCCGGTCTCCTGACCGCTTTCCGGCGGCTCAATATCCAAAGGACGATTGCAGTTCATTCCAGCACCTCGTCAAATACCCCGTGATGTACTTTGCCGTCGTTGCCTTTGCGCAGCATGGCGAAGAGATACGGAACAACCAGCAGCGTCGTCGGTGTCGCGAACAGCAACCCGCCGATCACCGCGCGCGCCAATGCCGCATTCTGCTCTTCGCCCGGCGCTCCGATTGCCATCGGAATCATACCGACGATCATGGCGGCAGCGGTCATCAGCACCGGCCGGATCCGCGTATGTCCGGCCTCGATGGCCGCCTCGAGCGCCGTCTTGCCTGCGAACTGCTGCTCGCGGGCAAACGTCACCAGCAGAATGGAGTTCGCCGACGCGACACCGACCGCCATGATCGCGCCCATCAGGGACGGCACGTTGAGCGTGGTCCCGGTGATGAACAGCATTGTGAGGATTCCGCACAATGTCGCCGGCAAGGCCAGGATAACCACGAACGGATCACCGAAATTCTGATAGTTCACGACCATCAACAGGTAGACAAACACCGCCGCGAACAACAGCCCGATGCCTAGATCAAGAAACGCTCCGTTCATGCTCTGTATCTGGCCAATCACCTGGATGGTGTTTCCAGGCTTGAGCTGCTTCTGCAGATCCGTCACGATGCTGCTGATCTGGCCGGCTACTCCGCCGAGATCACGACCCTGCACGCTAGCATAGACTTCATAGACCGGCTGGACGTTGGCCTGGTTGCTGTTGGTGGGAACGCTGCCACGCCTGAACGTCGTCACATTGCTGAGCAGGCCCGGCACGGGAACGTCGGTCAAGGATGACGAAATCCCGCTGGAAACCGGCGTATTGCGCAGATCGTTCAGCGAAGTGATCCTGCTCTCGGGTGTCTGGACCGCGAGATAATACGGAATACCCGATTTGGGATCGGTCCAGAAATTCGGTGTCACCTGCTCCGAGGAACTCAGGCTGACATTGACGTTGGTTGCGATGGTATTCGCATTAAGACCAAGCTGGGCAGCGCGCGTGCGATCGATATCGGCATAGAACGCCGGCGCATCGACTTCCTGCTGCAGGTGCGCATCGGCGATCCCCGGTATGGCCGCGATCCTTCGACGCAGCTCGTTCGCAACGCGCAGATTGTTGTCCTTGTCGTATCCCACGGTGCGGACGTCGATTTGCGCCGGCAGGCCGAAGTTGAGGATCTGGGTGACGATGTCTGCTGCCTGGAAATAGAACGTGTCTTCGGGGAACGCGGCAGGCAGCGCCTCCCTCAGCTTGCGCACATATTCGCTGGTCGGCTTGTGACCCTCCTTCAGCGACACCAGAATGACGCCGTCATTGACGCCGATGGTCGAGCCGTCCGTGAACGCCAGATTGTAGGCCCGCGCCGGCAGTCCGATATTGTCCACGATCAGGTCGCGCTGGTCTTCAGGTATGATTTCACGGGTCTTGTCCTCGACCTCCTGAAAGATCTTTTCCGTGGCCTCGATCCGCGTTCCGGCAGGCGCGCGCACATGAAGCTGGATCTGTCCACCGTCGATGGCCGGAAAGAAATCGCGGCCGACGAGCGGAAATGTGACGACTCCAAGCCCAAGCAGCAGCAACATGAACATCGGAATGACGTAACGATGCCTGATGAGTCCAGCGAGCGAACTCGAATAGCGGTGGCGCATGGCCTCGAAGTTGCGCTCGAACGCGGCATGGAAACGGGCAAACAAGCCCGCTTTTGTCGCGTCCGTCGGGCCGTGATTTTCGCCCTTGAGCAACAAGCCGATGACGATAGGCGTCAGCGTTCGAGACAGGCCGTAGGACGCCAGCATTGCGAAGACCACCGCCAGGCCCAGCGGCGTAAACAGATACTTTGCCGGCCCTTCGAGGAACACCACCGAGGTAAAGACGCAGCTGATGGCCAGCGTCGACACCAGCGTCGGAATGGCGATGCCGGCAGCGCCATGCAGCGTAGCCTGCGGCAGGGGCATTCCCTCTTCGGTAAGCAGCCGATGGGTGTTCTCGATCGTGACCGTGGAATCGTCCACCAGAATGCCGACCGCCAGCGCAAGCCCGCCGAGCGTCATCGTATTCAACGTCTCGCCGAGAAAATACAGCACGACCAGCGAAGTCAGGATCGAAAGCGGAATCGAGATCATGACAACCAGTGTCGAACGCCATGATCCCAGGAATAGCAGGATCATCAACGCCGTGAGGCCGGCCGCGATCGCGCCCTCGCGCAAGACGCCGGCAACCGATTGCTTCACGAATACCGACTGGTCGAACAACTCGTTGATTTGCATGCCCGGAGGTGCTGCGGCGCGCGCTGTCTGCAACGCATTATGCACGGCATTGACGACGCTGAGCGTCGATGCATTGCCGTTCTTGATGATGCTGAGCAGCACGGAGTGGCGGCCGTTCTGCCGAACCAGGTTTTGCTGCACCAACCAGCCATCATGAACCTGGCCGACGTCCTTTACGAAGATCGTGGCCCCGTTGACGACCTTGATCGGAATATTGTTGAGATCATCGATGGTCGCGGGCGTCGCGTTGGTCCGGACGGCATATTGCTTGTCCCCGAACTTTGCCGCGCCCGCCGGCAGCGTCAGGTTCTGCGTGTTGACGGCATTGACGACATCAAGCGGGGTAAGTCCCTTGGCGAGCAGCTTCGAGGGGTCCAGATCGACCATGATCTGGCGATATTTTCCGCCGGTGGGGGTCGGGAGAGTGATGCCGGGTATCGGCGCCAGCTGTTGGCGGATGCGATAGATTCCGTAATCGTAGAGTTGCTGTTCGTTAAGCGTGTCGGAACTCAAGCTGATCTGCAACACCGGTACGCTTGAAGCGTTGAATTGCACCACCAGCGGGGCCTGGATGCCCGGCGGCAGTAGCGCACGGATGGCATTGGTCGCCGAGACAATCTGCGCAATCGCGAGGTCGAGATTGACGTCCGGCTGAAAGTAGATTTTCTGCACCGAAAGTCCGGCAAGGGTCTGCGCCTCGATGTTCTTGATGCCGTTGACGTTTGAACTGATGGCGTACTGGCTGTAGGTGGTGACGCGCTGCTCCATCTCCGGCGTGCTGAGTCCGGTATAGCTCCAGATCACGGTCACGACGGGGATATTGATTTCCGGAAAGACGTCGGTCGGCGTCTCCCAGCATGCGACGGCACCAAGAAACAGGATCAGGGCGGCGACCACATAAAACGTGTGCGGAAATCTCAGGGCGAAGCGAACAATACCCATCCATCCATCCTCAGCTATGCCGTCTCACGACAAAACTGGTCACGCCCTGCGACGACGACCACGACACGAATGCAAATCGACGATGGCTTGCGAACGAAAGAGCGCGAGAACACAGTCATTTTATCTCCGCACAGATAGGCTCACGCGGCCGTGAGTTGCCGCAGGTCCGCTCGCGCGTTTCCCGAATGTATTTTCTTCTCGGAAGGTTCGCCCAAAGACATTCCTGACACGCAGATAGCTGTCAGGAATAGATTGAACATGGCGGCTTGGTGCCCCGTTCTCAATTAAAAACGAGTTTAGTGCCGCGTGATTACTTTCGTGTAACCGACAGTTATCGGGGAATGAGCCGCCCCACCCCAAATCGCATGCCTATTGAACCGCGCAGGAGCAATCCATGAGATTGACCTCGGTATTCTCGTATCCCCGAGTCATCTCGAAGATCGCACCATCAATCCGGACCTCGAGCGCTTCATGGCCAAGCGGATGGGCGCAGAGACCATCGAGGTGAAGGCCAGCCATCTCTTGCTGATCTCCCATCCCGACGAAATCACGCGGCTGATCCTCGGAGCCGCGGGGCAGCGAGCCTGACGAACGGCGCGGCCTCTGCGCTGCCGACAAGTCCCGCTTATCGGAGGCAATGCTGGAAGCAGAGGTGGCCGCCGGCTATCACCGAGCCGACCGCTCTCGAGATCGGCCAGGATGATCTCCTGGTCGATCCCCGCTTCCCCGACTACGCAACGGACAGAACCGATCGATTCACGGCCGCTGCTGCGAGTATCCCTCGTATTGATACTGTCAGTTCGCCTTCTCCTTCACGTATCGGCCAGGCGCGGCTTCACCGGGACGATAGAGGTTGCTGCCGAGTTGCGTGCGCGCAGGTAGTTGCTCTTCCGCCCGCGGCTTGAGCCAGGCAATCCAATCATTCCACCAGCTGCCGGGCTTTTCATCGGCGCCGGCCAGCCATGCCGCGGGATCTTCGCATCGATCGCTCGACAGCCAATAGCTTCGCTTGTTCTTCGACGCAGGATTGATCACACCGGCGATATGTCCACTCGCACCGAGCACAAAGCGAGTGTCGCCGCTGAACAGGCCCGTTGTTCGATAGGCGGATCGCCACGGCACGATATGATCCTCGACGGTCGCCAGAACATAGGCAGGCAGGTCGACCCGCCCCAAATCGACCGACGTGTTGCACATCGTCAGCCTGTTCGGTATCCGGAGATTGTTCTCCAGGTACATGTTCCTGATGTACCAGCAATACATCGGCCCCGGCAGATTGGTTACGTCGGCATTCCAGAACAGGAGGTCGAAACGCTCGGGCGCTTTCCCCTTCAGATAATTGTTGATCACGTTCGGCCATATCAGCTCTTTCGAGCGCAGGGTCTGGAAGACGAATCCGAGCTCGGCACCGCGGTAGATACCTCCATTGCCAATGGTCTGTTCACGCTGTCGCACGCTCTCTTCGTCCACGAATACGCCGAGATCACCCGGTTCGCGGAAATCGAGCATGGTCGTCAGCAGTGTCACGCTGGCGACCGATTCGTCGCCTCGGGTCCGCAGGATGGCGAGAGCAGATGACAGGATGGTTCCCCCGACGCACCAGCCGACGACGTTGACCTTGTCGGCGCCGGAGATTGATCGGGCGACCCCAATAGCGCGCATTGCGCCATGCTCGACGTAATCGTCCCATCCAAAATGCCCGCAGGAGGCATCCGGGTTACGCCAGGAAACGATGAACACCGTCATGCCGTGCTCGACCGCGAACCGGACAAAGGAATTGGCAGGCTGAAGGTCGAGAATGTAGAATTTGTTGATGCAGGGCGGCACGATCAGCAATGGTCGAACGGCCACCTGCTCCGTCGCCGGCTCATATTGGATCAGTTGAAACAGGTCGTTCTCGAATACGACGGCGCCCCTGGATGTCGCGACGTCCTTGCCGACCTCAAAGGCGCTCTCATCCGTGATCGTCAGGCTGCCCCGGCCCAGATCCGACATCAAATTGTCCATGCCTGCCTTGAGGCTCTGGCCTTCGGTATCCGTCGCAAGCTTGATGATTTCGGGATTGGTGGCGATAAAATTGGTCGGACTCATCGCCTCGACGAGTTGGCGCGTGAAGAAACGCAGCCGGTGCTTTTCCTTTTCGTCCAGATCCAGCGCTTCGACAAAGTCGGTGCAATAGCGCGAATTCAGCAGATAACATTGCTTGAGCAGATTATGGAGCGGATTGTCCCGCCAATCCGTGCCGTGAAACCTGCGGTCGCCGCGCGCAGGTTCGACGGCCGCTTGGCTCTGCACGCCCGCGGCCGATTTGATCACCTGTTCCGTGAGCTGGTACAGACGCATCAGATGGTCGGCCTGCAGTTCGGCGAGGCGTCCCGACGAGCTCAGCGCCGAGCTGGCGCCCGCACCGTTATGATCGGCGCTCGGTGTCCATCCCAGTGACCGCCACAGGCTCGCACCCGCCTTCATGAACCCTTCGACAAACTCGTCAGGCATATTGAATGGCCGATTCATCACGTCCCTCGCTCAGCAAGATTGAAAGCTTCGTTCGTTTCCGGTTTCGGGCCGCTTCTGTTCGGCGCCCTTGGTTGTCGTGCTATTGCCGCTCGCCATATCAGGCCAACGGCACGGGTTCGGCCAGTGCGCTCGCCCGGCGTCGCAATGGTTCGCCGGGGGCTCATGATCCGACGCGGACGGTTGAGCCCTCCCTGATCCCGTCAACGTTCACAGCAAGGCGCTTGATCTTGTCGTACAAGGTCTGTTTCGGGATTCCCAAGATCGTGGCGGTCGCCTGAACGTCGCCCTGCTTGCGCCGCAACGCGTCCTCGATGATTGATCGCTCGATGTTTTCCAATTGTCGCGGCAACGCCAGATCAGACGCACCGAACCCGGACTTGTTGATCGCCTTGCCATCGAGAACACCGAGCACGAAGCGGTCGGCGACGTTACGAAGCTCGCGTACGTTTCCCGGCCACGAATAGGCCAACAGGACGGACAGCGTCTGCTCGTCCAATATCGGCGCGTCGCGCTCGAACCGCCTGGCGGCATCGAGCGTGAAGTGCTCGAACAGCAGAGGAATATCTTCACGCCGCTCGCGAAGTGGCGGCAGTTCGATGAACGCGACACCGAGGCGATAGTAAAGATCGGCGCGAAACAACCGCTTCTCACTGAGTTCAAGCAAATTCACCTTGCTCGCCGCCACCACACGGCAATCCACCGAGATCGGCTTGTTCGTGCCGACACGCTCGATCGACCGATCCTGCAGTGCCCTCAGCAACTTCACCTGTACGCTGAGCGGCATGCTCTCGATCTCGTCGAGAAACAGCGTGCCTCCATTGGCATATTCGATCTTTCCGATGCGCTGGCGGGTTGCGCCGGTAAACGCCCCGACTTCGTGGCCGAACAGCTCGCTCTCAACGAGCGATTCAGGGAGACCGCCGCAGTTCACCGGGACATAGTTGCCGCCGCGCCGCGCGCTGTGATTGTGGAGGCAGCGCGCGACGACATCCTTTCCGGTTCCGGTCTCGCCATAGATCGTGACGTCGACATTGGTCGAGGCCAATGTGGAAACGAGCCGGCGCACTTCCTGTATTTGCGGCGAGCGGCCGAGCAGGCTCGCCTCGATGCCCTGGCGGTCCGCGAGGGCCGACCGGAGCGAGCGCACCTCCAGGGTCAACCGTCTCTTTTCGGTCGCCCTGCGCACCACCGAGACGAGCTGCTCCGACGAGCACGGCTTCTCGATGAAGTCGTAGGCGCCGTTTCGCATCGCCTGCACGGCCATGGAAATATCGCCGTGCCCGGTGATCAGGATCACCGGCAGATCCTGATCCAACCTGTGCAGATCGGACTGCCATTCAAGGCCGCTCTTGCCGCGCAGGCGGACGTCGCAGACCACGACAAAGGGCATGTCGGAGCCCACGGACGCGTTGGCCGTCTCGACGGACGCAAATCCCGAGACCGAAAACCCCGCAAGTTCGAGAGCCTGAACACCGCCGATCCGGACATCGTCGTCGTCCTCGACGTAGATCACGCCAATTGATTGGTCATCACCCATGCGAAGCCGCCTCTGTTATGTCAGCCAACGGAAGGATCACGACAAATTCGGCGCCACTGGGAAGATTCCGCGCGCGCAATTCGCCGCCAAAGGTTCGCGCGATGTGGTTGGACAGCATCAGACCCAGACCGAGCCCCTTGCCCGCAGGCTTGGTCGTCACAAAAGGCTCGAACATGCGCTGGAGAACATCGGAGGAGATCGCCGGACCGCTGTTGCTGATAGCGATGCGGCAGCGCTCGGCTTGCCCCTCGTCTCTGGTTGCCCGGATCAGGATCGCCTTTCGCTCGACGCTCTCCACCGCATCCAGCGCATTCGCCACAATGTTGCACAACAGCTGCTCAAGCCGCGTTTGATCGGCCACGACGCTGAGGTCAGCGTCAATATCCGACACCACGGCGACGCCGCCCTCCTTGACACGCGCGGCAAGTATCTTGAGCGATTCAGCCACGGCATGCTCGACGGAAACCGCCGCAAGCGGGCTGCTTGATTTGTATGCGAAAACCCGTAGCTGACCGGTCAAGCGTCCGAGCCGCCGTACCAGCTCGCCGATACGGGTGAGGTTTCCGCGCGCATCGCCGACCGACCCGCGATCGACAAGCAGTATGGCGTTGTCGGCCGCGGTCTGCAGTGCAGCCAGAGGTTGGTTCAGTTCATGTACAATTCCGGCCGACATCTGACCGAGCGCAGCCAGCTTGCCGGCATGGACCAGATCGTCTTGGGCTGCGCGCAGTTCAGCGGTTCGTTCCTGCACTCTGATCTCGAGCATGTCGTTCGCCGACTGCAACGCCGCCTGGTTGGCCAGCCGTTGCTTGATCCCTCGTCTGCGCTGCTCGACGAGGCCCAGCGCAAGCAGCGCAACGATGGAGGCAAGACCGGATATTACCCCGATGATGAGCGCAGTCTGCCGTGTGGGCGCCTCGTCGTCGAGAAGAACGAGCTTCCACAGACCGCGGTTGATTGGACGCTCGCTGACCGTATAGGCGGTCCCGTTTTCGGTGGTGATTCTTGCGGCGCCGCTCCCGGACTGAACCACGAAGGCCCATCCGAGCGGCGCCAGGTCGTGGTTTCCGTAAGGTTTGGATCGCGCAATGTCATCGCGCGTCTGAGCCGACAGCGGCGCCACCGGGCGATAGCGCCACTCGTCGCGGGAGGCAAGTATCGTCACCTTGCGCTCGTCGACCAGAAGAATATCGTTTTCAGTGTTGCGCCACGCACGCTCGAACGAATCCAGATTGACCTTGACGGTGGCGACTCCTTTCGTCGTCCCCCCATCCTTCAGGGCATAAGACAGGTAGTAACCGGCGCGCGCGGTCGTGATACCGACGCCGTAGAACGCCCCCCGGCCGCTCGCGAGTGCTTCGCTCACATAGGGGCGATACGACAGGTTCTCGCCGAAGGGTGTCCCGGGCTGGTCGAAATCCGCCGCGGCAAGCGTCGCGCCGGAGACGCCGAGGACATAGAGATTATCGGCTCCCGCAAGCAGATTGATCGACTTCAGATAAAGGCTGACGGTTTGCTGCAGTGCGGGATCGTTGGGAGCCCCGAGCAACCGGAACACATCAGGTGACGTCTCCAAAAGGGATGGCAGATATTCAAATCTTGAAAGATGGCCGTCTAGCCTGGCGGCCTCGACGGCCAGCCGCTGCTGAGCCGCAGCGTGCAAATGGTCGAGGCCCCGGCGGAACGTCACCGCATATCCGAGCCACGACACCGCGGCGACCAGCGCGAGGGCAAATGCGCCGCGAACAAACCAACGTGTAGAAGTGGGCGCCACAAAACTGACTTTGGGTGGCCCCTTGTTCACCAGGGATGGAAGCTCCGTCATCTTGTGAACCAGCACGAACCCGGGAGCGTCGGCCACTGCGGACGACCACTCAAGCATAGTCCAACTCTATGGTCTTGCCCCGGAATACGCGATAGGAAAATCCGGTATAGGCGATAATGACAGGCAACGTGACGCAAACACCGATCAGGATGATTTTGAGCGCCTCGGGGCTGCTGGCGGCTTGCCAGACGGTAAGCCTGTCGATCACCACGAACGGATAGATGCTGTAGCTGAGACCGAGGAAGCTCAGGAAGAAGACGAGCACCAGCAATGCGAAGGGCAGCCAGCACAGGCTGCCGCGTACGGCCGGCGACCCCAGCAACAGGCGCGCCGCCACTAGCGCAACCGGTCGTGATCGGGATTGACACCACTGCAATCATCGCCGGCAGGGTAAACCACCTGACGCGAACGGTCTCGCTGATCCACGGCGTTGCCATCGAGATCAGTATCAAGCCCACGACCATGGGCGGCCAGGCGATTTTGCTCCACTCGATCGCCTTGTCCTGGAGCTCGCCCTCCGTCTTCATCACAAGCCATGTCGCGCCAAGCAGCGCGTATGCCATCGGCAGCGCCACCGCAATGGCGCCCGCAAAGATCGGATAGTTCCAGCCCTCACCGAAGCCGCTGATGTAGCGACCGAGCATCCAGCCCTGACACAAGGACGCAAGCATCGATCCGGCGATGAACAGGCGGTCCCACTTCGCCTTCCGGTTGGCCTTGCCCTTGACCCTGAAATCAAAGGCTGCGCCGCGCAGGATCAGCCCAACCAGCATGAGCGCGGTCGGCAGGTACAGTTCCGACAGGACCAGCCCGTGTGCCTTGGGGAAAGCGATAAGGAGCAGGCCAACGCCAAGGACCAGCCACGTTTCATTGGCATCCCAGAACGGACCGATGGACGCGACCATGGTGTCCCGCTCCTCGGGCGTCGCCCGATGCATCAGCATGCCGACCCCGAGATCGTACCCGTCGCTCACGACGTAGACGAGCAGTGATACCCCCATCAACCCGATGAAGATCAGAGGAAGCAGTTCGTCGAACGACATGGAGATCATGCGAATTCCCCCTGGCGCTGGTGTTTCTGCGGGCCCGCTGTGGCGCCTTCCGTTATAAGCGGCGCTCCACCCTTATCCGCCGTCTCCGACATGTATTTCAGCACGCCGACATAGGCGACAAGCAGCGCCAGATAGACCGCAATGTAGATGCTGAGGGTCAGGGCAACGCTCGATGAAGGAACACGCGAGGCGACGTCGCTCGTGCGGATCAGGCCGAAAACGATGAAGGGTTGGCGTCCGATCTCCGTGACATACCACCCGGCAATGGTCGCGACCCAGCCGGCAAAAGTCATCGCCGCGAACAGCTTGAGCATCGGTCGCGGCATCCGAGCGAAATCCCAGCCATCACGCCAATGCCGCCACAGGCCGATCCAACTGACCAGCAGCATCAGGATGCCGATGCCCACCATGATCCGGAAGCACCAGAACACCGGAAAGACCGGCGGATGGGCCGATGGAAACTCGTTCAGTCCCTTGATTTCGCCGTCGGGATCGTGCCGGAGGATCAGGCTCGCGAGTTTTGGTATAGCCAGCTCGAAACGGTTAGATCTCGCCGCATCATCCGGGATCGCAAACAACACAAGCGGGGCTCCCCGCGTTGTTTCCCAGACACCTTCCATCGCCGCGATCTTCTGCGGCTGATGCTTCAGCGTATTGAGCCCGTGAAGGTCGCCAGCCAGTATCTGCGCGGGCGCGGCCAACGCAGCGAAAATCAGGCCGGTCCGCAGCACGCGCGAGGCACTGTCGGTCGCGACGCCCCTGAGGATCTGCCAAGCGCTGATCCCGATCAGCAGGAACGCGCATGTCAGCGCGGATGCGAGCATCATATGGACGAAGCGGTACGGGAACGACGGGTTGAATATGATTTCCAGCCAGTTCCGCGCGTGAAACTGGCCGTCGACGATCTCGTGGCCCGCCGGCGTCTGCATCCATGAATTCAAGGCAAGTATCCAGAATGGCACTCAGCATCGTGCCGAACGCGACCAGGAACGTCGATCCGAGATGGATCATCTCGCCGACCCGGCGGTGGCCGAACAGCATCACGCCGAGAAAGCCCGCTTCCAGAAAGAAGGCGGTCAGCACTTCATAGCCGAGCAGCGGGCCGGCGATGTTCCCGACGCGCTCCATGTAGCCCGGCCAGTTGGTGCCGAACTGGAAGCTCATGGTGACGCCGCTGACGACCCCGAGCGCGAATGTCAGGGCGAATATCTTGGTCCAAAGCCGGTAGGCGCGCAGCCAATCCAGCTTTTTCTGCGGGTCGGTCGCGCGCAAGTGCTTCAGCCGGAAAAACAGCAGAACCCAGCCCAGCGCGATCGAGATCGAGGGAAACAGAATGTGGAACGTGATGTTGGCGGCAAACTGGATGCGCGCAAGGACCACAACATCCATCAGGACTCCCTCCAGCTTGGGCGCAGCGCCTTCGCGTCAATCAGGCTTGCATCGACCGAATTCATCCCTCCCGTCCCACCGTCAATGCAGCTTTACGTGCGGCTCGGTGCGCCGGGTGATCAGACGGGCCAGCGTGTCGAGCGCCACCTTCACCGAACCGTGCAGCGCGTGTTCGTGCATCTTGTAGAGAGAGAGGTACATCATCCTTGCGAAGATACCTGCGAAGACGAGGTTGCCGCCGACCAGCGATCCCATCATCGAGCCGACGGTGCTGAATTCACCGAGCGACACCAGTGATCCGAAGTCCCTGTACCGATAGTCCTGCAACGGCTTGCCCTGCAGGTGCCGTGGAATCTGGGCGTAGAGATGGGAGGACTGCTGATGGGCCGCCTGCGCGCGAGGCGGCACATTGCCGTGTTCTCCCCATGAGCAGGCCGAACAGTCGCCGATGGCGAAGATATTGTCGTCACGCGTCGTCTGCAGCGTCGGTCGGACGACGAGCTGATTGATGCGGTTGGTTTCGAGGCCGGCGATATCCTTCAGGACATCCGGCGCCTTCACGCCTGCGGCCCAGACAATCAGTTCGGCGGGGATCGTCCGGCCGTCCGCGAGGCTCACATGGTCGGAACCGACCTCGGCGACCTTGGCGCCGACCAATACATTGACCCCGAGCTTGTCGAGCAGCTTCTGAGTCTCTTTCGAAACCCGCTCCGGCAGTGCGGGAAGTACCCGTTCGGCGGCTTCGATCAGCGTAATCCGGATGTCCTTCTGGGGATCGACCTGATCGAGGCCATACGCCACCACTTCACGCGTCGTCCTGTGGAGTTCGGCCGCAAGTTCGACGCCGGTCGCGCCGGCACCGATGATTGCGACTTTTAATTGGTGCGCTCCCAAAGGCGAGGATTGGGCGTGCGCACGGATGCACGCATTGACCATTCTTTCGTGGAACCGCCGTGCGTCCGACTGCGATTCGAGCTTGATCGCATGCTCCACAACTCCAGGCGTGCCAAAGTCGTTGTTCTGGCTTCCGACGGCGACGACGAGGATATCATAGTCAAAGGTCCGCTTCGGCGTGACCTCGCGGCCCTCGGCGTCGAAATACGGCGCCACCTGCACCTGACGGCGATCCCGATCGATCCCGATCATCTCGCCGATCCGGTAGCGAAAGCCGTGCCAGTAGGACTGCGCGAGGTAGTCGACCTCGTGAGCGGAGATGTCCATGCTCCCGGCGGCAATCTCGTGCAGTTTCGGTTTCCACACATGCGTGCGGTTTCGCTCGATCAGGGTGATGTCGAGCTTTCCCTTGCGTCCGTATTTGTCGCCCAGGCGCGTCGCAAGCTCCAATCCGCCGGCTCCGCCTCCGACGATCACAATCCTGGCTTTTCCCACCTGCGGCTCATTCATGACGGCCTCAACCGATCGAGTTCACAGCTCGCCCAACCGCGCGTCTTCCCGGTCAGGCTCGCTCGGAGACGGCGTCTGCGATCGCGACGGCAGCCATGTTCACAATGCGCCGCACCGTGGACGATGGCGTAAGGATATGGGCCGGCTTTGCCGCTCCGAGCAGAATGCCGCCCACGGTCAGCCCCTGGCCCGCGGCCATCCGCAACAAATTGTAGGAGATGTTGGCGGCGTCGAGATTCGGCATGACCAGTACATTCGCCGGACCGACGAAGCCGGAATCGGGAAACTCGTGATCGAGTACCGACTGCGACAGCGCGGCATCCCCGCGCATCTCGCCTTCCACGGCCAGATCGGGCGATCGTTCGCGAATGATCGTGCGCGCCTCCCGCATCTTGTGCGCTTCCGGAACGGCCGAGCTGCCGAAGCTCGAATGCGACAACAGCGCCACCCTCGGCGCGATGCCAAACCGCCTGACCTCGGCCGCCGCCAACAATGCGATGTCGGCGACCTGCTCGGCAGTCGGATTGAGATTGCAGTGGGTATCGCAAATGAACAGCTGATGCTGCGGGAGAATGAGCATCTGCATCACGGCAAGCGTCCGCACGTCCTCCCGCTTCCCAATCACGTTGCGTATGGCGGCCAGGTGATCGGAGGTCCTTCCAATCACCCCGCACAGCATCGCGTCGCCGACGCCCCTCTCGAGCAGGATCGACGCGAGCACCGTCGCGTTGCCCCGCGTCTCAGACAGCGGCAGCGCGGCCGACACGCCATCGCGCTTCCTGCGCACATGGTACACGTCGGCACATTTGGAATAGACCTGCGCATCGTGCGGATCGATGATCTCGCAGTCTTTGCCCGGCGTGAGCCGGAGACCGAACGCCTTGATCCGCTCCTCGATGGTCGAAGGCCGGCCGAGAAGCAGCGGTTTTGCAACCCTCTCGTCAACGATCACCTGTGCCGCGCGCAGCACGCGCTCGTCCTCGCCTTCCGCCAGCAGGAGAGACTTGCCGCTTCCCTTTGCCACGGAGAATACCGGCTGCATTGCGTTGCCGGATTGGTAGACGAAGCGGCTCAGCTGCTGGCGATAGGCTTCCATGTCGGTGATCGGGCGCTTCGCGACGCCGCTGTCGGCAGCGGCCTTGGCTACGGCCGGTGCAACGACCTCGATGAGGCGCGGGTCAAGCGGCTTTGGAATCAGATAGTCGCGGCCGAAGCGAAGATTCTCCCCTTTATACGCAGCAGCCACCACCTCGGGCACTTCCGCCATGGCCAGATCCGCCAACGCACGGACCGTCGCGAGCTTCATCTCCTCGTTGATCGTGGTCGCTCCACAGTCCAGCGCGCCCCTGAAGATGAATGGAAAGCACAGGACGTTGTTGATCTGGTTGGGGTAGTCCGATCGCCCCGTCCCGATGATCGCATCGGGGCGAACCGCCAGCGCGGCCTCCGGCATGATTTCGGGTATTGGGTTGGCCATGGCGAAGATCAGGGGATCTCGCGCCATCTTCTTGACCATGTCGGGCGTGAGCACATTGCCGGCCGACAGGCCGAGAAAAATGTCGGCATCGTGGATGATCTGGTCCAGCTTTCGTGCCTCCGTCTTCACGGCATAGCGCGCCTTGTTGTCGTCCATGCCTTCGGTGCGACCGGCGTAGACCACGCCCTTCGCGTCGGTCACGATGATGCAATCCTGCGGCAATCCGAGGCTGACGATGAGATCGAGACAGGCCAGCGCGGCGGCGCCGGCGCCGGAGCAAACCAGCTTGACGTCCGCGATGTCCTTCTTGACCAGCTTTAGCCCGTTGAGGATCGCCGCCGCCGCGATGATCGCGGTGCCGTGCTGGTCGTCGTGAAAGACCGGAATCTTCATACGCTCGCGCAGCTTCTGCTCGATGTAGAAGCATTCCGGCGCCTTGATGTCCTCCAGGTTGATGCCGCCGAAGGTCGGCTCCATCCTGGCGATCGTCTCGATCAGCGCATCAGGATCCTCCTCGGCGAGCTCGATATCGAACACGTCGATCCCGGCGAACTTCTTGAACAGGCACGCCTTGCCCTCCATCACCGGCTTGCCCGCCAAGGGGCCGATATTGCCGAGACCGAGCACGGCGGTGCCGTTGGTGATGACGGCCACAAGGTTGCTGCGCGCGGTCAGCTCATCCGCCTGCAACGGGTCCTTGGCAATGGCCATGCAAGGTTCGGCCACCCCGGGTGAATATGCGAGCGACAGATCGCGCTGCGTCGCCATCGACGTCGTCGGCACAACGGAGATCTTCCCCGGCCTCGGCAGGCGATGATATTCGAGTGCGGCTTCCCTCAGATCCTGATCCATCATATTCCCCGATTTTGCTCTTGGTTCGAGAGGCGGATGCGCCCCTCTCCTGCTTTTGTTCAGCCGGCGGCTCTCAGGCGCTTCCGCCACGGACGCGCATCGCGGCCATCCCTTCCTCGAAGCGCTGGCGCAGTATCTCGATCGTCTGCTTCTGGGACTCGGTCGCGGTCTCGGCGAGCTGGCGCATGTTGGCGAGAGCTTGCTCGAATCCCTGCCGGGCGATTTCAGTACGGCGGCCGGTTGCGGTTTCGTTGCTTGCCTCGGCGGCGATCGCCTTCATGGTTTCCTGGAAAACCTCGGTCTGCCGTGCCATCAGGTTTCGCCAGCTCTCATATGCCGAACGATTGACCTCGGTGAGCGCGTCGATGTTCTTCTCCATGTCGATCAACGACATCATGTCAACGCCGCTGATCTGGCAGGATTCGATGAGCTTGGCGAAGTCGAACCCGGGGAGGCCCCAGTCAGTATCGCTTGCCTTCGATTTGCCGTCGGACATTTCCCTCTCCTTCATTGGTGGTTACTGCGATGCTTCCGCTTGTCGATCGGACCCGATCGGCACCGGTCGCCCTTCGGCGTCGAGTGCAACGAATGTAAAGATGCCTTCCGTCACCTTGACGCGATCCCCCAGGCGGCGGCGCAACGCCCAGGCCTGCAGGCGGACCGCCACCGACGTACGCCCCACACGCTCCGGCGACGCGTACACGCACTGGACATCCCCGACATGGACCGGCTTGATGAAATGCATCGCCTCGATCGCGACCGTCGCGACACGCCCCTGCGCGCACTGGCCGGCATGGATGCCACCCGCGATATCCATCTGGGAAAGCACCCAGCCACCGAAGATATCGCCGCTCGGATTTGCATCCGCAGGCATGGCGAGCGTTCGCGTCGTCAGATCCCCTTGTGGCTGCATCGACATGGCGGTGCCTCAGACCATGCTCTGGCCGCCGTTGGCGGATATCGTCGAGCCCGTGATGAAGCCGGCATCGTCGGATGCCAGGAACAGCACCGTTCGCGCGATCTCGTGCGGTTCGCCCAGACGGCCGACCGGGATCTGGGGAAGGATGTTCTTGGCCACGATCTCCGGGCTGATCGCCTTGACCATCTCGGTGGCGATGTAGCCGGGACAGATGGTGTTGACGGTAATGCCGGAGCGAGCTCCCTCCTGGGCCAGCGCCTTCACAAACCCCATGTCACCCGCCTTGGCGGCGGAATAATTGACCTGGCCCATCTGGCCCTTCTGGCCGTTGATCGAGGAGATGCAGATCACGCGGCCGAATTTGCGTTCGCGCATTCCCTCCCACACCGGCCTCGTCATGTTGAACAGCGAGTTCAGGTTGGTGTTGATGACCGCGTACCATTGGTCCGGCGTCATCTTGTGGAACATGCCGTCCTTGGTGATTCCAGCGTTATTGACCAGAACGTCCACCGGGCCCAGATCGGCCTCGACCTGCTTGAGGCCTGCGACGCAGGCGTCGTAGCTCGACACGTCCCATTTGTAGGCGTTGATGCCGGTCTCGCTCTTGAACTTCGCGGCCGCCGCATCGTTGCCGGCATAGCTCGCAGCCACCTGGTAGCCCGCCGCCTTCAGCGCAATCGAGATCGCCTCTCCTATGCCTCGCGTTCCACCGGTCACCACCGCAACTCTGGACATCGTCTCCTCCTGTTCCTGATCGGTTCAACTTGTATGTGCCGGCCCTTGGGGAGCCGTTCTCGTTCGCGGACGGCCAGGTGCCGTCCGCGCGTCGCTCCGGCCGAAACGGCCGGCCCGTCCGCCGGTCTAGCGCTCGACTGTCAGCGCGACGCCCATGCCGCCGCCGATGCACAGCGTGGCAAGGCCTTTCTTGGCGCCGCGCTTCTGCATCTCGAACAACAGCGTTGTCAGAACGCGTGCACCGGACGCGCCGATCGGATGGCCGATGGCGATGGCGCCGCCGTTCACGTTCACGATCGACGGATCCCAGCCCATGTCCTTGTTGACGGCGATCGCCTGCGCCGCAAAGGCCTCGTTGGCCTCGACGAGATCGAGATCCCCGACCTTCCACCCGGCCTTTTCGAGCGCCTTACGCGAGGCCGGAATTGGGCCCGACCCCATCACCGCGGGATCGACGCCGGCGGTCGCCCAGGAGACGATCTTCGCAAGCGGCGTAAGACCGCGCTTGCTGGCCTCGTCAGCACTCATCAATACAAAAGCTGCCGCGCCGTCGTTGAGGCCGGAGGCGTTGCCGGCGGTTACCGTCCCCTCCTTGTTGAAGGCCGGCTTCAGCTTTGCCAGCGCGTCCTGCGTCGTACCCGCACGGATATATTCGTCCTGGTCGACGACGACGTCGCCCTTCCTGGTCTTGACGGTAACGGGAACGATCTCGTCCTTGAACCGGCCGGCCTTCTGCGCGTCCTCGGCCTTGTTCTGCGAGCCAGCAGCGAACGCATCCTGCTCTTCCCGGGTGATTTGCCATTTGGTGGCGATGTTCTCCGCGGTCACTCCCATGTGATAGCCGTGGAACGCATCGAGCAGGCCGTCCTTCAGCATGGAGTCGATAAACTTGGTGTCGCCCATCTTGGTGCCGTTCCGCATGTGCGACAGATGCGGCGCCATCGACATCGATTCCATGCCGCCGGCGACGATCACCTTCGCATCCCCGTTGGCGATCTGCTGCAATCCAAGCGCCACCGACCGCAGGCCCGAACCACAAAGCTGGTTCATGCCCCACGCCGTCTTCTCCTGCGGAATGCCGGCCGCCATAGCGGCCTGCCGCGCCGGATTCTGCCCCTCGCCGCCGGACAATACCTGGCCCAGGATTACCTCATCGACGTCACCAGGCGAGACCTTGGCGCGATCGAGCGCGCCCTTGATCGCCACAGCCCCCAGTTCGTGGGCAGTCAGCGAGCCGAACGCTCCATTGAAAGAACCAACCGGCGTCCGCGCGGCGGATACAATTACTACGTCAGTCATATTCAACTCCTCGTTTGATGTTCCCTGCGCTGCCCGAGCCGTTGCCAAGCGCGGCAACAGGCTCCAGGCCGGCAGCCTCTGCCGTCTCTAGGGTCAAGCGACCACTGGCCGGGGCGCGCCTGCCTCCATCTCGTCATCCGCTATCTTTACCGACTCCGGATCATCAGCTTCGACATCGCTCTCCTGGTTCAGACGTCGATGAAGCATTCTTTCGTCGAGCGCCCCTTCCCATTTGGCGACGACCACTGTCGCTACGCCATTTCCTACAAGGTTGGTGAGCGCGCGCGCCTCCGACATGAAGCGGTCGATGCCAAGGATCAAGGCGATGCTCGCGACCGGAATCGTCCCGACGGATGCAAGTGTTGCGGCTAGCACAATGAAGCCGGATCCCGTGACACCAGCGGCGCCCTTGGACGTCAGGAGCAGAACGCCGATGATGCCGAGTTCTTGCCAGATCGTCAGGGGCGTGTTCGTCGCTTGCGCCAGGAAGATCGCGGCCATTGTCAAGTAGATACAAGTGCCATCAAGGTTGAACGAATAACCGGTCGGAATAACCAATCCGACGACCGATTTTTCGCAGCCAAGATTTTCGGTCTTGGCGATCATGCGCGGCAGCACTGATTCCGATGACGAGGTGCCAAGCACGATCAGGAGTTCTTCCTTGATGTAACGGATGAACTTGAAGATCGAAAAGCCGCTAAGGGCAGCAACCGAGCCGAGCACGACAAAGACGAACAACAAGCATGTTACGTAAAACGCCAGCATGAAGTTGGCCAGCGAGATCAGCGTCGCCACGCCATACTTGCCGATCGTGAACGCCATTGCGCCGAACGCTCCGATCGGCGCAAGTCTCATGATGTAGCCCACGATCTTGAAGAACACGTGGCTCACGACATCGATCAGCCGCAGCACGCCCTCACCGTGTTGACCGAGAGCTTGCAGGCCAAATGCAAACAGGATTGCAAAGAACAACACCTGCAGGATTTCACCATTGGCAAAAGCGCCGACGACGGTCGACGGGATGATGTCCATCAGGAACTGGACCGTGCCCTGCTCCTTCGCTTTTGCGGTGAAGGCCGCAATCGATTTTGTGTCAACGGTCGACAGATCGAGGTTCATGCCGACGCCCGGTTTCCACAAATTGATAACGATAAGCCCGATGATCAGCGCAGCCGTCGTCAGCACTTCGAAATAGATCAATGCCTTCAAGCCGACACGTCCGACCTTCTTCATGTCGCGCATGCTGGCGATACCATGCACAACCGTGAAGAAGATGATCGGCGCGATGATCATCTTGATGCATTTGATGAACGCATCGCCGAGCGGCTTCATCTGCTCGCCAAGCTGAGGATAAAAATGGCCCAGTAATACGCCGGCTGTGATTGCAGCCAAAACCTGCACATAGAGGTGCTGATACCATTTTACGGCATGGGGACCGCCTGTTGTTGCTGCTGTTGCCATATCCTATTCCTTCCCTAAGGACTGTTTCTCAGTCTGAATGCACAACCCCGGGCGTAACCCTGCTGCGATACCAACTGACCGCGCCGCCATGAAGCGGAATGAAATTGTTGCGCATGATGTTGGAGGGGATCGTTTCCGCCGCCGCCGGATGAACTTCGACCAGCCGCTCGTTATTGGCGAACACGGTGTCGACGATGGCTGTGACCAGATCGTTCGGCAAATCCTTGTGCGCTACGGCAAAGTTGAACAGGCCGATCGTGTCGTACCGGCGCCGCAAAGTAGGATACGAACCCGCCGCAACAACGGATGCGGAGAGTTCCGGCATCGTCAGGCGCAGCGTTGCGATCTCCTGCCGCGTGAGAGGGAGGTAGCGCACCTTCGCCTTGCGCTCGATATCGATAAATACCGGAACCGGCACGCCGGCGCCAACCGCAAGCGCATCGATGCTTCTCGCCAACGACTTCTCCGCAAGCTCCGCCCAATCGCCGTGAACCAGGGTGGCCTCGATCTTCAGCGCCTTGAGGAACTCGGGAAAGTAGGCGGCGGTGGTGCCACCCTCGGGCCCGACACCGATACGCTTGCCGGCGAAATCGGCAAACGATTGAATCGGTGATTCACTGAGCACCTGAAACTGAAACGGTGTATCGTACATCGCGAACATGGCGCGCATGTTTCGGTATTGCCGCCCATCGGTCCAGGCAGCGCTGGCGTTCCAGGCTTGCAACGCCACGCCTTGGGTGACGAAGGCCAGCTGAATTTCGCCGGTCTCGAGCAGCTTGATATTCTCGACCGGACCGCCAGTCGGTCGCGCCACCACCGCGATGCCGAGTTCTCGCGAGAGCAGTCGAGCCAGCCCTTCACCATAGGCGTAGTAGGTGCCGCCTTCCGACGCGGTGCCGAGAGTGAGCGTCTGGGGCCAATGCGCCTCCGCCGCCGACGCCAGTTTGGGTGGAAGCAGAACAAATGCGAGAAGGATCAGAATTCGCCACGCTCTTGAAACCATGACTGCCTCCCTCATTTCAACCGCACCCTTGTTCTGGCAATTGGTTGGACTTCAGCGTCACTTTTTCTTTTGCGGCGGAAGGTCCGTGCAATGGCCCTCGAACACCTCGGCCGCCATGCCGATCGACTCGCCGAGGGTCGGGTGCGGATGAATGGTCTTGCCTATATCGGCCGGCTCGCAGCCCATCTCGATCGCAAGGCAGATCTCGCTGATGAGATCGCCGGCATGCGTGCCGACGATGCCGCCGCCGACCACGCGATGGGTCGCCGCATCGAACAGCAGCTTGGTAAAACCCTCGTCGCAGCCGTTGGCGATGGCGCGGCCCGACGCCGCCCATGGAAACACCGCCTTGCCGACCTTGAGACCCTCGGCCTTGCACTGCTCCTCGGTCTTCCCGGCCCAGGCTACCTCAGGATCGGTGTAGGCGACAGACGGAATCTGCCGCGCGTCGAAATACGACTTCTCGCCATGCGCGACTTCCGCGGCCACATGGCCCTCATGCACCGCCTTGTGCGCCAGCATCGGCTGGCCGATGATGTCGCCGATCGCGAAGATATGCGGCACGTTGGTGCGCATCTGCCTGTCGACGTCGATGAAACCACGATCGCCCACGGCAACGCCGGCCTTCTCGGCGCCGATCTTCTTCCCGTTCGGGCTGCGGCCGACCGAGACCAGAACGAGGTCATAGACCTGCGGCCCGGCAGGCGCCTGCTCGCCCTCGAAACTCACCTCGATCCCGGCTTCCGTCGCCTTCGCACCCACCGTTTTGGTCTTCAGCATGACCTTGTCGAAACGGCCCGCGTTCGTTTTTTCCCAGACCTTGACCAGGTCGCGGTCGGCTCCCTGCATCAGGCCGTCGAGCATTTCGACAACGTCAATGCGTGCGCCGAGCGTCGAATAGACCGTCGCCATTTCCAGGCCGATGATGCCGCCGCCGATCACCAGCATGCGCTTGGGGATCGATTTCAGCAGCAGCGCGCCGGTCGAATCGACGATGCGCGGATCGTCGGGCAGGAACGGCAGTTTCACCGCCTGGCTGCCGGCGGCGATGATGGCCTTGGCGAATTTGACCGTCTTCTTAGCCCCAGCCGAGATCACTTCGAGGTGGTGCGGGTCGAGGAAGGCGCCGACGCCGGTCACAACCTCGACCTTGCGGGCCTTCGCCATGCCGGCCAGGCCACCGGTCAGCTTCTTGATCACGCCATCCTTGAAACCGCGCAGCTTGCCGAGGTCGATCTGCGGCGCGCCAAAGGAAATGCCGTGGTCGGGCAGATGCCTGACCTCGTCGACGACGGAAGCCGTATGCAGCAGCGCCTTGCTCGGGATGCAGCCGACGTTGAGGCACACGCCACCGAGCGTGTCGTAACGCTCCACCAGCACGGTCTTCATGCCGAGATCGGCGGCGCGGAAGGCGGCCGAGTAGCCACCGGGACCGGCGCCCAGCACCACTACGTCGCATTCGATGTCCGCCTTGCCGGCATAGGACGCGGCGGAAGGAGCGGCCGGCGGCGGGCTGGCGGTCGCCGCCGGCTGCGATGCTGGCGCAGGCTTCGGCGCTGCAGCCGCGCCTCCTGCCTCCAGCACGAGGATGGTCGATCCTTCACTCACCTTGTCGTCGATCTTGACCCTGACCTCCTTCACGATGCCGGCGTGAGACGATGGAATCTCCATCGACGCCTTGTCGGACTCGACCATGATGAGGCTGGTGTCGACCGCGACGGTCTCGCCGGGCTTCACCATGACCTCGATGACGGCAACTTCCTTGAAGTCACCGATATCCGGAACCTTCACTTCGATCTGCTGAGCCATGCTGCTTCCCCCGATCTCAGAACAGCACGCGACGCAGGTCGGCGAGCACGCTGGCGAAATAGACGTTGAAGCGGGCTGCCGCCGCGCCGTCGATGACGCGATGGTCCCAGGACAGCGACAGCGGCAACGTCAACCGCCAGTTGGCCGTCTTGCCGTCGGACGAGTGCTGCTTCCAGTAACCCTTGCAGACGCCCATGATCGCGACTTCGGGCGCATTGATGATCGGCGTGAAATAGATGCCGCCGATGCCGCCGAGCGAGGAGATCGAGAAAGTCCCGCCCTGCATCTGGTCGGGCTTGATCTTGCCTTCGCGCGCGATCTTGGCGAGGGCGTTCATCTCCTTGGCGATTTCGGGCACCGATTTCTTGTCGGCGTCACGGATCACAGGCACCATCAGGCCATTCGGCGTATCAGCGGCAAAGCCGATGTGCCAGTAGTTCTTGTAGACGAGCGTGTCGCCGTCGAGGCTCGCATTGAATTCCGGGAATTTCTGCAGCGTCGCGACCGCAGCCTTCACCATGAACGGCAGCAGCGAGAGTTTTACGCCACTCTTCTCCAACTCCTTGTTCATCGTCACCCGGAATTGTTCGAGATCGGTGATGTCGGCCTCGTCGTGGGTCGTGACGTGCGGGATGACGACCCAGTTGCGGTGCAGGTTGGCCGCTGAGATCTTTTTGATGCGGCCGAGGTCCTTGCGCTCGACCGGCCCGAACTTCGCAAAGTCGACCTTGGGCCAGGGCAGAAGGTCAATGCCGCCGACACCGCCTCCGCTTGCGGCCGCTGCTTGCGGTTTCCCCGAGGGGGCCTCGCCTTTGCCGAAGGCTTCGACGTCTTCGCGCAGAATACGGCCGTGATTGCCCGAGCCTTTGACCTTGCCGAGATCGACACCCCGTTCGCGCGCCAGCTTGCGCACGGCCGGACCGGCATAGGCGAGCGCGAAGCTTCCTTCATCAAAGGCGCCGGCCACCGCCGTTCCAGCGGCGGTGGCCGACGAGGACGCAGGCGGCGACACGGGAGGGATGTCGGCCTGCAAAGGTGCTGCGCCAGTTGCGAGCGACAGGATGACAGCGCCCTCGCTGACCTTGTCGCCGGTCTTGACCTTGATCTCGCGCACGGTGCCGGAGAGCGGCGCCGGCACTTCCATCGTCGCCTTGTCCGACTCGAGCGCGATCAGCGGATCCTCGGCTTTCACGCTGTCGCCGATCTTGACGAAGATTTCGATGACCGGAACGTCCTTGAAGTCGCCGATATCAGGAACTCGCACCTCGGCGACGCCGCCCGGTGCGCTGACCGGTGACGGCGGCGCGCTGACGACCGGGCGGGCCTCGGCCTGTTCCGCGCCGGCGCCCTCGAACTGCACGATAACAGTGCCTTCGCTGACCTTGTCGCCAAGCTTCACGACCACCGATTTCACCACGCCATCACGCGGCGACGGCACCTCCATGGTCGCCTTGTCGGACTCCAGCGCAACCAGCGGATCCTCGGCCTTCACCTTGTCGCCCGGCTTGACGAAGACCTCGATGACAGGGACGTCCTTGAAGTCACCGATATCGGGAACCTTGATGTCGATCAGACCACTCATCGTTCTGTCCTCGGCTCCGCTGGCTCACACGGTCCAGGGCGCAGCACGCCCGGCGTCGATGTTGTATTTGGCGATGGCTTCGGCCACGATCGCCGGCTTGATCGCGCCGTCGTCAGCGAGCGCCTTGAGCGCGGCGACGGCGACGTAATGCCGGTCGACCTCGAAGAATTTTCGCAGCTTCACGCGATAGTCGCTGCGGCCAAAACCGTCCGTGCCGAGCACGACGTATCGACGGCCGGCCGCCTGCACATACTCCCGGATCTGGTCGGAGTAGCTGCGCATGTAGTCGGTCGACGCCACGACCGGCCCCGGATGGCCTTCAAGTTGCGCCTCGACCCAGCTCTTGCGGCGCGGCTCGGTCGGATGCAGCAAATTCCAGCGCTCCGCCGCCATGCCGTCGCGGCGCAGTTCGTTGAAGCTGGTCGCGCTCCAGACGTCGGCGGTGACGCCGAAATCCGCCTTGAGCAGATCCGCGGCCGCGATCACTTCGCGCAGGATCGTGCCGGAGCCCATGAGTTGGACGCGCAGACCCTTCTTCGCGGTCTCGCCGCCGTTCTTGAGGAGGTAGAGCCCCTTGAGAATTCCTTCTTCCGCCCCCTTGCCGGCCTCGGCCAACCCGGGGTGCTGATAGTTCTCGTTCATCAGGGTAATGTAGTAGTAGACGTCCTCCTGCGTCTCATACATGCGGCGCATACCCTCGCGGACGATAGTCACGACCTCATAGGCAAAGGTCGGATCGTACGAGATGCAGTTCGGGATGGTGGCGGCCAGCAAATGGCTGTGGCCGTCCTCATGCTGCAACCCCTCGCCGTTCAGCGTGGTGCGGCCGGCGGTGCCACCGAGCAGGAAGCCGCGGGCACGCATGTCGCCGGCGAGCCAGGCGAGATCGCCGACGCGTTGCAGGCCGAACATCGAATAATAGATGTAGAACGGGATCATCGGCACGTTGTTGGTCGAGTAGGACGTTGCTGCGACGATCCAGCTCGACATCGCGCCGCCTTCGTTGATGCCCTCCTGGAACACCTGTCCGCTCTTGTCCTCGCGGTAATACATCAGCTGGTCGGCATCCTGCGGCCGGTAGAGCTGACCGACCGACGAGTAGATGCCGAGTTGGCGGAACATGCCCTCCATGCCGAAGGTGCGGGATTCGTCCGGCACGATCGGCACGATGTGCTTGCCGATCGCTCTGTCGCGCACGAGGGTGCCGAGCATCTGCACGAAAGCCATCGTAGTCGAAATTTCGCGCTCGCCGGTGGCGTCGAGCAGCCGCTGGAACGTCGATAGCGGCGGAATTTGCAGGGAGGCGGATTTGCGCCGGCGCTGCGGCAGACTGCCGCCGAGCTTTGCGCGCTGGGCGTGGAAATACTTCATCTCCGGGCTGTCTTCCGGCAGACGGAGGAACGGAACCTTGGCCAGGTCCGCATCCGAGACCGGCACCTGGAAGCGATCGCGAAAGCCGCGCAGCGCATCCTGCGTCATCTTCTTCGCCTGATGCGCGATCATCTGGCCTTCGCCGGATTCTCCCATGCCAAAACCCTTGACGGTCTTCGGCAGGATGACGGTCGGCTGGCCCTTGTGATTCACGGCGGCGGTGTAGGCCGCGAACACCTTCTCCGGATCATGGCCGCCGCGCGCCAGCGCCCAGATATCGTCGTCGCTCATGTCGGCAACGAGTTCCTTCGTTTCCGCGTATTTGCCGAAGAAGTGTTCGCGAATGTAGGCGCCGCTCTTGCTCTTGTAGTCCTGGTATTCGCCGTCGACGCATTCGTCCATGAGCTGGAGCAGCCGCCCGCTCTTGTCCTTCTGCAGCAGCCGATCCCAGCCCGAGCCCCACAGCACCTTGATGACGTTCCAGCCAGCGCCGCGGAACACGCTTTCGAGCTCCTGGACGATCTTGCCGTTGCCGCGCACCGGTCCGTCGAGCCGCTGGAGGTTGCAATTGATGACGAAGATCAGATTGTCGAGGTTTTCGCGGCCGGCGAGCGAAATCGCGCCGAGCGATTCCGGCTCATCGGTTTCGCCGTCGCCCATGAAGGCCCAGACCTTGCGATTGGCGGTTTCGGCCAAATGGCGGTTCTCCAGATATTTCAGGAACCGCGCCTGATAGATCGCCATCAGGGGCCCGAGCCCCATCGACACCGTCGGGAACTGCCAGAAGTCCGGCATCAGCCAGGGGTGCGGATAGCTCGACAATCCGCCGCCCGCGGTCTCCTGCCGGAAGCCGAGCAATTGCTCCTCGCTCAAGCGGCCTTCGAGAAAGGCGCGCGCGTAGATGCCCGGCGAGCAATGCCCCTGGACGAAAATGAGGTCGCCGCCATGCTTCTCGGTCGGCGCGTGCCAGAAATGGCCGAAGCCGATGTCGTAGAGTGTCGCCGCCGACTGGAAGCTCGCGATGTGGCCGCCAAGCTCCGAGCTCTCTTTGTTGGCGCGCAGCACGATGGCCAGCGCATTCCACCGGATGATCGAGCGAAGCTTGTGCTCGATGGCGCGATCGCCCGGCAGCGCCGGCTGCCGATCCGGCGGGATCGTGTTGCAATAGGGAGTGGTCAACGTCTGTTGAATGCCGAGGCCGCCGCTGCGCGCGGCGTCGATCACCGCATTGACGACGAACTCGGCTCGTTCGTTGCCGCGATGCCCCCGGACTGCCGACAAGGCATCCAGCCATTCCCGGGTTTCCTGCGGATCCTGATCTTGCGCTTCCGCGACCTTCATTACCGTCTCCATTGCATGCCAAGCCGAAGTCAAGCGTCAACGCTCATTGCTTTCCGCGCACATGCGGAATCGCAACGCCACACAGGCGATATCGCCTGTCGCTCTAGGTAAAGAATTGAATGTTGGCTGGCATCTGAACGTCCCCTCGCATTGTTTGTTCTCAAGCTGTCGCTTTTTTTTGCGCATAGCCTCTTTTGCAGACACCTAAGCAGCATTCGTGCCAGACGACACAAAGCGCAGCCGATCGCGGCCATGCCATTCATTTTGCTTGAGATTGCGATCCTGGCCATTGGGCCGGCCGGCGCGATTGGTCCGGATCTGTCTGAAGCTCCGGAAAAACGTTCGGAGGGGCTGCCCGAAATGTCGGACCGGCGCGGTGACGAGTTCCAAATGCGGGGCTCGAAGCCGGAAAACCCGCCTGCATGCCCTAGACGAGAGCCCCCGGGGCAACGCGGTGGCCGGCCGTGACAGGGCGATGCCGGAGAGACAAACAATCGAATTGACGAAGCTCGCTTCGATAGCTGAATGTCCACGACCGGCGCACTCACGAGGCTGACCAATGACCGTCGTGCTCGATCTCCTCAACAACGATCCGCGGGCCAAGATGCGGTCCGACATGCCGCGTCACCCTGAAAAGGCCAACCGCCCCGATACGCCCATACAGAGCAAGCCTGCCTGGATCCGCGTCAAGGCTCCCGGCTCCGCCGCATGGGCCGAGACGAAGCGCATCGTGCGCGAGAACAAACTCGTGACCGTCTGCGAGGAAGCGCGCTGCCCCAACATTGGCGAGTGCTGGTCAAAGAAGCACGCGACCTTCATGATCATGGGCGATACCTGCACGCGCGCCTGTGCCTTCTGCAACGTGCGCACCGGCCTGCCCGGGCCGCTCGATGCCGATGAGCCGCACAAGGTCGCCGAAGCGGTGGCCAAGCTGGGATTGGAGCATGAGGTCATCACCTCGGTCGATCGCGACGACCTTGCCGACGGCGGCGCCGCGCATTTCGCTGCGACGATTGCAGCCATCCGCACGACAAGCCCGGGTACGACGATCGAAATCCTGACCCCGGATTTTCTGCGCAAGGGCGGCGCGCTCGAAACGGTCGTTGCGGCGAAACCCGACGTATTCAACCACAATCTGGAGACGGTGCCGTCGAAATACCTGACGGTGCGGCCCGGCGCGCGCTATTTCCATTCGGTCCGGCTGCTGCAGCGCGTAAAGGAACTCGCCGCGCAGATCTTCACCAAGTCCGGCATCATGGTCGGTCTCGGTGAGGACCGGAACGAGGTGCTGCAATTGATGGACGATTTGCGTTCCGCGGACGTCGATTTCCTGACCATCGGCCAGTATCTCCAGCCCACGCGCAAGCACCATGCTGTCGTACGCTTCGTGCCTCCTGATGAATTCGAAGTCTATGAGAAGATCGCGTACGCCAAAGGCTTTCTGCTGGTGTCGGCCACGCCGCTGACGCGCTCCTCGCACCACGCAGGCGATGACTTCCGCAAACTACGC
Organism: Bradyrhizobium sp. JYMT SZCCT0428; assembly: GCF_018131075.1. Taxonomy (GTDB): domain Bacteria; phylum Pseudomonadota; class Alphaproteobacteria; order Rhizobiales; family Xanthobacteraceae; genus Bradyrhizobium. The sequence goes on along the minus strand of NZ_JAFCLS010000005.1, from coordinate 172,678 downwards.
GAACGCCGCCGCGGTTGACGACAGGTACAGCTTGACCCGCGCGTTGTAGCAATTCGGGAAAAGATATGCCGCGGCACCTGAACGGCAAACCGCGACATGATCTCTCGCCCCTTATGATTGGAGATGAAGCCGCCCCGACGGCCGCGTCATTGCTCTTCCACTTCCTTGAAGGCCTCCCGCGCGTTTCGGAAGGCATCGATTCCCGAAGGGATGCCGCAATAGACGGCGACCTGAAGCAGGATCTCCTTGATCTCGTCCTTGGTGAGCCCATTCACGAGGGCCCCTTTTACGTGCAGCTTCAGTTCGTGGGGACGGCCCAGCGCACCGAGCATGGCCAGGTTGACGATGCTGCGGGTGCGGCGGTCCAGACCCGGCCTCGTCCACAGAGCGCCCCAGCAAAATTCGGTCGACCATTCCGCCATCGTTCGGGTGAATTCGTCGGCGCCTGCGATGGATTTGTTGACGTAGTCCTCGCCTAGCACTTCCTTGCGAACCTTCAGGCCCTTGTCGAACAACTCAGTCATCGTTGGTTCCTTCCATTGTTTGAGAACTGTTTTTCAAGGCGGCGCGGCTCAGCCGTGCGCCCTCATCAGGCTTGAGACGTCGGCAAGCTCATCGAGACGCCAGACACCATCGATAATGCGATCTATATTCCAATCGGTCCCGCCCAGCCGCGCACCATCGCGCAGTTTCGCTTCGATATCCCGATCCGACAACGGGTCGGCAAGACTGCCCTTCGCTTCCATCACGATCGCGCTGAGCGTCTCTCCTGACGCCAGTCGGATAATGACACGCGCAGCACCATCCGGAAGTGAAGCGTCGAGCTCAGCCTCCACCTTCTGACGCAGCGACACGATTTCAGGTCGAAATACGGCCGCGTCCGCGAACTCGGTGACGCCGGCCGCCCCCAGCAGCAGCGCGCAGGCAGCGCAGTGATGAATGCTGACCCGGGCGTCGCGTTCGTTGCGGACCGGCCGGTCGCCACGCGCGAGCAGGAGCGCCGAGCCCTGCACCGTAATGGAGGCGATATCATCGATGCGTCCGCCTAGCTTCGCTCGCAAAGTGAAGCAGGCGTCGATCACGGCATGAAACACGATGCCCGCCGGATAGGGCTTGTAGGTGTTCTTCGCGATCTCCCAGGTCTTGCCGAGGCCGCCGGTCAATCGCCCAAGATCGGGATCGTCGCCCATGGCGCGGGCCCAACCCAGCGGTCCCTCAATGGCGCGCGGCGATGCGGAATAGCCGTCGGCCGCAAGCAATGCTGCGAACAGGCCGTTGCGCGCCGCGTTGCCGACGCTGACGTTCTTGGCGGCGCTCGGGAGGTTTTCGATGATCCCGGCCGACTGGCTGGCGGCAATTCCGATCGCATTTGAAATCTGGTCCGCCGGAAGCCCAAGCAGCTTTGCGCAGGCTGCGGCCGCGCCGAATACCCCGCAGGTCGAGGTGATGTGCCAGCCGCGCGCGTAATGTCCGGGCGACACCGCATTGCCGATGCGGCATTCGACCTCCACGCCGAGAATGAATGCCGTGAGAACGGCCTGCCCCGAATATCCCCGCGCCTGCGCCAATGCCAGCACCGGCGCTGCGACGGGCGCCGCCGGATGAATGATGGTGTCCAGATGGGTATCGTCAAAATCGAGCAGGTTGGCCGAAACCGCGTTGACGAACGACGCAGCCAGGGCGTCGAGCCGTTCCGGACGGCCGATGACCGCGGATGTCGCGGCGCCGCTGAACGGCAATAACGTGCGCAAAGCGGCGGTGACGGCGGGATCATTCGACGACCCCAGCGCGGTCGCGAAGAAGTTCAGGATCGAGCGTTTGGCTTCGTGATCTTGCGCGGCGACATCCGCCCACACCGTGCCGGCAACGAAATCGGCGAATGTCGTGCCGGCGCCTTGCGCTTCATCTTGCCGCACTGAGCAAATTCCTCGGACCTTGTTTTTTCGACCCTATTCCGGCGCGACATCGCCTGTCGACAAGAATCTTATGCTTGACAGATTGACTGACAATCTGGACATTCGGCGAAACGCGACCGGGGAACCCTGGCGCGGCAAGAACAAGAATGCGCCCGGGCTTGCGGCGCGACAGGGAGCGAACCATGGCAGCGGAAACAATCGGCTTTGTCGGAACGGGCCGCATGGGCGGACCGATGGCCGGGCGCCTGCTCGACGCCGGCTACTCACTGTGCATTTACGATTCGCAGAGCGAGGCGACCAAGGAACTGGTTGCGCGCGGCGCACGGCTCGCGAAATCGCCTGCCGAAGTCGCATCGAGCGCCGATATCGTGCTGTGCAGTCTGCCTACCCCCGACATCGTCAAGGCGGTTGCACTGGGGCCCGATGGAATCGTTGCCGGAAACCGCGCCACGGTGCTGATCGACCTGTCCACCACCGGACCCGGCGCCGCCAAATTGATCGCGAAGGGATTCGAGCCGCGGAACCTGACCCTGGTCGATGCGCCGGTCAGCGGCGGCATCAAGGGCGCGGTGAACGGCACGCTCGCGGTGATGGTGTCCTGCCCGAAGGCGACCTATGACCGGGTTGAGCCGATCCTGAAGCATTTCGGAAAGCTGTTTTACACCGGCGACAAGCCGGGGACGGCTCAAACGGCAAAGCTCGCCAACAATCTGATGGCCGCGGCAGCGCTGGTGATCACCTCCGAAGCGGTGGCGATGGGCGTCAAGGGCGGTGTCAATGCCAAGGTGCTGATCGACATCATCAACGCCAGCAGCGGGCGCAACAGCGCCTCCGAAGACAAATTCCCCCGCGCCGTGCTTCCCGGAACCTTCGATTTCGGATTTACAACCGGCCTCTCCTACAAGGACGTGCGGCTGTGCGTCGATGAAGCCGAAGCCATGGGCGTCCCGATGGTCTGCGGCTCGGTGGTCCGGCAGATGCTCGCGATCACCAATGCCAAATACGGCGCGTCATCCGACTTCACCTCGATCGCGAAAGTGCTTGAGGAATGGGCTGGCGTCGAAATGCGCGGCTAGACCGCTGGCGCGCGAGGGGCGATTGCCATGACGATCGGATCGACCGGACCAGGCGGGGTTTCGTTGGCGCGAGCGCTGACGCGCGCCGCGCTTGCCGTCGACCCCGGCCGTTTCGACGCTGAAGTCATCGCCAAGGCGAAAATATGCCTGCTCGATTTTCTCTCCTGCGCCTTCGAGGCACGCAATCACCCGTGGAGCCGCCAGGCGATCGGCATCGCGCGCGAGGTCAGAGACGGCGCAACGGTCATCGGCACCCGAACCCATGCCTCGCCGGGCGACGCGGCCTTCGCCAACGCCACCATGGGCCACGGCCTGGTGCGCGAAGACATGCACGCCGCCAGCATTTGTCATCATGGCGTGGTGATCTGGCCTACCCTGCTCGCCTTGTCGGAGCGTACGCCACTATCCGGCGCGAAGCTCCTTGCTGCTGCGATCGTCGGTTATGAGGCCGGTGCGCAAATCGGCCGCGCGCTCTTTACCGCCGATCTCGCCCGCCTCTACCGGCCGACAGGTCTTGTGACGCCACTCGGCGCAGCGTTAGCCGGAAGCTATGCCCTAGGCCTTGCCGAGGATGCCGCAACCAGCGCCATTGCCATTGCCGCCAACACGTCGTCCGGCCTGAACGAATGGCCGCGCGCCGGCGGCTCCGAAATGTATTTCCATCCCGGTTTTGCGGCACGCAATGCGATTGCCGCAATCGAATTGGCGGAAGCCGGCGCCCTCGCCTCGGAAACGATCCTTGAGGGCGAAGCCGGATTGTTCGCCGCCTTCCGCCGCCGGCCTGCCCCCGACGATATCCGTTTGTTCACCGGCGAGCCGGAAATCATGGCCGTCTACAACAAACCGGCTCCCGCCTGCAATTTCGCGCAAACCGCAGCCCAGGCGGCCCTGCGCGCCGCGCGCGAACTCGGATCATCGGACGACATCGCGACCGTTGCCATTCGGGTGCCGGAAGCCGCGGCCCGTTACCCCGGCTGCGATTCGAAGGGGCCCTTTCACAACGCGCTGCAGGCCAAGATGAGCATTCCCTTCAGCGTCGCCGCCGTGCTGGCGCGCGGCGCGCTCGAAGAAGACAATTACGCTGACATCGACGATCCCAGGATACTCCGCCTCGTCGAGCGGACCGAGCTGCAAAGCGCGTCTGATCTCACCGCCGCATTCCCGGCGAACCAGGGCGCCGAGGTCCTCGTTGGCCTGCACAATGGAACGACCATCCATCAGCGCCTCGAGAACGTGATTGCCGCCACGCCGGAGCAAATCCGCGCCCGCTTTCGGCAGGCTGCTTCCGACGTCATCGGCGAAAAGCGCGCGCTGCTTCTGGAAGAGCTGGTCGACAATTGTGCAACGCTTTCGGACGCCCGCGTGATTGCGGCCCAATGCCGGCTTGAGCCGGCCGAACAGCGGCTTCGACCAGCGTCATGAACGACAACGATAAACAGAAATTGGGGAACGCCATGCCTAAACCGGAAACGGATAACGCCGCCGCACCGCCAGTTCCCGCGCGAGGTCTCCGGTGACCCAGGCGTTGGAAGGCTTCCTGCAAGCGCTGTCCGCCGGGCTTTTGATCGGCGCGGTCTACGGCTTGATGTGCGTTGGGCTCGGGCTGATCTTCGGCGTCATGCGCGTCATCAATTTCGCCCAGGGCGATTTCATGATGCTCGGCATGTATGCCGCGTTCTATTTCTTTACCGCGTTCGGCGTGCAGGCCGCGTTCGGCAACAACTTCGGGCCGTTCGTCGCGATCCTGCTGGCCGGCCCGGTGCTGGCCGTCTTCGGTTACTTCGTCCATCTTACCCTGATCTCGCGCGTATCAGGCATGCGCACCTCCTCGCTCGAGGGCGAAGGTCACTATGCCCAGCTCATCCTGACGCTCGGAATCGCACTGATCCTGCAGAATGGCGGCCTGCTCGTGTTCGGCTCGGTGTTGGCCTCAATCCGGACGCCGCTGTCGAGTTCGGCGTGGGAGCTTGGACCGATGTTTTATGACGTCAGCGTCTTCATCAACAAGGCGCGCGGGATAGACGCGGTCGTTTCGCTCGTGACGATGCTGCTGCTGACGCTCATGATCACGCGGTCGCGGATAGGAAAATCGCTGCGCGCCGCCGCCGATAATCCCACCGCGGCAACCTACATGGGCATCGACGTCGACCGCGCGCACCGCATCGCTTTTGCGCTCGGCACCGGCATCACGGCGATTGCCGGCGGCCTGCTCGCCACCAATTATCCATTCCATCCCTTTGTCGGTGTCGAATACGTCATCGTCATGTATGCCGGCGTCGTGCTTGGCGGCATGGGCAGCCTCATCGGCGCCTTCTGGGGCGGCATGACGATCGGCCTGGTCCAGCAGATGTCGACGCTGATCCTGCCGACGCAACTGCAGAACGCCGCGATCTTCGTTGTGTTTCTCCTGATCATTTTCTTCCGTCCGCAAGGCTTCTTCGGGCGCATGGTCGAGAGGACATGACCATGCGCGGATGGCGATCGCTGCTGCCTATCCTTGTCTTCACCGCGCTCTATGCCGCGGTGTCGCTGAGCGTGACCAATTCCTATTACCAGCTGGTGATGACGCTGGTTCCGGTCTGGGCGATCTTCGGCCTGTCGTGGAACCTGCTGAGCGGATACACCGGACTGATCTCGTTCGGTCATGCCGCCTTCTTCGGAGTCGGCGCCTATACCGTCGTGCTCTGCCAGATCCATTTCGACCTGTCGCCGTGGGTAACGATCCCCATCGCGGCCGTCCTCGGCGGTATCGCCGGATTGCTGATCGGCTTTCCGACCTTCCGCCTGCAGGGGCACTACTTTGCACTGGCGATGCTGGCCTACCCGCTCGCCATTCTCTACGTGTTCGAATGGCTCGGCCTGCAGGAAGTCACGCTGCCCATCAAGCGCGACAATCCGATCGCCTATATGCAGTTCGCCGATCACCGTCTCTACACGCTGCTGGCGCTGGCGATGATGCTCGGCACCATCCTGCTGACACGGGCGATCGAACGGTCGCGCTTCGGCATGGCGCTGCTTGCGATCAAGCAGAATGAGGCGGCCGCGGAAGCCGCCGGGATCAACACGCTGGCCTGGAAACTCCGTGCCGTCACGCTCAGCGGCGCCATCGCCGGAGCGGTCGGCGGGTTCTACGCTGTCGTGTTGCTGGTGGTGACCCCGCAATCCGTGTTCGGCATGCTGGTGTCGGCACAGGCGCTGACGGTCGCCATGTTCGGCGGAGTTGGAACGGTCTGGGGTCCGGTGATCGGATCGGTGATCCTGATCCCATTGGCCGAGACGCTCAATGCCGAAGCGGGCTCGCGGTTTCCCGGCATTCAGGGGGTGATTTACGGCCTCGCTATCATATGCGTCATCCTGCTCGCGCCTGAGGGCCTGTTCTGGAAGGTGCGTGACTTCCTGCGCAAGCGGTCGTCGCCACCGGCTGCGGCAAAGCCGAGCGCGCCGGAGGCCTCGGTCGCGGCTGCCGCCCCCGCTGCACCGGCGCCAGCGCGGCCCAAACGCCCCACTGGGACAGGCGACGTCGTCCTTGAAGTCCGTAACCTGTCGCGTTCCTTCGGCGGGTTGAAGGCCGTGCAGGATGTCAGCTTCAAGCTGCGGCAAAACGAGATCCTCGGAATCATCGGTCCCAACGGGGCCGGCAAGACCACGCTCTTCAACCTGCTGAACGGATTCCTGCGGCCGGGTACCGGCGAGATTTTGCTCGACGGCCGCGAGATGTCCGGCCGCAAGCCGCACGAACTCTGCGAGGCCGGCATCGGCCGCACCTTCCAGATCATGCGCCCGTTCCTGCGGATGTCGATCTCGGACAATGTCGTGGTCGGGGCCTATGTGCGCGCCAGGACCGACGCGGAGGCAAGGAAACTGGCGGCCGACGCGATTGCCCGCGTCGGACTGTCCGAGATCGCCGACCGCATCGCGGGCGAACTCACGACCAAGGAATTGCGGCTGATGGAACTCGCCCGCGCGCTGGCCGGACAGCCACGCATCCTGCTGCTCGACGAGACGCTCGCAGGCCTCGGACATGACGAAGCCAACGAAGTCGTGGCCGTCATCCAGCGGCTTGCCCGTGACGGCATGACGATCGCGATCATCGAACACACGATGCAGGCGATGGTCCGGCTGGTTGACAGTTTCCTGGTGCTCGACCACGGCGCCGTGATCGTCGAGGGCGAACCCGAAGCGGTCACCCGCGACAGCCGCGTCATCGAGGCCTATCTCGGCAAAAAATGGGTGGCCCATGCTCCGCATTGAAGGGCTTACCGCCGGCTATTCCGCGATCCCCGTGTTGAACGGCGTCTCGATCAAGGTCGACGAAGGCCAGTTCGTCGCGATCGTCGGACCGAACGGTGCCGGCAAGACCACGCTGTTCAAGACGATCTCCGGTATCGTGCAGCCGACCGCGGGAACGATCACATTCAAGGATCACGACCTGCTGGCGATCCGACCGTCGCAACGCGCGCATCTCGGCATCGCCCATGTCCCGGAAGGCCGTCAGGTGTTTCCTTCGCTCACCGTGATGGAAAACCTCGAAATGGGCGCGATGACCGAAGCCGGGCAGCGCGACTGGAAACACAACATCGAGCGTATCTTCGAATGGCTGCCCATCCTGGCCGAGCGCCGCGGCCAGTTCGCCGGCACGCTCTCGGGCGGACAGCAGCAGATGCTGGCGATCGGCCGCGGGCTCGCAGGATCGCCCAAACTCCTGATGCTGGATGAGCCCTCGATGGGCCTTGCGCCCACCATCGCGGATTTCATCTTCGAACGGCTGATCGAAATCCGCCGGCAATCCAACCTGACCATCCTGCTGGTCGAACAGCGCGTGGCGGAGGCGCTCGAGTCCGCCGACCACGGCTACGTGCTCGAAGCCGGCCGCGTCGCGCTCGAAGGCAACAACGAAACCTTGCGGGCGGACGACCGCATCCGCAAGGCCTATCTCGGCATGTAACCAACAACAACACCATTGGAAGGACGAAAATGGGCCAGGACAAGGTTAAGGACAACGTAGCGGACAAGGTCTCGAAGACGTCGCTGACACGGCGAACCGTGCTGTCAGGCGCGGCGGCGATCGGCCTGTCGACGGTGGCGCGCGCGCAAGCGCCGGCCGAGGTCAAGGTCGGCCTGATCGTGCCGCTATCCGGCATCTATACCCGTCCGGGCCAGGTGATGCGCATGGGCGCCGAGATGGGCATCGAGCACATCAACGCGCAAGGCGGCATCAAATCGCTCGGCGGCGCCAAGATGAAGCTCGTCGTGATCGATTGCGGCGACACTACCGAAAAGGCCAAGAACGCGGCGCAGCGCATGGTGGCGCAGGAGCCCGATCTGGTTGCCGCAACCGGCTCCTATCTCAGCTCCTTCACGCTGGCGGTGACTGAAGTCACCGAACGCGCCGAACTGCCTGTCCTGACGCTGTCCTATTCGGACCTGCTGACCGATCGCGGCTTCAAGTTCATTTTCCAGACCGCCGCGCCCGCCAGTGTGCAATCGCAACTCGGTCTACCCGAACTGATGAAGCTCGCAGAAAAGGCCGCCGGCAAGCGGCCGAAGACGGTCGCGATGCTGATGGACAATACGGCAACCTCGGTCGCAACCGCCAAGGCGCTGAAGGAGAAACTGTTCGCGCAGGAAGGCCTTCAGCTCGTGGTCGAGGAGGTCTGGACACCTCCGCTTTCCGACGCCACACCGCTGATCCAGAAGGTCAGGTCGGCGAGGCCCGACCTGCTGCTGTTCATGCCGAACGCGATCTCCGACGCCAAGCTCGGCCTGGAGAAGATCAACGAGTTCGGCCTCGGACAGGGCAAGATTCCGACCGTGTCCTTCAGCATCACCATTGCCGAGCCGGACATGCTGCAGAGCGTCACCCCGGAAGTCGTCCAGGGCATTATGACGATCGTCGCCAACTGGGGCTGCAAGGGACATGAGGACATCATCGCCGAGCTCAAGGCCAAGTACAAGGAGCCCTGGGCGACGCAGAACGTCATCTCGACCTATGGCGACATGTGGCTGATGAAGGCTGCGCTTGAAAAGGCCGGCAAGGCCAACCGCCTCGCCGTCGCCGATGCGTTCCGCACCCTGGATGACGGACCAGCGAAATACTATCCCGGCGGCCAGTTGAAGTTCGACGAAAAGGGCCGCCGTGTCGGTGCCGGCGTCGTCATCGTGCAGTGGCAGAATGGCGTACCCGTCACCGTGTTCCCCTCCGACCTCGCTCAAGCGTCCCCGTTCTGGCCGAAGAAATCTTGACTGCAACGCATCTCAAAAATTTCAGGGAGGAATAGTCATGACAAAAATTGCACAGACCGCATTAACGCGGCGCAGCCTGCTTGCCGGCGCATCCGCCGGCCTGATCTCGACCCGCGTGTGGGCACAGCAAGCGTCCGAAGTGAAAGTCGGATTGCTGGTGCCGATTTCGGGCCTCTATGCACGCCCGGGAGCCGTGATGCGCCACGGCGCCGAGATGGGGGTGGAGCACATCAATGCGCAGGGCGGCATCAAGTCGCTCGGCGGCGCCAAGCTCAAGCTGGTCGTGCTCGATTCCGGCGATACCACTGAGAAGGCCAAGAACGCCGCGCAGCGGATGGTCGCACAGGAAACCGACATGGTGGCTGCGAGCGGAGCCTATTTAAGTTCATTCACGCTTGCGGTCACGGAGGTCACGGAGCGGGCCAATCTGCCGGTTCTCACCCTCTCCTACTCCGACCTGATCACCGATCGCGGCTTCAAATATGTGTTCCAGACTTCGGCAACGGCGGGATCGCAGGCGAGACAGGCTTTGCCGCAGATCGTGAAGCTGGCGGAAACTGCTTCCGGCAAGAAACCGAAAACGGTCGCGATCATCACCGACAATACCGCGGCGTCGGTATCCTCCGCAAAAGCGATGCGCGACGGCCTGCTCGCCGAGAACGGCCTGCAGCTGATCGTGGATGAAACCTTCACGCCGCCGCTCGCCGACGCCACCCCGCTGGTTCAGAAAATCCGGTCGGCCAAACCTGATCTTCTGTTCTTCCTGCCGACGGTGATTTCAGACGCAAAACTGCTGCTCGAGAAGATGAACGAGTTCGGCCTCGGACAAGGCAAGATTCCAACCATCTCGTTCGGCATCGCGATCGCCGAACCCGACATGCTGCAGACCGTAAGTCCGGAATTGCTGCAGGGCCTGCTCACCTGTGTCGCCAGCTGGGGCGCCAAGGGTCACGAGGCCCTGATCGCCGAGTTGAAGACGAAGTACAAGGAACCATGGATGACGCAGAACGCGATCTCCACCTATGGCGACATGTGGGTGATCAAGGACGCACTCGAGAAAGCCCGCAAGGCAGACCGCGTGGCGGTCGCCGACGCGCTGCGCACCATGGATGCCGGTCCTTCGAAATATTACCCGCTCGGCGAAATCAAGTTCGACGAAAAGGGCCGCCGCGTCGGTGCCGGGATGACCATCGTGCAGTGGCAATCCGGCGTACCGGTCACGGTATTCCCGCCGCAACTGGCGCTGTCTCAGCCGTTCTGGCCGAAAAACTAGCAGAGGATTGGATACCGACATGGACAAGGCAACCTACGATCGAGGCCTCCAGATCCGAAAGAACGTTCTGGGGAACGAGTTCGTCGACAAGGCGATCGCATCGGCCGATGACTTCAACCGACCGATGCAGGACCTCACGACGGAATACTGCTGGGGCTATGTCTGGGGCCGCGACGGCCTCACGCACAAGACCCGCAGCTTCCTCAACCTTGCGATGCTGTGCGCGCTCAATCGGCCGCAAGAACTCAAAACCCACGTGCGCGGCGCCCTGACCAACGGCGCCACGCGCGAGGAGATACGCGAGGTGTTCATGCAGGTCGCGATCTATTGCGGCGTGCCGGCCGGCGTGGACGCTTTCCGTAACGCCAAGGAAGTGTTTGCCGAACTGGACAAGAAGTAACCGGGGCTTGCGACGATGTTGAAGGGCAAATGGGCTCTCGTGACCGGGGCGACGGCGGGCTTGGGCCTCGCCGTGGCCGAAAGCCTGGCCGGCGCTGGAGCCAATATTGTCCTGCACGATCTGACCGAACCGGCGCAGACGCGGGATCGTCTGCGCGCGCAATTCGGCGTCGAGGTAATCAGCATCGCAGCCGACCTCGCACAGCGCACCGCCATAGAAATTGCCATGGCCAGCCTGCTCGGCCGCATCGGCGCGGTCGATATCCTGGTGAACAATGCGGTGGTACGGCATTTTTCACCGGTCGAAAACTTCCCGCCGGAACGATGGGACGAAGCGCTGGCGGTCAATCTGTCGGCCCCGTTTCACCTGATCCGTCTCGCATTGCCCGGGATGAAGCAACGGAAATGGGGCCGCATCATCAACATGGCGTCGATCTATTCGACCCGTGCCGTGGCGGACCGCATCGATTACGTGACCACCAAAACGGCTATCGTCGGCATGACCCGCGCCGTCGCAATCGAAACGACCAGGAGCGGAATAACCTGCAACGCGCTCTGCCCGGGCACGCTGCCGACGCCGGCCATCCAGGGAAAAATCGCAGGGATCGCCGCCAGCGAAGGCCGCAGCATCGACGAGACCACCAGCGACTATCTGGCGAGCCGGCAGCCGACCGGGCGGTTTGTCGCCATGGAAGGCGTAGGCGCGATGGCGGTCTTCCTGTGCAGTCAGGCCGCCCAGGATATCACGGGGGCCACCCTGCCGATCGATGGAGGCTGGTCCGTCGCATGAACATCATCGGCTGTCCCACCAAGGAGATCTGCAATGGCTGAAGCATCGAGCCGAAATGCCGTGGTGACCGGAGCGGCCGGTGGCATGGGTCGTGCCATTACGAAGGCGCTGGTCGAAAGCGGACGACGGGTCGTGCTCGCCGACCGCGATCCGGCCTCGCTTCGCGAGTTCGCCGCCGAGATGGGCGATAGCACATTCCCGATCGAGCTCGATATTACCGACACCAAGGCCGTGGACCGCCTGCCCGACCTCATCCCGGATGCCTTCAAGCCGATCGACATTCTCGTCAACAATGCCGGCCACGACATCGGCGGCCGGACCCGCTTCGACGTAGGCTCAGCGGACGATTGGTCCGGGATCATCCAGACCAATCTGATCGGCCTGATGCGGGTGACCCGCAGCCTGCTGCCCGAGATGGTCAGGCGCAATTCGGGGCATATCGTCAACATCAGCTCGATCAATGCCGTACGCATCGTCCCCGACATGGCGGCCTACAGCGCCAGCAAGGCGGGCGTACACATGTTCACCGAAACGCTCCGGGGCGAGCTCGCGGAAACGGCGATCCGGGTGACCGAAATGCAGCCCGGCTTGACCCGGACCAACATCATCCTCACCCGCTATCGCGGCGACCGGGAGAAGGAAAAGGACTACTTTGAGCAGTTCAAGATGGCGCTCGATCCGGCCGATATTGCCCGGTCGGTCGTGTTTGCGCTTGACCAGCCGCCGCATGTTCAGATTGCGGAGATGATGATTCTGCCCGTAAATCGCTATTGAACCAATGCCGGTGCGAAGGCGGTAGACAATGGACAAACGCGGTGAATTGCAATCCACGCTCCGGATCGAGGACGTTCCGACCGTCCGGTCGATGGTCGCCCAGAAGCTGCGCGAGGCGATCATGTCCGGAAAGCTGAAGCCGGGCCAGCGCCTGGTCGAACGGGAGCTTTGCGAGATGACGGGCGTAAGCCGGCCGTCCATTCGCGAAGCGCTCCGGTTGCTGGAAGCCGATGGTCTGGTCAATACGGTCCCGCACCGCGGCCCGGTCGTCAGCACCATCAGTCTTGAGGAGGCAAAGCAGCTCTACGCGGCCCGCGCCGTCCTCGAAGGATTTGCCGGACGAGAATGCGCGCGCCTGCACGACCCCGCCGTCGTCCGCCGGATCGGGGACGCTCTGGCCAAGTTGAAGGCAGCGTTCGCCGACTCTGACCTGATAACGGCGCTCGAAGCCAAGACCGAGTTTTATGCGGCGCTGATCGGCGGCTGTCAGAACGCGTTCATCGAACGCATGCTCAGGCCGCTGCACGACCGGATCACGCTGCTGCGAATTACCTCGATGTCGCAGCCCAAACGCATCAACAAGAGCCTGCGCGAGGTCACCGCGATCTGGCGCGCCATCCAGAGCGGCGATCCCGATCTCGCCGAGAAATGCTGCGTCGATCACATCAACGCGGCGGCCGTGGCCGCGCTCAGCATGATCGAGCAATCATCCGCGTCGAACGAGAAGGCGACCGCGGATGAATGACCCAACGCTGTTTCGACCGAGCCGTTTCAAAGGGCCACAAGGCCGATAGGAAGTTGCCATGAGGTTTGTAAGGCGCGTTCTTCTGATGCTGTTGCTGTCGCCGGTGCTGCCGGCATTCGCACAGGAATTTCCGAGCCGGCCGATCACGCTGGTCGTTCCCTTCTCGGCCGGCGGGCCGGGCGACGTCATCGCCCGCCTGCTCGGAACGTCGATGAGCGCGACGCTGAAGCAGTCGCTCGTCATCGAGAACGTCGTCGGCGCCGGCGGCACCCTCGGCACCAATCGCGTCGCCAAAGCCTCGCCTGACGGTTACACCCTCCTGCTGATGCATGTCGGTCAGGCGACCGCGCCGGCGCTTTACGCCAAGCTGCCGTTCGACCCCGTTGGCGACTTTGCGCCGATCGGTCTCGTCACCGACGTGCCGATGATCCTGGTGGCGCGTGCGAATTTTCCGGCCAAGGACCTGAAGGAACTCGTCGCCCATGTGCGCGCCGAGGGCGACAAGGTCACCTATGGCAATGTCGGCCTCGGCTCCGCGTCCCATCTGTGCGGGCTGATGTTCATGAATGCCATCGAAGCCAAGCTCACACCGATCTACTACAAGGGTGGTGGTCCCGCGCTGAACGATATCATCGCCGGTCACATCGACGTCTATTGCGATCCGGCAACCGGACCTACGCCCTACATTCAGGCCGGCACCATCCCCGGCTACGCCATTACCAGCAAGAAACGTGTGCCGACCCTGCCGAATGTGCCGACATCGGCGGAAGCCGGGGTGCCGAAGTTCGACGTCACCACCTGGTACGGGCTGTATGCACCACGCAATACGCCGAAGCCGATCGTTGATGCGCTCGTCGACGCCCTGCAAAAGGCGCTCAAGGACCCGCCCCTGGTCAACCGCTTCGCCGAACTCAGCATGGCGCCGGTCGAGCCGGAACGCGCGACGCCCGCAGCGCTCGAAGCTCTCCTCAAGAGCGAAATCGACAGATGGGGCCGTATCATCAAGGATGCCGGCATTACGCCGCAATAAACTGGACTCGGCTCGCGGCACAGCCTTTCCGGATCTGTCCGCGCGGTTCTTGCTTCACTTTATAAGCAGATCGTCCCGCAAAATGGCGTTGGCGCTGTTGCGACCCGCCTGCGACAAAACGACCCGACGGGCAAATCACTTCTGATTTACGGAATTTCTGTCAAGCCCCGAAATAAAAAATATTTCGCTTTCGCCGTCGGGCAAATCATCTCTACGAGTTTGCGTTATCCCGTCCCACTCAGAGGGGCGTCGGCCGTCGTCACGACGAGGGGCGGGTTGCGGTGGACGTAACAGTTGCGATGGACGGTCGCGGCTGAAGCGTACGGCAAAAGCGTGTGGTCCTGGCGCCCGTAACGGCGTCAAGTCTTGCGGAGCGATCTGCGAGGCGACGGTGGCAATAGAGGCCGTCTCACCGGGGAGAGCGCGTCATAAGCCGTAAAGCCATTGCGCAGGGAATGTCGGATGTTCTCCGCTGCCCTGTATGCTCGTGTGCAGCCTACTTAGCACTAACCGCACACGGGACCGCGGGTGCAGCGCGCATCCGGCATTCCCTGCGCCCTCTATTTGCAGAGGGCGGGAAGTTACTGGCAAAGCTCGGGCGCAATGCGCCGCGAGAACGCGGCCACATATTCAGTTGTCGTCACCCACGCATGCGGGTGACCCAAGTATTCCAGAGGCGCCGATGATAGAACCGAGAAGCCGCGGCTGGATCCCCTGCCTTACACCGTTCCAGCGACGGCGCGCGCAGCTGCAGAAACTCGCGGCGCCGCGTGGTCTTGCGCGACCGGATTCAAATTCGCGACTTGTCGAACCAGATCGCTCAGCCCATCCGCCGCTTGCCGATCAGCTTGAGCGCGCCGGCGGCGGCCTTCTCATCCGTCACCAGCACCTTGCCGATCCGCCCCTGCAGCGCCGCCGCGATGACCGGTACCTTGTTGGTCCCGCCCGCGATCAGCATCACGGTCGGCGCCCGTGCCAGCTTCTCGATCGGCAAGGCGATGGCGCGCGAATTGATGCCGTGGTTGATCTGCCGGCCAGACTGCTCGAGATATTGGCCGAGCACGTCACCGACCGCGCCGGCGGCGCGCAGATCCTCGATGCCGACATCGGGCGGCAGCCCGTGCCGCACCAGGAGCGAACGCGGCGAGAGGTCGCCCATGCTGAGCAGCGCAAGATCGATCCGCTCGACGCGGTCCAACACTTCCGCATAGACCTCCTGTGCCATGAAGGTGTCGCGCGAGCGCCGGCTGCTGGCATAGATCGGGGCCGCCAGATAGCTGCACTTGGCATGCAGCCGCCGCGCCAACTCGCCTGCGATCTCGAAAGTGTTGAGTTCGAGCCCGCGCGAGAGCCCGCCCATCATCGAGACGATCCAGAGATCCGGATATTCCGCGGGTGTCACGTGGCGGATGGTTTCGCGCAAGGTCGCACCCCAGCCGATGCCGATGGTGCGTGGTTTCTTCTCTTCCAGGAATTTCGTCAGATAGGCGCCCGCCGCCATTCCGATCAGGCTTGCCACCAGTTCGGGATTTTCCGGGCTCGGGATCACCACCGCGTCGTCGAGCCCGCATTGCTGCCGCAACTGATGTTCGAGCTCGGTGCAGCTTGCGAACGCCGAGTTCAGCCGGATACTCACGATGCCGCTGTGCCGTGCCTCCGAGAGCATGCGGTTGACGCGCGCCCGCGTCAGTCCCAGCCGCTCGCCGATTTCGGCCTGGGTCAGGTTCTCCATGTAATAGAGCCAGGCGACCCGCAGGATGGTCTGGTCACTCAAAGCGCAATCTCCTCGAGCAACCGCAAAAGCTCGTCATGAACGTGACCATTTGAAGCGATCTTTTGCAAATCGTCAAACTGCGAAGCCTCGCCCGCAATCGTGGTCACGCATCCGCCCGCTGCGCGCACCAGCGGCATCGCCGCCGCGTGCGAGACGAGATCGGCTTTGATCGACACGAAGGCGTCGAGCCGGCCGGCCGCGATCCATGTCATCTCGAGCGCGCCCGAGACCACGATGCGGACGCCGCGAACCGCCGAGCCGAGCCGCTCGATGATGGCAGCGGCAGCGCGCACCTCGTCGGGTTGGTAATGCGAGGTCAGGATCACCGATACCACCGCATCGGAAAGCGACCGCGTGCTCGACACCCGCACGGGTTCGCCGTTCACGGTGGCGAGCGCGCCCTGCACGTAGCGGGCGCTGACATCGGCCAGCGGCGATTGAACCAGGCCGACCAGCGCCTCATCGCCATCATGGTAGGCCGCACTGACCGAATACCACGGCAGCCCGGAAGCGTAGTTCACGGTGCCGTCGAGCGGGTCGACGATCCAGCGCGGTCCGCTTGTGTTGCCGCTGAAGCCTCGCTCCTCCGACAGGATTGCCGCCCCTGGTGTCAGCGACCTCAATCCATCGATCACGATCCTTTCCGCGGCAAGGTCGGCGTCGGTGACGATATCACGTAGCTCCTTGCGTGCGGTCGCAAGCGGCGCGCGCTGCATCGCGACCAGCGTCGCAGCCGCCTCCGCCACCACCGGCTCGGCGCCGCGCATCAACGCCATCAAATCCGTCCTGGCGGATATCGACATCAGGCTGCCTTCACGCCGGGCGCCCCATCCTCGACCACGAAGGTCGCGAGCCGGCGCACACCGCTGTTCACGTCCTTGACGTCGTCGAGCGCCTCGAAGCCGACCGTGCACGATCGCGCATCGAGTTCGACGGTCGCATAGCCACGCTTGTCCCCCCGCGCATAGGTCAGGGCCGGATTGTCGGCGAGCGCCCTGGCCAGGCTGCTCTCGCTCGGCCCCTCGGAAGATATCGAGGTGCCGACGAATTCGGTCGCAATGGTCGCTTCATGCGGCTGCGAGTAATCGCGCTTGAGGTCGGCGGCAAAGTAAGCGTGGCGGTCGCCGCCGATCACGACCGGGTTGCGCAATTTGTGCGATACGATCGAATCGAGCAGCCGGCGGCGGGCATTGGGATAGCCGTCCCAGCCATCCATCCAGAAGCGGTTGCCGTCGTCCGCCTTGCGTTTGCTCTCGGCCATCAGAGTCTGCTGCGCCACGACGGTCCAGCGCCCGCGGCTGTCGCGCAATCGTGCGTCGAGCCACTGTTCCTGCGGCCGCCCGAGCATGGAGCGCTCCTCCTCGGTTCGTTCCGGACAGTCCGGCACCGTGGTCGGGCGCCCTCCCTTCACGCAGGCGGGCGCGTCGCGATACTGCCGGTCGTCGAGCAGCATGAAGTCCAGCATGTCGCCGAAACGATAATGCTCGTAGATGGTCGCATTCGGTCCAAGCGGGCGGGCGGATCGCGGCAACGGCATATGCTCGTAATAGGCCTGATAGGCGGCAGCGCGGACTTTCATGAACTGCTCCGGATCGCGCGTCGTGTAGGAGCGGTCATTGGCGTAATCATCCGCCACCTCATGGTCGTCCCAGATCGATAGCCACGGGAAGGCTGCGTGGGCGGCCTGCAGGTCAGCGTCGGATTTGTACAGCGCGTAGCGATTGCGGAATTCGGAAAGCGTGGTTGGAATCCCGACCCCGTGCTGGCGGACGTGGCGTGCCCCCCAGGACTTCTCGTAGATGTAATCGCCGAGATGCACGACCAGATCGAGATCGCGCGCCGCCATGTCGCGATAAGCTGCGAAATAGCCCTGCTCGTACTGTTGGCAGGAGGCAAAGGCGAAGCGGAAGCGGCTGTTGCCCGCGGCCGGCGCGGTGCGGGTACGCCCGACCGGGCTCACCGCAGCACCGGCGCGAAACCGGTACCAGTAGACGCGACCCGGCCGCAGGCCTGTTGCCTCGGCATGCACCGAATGCGCCAGTTCCGCCCTCGCCTGCACGACGCCCTTGGTGGCGATGCGCGCAAATCCTTCATCCTCGGCGACTTGCCACTCGACCTCGACCGGCGCAGGCGGCATGCCGCCCTCCTCGAGCGGTCGGGGCGCGAGCCGCGTCCACAAAATGACGCGGTCCTCGCGCGGGCAGCCGGAGGCCAGGCCGAGCGTGTATGGGTCCGCGTTGAACGCCACCGGCGCACCGCGCACGATCCCGAATGGCGCGGCCATCGCGGCACTGGCCAGTGAGCCTGCGAGGAATCGCCGGCGCGGGATCGTGATGCCGCTCATGACGGCACAGACTTGGACGTCAGTTCGCGCCTGATATTCACGGCGAGATCGGGCCGATCGGTGGTGATCTGCCGCACCGGCTGGGCGAGCCAGTGGGCGATATCCTGCGGCTCGTTCGTCACCCAGGCACCGAGCCGTTCGCGACCGAAGACTTTCAGCGCCAGCGGCAGGGTCAGCGTCAGCAGCGACTTCTCGACCGCCACGATGCAATCGGGTATCGCGGCGAGACGGTCGAACGCCGGCGAGATGCCGCCCATCATTTCCGCCGACCTGCGGTCCAGCGAGGCCAGCACCCGCGCCTGCGGCGACAGTCTCCGCAACGTTGCGATAACGTCAGGGACAAAGCAGGTGAGTACCGCGCGCTGTTCCAGCCCACGCCGCTTGACCGCCTCGATGAGCCGCCCTTCGATTCCCGGATAGGGATTGCCGAAGGCGTCGGTCTTGATTTCGATGTGAAGCTCGAGCGGTGAGTCGCGGTACACGTCGAGCACGGCATCGAGCGTCGGGATGCATTCTTCGCCGGCCTCGCGCAGACGGATGGCGGTCAATTGTTTCAGCGTCCGAACGCCGACCGGCCCGGTGTCATGCGCGGTGCGATCGAGCAGCGGATCGTGGATGACGACCAGCGAACCATCGACGCTCTGATGAATATCGAACTCGACCGCGTCAACGCCAAGTCCAAGCAGATTGCGAAAGCCGAGCAGGCTGTTCTCCGGCCAAAGGTCGCGGGCGCCGCGGTGTCCGGCGATAAAAACCATGATGGGTCCCCTATTTACTGCTGTCAACGAGCCCTTTGAGGAACCAGCGCTGCAACAGCAGAATCACCAGCGTCGGCGGCAGCATCGCGAGCAGCGCGCCGCTCATGGCGATGTTCCAGGCCGGCTCGCTGTCGGCGCGCGGGATCAGATTCTTCAGCGCGATCACGGCGGTCGCCATGTCCTTGTCGGTGGTGAACAGCAGCGGCCACAGATACTGGTTCCAGCCGAACAGGAACAGGATGATCGCGAGCGCGACGATGTTCGAGACCGACAGCGGCAGCAGGATACTCCAGAAGAATCGCAGCGGCGACGCACCATCGAGCCTTGCCGCCTCGCACAACTCATCCGGCACGGTGAGGAAGAACTGCCGGAACAGGAAGGTCGCCGTGGCGGACGCGATCAGCGGCAGGATCAGCCCCGGATAGGTGTTGACCATGTTCCATTCCAGCGCGATCGTCACATCGTGGCCACTGACCCATTTCCAGAGATCGGCGACATGCAGCAGGTCGGCGAGCCACTGCAGCGGCAACGCGGCGTTGGCCACCGCCTCGAACGTCGGCACGATCCGCACCTCGATCGGCAGCATCAGCGACATGAAGATCAGCCAGAACGCCAGCATCCGGTAACGGAAGCGGAAATAGGTGATGGCGAAGGCGGAGAGCAAGGACACCACGATCTTTCCGGCAGTGATGCCGAGTGCCACCACAATGGAATTGAGAAAGCTGCGGCTGAAGTCGGCCTTGACCCAAGCCGTCTGCAGATTGGCAAGAAACTGGTCGCCCGGCAGCCACGGCAGCGGCACCTTCTGCACCTCGGCGATCGTCAGCGAGCCCGCGACGAACGCGAAGTAGAGCGGCACGCACACCAACATCGCGCCGGCGATCAGGATCGCGTGGCAGATCATATCGAGGATGGGTGCGCGCTCCACCATGCGGTCAGACCCCGTAATTGACCTTGTGGTCGAAATAGCGGAATTGCAGCAGCGTGCATATCAGCGCGAAGGTCATCAACAGCACCGACTGCGCCGCCGAGGAGCCGAGGTCGAGGTTGATGAAACCATCGACGAAGACCTTGTAGACCAGGATGTTGGTCGCGCCGGCCGGCCCGCCATGGGTGACGGCATCGATGATCGCGAAGGTTTCGAAGAAGCCGTAGATAAAATTCATCACGGCGAGAAAGAAGATGGTCGGTCCGAGCATCGGCAGCGCGATGAGAAAGAACCGCCGTATCGGCCCGGCGCCGTCGACGGCGGCGGCTTCCATCAGCGAGACCGGCACCGCCAGCAGGCCGACCACCAGGAAGATGTAGTCGTAGCAGATGTGCTTCCATGACGCCGCCATGATCACCAGCCACAGCGCGTCGTTCGGATTGCGATTGGGATCCCAGGAAATCCCGAGCGCGTGCAACATGTGTGCGAGCGGGCCAACGACCGGGTTGAACAGGAACGCCCACAGGATGCCGGCGATCGCGGGCGCGATCGCATAGGGCAGCAGGATGAGCGTCCGGTACACCGACCGCGCGCGCACCACCCGGTCGGTGGCGAATGCCAGAACGACGGCAATCGCCAGCGTAATCACGTTCTGCGCCACCGTGAACCAGGCCGTCGTCACGAGCGATTGGCGATACTCGCCGCTCGCAAACAGCGTCTTGAAGTTGTCGAACCACACGAAATGGACGGTGGTGCCGAACGGATCGCTCAACAGGACGGACTGCGTCAGCGCCCGCAGCGACGGGATGAAGAAGAAGAACAGCAGGATCAACACCTGCGGCAGCAGCAATAGCGTCGGCAGGCCGGCGCCGCGGCCGAAATTCGCTCGCTTCAGTCCGGGTTCCCGATCAGGCTGGCCACGCTTGGGCGCCCGCGCCTTACCGGCCCGTTCCGTCGCTACACTACGCCCGGCGGCAGGTTCGCCGGGCGACTTGTGCTGCGATCTGGTCAAGCCGGAAGGTCGGTCTGCCGGCGCTTCCGGCCAGATCGGCGAAGTTGCGATCGGGCTACTTGCCTTCATTTCGCTTCGGGGGCCCACTCGGTGCCTTTTCCGGCGTTGAGCTTCTCGAACTGGCGCAGGATCTCGTTGCCGCGCTTGACGGCATCGTCCATCGCCTGCTGCGGCTGCTTCTGGCCGGTGAACACCGCTTCCACCTCGCTGCGCTGCGCCAGCATCGTCTGCACGAAATTGCCAAAGCGGAAGCCGCGCGAATTGTCGTTGGGTGTACCGCGCGAGAGTTGCAGCACCGCGATCTCGCGTGTCGGATGATCCTTATAGTAGCCGCGCTCGCGCGCCAGCGCATAGGCCTTGTTGGTCGCCGGGACATATCCGGTCACGCCATGCCACCACACTTGCGTCTCCGCCTGGGCAACGAAATCGAGGAAGGCCGCGACCGCGTCGTAACGTTCCGGCGTGTGCCCCTTCATCACCCAGATGGCGCCACCGCCAATGGTGCTGTTGAGCGGAGGATTGATATCGCTCTCGTGCGGCAGGAAGGTGGCGCTCCAGTTGATCTTGGCGTTGCGTTCGATATTGCCGTGCGACGCGGTCGAATTGACGAAGGTCGAGCAGCGTCCGGAGGTGAACAATTGTTCCGGGCTAAAGCCCTGGCCGGCGATCTGCATGACGCCATCATCGAGCCATTTTTTCAAACGCGTTACTTGCGATACTACCTTGGTCTTGTTGTAGACGAATTCGGTCCCGAGTCCGTCGAAGCCGTTGGCAAGCGTTCCGTAGGGCTGGTTGTTGATGGCGCTGTAGTTTTCCAGCAGGCTCCAGAAGAAGTCGCCCGGCAGCACCGTGCCACACTCACTGACGCCCTTGGCCTTGATGGCGTAGAGCTGTGTCTCCAGCTCCTGCCAGGTTGCAGCCGGCTTGTCGAAGCCGGCTTTCTGGAAGTGGTCCTTGTTGTACCAGAAGATCGGCGTCGAGGAGTTGAAGGGCATCGCCGACATGCGGCCCTTGTAGCTCCAGAAACTCGCCACCGGCTTGATGAAGTCGGAGAAGTCGACCTTGTAGCCCTTCTGGTCCAGAAGTTCCTGCACTGGCACCACGGCGCCCGACAGCAACATGGTCATGTAGCCACGTTCGGCGATCTGCACCATTTCCGGCGGCCGCTTGGCACGATAGGCCGCGATCACGCCATTGGTCACTTCGTCGTAATTGCCTTTGGCGACCGCCACGACGGTATATTTATCCTGCGATGTGTTGAATTTCTCGACCAGTTCGCTGAGCCGTTCGCCCAGTACGCCGCTCATGGCGTGCCACCATTGCACCTCGACACGCGCCGCCTGAGCGGGCGCGGCCAACGCCAAAACCCCGAACAAAGCCGCAATGAATGCCATCTTCTTCACGGGTGATCCTCCCTCAGCGGTCCAGTGAGCCGGCTTCAAAACCCGGCTTCGATCATTTGTATTTCTATAATGACATATGTGTCGCTTTGATGAAAGGGGGCCGGGTGCAGGGATTTTATTGCGGGGAGACCCGCGCTCGAGCCCGGCTGGTCCGTGTATGGTGGTGTATGGCGCAATCGACCGGGAGCGAGGCGGCGCATCGGCCTTGAAGACCCCACAAAATCGCAGGATTGGCGAGCAACTTGCTCAATCAGCTAAGGGATGGGCTGATGATCGCAGGCGTCGGTCTTGCAGTCATGCGTCGATGACGAGATCGGAAAGTGGAACGGCCTGACATGTCAGGCAATGCCCCTCATCCAACTCCGAACAATCGACGAGATGGCGAACCTCGCCGGTCTTTAACGGCACGGCGCAGCTCTCGCATTGGCCGACACGGCAGCCGCTCGGAATCGCAATGCCCGCGCTTTCGGCCACCGCGAGAATGCTGGCCAGCGGCGCCTGCGGCGACCAGTTCAATGTGCGTCCCGAGCGGGCAAAATGGATCTGGCGCGACATCAGGCCATCGAGCGCGGGCGGCGGGGGCGAGCGGAAGCGCTCCTTGAAAATCTCGAAGGCCGGTACGCCGAGCGCCTGCAGGCCTGCGGCGACCTCTTCCATCATCGCATCCGACGCGCACATGTAGAAGCGCGCGCGCTGGCGCAGCAATTCCGGGTCGATATCCGCGACGCTGAACCGGCCCAGCCGATCAAAACGGTCGCCGCTCCGTGGGCGGCTCAGATGCGTGACCAGCGTGAGATTCGGCAGCCGCTGCCGCAGCGCTTCGAGCCGATGATGGAACGGGCGGCTTGCGCCATCCCGGCAGCCATAATGCAGCGTGACGCGCGGCTCCTCGGCGACACCCTCGAGCGTTTCGAGATAGGACAGGAATGGCGTGATGCCGATGCCCCCGGCAATCAAGACGACCGGAAACTCGTTGCGCAACGGCAGCACGAAGCCACCTTTCGGTGACTGCAATTCGACGATGTCATCAGGTGCGAGATCGTGCCTGATCGCCGTCGACACCTGCCCGCCATCGATGTGCCTGACACCGATGCGATAGGCATCGGGCGCCGCGATCGCTGCCCCGGTGAGCGAATAGGAGCGGATCGCCTCGCCAATCCGGACGCCGACATACTGGCCTGGCCGGAATGCCGGAAGTGTCCCACCGTCGACTGGCCGTAATGTCAGCCCCACCACATCGGCACATTCCTCGCGGCGTTCCGCGACAACGAAGGAGCGCCAGCCCTGCCAGGCGATGGTTTCGTCACGCTCGACGTCGCAGGCAAAGGAGCGCAGCGCCAGCGATCCGCTGAGCGGATCGCGCCCGTGTTCCGAGATGATCGCGTTGAAACTGGCGCCGACCGGCCGTGTCTCGTCCGGCAGATAGCCCGGCAGGCCGAGATCCGGCGCAGGTTGCCACCAGCCATAATCGCTCGCCACCACATCCTGCGCGAGCCCGTCGTTGAAAGCGGCGCGGATCCGGATCGTGCCGATGCGGCTGCGTACCAACATCCAGTCGCCCTCCAGGATATTCTTGCGGCGGGCGAGTTCGGGATGGATCTCGGCGGTCGGCTCGGCGCGCTTGCGGCGCAGCGCATTGATGCCGCGATGCTGGCTGTGGCAGAAATAACCGCTATTGGCGGAAAACAGCGTCAGCGGAAACGCTTCATCGCGGCGCTCGGCCGGCTCGACGAAACGCGGTACCGCCGGATAGCCATGGCGATGCAGCAGTTCCGAATAGAGCTCGGCCTTGCCGGTCTGCGTGGCGAAGCCGGTCGTCTGGTATTTGCGATTGATATGCTTCAGCGGCACGCGAATGCCTTCGGGTTTCGCCCGCAGCGTTTCGAGATCGAGACCGAGCGGGGCGAGCAGATGCTCAAACCCCTTCTCGACATCGCCGCCAAAGAACAGTTCGCTCATGCCGAGCCGCTTGGCGAGCTGGAAGACGATCCACATATCCGAACGGGCCTCGCCCTGCCGCGGAATCATCTGCGGACGGAGCTGCACCAATTCCTGCGCCTCGGGCGAGATTTCGAAGCCGAGGCGCAATGCCTCATGCTCCCACGGGCTCGATACCGGCAGCACGATATCAGCCATCTCGGCTGTCGGATTCAGGAACAGATCGCAATGGACCTGAAAATCGAGCGCCTTCAGTGCCTCGCGTCCGCGCTCCGGCGCCGGATGCGAGACCAGCAAATTGGAGCCGAACGCGAACAGCGCGCGCACGCGGTAAGGCTTCCCGGTCAGCGCCGCGTCGTAGAAATCGCTGGAGGTGATCCAGCCGTCGGCCGGCGGCCCAAGCGGCCGCTCTGATAGCCCGAGCGTCCGTGCGCGCGTCTCCGGCGGGATCATCGCCATGGAATGCAGCGACGGCACCGGAAGGCTCGGCATCCTGACATTGCCGCCCGGCGCATCGAAATGGCCGGTCAACGCATAGAGCGTTGCGACCGCGCGTTCGGTCTGCGAGGCATTGCTGTGCTGTCCGAGCCCGGTCCAGCCGTGATAGCTGACCGATGATACCTTCGAGATCGTGGCCGCGAGTTCCTCAACTTGCGCCGCCGGGATGCCAGTGATGCGCTCGACCGTCGCGGGATCGTAGGGTTCGGCTGCCGCGACATAGTGATCGAAACCAGTGCGGCAGGCGATCGGGCCTTCGACGCCGACGACATCGAAGCATCCTTGGAGCGCGGCTGTCGCAAGCCCGCCCTCGGCCGGCACTGCTTTGCCCGCGACCGCATCCCAGACCAGAAAGCCGTCGCCTTCAAGACCGATATCGCCGGCGCGCAAGAAGCAGCCGTTGTCGTCGCGGATCAAGAAGGTTGCATTGGTCCAGTGCCGCACGAACTCGGTGTCGTAGGCACGGTTGACGATGAGCCAGCGCGCAAGACCGAGCGCCAGCGCCGCATCCGTGCCCGGGCGGATACGCAGCCACAGATCGGCATCGCGCGCCGAGCCGGTCCGGCGCGGATCGATCACCGCAAGCCTGGCCCCCCTCGCCCGCGCGGCGCTGATTGCTTCCGCCTGGGCAAGCCAGACATTGGCGGGGTTGTGGCCCCAGAGCAGGATCAGTTCGGAATTGCGATAATCCGCCGTAGGCAAGCCGCACCCGAAGGTGAAGGCGTGGGCGTGGTCCTTGTGCCAGTTGCAGATCTCGGTGGAGAAGCAATTGTTCGGGCTGCCGAAGCCGCGGATGAAGCGCTGGATCCAGTCGAGGCTGTCTGATGTCGACGACGAAGAGCCGGAGGTTACTGCGAACGCGACCGATTCCGGCCCGCTCTCTTCCCGGTAGCGCCCCAGCCGCTCGGCGATCTCGCTCAGCGCCTCGTCCCAGGAAATCGGCACGAAGGCGGGATCGGCGGCGCCCTTCGGCGCGGTGCGTCGCAATGGTGTCTTCAGGCGGCGGGCCGAATGCGCGATCTCCGGCGCGGCCCTGCCCTTTGGGCATAGCGCCTTGCCAGTTGGGTGCGCCGGGTTCGGCCGCACCGCGACGAGCCGGTCATTCTCGACGACATTGATCGTGCCGCAGCGGGAGCGGCACAGCGTACAGAAGCCAGGCTTTTCCTGCGTCGACATAGTCAGGCCTCGTTGCCGCACGCCCTCACTCGGGAGGCTGCGCGCGTGAGTTCGGATTGGCCTCGTTCACCAGCAGGCTCGCGGCCGCAAGATCCTCGATCGCCGCGCCCACCGATTTGAACAGGGTGATGTCGTCCCGGTCAAGGCGGCCGGCTTTGGTGCCATTTGTCAGTTCATGGAGATCGCCGCAGACCTTGTCGGCGCTCCAGGTTCCGGCGGCGATGGGCAGCAGCAAATCTCCCGCTTCGGCGAGCGCGCCAGGATAGGTGTCGACGAAGACGCGGCTGCGCGAAATAGCCGCGTCATCGCTTTCTCGCATCTGCGGCGTGAAGGCGCCGACCAGGTCGAGATGGGTTCCTGGCCGCAGCAGCCCGCCTTTGACCAGAGGCTCGGTCGAGGTCGTGGCGCAGCTCACGATGTCGGCCTGCGGCAAGGCCGCGTCAAGGTCGGTCACCGAAACTGCATTCGCGCCCTGCCGGACAAGCGTGTCAGCCAGGGCCCGCGCACGCTCCGGATTGCGTCCCCATACCATCACTTTCTCGATCGGACGCACGGCGCGGTGAGCGGCGGCGAGATGACGCGCAACATGGCCGGTTCCGACGATCAGCAGCGTGCGGCTGTCCGCGCGCGACAGATAGCCGGAAGCGAGCGCTGACGCAGCGGCCGTGCGGCGGTTGGTCAGCGCCTCGCCGTCGATCGTCGCGCGCGGCTGGCCGGTCTGGCCGTCGAGCAGGAAATAAAGCGAGGACACCGCACCAAGCCCGCGCTCGGCATTCTGCGGAAACACCGTGACGAGCTTGACGCCGACGGCTTCGCCGCGGATCCAGGCCGGCATCGTCAGCAGACGGGCCGGCGCTCCATCGACGCCGACTTCATAGGCCTGCCGCAACGGCATCGGCTCGCCGTCGCGCTTGAAAGCCTCGCGCAATGCCTCGATCAGCTCGGGATAGCCGAGCGCGGCATGGACGTCGGCAGCGGAGTAGCTGCGCAGCATCGGTATTGTTCCTGTCCTACAAGATCATGAGAGTGCGGTAATGCCGGTGCATATCCAGATCACCTCGGCATCCTCCTTGCTGAGCGACACGATGGCGTGGCCCATCTTGCTGTCGAAATAGGTGCTGTCGCCGACCCCGAGCGTAACGGGAGCGTAGAATTCCGTGAAGACCTGGACAGAGCCGGACAAAACGCACAGGAACTCCTCGCCCTCGTGGCGCACCCAGCCGGGGAACTCGTCAAGGCTGCGCGCCCTGATCCGCGCCTTGAAAGGCAGGATATGCTTTTGCGAAAGGTCGGTCGCCAGCACCTCGTAATCATAGGTGTCGGTGCGGTGCGGCTTGCCCTCGCCGCTGCGCGTGACGCTGCGGCGGCCGAACGGCGCATTCTGGCGACGCTGATCGAACAGCTCGACGATGTCGAGATCGACGCCGCGCGTGATCTTCTGCAGCACGTCGTAGGTCGGCGACATCTGGCCGTTCTCGATCTTCGACAGGGTCGAGCGCGCGACGCCGGCGCGCTCGCTGACCTCTTTCAGCGTCCACCCCTTGTCGATCCGCACGCGCTTCAACCTGTGACCGAGGTCATCACTTCCCTCGGCCGGCGCGGCGTCGGCCGAGAAGCGGGCCGGCACAACCACCGTTGCCGCGGCCTCCCTCAGCGACGATCGCGTCGCAGTCTTCTTCATCGCGATTCTCTCCCTTTTTTATCGCGGAAGTAAGGTCCCGGCGGCGGCCGTCGCCGCCGGGACCTTGCCTCACTTCTTGACGAGCGGACATTCGCTTTGGGCAAGAGACTGGAAGGCCTGCTCGCCGGGAACGGTCGCCAAAACATTATAGTAGTCCCATGGCTGCTTCGATTCGGAAGGTTTCTTGACCTGGACCAGCAGCATGTTGTGGACCATGCGGCCGTCCTCGCGCACCTTGCCGTCCTTGGCGAAGAAGTCGTTGACCGGCAGTTCGCGCATCTTGGCGGCTACGGCCTTGGCCTCATCGGTACCCGCGGCCTGGATCGCCTTGAGATAGTGAGTGATCGAGGAATAGACGCCGGCCTGCACCGACGTCGGCATGGCCTTGCGGGTTTCGAAGAAGCGCTTGGCGAAGGCGCGCGTCTCGTCGTTCTGGTCCCAGTAGAAACCCTCGACAAACGAAATACCCTGCGCGGTCGGCAGGCCGAGAGCGTTGACATCGGTAATGAACACGACCGGCGCGGCGATCGCCTGCCCGCCCGCGATGATGCCGAACTCGTTGGCCTGCTTGATCGCCGTCGTCATATCCTTGCCGGCGGTGGCGAGCAGGATGACCTTCGCCTTCGATGCCTGCGCCGGCAGCAGGAACGACGAGAGATCGGCTGCGCCGAAGGGATGGCGAACGTTGCCCAAAACCTTGCCGCCATTGGCCTTGATCGCCTCAGTCGCGATCTTCTCTAGCGAATGCCCGAAGGCGAAATCGGCGGTAACGATGAAGAACGTGTCGTTGCCCTTGTCGATCAGCGCCTTCAGCGGTCCGACCGCGTTTGAATAATTGTCGTAGACCCAGTGAAAGCCGGTGGGCGAACACTGCTTGCCGGTCAAATCCGTCGTGCCGGGCGACGCGAACAGCGCCACGCGGCTGGTCTCGCGCGTCAACTGCTGTACCGCAAGCGCGATGGCGCTGTTGGTGACGTCTGAGATCGCGTCGACCTTCTCGTTCTCGATCCAGCGCCGGGCAATGCCGACGCCGACGTCCGCCTTCTGAAGATGGTCGGCGCCGATGATTTCGATCGGCTTGCCCAGAACCCTGCCGCCGAAGTCCGCTGCCGCCATCTGCGCCGCCAGCAGCGAGCCTGGCCCGTTAAGGTCGGAATATTGGCCGGACATGTCGGTCAGCACACCGATCTTGACGACGTCGTCACTGACCTGGGCCGCGGCCTGGCCAGCGATGACGCCGAGGCAGAGCGCGGCGGCTACACCACACAAGAGTCTGGAAGGCATCTTTCGCATGATCTATCCCCTGTTGTCGGATCCGCTCTTCCGAGCGGGGTTTGGTTCGGGCCTGTTCCACTTCCCCCGATGACGGAGTTTCTTTTCGAGACGTCTCATTCCTTTGTCGCGACCGCCACTTTGCGAAGCACGGTCTGTGTCGCCGCTGGTGCCCGGCGCCGGCGATGCCAGAACTCGATCAGTTCGCCGACGATGCCGCGCCGGAAGGCCAGCACGCAGACAACGAAGATCAGGCCGTGAATGACGGTGACCCATTGTCCGAATGCCGCCAGATAGTTCTGCATGGCGACGACGATGAAGGCGCCGACGAGCGGGCCGTAGAGCGTGCCGACGCCGCCGAGAAACGTCATCAGCAATACTTCACCCGACATCGACCAGTGCACGTCGGTCAGGCTGGCGATCTGGCTGACGATCGCCTTGGTCGAACCCGCAAGCCCGGCCAGCGCCGCCGAGAGCGTGAAG
This sequence comes from Bradyrhizobium sp. JYMT SZCCT0428, assembly GCF_018131075.1. Lineage (GTDB taxonomy): Bacteria > Pseudomonadota > Alphaproteobacteria > Rhizobiales > Xanthobacteraceae > Bradyrhizobium. Next base: position 143,165 of record NZ_JAFCLS010000005.1, on the reverse strand, counting down.
GCAACGAGCTTGTAGCGGCTGGTATCAAAGCCGAGCGACTGCGCGCGGGCGTCGTGATCGCTGATCGCCTTCAGCACGCGCCCGAACGGCGAGCCGACCAGGCGCATGATCAGAAAGAAACCGCCGAGGAATATCGCCAGCACGAACGTGTAGAGGTTCGCCGGCCGCGAAAGGTCGATCAGGCCGAACAGCATGCCGCGCGGAATCGCCTGCAGCCCGTCCTCGCCGCCGGTGAAAGGCGCCTGCAGCGCGACGAAATAGACCATCTGCGCGAAAGCCAGCGTTACCATGGCGAAGTAGATGCCGCTGCGGCGGATGGCGAGCCAGCCCGAGACAAAGCCAAGCATGGCCGCGGTTGCCGTTCCGGCCAGAATGGCGAGTTCAGGGGGCAGTCCCCAGGTCTTCGCAACATGGCCGCAGACATAGCCGGCGGAGCCCAGGAACATGGCGTGGCCGAACGAGACCAGCCGCCCATAGCCGGCGACCAGATTGAAGGCGCAGGCGAACAGGGCGAAGATCATCGCCTTCATCATGAAGCCGGGATAAACGACGATCGGCGCCGCCGCGAGGCAGGCGGCGACCGTCAGGAAGATCAGGTTCTGCGTACGCGCTGACGGCGCCGGCACCGACAGGCTGGATTGCGGCTGCCCCTGCGCGGCCTCGGGCTTCGATCCGAACAGCCCCGCCGGGCGGATCAGCAGCACCACCGCCATCACCACGAAGACGACCGTCGTCGAGGCTTCGGGATAGAAGGCCTTGGTCAGGCCCTCGATGATGCCGACGAGGAAGCCGGTCAGGATCGAGCCCATGATCGAGCCCATGCCACCGATCACCACCACGGCAAAGACGACGATCAACAGATCCGCGCCCATCAGCGGGCTGACTTGGTAGATCGGCGCGGCCAGAACGCCCGCCAGTGCGGCAAGCGCAACGCCGGCGCCGTAGGTCAGCGTGATCATGCGCGGGACGCGGATACCGAAAGCCTGAACCAGCATCGGGTTTTCGGTCGCGGCGCGCAGATAGGCGCCAAGCTTGGTCCGTTCGACAACGTACCAGGTGCCGAGGCAGATCACGACCGAAGCGGCGATCACCCAGGCCCGGTAGTTCGGCAGGAACATGAAACCGAGATGGTTGCCACCCATCAGCGCCTGCGGAATCGAATAGGGCTGGCCCGAAGAGCCGAACCAGTCGCTGAACATTCCCTGCACCATCAGTGCAAGACCGAAGGTGAGCAGCATGCCGTAGAGATGGTCGAGCTTGTAAAGGCGTCGCAGCAGCAGCATCTCGATCACGATGCCGATCGCGCCGACGGCGAGCGGCGCCAGGATCAGCGCCCACCAATAGCCGATGCCGAGATAATTGAGCAGAAACCATGCGCCCATCGCGCCCATCATGTACTGCGCCCCGTGGGCGAAGTTCACGATGTTCATCATGCCGAAGATCACCGCGAGGCCGAGGCTCAGCATGGCGTAGAAGGCGCCGTTGATCAGCCCGAGCAGGAGCTGGCCATAGAGGACCGCGGAGGGGACGCCAAGGATCGTGGTCATGATGCCCTTTTGGTCAGAGTCCGAGATAGCTTTTGAGCGAACCGAGCCTGCCTTCGAACGCTGCACCCGGGATTTCCTCGACGATGCGGCCGAGTTCGACGATGTAGTGTCGGTCGGCGAGACCGGCGGCGAAGCCGACATTCTGCTCGACCAGGAGGATGGTGAATCCGAGCGTCTTCAGTTCGGTGATGGTACGGCCGATCTGGCGGATGATAACGGGAGCCAGGCCCTCGGTCGGCTCGTCGAGCAGCAGGATGCGCGCGCCGGTATGCAGAATGCGGCCGAGGGCAAGCATCTGCTGCTCGCCGCCGGACAGCTTCGTGCCCTGGCTGTCGAGCCGCTCCTTCAGGTTCGGGAACAGCTCAAGGATCTGCGCGACCGTCATGCCGCCGGCAGCGACCTTCGGCGGCAGCAGCAGGTTTTCGCGCACGCTCAGGCTCGCAAAGATGCCGCGCTCCTCCGGACAGAAAGCGATGCCCTTGCGCGCGATGTCATAGGGCGCGGCGCCGATGATCTCACGGCCGTTGAGCGCGATCGAACCCGAACGCTTGTCAAGTAGGCCCATGATCGCCTTCAGCGTCGTGGTCTTGCCGGCGCCGTTGCGGCCGAGCAGCGTCACCACCTCGCCCGCCCTGACACTGAAATCCATTCCGTGCAGGACCTTGGACTCGCCGTACCAGGCCTCGAGGTTGCCGACCGTGAGGGTCTCAGGCATGCGCCTGCCCCGTATAGGCGGCCATCACGTCGGCGCGCGAGGACACCTCCGCATAGCTTCCTTCCGCCAGCACTTCGCCGCGCACCATCACGGTGATGGTGTCGGCGAGTTCGGCGACCACATTCATGTTGTGCTCGACCAGCAGCACCGTGCGGTCCCGGCCGGCCTCGCGGATCAATTGTGTCACGCGCCCGATATCTTCGTGGCCGAGCCCCGCCATCGGCTCGTCGAGCAGTAACACCTTGGGTTCGAGCGCAAGCGTCGTCGCCAGTTCGAGCACGCGCTTGCGGCCATAGGAAAGACTGCCCGCCATCGTCTCGGCATATTCCGACAGGCCGAAGCGCCCGAGCAACGCATCGGCGCGGTCCAGCACGCCGCGATGGCGCGAAATCCGGCCGAGCAGATTCCAGGCGAGACCATGCTCAGGCAGCAAAGCGAGTTCGATGTTCTCGCGCACGGTCAGCCCTGCGAACACTGCCGAGATCTGGAAGGAGCGCACCACGCTGCGCTTGGCCATCGCCGGCATGCTGAGGCGGGTGACGTCGTGGCCGTCGTGAAGGATCGTACCGGCCGAAGGCGGAAGGTATTTTGTCAGAAGGTTGAACAGAGTGGTCTTGCCGGCCCCGTTGGGACCGATGACGGCGTGCATGCTGTTGCGGGCAAGGCGGAAGTTGACGCTATTGACAGCGAAGAAGCCGCCGAACTCGCGGCTGAGGCCGCGGGTTTCCAGAGCGTATACGGCGCCATCCGTCATGCCTTTACCCTGCTCAGGCTTGGATCCCGGATTGGAGAGTCGGGATTAGAACCAGGCCGCGCGCCCAGCTTTGATCAAAAGTTTCCTATCGTCAACTAATTTCCTATCTGATCTTTCTGCCACAACTTCAGAATTGGATGACCCGGACTTACCGCCGCGCCTGGACCAGATGAAGGAGCTGTGCCCCGACCTCGTAAAATGCCGATTTGGCGTTCCGGAAATTGGGCTTGGTTGGCAACGACGCCGGTAACGGCAGATCTTTCTCGTCGAGTTGTCCAAGCGCGTGGAGCGCCAACAGGCGTCCGAAGCTCGTGCCGGGCGCAATACCGCGCCCGTTGTAGCCGCTGAAGCCGATCACGTTTTCAGCGAGCTTGTGGAATCGCGGCAGGTTATCGTCGGTCATTCCGATCAGGCCGTACCATTCAGATTCGAACCTAACGTCGCCGATTTGCGGGAAAAGCTTCTTGAGCGCCCGCTTTGCCCAGGATCGGTGAACCGCCGCACCGGTCCCACGCAGCGCTCCGCAGCTTCCGAACACGAGGCGGCCGGCACGGTCGAAACGAAACGAACTCAGCACTTCATTGGTGTCCCAGGCCCCCTGCCGTTCGGGAAGAATGGACGCACGGATGTTGTCGGACAGCGGCTGGGTGGCAAAGTTGAAATAAGGCAGGTGGACCTGCTCCATCGTAACTTCGGACCAAGGGCCCGTCGCGTAGGCATCGGTCGCCACGATGACACGATCGGCGACGACGCTGCCAGCAGCGGTTTGCAGCTTCCATTTGCCGCCAATTCGCTCGGCGGAGATAACCGCGCTGCGGGTGAATATCTTCGCGCCGGCATTCAAAGCGATACGAGCAAGACCCCGCGCATAGGCCAGGGGCTGGATCGTGCCCGCACGCCGATCCCACAGCGATCCGGCGTAAGTCGGGGAGCCAATTTTCGCTTCGGTGTCAGCGGCGTTCAGCAACTCCACCGGCGCGCCGCGGCGGCTCCACTGCGCTGCGCGCTGCTCCAGCTCCTTCAGCCCTTTGAGGCCGACGGCGCAATGCAACGTGCCGGCACGCTCGACTTCGCAATCGATGCGATGACGGTCGATGAGATCAAACACAAGCTTCGGGGCGTCGCCCAGCAATCCGAGAAGACGCTCGCCGTAATCGCCGCCGAGCATGTCGGGAAGCACGTCCGGCATCACCCACATGCCGGCATTGACCAGACCGACGTTCCGGCCGGCCCCGCCAAAGCCGATCTCCACCGCCTCCAGCAATGCGACGTCGGCGCCGCCCTCGGCGAGATGGAGAGCGGCCGAGAGACCGGTATATCCACCACCGACGATGGCGGTATCGACCTTGATCGATCCGCGTAACTCAGCCGTTTCAGGCGCCGCCGGTGCGGTCAATTCCCAGAGACCGTGGGATCTCGCGTTATCTAGCATCGTCTGCGACGTCCTCGTCTGTTGCCGCCCGCAAGGTCTGGCTTTTCGAGGCGCGTTGACCGGTTCATTCCAATTCGGCAAGTAGGATGCTGACCGTTGGAAGAGATGCCGAATGCGTGACTGCGAGGCCGGGCGTAATCTATCGTTGCCAGCAGCGCCGGGCCAAGTCATGTTTGATCAAGACCTCATTCGGTTGGAGAATGACGTGCAGGGCCCCCGCCGCTTTTTGCCATCGCTGCCTCTGCTGTCCGCCTTTGAAGCGGCGGCGCGGACCGGAAGCATCACGGCCGCGGCAAAAGAGCTGTCGCTGACGCAAGGCGCGGTAAGCCGCCAGGTCAAGGCGCTGGAAGAGCAACTCGAGGTCGAGCTGTTTCATCGCGAGCGGCAGACCATCCGCCTGACCGTGGGCGGCGACGCCTACGCCCGCGAGATACGCGACGCGCTACGCAAGATCAGCACGGCCTCGCTCAATCTGCGTGCCAATCCGTTCGGCGGCACGCTGACGCTGGCGATCCTGCCGACCTTCGGCACCCGATGGCTGGCGCCGCGGCTTCCCAAATTCCTGGCGGGCAACCCCGGCATCACCATCAATCTCGTCACCCGGCTCTCGAATTTCGACTTCAGGCTGGAGCCTGTCGACGCGGCGATCCATTTCGGGCGTCCGGAATGGCAAGGAGGTGAACTGGCGTTGCTGCGGTCGGAGACCGTGATCCCCGCCTGCAGCGCCGAGCTGCGAGAACGTTATGGTTTCAAGCAAGCCAGCGACCTGCGGAAGGCCCCTCTTCTGCACCTGACGACGCGCCCCGACGCCTGGGAACAATGGCTGACGCTGCACGGCGTGGATGCCCATGCCGTCCATGGCATGCTGCTGGACCAGTTCGCCACCGCTTCCCAGGCGGCGATATCCGGGCTCGGCGTCGCGCTGCTTCCCGAATTTCTCATCGAGGAGGAGCTGAGCACCGGCAAGCTGGTGCGCGCGCTCGATCTGCCGATGAAAAGCGCCGAGGCCTATTATCTGGTTTGGCCGACCGACCGAGCCTACCATCCGCCACTTGTTGCCTTCCGGGAATGGCTTCTTCTGGAAACGGCGCCAGACCGCTGAAGCGTCGCGCTCCGATGAGGTCGGGTCTGCGACTCATCCTCAACTGTCGGCCGTTTTGGGATTTGGCCCCTGGTCATTCGACGCCGGAATGACTTATTGAACTTCTATCGTTTGAAAATGCCGGACCGTTGACCTCTCTATGAGCTATGAGGCGGGACATCGCCTTCCGGCCCCTGACGGAGAATGATGGTGACGTCTCAAACCAATCGCTGACAGCCGCCTTCTCTGAAATCAACGAGCCCTCGGAAAGAGCCCCCTATGTCAGACAAACAATCCGCCACAACCAAAGACCTCTCGCTCAAGGCCGACGTCGACGCGCTTCTGATTGAACTCGGTGTCGAACCTGTCAGCTATACCGGTGGCACGCTGATCGCGAAGGCCCCGATCACCGGCGAAACCGTGGCACATGTCAGGGAGATCGACGCCGCCGGCGCGACCTCGGCGATCGAAAAAGCTCACGCGGCTTTCCTGCAATGGCGCCTTGTCCCGGCGCCCAAGCGCGGTGAACTGGTGCGGCTGCTCGGCGAAGAGCTGCGCGCCAGCAAGCGCGCGCTCGGCCGGCTGGTTTCCATCGAGGCGGGCAAGATCGAGTCCGAAGGTCTCGGCGAAGTGCAGGAGATGATCGACATTTGCGACTACGCCGTGGGGCTTTCCCGGCAGCTCTACGGCTTGACGATCGCGACCGAGCGCCACGAGCACCGGATGGCGGAGACCTGGCATCCGCTCGGTGTCACCGGCATCATCTCAGCGTTCAATTTCCCGGTCGCGGTCTGGTCATGGAATGCGGCGCTGGCATTGGTCTGCGGCAACAGCATCGTCTGGAAGCCGTCGGAAAAGACGCCCCTCACCGCCCTGGCGACCGACGCGCTGTTCGCCCGCGCCCTGAAGCGGTTCAAGGCCGATGGCGGCGCAGTGCCCGACGGGTTGTCTGCCGTGCTGGTCGGAGGGCGCGAGATCGGTGAGGCCCTCGTCAACAACACCAGGGTTCCCCTGGTCTCGGCGACCGGTTCGACCGCGATGGGACGCGCCGTCGCGCCGAAGCTCGCGCAGCGTTTCGCCCGCGCCATTCTGGAGCTCGGCGGCAACAATGCGGCGGTGGTCACGCCGACGGCGGACCTCGACCTCACGCTGCGCGGCGTCGCCTTTGCGGCCATGGGCACGGCCGGCCAGCGCTGCACCACACTGCGCCGCCTGTTCGTTCACGAGAGCGTCTATGACAGCTTCGTGCCGCGCCTGAAGAAGGTCTATCAGTCCGTTTCCGTCGGCAATCCCCTCACCGGCAATCTGGTCGGCCCACTGATCGACGGCCTCGCTTTTGAATCGATGCAGCGCGCCCTCGGCGAAGCCAAGGCCGCCGGTGCGGCCATTGTCGGCGGCGACCGCGTCACCGTTGCAGGCGCCGACGCGGCTTTCTATGTCCGGCCGGCGCTGGTCGAGATCGGTGGACAGACAGGAACGGTCGAGCGCGAGACTTTTGCGCCGATCCTCTATGTCATCAAATACAGCGACTTCAATGCCGTGATCGAATTGCACAATGCAGTTCCGCAAGGGTTATCGTCTTCGATCTTCACCAACGATCTGCGCGAGGCCGAAGCCTTCTTGTCGGCGCGCGGCTCCGATTGCGGGATCGCCAACGTTAACATCGGCCCCTCAGGCGCCGAGATCGGCGGCGCATTCGGCGGCGAGAAAGAAACCGGCGGCGGACGTGAGTCCGGGTCGGATGCCTGGAAGGCCTACATGCGCCGCGCCACCAACACGATCAACTATGGCCGCACGCTGCCGCTCGCCCAGGGCGTCAAGTTCGACGTGGATTGAATGGAAGTTGCCATGAACGCGCCGCTTCCGACATCATCGCATTTCCGCCCGGCCTCCCGGCTTTCGTCGATCGGGGTATCGGAGATCCTGAAGATTACCGGCCTCGCCACCGATCTGAAGCGCGAGGGCAAGGATGTCATCATCCTAGGCACCGGAGAGCCCGACTTCGACACGCCCGCTCACATCAAGGACGCGGCAGCGCGCGCCATGCACGACGGCGCGACCAAATACACCGCGCTCGACGGAACGCCAGAACTCAAATCCGCTATCCGAGCCAAGTTCCAGCGCGACAACGGCCTTGAATTCGCTCAGGACGAGATCACGGTTTCAAGCGGTGCGAAGCAGATCCTCTACAATGCGATGATGGCCAGCCTCGATCCGGGCGACGAGGTCATCATCCCGACGCCGTTCTGGGTGAGCTACGCCGACATCGTCCTCATCGCAGGCGGCAAGCCGGTTCTGGTGCCGTGTTCGGAAGCCAACGGCTTCCGGCTCACCGCCGGCGATCTCGAAGCCGCGATCACGCCGCGCACCCGCTGGGTGATGCTGAATTCGCCGTCGAATCCCACCGGAGCCGCCTATCGCGAGGCTGACTATCGGCCGCTGCTCGACGTGCTGTCGCGACACCGGCATGTCTGGCTGATCGTTGACGACATCTACGAGCACATCGTCTACGACGACTTCCGCTTTGTCACACCGGCCGCGATCGAACCGGGACTTCGCAACCGCATTCTGACCGTCAACGGTGTTTCCAAGGCCTATGCGATGACCGGCTGGCGCATCGGCTACGCCGGCGGGCCAAGCGCGCTGGTTCGCGCCATGGCTGTCGTGCAGAGCCAATCGACGTCCTGCGCATCGTCGATCAGCCAGGCCGCGGCCGTGGAAGCCCTCAACGGTCCGCAAGACATCGTGCGCGAGCATTGCCGGTCGTTTCAGGCGCGCCGCGATCTCGTCGTTTCCGCATTGAACGGGATCGAGGGCATCACCTGCCGCGTGCCCGAAGGCGCGTTCTACACGTTCGCCAGCTGCGCGGGCCTGATCGGCCAGAAGGCTCCTGACGGCGGCATCATTACGAGCGACACGGCCTTTGCGGAATATCTGCTGCGTACCGTCGGCGTCGCGGTCGTTCCCGGCTCGGCATTTGGCCTCGCGCCATATTTCCGCATCTCCTACGCAACGTCGGCCGCCGAACTCATGGAGGCCTGCCGGCGCATCGCGGCAGCGTCCGCGCAACTGTCCTAGGACAGCGAACCGGTCGTCGAACTGGCTCATCCGTTGTGGGCAGAGCCACAAGCCTTCGCGTGGACGCCTTTTGACCCCTTCGCTGCGCAGGCCCGCAAAATCAGCGTAGATCAGAGGGCCTGCGCTTAGCCTCTCACGTGCTCATCGCCCTCGCTTTTATCGGCACGACGGATCGCAGTCGCCCAACTCACCAGGGCTCTTGTCAGGTTCCGTCAGTGCGCAGCCACCGGCGCCGGCACACCCGCGGTTGCAGTCGGCCGGATCGTCAGGAGCAGGAGCAGCCCGGACAGAAGGTAGAGCGCAATCACGAAATACATGCTGTAAGTGTTATCACCTGTGCTCCTCACGATGAGCCCGTTGATCGTCGGACTTATCGCCGGACCGAGGTTGCCGAGGCTGCTGATGAGCGCGAGGCCACCGGCGGCAGCTCCGACCGAGAGGTATTCGCTGATCAGCGCAAAGAACAGAGGCGTAGCAGACGCTATCCCGATCACGGCGAACGACAGCGCCAGGAGCGATCCGACCAGGTTGCCCTGCAGCAGCGTCGTCGCGAACAGGCCGATCGCAGCAATCACCACACATGCTGCAAAATGCCAGCGCCGCTCGCGCCACTTGTCGGAATGCCGGCCGATCAGGATCATGCCGATGACACCGACTGCGTTAGGGATGGCCGCGTAGATCCCGACGAGCAACAGATCCTTGATTCCCCAACTCTGAATCAAGGTCGGCAGCCAGAACACCATCGTATAGGTAGCACCCAGCAGGAGCAGATAAACGAGCGACAGGGCATACACTTTCGGATCCCGCAGCAAGCCGCCGAACGTGCCGGCAGGCTCCCTTTCGACACCCTTCACCTTGTGCGCAAGGCTGTCTTCGAGCAGCTTCTTCTCGTCCTTCGAGAGCCAGCTGGCATTCGCGGGCTTGTCCTCCAGAAGGAAATACACCAGGAACCCAAGAATGACCGCCGGCAATCCCTGCACCAGGAACAGCCATTGCCAACCGTAAAGCCCCCCGACCCCGTCGAAATATTTCAAGGTAGCGCCGCAAAGCGGTCCGGCAAGCACGGAAATGATCGTGGTAGCGGACATAAAGATCGCAATGACCTGACCGCGCCGCACCGATGGATACCAGTAGGTGAAATACAGAATGACACCTGGGAAAAAGCCTGCCTCGAAGACACCGAGCAGGAATCGCAACACGTAAAACTGCAACGGCGTGGACACGAACATCATGGCCGATGCGGTCAGACCCCAGAGCACCATGATACGCAACAGCGTCTTGCGCGCACCGATCCTCTCCAGGAGAAGGTTGCTTGGCACTTCAAACAAAAAATATCCGATGAAAAATATTCCCGCGCCCAGGCCGTAGACGGCATCGTCGAACGGCAGAGTCTGCTTCATTTGCAGCTGCGCATAGCCGATATTGATGCGATCGAGATAGGCGATCATGTAAGCGATCAGCAGCAGCGGGATGAGGCGCCAGCTAACCTTCGAGAAAACCGCCTTGAGTTCCCCGCTCTCCAACGCCGGCGATTGCGGCGAAGACGTTTGCGCACCAGTCGGATGCATGATCGCTCTCCTCCCAAGGTTTGCTTATCTTTATGTCAGTCAGCCTATCATGCGGATCGCCGGGATGCATCCGCAACTGACGCACCTCCAGGAGCCTGCTCAACCGGAGGCAGCACCTCGATTTCGCGCAGCCCGCCCGCAGGTGCTCCACCAGTTCGTTAGACGCCTCGACAGCACGCGGCGACAGGCGGTGAGGCCAAACTCCAGCAGGCCGGTGTTTGCTTGCACCGCGATGTTCAGCGAGCTGCCATGATACGAGATCAGCACCGGTTGGCAGTGCACCATTCGCGCTCCCGCGATGTAGAGCGGCATCGGCGGCCCCGGGACATTAGAGCTCAGGACATTGTGGCCACTGGCGCGCGACTCGCGAGATCTGCATGCCGCTGGTTCGCGATCATCGCTTCACAACGATTGATGGTGCATGAAGCCGGTCCTTCGAACTCCTTGCGGTTGCCCCCCAATCTTCCCGCGGGCGACAATGAGTTGTGGATGGCGCATCGCTCCGGTCTTGGGAATGAGGACTGCCACGCGCCTGCGCCGCGCGACAGCACCGCGGGATTGGACTCGCCGATCAGGTAGTCGAGGAAGCATGCCTCAAGCGCTCTTGTCGGATTGATCAGCGACCAAGCTTGGTTGGCCACTTGATGATGGGCATCACCTTATTTCCGCTGCCAATCGCAAACACCGATCTTCGTGCAAGCTGAAAAGCGCACCAAACCTCTTCCTAAGAGATTGAGATAACTAGATTTTCAAAGTCGTTGAGAGAATGGATTTTAGACATAGCACAAATGTTTTTTACATTTCTCATATGTTGCATCAAGCGGAATACGAATGTAATAGAGCACAATAGGAATGTCCCACAAGGGAACCCGGTACAAGCCGGGCTGCAGGGTTGATGAGTCGAGCTCTCTTCATCGACGGCGCCAACAAAGCGCGGGTAGCGCAGTTCAATCTGCGCGAGGGGCGCGAGGACGAAGTCCTGATGGATGTCGCCTCGGTCGGCGTCTGCGGCAGCGATCTGCATTATTTCAAGGACGGCGGCATCGGCAGCGCGCTTATCAACGAACCCTTTGTCCCCGGGCATGAGTTTGGCGGCTATCTCTGTCAGGACGTCGAGGAACTCGGTCTCGCGCGCGGCCAGCTCGTTGCCGTCGATCCGAACAAGGCATGCGGTCGGTGCGACTGGTGCCATGAGGGCCATCCCAACCTCTGCCCAAACGTTGAGTTCATTGGAGCTCCTCCCTTCGACGGCGCGATGACGGAGCGCATCTGGGCACCAAGGTCGCAGCTCGTCGCGTTGCCGAATGGCTTCGACGCGCTGGACGCCGTCATGCTGGAGCCGCTCGGCGTCGCCATTCACGCCGTCGGGCTCGCCAAGCCGCGCATGCTCGAACGCGTGGCCGTGCTGGGCTGTGGTCCGATCGGCCTGCTCATCGTCCAGGTGTTGAAGGCTGCCGGCGCCGGGGAGGTCCTCGCCTGCGATCCGCTGCCGCATCGCCGCGCAATCGCCGAAAAGATCGGCGCCGACCGCGTCGGTGAAAGCGCCGCCAACATTGCCGATTGGTCCAAGGGCGGCTGCCCCCTTGTACTGGAAGCGACGAATTCGCCGTTCGGCTTCCGCGACGCCGTAACCGCGACGCGCATCGGCGGGCGGATCGTGCTGGTCGGTATTCCCGACGGCGACACTTACACTTTGCCGGCCGCGGACGCGCGCCGCCGCGGCCTGAACATCAAGTTCGCGCGGCGGATGGGCGACGTCTATCCGCGCGCCATTGAGTTCCTCGCAGCGGGGAAGATCGACGTACGCTCGATCGTCACCCACCGCGTCGCGCTGGAGGAAGCGCCCGGCGTCTTCACGGCACTTGCCGAGAATGCGCCCGGCTACGTCAAGGTCCTCGTCGATCTGAAAGGGAGTTGAACCGACGCCGGAATGACACCTGGCCGCCACTAGCAAATGGGAGCATCACGATGAAGCCGGTGTATGCGTGAGGTGAAGCCGTGAGCGACACATCCGACAGCGAAACGACGACAATGCGTATCAACGCCGAGGACCTGGCCGAAGCGCAAATCCAGGCTCGAGCCTGCTGGTATTACTATGTCGGCGCGATGACACAGCAGGAGATCGCCGATCGGCTCGGGCTGACGCGGCTCAGGTCAACAAACTGCTTGGGCAGGCACGGCAGGATGGGCTCGTCAGCGTCGAGATCAAGCTGCCGCTCGCCAACTGCGTTGCGCTGGAAGAGAAGCTGAAGGCGCGCTTCGCGCTCGACGATGTTTCCGTGGTTCCCAGCCTGCCCGATCCCGATGCGCTGCAACAGGTGATCGGCGAAGCCGCGAGCACGATGCTTCACCCCCTGCTGAAGGATGGCATCGGCCTCGGCGTCGGCTGGGGCCGCACGCTGAGAGCCGCCGCGCGCACGCTCAAGCAGCGACGATTCGCCCGCAGCTGGGTAACGTCCCTGATGGGCGGCATGACGCGTGGCGCCGGCACCAACACGTTCGAGGTCGCGACCGAGTTTGCGCACCTGATCGGCGCCGAATGCTATTACGTAGCGGCACCGATCTATTGCCCGTCGGTCGAGAGCCGTTCCACACTCCTGACGCATTACGGACTTGCCGACGTGATGCGCCGGGCTCGCGAAGGCCAGATCGCGCTGGTATCCTGCGGTGACCTGACACCACGCTCGCTACTCGCGGCGACCCATATCGTGAATGAATCGCTGGACGAACTGCGCAAGGCGGGCGCGGTCGGCGACCTGCTCGGAACGTACCTCGACGAATACGGCCGCCCGGTCGACCACCCTCTCAATTCCCGAGTCATGGCGCTGAGCCCGCAGGAGCTGAAGGCGTATCCGATCTCCATCCTGGCCTCGGGCGGGCTACCCAAGGCGCCGGTGATCCGCGGCATTCTGAACGCGCGCTATGTACGCTGCCTCGTCACCGACGAATCTGCGGCAGCGGCGCTGCTGCAATGAGCCTGCTGCTCGCCATCGATGTCGGTACGTTGTCGGCGCGCGCCGGGCTGTTCGACGCGTCGGGCCGGCTGGTAACCGTGCGCAGTCATCCGTTCGAACTGCTGCGGCCCGCGGAAAACCACGCTGTCTATCGGATGGACGAAATCTGGGCCGCGGTATGTGCCGCCATCCGCGCCGCAGTTGCCGATGCGCCGGGTGCGGCGGCTGCGATCGCGGGCGTCGCCGTCGACGCGACATCCTCCACCTATTTCGAGGCGAACGGCGAGCCGCCGCTGCAAGGCGATGCGGACGTGGTCTGCTGGATGGACCATCGCGGCGAACGCGAGGCAGCGGAGATTGGCGCATCCGGCGACCATTATCTGGATCATGTCGGCGGCACGGTCTCGCCGGAGATGTATCTGCCCAAGATTCTCTGGGTAAAGCGGCACACGCCGGAGGCGTGGGCGCGCGTCACCGCCGTGCGCGACCTCTCGGACGAAGTCGCTCGCCGCATGACCGGCATCGATCGGCACTCCGTCTGCGGACTTGCCTGCAAGTTTCCCTATTTGCCCGCCGACCCTGATCCGTGGCGCCGCGACCTGCTCGCTACGCTTGGTCTCTCCGATCTGCTGCGGCGCGGCAAGCTCGCCGAGCCGCCAGGCCTGGTCGGTCAGGTTCACGGAATGGTCTCCGCGGATGCGGCGAAGGCGCTCGGCATCGCACCGGGCGCGCCGGTCGCGGTCGGATTGATCGACGCGGAAGCAGGCGCTCTCGGCGTCGTGGGTCACGGATTTCGCGACAAGATGAACCGCACGCTGGCGCTGATCGGCGGCACCTCGAGCTGCTACATGTGCTGGGCCGAGGATAAGCGGCACATCTCCGGGGTCTGGGGTCCCTTCAAGGACGCGGTGTTTCCCGGCTACTGGATGCACGAGGCCGGTATGAGCATCACGGGCGCGGCGCTCGACGCCGTGCTGGACCAGCATCCCGCCAGCCCCGGCAAGGCATCGGCGGCGCGGCACGCGGAAACCGCGCGCGATATTCTCGCACTGCTCGATCTCGAAGGCCCCTCCTTCGGCGCGCGGCGGCATATCGTCCCCGACTGGCTCGGCAACCGCGCGCCCCATGGCGACGGTACGGTGCGCGCGCTCGTCAGCGGCATTGGCCTGGAGACGAGCCCACGCTCATTCCTCGAACATTACTACGCGACGGCTCGCGCGCTCGCGCTGCAAAGCCGTCATATCCTTGAGCATCTCAACACGCGTGGCTATGCGATCGACCGCGCCTGTCTCTCCGGCGGACACACCAGGAATCCACTGATGGTGCGCCTTTATCGTGATGCGCTTGGCGCAGACCTCGTCATCTCCCACTCGCCCGAACCGGTGCTGCTCGGCACCGCGATGGTCGCCTCCGTCGCGGCCGGGCTGTACCCGGATCTGTTTGCGGCGCTCGACGCGATGTCGCCGGAGCAGACGATCCACAAGGCCGACCCGATATGGGCGGCGGCGAACGATGCCGCCTATTCGACCTATCTCAAGCTGTTCGCCGTCCGCAACGAAATCGAGGCCGAAGGCCGTCGACCGGCCGGCCGCCCCTCCGCGTCCGCAGGCACATTCTGAACGCGATGTCCTTTCTCGTCAGCAATTGGCTTCAACATTCCGTCCCCGGCTTGAGAGATAGATGCGAGTTGCGTTACCGCCGAAGATAGCTGCCTTTTCATCCGGTGACAGACCGGCGAGCAGGGTTTCGGCGGCGGCAATCCATTTTTCATAACCGCCTGCCAGATTGACCACCGGCCAGTCGCTTCCCCATAGCAGGCGATGGGGTCCGAAACACGCAACGACATGATCCACCGCTTTCCGCAGATCCGTAATCTGCCAATCCGGTGCGGCCTCTGTCACCAATCCCGATAGCTTGCCGACGATGTTGGGGCGTTCGGCAAGCAGCGCGACGTCGCGGTACCAATCTGCCGTCTCGCCGGTCGCAAGCCGGGGCTTGGCGCAATGGTCAAGCACGAACTGCAGATTGGGATGATCATCGACCAGCCGCAGCAGTCGCGGCAAATGGCGCGGCAGCACCAGCGCGTCGAATGCCAGGTTGTTTCGGGCCATCGCTGCCAATAGCGGCGCCAAACCCGGGCGGAGCAGCCAATCGTCGTCGGGCATGTCCTGCACCATCGGCCGCAATCCAACCAAGAGCTTGTGCACGGCGAGTGCATCGATGCGCGCCCCGCCGTCGGCTACGTCGAAGTCCGTCCAGCCGACCACACCCCGCACCACCTGCGCCTTCGCCGCGATGTCGAGAAGAAACATGGTCTCCGCCTCGGTCGGTGCAGCCTGCACCAGGATCGTCCCCCTGATGTTCGCGGCAGCGAGGTGCGGCGCCAGATCCGAAAGGGAAAAGTCGCGGTGGATCGGTGCGAGCGCGGGAGTCAACCAACCATAATCGCCACGCGCGAGAGTCCAGAGATGATGATGCGCATCGATCCGCATCAGCCGGCTACCGAGAGCGGAACGGGCGCTTCCGCAGCCAGCAGGCGCTCGGCCTTCAAATCGGCCCAAAGCGCGGTTGGCACGTCACAGGACAGCGCGGCTACGTTGCGTTCGACCTCCTGCGGACTCTGGCCCCCCAGCACAACGCTCGCCACCGCCGGATGGCCCAGGGCAAAATGCAACGCCGCGGTTGGCAAGGCAACGCCATGCGCATCACAGATGCTTTCGATCCGAGCCACCCTTGCCAGGATCTCAGGTGGCGCATCCCTATAATTGTATTTGGCACCGCTCACCGCGCCGGTTGCCAGAATACCTGAATTGAATACGCCGCCGAGCAACACACCGATTCCCTGTTGTTGCGCAAGCGGCAGAAACTCAGTCAGCGCCGGCTGCTCCAGCAGAGAATAGCGCCCCGCGAGCAGCATGGTATCGAATGAACCGGCTTGCGCGAAACGCACGCACATCTCGGCCTCGTTCACGCCGATCCCGATGCCCGCAACAACGCCCTCTGCGCGAAGCCGGTCCAGCGCCACGTACGCGCCAGTCATGGCTTCGCGAAACCGCTGGTCGATCGCGTCGACGCCATGAGTCCAAACGTCGACGTCATGGATCAGCAACAGGTCCAGCCGATCGACCCCTAGCCGCAACAGCGACTGTTCCACCGAACGCATCGTGCCGTCATAGGAGTAATCAACCACTGCCTGGTGCGGCAACCCTCCTGCAAAACCGGAACGGTCGCCTCGGCCGCGCAACGGGTCCGTCCAGCGACCGACTTTGGTGCAAACGACGATGTCCTGGCGCGGCACGCGCCTGATTGCGGCGCCGCAACGATGTTCGGCAAGGCCGTTGCCATAGAGCGGAGAAGTGTCGAGGAGATTGATGCCGAGCTCGAACGCACGTTTCACCGTATCGATGGCCGTGCCGTCGTCCAGTTGCACGTAGAGATCACCCAGCGGCGCGGTTCCGAATCCCAGAACCGAAACCTGAAGCCGCGTCCCACCAAGAGCACGACGCGGCACCGCAGATCCTGGTTTCATCTTGACCGGCTCTCTTCGGCCCATCGCCCAGTCGCGGCGATGCGCCTTTACCTTGCTTGCCATTGGACATGTCCGCTGGCCGTGAAACCTGGCGAATTTGCCGGCTGCGGCCGCCGTTCAATGGGACCGCCCTGGCTGGATGCTGATGTTGCCACCGAAAAACCTGGAGCGGAAGTCAATCCGACCGTACCAAGCGGCAATCACATCCGATGTTCGGCCGTGCACGAAAGCGGTCCCGACTGACCGACAGGCCGGATTCGGCGTGGACCTGAACGGCGCGATCGCAATGTCTCGGTGTGCCGGACCGACAGCGAGGGACACTCGACGACACATCGGAATGCAAGGCTGCTGACGCTGGTTGTCGCTCGATTTTCTTTGATCTCCCGGTGCAGGCATCGTGCACACGTCGCCTTCTAACCACTCGAGGAGGTTAAACTCCCGCTCCAGTCCATCATGGCGGCAATCGCGGCCAAGGCCAGGGGACGGAAAGCCATTATGACATACCTTCAATCCTCGTGTCCGTCCAAGCCCTGCCGCTAAAGGCGCTACACGCTGCATCAAGGCGAGACGCTGGCTGTTGTCGGCGAGTCCGGTTCCGGCATGCATCAGTGGCGATCGAGCAACACCGAATACTTTCGAGTCGTTCTAAACAATCGCACAAACATTTTTTAAGCGTTCTAAATTTGCAAGCTGAGCGCGAAATTGAATCACGTGCGGGACGTCAGTTATCAAACTCAATTCCAAACTGCGCGCCATCTCATCCCAACAAATTACGTAATGCCCGGATGAAGACCCGCGAGCCTATTTCGATCAACTCGTCGGGAAAATCATAATCCGGCTGATGCAAGCCGGGATGCAGCGTGCCCGCTCCCAGGAAAAACATCGCGGCCTTTGACCGGTAGTTGAAACGTCCAAAATCCTCCGACCCCCGCATCGGCAGCCCCTGCCCGGAATATTGCACGCCTTCTGCATCCAGCGCATTCCGGAGATGGACGACGGCCTCCGCGTCATTCATGCAATGATTGAACACATCGCGATAGAGAATCTCCGCCTTCAGTTCTTCGCTTGCCGCCACGCTCTGGACCAGGCTTTCGGCCTGCGCGCGAAGGGCATCCATCTTCGAATCGGTCAGCGTCCTGAGTGTCGCCCAGACCTCGGCTTGACCGGGCGAGATGCCGAACGCCGGTTCTCCCAACCTCGCATGGGTGACCGTCACCATTGAGAACTCTTCGTCGAGCGCCCCGCCCCGACCGAGCGCGCCGATATCACCCAATAGTCTGGCGATTGCGGCTTGCGGTGAAACACCGAGTTCGGGGCTCGATGCATGCGAGGTTCGCCCGGACAGTTTGATCTGCATACCGCGAGAGGCGCAGTTGACCAGCCCCTCGGCGATCGAAACTTGCCCAAGGGGAAGTCCCGGCAAATTGTGCAACGAGAATACAAAATCGGGCTTGATCTGATCAAACTTCTCGTCGGCGAGGACGGCAGCAGCGCCAGACCCATCCTCCTCCGCCGGTTGGAACAGGAGTATGGCACGTCCGCGTTGCGGGCGTTGACGACCCAAACAGCGCGCCACCGCCGCCAAAATCGTCATGTGGCCGTCGTGACCGCAAAGATGCGCTTTTCCCGGGACCGACGACCGATACGGCAGGGCCGAGATCTCCTGAATCGGCAATCCATCCAGCTCGGCGCGAAGCATGATCGTCGGGCCAAGCGCATCTCCTTGGTAGATCCCGAGCAGGCCGTGCCCGCCAAGTCCCGTGACAACCTCGTCGGCACCAGTTGCATGGAGAAGCTCCTGCACTGCTTGCGCGGTTTTCTCTTCCTGCCCTGACAGTTCAGGCTTCCTGTGGAGCTCGTGCCGCCACGCAATCAGTTCCGTCAATTCCCGCTCAGCCAAAAACATGCTCATCACGTTCAGCTCAATAGGCCCCGGTTTCGGGCGTTGATCATGACATCACATAACACCAGGAACGAGTCGCAAGGACAGGAACCCGATCGTTGTCATTCACATCAAGAGGATCGCATCTGACGATGCCGATCTTGAATCGATCAAATTTGGCATCGAACCAAGCTTAGAACAGTTTGAAAGAACCATCGAAAACGATCCAGACGGCTCGCTCGCCGTTCTTAAAAAGCCAGTCATTGGAGCGACAAGCCGAACGTCCTGTCACCATTAGAAATGTTCCAAACCTCTCCTGCACCGCACACGCATGGATGCGCCGTGAGATTTGACGCAACCGCGCTTTTTTGCGAGCAGGCTTAGAAGTGATCCAATTCAGCCTGCCCGTCATGTCAAAGGTGAGTCTGTCTCATATGGCCAAGACAAAGAGCACGACCGTCAAACCTGAACCGGTTTTGCCGGATCGGATCATTCAGTTGACGGAAAATGCGCCGTACGCACCGTTGGTGGTACGGCACACGGTCGATCGCGCTGCTTTCCTGCCGGAAATTCTGTCGTTGCACACAAAGCAGGAGCTTTCGGAAATACCCGGGCTTGGGAAGGCGTCGATCGCAACGATCGAGGTGTGGCTGGCCGAGCATGGGCGCAGGTTGCGAATGCCCGGCGAAAGCCTCGATGCCGTCATTTGCCATTTTGGCGCCAGGCGCAGGCACAATAAGCTCGGGGCGCGCCTTCGATCCGACCTCGTCGATCACCGGCCGTGAACATAACAAAATCTCCGACAGACGGCGGGATCAGCGTAGACGACGGCGTCAAAGGTCGGTCGGGGTCGCGCATGACTCATGCACGTCCGACGGCTTGCATGACGCGCAAGTCACTGGACGGGACAGCCTGTGTTTTCGCTGCCAGCGCCGCCTGCAAAGCTTCGACATCCGCACGCAGGTTCGGCTTCCAGCCACAGGGACAACCGTCATCACAACGATGCTGATCGGCGACTTCCCTGTACACGGCTCCAAGCGCGGACGCCGCAAGGCTCATGACGGTCATGGGCGGCAGCTGGGTGGTACGAAGGACATCGCAGAAGGCCGTCATAATGGACCGATGCATCTCTGCGCCGGCGGATTCGCTATCCGTGTTTGATTGCATGACTGCTCGCATCCTCTTGCTTGTTCGCGCCCATGGCGGGCGGCCGCGACGGCTACCATGCGCTCAGAGAAGCGCACTCTGCGCGATCAACCCCGTCAATGCCGGGCAATCGATACGCCCTGATGTGATCGCCATCAAGCGATCGCCCGCGCTTCACAATTTGAATGGCTCGAAACTGTAAAGGCAGGTTGCCCAGCAGGAACACGCGCACCGTCAAGCGCAGCAACTTGCAGGCGTCCGCAAGGTCCGTGATCGACGCGCGCATGTAGCCTTGGGCGGAAAACAACTTCGCAGCATTGATCAGGATGCCGAGGTGGATGCCGTCGTAATTTTCAGAGTATGTTCGCGCCATGGGATACTGTCATCGCAAAAATGGTGGAGGACATGAATCCGCGATCTCGCGGCCCTGAGTGCCCGAGCTTTGCCAGAAGTTTCCTTGCCCTCCCATCAAGAGGGCGCAGGGAAGACCGGGTGCGCGCTGCACCCGCGGTCCCGTGTGCGGTTTGCACTAAGTAGGCTGCACACGAGCATACAGGGCAGCGGAGAACACCCGGCCTTCCCTGCGCAATGGCTTTACGGCTTATGCCGTGATCTCCCCGGAGACGAGTTCTGGGTTGACTCCGTCACCGCCGGTTCAGCTTGCGCTTTGCCGACGGCTTGACGCCAGCAACGGGCGCCAGGACCACACGGTTTTGCCGTACGCCCGTCCACGCCATCGTCTCAGCGTAAACCAGCGTCCATCGCAACCCGCCCAACGTCCGTGACGACGGCCGACGCCCTTCTGAGTAGGGCGGGATGGCCGAATACATGCACCTGATTTGCCATTCTGGTAAACAGAAATCTTTTTTATTTCGGGGCTTGACACGAATTCTGTAAATCGGAACTGATTTGCCCGTCGGGTTGATTTGCCGCACTCCGCCGTCATTGCGCATCGAAAAAGAGGACCTACGGGATGGAACGGCCGGACTTGTCGGCGGCATCAATATCAGGTGACGGACACAGCCAGTTCCGGCTCGATATGCGGCACGGCTTCAACCAGCTCGCGAGTGTAGGCGGTTTTAGGATTGTCGAACATCGCCCGGCTCTCGCCCTGTTCGACGATGCGGCCATTTTGCAGCACGATGGTCCGGTCGCACATCATGCGAACGACGTTGAGGTCGTGGCTGACGAAGAGGAAGGCCAGGTCATCCTCTCGTCGCAAGCGGTCGAGCAGTTGCAGCACCACCGCTTGCACCGAAACATCCAGCGCCGCCGTAGGCTCGTCCAGCACCAACAGGCGCGGCCGGCAGGCGATGGCGCGGGCGATGCCGACGCGGGCCTTCTGGCCACCCGAGAGCTGATGCGGAAAGCGCGTCAGCAATGCGATCTCCAGTCCCACGCGCTGCGCGCACTCCTCGACCCGCTGCCGCAGCGCGTCGCCCGGGCGCATGCCACCAAGCCGCAGCAGCGGATGGGCGATGCAGTCAAAGGCGGTGAAGCGCGGGTTAAGGCTGTCGTTCGGGTCCTGAAAGACGATCTGGATATCCTTGCGAAACGGCGACCGGTGAAAATCGCGGGCCGGGATATGGCCGATCGACTGTCCCTCGAACGCGATCTCGCCCTCGCTCGGATCGATCAGCCGGCAAATGATGCGCGACGTCGTGCTCTTGCCGGATCCGGACTCGCCGACCAAGCCGACGCTCTCGCCGGCGCTGATCATCATCGAAAAGTCCGCGACCGCCGGGGCCCCCTGATCAAACCGCTTTGCGAGTTTCTGTACCTCCAGCAGCGGCGGCGTACCCGGTGCAGTCGGCGATCTGCGTGCGATCTGGACCGCCACTTCTCGGCCCCTCTCCCCTTCCGGCACCAAATCCGCGATCCGGGACGTCGCCGTGGGCGAAGCAGCCACCAGGCGCTTGGTGTACGAATGCTGCGGCGCTCGGAACAGTGTCAGCGGTTCGGCCTCCTCGACCAGCCGGCCTTGCTCCATCACCACGACGCGACGACAGTAACGGGCGGCGAGACCGAGGTCATGGGTGATCAGAATGGTCGCCATGCCGCGCTCGGCCGCAATCCCGGCCAGGAGGTCCATCACGACCTTTTGGGTCGTGACGTCGAGGCCGGTGGTCGGCTCGTCGGCGATCAGAAGCGCCGGGTTACAGGAAATCGCCATCGCGATCATCACGCGCTGGCACATACCGCCGGAGAGTTCGTGTGGATAAGCGGACATCCGTTTCTCGGGATCACGGATTTGCACGGCGCGCAACAGTTCCAGCGCCTGCGCACGCGCCTGATCCCGCGGCATTCGCTTATGCGCCGTGATGGCATCGGCGATCTGGTCGCCGACGGCGCGGATCGGATTGAGCGCCGCGCGAGGATTCTGAAAGATCATCGCCATCGCCGCGCCGTGCAGATGACGGAAATCACTCCCTGATATCCGCGTGATGTCCTGCCCGCGAAACCGGATATTGCCTGCCGTGATACGGCCGGCCGCATCGAGCAGCCGCGTGATCGCAAAACCGGTGACGGACTTCCCCGAGCCGCTCTCGCCGACCAGGCCGAGCATCTCACCCGCGCCGAGCGACAGCGTGACACCGCGCACCGCCTCGACAAGGCCGCGCCGTGTCGAGAAAGTGACATGCAGGTCGTCCAGTGCCAGCAGCGATGATGTCATGTGCGCATGCGGGGGTCGAGAATATCGCGCACGCCGTCGCCGAGGAGGTTAAAGCACAGTACCGTCAGCATCAGCGCCAAGCCGGGGAACGCGACCAGCCACCATTTGCCGGTCGAAATGAAGCGCGCGCCCTCGGCAACCATGATGCCCCATTCCGGCGTCGGCGGTTTGACGCCGAGACCGATAAAAGACAGTCCGGCCGCATTGAGGATCGCCCAGCCGAGATTGAGCGATATCTGCACCGCCATGGCCGGCAGCACGTTCGGCAAGAGGAAGCGCAGCACGACCGAGAGGTGGCTGTCGCCGCAAGCGCGCGCCGCCTCGACCCAGCCGACATTGCGACGGACGTTCACCTCCGCCCGCGCAAAGCGGATGTAGAACGGCAGGTTGATGATGGCGGTCGCGATGATGATGTTCTCGACCCGGTTGCCCAGGGCTGCGACCATCGCCATCGCCAGCACGAAAAGCGGAAAGGCCATCACGACGTCGACGAAGCGGCCGACGCCGCGATCGAGCCGGCCGCCGGTATAGCCGCAGATCGCACCGATGACGGCGCCGATGGCAAAGGAGATTCCGACCGCCGAGACGGCGATGGCGAGATCGAGCCGTGCCGCGACGATAAGGCGGCTGAACACGTCGCGGCCGAGCTGATCGGTGCCTGCGATGTGCGCCGCGCTCGGCGGCATCAGGGCCTGCGACACGTTCGAGACGATCGGATCATACGGCACGATCCAGGGTCCGAAAATCGCGATCAGCGTCAGCAGGAAGACTCCGGTAGCGGCAACGGCGGTAAGCGGGTTGCCGCGCAGAATCCAGCCGGCATGGCGAAGTGTTGCTGATGTCATCCGATTGTCACCCGTGGATCGGCGATGCCGTAAAGGATATCCACCAAGAGATTGACGATCACGAACACCGTGGCCATCAGCAGCACAAAGCCCTGCACCGGCGCATAATCGGAGGAGAGCAGCGCATCGAGCGCGTAGGAGGCGACGCCTGGCCAGGAGAACACCTTCTCCACCAGGACATTGGCGCCGAGCATGGTCGAGAACACGATGCCTGCGATGGTGATGACCGGCAGGATGGCGTTGCGCAGCGCATAGGTGACGACGACCCGCCACCAGGGAAGACCGACGGAACGCGCGGTGCGCACGAAGTCGCTGCCGAGCGAGACCAGCATCGAGGCCCGCGTGATGCGCGCCAGCGGCGCCACCACGAACAGCGCCATGCTCAGCGCCGGCAAGATCAGTTGCCTGAAGGCGGCCCACCATCCATCGAAGTCGCCTGCGAGCAGGAAGTCGATCAACAGGAAGCCGGTTCGCCTTGGCGGCAGCGATGCGAAGATATCGACCCGGCCAGTCGGATCGGGCGCGAGCCCGAGCAGATAATAGAAAACATAGATCAGCAACAGGCCCGAAACAAACGTTGGCACACAAACGCCGAGCGCGCAGAAAAACCGCACGCCGTGGTCGATGATGGAGCCCGGTCTCAGGGCCGCCAGCACACCAAGCGGCACCGCCGATACCAGTGCGATCAGCAGCGCTGTGAGCGTCAGTTCGAGCGAGGCCGGCAGCCGCTCGCGCAGATCCTTCGTGACTAGCTGGCCGGTCATCATCGACCTGCCGAGATTGCCGCTGCCGACATCATAAAGATACAGCATCAGTTGTTCCGGCACCGGCTTGTTGAGGCCCATCTGCTTGCGGATGACCTCGATCTCCTCCTTGCCGGCATTCGGCCCCGAAGCGAAGAACACCGCCGGATCCCCCGGCAGCACCCGCATCAGCAGGAAGGTGAAGACGAGCACGCCAAATAGCGCCGGCAGCGAGGACAGGAAACGCCTGCCCGCCCGTATCACCGTTGCTCCAAAGGCCGCCATCGTACCCGCCGGTTACTTGCGATTGAGATCGCGATAATCGACCTGCCGATGGAACTGGTAGGTGTAGCCTTCGACCGAGGCCGCCATGACCGCGTCCTGGCTGGGCTGCCAGAGCGGAATCTGCGGCATCTCGGTGAAATGGATGGCGTTGAGCTTCCTGCCGTCTTCCTCGTACTTGGCCGCGTCCGGCTCGAAGCGGGCCTTCTGCGCGATCTCCATCAGTTCGGCGTTGTTGATCGATGAGTAGTTCCAGCGCTGATTGCCGGTGTAGAAGTTACGGTAGAAATAGTCTGGCGAAGGCAACCAGGCGACGATGCCTTCGGTAAAGAAGGGCAGCTTCTTCTCGTTGATCTGCGTCGACATCTGCGCATCCGGCAGCTTCTGGATATCGACCTTGATGCCGATCTTGGCCAGCGATTCCTTTACCAGCGCAGCCATCGGCTCGGCGGTGGAAGCCTGGCCGACGTTAAAGCTGAACGTGGTCGAGAAGCCGTCCGGCATGCCGGCGGCCTTCAAATATTCCCTGGCCTTATCGAGGTCGAGCTTCACCGGCTGCGGTATCGGATAGGCGCCGCTCGACGGCTTGGCATCAGCCCATGTTGCGCCAAACAGCGGCGACCCGCGGCCGAACAGCGCCGCCTTGAACATGTCGTCATAGGGCAGCGCAAAAGCGACGGCGCGGCGCACATTGACGTTGTCGAAGGGCGGGATTTGATTGTTCATCGAAACGAAGGTGACGGAATTGTATTGCGGCGTCGAGATCACCTTCAGCTTGGCCTTGGCTTCGAGCGACTGCACGTCGCTGGCCTGCAGGTCGACGACGATATCGGCGTCGCCACGCTCGACCAGATTGGCGCGGGTCGCCGGCTCCGGCACCGACTGCACGATGACGCGTTTGAAGGACGCCGACTTGTCGGTCGTGCCGCGGTTCCAGGCCTCGTTGCGCACCATGATCACCTGTTCACCCGGCTTGAACGTCTCGATCCTGTAGGCGCCGCTGCCGGCCGTGTTCTCCTTCAACCACGCCGTCGCCCAGGGGTCCTCTGCCGTCGCATGTGACTTGGCGACCTTCGAGTTGATGATGATCGGGTAGACGGTGGCGAGGTTCGGCAAGGCCAGCTTGTCCGGCTTCGGCAGCGTCACCTCGATGGTCAAGGGGTCGACGACCTTGAACTGATCGGCTGATGTCAACGATCCCGTGAGAAGCTGCGCCTTACCGAGAATCGGCGCCGTGACGACGCGGTCGAGCGACCACTTGACGTCATCAGCGGTGACCGGTGTGCCATCCTGGAATTTCGCGTCCTTGCGCAGGCGAAAAGTCATCTTCAGCCCGTCCGGGCTGACCTCGTAGGATTCCGCCAACTCTCCGGTGATCTTGCTGAGGTCAAACACCCATTTGCCATTGAGTTGCTTGCGGCCAAATGACACGAGTCGGTCGTAGGTGCTGAGACTCACCGCAAAGGCTTCGCGGGTCGAACCCGGCACATTCGGCTCGAGCGTATTGACCGATGCGCCGGTGACGTAGCGCAGCGTTTCCGCGCGCGTTTGCGCCTGCACCGATCCGGCGGCCAATGAAAACGCGACAAAGGCAACCGCCGAAAGCAGACGCCTGGATCCTGTAACGCCCATCGAACTTATTCCCTATTTTGTCAGGTTTATTTTCTGAATGAGAACATCAACTTAAAGCAAGGGATATGCCAACCGGAACCGCCAGAGGCAGGAGCATAGTAGGTATGAGCCGAGCTTTCCAAACGCCGTTGAAAACCGTTCACCGTTCCTCACCCGTCGTCGGTACTTGCCGCACGACGACGGCCTGGGGCACGTCATACGCCTTGAACGAAGCCCAGTGCCGCTCGATGTCCGCGCGAAACAGGCCACGTGTCAACCCATGCACCAGCTTCGGCACGGCCGTGGTCATCGCATTGATCGATGAGCCCGACGCACCGAAGCTCATGGTGGAGGCGATCGCGAAGACATGTATGTTCGCGATCCATGGTGTTTCACCGGCGACCCGCTCCATCAGCGCGTAGTCGTCAGCGAGATAGGGAAAACGCCCGAGCCGCGGGCTCCGCTCGTCCGGCGGCGGCTGGTAGCGGTCGGCCCAGGTCGCGATGTTGGCAGCGCTGTTTCGCAGTTCGGGCCGGCCAGCAAAATTCATGTCGATCCCTGTGCCGCAAATCACGAAGTCGGCTGCGAACACCCCCCGCGGCGTCCGCAAGTCGACGCCGCGAGCCGTTTCCGTGACGGCTTCGATCGGCGCCCCCTCCTGCAGGTGAAAATTGGGATGGCGCGCGCAGCGGTCGTAGGTCGCTTGCGGAAAACCTTCCCGCATCTCCAGCACGGCGCGCATGAAGCGCCAGCGCCAGGCATCATCCAGATCGCAGAAGTGACGCAGGAAGCCGCGGAACGTGAGCCAGCGGTAGGGCTGGATCACCTGGATCTCCGCCCTGCGGCAAAACAGGTCCACCTCGGCCGCGCCTGCCTCCAGTGCGGCCGCGGCATTGTCGAAGGCCGAGGCGCCCGCGCCGATCACCGCAACCTTCTTGCCGCGCAAGCGGGCGAAGTCGACCGGCTGGGCCGCATGCGCGCAAAGCGACGACGGCAGGTCGCGTAGCGGCTCCGGAACGGTCCAGTCGCCCATGCCTTCCTGGCCCGTCGCCAGCACGATCTTGCGCGCCAAGACAATATCGAGACCATCAGCCGTCTGTACCTTGGCCGCGAGCAATCCTCCGGGCGCAGGCGAGATCTCGACGACCTCGCAACCATTCCGCACCGGCAGGTCCAGGATGCGCCTGAACCAGAGCAGATACTCCGCCCAAAGCTCGCGCGAAATCAGGTCGAGATTGCGCCAGTCCTCCTCGCCGAAGCGCGCCTCGTGCCAGGACTGGTAGGTCAGGCTGGGAATATCAAGATCGGGCCCGGTGAAATGCTTCGGACTACGTAGCGTATGCATGCGCGCGTAAGTCAGCCACGGCCCCTCCTGCCCCTCCTCGGATTTGTCGAGCACGAGGATGTTGCTCACTTGCGAGCGCATCAGGCCAAAGGCCGTCGCAAGACCTGATTGCCCGGCGCCCACCACGAGCACATCCAGCGCCGGTCTGCCGTCGGGCCCGAGCTTCGGCGTCAGCCACGCGGCATCCGGATGCGCGGTCCTGGCAAGATCGGCGCGAATCTGGGCTTCGAGAGCGAGCAAGCTGTTCATGCCGCGAGCCAACCGCCATCGACCACCATGACGGTGCCGGTCGTAAAGGAAGACGCATCGCTGGCAAGATGGAGCGCGGCCTCGGCCACCTCCTCCGCCTGGCCAAATCGCTTCATGGCATGGCGGTTGCGCGACGCTTCGCGCACCGGCTCGGGGTCGGCGTGACGGGAAAAACTGCGCCGCAGCATCGGTGTGTCGATGGCGCCCGGCGCGATCGCGTTGACGCGGATGCCGTCCGTGGCGAAATCCACCGCCATCGTCCGGGTCAGGCTGATGATCGCGCCCTTGGCCGCGATATAGGCGCTATTGCCCTTGCCGCCGGCGATCGCCAGTTGCGAGGCGAGCGTAATGATCGAGCCGCTGCCTTGCCGCTGCATCTTTGGCACTGCCGCGCGTGCCCAGAGCCAGGTGCCGCCGACATTGGTTCGGAACACCGCATCCCAATCGGCGGGATCGGTGGTCAGCACCGTGCCGCCGCACGAAAAGCCGGCCGCGGCCATCAGCACATCGAGCCGGCCGCGACGCGCCATGACGTCGCTAACGACAGTCTGTGCGAAATCGGCCTCGCCGACATCGCCGACATGGAATGAAGCTTCACCCTTCACGCCGTCGATCGCAGCCAGGGTCTCCTGCAAACCCGCGCCATCACGATCGACCAACGCGATAAAGGCGCCCTCCTTCGCAAACAGCACCGCACTGGCGCGGCCGATGCCCGAGCCAGCGCCGGTTATGATCGCCGTCCGTCCTGTCAGTCTCATGTCAGGCTTCCCCTCGATGCTCTGTCCACCAACGGCTCAGGTCGGCAACCGACTCCGCGCAGCCGAACCGCGCGCGCCAGCCGAACTCTTCCGCCATGCGCGAGACCGAAAGCGGTGCCCGGTCGGCCGGACTGTGCAGATCAACTGACGGCGCCTCTCCCGCCTCAGCCAGCCGACAGATCAAGCCGGGATGCAGGGCAGCCAATTCCTGCCCCCACTGCAGCGCCGGCCATTCCACGCCGGTCGAAATATTGTAGAGCTGATGCTTCGGCCGCTCCGCCTCGATCAGCAACGTCACGGCTTCCGCGACATCCACCGCATAGATCCAGTCCCTGACGCCCGGACGCGACAGAACGGCCTCGCGTTTCGCCTGCATCGCGGCCAGAATCTGCGCCTGCGGGCTTGGCGTGTCGCGTACCTCGTTGCTCCGCTCCCACGGCCCGAACACCGCGCTCAGCCGTACGCTGATGATTTGGCATTGCCATAGGGTGGAAAGGCGCGCGGCCACTTTCTCCGACGCGAGTTTGGTGATGGCGTAGAGCGAAACCGGATCGCAAGGCGTCTCCTCATCGAGCACCGCATTCCCAAATGCGCTGGCGCCGTAGGCAGCCGCGGACGACAGATTGATGATGCGCTTGACGCCAGTGCGCTGCGCCGCGATCAGGACCGGCGTCTGAGCCAGCAGGTTGACCCGCAGAATGGTCTCGGGATCCTTTGCCTCGCGCTCCGGACCGGCCGTGATTGCGGCCCCGAGAATGATCGCCTCATAGCCAGGTGCGATCGCCTGCCCGACGGCATTCTGATCGGTGATATCGCCCTGGATGACGGTCAGCCGATCCGCGTGAGAGGCAAGATCCCTGGCTGCGTCAGACGGCAAGCCCGCGCGGTCGAACAACGTCACCGCATGATCGCGCGCCAGCAATGTCGCGGCGATATTGAGCCCAACAAAACCGGTGCCGCCGAAAACAAGGATTCTCATTTCTCAATCCGAACTCGTCGCGGCGGACAGATCACAGGAGCCTCGCCCCGAAATTCTGTTCCGGGTCCATATCCGATACCAGCCGGCCGGTCGGTTTCGCCGCCTCTCCTCCCGTACGTGCGAGGAAACGCCCTGAGCCTGCTTCGACCGAACGTTTGCCGTCCGACACGATGACGCGCCCGCGCGATAGCACGGTCACCGGCCAGCCGCGCAGCTTGCGGCCGGCGAAGGGCGTATAGCCGGTGAGGTCATGCATCATTTCATCGCTCAGCGTGACCTCTCGCACCGGGTCCCAGATCGCGATATCCGCATCGGCGCCAACCGCGATTGAGCCCTTGCGTGGATGCAGATTGTAGATCTTTGCAGGCGCCGTCGCGGTCAGTTCGACGAATTTTTCGATTCCGAGGCGTCCCCTGGAAACCATGGCGTCGAACAGCAGCGGCAGCCGTACCTCGAGGCCCGGCAAACCGTTCGCCACTTGCTTGAAATTGGGATTGGGGCCGGCCCGCAGTTTACCGGTTTCGTCGAATCGGTACGGCGCGTGGTCGGACGACACGGTCTGGAGATCGCCGAGCGAAAGTGCCTGCCACAGCGCTTCCTGGTCGGCGGCGCGCCGCGGCGGCGGGCTGCACATCCATTTGGCGCCTTCCACGCCGGGCTTGTCGAGATCATCGGCAGTGAGAAACAGATATTGCGGGCAGGTCTCCGCGAACACCTTCAGCCCCTGCCCGCGCGCATCGCGGATCACCTTGGCGCCTTCCGCCGTCGAGACGTGGAAGATCATGATCGGCTGGTCGATCAGCGCAGCCATGCCAATCAATCGCGTGAACGCCTCCGCTTCCGAAACGCGGGCGTGGCTGATAGCGTGATATTTCGGATGGGTATAGCCGCGCGCGAGCAGCCGCTTCACCATCCAGGAAATGATCCCGTGGTTCTCGGCATGGGCGCAGAGCATCGCGCCGCCGTCACGCGCCGCCAGCAAAATGTCGAGCAGCGGCTCGTCATCGATCTTCAGGCGGTCATAGGTCATGAAGATCTTGATCGAGCCATGGCCCTGCTTGATCAATGCCGGCAGATCCGTCTCCAGCGTTTCCTTTGTCGGATCGGCGATGATCATGTGAAAGGCGTAGTCGATCACCGCGCCCTTCCTGGCCAGCGCATGATAGTCCTCCAGCACCTGCGGCAGCTTCATGCCGACGTGCTGGGCCGCGAACGAGATCACGCTGGTGGTGCCGCCGAACGCCGCCGAGACCGTCGCGCTCTCGAACGTATCGGCGTTCATGATACCCGCCGCCGAAAGCTGCTCGATATGGCAGTGGCTATCAACCCCGCCGGGCAGCACCAGCTTGCCGCGCGCGTCGATCTCGCGTCGCCCGGCCGGGAGCCCGCGGCCGACGGCGACGATCGTCTCGCCGGAAATGGCGACGTCGGCCTCGAACACGTCGCTGACGGTCGCGACGCGACCGCCGCGAATGAGAAGGTCGTAGGCGGGTTCGGTCATGGCAAACTCTCCAAGTCAGGTCCTGAATCGCAAGTCGGGCGTCCGCTGCATAAAAGCACAGATCGTGTCGCGACACGCCCTTGCACTTTGGCAGCAGACAGTGGACCATGCATCGCTCGATGGCATGGTCATTGCTTCCATCGAAGTCTCGTTGCGCGTCGGCCCCACGGCATCGGCCGATGCGCCGTCCAGCAGGAAAACAAGATGTCCAGGCAACGCATTCTCGTCATCAATCCCAATTCAAATCGCCTCGTGACGCAAGGGCTGGAAGACGCACTCAAGCCGCTGGGCTTTGAGGGCGGACCGGAGATCGTCTGCGAAACTTTGGCTGAAGGGCCCTACGGAATCGAAAGCCAGGCCGACGTCGATGGCGTGGCGATGCCGCTGCGCCGTCTCGTCGAAGGCGACAACCATTCGGCTGCCTTTGTCATCGCCTGCTACAGCGATCCGGGTCTGCATGTCTGCCGCGAAGCGACCGATCGGCCGGTGTTCGGCATCGCCGAATGCGGTGTGCTGACGGCGCTCGCGCGCGCCGAAACCTTCGGCGTCATTGCAATCGCGCAGCGCTCGATTCGCCGCCATGTCCGTTACCTCAGGCAAATGGGATTGATGGATCGCCTGACGCGGGAGCGCCCGCTCAACATGAGCGTGGCGGAGACGGCGTCGGGCGAAGGAACGCTCGCAAAGATGATCGAGGTCGGGCGCGCGCTCAAGGACGAAGACGGATCCGGCGCCATCGTGATGGGCTGTGCCGGCATGGCGCGTCACCGAAGGCCGCTGGAACAGGCACTCGGGATTCCCGTGATCGACCCGACGCAGGCGGCCGTGACCATGGCATTGGGTACGGTGCAGTTCGCCCATCACTGACTTTCGCCGGACGGTTCACGCGCACCGTTGCGTGCAAGCCACTGGGCGTGGCTTTCGCGCGTCAGCGCGAAGGTATCGCGCTGGGCGGCGTAGAGATTGCCGAACAAGCGCCCGATCGGCCGGTAGGCGTCGAAATCGACGTACATCTTTTCCCGGTCAATCATCCCCTCGCGGGCATGCAGGCGCAGCACTTCTCCCACAAGGA
Organism: Bradyrhizobium sp. JYMT SZCCT0428; assembly: GCF_018131075.1. Lineage (GTDB taxonomy): Bacteria > Pseudomonadota > Alphaproteobacteria > Rhizobiales > Xanthobacteraceae > Bradyrhizobium. The sequence continues at coordinate 111,420 of NZ_JAFCLS010000005.1, read as the reverse complement.
GCTCGCGGCCGGGCCCGAAAGCAAGTGCGACATGTTGCCGGCATTCCAGCGCAAAGGGGGCCGCCGCCAGCCGCGGCACGGCGACATCGACCGATGGCAAAGTCTCCAGCCCCGTCGCCTCCACTTCGCTGCTTCCGGAGGGAAAGTCGACGGCACAGTCGTTCATGGTGGCCGCAAGCGCCTCGTCGACCATATGCACGACGAACTGCCCGCTGCGGTGGATGTTGCGCGTGGTGTCCTTGGGGGCTGTGATCGGCCTTGTGCTGCAGGCCGAGCACCAGAAGGGGCGGATCTTCGGAGAACACGTTGAAGAAGCTAAAAGGCGCCGCGTTGACGCGGCCATTCTCGTCGAGCGTCGTGACCAGGGCGATCGGCCGCGGCACGACGACGCCGCACAGCAACTTGTACCGGTCGTGCGGATCAAGTTCGCGGAAGGAGATGCCCGCCATCTAGTTTTCCGGAGGCGGCACCGCACCGGTGCGGCTGGTGATCAGGCCGTAATGCTCGATGCGGCGGTGGTTGGCGAAGTTGAAGATGGTTTTCTTGCCGAAATCGGTGGCGTCGAGGTCGCAAGGATACACCAGCAATTCGTCTTCTTCGGTTTTCGCCTCGACGACGATCTCGCCGTCCGGATTGACGATCAGGCTGCCGCCGATCAAGGGGTGGCCATCCTCGACCCCGGCCTTGGCGACGCAGACGACCCAGGTCGAGTTCTGGTAGGCGCCGGCCTGCGCTGACAGCCGGTTGTGGAACAGCCGCTTCTCGGGCCCCTCCTCGCTCTTCTCGGCATTGACCGAGGGCGTGTTGTAGCCGATCAGCACCATCTCGACGCCCTGCAAACCCATCACGCGGTAGGTCTCCGGCCAGCGCCGGTCATTGCAGACGGCCATGCCGAAGATTCCGCCGAGCGCACGCCAGACGTTGAAACCGAGATCACCAGGCTCGAAGTAGCGCTTCTCCAGATGCTGGAAGGCGCGTTTCGTGTCGAACTCCGAATGACCGGGCAGATGAACCTTACGGTACTTGCCGACTATTGTTCCAGCTTTGTCGGTGAGGATGCAGGTGTTGAAATGATGCCCATCCGGCGTCAGTTCGGCGTAGCCAAAATTCATTGCGATCTCGTGGTGGGCCGCCCGTTCAAACAACGGCCTTGTCGCCGCATTCGGCATCTCGCGTTCGAACCAGGTGTCGACCTCGGCCTGGTCCTCCATGTACCAGCGTGGAAAGAACGTGGTGAGGGCGAGCTCCGGATAGACGATCAGATCGGCACCCCTCGCCTTGGCGTCATCCATCAGCGCGATCATGCGCTTGACGACGGCTTCGCGGCTCTCGGCTTTCTGAATCGGACCCAACTGGGCGGCGGCAACATTGATGACGCGCATGGATACCTTTCTGGCGCTTTCATTTAAGGCGGCGCTTGCATGAAAATGAAGCAGCCTGTGAAGCTCGGAGTCCTATCCGGCTCAATCGAAGCCAGCAGTTAAAGTTTTGGTTCACACGAAGTCAATTCCGGAGACAGTCCTCGTGATGCACGTCAGTTCTGCGTTTCTGCTCGCCGCCCCCGCGGCGCGCGCCTGCGCATGTCAAAGCGTGCCGTCAGGCATCGGCAGATACCAGGATTCGCCCACCGGCCAAGCGGAGAAACACAGTTCACTGGCAGTATCCTCGATGACTCAGCCCAGCCCTCCTATCGGCCGTGGCCAGGGACAGCATGGCGTTCGTGCTCTTCATCGGCAACCTGCAGACCGTGGTCCAGCGCATCGAGCAATCGATGGGATTCATCCGCGGAGATCACCAAAGGCGGCGCAAGGAACAGCGAGGTCTGTTCGCCGCTGGTTCCGATCACCGCACCCGCCTCAAGGGCGCGCAATGCCACGCGGGAAGCGACGGGATCCTCAAAAGTGTCCGCGTGCCACGTCCGCCAGTCCGGCCCGTGCAGCTCGATGGTCCAATGCAGGCCCTGTCCCGCCACGCGTCTTACGCTGGGATGCCGCCGCGCGATCTCGAGCAGACGTTTTGCGAACAGTCCCTCGAGCTGGCGTACCCGGGACAGGATGTCTTCGCTGGTGACGACGCCGAGATAGGCGCTGACGGCGGCCATGCTGATCGGATGCCCGCGCAACGTTCCGTAGTTCTGCCAACTCTTGCCCTTGAGCTGCTCGACGATAGCTTTCGACACCACGACCGCCGCGACCGCTGCGGCGCCGCCCCCCAACGATTTACCGAGCGTCACGATGTCCGGGCGGCTCTCGCCACCTTGAAATGCGAACCATCGGCCCGCCCGTCCCGCGCCGGTCACCACTTCGTCGGCGATCCAGATCGATCCGGCCTCGCGGGCGTGCAGCGCCAGCTGGTCCTGATAGTCGGCGTCGTAGTAGATGCCGCCTTGCGTATAGTCGATGATGGTTGCGGCAGTGCCCGACAGGGTGCTTGCGGCATCGGCGAGATACTGTTTCGCCGACGGATTGTTCGGCGGTGCGCCGTAGATCGCGCCATCGGGCGCGGGCAGAATGCGGACCGGCGCCATCACCGCAGGCAGTTGCGAGCCTCCGGCATGCACCGCAAGGCCGCCATGCCATTGCGGCTGCACGGTCATGCTGCGGGACAGACCGACCAGGCCGTGATAGGCGCGTTCGCGGGTAGCGAGCGCCGTGCGCTGCGTCAGTGCCTGGCAAAGCGAGAGCGCCATATCATTGGCTTCGCTTCCGCTGATGCAAAAGCGAACGGCGCCGACCCAGTCCTCTTCACCCTCGAAGGCGACCCGGATCAGATCCTCGGCGGCTTTCTCGCGCCCGACCCAGGTCCAACCTTCATTCACGACGGGTGTATCCGCGGCGCGACGAATCGCTTCCACCATCGCCGGATGCCGATGGCCAAGGCCGCCACCGGTATTGCTTCCGTCGATCAAGCGGCGGCCATCTTCGAGGTGGAAATAGACCCCCTCACCGCCGACGACGGTAAGCGGTGCGCTGTCGCCCGCGTTCAGGCCGGTCCGCAAGAGCCTACTCATCGAGAAACCTCATTCGCCGCTCCATAACCACCACCGCCGCAGCTTTCGATGGTGACGAGATCGTCACGTTGCAGCACCAGATTCGACTTGCCGTCGATTTCGACATTGGCGCCGTTTCTGACCAGTGATATCCGGCAGGTCTCGCCGGGTTGGCCGCCCTGCATGCCGAATGGCGGGATCACCATTCGCTCGATACATGTGGTCAGATGCATGGACGGCGCGAGGATCCGATAGGAACGCACCACGCCGTCGCCGCCGCGATATTTGCCGGCGCCACCGGACTGGCGGCGAATGGATTGCTGCTCGACCCGGATCTTGTAGTTGGCCTCGATCACTTCGGCCGGCGTGTTGGACGTATTGGCCAGGTGCACGCGCGTCGCCGAAACGCCGTCGCGATCATGGCGCGCGCCCTCGCCGCCGCCATGGACCTCGTACAGCATCTTCCAGGAGCCGTCCGCGCGCGGCTCGGCGAAGAAGAGCACGCTGGCGGTCGTCGTGCCGCCTGCAGACAAGCGTTCCGGAATTGCATCCTGCATCGCACGAAAGATGGCATCGACGATGCGCATTGAGGTTTCGTGATTTCCCGCCGCGACCGCCGCCGTCCACCCCGGCTCCAGAATCGAGCCCTGGCGTGTGATGATCGTGAGCGGCCGCAAAGCTCCGGCATTTTGCTGCATCTCACGCCCGCTCATGATGCGTGCTGAATAGGCTACCGCGGAACGCGCAATGAACGGCGTCGTGTTGCAGAAATTCGAGGCCCGGTCGGCGCTGCCGGACAGATCAAACGTGGCTTCGTCACCGGCGATGGTGATCTTGACGTGAATGCGGGCGGGCTCACCCCCCGCGCCGCCATCGTCCAGGTAATCTTCCCCTTCATAGATGCCATCCGGCAATTCGCGGATCGCCTCCCGCATCTCGATCTCCGACAGATCATGCAGACGCGCCAATGCCGCGGTGAACACATCGATGCCGTGGTGCCGGCAAAGTTCGACGATGCGCCTCTCGCCCGCCTTGGTTGCCGCAATCTGTCCGAGCAGATCGCCCTCGCACGCTTCGGGATCGCGTACATTGGCCTTCAGAAGCTGCATGATGGGCGTATTCACTCCCCCCGCTGTCGCAATCAGAACCGGCGGAATGCGCATCGCTTCCTGAAAGGTATCGATGGCCTTGGCGAAGTAGCTGCCCGGCCATGTCCCGCCGATATCGGGCCAATGCGCCAGGCTGATCGCGAATGCGACGATATCGCCGTCGACGAAGACGGGCCGAACCACTTTGACGTCGTTCAGATGGTTGCCGCCCAGCGCGCCAAGATTATAGATCAGCACGTCGCCGTCGTTCAGACTGCTGACAGACACAACTTTCAGCAATTCCGGAACGGTGTAAGCCATGGCCCCGAGATGGATCGGGATGTCCCGGCCCTGACCGACCAGATCGCCCCCGGCATCGGTGATCGCAGATGACAGATCGCCGGCTTCGCGCAGCAGTGGCGAGCGCGCCGAACGCGTCATTACGAGGCTCATTTCCTCGGCTGCCGCCGACAATCCATGCCGGATCACCTCTACGGTAAACGGATCGAGCGTCATGGCGTCACCTTCGTCAAAAAGAGATGACCGATCGCGTCCGGTTTGGCCTGCCAGCCCGGGGGAACCACGACCGTGGACCACGCATCTTCAATGATCGCGGGCCCAACGACCGTTTCCTGCATCGAGGCACGGTCCACGATCGCGGTCGCCACGTTGTGGCCGCCATCGAACGTGCATCGACGCGACGCCATCTGCAACTTGCGGATGGCGGTCGTGGGGCGATCGACGATCGTGGTCGATGGCCGCCGCGCCTGCACGCGCACCGATTCGACGACGCAACTCTCCGCCGTCGCGTAGCCGAACAGTTCGTGGTGACGGGCGAGAAAATCGTCCCGCAGGCGCGTGGGATTGAGAGGCAGGGAGAACGGCACGGCAATGGCGTCGTTCTGCGCGGCATAGCGCATCAAGGCGACCAGCTCGACATCGACCTCTGCGCGCGCAACGCCGTTGGCGATCAACGGTTCCGACGCCTGCCCGATCAGGGTCTCGATCCGCTCCAACAGCCGAACCAGATCGATGCCATCCAATGCGACACGGAAGGTCTGTTGCTGCAGAAAGCTGAAATCGGCCGTGAGACAGCCAAGCGCGGAAAACGCGCTCGATGCGTTTGGCACCACGATCGAGCCGATGCCGTAGAGATCCGCCATTCCCGCCGCATGCATCGGACCACCGCCGCCGAAGGCAAGAAGCGTACACTCGCGGCCGTCGATACCGCGTTCCACCGTCACCCGGCGCAGCGCCCTTGCCATGGTGGCATTGGCGACCTTGACGATGCCGAGTGCGGTCTCCTCGAGGCCCAGTTTCAACGCCTCTGCTATGGGCGCAATGGCGCACCGGGCAGCCTCGATATCGAGGCTGATACGATCCCCGAGCCGCGTTTCGGGATTGAGATAGCCGAGCACCGCGTTGGCATCGGTGATCGTCGGCGCCGTGCCGCCGCGGCCATAGCAGGCCGGGCCGGGCTCCGATCCCGCGCTCTGGGGTCCCACGGTCAAGCCGCCCGGCCCATTGCGCACGATCGAACCTCCCCCCGCCCCGATCGAGTGAACCGCCAGCATCGGCTGGCGCAGCGGCCGATCCCCGAGCATCCGGCCGTCCGCCATTTCCGCCTGCCCGTCGATGATCAGACAGACGTCGGTGGTGGTGCCGCCCATATCGAAGGTGAGCATTCTCGGCGTGCCGAGCTGGCGCGCAATGCTGACCGACGCCGACACACCGGCTGCGGGCCCGGACATCGCCATCACCAGCGGACGCCGCTTGACCGCAACAATCGGCACCATGGCTCCGGCGGAGTGGAACACCTGCAGCCCAGGCCCGATCGGCAAGCGCTGCTCCAGCTCACTCAAATATTCGACGGCAATCGGCATCGCCGCCGCATTGAACACCGTCGACGACGTGCGCTCGTATTCGCGGGCTTCCGGATTGACCTCATGCGACAGCGAGACATGCGGCACGATCGCCTTGAGCCGCTCGGCCAGCATCCTCTCGTGCACCGGATTGGCGTAGGCATGCAGCAGGGCCACCGCGACGCTTTGCACATCGGTCTGCTTCAGCCAGGTCACGAGACGATCGATCTCCAGATCCTGCAACGGCTTCAGCACGTTGCCTTCGTGATCGAGCCGCTCGACCAGACCGAAGCAAAGCTCGCGCGGCACCAATGATGGCGATTTCGGCGGGATATCGAGGCGGTACAGATCACGGCGCCGGTAGCGGGCGATATCCAGCACATCCTCGAATCCCGCGGTGGCGATCAGCGCAACCTTTGGGAGGCGTTCCTCGACGATCGCATTGGTTACCCGTGTGGTGCCATGGACGAAGCGTTTGACCTGATCCTTCTGCAGTCCAACAGCCTCAAGGGCTTCGAGCATCGCATCGACCGGCGCATGCGGACGCGACGGAACCTTGGCGATCCGGGTTTCGGCGGGGTCACGCCGGATGGCAATGATGTCCGTGAAGGTGCCCCCGATATCGGTTCCGACCTCCCATTCCCTGTTCAAGCCGCTCATTTCATTCCTTGTTCAGCCATTGCTTTCCTTCTCAACGCACCGAACAAGGCCGGGGCGACGACAGAGGCCACGTTGCGACTCCAATCGCGAAAGTCGAGCTAAAGATAGGCCGCGCCGATCAGTAGCTTCAACGAGACTCCACGATCTGTCATCATCACCCTGCTTCCCCTGTGAAGGCCACCCGGGTGAATTTGTGACAGACCGGTCGAGCCATCGCATAGAGCCAGAGTTGCCGCAAACAGGTAGGCCAGCCACTCAAGCGCGGCGCCGCTCTTCCGAAGTCTTCTGCATCAATCCGGGCATCGATGCTCACGGAAGATGCACACTCGCCGCCCCCGGAGCCGCGACTCCGATGGCTCAAGCTGATCTGCTGCAGCTATGAAGCCGGGCCACTGAGGCACGCGGCCATTTTGGATATCAACCGGCGTGCATCCTCTGTGTGCAGCCGCCCATATCCTAACACCAATCCCTGTTGCGTGGGTTCGCCGAGATAGTTCTGCGACAGCGGCTGCACGTGAATGCCGGTTTGCAGCAGGAGCTTTACCGCCTCTGCATCGGTCATCCGGGCCCGCATTCGATCGGTGAAGAAGGCGACCAAATGGAGCCCGGTCGCCGCGGATGACACGGTCAGATCATCAGGCATCAATGTGGTAATCGCGTCGATCAAGGCAGCCCGCCGCGCGGCATAAACCTTCCGCATTCGTCGCAGATGTCTCAGCAGGTGGCCTTCCCGCATGAATTCCGCCAGTGCCACCTGCCCGATCCCCGATGTGTGGACATCGATCCGGGCGCGACCTTTCGAGAAGGCCCTGATGAGACGTTCGTCGGCGATCATGTAGCCGATGCGCAAGCTCGGCATCATCAGCTTCGAGAATGTCCCGAGATAGATCACGCGTCCGTCGCGATCGAGCGACCGCAGCGAGGCAATCATGCTGTCCTGGTGCCTGAACTCCGAATTGTAATCATCTTCGATGATCCAGGCGTCATTCCTGTTCGCCCAGTCCAAAAGCTCGAGCCGCCGCTCAAGCCCCATGCTGACGCCGATCGGGTATTGATGCGACGGCGTCACGACCACGAGCTTGGCATTCGGCGCCAGCCGAATGCCCTCGGGAACGCAGAGGCCCTTGTCGTCGACAGGCACAGGAATGAGTCTCGCGCCGGCCGCGGTCAGCGTCCAGCGGGCTTCGACGAACCCGGGCTCTTCGACCCATACCTCGTCGCCCTGGTCGAGGATCATCCGGCTGCAGAAATCCAGCGCACCTGACGTGCCGGAAGTCACGGCCACATTGCCCGGCGTGCAGACCAGACCGCGGACCGATCCGAGGAAATTGGCGATTTCGCTCCGCAATACCGGATGCCCCTCGGGCGGAAGGTCCAGACAGTCGGAATTTTTGGGATTCTGCCACGCCTGCCGCAGCAGCCTCGCCCATTCCTTGAACGGAAAGCTGGAAACATCCGGCGCACCGGGGCTGAATTCGGACTTCCAGTTGGTATCGTAATCGAATGCCAGCAGCGACCGCCAGCGATCAGAGACGGGGCCAATCTCGATAGCACTTGAATCCTCTCCCGACGAGGACACCGCCGCCGGCGCCGGGCTCGCTTGCGCCTGCTTGACCGATGCTACGGTGACGCCTCCACGCGGGGTCGATTCCAGGTAACCTTCGGCATAGAGCAAATCCCACGCCGCCAGAATCACCGTTCGTGAACAGCCCAGTTCGCGCGCGATCTCCCGCGAGCCGAGAAACTGCGTGCCGGCCGGAAGCACCCCCTGCAGAATGCCGTTCCGGAGATGCGCAGCGATCTGCAGGTGGATCGGGACCGCTGAAGCGCGATCGATATGCATGCCGGCGATCGACACGCGCCTCTTTTGGGGGCGGGATTTTTCCATAGGCGAAGGATTTAACTTTGAGCGCGGCCAACCAGCAAACCGCAGTCTTCATATACACATTCTTGCAACGATCGACGCGCCGCTGATACCCCAGCACGTTCAGGTCGGCCTGCGCACGCTGGATGTTGCTCGATTTTCTCTGCCCTCCCGGTGCACGCATCGTTCACACGCCGCCTTCTCGCTCCAATGCATCAAGGGGACGACCGAGAAAGCGATAGTCTCGATATTTCAGCGACTTATATTACTCCCTCAATGCGACGAACCGCGGTGATTTATCTGCGCGATCGCGAAGGACTTGCGCGGCCTGCCGCCGGCGGCGAACCGGACTCCGTCCGGGAGGTTGTCGCTGACCGCTACCTCCATCCTTCGGTTGTCTTGATCGAAATTGAGCACGCGCGGCCTAAAATATCGGCTTCCCCTTGTATTGGACTTGACGTCATCCTGCCGCCCTCGCCAAGCTGACGACGGCAGCAAAGGGAGTGCAGCATGCGTGCGGCCATCGGAAAATCGGATCGACGATGTCTTCGCAGTCGTCACGGCATCGGCACGGCCGATGGTCCTGGTCAGGAGAGAACCTAAGACCCCGTAGTCGACGGCAGTGACGGAGCGCAAGATGCAGACCACTTTCGCGACCAACGACATTCCTGCCCAGCACCGCCGCCAGTTCTGGGAGAAGGCCGTCTCCGACATCTACTACTCGCTGGACCTTCGTTTTCTCGGAGGCCATGACTTCCACGGCAAATTGGGTGCCTGGTCGCTCGGGCCGGTTTCGATCTCCCGCAACGTCTGCGACGGCCTGCTCTACAAGCGGCACGAGCGCCACCTCGTCAATGAACGCGAGGAATGCTTCCTGATCACCGTGCCCGAGCTCGCCGAGATCCGCTTCGAGCAGGACGGCAAGGACATCCGCTGCCGACCAGGCGCCTTCCTGATCGAGCGCAGCCATTTGCCCTATGAGTTCAGCCACCACGATCCCGCCGCGCTCTGGGTGCTGAAAATCCCAAGCGCCGTGCTGCGCGGGCGGATCTCCCGCCCCGAACGCCTCGCGACCCTGCAGTTCGACGCCAGCCGCAGCGTCGGCGCACTCTTCGTCGATACGCTGCGTCTCTCCGGCGAGCGCATCGGGGAAATGGACGAGACTGCCCGAACCATGATGGGCAAGCATCTCATCGATTTGCTGGCGATGGCGGTCGAGTCCGACGAGCGCGTGCTGGCGGGTCACTCGTCCACGATCCGCAATGGGCATCTGCATCGCTGCGAGCACTTTATCCGTACACGCCTCGACGACATGCGGCTGACACCGCAGACGGTGGCGGACGGTTGCGGTATTTCTCTCAGATATCTGCACCAGATATTCGAAGGCGAAGGCGTCACCGTGAGCACCTATATCCGCGCCCAGCGCCTGCTGATGTGCGATGCCATGCTGCGCGATCCGCACTGCCGCAAGAGCATCTCCGAAATTGCCTATCATTGGGGATTCGGCGACCAGGCGCAGTTCAGCCGCAACTACCGCGGCCGGTTCGGCTGCACGCCGAGCGAGGCGCGGGCGGCGTCGCGCGCAGCCAATTCATGAAACAATGAAGTGCCTGTCCGCCTCCCGATCCGCCCCCTGGTTGCTTCCTTGGCAGACTGGAGTCGGCGCGACGGTTGAGCCGTTCGTGCTCTCTGGCACAAATCTTCCTGCGCTCAGCGTCAAGAGCTCGCCGACTGCCTGCCTATAATCCTCGCGACATCTTCGAAATCCGCCGGTCGAACGGGCCGTCTGCGGCAGCCGGATCATCGATCCGGCTGCCTGAACCGTCGTCCCGACCTCGCCCGGCACGCGTTGGAAAGGAAGCCGTATCGTGCAAAATCTTCGCGTGGCCGTCGACGTCGGCGGCACCTTTACCGACATCTGCATCATGGACGAGGCCACCGGCCTCATCCGCATCGAGAAAACATCCACGACCCGGGATCCCATCGAGGGGATCATGGGCGGCGTCTCCAAGGCCGGCATCGATCTGTCGAAGGTGGCGCTGTTCTCGCACGGCACCACGGTTGCGACCAACGCACTGATCACGCGCCGCCTTCCGCGCACCGCCGTGGTGTCGACCGAAGGCTTCCGCGACGTCATCGAAATCCGGCGCGCCAACAAGGAAGACCTTTGGGACACTTACAAGGACGTCGTCAAACCCTACGTGCCGCGACGCGACCGGCTGACCGTACCCGAACGCGTCGATGCGGCCGGCAAGGTGATCCAGCCGCTCGACACTGACGCCGCGCGTAAGGTCGCGCGCATTCTGAAGCGCCGGGGCGTCGCCGCGATCGCGGTCTGTTTCATGAACGCCTATCTCAACGGCGAGAATGAGCGCGCGATGCGTGACATCCTGCTGGCGGAGATGCCGGACATTCCGGTGTCAATCTCCTCGCAGGTGCTTCCCGAAATCTTCGAGCACGAGCGATTCTCGACGACGGTCGTCAACGCCGTCGTCAGCCCGGTCGTCGTCAGCTACACGAGCCGCCTCGGCGATCGCCTTGCCGACGAAGGCTACACCCGCGATCTTCTGCTGCTGCACACCGGCGGCGGCGTCATGACGCCGGCGAGCGTCAAGGATTTCGCCGCGCGCCTCGCAGGTTCCGGCATTGCCGCCGGCGCCATTGCCAGCCGCTACATCGCGGGCCTCTGCGGCTTTCCCAATTCGATCGGCCTCGACATGGGCGGTACCTCGACCGACGTTTCGCTTGCCTATGGGGGGCAGTCACGCATCACCAAGGACTGGTACATCGAATACGGCTACCCGATCCGCTTTGCGTCCATCGAGGTGCTCACCATCGGCGCGGGCGGAGGATCGCTCGCCTGGACCGATCCGGCCGGCTCCTTGCGCAACGGACCGCAATCGGCCGGCGCCTATCCAGGCCCGGCCTGTTACGGCAATGGCAATGCGCAGCCGACCAATACCGACGCCAATGTCACGATGGGTCGGCTCGGCACCAGCCTGGCCGGCGGCAAGGTGATGCTCGATCCCGAGCTTGCGCGCAAGGCCGTCGAGGATGGCGTCGCAAAGCCGTTCGGTTTCGGCTTGCACGAGGCTGCGGATGCGATCCTCAAAGTTGCCAACGCCAACATGTCGGATGCGGTAAGGCTGATCTCGATCAGCCGCGGCTACGATCCGCGCGACTTCGCGCTCGTCGCCTTTGGGGGCGCCGGCGCTCTGCACGGCGTCGATGTCGCCCGCGAACTCGCGATCCCCGTCGTGATCGTGCCGCCCAATCCCGGCGTGACCTCGGCGCTCGGATGCCTCCTGGTCGACATGCAGCACGACTTCTCGCAAAGCTGCATGGTCGGCGCCGACGAGGCCGATTCCGCCGACATCGAGGCGCAGTTCGCCGCACTGGAGAAGGAAGCGCTGGCGCGGCTGACCCACGAAGGCGTCGCCCAGCAGGACATCGTGCTGCAGAGGTCGATCGATATGATGTATCGCGGCCAGTGGCGGTCGCTCGCCGTCAGCGCGCCGCGTCCGATCGGTGCGATAGCCGACCTCGTCAAGAGCTTCCACGCCGAGCACCAGCGCGAATACAATTTCCGCCGCGACGATTCTCCCGTCAGCTTCTTCCGTCTCAATCTGAAGGCTGTCGGCATCGTGCCCAAGGCCGAGTTCGCCGTGCACAAACCCACCGGAGCGATCCCGGAGCCGGTCGACCGGCGCCGGGTGTGGTTCGACGGCAACGGGCTCGACACGCCGGTGTTCCAGCGCGACGACCTGCCCTGCGGCTTCAGCTTCCAGGGCCCCGCGATCATCGAACAAGTCGACGCGACCACCGTGGTGCCGCCCGGCGCCAGCGCGGAAGTCGACAAATACCTCAACATCATCATCCGCGTGAAGGAGTGAGCCGATGGCCGGCAATCTTGCGCTCGACCCCGTAACCTTCGAAGTCCTGAAGAACTCCTTCATCACCAGCGTCGACCAGATGGGCGAGCAGGTGCTTCGGACCTGCTATTCCTTCGTGATCTACAACCGCGATTTCTCGAGTGCCCTGCACGATGCCAGGGGCGAATGTGCCGCCCAGGGCAATCAGGACATCGCCGTCCACGTCGGAACCCTGCACTTCACCTGCCAGGACGTCATGCGCCATTTCGAGGGCGATATGCATGAAGGCGACGTCTATGCGATCAATGACCCCTATGCCGGCGGCACGCATTTTTCCGACGTGCGGCTAATCCGGCCGATCTTTGCCGACGGCAAGATCATCGCCTTCAGCCAGTCGAACGGACACTGGTCCGACGTCGGCGGCAGCGTGCCCGGGTCGTTCGACGTCGCCGCCCGCGAGATGTTCCGCGAGGGGCTGCGCATCACCCCGGTGCGCCTGTTTGACAAGGCCGGCCTGCGCAGGGACGTCGCGCACCTGATCGCCTCGAACACGCGCGACCCGGCTTCGATCATTGGCGACATCCAGGCGCAGGCCCAGGCAACGCAGGTCTGCGAGCGCGAAATCCTTCGCCTCGTCAACAAATACGGCCGCGACACCGTCGAGACGGGACTTGCCGCGGTGCAGGACTATGTCGAGCGCTCGGCGCGCCAGCGCATCGCCGCGCTCCCGGACGGTGAATGGGAGACCGTCGACTTCATCGATCGCGACCCCGCCGGCGGCGAAGGGATGATCCCGATCCGGATCAAGATGACGATCAAGGGCGACCGTGCGATCTATGATTTCACCGGCAGCCATCCGACCATTGGTTCAATCTACAATTCGGCCTTCGGCGCCACCTTCTCGGCCGTTGCGGCGGGCATGAAGACCTTCTTTCCCGACCTGCCGCTCAACTCCGGCTTCTACCGTTGCTTCGACATCATCGCGCCCGAGGGCTCGATCGTCGATGCCAAATGGCCGATTGCAGTCACCGGCTTCCTGATGCCGTTCGAGAAGATCATGAACTCGATCTACGAGATGTGGTCGAAGCTGATGCCGGAGCGCGCGCTCGCCTGCGCCTTCAATCTCGAGTATCTGCTCACCGGCGGTCTCGACGCCCGCAGCTCCGACAAGCCGATCTTCATGTTCTACGACTGGCTGCCGGGCGGCTGGGGTGGACGCAACGGCAAGGACGGCAGCAACGTCACGACCGCCTGCTTCGGCACCGGCCTGATGTCGCAGCCTGTCGAGGGCCAGGAGCGCGCCAATCCGATCCTGACCACCAAGTGCGAAATCCTCACGGACTCACCCGGCCCCGGCAAATGGCGCGGCGGCGCAGGGGTGGTGAAAACCTCACGGATGCTGCAGGCGGAGAAGACGGTGATCTCCTATATCTGCGACCGCGAGCGCGCCGTGGTCTGGGGCATTGAAGGCGGCCTGCCTTCGATGCCGCATGGCCTGACCCTGCATCGCGCCGGCGCCGCCGCCGAAGAACGGCTGGGTTCGATCTTCTCCGACGTGCCGATCGGCGAAGGCGACGTATTCTCGCGCCCCACCGCCGGTGGCGGCGGGTTCGGCGATCCGCTTCTGCGCGATCCGCGTCTCGTGATCGAGGACATCAAGGACGACTACGTCTCGGTCGAGCGTGCCGCCAAGGACTACGGCGTGGTTGTGCAAACCATCGACGCCGAGCTGTGCGAATATGAGATCGACAGGGCCGCCACCGATGCACTCCGCGCCAAGATCAGGGCCGAGCGCGTCGCCAAGGCGCGGCTCGACCCGGAAGTGGTGGCGCAACGTTTTCGCAGCGGCGCGATCGATACGCTCGACGTGATCCGCCAGCACGCCGTGATCCTCGACTGGGGCACCGGCGCTCTCCTTCCTGAATCCACGCGTCAGTTTCGCGAGGTATTCGAGCGACGCTCGGTCGCCAATTGGGCCGCGGACTAATCCCCGCCGGCAACCGCGTCGCCCACGGGCGGCGCGGCGCGCGCATGCAAATGGGGAGCCGAACTCGTCGGCCCTCGCCCTTTCATTCGAACCATGAGGATAGAGCTATGACCAGTACGACGCGCCTTCCCGTCAACCGGCTTCGGCCGATCCGCTCCACGCTCTGCATCGCCGCGGGCCTCGCACTTGCGGCGATCTCGCCCGCCGCGGCCGAGACGCCCTGGTTTCCAATGAAGGTCTACGACGCCTCGTCCGGCACACCGAAGCCGGCGGAGTACACACCGCTGCCGAAGGCCGAAAAGCCCTACAAGCTCTGCGTGCTGTTCCCGCATATGAAGGACAGTTTTTGGGTGGCGGTCGCCTACGGCATCGTCAAGCAGGCCGAAACGATGAACGTCAACATGACCCTCTACGAGGCCGGTGGCTATGAGAACCTGCCGAAGCAGCTCTCGCAATTCGACGATTGCATGGCGAGCGGCGCTGACGCGATCATTGTCGGTGCGATATCCGGTGCGGGTCTCAGCAAGAAGTTCGAGGAAGCCAAGGCCAAGGGAGTGCCGGTCGTCGGTGTCGCCAATCCGCTTCCGCCCAACGCCCTGCCCGCCGCGATCTATGTCGACTTCGTCGCCATGGGCGGGGTGACCGGCGAAGGCCTGCTGGCGCAGGCCAAGCCCGACGCCAAACTCAACATCGTGACATTCCCGGGTCCGGCCGGCTCGGGCTGGGCGGAATCCTTCAATGAAGGTTTCAAGAAAGCGGTGGCGAAGAATCCGAACGCCAAGGTCCTTGCCGAGAAGTTCGGCGACTCCGGCGTTGCGGTCCAACTCCAGTTGATTCAGGACGCGCTGCAGGCCTATCCGGGCATGAACGTGATCTGGGGCACCGCACCCACCGCCGAAGCGGCGATCGGCGCGGTCGCGGAAGCCAGCCGCAGCGACATGAAGATCATGTCCTCCTACGAGAACCAGGCCATGCTCGATGCACTGAACCGCGGCGACGTGCTCGCCTTTGCGACCCAGTACCCGGTCGGCGAAGGCGCCGTCTCGGTCGATCAGGCGGTGCGCCTGATCGAGAAGAAGCCCGTGATGAGCCTCGCCCAGCCACTGGCCTCGGCGGTCGACAAGACCACCGTGCCGAAGCTGCAGATGGGCCTCGTGCTGGCGCCCGGAAGCTGGAAGCCGGTCTACTCCGTCAAGGCCAAGTAAAACCTCAAGTAAGACCTAAGTAAGCCCCGGCAACACACCGGCGGGAGACAAGCGCTCCCGCCCGCTTACCGGCCGCCTGCGGAGACGGGGATGGATGTCGACATCGACTTGAAGCAGACTGGGCCCCTGCTCGCATTGCGGGGGATCTCAAAACGATTCTCCGGCGTCCGTGCGCTCGACCGGGTCGATCTCGATGTCCGTGCCGGCGAGCTGCATGTGTTGTTCGGCGAGAATGGCGCCGGCAAATCGACCCTGATCAACGTGGTGTCGGGGACGTTTCCGCCCGACGAAGGCACATTCCATTTCGGCGGCGAGGAAATCCGCCACCTCACGCCGCAGCGGGCGCGCGCGATCGGCATCAGCCCGGTGTTCCAGGAGTTCTCGCTGGTTCCAAGCCTCACCGTGGAGGAGAACCTGTTCCTCGGCCGCGAAGTGTCGAGCCGCGGCGTGCTGCGGACGCGCGAGATGCGCAAGCGGGCCCGGGCGCTGATCGACGAACTCGGCTTCGACCTTGATCCATCGCAGCGGGTTGACGATCTCTCCCGCGCGCACCAGCAGATGACGGAGATCGCCAAGGCGCTGCTCGGCCGGGTGCGCCTGCTCATCCTCGACGAGCCGACCGCCTCGCTGACGGAGCGCGAGACCGGACGGCTGTTCGAGTTGATTGCGCGGCTGAAGAGCCAGAATGTCGGACTGATCTATGTCTCGCACCGCATGCGCGAGATCCGCGCGCTTGCCGACCGCGTGACCGTGTTGCGCGACGGCCGCCATATCCGCACCCTCGATGCCGCCACGTCGACCGACGGCGAACTGGTCGAACTGATGACCGGCCGCAAGATCGACCTGCTGTTTCCGACGATCGCGCACAAGCCGGACAAGGTCATGGTCGACGTCGAAAACCTCACCTTGACCGACGGCAGCGTTCGCGACGTGAACTTCTACGCCCAGGCGGGCGAGATCACCGGCATTGCAGGCCTCGTCGGCTGCGGCAAATCGGAGCTGATCCGCGCCATCTACGGGCTTGAACCGATGGCTTCGGGCGTGGTCCGGATCGATGGCTTGCGTTACGAATTCCCCACACCGCGGCGCAGCCTGAAGCACGGCATCGCCTATTTCCCCGCCAACCGGATCGCCGAAGGGCTCGCGCTGTCGCGTCCGATCCGCGAGAACGCCTCGATGACCGGGCTCGACCTACCTGCCTTCGCCCGCTTCGGCGTGCTGCGACAGGCTGCCGAGCGCATCACGATCGCCGGCATCATGGAGCAGTTGCAGCTCAGGCCGCCCAACATCGAGCGGACCGCAGGCGCGCTGTCCGGGGGCAACCGCCAGAAGGTCATGCTCGGGCGCGCGCTGACGCGCGAGCTGACCGTCTTCCTGTTCGACGAGCCGAGCGTCGGCATCGACGTCGGCGCCAAGCTCGAAGTCTACGAATTCATGAAGCGTCTCGTCGAGGCCGGCGCTGCGGTCATCGTGGTGTCTTCCGAATTGCCGGAAGTGCTGGCGCTCTCGAACCGGCTCTACGTCATGCACCATGGCCGGGTCGCCGCCGAGCTGAAGGGCGCCGAGAAGACCGAGCAGAACGTGCTTGCGAGCTTCTTCCGGGATCACCTTGCGGCGGAGGTGGCATGAGCACGATCCTCACCGCCACCCCACCTCGGACGACGATCGGCTCCGGCCGGTCGATCGTCGGACGGATTGGATTGCTGCCGGCGCTGCTGGTCGCGCTCGTCGCCGGCATGTCGGCGATCGATCCCCAGTTCTACGGCATCCTCAACATCCTCAATATCCTGCGCAACGCGTCGTTTCTCGCGATCGTCGCCTGCGGCCAGGCGCTGGTGATCATCGCGGGCGGTTTTGACCTCTCGGTCGGCGCCGTCGTCGCGCTCGCCAGTGTGGTGACCGCAAAGACCATGGCGGCCGCGGCAGCGGCGTTTCCCGGCAACAACGCCCTCATCATCGCAAGCGGCGTCGCGGCGGGGCTCGGCTGCGGACTGCTGGTCGGGCTCGTCAATGGCTTCTGCGTGGCGAAGCTCAAGGTCTCGGGCTTCGTGGTGACGCTCGGTACGATGTCGGCGACTGCCGGCGTCGGCCTCATGATCACGAGCGGCATCCCGGTCTACGGCATGCCCGAGGCTTTCGTAAAAGGTTTTGGGCGTGCCCAGGTGTTCGGCCTGCCGACCGCTGTCTACCTCGCACTCGCCGTCATCCTCGTGACGATGTTCGCGCAGCGGCGAACCTTGTTCGGCCGCTACGTCTATGCGATCGGCGGCAACGTCGATGCGGCCGTGGTGTCCGGTGTATCAATCCAGCGCCACATCGTCGGCACCTACGTCCTCTCCAGCGTGCTCGCCGCCCTCGCCGGCATATTACTTACCGCGCAGGTCGGCTCCGGCCAGGCCAGCTTTGGCGGCGACCGCATGATGCTGCAGTCGATCGCCGCCGCCGTGATCGGCGGCGTCAGCCTGCGCGGCGGCGTCGGGCGGGTCGAGATCGTCGCCATCAGCGCGCTGTTTCTGACCATCCTCGGCAACGCGCTCAACCTCCTGCACATCGACTCCCGCCTGCAGCCGGTTTTCCTTGGCGTCATCATGGTAGCGGCGGTGGCGCTGGACGAACTCAGCCGACGGAGGAAGTCCCGTGTCTGACCTTGAATTGTCGGTCGCCGCCAAGGACACCGGTCACACGAGATGGCTTCCGGCCGAATGGCTCTGGCGCGCGATGCTGCCGATCGCACTGGTCGTGCTGCTGCTCGGCTTTGCCGCCGTCGACGGCCGCGTGCTCTCTCCGGCCAACCTGCTCAACATCGCCCAGCAAACCAGCTATCTCGCACTCTTCGCCATGGCGCAGACTGTGGTCATCCTGACACGCGGCTTCGATCTTGCCCTTGGTCCGACAGTATCGATGGTCAGCGTCGGCACCGCGCTGGCGATGGCCGGCGCCACCGCATCGGGCCACGACACGACCACCGTCCTGCTCGCCGGACTTGGCGCCGGATTCGGCCTCGGCATCGCGTGCGGCCTGTTCAACGGTGTGGTGATCGCGCTGCTCGGCGTGAACCCCTTTGTCGCAACCCTCGGCAGCTACAATATCGCGATCGGCGTCGCGACGACGCTGTCGGCCGGACGGCCCGTGCAGGGCGTACCTGGCACGTTCTCGCAGATCTTCTACGGCGGCAACATATTCGGTGTCCCTGCCGCCATCGCGATCACCGTCGCGATCGGTGTCGTGCTGCAACTGATGCTGGCGCGTACCGTGTTCGGCCGCTCGCTCTACATCATCGGCACCAACCCGCGCGCCGCAGCGGTGGCGGGCTTGCCGGTGAAGCGCATCCTGGTTCTCACCTATGTGCTGTGCTCGGCCCTCGCCGCCCTCGGCGCCATCATGATGACGGCGCGCACCGGCTCGGGCGAACCTAATCTCGGCGGCTCGCTGTCGCTGCAGGCGATCGCGGGCGCCGTGGTCGGCGGAACGAGTCTCGCCGGCGGACGCGGCGGGGTCGGCACCGCCGTGCTCGGCGCCCTGTTCGTCACCATCCTCTCCAACGGCATGAATCTCACCCGCATCGACGGCTACGTCCAGATGGTCGTGCTGGGCGCGATCGTCATCATCGGCGTGCTGCTCGATCGTCTGCGACTGGAGCGGCGCCAATGACGACTAATCCCCTCCTGCAAAGCGGTCCGCCGGGATCGTTCTACATCGCGCCCTCGCTGCCGGCAGCACTCGATGCGCTGAGCGACTACGGCGCCGCCGGCGCTACCTTTGCCGGCGGCACCTGGATCATGCGGTCTCCGATCCGGCACGAGCAGCTCAAGCCGCACTATGTCGCGATCGGGAAAATCCCCGAACTGAGCGCGATCCGGATCGGCACTGAGGCGATCGAGATTGGCGCCGCGGTCACACACGCGGCGTTGGCGGCGGCTTTGGCCGGTCTCCCCGAGTTCGGCGTGCTCACAGCGGCGGCCGGCCGCGCCGCCAATCCGGCGATCCGCGCGATGGCGACGATCGGGGGCAACCTCTCGGCGTCGGCGTTCGCCGCGGCGGATTGTGTGCCGGCGCTGCTCTGCCTCGACGCCGAGGTCGAAATTGCCAGCCGAAGCGACCGCGAGCGGATCAGTCTGGAACAGTTCCTCAAGATGCGATCGAGCCTCGCACCCGGCCGGCTGCTCACGCGGATCGTCGTACCGCGGAGCGCGCGCAGGACCGCGCATGCACGCCTGCCGCTGCGCCAATCGGGCGACTACCCGGTCGCCATCGTCAGCCTCGCGGTGGATGTCGATCCGGCAAACCGTGTGCAGGCCGTTCGGATCGCCGTCGGTTCGATCGAACCGGTCGCGCGCCGCTGGGTCCGGCTCGAAGCGGCGTTACTCGGCCACGTGCTGGATCCGGCACAGGCTACCGAGGTCGCAGCCGAACTGGTCGATGAATTCACCGGCCGCGACAGCGTCGAGGTGCCGGCCTGGTACCGCGTAAGCGTGTTGCCAAGCCTTGTGCGTCGCGCGGCCATCGCCGCGCTTGGCAGTTGAGCGCCGATGATGATGGAGGTGAACATGGCCCTGACCCTGAACGTCAACGGCGATCGTCGCGGCTTCACCGCCGATCCCGTCACGCCGCTGGTCGACGTGCTGCGCGAGCAGTTTCACCTGACCGGCGTCAAGCCGGTCTGCCGCGAGGGCTTTTGCGGCGCCTGCATGGTGCTGGTCGACGACAGGCCCACTTTGTCTTGTCTGATGCCCGCGGCGCTCGCGCAGGATTGCGAGGTCCGCACCGTCGAGGGCCTCGCAGCAAACGGCACATTGAATCCGATCCAGCAGGCGCTCGAAGCCTGCGATGCCGTGCAATGCGGCATGTGTTTTCCCGGCATGGTGGTGACTTTGACGCATCTGATGAAGGCAACGCCCGGCGCAACGCGCGACGACGTCCGCTCCGCGCTGACCGGCAACATCTGCCGGTGCACCGGATATGAGAGCATCGTCGAAGCGGCCGTGCGGGCGCTCGCCGCGACATGATGGGAGGCCCAGCGATGGCCGACGTTTCCGCAACAATGGATTTCCGACGCTGCGATGCCGGTGACAAGCTGCGCGGCCACACGCGCTACACCGTCGATCGCTATCTACCGGGCATGTTGCACGCCGCGGTGCTACGCGCCACCGTCCCCTCGGGACGCATCGTCTGCCTCGACACCGCCAAAGCCGCGCGCATGCCCGGCGTGCGCGCGGTGGTGACAGCCGCCGACGCGCCCGGCAAGATCGGAATCGGCATCGCCGATCATCCGCTGTTTGCTCGCGACGTGATCCGCTACGACGGCGAACCGCTGGCCGCCATCGCCGCCGACACGTTTGCCCAGGCCCAGGCGGCCCTCGCGGCGATCGAGGTTGAGATCGCGCCCGTGACGGCCGTGCTCACCATGGCAGAGGCGCTTGCGCCTGACGCGACGCTCGTTCATCCCGGCTGGCGCGATCATGAGATCCTGCTTGAGGGCGGGGCACGCGAAGGTAACGTCGCCTGGGAAGCGACAGTGGTCCGCGGCGATGTTGATGGTGCCTTCGCAAGACCAGACGTCGAGATCATCGAGAGCGCCTTCCGCGTCGGCCGCCAAAACCATGTCGCCTTCGAGCCGCGCGCGGTGGTCGCAAGCTACGAAGACGGCCGTTTCCACATCGAGACCTCGACCCAGGTACCCTGGGGCATCCGCAACGCAACCGCACGGCTGCTGGGTGTCGCCGCATCGCAGGTGCGCGTCACGGTGCCACCGGTCGGCGGCGGCTTCGGCCTCAAATTCGATCTTGCGGTCGAACCCTTCGCCGCCCTGCTTGCCCGCGCCAGCGGCCGGCCGGTCCGGCTGGTCAACTCGCGGGAGGAGGAGATGCTGACCTGCCTGTTCCGCGAGAATGCCGAGATCCGCATTCGCTCGGCGGTTACACGCGAAGGCGAGATCGTCGGGCGCGAAGCCGTCGTCCTGATGGACTGCGGGGCGTATGGCGGAGAGCAGATCTTCCTGACCACCATGACCGCGCACACGCTCGGCGGCAACTACCGGCTCGGCGCGGTGAGGATGGTCTCGCGTGCGGTCTACACCAACACCGCTCCGAACGGAGCGTTCCGCTGCTGCAACGGCGTCTACAACACCTTCGCGCTGGAGCGGCACACCGACGAGATCGCCGCCCGGATCGGCATGGATCCCCTCGCCTTCCGCCGCCGCAACGTGCTTGGCGATGGCGATCTCGGCGCCACCGGCCAGGTGTTCGAGGGCGACGTGCTCGGCCCGATGCTCGCGCGGATGGACACGCTGCGAGACGCGGCCACCCCGCCCCGCAAGCTTGCGGACGGTCGGCTGTTTGGCCGCGCCACCACGGTCGGAACCTGGTTCGTCTTTGTCGGTCCTTCGGCGGCAACCGTGAACATGAATGCCGATGGCACGGCCACGCTCGTGACGTCAGGCGTCGAGATCGGCTCCGGCTCGATGATGCAGAGCCTTCCCCAGATCGTCGCCAGCACGCTCGGCATCGACCCCGAGAAAGTGATCGTGCGCGCCGCCGACACCGATGCGGCCGGCTACGATGTCGGCGTCGGCGGCGGCCGCACCACGGTCTCGCTCGGCGCAGCCAGTCTATCGGCCGCGCAGGAGGTACGCACAAAGCTGCTCAAGGTCGCCTCCGACATGATCGAGGCAGCACCGGAAGACCTCGCGATGCGCCAGGGACGTATCGAGATCGCGGGCGCGCCCGGCTCGGGCCGCACGGTCGCCGAGGTCGCGACCCGCGCCCAGGCCCAGATCGGACCGGTCTCCGGCACCGGCGCCTTCACGGGAGCCGGCGTGCCGGCGATGCCGGGATGCGTCGCCGGCCACTTCATCGACGCGATCGACATCCCCGTCTTCGCTGTCCATGATTGCGAGGTCGCCGTCGACGGCGAGACCGGACATGTCGAAGTGCTCAACTATCGCGTTGTCCAGGATGTCGGCCGCGCGCTGAACCCGCGGGCGATCCAGGGCCAGATCCAGGGCGGCGTCGTGCAGGGACTGGGCTATGCCTTGCACGAAGAGGTGACGATCGGCACCAACGGCCGCGTCAACCAGAGCGGTTTCGAAACCTATCGCGTGCCGCTGGCGCTCGATGTCGTGCCGGTCGAAATCAGCCTCTACGAAGGTGCGCCGTCAATCGGACCGCTCGGCACCAAGGGTGCCGGCGAAGTGCCCATCCTCAATGTCGGCGCGGCCATCGCATGCGCGGTCGCTAACGCAACGGGCAAACGCGTCCAGGAGCTGCCGCTCACGCCTCCGCGCGTGCTCGAACTGCTCCTCGACCAGAAGCCAGACCTCTCGCTGCCCCACATTGCCGAAGACTGGGCGGACAATCTGGTGCGTCCGCACGGTACTACCGGATAGAATTGAACGAAGACTGCGATCGCAGCTTGCTGCCAGGCGTCCCCTTGGCAGGTGAGCAAGCACCAATTTCAGGACGAGATAAGAAATGCAGCGTGCTCAACAGCCGCTGCTAGACGCAGCTCGAGACGCACGACGAAGACGTCCTCAAAACTTCAATTCGGGCGCTGGCTGCGTTCAGTCCGGTTGGGTCATGAAGCCGTCGAAGAATGTCGTCAGCAGCCCATAGCCATCGAGCGGCAGAACGTGCGCCACGTACTGGTCGGGCCGTACAAGCACCATGCATCCCCGTTCTCGATCGATGCCACGCATCGTGAAGATATCGTTGCCGCCTGTCAGGTCGGCGCAGAACATTTTCTCGTAGTCGCGAAGCCCATAACGTCCCTTCCCCGGCAGCAGGAAGGACGGCATCGCTTCGATGGTAAGCGCGTGATGATGTTGCTGGAAAACCGCGCGAACATCGATCACCGAGTCGATGTCCTCGTTATCAGGGGTGTATTTCCGCACAGGAGAGGCCTCCGCCTCGCCGAGGAAGTCGCACAGGGCCCGGATGCCGGAGTTGGACGCCGCGGGATCCTCCGCGCCGGCAAAGGCAAAAATGCGCCAGCGGCCGTCCGCCTTGACCGCGTGGCCGAGGTGAACCGGCTTGGCGTCGGCCAGCCGGACGACCGGCGCGGAATGAAAGCGCATACCGATCGTCAGCCCCTCAGCCAGATGCTGATGGGTTGGCTCGCCGGTCAGGATCGAGGGCCGGTAACGGGCCGCGGTTCCCGCGGTGTAGCGCCCGTGCCTCACGAAATAGCGCTGCGTCTCGGCCGGATCGAACCCCTTACTCGACGCGAGCAAGGCGGCCCATTCGCGGTCGAAGTCGATCAGTTCCTTGGCGATAGCCTGGCGTTCGGCCGAATAGCTGTGCAGGAGACTGGGTGCACAGCGCTGCCGCAACACCGAGGCCAGCTTCCATCCGAGATTGAAGCCGTCCTGCATCGATACGTTCATGCCCTGGCCCGCTTTCGGGCTGTGGGTGTGGCAGGCGTCGCCGGCAATGAACACACGCGGCAGACGTTTCGCAACCTCCGCTTCCGGCACGTCATCGAACTTGTCGCACAGGCGCTGGCCGATCTCATAGACCGACCACCACGGAACCTCTCTCACGTCGAGCGAATAGGGTTTGAAAATGCGCCGCGCCGCCGCAATCAGATCGTCTGCCGTGATGTTGCGACTGGAAACCCGCTCCCCGGCATCGAGCTTGTCCAGTTCGATATACAGCCTGAAAAGATAGCCGCCTTCCCGCGGGATGATGATGATGCTGCCGTGGTTGGCGGACTGTATCAATGACTTGAAGCGGACATCCGGAAAGTCGGTGACGGCCAGCACGTCCATGACGCCCCAGGCATGATTGGCGGAGTCGCCGCGCAGCGTTCGGCCGATGCTCGTGCGCACCGTGCTGCGCGCGCCGTCGCAGCCCACCACATAGCGCGCCTTGATGGTCTCGATCTGTCCTTCGTGCGCGGAATCGAGCCGTTCGAATCTCGCGGTCACCTGATGGGGACCGGCGTCGTCGCCGGAGGTCGCCGCAGGGTCGATTTGAAGATCGCGCAGGCGCCGCGCATAATACGGCTCGAGCCGCGAGGGTGATTTGCGCATGATTTCGAGGTAAAAATCATGCACCCGCGCCTGGTTCAGGACCACGTGCGGAAACTCCGACAGCCCGTCTTCGGTGTCCTGCACTCGTCCGCTGCGGACGATGTTGTCGGGCTGCGCGGGGTCGGGCTTCCAAAAGGTCGTCTCGTTGATCCAGCAGGCTTCCTTCAGCACACGCTCGCTGAAGCCATAGGCTTCGAACATCTCCATCGTGCGGCAGGCAACGCCATCAGCCTGGCCGCGGAGCAAAGGATCCGGCTTCTGTTCAACGATGCAGGTCTTGATATCGGGAAAGGCGGACAGTTGAGCCGCCAGTGTCAGCCCGGCCGGACCGCAGCCGACGATGAGGATGTCGACCTCCGCCGGAATGGCGCCGGCAGATCCTGACGCAACAACCCGTTGTGCAGGGTCTCTGATCTCGGGGTCGCCGGGTTCGAATCCGTTCAGATGAAATTGCACGAAACCCTCCCCGCGCCTGACGCGACTTCCGAGCCGTCAGCTTGCTGGGGCTCCAAAAAGCCGTTGCCGAATTTAATCAGTATGCTTATTATCAGTATACTTGTCAAGCGAGCAGCTGGAGGGTTTTGGTGACTGAGAACGACGACAAGCCGGGGCACCTGGCGCGCCGGTTCCAGCAGATTGCGGTGGCGGTCTTCCATGCCGCGGTTGAGGAAGCCGGCTATGATCTCACCCCCGTTCAATACGCGGCGCTCACCACCATCGGGACGCAGCCCGGAATCGATCAGGCGACGCTTGCCGGGTTAATCGCCTATGACCGGACGACCATCACCGGCGTTGTGGATCGGCTGGTGCAGAAAGGCTTGCTGGTTCGGCAGGCCAGCCGCACCGACAGGCGCGCCCACGCGTTGCAGATCACCGATGAAGGACATCGGACCCTCGACGGGATAGAGCCGGCCGTCGAGGCCGCGCAGCGGATCATATTGGCTGGCCTGTCGAATGCCGAGGCCGCAACACTCATGCGGCTGTTGCGCAAGGCCATCGCTGCGGGCAATGAACTAAGCCGCGCGCCGCAGCAAACGGCTTTGACAGATACCGCCAGAAAGAAATAGCTTTCGTTCGTCAGGCCGCGACGACAAGAAGCCCACGGTCCCCCTGCTCGCACCAACTGCTATCTTTTTTGGCTTACTGCTTAATCTGTAACCGCTGGCGCCGCACATCTTTCGAGAACGGGACGCTGCGCTCTACGCCAGTCGTAAACACACCTTTCTCTTTACCAGGCTTCCCAATCTCCCACCCAAGCACGAAAATTGCATAGAACGGCCCTGCCTGCACAGCGAGCAACGCCATGAACCTGATCAATCTGGACATCCGCATGCTGCGTTCGCTGATGTCGGTCGTCGAAACCGGCAGCATCACGGAGACCGCGCGGCGGCTTGGTCGGACGCAACCCGCGATCACGCTTCAGCTACAGCGGCTGGAGGAGCTCACCGGAAAGGCGATCTTCATCCATGAGGGCCGACGGCTGTTTCTGACGGCGGAAGGCGAGACAGTCCTGAGTTACGCGCGATCGATCGTCGGATTTCACGACGAAATGTTGTCGCAACTCGCTTCTCCGGACATCGAAGGTCACGTGGTGCTCGGTACCCCGGACCTCTATGCCGCCTTCATGCTCCCCTCGATCCTGAGGATTTTCCGCAAAGCCTTTCCGCGCGTTCAGCTGGAGCTGAACTGCTCACTTTCAACACCCCTTGTCGGATGCGTGAAGCGCGGCGAAGTCGATATCGCGGTGGTAACCCGCATGAACGATTTCACCGGCGGACAGGTGGTGCGGCAGGAGCAATTGATCTGGATGACCGGGGAGCAATCCACGGCACATAACGAAAAGCCGATTCCCCTGGCGCTGCTGCCGCCGGGCAATATCTTTCGCGACCATGCGATCGAGCGCCTGGAAGCATCAAGACTCCGATGGCGCATTGCCTGCGTCAGTCCCAGCGTCGGCGGTTTGCAGGCCGCCGCATTCGCCGGCATGGCGGTCACCGTCCTCGGCCGCTCCGCCCTGGTGCGCAACATGCGCGAGATCGGCGAAAAGGAAGGGCTGCCGCCTCTGCCTAAAGTCGATCTCCTGCTGTATAAATCCCCGACCGCGACATCAAAGGCCGCGAGCGCCCTGCACGACTATCTCGCGCACTATCTCAATCTCGAAGACGAACTCCTGCTGGGCAAGGAGCTTCCGCTATCCGAAAACGACAGCAGCGCGGGCCGATCAGCTCATCTGGGGCCGAAACTCGGTCCAGGGCCGCGCCCGCTCGAAGGCGGCGGCGATGCGGAAGATGAGCCCCTCATCGAGCCAAGGCGCGATAATCTGAAGTCCAATCGGAAGCCCGTCGCTGTCGAAACCGCAAGGAATCGTGGCGGCCGGCAGCCCGGTCAGATTTATCGGCCAAGAGAACGGCGACCAACCTAGGTGACGGTCGACGGCAACGCCGTCGACTTCATCGACCCCAAGCGCACCGGCCGGAAATGCCGTCACGGCCACCGTCGGCGTGACGATCGCATCGACCTTGCCAAACATTTCCAGGAACGAACCGCGCAGGCTGTTGCGGCGATAGCTGGCCTCGACATATTGGACGCCGCTATAGGCCGCGCCCTTTGCCACGACGTCACGGTAGTCGCCATCCGACCCTGCGAGCGCGCTGGCGTCACGGGCCGCGACGGCTGCGGCCTGCTCGGTGTAAGCGATCGGCTTCAGGATACGTTCGAGCATATCAGGTTCGAAATGAACGCAATCCGGAACGATGCTGGCGCCAAGTGAACCGAGCGTCTCAACCGCCGACTGGAATGCCTTGCGAATTTCGGGCGCCACCGCCGCATAGCCGAAGTCGACACTGCTTCCGATCCTGATCCCGTCGAGCTTGACCGGCGCCGCATCAAAGCTGCGCTCCGGCACCGGCAGGCTGGCGGCATCGCGCAGATCGTGGGCCGCGATCACTTCGAGAAGCAGGGCCGCGTCGGCGACCGTACGCGCAATCGGTCCGGTATGAGCGAGCGACGCCCATGACGGTGGCGAGAAGCCCGGCGACCTCGGAACCAGCCCGAAGGTCGGCTTGATGCCGACCACGCCGCAGAAGGAGGATGGCACGCGTATCGATCCAACTCCGTCGGTACCGATCGCGAGCGGCCCGCATCCGGCAGCGACCGAGGCCGCGGCCCCGCCGCTCGATCCACCGCTGGTCCGTTTCGTGTTCCAGGGGTTGCGCGTAATACCGGACACCGGGCTGTCGGCCGTCAGCTTGTAACCGGATTCGCATGTCGTGGTCTTGCAGGTCACGATTGCACCTGCCGCTTTCAACGCCGCAACGACCGCGCCATCGACGGTCGGCACCAGATCCCTGTTGGCGGGCGCGCCCCCGAGCGCGCGCACGCCGGCGACATAGACGAGGTCCTTGATACTGACCGGCACGCCGGTCAGTTTGCCTGCCGGCTGCCCGGCGGACCAGGCGGCCGTCGCCACGTCAGCCGCCTTGCGCGCCTGATCATAGGTCTCGGTCACGACCACGTTGCAGGATGCATTGGTCAGCTCCAGTGCGGCAATCACATCCTCGATGACGTCGCGCGGCGTGAACCGCCTGGTGCGATAGCCCTCCAGCAATTCAACGGCTGACAGCCTGGCCAACGCATTGGCTTCAATGGCGCCGTCGGCGCGGGCCTTACCTGCTTTCACGGCAACCTCACAACGTCTGGAGAGCGGCCGCTATGGCCTTCTTTGCCATCACAGTCACGAGATGGGCGCGGTATTCCGCATCCGCGTGGATATCGGAGCTGAGGTTTTCCGGACTCACCCTGATGGCCGCGATTGCAGCCGGCGTGAACGAGCCTTCGAGCGCGGCTTCCATCGCTCCGACGCGAAACACGCCAGGCCCCGCCCCGGTCACGGCGACCCGGACCTTTCCGGCCTTCTTCACCGCGCAGACGCCGACGACCGCATAGCGCGACGCCGGGGATTTGAACTTGGCATAGCCGCCGGCCGACGGCACCGGGAAGCGCAGCGCAATAATGATCTCGCCCGGTTCGAGCGCCGTTTCAAACAGCCCGCGAAAGAACGCGTCAGCGGCGATCTCGCGGCGATCGGTCACCACAATCGCATCCAGCGCGAGCACGGCGGCTGGATAGTCGGCCGAAGGATCGTTGTTGGCAACCGAACCGCCGATCGTGCCGCGGTTGCGAACCGCGGGATCGCCGATACCGGCGGCAAGGCTCGCCAGAAGCGGGATCTTGCTGCGCACCAGTTCTGATTCCGCGACATCGACATGCCTGGTCATCGCGCCGATGGTCAGGACATCGTCCTTGAACGAAATCCCCGACATCTGCGGGATCTTCGACAGGTCGATCAATGCTGCCGGCGCCGCCAGCCGCTGCTTGATGGTCGGCAGCAGCGTCATACCGCCGGCCAGCGGCATGCTGTCGGCGACACCGCCAAGTAGCGCCGACGTCTCGTAGAGCGTGCTCGGCCTGTGAAGTGCAAATGATCTCATCTCGACTTCTCCTACTCTGCGGCCTGCGGCATCGCGGCATTCTGAATGACGCGCCAGATCCGGTTCGGCGTCGCCGGCATATCGACGTGCATCACGCCAAGATGCGACAAGGCATCGACGACGGAGTTGATGACGGCCGCGGGCGACCCGATGGTGCCGACCTCTCCGCAGCCCTTCACGCCCATCGGGGTGTGCGTGCAAAGCGTTGAGTGAGTCTTGATCGCCATGTTCGGCAGATGATCGGCGCGCGGCATGGTGTAGTCCATGAACGATCCGGACAGCAGCTGCCCAGAGACGTCGTCATAGACAGCGTTTTCATACAACGCCTGGCCGACGCCCTGCACGATGCCGCCATGCAACTGGCCTTCGACGATCATCGGGTTGATCACGGTGCCGACGTCGTCGACCGCCGTATATTTCTCCAGCGTCACGATTCCCGTCTCGGGATCGATTTCGACCTCGGCGATGTGGCAACCGCCGGGATAGGTGAAATTGACGGGATCGTAATAGGCCTGCTCCTCCAGCCCGGGCTCCAGGATCTCCAGTGGGTAGTCGTGCGGTACGTAGGCGGCGCCCGCGATTTCCTGGAACGTCTTGCTGCGGTCGGTACCGGCAACCGAGAAGACGCCGGCCTCGAACTGGATATCCTGCTCACTGGCTTCGAGCAGGTGCGCGGCAATCTTCTTGCCTTTGACGACCACCTTGTCGCTGGCCTTCGAAAGCGCGGCACCGCCGACCACCAGGGAACGCGAACCATAGGTGCCCATGCCGAACTGCACGCGATCGGTGTCACCAAACACGATATCGACATTGTCGAAGGCGACGCCGAGCTTTTCCGATACGATCTGCGCGAAAGTCGTCTCGTGTCCCTGGCCGTGATTATGGGTGCCGATCAGCACGGTCACCTGCCCGGTCGGATGCACCCGCACGGTGGCGCTTTCGTAAAGACCGCCGCGGGCGCCGAGCCGGCCGGCAAAGCGTGACGGTGCAAGGCCACAGGCTTCGACATAGGTCGAATAGCCAAGCCCGCGGAATTTGCCGTCGCGTTCCGATGCCGTCTTGCGTTCCGCAAAGCCGGCGACATCCGCCGCCGCGAGCGCCCCTTCAAGGCAGCCCATCGGATCGCCGGAATCATATTCGACCAGCACAGGCGTCTGGTACGGATAGGCTTCCTTGGGAATGATGTTGCGGCGGCGCAGTTCAACGCGATCGATCCCCATTTCCTTGGCCGCGACATCCACCAGACGCTCGACCACGAAGGTGGCTTCCGGACGCCCGGCGCCGCGATAGGCGTCGACCGGCACCGTGTTGGTGAAAACCACCTTCACGTTGCAATAGATCGCGGGCGTGGTGTAAACGCCGCCGAGCAATGGACCATAAAGGTTGGTCGGGATGTTGGGGCCGAAGGTGGAGAGATAACCGCCCATATTGGCCAGCGTGACCACCTTCAGCGCCAGGAATTTGCCGTTCTCGTCGAGCGCGAGTTCAGCCTCGGTGACGTGATCCCGGCCGTGCCGGTCGGAGACAAAACCTTCCGAACGGTCCGCCACCCATTTGACGGGACGGCCGACGCGTCTGGCCGCCCAGGTGATCACGGCCTCCTCGCCATAGTGGAATTGCTTGACGCCAAACCCGCCGCCGACATCAGGCGCCACCACGCGCATTTTCTGCTCGGGGATCTTGAGCACCAGCGCGCTCATCAAGAACCGCACCACGTGCGGAAACTGGCTGGTCGTCCACAGAGTATAGTGGCCGGTGCCGCCATTATATTCGGCGATCGCCGCGCGCGGCTCCATCGGGTTGCCGATCAGGCGATTGTTGACGAGGCTGAGACGCGCGACATGCGCGGCCTTGCGGAAGGCAGTCGCGACAGCCGTCTTGTCGCCGAGCTCCCAGTCACAGCACAGATTGTTCGGTACGTCGTCGAACAGTTGCGGCGCGCCAGGGCGAACCGCTTCGAGCACGCCGACTACCGCCGGCAGCACGTCATAGTCGATCACCACCGCCTCCGCCGCCGCGCGCGCGAGTTCCAGCGTATCGGCGATGACGAAGGCGACCATGTCGCCGACGAAGCGCACCTTGCCCTGCGCCAGCATCGGAAACGCCGGCTCCTTCATCGGCAGGCCGTCCGAGCCGTGAATGCCCCAGCCGCAGGGCAGCGAACCGAGCCCGTCAGCCGCGACGTCGTCGCCGGTGAGCACAGCTTCGACGCCCGGCATCGCCAGTGCCGCCGTCTTGTCGATGCCACGGATCAGCGCATGGCCGTGCTGGGAGCGAATGAACACGCCAAACGTCATGTCGGCGCGCTTGACGTCGGCGACGTAATTGCCACGGCCCGTCAGAAACCGGAAATCTTCCTTGCGACGGGGCGCGGCGCCAATTCCGATAATGTTGGACATCGTTATTCTCCGATCGCAGGTGCGTTCATGGCGGCGGCACCGGCCAGCACCGATGCCACGATGTTCTGATAGCCGGTGCAGCGGCAGATATTGCCCTCGAGGCCATGACGGACCTCGGCTTCGGTCGGCGCAGGGTTCTTCGCGGTCGACGCCACCGCCGTCATCACCATGCCAGGCGTGCAGAAGCCGCATTGCAGGCCGTGATTTTCATGAAATGCCTGCTGCATCGGATGCAGGGCGTTCGAACCGCTTGGCCCCGACAATCCCTCGATCGTCGTCAGCGTCCCGCCGTCGAGCATCGGTGCAAGCAGGGTGCAGCTCTTCACCGCCTCGCCGTTGAACAACACGACGCAGGCGCCGCACTGACTGGTGTCGCAGCCGACATGGGTCCCCGTCAGGTTCAGGTTCTCGCGCAGCAATTCGGAGACCAGTGTCGCGGGCTCGACATCGACCGTCCTGGGCCGGCCGTTAAGCGCAAAACTGATTTTCATCTGGCATCTCCGGGGCTGGGGCTGACATCAGGCAAGAACGCGGGCGCGGCCCGCCGACCAGGTGGCAAGCAGCATGTCGCCGACATCGAAGGGATCGCGGAAAAACGTCCGCTCCGGGATAGGCGACAAAATCCTCGTCAGGCAGCGTATCGAGCATGACCTTGACGAATGATCCCTGGTACTCGATGGCGACAACGCGGCTCGGCAGCGCGGTGGCGCCATCATCGAGGCCACCGGCATCGACCCGCATCAGTTCGATATCGTCGCGCCGCACCGCCAGATCGATCCGGTCGCCGACGGAAAGCCGCGTATCGGTGCACAGCCCGACCTGGATTCCGCTGCGGTTCGGCTGCGACAGCGCGACGTGGCCGTCCCCGACCTTCTCGACCTTGCCGGACAGCACGTTCTGGCCGCCCAGGAACTCCGCGACGTAGCGGTCCCGCGGATAGGCGTAGACATCGCGCGCCGGCCCGGATTGCTTGATCTTGCCCTTCTCCATCACCACGACGATATCCGCGAGCGCAATCGCCTCGAGCTGGGTATGGGTGACGTGAATGAAGGTGATGCCAAGCTCGCGCTGCATCCGGCGCAGTTCCTGGCGCATCTGAACCCGAAGTTGCTCGTCCAGCGCCGACAACGGCTCGTCGAGCAGAAGCACCCGCGGTTCGGTGATCGCCGCGCGGGCGAGCGCGACGCGCTGCTGCTGACCGCCCGACAGATTGGCCGGTAGCCGGTCCGCGAGTTCAGTCAGCCGCACTTTTTCCATCATCAGGTCGGCGGCCTTGTAGCGCTCGGCCTTCGACTGGCCGCGCACCCGCAGCGCGAAGGCGATGTTGTCGCGCACGTTCAGATGCGGAAACAACGCGTAAGACTGGAACATCATCGCGGTGCGTCGTTCGACCGGCGCTAGTCCTGCAACATTCTCGCCGCCGATCACGATCTCACCCGCGGTCGGATCCTCGTGACCTGCAATCATGCGCAGGATCGTGGTCTTGCCACAACCGGACGGCCCGAGAAAGCAGCAATAGGCGCCGTCGGGAATCTTGAGGTTGACGCCATCGACCACGTTGGTCGCGCCGTCATAGCTCTTGCAGAGACCTGCCAATTCGATATCGCCGGCGCCCGCGCGCATTCCGAAGCCCTCAGTGCGTCGCCGCGCGCACGCCGCGGCGCTTGTTGATGAAAACGATGGCGGCGATACAGCCGCCGATGATCGCAAAGGACACGATCGTGGTGACGGTGCCGAGCGCATAGAGCGACGGCGAGGTCACGTTGAGCGTCATGCTCCAGATTTCGAGCGGCAGGGTGTTGAGTGAACCCGCGGTCTGCAGCGTGCGGGCGAACTCGTCATAGGACAGCGTGAAGCCGAACAACGCGACCGCGACCAGGCCGGCGCCAGCACCGGAATCACCACCAAGCGGATGGTCTGCCAGCGGGTGGCGCCGAGATCGCGGGCCGCCTCCTCCCACACGCTGTTGAAGCGGGACATCACGGCAAACATCACCAGCACGCCGAACGGCAGCGTCCACGACAGCTGCGCACCCAGCGCCGAGGTGTACCAGCTCGCGTTGATACCGAGCCACTGAAACAGCAGACCGATGCCGAGACCGAGCACCAGCCCGGGCGCCACCAGACTGCATCAAATAGAACACGAAGGTGTCGCCGAAGAAACGGCGGCGGAAGGCCAATCCGGCCATCAGCGACACGACCAGCGCAATCACCGTCACCAGCGCCGCCAGTTTGATCGAGCGGTCGAACGATCCCTTGACGTCGCCGGTGCGCACCTGTGTGAACAGGTCAACGAACCAGTGCAGCGAATGGCCTTTCATCGGAAACACCAGCCCGCCGCGGATATCCTGGAACGACAGGATGTAGATGCAGATCATCGGCCCGTAGAGTGCGGCCACATAAAGCGTGAAAACGGCCGCGAGCGCGTAAAACGTCCAGGGGCGGCGATCGCCGCGCGCGACGGCGGGGACACGCCGGGTTCTGACCATAGCCATATCAGCCTCGCCCAGAGCGACCGTCATTGCGTGATCTCCCGGCGAATATCGACGACGCGCAGGATCAGGGCGATGACGGCAATCAGAACCACGGTCAGCAGCACCGCGCTAGCCGCGGCGATCGGATATTGCAGCACGCCGACATTCTCGTAGAACGCGCTGACGACGGAAGCCGACCCGCCGCCGGACATCACCTTGACCACGAAGAAATCGCCCATCACGATCGAAATCACGAAAGTCGATCCCAGCGCGATGCCACTCTTCGACATCGGGATGATGATGTAGCGCATCACGTCGAGGCGGCTGGCGCCGGCGTCGAGCGCTGCCTCCACCACCCGCTTGTCGATGCGCGCCAGCGAATTGAAGATCGGCACCACCATGAAGATCGTCAGTTGGTGGACATAGGCAATCACAACCGCTAGCCCGGAATAGAGCAGCACTTCCAGTGGTTCTTGGATCAGGCCGACGCCGAGCAACGCCGAATTGACGAGTCCTTCCTTTCCGAGCAGCGGGATCCAGGAAATCATCCGGATGATGTTCGAGGTCCAGAATGGGATCGTGCAGATCAGAAACAGGGCGATCGCGAGCAGCTGATTCTTGACGTGAAAGACCAGGAAGTAAGCGACCAGAAAGCCGATGATCAGCGTAAACAGCCAGGTCAGCACCGCGAACTTCAGCGTCGCGACATAGAGATGGAAGGTCTGCGCCGATGTGAGTATGTCAGCGTAGTTTGCCAGCGTGAACGTCGGCAACAACCCACCAAAACCGTCGGTCTCGAAGAAGCTCGCCACCAGCACGACAAGGGTCGGCAGCAGGAAAAACGGGACCAGCACCAGCATCAGCGGTGTCACGTAGAGCCATGCGCTCAAATTTGGTTGCCGCATCACCTGGCCTGACTGGACTTCATTCTGGATCTCCGGGACGGCAATTTGAGCCTTGCCGGCGCTCGGGCTGCGCCGGCAGGATCATTCACATCAGGCAACCTTGAAATCGTTCCAGCGCTTGTTCATGTAGGCCGCCTCATCCATCAGCGTATTCCAGCAGGAGATGTTCTTGACCCGGTCGAGGAATGAACCGCCGTCCCGCTTGGTGCCGGCCTTCTCCATCGGCACGCCGTAGGGATCGTTGATGACCGAGGGCGCGGGCTTGCCGTCGTACCAGAAGTCCCATTCGGCCGCGGTGAGGAATTTTTTGGCCGTCGATGGCACCGGGCTGTAATAGCCGTAGCGTCCGACGAAGCCGCCCTGCCAGCCCGAAAGATACCAATTGAGATAGTCGTAAGCGGCGCCAAGCTTCTTGCCCGACAGGTGCTTCATCAGGCCCATGCCGTTGCACCAGCCGCGATAGCCTTCCTTGCCGTTCTTGACGTTGACCGGCGCATAGACGCAGGGAATTTCCTTGACGCGGACGGCGGCGACCGCCGGCGACCACATCGACTGGATCACCACCTCACCTGCCGCCATCAACTGCACCGACTGGTCGAAGGTGGTCCAGGTCGCGCGGAACTGGCCGGCCTTCTTCAGTTCGATCAGCTTGTTGCAGGTAAAGTCGATCTCCTCCTTGGTCATGTTGCCCTTGTTGCCGTACTTGATCAGCCCGGCACTCTCGAAACAAAGGGCTGCGTCCATGATGCCAATGGCGGGAACGTCGAGGATGGCGGCCTTGCCCTTGAACTTCGGGTCGATCAGGTCCTTCCACTCGGTGATTTCACGGCCGACGAGATCGGGACGATAGCCGATCGAGTCCGCATTATAGACCTGCGGCAGGAAGGTCGCCCATTCCGTCACGCCGTCGTTCAATTCGGTCGAGTTCGGCTTGGCGATATACATCGCCTCATAAGGGGAAATGCCCTGCCGCGGGATCTTGTGGCCGTCGATCTCGCCCTTGGTGAAGATCGGCAGGATGTTGTCGAATTCCTTGATCTTCTTGACTTCGATGCCCTGGATCACGCCGCGCTTGGCGGCAAGCTTGGCCTGCCATCCCTCGAGGTCCGCGATATCCACCGAGTCCGGCTGGCTGATGAAGCGGTTGATCGAAGCTGACGTATCCAGGTTCTGCATCGTGACCTTGAAACCGAGGTCCTTTGCCGCCTGATCGCCGATCGCCTTGACCACCGAGTAGGAGACGCCGACATGCCGGAGCTCGATGTCCTTGATCTCCTGCGCCCAGATCGTCGGAAAGCCGCGAAACGCGTCGGAGCCGACAGCCGCACCGGCTGCAGCCGCGCCAGCTCTAAGAAGCGCCCGCCTCGAAAGACCTTTCGTCTTTACCGGAAGCTTGGACGAACCGGCCTTCGCGTGATCCTTGTCGTCATCAAACATGGTTCTCTCCGTTCGCGTTTGGTGGACCAGCCTGCACCCCAACCGGCTCGTTCGATTGCGCGACCGTGTTGATGATGAACCGTAGCGAGGGAGAAATCCGTTTGTAAAATCGGAAGTTAAAATTCCACGTATAAGGACGACTAATGTAGATCGCGACCTGCTCAATGTGGCAGCAAGCCGATCCATAATTTGACCTTTACTTTGGGAGAACGGTGGACGGCCGATGAGCAGATGACGGAGTCTGCGTGCCGTCGTTTCGACATCTCAACCAGGCATGTTGAAATTCAAGATCGCTACCGTCGTCCGAAACTGAGTTGGGTCTTCATGGACGCTCACGGTGCAATTGCGGTCGCGGCCCAAGGAAGCGGCAGATCAATCGATGCCGGTCCTAAGGATCGCAAGCGCAAGCGCCTGGGCGCGCGGGACGATGCTGTCGAGCTCGAGATATTCCTGTGCGGTATGGGCTTTGCCGCCAACCGGACCGACGCCGCAAATCGTCGGGGTGCCGACGCTCGCGGTGAAGCCGGAATCGGCGCAACCGCCGGCGAATTCGCCGCCGAGGTTAGGCAGGCCTGCATCCTTCGCCGCCGCGCGGTAGCCATCAAACAGGATTTTCGACGTCTCACTCTGCACCACCGGCAGGAATTCGCCGTTGATGTGCAGCTTCGCCGTCGTGCCCGGCACCGTCGACGTGGCGATGATGGCCTCGATCGCCGCCAGCGTGGTGGCGCGATCGGCGGGATCGATGTAGCGCATGTCGATCTGGCCCTCGGCATACGGCGCAGTGGTGTTGACCGACTGGCCGCCGGCGACCAATCCGACATTGAGGGTGATGCCTTTTGCAAGATCGGTCAAAGCGTGGATCTGCACGATCTTGTGCGCGAGCTCGCCAATCGCGCTGATTCCTTCCGCAAAATTGCCGCCGGAATGCGCCGCCTTGCCTGCTATCTCGAAGCGCATGAACACGCCGCCCTTGCGGCTGGTGACGACGTTGCCGGTCGGCCGGCCGGGCTCGGAATTGTACACCGCACGCGCGGCACGGCCTTCACGCTCGATCACCGGGCGCGACGACGGCGAGGCGATTTCCTCGTCAGCGGTGAGCAGCAGCTTGATCGGGCACGGCGCGCCGCCGAATTTGTGGAATGCCGCGGCGACAAAGGCGTTGATCACCAGACCGGCCTTCATGTCGGCAACCCCCGGCCCATAGGCCCGGGTCCCATCGATGGTGAACGGCCGGCGCGCCACCTCGCCCTTGGGAAACACCGTGTCGCGATGCCCCATCAGCAAAATCGGCTTCTCGTTGCTGCCCGGCTTCGTCACCAGCGCATGGACGGCATCGCCGAACACGTCATGCGGCTCGCGCCACGCCTCGATGCCGTGCGCAGCAAAATGCTGCTCGAACCGCGCGCCCACCGCATCGACGCCCGCCTTGTCGTAAGAACCGGAATCGATGTTCACGGCGTCGCGCAGCAGATCGATCATCGATTGCTTTTGCGACGCGATCCATTCGGTGATCTGCGCTTCGGTACTGGCGGGCATGGCATTTCCTTCGTAGCAGTCAATCGAGCCGCGGCCGCCTCCCATTTGGAAGAGGAGCGGCTCCCGGTTCTTACAACGCCAATTCTTAAAGCACCAATTCTTAAAGCACCATGGCGGCGGCGCTGTTCGACACCCTCGTCTTCCGCATCATCATGCGGGCAATCGCCTCGCCAATCACCACCGTGGTGAAATGGGTGTTGGCGCGGCAATCGGACGGCATGATCGAGGCGTCCGCCACACGCAGCGCGGCGATGCCCTTGACGGTGCCATCCGGATTGACCACGCCATTGGCGTCGTTGAAGCCGGCCATGCGGCACGAACCGGCGGCATGCTGGATGTCGCCGGTGTCGCGGCGGAGCAGCGCTTCGAGTTCCCCGTTCGGCCGCGCCGCGGCTTGCGGCAGTGTCAGGTCGGTATCGATCAGGCGGATCCACTCGGCGATGTCAGCCAGCGCCGGCCTTGTGGTGAGCACGGCCAGCCGCTTCACCGCATCGACCATGCGCAGCAGGTCGCGGTCATCGGCCAGCATGTTTTCCTCGACGATCGGATCGATCGACGGGTCGGTCGAAGCCAGCTTCAGATTGCCGCGCG
This sequence comes from Bradyrhizobium sp. JYMT SZCCT0428, assembly GCF_018131075.1. Lineage (GTDB taxonomy): Bacteria > Pseudomonadota > Alphaproteobacteria > Rhizobiales > Xanthobacteraceae > Bradyrhizobium. Next base: position 73,031 of record NZ_JAFCLS010000005.1, on the reverse strand, counting down.
AATAGGCGTTGAACAGCCCCGCACCGATGGCGCCGGGGTTGCCGATGCCGCGATGGTTGAAAGCAATCAGGATCATGTCGCGCTTGCCACCATCCGCCAGCCCGGACGAATACGTCACGCAACAATTGGTATGACGCGTATCAGGGTCCGTCGGCCGGAATTCGTCGCGCAGCTTAATGGTCGCGCGAAACAGCGGATGATCGAAGAAGTGCCTGCCGACCGGCAGGTCGCGCTCGACCGCGATGCCCATCGCCTTCAGCTCATCGGCGGGACCGATGCCCGAACGCAGCAAGATCGCCGGACTGTGGATCGCGCCGGCGCACAGCACGATCTCACGTGCGCTGATTTCCGAACTGCCGTGCCCTTCGATGTGAACCAGCACACCGGTGGCCTGACCGTCCTTGATCAGGAGACGATCGACCAGCACGTGACCCCGGATTTCCAGATTGGCGCGGCCGCGCGCCGGCTCCAGATAGGCTTCATTGGTGGTGATGCGGCGGCTGTCGCGGCTGTTGATCGGATAGCAGGCGACGCCCTCGCCATCCGGTCCGTTGAGATCGGCGCACCACGGATATCCCGATGCCAGCGCGGCGTCGCGCAGCCCGCGGTCGATCGGCCCCCATTTCTCCGGCGGCGCGCGATAGACCGGCAACGGTCCCCCGCAGCCATGTCCTGCGCGGTCGCCAAACTCGAAATCATCCTCGATGACCGAAAACAGCGGCATGACATCTCTTGCCGACCAGCCGGTGCAACCGCCGGCCGCCCATTCGTCGAACGCGTCAGCCACACCGCGGATGGCGATCTGGCCGTTCATCATCGAACTGCCGCCGAGGCCCTTGCCGCGCCAATAGAAGCGCGCCTCCTGCCCCGCCACCCGGCGCGTCAGCAGGTTAGGCCACTGCCATTTCTCCTGATATTCGCGCTGGTGAATGATTGGAATCGGATTCGGCGTCCGGACCTCCCAGGGCGCCTCATCAGCGCGCCAGTCGAGGCCCACAGCAGCAGCACACGCCTGGCGGGATCCTCGGAGAGCCGGGCGGCAACCGCGGCGCCGGCAGAACCGCCGCCGACAACGATGACGTCATACATGGCGTTACTTCTCGATGTTCCAGAAGATCGGAATGGCGGACGTTATCAGACCGCGCAGATTGGAGCGATAGGCGGCCGGCTGAGCGAACTGTCCCCACGGAATGCCCGGCGCCTGATCGTACATCACGGTCTGGATTTCGGCAGCAATCTTCTTGCGATCCTCCTCGGCTGGTGCCTTGGCGAAGGCATCCAGCAACGGCGTGATGCGCGGGTCGCACTGCCAGCCCGTGAAGTCGGCGCAGTTGAACGCCACCATGACGTTGGTCAATGGTGACGCCAGATCGAAACCGCCGGCGTGAACGCCATAAACGCTCCAGCCCTCCTTCTTGGTACGACGGGCAAGCACCGAGGCCCAATCCATCACCTGCAGATCGACATTGAATCCGGCCTGCTTCAGCTTCTCTGCAAGAACCTGCGCCGAGATCCGCGGCGCCTCGAGGTCGCTGGCCTGCATCACGATGACAGGCTCGCCGGCATATTTCGTCGCCTTGAGCGCCGCGCGCGCCGCTTCGACGGACGGATTTGCGGCAGCTTCGGTTCCGGCCTTGCTGTCATAGGTGGTGCCGCAGGTGAAGAACGTTGCGCAAGGTGTGGCATAATCGGCATCGAGCCCCAACCCGTCCATCACCTCGCGCTGATCGACCAGCTTCCACAGTACGCGCCGGATCTCCGGATCGTCGAACGGCTTCTGCGTGGCGTTCAGGCGATAGGCGCCGGCGAACATGTTGCCGCCGGTGAAATTGACGACCTTGACGCGGGCGTTCTTTTCCAGAACCGGCAGCAGGTCGAACGGCGCGTACTGCATGTAATCGACTTCGCCGGTCTGCAGCGCCGACGCCGCGGTGGATCCATCCGGAATGACGCGAATTTCCAGCGTGTCGATATTGACGCGCTTACCGCCGGCCAGGAAGTCGGCGGGTTCGGAACGCGGCACATAGTCGGCGAACTTCTTTAAGGTCATGCGATCGCCGGTGCGGTGATCGGCCTTGCTGTAGACGAACGGCCCGGAACCGATGATTTCGGTGATGCGTTGATCGGCCGGCGTCCTGGCCACCCGCTCAGGCATCATGAAGGCAACAGGGCTGACGGGATTGCCGAGCGCATCGATCACGAGGCCCGAAGGTTCTTTCAGCGTCAGCACGAACGTCTTGGCGTCAGTAGGCTCGAGCGAAGCGGTGACGGAGAAGATTCGCCGGCCAAGCGCGTTGCGCTGTCCCCAGCGGCGCAGCGATGCGACGCAATCCGCTGCCGTGACCGGCTGGCCGTCATGCCATTTCAAGCCGTCACGCAGCGTGAAGGTGTAAACCAGTCCGTCAGGCGAAGCCTTCCAGTCCTGCACCATCTGTGGCTTGATCTCACCCTTGGTGTCCTTTGCGAACAAGGTGTCGAACACCATGAACCCGAAGGTCCGCGAGATATAGGCCGGCGTAAAATGCGGATCGAGCGTGGCGATTTCCGCTTCCAGCACCGCGACAAGATTGCCGCCGGCATAGGACGGCGTAACCGCCGGAGCCGCGACGAGCGCGAACGAAAACGTAGCAGCGACGAAAGCCTTCAATTTCAACATGGATGCCTATTTTTGGGTTCGTGAGGAGAAGTCCGCGAGGCTTCGGAAGCAGAGAAACGCCCCCCGCAAGCAGGTGCTTGATCAAGCAATGTCCATGCCGTGTGGGGCGCGCTGCTCATGTCGCAACGACTACCTGCTGTGCATTTGCCGAGGCCTCGGAGCAGCGGCTGTGGAGGCCGTCCCGGCACGTCGCCTTCGCGAAATAAACGATCGCAGACCTATCCGCACCGCAACTAGGGCTGCGCGCATGCCGGATCGCGTGCTGATTAAGGAACTGGATCGCTTCGCGCTTCAGCGTCGCTGGTTATAAACGTCAAGACATACCGCGCCCAGCAACACGAGGCCCTTGATCACCTGCTGGTAGTCGATCCCGATGCCGAGGATCGACATGCCATTGTTCATCACCCCCATGATCAGCGCGCCGATGACGGCGCCGGCGACGCGCCCGACACCGCCATAGGCCGAGGCCCCGCCGATGAAGCAGGCGGCGATGACGTCGAGCTCGAAGCCGACCCCGGCCTTTGGTGTCGCGGTGTTGAGCCTTGCGGCGAACACCAGGCCGGCAAGCGCCGCCAGCACACCCATGTTGACGAAGGTGAGGAAGGTCAGCCGTTCGGTCTTGATGCCTGAAAGTTTTGCCGCCTTCTCATTGCCCCCTACCGCATAGATCTGCCGCCCGATCGTGGTTCGCGCGGTGATGAAGCCGTAGAGCGCGATCAGGGCGATCATGATCACGAGCACGTTGGGCAGTCCGCGATGCGAGGCGATCAGATAGGTGAAATAGACGATCACGCCGAACAGAACTATGTTCTTGAACACGAAGAAGCCGGTCGGCTCGACCTCGACACCATGGCTTGCGCGCCGGGCGCGGGTGGTAACGCTGACATACACCAGGCCAAGCGCCAGCACGGCACCGATCAGGAGTGAGGTCGGGTTGAGCGAGCCGGCACCGGGAAACAGTTCAGGAATGAACCCGGATGAGAGTTTCTGGAAGGTCGGAGAAAACGGGCCCACCGATTGCCCTTGCAACACCGCCAGCGCCAGCCCCTTGAACACCAGCATGCCGGCCAATGTGACGATGAAGGACGGAATCTTGAAATAGGCGACCCAGTAACCCTGTGCTGCGCCGATCAGTCCACCGAGCGCGAGGCAAATGATCGCGGCTGGGATGAAATGCATGCCGTAACGTACCATCAGCACCGCAGCGATCGCGCCGATGAAGCCCGCGACCGATCCGACCGACAGATCGATGTGCCCGGTGACGATGACCAAGAGCATGCCGAGCGCCATGATCACGATATAGCTGTTCTGCAGCACCAGATTGGTGAGGTTGAGTGGGCGCAGCAGCGTGCCGTCGGTGACGACCTCGAAGAACAGCATGATCGCGAACAGCGACAGCAACATGCCGTATTCGCGCAGATTGGCCTTGAGAAAGCCCGCATGCTTGCGCGCCTCGGGAAGCATCACGGTGTTATCGCTCATGGATGCGCCTCTCCCAATAGCTTCTCTTCCAGTTTTCGTTCCAGGTCTCTGTCGACCAGTTGTTCGCCCTTGCGCACGATGACCCGCATGATTTTTTCCTGCGTCGCCTCGGCGCGATCGAACTCACCGACAAAGGCCCCACCGTTCATGACGCAGATGCGGTCACAGATCCCGAGCAATTCCGGCATTTCCGACGAGATCACCATGACCGCCTTGCCGGCATCGGCCAGCTCATTGATGATGCAGTAGATCTCGTATTTGGCGCCAATGTCGATACCGCGGGTCGGCTCGTCCAGGATCAGGATTTCCGGATCGGTAAACAGCCATTTCGACAGCACCACCTTTTGCTGGTTGCCGCCGGACAGGTTGCCGGACATCTGATAGACATCGGAGCAGCGGATGCGCATGCGGTTGCGATAATCGCTCGCCACCTGCAACTCCTTGATGTCGTCGATGACGCGGCCGGCCGCGACACTGTCGAGGTTAGCCAGCGTAATGTTCTTGCGCACGTCTTCGGCGAGCAGCAGTCCGAGCTGCTTGCGGTCCTCGGTGACATAGGCCAGACCGGCGTCGATGGCACGGCTCACGGTCGAGAGGTCGATCTCGCGACCATGTAGCAAGGCGCGGCCCGTGATGTTGCGACCCCAGGAACGGCCGAACAGGCTCATGGCGAACTCGGTGCGGCCGGCGCCCATCAAGCCCGCGATACCGACGATCTCGCCACGGCGAACCTGGAAGTTCACGTTCTTGATGACCTGCCGATCGGCATGCTGGGGATGATACACCGACCAGTTATCGACCCTGAACACCACTTCGCCAATTTTCGGCTCGCGCTTCGGAAAGCGATGCTCGAGGTCGCGGTCCACCATCTTGCGGATGATACGATCTTCCTCGACCGCGCCCGCCTCACAATCCAGCGTATCGACAGTACGACCATCGCGCAGCACCGTAATGCGGTCTGCGACGCGGGCCACCTCGTTGAGCTTGTGCGAGATCAGGACCGCGGACATGCCATGGGAGCGGAACTCGAGCAGAAGGTCCAGCAGCGCCGCACTGTCGCTTTCGTTGAGGCTGGCGGTCGGCTCGTCGAGAATCAGAAGGCGCACTTCCTTGGACAGCGCCTTGGCGATCTCAACCAGTTGCTGCTTGCCGACGCCGATATCGGTGACCGGCGTGTCCGGCGCCTCATTGAGCCCCACTTTCGCCAGCAGCTGCTGCGACCGCCGGTAGACCGCGTCGCGATCGATCACGCCGAACTGGGACGGAGGGCTGGCAATGAAGATATTCTCCGCGATCGAGAGCAGCGGGATCAACGCAAGCTCCTGATGAATGATGATGATGCCGAGCGCCTCGGAATCATTGATGTCGCGGAAGTGGCGCTCCTCGCCGTCATAGACGATGCTGCCGTCATAGCTGCCATGGGGATAGACGCCGCTCAGCACCTTCATCAAGGTCGATTTGCCGGCGCCGTTCTCGCCCACCAGCGCGTGGATCTCGCCCTGCTTCACCGTGAAATTGACGTCGTCGAGCGCTTTGACGCCGGCGAAGGCTTTGTCGATACCGCGCATTTCAAGCAATGTGGCCATTCAAGTTCCCTGGAAGATGCGGGAAGGCATGGATGGCCGGGGCATATGTCCCCCGGCCATCCGCTTCGTCACAACTCGTCTTAGTTGATTTGCGCCTTCTTGTAATAACCGCCGTCGATCAGGATTTTCTCCCAATTGGTCTTGTCGACGACTACAGGCTTGAGCAAATAGGACGGCACGACCTTGACGCCATTCTTGTAGGTGGTGGTGTCGTTGACAGTTACGGTCTTGCCGCTCAACGCCGCGTCCACCATGTCGGCGGTGACCTTGGCAAGGTCGCGGGTGTCCTTGAAGATCGTGGAGTATTGCTCGCCGCGCAGCATCGATTTGATGGAAGGCACTTCGGCGTCCTGACCGCTCACGATCGGCATCGGCATATTGCCGCTACCGTAGCCGACGCCCTTGAGCGACGACAGGATACCGATCGAAAGACCGTCATAGGGCGAAAGCACCGCGTCGACCCGCTTGGTGGTGTAGAATGCGCTGAGCAGATTATCCATCCGGGCCTGCGCCGTGGCGCCGTCCCAGCGCAGCGTCGAAACCTTGTCCATGCCCATCTGCTTGCTCACGACCACGAGCTTGCCGCTGTCGATATAGGGCTGCAGCACCGACATCGCACCGTTGTAGAAGAAATAGGCGTTGTTATCGTCGGGTGAGCCGCCGAACAGCTCGATGTTGAACGGGCCCTTGCCTTCCTTCAGCTTCAGCCCCTGCTCGATCGACTGCGCCTGCTGCACGCCGACCTGGAAATTGTCGAACGTCGCATAATAATCGACGTTGGGCGTGTCGCGGATCAGCCGGTCATAGGCGATCACGGTAATGCCCTTGTCCTTGGCTTGCTTGAGCACATCGGACAGGGTGGTGCCGTCGATCGAAGCGATCACCAGTACCTTGGCGCCCTTGGTCACCATGTTCTCGATCTGGGAGAGCTGGTTCGGAATATCGTCTTCGGCGTATTGCAGGTCGGTATTGTAACCACGCTCCTTCAGCACCTTGACGATATTGTTGCCGTCATCGATCCAGCGCGCCGAGGCCTTGGTGGGCATGGCGATGCCGACAGTGGGCTTGGTTTGCGCGAGCGCAGGTTCTGCAAGGGCGACCGCGCCGAGCAGGATGGCCGATAGAGCAGATTTGAGCAGTTTCATGTTTCACTCCCAGGTGTTGAGCGTTAATCGCCGCGTTATCAGCGGTTTGCTTTTGGCGCCGGTATCGGCGCATCGTTTGTGACCATCAGGCCGGCAGAGACGTGAACGGATGATCGGCCACACGTTTTGGTTCCGCAAGTACATGCAACCCTCATGGGCCGAATTGTGAAGCGACACATCATGTCTGACCAAGCCTGATGCGCGGTTCCGGTCGCCCGCGCGCGCCGACGTCGAGAATGAAGGTTTGGCCGTGGTGCGGATCAGCAGCCCTGGCATGCTCGTCCATGCCCTCCCAGGCCGTGGTGACCAGCAGCGAAGCGAAATTGCGTCCGACAAAGACCGGGCAACTCGGCTGCTTCGCCGGAATCCTGATGGTGCGGACCCGATCGCCCTCCGGGGTGTAGACATCGATGCAGGATCCGCCCCAGCGCGCATTCCAGATCAATCCCCCGGCGTCGACCACGGCGCCATCCAGGCCGCCTATCCCGCCGCGATGATCATAAAGTGTCTCGGGGTCTCCGATCGGCACCGCATTCGCCGGATCGACGGCGACGCGGTAAAGGACTCCCTCGCTGCTATCGGTGAAATAGGCCGTGGCGCCGTCGGGCGAAAAGCAGATTGCGTTCGGGATGGTAATGTCGCCGTAGAGCTGAAGCAGTTCGCCGCGGAAAAAGCGATAGATCGCGCCGGCTCCCTTTTCTGCGTTGCGGCCCATGGTCCCGATCCAGAGCGCGCCGCAGGGATGAACGCGTCCATCGTTGGAGCGGGTGGCCGCATTGTCCGCTTCGAGCGGCATATGAAGCGTGAGGCGGCCATCCGCGATGTCGCGGACATAGAGGCCGTTTTCGGTCACAAGCAATTGGCGCTGGTCATCGATGAACGCCAGCACGCTGGCCATCAGCGGAAGCGCGTGCGAAGTCACCGCGCCGGATGCAAGGTCGGCCTCGAACAATTGGCGCTCGATGATATCGAACCACCATGCGGTGTTGGTCGCCGCATCATAGGTGCAGCCCTCGCCGAGATGGCAATGCCAATCGCTCAGGATGCTGGTTCTGACTTCTTCCACGCGAGATCCCTTATTCCCCTGCAACCTTAATCACGGAAAATCGATACAGCGACGTGTGACGATAGGTCTGCCCGGGATCGAGCCGCGCCGATGGAAAATCCGCGCGGTTTGGCGTGTCGGGATAGACCTGCGGTTCCAGGCAGAGCGCGTCATACTGCCGGTGAACGCGGCCATACTTGCCGGTCACGGACCCATCGAGAAAATTGCCGGAATAGAACTGGACACCCGGCTGGTTGGTCCAGAGTTCGAGGACCCGGCCCGACTTTGGGTCTTCCACACGGGCAGCAAAGCGCGGCTCCGTGGTCGCGCCGCCGGGCAGGCAGTAATTGTGGTCGTAGCCTTGCCGGATCAGAACCTGTTCATTCGCATCTCGCAGGCGGGCGCCGACAGGGCAGGATTTCCGAAAATCGAATGGCGTCGCATCGACCCTGCCGGGCGCGCCCAACGGAATGCCGGCGGCGCTGATCGGCAGATAAGTATCGGCCGCTATCATAACCTCGTGGTTGAGAATATCACCGCCGCTCTCGACGCCCGCGAGATTGAAGAAGCTGTGGTTGGTCAGATTGACGATGGTCGGCTTGTCGGTCACCCCTGAGAATTCAATCGAAAGCTCGCTGCCTCCAGAAATGCGATAGGTGATCTCGGTCTTCAGCGTGCCGGGATAACCCTCCTCGCCATCCGGACTGACATAGGACAGCGTGACGAACGGCGCCGGGTCCTCACCCATTGCCGTGATGGTCCACGGTTTGCGATCGAAGCCTTGCAGCCCACCATGCAGCGCATTGGCTCCGTCATTGGTGGGCAGCTGAAAGCGTTCGGCATCCAGCTCGAACGTGCCGCCCGCGATCCGGTTGGCGTAGCGCCCGACGGTGGCGCCGAGGAAGCGGCGAACCGCGAGGTAGCCTGCAAGGTCATCGCGGCCAAGCACCACATCGGCAAGACGCCCCGCCCGGTCAGGGACAAAGATGGACTGCAGCGCCGCACCATAGGTGATGAGACGCACCTCGAAGCCGCCCTCCCCGCGCAGCCGCACCATTTCAATCGCGGTGCCGTCCGGAAGATGCCCGAACACCTCGCGAGCAATCCTCGCCGTCTGTGGTTGGCCTGATTGCGTCACGTCATACCTCGATGAATGGTTCGACGTCGCGGCGCCGGCCGAGCATGAAGGCATCGGCGACATGGACCAGCGGCGACAGATCGACATCGGACACATCGCTAGCGATCAGTTCGACGAAGCGCCGATAGATGCCGCGATATTCCGCCTGCTTTTCGTCAACCAGGATATGGCCATCATGCGAGAGATGGCTTCCGCCGGAAGCGAGCGTCAACCACCCGGCATCGGTCTCGACCCGGATGTCCCAGGTCTGGGGGCCGGTCTGGCGCCAGTCGAATTCCGCCCGGATCGGAATCCCCGTCTGGTCTGAAAAGACCAAGTCGGCAGCAATCGGCGCCGCGCGATTGCGCGGGAAGGACAATTCGGCTTCCGTCAGAAAAAACGGACTCGGCAGGATGCGGGTCAGGATCGAGAGCGCGTTGATGCCGGGATCGAACACGCCAAGTCCGCCCGGCTCCCAGATCCATCCCTGGCCGGGATGCCAGACCCTGACATCCTCCTTCCATTCGACGACCACGGATTTGATCTGACGGCTGGCGAGGAAGGCGCGCGCGGGTTCGACGGCCGGCGCAAACCGCGAATGCCAAGTCGCAAACAGCGTTCGTCCGGTTTGCCTGGCCGCCGCGACCAGCGGATCGAGTTCACTGACGGTGGCGCCCGGCGGCTTTTCGAGCAGCACGTGCTTGCCGGCCTTCAGCGCAGCCGCCGCCTGCGCGTGGCGTACCTGGGGCGGCGTGCAGAGCGCAACGGCATCGATATCGAGTTTGGCGCCCAGCAGTTCGTCAAGCGTCGCAAAATGCACGATCCCGTCGATCGAAGCATTGCGGCTGGCGATCGCCGCAAGTTCGATGCCCTCAGTGCCTGATATCGCGGGGATATGCTGATCCCTGGCGATCTTGCCGAGGCCGACGATGGCAATGCGAATGGTGGTCACGTCAACTCTTCCCGACGTTCGAGGAACGATGTCAGCGGCTCACTTGCCCCAGCGCAGCACGAGCGGATTCAGCGGGCGCGCGATTTCGATCAGGCCGGCCCGAACGGCCGGATGCAGCGGCTGGAGCGGAAGCCGGACGGTCTCGTGCCTGATGACGCCGCCTTCCTTCATCAGCGCCTTACATGCGATCAGGCCGCACTGGCGGTTTTCATAGTTGATCAGCGGGAGCCAGCGTTCGTAGGCCGCAACCGCTTCGGCGCGTCGGCCGGCGAAATACGGATCGGTGATCTGGCGGATGCCGTCGGGATAACCACCGCCGGTCATGGCTCCGGTCGCGCCGGCATCGAGGTCGGCCATCAGCGTGATCGCCTCCTCGCCGTCCCACGGACCTTCGATCGCCGCACCGCCGAGCGCGATCAACTCGCGCAGTTTGGCGGCGGCCTGGGGCGTCTCGATCTTGAAATAGGCGATGTTCTCAAGCTCGCGCGCCATGCGGGCGAGAAGGGCCGCCGACAGCGCTGTACCGGCGACCGGCGCATCCTGGATCATGATCGGAATCGAGATCGCGTCCGAAACGGTGCGGAAAAACTCGTAGATGGCGCTTTCCCCGACCCGGATGGTCGCGCCATGATAGGGCGGCATCACCATCACCATCGCGGCACCGGCCTGCTGGGCCCGCCGCGAACGTTCGGCACAGATGTGCGAAGCAAAATGCGTGGTCGTGACGATGACGGGGACGCGTCCCGCAACATGCTTCAATACGGCGTCGAGTAGCGTGTCACGCTCGGCATCGGTCAGCACGAACTGCTCGGAGAAGTTGGCGAGGATGCACAGTCCCTGCGAGCCGGCATCGATCATGCAATCGACGGCGCGTTTCTGGCCATCGAGATCGAGCCGGCCGTCGCCGTCGAACACCGTGGGGACGACCGGAAACACGCCTTTATAAGGTCGCTCGACGGTGGAACCTGCCATGACCATTCTCCGCTTTCCTTAACCAGCCGCGCCGTGGCGGCGCAGGCCGTTGAAGATGACTTCCCTCATCGCCGCGGAAGCCGCCTCGGCATTCCGCTCGGCGATTGCGTCGACAATTCGTTCGTGGGCCGCGATGGTGAGTTCGCGCTCCCGCTCCTCGGTCGGCGCGCTCAGTCGAAACGACGCGCGCAATGCCGCCTCGATCACCGCACCGATCGATCGCATGAACGGGTTGGCTGAACTGGTCGCGATATCGAGGTGCAGCCGAAGATCAGCATCGGCGAATTCAATTGAATCAGAAGCAAAGCTGCGCATTTTGGCGATGCTGTCGCGCAGGTGAGCAATCGCATCATCCGCCCGTCGCTCGGCGGCAAGGGCCGCGGCATGCGGCTCGACGGCGAGGCGGATGTCGGCGAGATCACGAAGAAACCGCTTGTCGATCCCGGCCTCGAGGTGCCAACCGAGCACGTCGGGATCGAACATGTTCCAGGCCGAACGTTCCCTCACCCGCGTGCCGACGCCCGCCTTGGCGTTGAGCAATCCCTTTGCGGACAACGTCTTGACGCTTTCACGCAATACGGTGCGCGAGACGTCGAACATGGCCGTCAGTTCCGCATCGCGCGGCAGACTGGCTCCTTCCGGATAGCGGCCGACAATGATGTCGATCCCGATCGTCCGGGTCACTTCCACCTGGCTGAAATGACCGCGGCCCGGCGCAATCACAACCCGGTCGGACCTCATGACAGGTCTTTGAGGGTCATGGCTGGTTTCGCTCCCTAATCGTTGCGGACCGCCCCGCCTCTTCGGGCGAGATCAAGCTGGCGCATCTCCCCATGCCACAACGCTCAAGCCTTGTATAGCATATTATCATATTAGTATGACTTTCTTCCATGGCCGCTCGGCCCCGGCCTCCGTCTCGCTTTTCCGCAAGGGTGCCAATTGGCGCGCCACGCCATGTCAACAGTTTCCACATCATGGGATTAAACTGACAACTGTAGACACTACGGCAGTGAACCGGTATGAACGGCGACCTGCGGGTAACCGCATCGTCGGTCGAAAAGAGCGCTTCGAGCGCCACGCCGGACATCTGGCGCAACCGACGTCTTCAGCCAAAACACTGCGTGCCGTTGCATTTTTTCACGGCCAAACCGGCTTTCATCACCGAGGGAATCGACAGTGGACATTTGGAGCAGATCCATGCGCCGTACCGTGCTTGCTTTCGCAACGCTTCTTGCAGTGTGTGGCATCGCAACGGCGGAAACATACCCCTCCCGTCGGATCACTGTGATCGTGCCATTCGGCGCGGGCAGCGGCACGGATGGCGTGGCGCGAGTTGTCACGCAACGGCTCGCCGAGGTGCTCAAGACGACCATCGTGGTCGAAAACCGGCCGGGCGCGAGCGGCGCTATCGGTGCAGTTGCGACCGCGCGTTCCGCGCCCGACGGCTATACGTTGATGTTCGGCGGCTCATCCACTCACGCGGCCAACCCCAGCCTGCTCAAGTCCATCCAGTATTCCCCCAAGGACGATTTTGCGCCAATCGCACGTGTTGGCCTGTTTCCGTATATCCTCGTCATCAATCCCGGGATCGAGGCCAAAAGCGTCGGCGAACTGATCGCGCTCGCGAAGCAGAAGCCCGGCACGATGTCGTTTGCCTATTCAAATGCGCTCGGCCAGCTTGCCGGTGAAATGTTCAAGCGGCGCGCCGGAATCGATATCCAGGCCGTTCCGTACAAGAGCAGTCCGGAAGCCATAACGGACGTCATCGCCGGTCGAGTTTCCCTGATGTTCAACGATGTGACTTCTACCCTGCCCCTGGCGCGGTCGGGCCAGCTTCGCGCGCTTGTGACCATCACGAAGGACCGGACCAAGCTGCTCTCCGACCTGCCGACCATACAGGAGCAGGGAGTTGATTTAGGCAATCTCTCCGCGTGGACCGGCGTGTTCGCCCCCAAGGGGACCCCGCCGGAGGTGGTTGAACAGCTGTCGGGTGCGCTCCGAGAAATTCTGGACGAACCCGCGGTCCGCCAGCGCCTCGCCGAAATCGGCTTCGAAGCGCAGTGGCTCTCGCCGAAACAATTCGCCGAACACGTGGCTGCCGACATCGAGCGTTGGGCAACGCTGACCAAAGAAGCCGGCATCGCACCTCAGTGAAACCGGCGATTCCGGCTACGACGGTAAGCCAGGCAGATCGAGACCGTTGGTCCGGGCACACTCGATCGCGCTCTCATAACCCGCATCGGCATGCCGCATGACCCCCGTTGCGGGGTCATTCCACAGCACCCGCTCAAGGCGGCGCGCAGCCTCCGGCGTTCCGTCGGCGACGATCACCATGCCGGCGTGCTGCGAATAGCCGATACCGACGCCGCCGCCGTGATGGAGCGAGACCCACGTGGCCCCGCTCGCACAATTGAGCAGCGCATTGAGCAGCGGCCAGTCAGACACCGCATCCGAGCCGTCGCGCATCGCTTCGGTTTCGCGGTTCGGGCTGGCCACCGAGCCGCTGTCGAGATGATCACGACCGATCACGATCGGCGCCTTCAGTTCGCCGCTTGCCACCATTTCATTGAACGCCAGGCCCAACCTGTGGCGATCGCCAAGTCCGACCCAGCAGATCCGCGCCGGCAGCCCCTGAAACTTGATGCGCGCTTTGGCCATATCGAGCCAGTTGTGCAGATGCTTGTCGTCAGGCATCAGCTCCTTGACCTTGGCATCGGTGCGGAAAATGTCTTCGGGATCTCCCGATAGCGCCGCCCACCGGAATGGCCCGACGCCTCGGCAGAACAGCGGGCGGATATAGGCCGGAACGAATCCGGGGAAATCGAACGCGTTCTTCAGCCCCATGTCCTTCGCCATCTGGCGGATGTTGTTGCCATAGTCGAGCGTGGGAATGCCCTGCGCATGGAAATCCAGCATGGCCTGGACATGGCCGACCATGGAAGTCTTCGCCGCCGCCTCAACCGCTTTCGGATCGGCCTCGCGCCTGGACGTCCACTCGGCAAGCGTCCATCCCTTCGGCAAATAGCCGTTGATCGGATCGTGCGCGCTGGTCTGGTCGGTGACGATGTCGGGCCTGACGCCTCGGCGCACAAGCTCGGGAAAAATATCTGCGGCATTGCCGAGCAGGCCGACCGAGACCGGTTTCCCGCTTTGCGCCGCCTCCGCCATGATCGCGAGCGCCTCATCGAGGGTGCTGGCCTGACGGTCGAGGTAACCCGTGCGCAACCGCATCTCGATGCGGCTCGGCTGGCATTCGACCGCGAGCATCGACGCTCCGGCCATCGTGGCGGCAAGCGGTTGCGCGCCGCCCATGCCACCGAGCCCTGCGGTCAGGATCCACTTGCCCGCGAGGCTACCGCCGTAATGTCGCCGGCCCACCTCGACGAAGGTCTCGTACGTGCCCTGCACGATGCCCTGGCTGCCGATGTAGATCCACGATCCCGCCGTCATCTGCCCGAACATCATCAAGCCCTGCTTGTCGAGTTCGTTGAAATGATCGAGCGTCGCCCAGTGCGGTACCAGGTTCGAATTCGCGATCAGCACGCGCGGCGCATCGGCATGGGTGCGGAAAATTCCAACCGGCTTGCCCGATTGAACGACCAGCGTCTGGTCGCCTTCAAGCTTGCGCAGTGACGCAACGATCCGGTCGAAGCTGTCCCAGTCGCGGGCTGCACGGCCAATGCCGCCATAGACGACGAGTTCGCTCGGCCGTTCGGCAACGTCAGGATCGAGATTGTTCATCAACATCCGCAGCGGCGCTTCGGTGAGCCAGCTTTTGGCGCTGATCTCGGACCCGTGCGGCGATCGGATGATGCGGTCGTTGTCCAGGCGGCGGTTCATGACGAATGACCTTTCTCGGCAAGTCTTGTTTAGGCAAGATTCGGAAACGGATTGTTCTCGAGCGCCGCAATCGCAGCTGATGGCAATATGCCGGCGGCGACCAGCGCCGTTGCTTTCGCAATGTCGTCGGCCATGTAGCGATCACCACCGAGCGCCGGCACCTGCTCGCGCAGCGTGTCAATCACCGCAGCAAGTGCGGGGCTGGTCGTATGCGGCGCGCGCAGCCCGATACCCTGCGCCGCCACCAGCAGCTCGATGCCGAGAATGGTTGCGAGATTATCCGCCATGTCCGACAACCGGCGCGCGGCGTGCGCGGCCATCGACACATGGTCTTCCTGGTTGGCGCTGGTCGGTGTCGAATCGATCGAGCAGGCCGCGGCACGTTGCTTGTTCTCGGCATAAAGTGCGGCCGCCGTCACTTCGGCAATCATGAAGCCGGAATTGATGCCGGGATCGGGGGTAAGGAATGGCGGCAGCCCGAAATTCAGCGCGGGATCGACCAGCGTGGCGATGCGCCGCTCGCTGATCGCGCCTATCTCCGACAAGGCCAACGCAATCTGGTCGGCGGCGAATGCGACCGGCTCGGCGTGAAAATTTCCACCCGAGACGATCTCTCCGGTCTCAACCAGCACCAGCGGATTGTCGGTGACCGCGTTGGCCTCGATCGTCAGTGTGCGGGCGGCTTGCATCAGGAGATCAAGCGCGGCGCCGGCCACTTGCGGCTGACAACGCAGGCAATAGGGATCCTGCACCCGCTCGTCGCCCTCGAGATGCGAGTTCCTGATATCGCTGCCCTCCAGCAAGGCTGTCAGCGCCGCCCCGGCGGCGATCTGCCCGGCATGTCCGCGCAATTGCTGGATCTCGGCGCGAAACGGCGCCGTCGAAGCCATCGCCGCATCGACCGACAAGGCACCTGTCACCAGCGTCGCACAAAGAAGTCCATGGGCACGCAACAGACCGGAAATCGCATAGGCCGTGGAAAACTGCGTGCCGTTGATCAAAGCGAGCCCTTCCTTAGGCCCGAGCGTCACCGGCGCGAGGCCGGCGGCAGCCAGCGCATCGAGCCCCGGTACAACCTTGCCATCCATGAGCGCCTGCCCCTCACCGATCATGACGGCGGTCATATGCGCAAGCGGCGCCAGATCGCCCGATGCGCCCACTGACCCCTGCTGTGGCACCAGCGGATAAACGCCGCGCGCCAGCATCGCCTGCAGTTGCTCGATAATTTCCCGGCGGACGCCCGAAGCGCCCCGCCCCAAGGAAACGATCTTCAGCGCCATCATCAGGCGCACCACCGGCTCTGATGTCGGCGACCCTACGCCACAACAATGGGACACGATCAGGTTTCGTTGCAGCAGCGTCGTCTGGTCCGGAGGAATTCGCTTCGACGCCAGTTTTCCGAACCCGGTATTGATGCCGTAAACCGGCGCTTCCGCACCCGCGGCCTTCGCAACGATGGCCGATGCCGCTTCGACGCGCGGCCAGAACGATGGATCGAGCACGACGGCCGCGCCCGCAAGCACCTGCGCCAGATCGTCGAGCCCAACCCTGCCGGGCGAAACAACAATGGATGCGACGCGGTCGCTCATCGTCCCCTCCAAACCCTTGTGTGCAACGGGTTGAAGCCCATCCGGTAGACGAGTTCAGCGGGCCGCTCGATATCCCAGATCGCCAGATCGCACCATTTGCCGGCCTCGAGCGTCCCGGTCTCGCCGAGAACGCCGAGCGCGCGCGCCCCTTCCCGCGTCACGCCGGCCAGGCATTCGGCAACATTCATCCGGAACAGCGTCGCACCCATATTCATGGCCAGCAGAAGCGACGTCAGCGGCGAACTGCCGGGATTACAGTCGGTCGCGAGCGCCATGTTGACGCCGTGGGCACGAAAAAGTTCGACCGGTGGCTTGGTCGTCTCGCGAATGAAATAGAACGCGCCCGGCAGCAGCACGGCTACGGTGCCCGCCCGCGCCATGTCAGCGGCGCCGGCTTCATCCGTGTGCTCCAGATGATCGGCGGACAGAGCGGAGAATTCCGCAGCAAGGGCCGCGCCGCCGAGGTTCGACAACTGATCCGCATGCAGTTTGACCGGCAGTCCCAGCGCCTTGGCCGCACGAAACACCCGCGCCGTTTGATCGCCCGAAAAGGCGATGCCTTCCATGAAGGCGTCAACGGCGTCGGCAAGTCCGGCCTGCGCCACCGCCGGCAGCATCTCGCGGCAAACAAGCTCGATGTATCGATCCTTGTCGCCATCGGCTTCCGGCGGCAATGCGTGCGCGCCGAGAAACGTGGTGCGGATGCTGACTGGCCGGCTACCGCCCACCGCACGCGCGGCTGACAGCTGTCGTATCTCGGTTTCGGTGTTGAGTCCGTAGCCGGATTTGATCTCGACCGTCGTCACACCCTCGCCGATCAGCGCATCTAACCTCGGCAGCGCACCGGCAACGAGTTCGGCCTCGCTCGACGCCCGCGTCGCAGCAACCGTCGAGACGATG
Source organism: Bradyrhizobium sp. JYMT SZCCT0428 (assembly GCF_018131075.1). Classification (GTDB taxonomy): domain Bacteria; phylum Pseudomonadota; class Alphaproteobacteria; order Rhizobiales; family Xanthobacteraceae; genus Bradyrhizobium. The sequence continues at coordinate 55,747 of NZ_JAFCLS010000005.1, read as the reverse complement.
CCGCCACCCGCGCGCGCGATCTCCTCGTAGCTTGCGCCCTGCAGCCGCAGCTCGAACTCGTGCGCGCGGTTTCCGCCGAACACCAGATGGGTATGACAATCGATCAGGCCCGGCGTGATCCACCGCCCCGCGCAATCGATCCGTTCCGTCGCATCAGCGTCAGACGGAAAATCGGAACGGCTGCCGGCAAAGACGATGCGGCCATCCCGCGCGGCGATCACGCCCTGCTCGATCACGCCGAGGTCGGGCAGATCCTCCCTGAAGGTGGCGAGCCGGGCATTATGCCAAATTCGATCAAAGCGCTCGGCCATGCAGCATTCCCTCAACGGCAGAAGCTTGACGGGACGATATGTCTATACATATTATCGTGCCGGTGTTCTGTCCAGCCGGTTTGGAAAACATGTCCACTCTGCATTTCGCGTCAGCGCTGCTCCCGTCCGGGTGGGCCGATGACGTGCAGGTGGTTGTGACCAATGGGAACATCACCAAGGTGACATCAGGCACGGTTCCGGAAGCCGACGATGAACGCCACCGGCTGGCCATCCCGGGAATAGCGAGCCTGCATAGTCACGCGTTCCAGCGTGGCATGGCGGGCCTTGCCGAAACACGCGGTAATACCGCCGATACCTTCTGGACATGGCGCGAGACGATGTATCGCTTCGCGCTTGATATGACCCCCGACGATGCCGAAGCCGTCGCAACGCTGCTCTATGTCGAGATGCTGGAGCAAGGTTTTACGCGCGTCGGAGAATTCCACTATCTGCATCACGACCATGATGGCGCGCCCTATGCCAATCCCGCCGAGATGGCGACGCGAATTGCGCAAGCCGCCGAGGCCACCGGCATCGGGCTCACGCTGCTGCCGAGCTTCTACGCGCACGGCTCCTTTGGTGGCGCCCCGCCCCATGCCGGCCAGCGCCGCTTCATCTGCTCGGTCGACCAGTTTGCCAAACTGATTGACGCAACAAAGCGGGCCCTCCGCGAATTGCCCGGAACCAATGTCGGCATCACCCCGCACAGCCTGCGCGCCGTGACGCCGGATGAACTGACGGCCATCGTGCCGTTGGCCGAAGGCGGGCCGATCCATATCCACGCCGCCGAACAGACCAAAGAAGTCGAGGAATGCATCGCATGGTCGGGCCAGCGGCCGGTCGAGTGGCTGCTCGAACATGCGCCCGTTGATCGGCGCTGGTGCCTGATCCATGCGACGCACACCACCCCCACCGAGATCGCCGCGCTGGCCAAAAGCGGCGCTGTCGCAGGGCTCTGCCCGATTACCGAAGCAAGCCTCGGCGACGGTACTTTTCCGGCGCGCGAATTCCTCGACGCAGGCGGCCGTTTCGGCGTCGGCACCGATTCCAATGTCCTCGTCGGCGTCGCCGACGAGTTGCGTCAGCTCGAATACGGCCAACGGCTCAAACATCGCGAGCGCAATGTACTGTCCGGCGGTCCCGGCATCTCGACTGGACGCGCGTTGTTCGACGCCGCGCTGGCCGGCGGTGCCCAGGCGCTCGCGCAGCCGAACACAGGAATCCAGGCAGGCGCACGCGCCGATATCGTCACCCTCGACACCACGCATCCCTCGCTCGCCGGGCGACATCGGGATGCCGCCCTCGATGGCTGGATTTTCGCGGCCAATGCGGGCGCCGTCGATTGTGTGTGGGCAGGCGGAAACAAGGTCGTCGAGGGCGGGCGTCACCGGCTCCGCCGGAAGGCGCGCGAGACCTTCAACGCCGCCGTTCGTAGGCTCGTCGCATGAGCCTCTCGATCGACCGCGACAAGGTCCAGACAGCCGACAAGCCAACGCTGTACAAGCAGATCCGCCTCGACATCGAAGGCCGCATCCTGACCGGCGAATGGCCGCCGGGCCACCGCATCCCGTTCGAACACGAGCTCATGGCGCGCTACGGCTGTTCGCGAATGACCGTGAGCAAGGCGCTGTCGGAATTGGCGCAAGCCGATCTCATCGAACGGCGGCGGCGGGCCGGCACCTTTGTGCGCCGTCCCAAATTTCTGTCAGCAGTCCTGACGATTCCTGATATCCGCGCGGAAATCACCGCACTCGGCCGCAGCTACTTCTATCAGCTGATCAAGTGTTCGCGCCGTGCCGCCAACGCCGCCGACCGCGCGCGTCTTGGGGTACGAAAGACCGGCAGGGTGATCGCGATTGCCTGTCGCCACAGCGCCGATGGTGTGCCGTTCGCGATCGAGGACAGGCTGATCGATCTCGACGCGGTGCCCGAAGCTGCCACGGCCGATTTTGCGATCGAACCGCCCGGCACGTGGCTGCTTCACCATGTCCCATGGACCGAAGCCGAGCATTCGATCAGCGCTATCGTAGCAGATGAAGAGGCCGCCGCCGCACTGGACATTGCGATCGGTGCGCCCTGCCTCGTGATCGACCGCCACACCTGGCGCAGTGCACGGACATTGACGGCTGTGCGGCTGGTTTATCCAGGCGAGTCCCACAAACTGGTTGCCCGCTTCAAGGGCGGCTGAGAGGGATAGCAATGCGTGTAAGGTCCGGCACAATTTATGCAACAGCAATAGACGAAGCAGCAACGCTGCAGACGTGAACAGGCGAGCAAGACGCAATCCATGAACCAGAAAAGGGATACAGCCATGCTTAGTTTTAGAGTATTTGCCGCAACCGCCGCACTCCTGGTGTCCGCACCAGCCGTCGCACAGGACGTGAAGGTCGGCATCGGCATCTCGGGATGGACCGGCTTTGCACCGCTCACGCTCGCAAACCAGGCCGGCATCTTCAAGAAGAACGGCCTCGACGTGACGATCAAGAAGATCCCGCAGAAGGACCGACATCTGGCCGTAGCGTCAGGTGACATTCAGTGCGCGGCAACCACGGTGGAAACCTGGATTTCATGGAATGCCAATGGCGTCGCGACCAAGCAAATCTTCCAGCTCGACAAGAGTTACGGCGCCGATGGCATGGCCACGCGAAACGACGTCGCCGCGATCAAGGACCTGAAGGGCAAGACGGTCGCCGCGTCCGCGCCCGGCACCGCCCCCTATTTCACCCTGGCCTGGATGCTCAAGAAGAATGGTCTCACGGTCAAGGACGTGACGGTGGTGAACCTGGAGCCCGCCGCGGCCGCGCAGGCGTTCGTGGCCGGCCAGAACGACGCGGCCATGACGTATGAGCCGTACCTCTCGACGGTGCGTGCCGCGCCGGACAAGGGCAAAATCATCGCCACCACGCTCGACTACCCGATGATCATGGACACGTTCGGCTGCACGCCTAAATTCCTGACCGACAATCCGAAAGCCGCGCAAGCGCTGGCCGACAGCTATTTCGAGGCCGTAGCCCTGATCGAAAAGGACCAGACCAAGTCTTACGAGATCATGGGTTCGGACGTGAAGCAGTCCGGCGAGCAGTTCGGCAATTCGGCAAAATATCTGCGCTGGCAGGACAAGGCCGCGAACCAGAAGTTCTTCGCGGGCGAATTCCAGGCTTTCACCAAGGAAGCCGGCGAGCTGCTGCTCGAGATCGGTATCATCAAATCGATCCCGAAGACCGAAGACCTCTTTGACCCGAGCTTCATCAAGTAGACCAGGCGACGCCGCGACGGTCCCGCTTCGCGGTTTGGAAGCGGGACATTTCGCGCACTGCGCTCCGCCTTGAGGATTAGCCTTTGATAAGACCCCTCGATCCCGTGACGTCGAAGCAGCGCGTGGCCTACGGCTTCGCGTTCTTCGTGCTGTTCGTTGCCCTGTGGGCATGGGCCACGTTTGGCGGCTATGTTTCGAAAACGTTTCTCGCCAACCCGCTGACCATGCTGCAGGAAGGCTGGGAACTGCTGATCAAACACGGCTTCCTGTACGATATCGGCATGACGATTTGGCGGGTGATCGGCGGCTTCGTGCTGGCGGCCATCATCGCGGTGCCGCTCGGCGTTCTGATGGGCGCTTACAAGCCGATCGAGGCGTTTCTCGAGCCGTTCGTTTCGTTCGCCCGTTATCTGCCCGCCTCGGCCTTCATCCCGCTGTTGATCCTGTGGGCGGGCATCGGCGAACTGCAGAAGCTGCTAGTGATTTTCATCGGCTCGGTGTTCCAGATCATCCTGATGATCGCCGTGAACGTCGGTAACACGAGGCGCGATCTCGTTGAAGCCGCCTACACGCTTGGCGCCGGCGACAGCGGCATCATCCGCCGCGTCCTGCTGCCCTCGTCCGCTCCCGAGATCGCGGAAATCCTTCGGCTCGTTCTGGGGTGGGCGTGGACCTACGTCATCGTCGCCGAACTGATCGGCTCATCCTCGGGCATCGGCCACATGATTACCGACAGCCAGGCGTTGCTCAACACCGGGCAGATCATCTTCGGCATCATCGTCATCGGGCTGATCGGCCTCGTCTCGGACTTCCTGTTCAAGGCCTTCAACGCCTGGCTGTTTCCGTGGAGACTAGCGTGACCACGCTGAAGATCGACCAGGTCTCACGGACCTTCCCTGCGCGCCAGGGCAATGCGCCGACACGGGCGCTGGAGCCGACCAACCTCGACGTTGGCAACAACGACTTCGTCACCATCCTCGGTCCGTCGGGCTGCGGAAAATCCACGTTGCTGCGCATCATCGCCGGTCTCGACCGGCCGACCAGCGGCCGCGTCGTTCTCGACGGGCAGGAGGTCACGGGCCCCGGTGCGGATCGCGGCATGGTGTTTCAATCCTACACGCTATTCCCGTGGCTGACGGTGCGCGAGAACATCGCGTTCGGGCTGCGCGAGCGCGGAATTTCCGAGGCCGAACGCGGCAAGATCGCCGATGGCTTCATTCAACGGGTTGGCTTGTCCGGCTTTGAAAATCACTGGCCGAAGCAACTCTCCGGCGGCATGCAGCAGCGCACGGCGATCGCGCGTGCGCTTGCCAACGATCCCAAGATCCTGCTGCTCGACGAGCCGTTCGGTGCGCTCGACAACCAGACCCGCGTGCTGATGCAGGAAATGCTGCTCGGCATCTGGGAGCGCGACCAGAAAACCGTGTTGTTCGTCACCCACGACATCGAGGAGGCCATCTTCCTCGGCAGCCGCGTCATCGTCATGAGCGCCCGCCCCGGCCGCATCAAGGCCGAGATCGCGGTCGATCTGCCGCACCCGCGATCCTACAAGATCAAGACCGCGCCCGAGTTCGTCCAGCTGAAGGAACGGCTGGTGGAAGAGATCCGTGCCGAGACATTGAAGGTGGCGGTTGACGCCTGACGGACGCTCGCTGCCTCGCCGATTTTGTGCCCGGGAGGCAAGCACGTTCTGCGAGCCCGGGCCCACTCTACTTTGCATGGGGTTGTTTTCGCGATTGTGTGTCCGGGCTCGGTATGGTCCCTTTCGTCCACCCCAATGCCGGCGCAACCGCTTCCGCGACCAGCTCGATCGATCGCAGAATGAACGGATGCGGCGGGTCGACCGAATGCGCTTGAAACACTAGATCGGTCACCCGCTCCAAAGTGCTGTCGGCGCGCAGCGAGGCGATGACATCGTCAGGCGTCCCGACATGGGTATCGAACGCGGTAATCATGTCGCTCGATGCCTCGCCCGGCGGGGCATGGCCGCCGGCGATGAAGCTCGCGCGTGCGCGGCGCAATCCGATGTCTGCCAACCGCAGAGCCTCCTCACGTTCGTCGGCGGCGAAGACACTGCGTGACGCCATGATCCGGGGCTCGCGCCCCGGCGGCAGTGCGGCGAGATAGGCGTCGATGATGGGGTGCTGAATCTCGGCAAGCGACGCATGTGGCGCTTCCCTTGATCGTGGCTGCGTTCGCGACAACAGCAAGCCGTCGCCCGCTTTGCCGGCCCTCGCCCCGCCGCTCACCGAAAACGTTGCCTGCCAGATCCGGTCGCCCAGTTGCGGCCTTGGTGGATAGAGCGTATCACCGCCGGCCAGCGGTGCGCCGGCCAGGGCGTTGCGGACGATATCGAGGTTGTCAGCAAAAATCTCCGCGCGTTGCGCACTGTCCAGCCCAAAGGCTGCAAAGGCGGACGGGTTTCCGCCGGTACCGACACCAAGTTCAAAACGGCCGTTCGACAACAGGTCGAGGACTGCGGCGTCCTCCGCCACCCGTACAGGATTTTCCAGCGGCAGGGTAACGATGCCGGTACCGAGGCGAATGCGAGACGTTTGTGCCGCAACGAAGCCGAGAAAAGCGAAGGGCGCCGGAAGCCCGCCCTCGCTCTCATGAAAATGGTGCTGCGCGATCCATGCGGAATCAAGACCTGCTGCTTCCGCGTGCACGATCTGCGCTGCCGCGAGGCGATATCGTTCCGCCGGAGCCGCATCATCGAGAAGGCGCGTGAAGAATCCCAACCGATTCAAATTTGGCAGACGATTCATGAAGACTTTCGGAGAACAGACCCCATGCGATCGAGGCCCGGTCGCCTCCGCCCCACGAGTCTGCGCGGGGATCGCGGGACAGTCAAATCAGGGCAGGCAAACGGGCTTCGATGGTTCGAGCCCTCGCGGACTCTCTGCCGCGGAATCAGGCCGGCAGCGCGTCGAGATGACACGCGGCCCACTGGTCGTCGCCAACCGTGCGAAGTTTCGGCTCCTCCGTCCGGCAGCGATCGAACACGTAGGGGCACCTCGTGTGGAATCGGCAACCGCTCGGCGGATTGATCGGGCTCGGCACGTCGCCCTTCAGGATGATCGGGTTGCGGATGGCCCCAGGCTCCGGCACCGGCACCGCCGACAGCAACGCCCTGGTATAGGGATGCCGGGGCGCGGTGAAGATCTGCTGCCTGGGCGCCATCTCGACGATCTTGCCGAGATACATCACGGCGACACGGTGCGTCATGTGCTCCACGATCGCCAGATCGTGGCTGATGAAGAGCAGCGCGAGGCCAAACTCGCGCTGCAGATCCTGCAGCAGGTTGACGATCTGGGCCTTGACCGAGACGTCGAGGGCCGAGACCGCCTCGTCGCAGACGATCAGTTCGGGCTCCGCCGCCAATGCCCGGGCGATACCGATGCGCTGGCGCTGGCCGCCCGAGAATTCGTGGGGCCGGCGGCCCAGCGCGTCACGCGGCAGGCGCACGGTGTCCATCAGCGCCGCGACCTTGGCGTCGAGTTCGGCGGAAGATTTGGCGAGACCAAAATTGCGGATCGGCTCGGCCAGGATGTCGCGCACGCGCATGCGCGGATTGAGGCTGGAGAACGGATCCTGGAACACCACCTGCACACGGCGGCGCATGCTGCGCAGGGCTGCGGGTGAAGCGTCGTCGATGCGCTGCCCGTCGAGCACCACCTGGCCCGACGTGATGTCGAACAGGCGCAAGATCGCGCGTCCGACCGTCGACTTGCCGCAACCGGACTCGCCGACCAGCGACAGCGTCTCGCCGCGCGCGACCTCAAAGGACACGCCGTCCACCGCATAGACCCATTTGGACCTGCGGCTGAACAACCCGCCGCGGACCGGAAAATGTTTCTTGAGATCGTTGACCTGCAGCAACGGGACTTGCAACGGGACCTGGAGCAGTGGCGCGTTCATGCTGCAGCCGCCTCCTTGGCGGCATAGTGGCAGGCAGCGATATGGCGGGGGCCCTTCTCTTCAAGACCTGGCGCGACCTGCCGGCAGAGATCGGTCGCCAGCGCGCACCGCCCCGCGAACACACAGCCCTCAATCCGTCCTTTGAGGCTGGGCACCTGGCCCGGAATTTCGGCGAGACGCCGCGCGGCCCCTGTCAATGAGGAGCCGAGCTTCGGCACCGCGCCGAGCAGGCCCTGCGTATAGGGATGACGCGGCGAGCGGAATAGTTGGGCCACCGGCGCCTCCTCGACCTTGCGGCCGGCATACATCACCATGACGCGCTCGGCGATTTCAGCGACCACGCCGAGATCATGGGTGACCAGAATGATCGCTGCGCCGACCCGGCGCTTGAGGTCCAGCATCAACTGCAGGATCTGCGCCTGGATCGTGACGTCGAGCGCCGTGGTCGGCTCGTCGGCGATCAGGAGTTTTGGGTTGCAGGCCAGCGCCATCGCGATCATCACGCGCTGGCGCATGCCGCCGGAAAGCTGATGTGGAAATTCGCGCACGCGCCGTACCGACTCCGGGATGCCAACCAGATTCAGCATCTCGACGGCACGGGCCTCCGCGGCCTGCTTGTCGAGCCCCTGATGCATGCGCAGCGTCTCTCCGATCTGACGGCCGACGGTCAGCACCGGATTGAGGCTCGTCATCGGCTCCTGGAAGATCATCGAAATGTCGTTGCCACGGATGGCACGCATGTCGCGCTCGGAAAGTTGCAGCAGATCCTTGCCCTGGAAACGGATCGAGCCCGCGATCTTGCCGGGTGGCTCGGGGATCAGCCGCATCAGCGACATCGAGGTGACCGACTTGCCGCAACCGGATTCGCCGACGATCGCCAGCGTCTCGCCCTCATTGACATGGAAGGAAACACCATCGACGGCGCGGTTGATGCCCTCGGGAGTGCGGAAATGGGTCTGCAGATTTTCGACTTCGAGCAATGCCATCAGATCAGAGACTCTTGGCCATGCGCGGATCGAGCGCGTCACGCAGGCCGTCACCGAGCAGGTTGACGGCAAGCACGGTGACGGACAGGAACGCGGCGGGAAAGAATACGATGTAGGGTTTGACCTGCCACAGCGCCCTGCCCTCGGCCATGATGTTGCCCCAGGACGGAATGGTAGGTGGTGTGCCGGCGCCGATGAAGGAAAGAATCGACTCCACGATCATGGCGCTGGCGCAGATATAGGTCGCCTGAACCAGCATCGGCGCCAGCGTGTTGGGCAGGATGTGGCGCAGGATGATCATCGGCGTTCGTGTGCCGGAAGCTGTCGCGGCGTCCACATAGGGTTGCTCGCGCAAAGAAAGCACAACGCTGCGCACCAGACGTGAGACCCGTGGGATTTCGGCTACCGTGATCGCCAGAATCACGTTGCCGACGCTGGCGCGCGTCAGCGCCATCAGCGCAACCGCAAGCAGGATCGGCGGGATCGACATCAGCCCATCCATGAACCGCATGATGATGCCGTCGGCCCATCGTACGAACCCGGAGACAAGGCCGATGGCGAGACCGGCCAGCGAAGCCAGCACCGCCACCGAAAGACCGACCGTGAGCGAGACCCGCGCCCCGTAGATCACGCGTGAATAGATATCGCGGCCGAGCAAGTCCGTTCCGAACCAGTAGTCCGCGGAAGGCAATCGCGTACGTTTGGCGGGCGCGATCGCGGTCGGATCGACGGTCCAGAGATAAGGCGCAAAGATTCCCACCAGGACGAGGCAGATGAGCAAAGCACCGCCGATCGCGACCGTCGGATGGTTGCGCAGGAAACCGAGGACGCCGCGACGAATTTTGACCGGCGACAGCAGATCCGGCAATTGCGGCGCGACCACAAGACCCGGAGGTATCCGCACCGTGTTGGTTTCCATGACGGTCAATAGCGGATCCTCGGGTCAACCAGGGTGTAGGTGACGTCGACCATCAGGTTGACCAGCACATAGAGGAAGCTGAACAGCAACACGATGCCCTGGATGACAGGATAGTCGCGGCGCAGGATCGCGTCGATCGTCAGCCGGCCAAGGCCCGGAATGGCGAACACGCTTTCTGTCACCACCGCGCCGCCGATCAAAAGCGCTATACCGATACCGATCACCGTCACGATCGGAACGGCCGCGTTCTTCAGCGCGTGAATGAACAGGATACTGCGCTGGTCAAGGCCTTTGGCGCGGGCGGTGCGGACATAATCCTGCTGCAGCACCTCGAGCATCGAGGCCCGGGTAATGCGCGCGATCAGCGCGATGTAGACGGAGCCGAGGGCAAGCGCCGGCAGGATCAGGTTCTGGAACCATGGCCAGACGCCATTGGACAGCGGCGTATAGCCCTGCACCGGAAGCCATTCGAACTGCAGCGCGAACACATAGGCAAGGACATAGCCGACAACAAAGACCGGAAGCGAGAAGGCGAACACCGCAAAGGCCATGATGGTGCGGTCGATCCAGCTTCCCGCCTTCCATGCCGCCAACACGCCGAGCGGAACCGCAACGAGGATGGTCAGCACCAGCGTAATCGCCATCAGCGAGAGTGTCGGCTCGATCCGCTGCGCGATCATCTTGGCGACCGGCAAATTGGTGAAGATCGAGGTGCCGAGATTCCCGTGCAAGATGTCCCATAGCCAGCTGCTGAACTGGACCAGAAACGGCCGGTCGAGGCCGAGGCTTTGGCGTATCCGCTCGACGTCGGCGGGGCTTGCCTGGTCACCTGCAATCACCGCCGCCGGATCGCCCGGCGCGATGTAAAGCAGGCTGAAGACGAACAGCGCGACGATCCCCATCACGGGCAAGGTCGAGAGAATGCGCCGCAGGATATACGAGAGCATGTCGATTCACTGTCCCATCATGCGGTCTTCGACACGCCCCAGAAGAACGGCAGCGGCCCCTTCGTGATGCCGGAGACATTCTTGCGCCACGCCGTATAGCTCAGGAAGAAGCCGGTCGGCGCATAGACGACGTCCTCGAGCGCCGCCTTGTTGAGGCGCCCCACCGCGGCCTTCTCCTCATCGAGATTCTTGGCGCCGAACCAGGCCGTGACTTCCTTTTCCACGGCCTCGCTCGTGGGCCAGCCAAACCACGCCTTGTCGCCAGTGCCGCGAACCGCATTGTAGACGGCCGGATTGACGCAATCCGCGCCGGCGTGCCAGGTGTGAAATACTTGCCAGCCTCCCTGGCCCGGAGGCGTCTTCTGGGCGCGGCGGGAACCGACCGTGCCCCAGTCGGTTGCGACGAAATCAACGTTCATCCCCATCTGCTTCAAAAGATCGGCGGTGACATCGCCGAACGCCTTGGTGATCGGTTGATCCTGCGCCACCAGGCAAGTGACCGGCTGTCCCGAATAACCGCTCTCGGCCAAGAGCTTCTTGGCCGCTGTGAGGTCGCGCTTGCCCTTCAGTATCTCGCCGCCCGCCTCGCTGTAGAGCGGCGTATCCGGCGTGAAGAAACCCGGCAGCGGCTTCCAGAGCGCGGGCTCATCTCCGACCAACGCGCGCATATAGTCTTCCTGGCTCAGCGCGGTGAGTACGGCGCGCCGCGCCTTCACATCGTTGAAGGGCGGATGCAGATGGTTCATCCGGAACGAACCGATATTGCCGAGCGGGTCGGCGATGTCGACGTTGATGTTGCGGTTCTTCTTCAGTGACGGCACCAGATCGGTGATCGGATTTTCCCACCAATCGACCTCGCCGTTCTGAAGTGCTGCGGCCGCCGTAGCGGGATCCGGGATCACCACCCATTCGATGCGGTCGATCAGCATCTGCTTGCCGCCGGCCAGCCATGACGCCTTCTCTTGCCGCGGCGCGTAATCGGCAAATTTCTCGAACACCGCCTTGGCGCCGGGCACCCATTCGCTCTTCGCGAATTTCATCGGGCCCGAGCCGATATAGTCGGGGATTTGCTTGAATGGATCGGTCTGCGCGAGGCGCTCCGGCATGATGAAGGCGATGGGCGTGCTGTTCTTGCCCAGCGCCAGCAGCATCTTCGGATAAGGCGCCTTAAGCGACCATTTGAAGGTCCTGTCGTCGACGGCGACCAACTCGTTCTGGAGCGCCTTGAGCATTAGCCCCATCGGATCGCGGGCCGACCAACGCGTCAGGCTTGCCACCACATCCTTGCTCAGCACCGGCTCGCCGTCATGGAACTTCAACCCCGGCCGGAGCCGGAAGGTCCAGACCAGACCGTCATCGGAGGTCTCCTCGGACTCGATCATCTGGCGCTGCGGCTGCAGCGTCGCGTCGACGCCGTAGAGAGTGTCCCACACCATCGCGGCGGCGTTGCGCACGACATACTGGGTCCCCCAAATGGGGTCGAAATTCGCAAGATTGGCCTGGGGCACGAAGCGCAAGGTGCGCGCCGCGGCGCCTTGGGAAAGGGCCGGCATCGACAAGCCACCCGTTGCGGCCAGACTGCCCACCCCGGCAAATCCCTTCAACAGCGTCCTGCGATCCATGGTGCTCTCCCCGGTTTTGGGTTGTGATGAACGATTCCGCCCGTTTCATGGGCCGAGGGTTCGGCGCCGGTGAGGTGAAACAGGCCAATCAGATGATAGCGATCAGCTTCCTTTGCGTGCAAATGGTATGCCAGCGGAGCAGGTCATTCCGCTGCCAAAAGTCAGGTTGATCATGAACGAAGAAGCACTTTTCGAGCGATCACGTCTTCGAGCGATGCATCATCCAGGGCAGATTAACCTGCTGCGAGCTGCTTGAACTTCTCCGACGGTTTCGGGTGCCACCAGCGACCGCCAATGACGACACCTTCGGACACGATCTTGCGGTCGCCGATCAGATGCTCGCCGATGACGTCGACATAGTCAAACTGCCCTCGCGCGATCGAGATCAGGGTGGCGTCTCCGGCGCTGCCCGGCTTGAGGCTGCCGAGTTCGGGACGCCGCAGCGCCATCGCGGCATTGACGGTTGAGGCGGCGACCACGTCCGGGAGCGGCATTCCCATGCACAGGAACTTGGACATGGTGGTCACCTGATCGAACGCTGGGCCGTCGATGCACAGCAGATGGACATCCGAGGAGATGGTGTCGGGATAGAAACCGTTGGCGAGCATCGCCCGGGCGGTCTTGAAGGCGAACGAGCCCTTGCCGTGGCCGATGTCGAACAACACGCCGCGTTCGCGCGCCTCCAGCACCGCCCGCTTCACCGTGCCCTGGGCCGTGGCCGGCGTATTGGGGAACGGTCGGAATGCGTGGGTGAGGATGTCGCCTGGACGCAGCCGCGCGAGCACCTCCTCGTAGCTCGGCGGCGGATGGTCGATATGCGCCATCAAGGGCATGCCGACCTGTTCGGCGACCTCAAGCGCGATGTCGAGCGGCACAATACCCGAAGTGCCCGAGGCGTGAAGACCTACCCGGACCTTGATGCCGACAATGAGATCACGATTTTGGTCCGCCACCGTGGCGGCGTCGACCGGATTCATCAGCCGGAGTTCCTCGCTCTCGCCGACCATAACCCGATGCGAGAAGCCGAAGATGCCGGCATGCGAGACGTGCAGATAAGCGAGAATGCGGACCTGGCTCGGCTCGATCACATGCTTGCGGAAGCCCGCGAAATTCCCCGGGCCGGCGCTGCCGGTATCGACCGCCGTGGTGACACCCGAAGTACGGCAGAATTCCTCCGCGTCGATGCCAAGCGAAGTGCCGCCCCAATAAACATGGGTGTGCAGATCGATCAGACCCGGCGTGACGATGTAACCCGAGACGTCGCGCACGTCGGTGCCGGGATCGGCCTTGAGCTCGCTTCCGACCATGGCCACCTTGCCACCGGCGAAGGCCACATCCGTCACGGCGTCGAGTTTTTGGGATGGGTCAATTACTCGACCGCCGCGCAAGATCAAATCGAAAGGCATTGCGAACTCCTGATATGACGATCAAGGAAGCGGCGGGAGCGTGTCTCGCCCTTCCGTGTGCGGACCGTCAGCCATTAAAGGCCGCCTGGGCTTCTGGCAAATCCCAGATTTTGCCGATCGCGGCGGTTCCCGCCGAGATCGTCGCGGCCTCGTCGCCGTGTATGTACTGGCCGCCATCGATGAGCACACGCCCGTCAACAATGACCTGGTCGATATTGGCGCGATTGCCAAGCGCCACCAGCCCCCGCCGCGGATCGAACAGCGGCTGCAGATGGGGATGGGTCAAATCGACCACGGTGAGGTCGGCCGTTGCGCCCGGCGTGATGATTCCGAGATCCGGTCGCTTGATGACCGCGGCCGCGGTTGCCGTAACCGACTCGATCAATTCGGGTGCATTGGCGACGTCGGCCCGAGCGGACGCGATCTTCGAGATCATCGACGCCGCGTTGAGTTCGCCGAGAAGGTCCATGTTGTAGCCGTCGGTTCCGACCACCGTGCGGACGCCGTGCTCGGCGAACCGGCTGAACGCCGCGGTAACGCCTGCGCGCGCAAACACGCGCGGGCAGTTCAGCACCGTGGCCCCCCTCGCCGCCATCAGCTTCAAATCCCCATCGCTGCTCGCGATGCAGTGCGCGGCCAGCAGGTCCGGTGCCAGCAGGCCGAGCCAGTCGAGGTATTCGGCCGGCGTGCGGCCACCGTGACGGCTCTTGATCGTCGCGATTTCGGCCTGGCTCTGCGCCAGGTGGGTGGTGATGGGAACACCGAGTTCGCGTGCGCGGGCGGCACATGCCCGCAGCAGGTCCGGACCACAGGTGTCGGTCGCGTGCGGGCTCATCGCAAGGCCGATCCGCCCATCGCCGCGCCCGTTCCAGCGATGGTACAGCGCGTTCCAGGTATCCATATCGGCCTGGCCGTCATCGCCGGCATAGCGCACGACGCCGTCCGGCCCGGCCTTGGCGTCCGACGTGGAGAACAGATACGGCGCGCCATAGAAGCGGATGCCCATCTCCTCGGCGGCGTCGAACATTTCAGGGATGGTGTTGCGGAACGGCTCCATGACCGTGGTGGCGCCGCCCTTCAGCAATTGCAGAATGCCGAGCCGCGCGATGGCGAGCCGCTCCGACGGCGACAGCATGTCGGCGCCGCGCTTGGTCAGCGGCAGCAGCACCGTATAGACGATGCTCTGGTTGTTCTTGCGACCGTTACCGTCCTCCGTATGGGTCCGGGCGACGGCTTCGCTGAAGCAATGGTTGTGCAGGTTCAAAAGCCCCGGCAGCACGAAGCGGCCCGGTCGGTCGAACACCTCGGTGGCGGACGGGCGGTCGCGCGTGACGGCGGCGATCCGCTTGCCCTCGAGCAACACCCAATGATCGCGCAGCACCTCCTGCGCGCCGTCCTTGCGCGACAACACATAGCTGCCGAAGATTGCGATCGTACTCATGCGGGTTTCACATTCCAGAACACGGCCGTGCCGTCGAGGATCCCGGTGATACCAGAACGGTAGGCGGTTGGTTGTTTATACTGGCCGATCGGAAAATAGGGAATTTCCTCGAACGACAACGCCTGGATATCGCGGCAGATCCGCTGCTGCTCGGCCAGATTGGCGGCGGCGAGCCATTGGCTTCGCAGTGCCCCCATCTTCTCACTCTTGTACCAGCCGGCCACCTTGCTGTCGCCGCGCAGGTTCGAATTGCCGGCTGGATTCAGCCAATCGATGCCCTGCCAGTTGCCGACGCCGGCGCTCCAGCCGCCCTGGGCGACAGGCTCCTTTTTCAACTGCCGCTGCAACACCAGGCCGAAATCCAGTCCGGCATATTCGACGTTCATGCCGGCCTGCTGCAGCATGTCGGCGGCGATGTCGCCGAGCGGCTTTTGTGCCAGCGAATTGGTGGGGACGAGCAGCACCACCTTCTCACCATTGTAACCGGCAGCTTTCAGATCAGCCTTGACCTTCGCCATGTCGCGCGGCCCACGGAACACGTTCAGGCCAACATCGCTCGCCATCGGCGTCCCCGGCGCAAAGAAGCCGATCGGCGCGGTTTGATAGACGGGATCTTCGCCCGCAACCGCCGTCATGAAGGCGGACTGGTCGATCGCGCCGAGCAGCGCGCGGCGGATAGCGGGATTGTCGAATGGCGGCTGCAGATGGTTCACCCGCAACATGCAGGTGTAGCCTCGCGGGTCGAGGATACGCGTGGTGACGCCGGTACGCTTCAGCACCGGCAGCAGATCGTGCGGCGTCGTTTCCTGCCAGTCCTGTTCGCGTGTTTGCAGCGCAGCGACCCCTGTCGCCGCATCCGGCATCGTCGTCCAGACCACGCGGTCGTAGTGAACGATCTTGGGACCGGCGGTCCAATCCGGCTTGCCATCCTGCCGGGGCTGATAACGATCGAAGCGGGCGTACACGTTGCGCGCGCCCTGCACCCGCTCGTCTGCCATGAAACGGAAAGGACCGCTGCCCACGACCTCGGTCAGCGGCTTGAACGGATCCTGGCTCGCCAGCCGCTCCGGCATCATGAATGGCGCCTGGATCGCGGCCTTGCCGAGCGCCGCGGGCAACAGCGGAAAAGGCCGGCTTAACCGAAAGCGGATGATGCGGTCGTCCGGGGCCGACAGTTCATCCGTCGCCGCCATCATCTCGGCGCCGAACCCGTCGCGAGCCGCCCATCGGCGAATGCTGGCGACGCAATCCCGCGCCAGCACGCGCTCGCCGTCATGCCATAGCAGGCCGTCGCGCAACGTGAGGTCCCACTGCTTGTCGTCATTGGACACGACATGCCCGGACACCATCTGCGGCGAGACCTCGAGCGCCGAATTCATGCCGTAGAGGGTGTCGTAGACCATGAATCCATGGTTACGGGAGACCTGCGCCGTGGAGTAGATCGGATCGATGAAGGTCAGATCGATCACCGGAATGAAGCGCAGTGTGGTCTGCGACTGCGCCCGCACGATTCCCGGCAGCGACAACGCCGGCGCTACGGCGGCAGCCTTCAACAGTGAGCGGCGGGAAACAATCATCGAGGACTCCTGGAATAATCAATCGGCGCCGCGGTTCTCAGCGGGCGGCGGCTTCGTGACGGCTGAAATTCGCCGCGATCGCCTCGCCGTTCGTGATCCACAGATCGGGGCAGGATTTGGCGTAGGTGAGGAATTCCCGCAGCAGGCGCAGCCGCATTGGGCGACCGCTGCATTGCGGGTGCAGCACGGTTGTCACCATCGCGCCCCAATCGCGGACCTCGTCGAGCTCATCCTTCCAGATCGAGAGCACGTGCTCCTTCGGAAAGATCGGCCGCGGGCTGAACCGGGCGGACAGTCCGTGCATCCAGTCGTCATAGCTTGCGGTCACTGGAAGCTCGATCGTGCCCGGCCTGCCATCGCCAAGGCGATGGCGGTAAGGTCGCACGTCATCCCTGAACGAGGAAGTATATACGATGCCGTGACGAACCAGCGCGACGCGCAGCTCTTCGGTGAACTCGCCGTAGGGCGCCCGATAGCCGGTCGGCTTGACGCCGAGCCGGCGCTTCAGCGCCTCAAAACCCCGCTCCAGTTCTTCCTCAATCCAGGGATCGCCCGGATCCGGCAGCAAATGGTGATAGCCGTGATGGCCGATCTCATGGGCGGCCTTGAGAATGGCCTCGGCCATCGCGGGATGCGCATCGACAGACCAGCCGGTGATGAAGAACGTCGCCTTCAGATCAAGCTGATCGAGCAGTTCCAGCAGTTTCGGCGTGCCGACACGCGCCTCGTACCCGCCGTAGCTCATCGTGATCAGGCGCTGGGCATGGGCTGCATCCTTGCTGGTCCAGGCGCTCTCCGCGTCGACGTCGAAGGAAAGGAACATCGCCGAGGTATAGGGTTTGGGCCAGGGATACTCCGGCGCCGGCGGCGCGGTGTTCGCCGGTACCAGCGGAATGCTCGCGAGCGCTTTACTGTCCTGCATTGATCATCGCCTTTTCTACGCCGTAGTCGGTCAATTTCCATTTCGTCAGCAACGCGCGGTAGGAGCCATCGGCGATCAAGCCGTCGAGGGCCTCCACGAACGCCTTCTGAAGCACCGTCTCCTTCACACCCAATGCAAGTCCGGTGAACTGGACTGCGAAGACCTCGCCGACCGGGACATAAGTTCCAGGCTCGAGGTCCATGATGTAGGGAAGCGTCTCGCCGCCCTGAACGGCCGCGTCGAGCCGTCCCTGCCTGAGCTGGGTCCGGGCATCGGCCGAGCCTTCGGTGCCGACGTATACGATGGGATTGCCGCCGCAATTCGCATCGCTCCAGGCGGCGATCAATTTCGGAAACGACGTGCGCCGGCTGGCGCCGACTCTTTTTCCGCAGAACGCCTTCGTGTCCTTGAACTCGGCCGCGCGCGATTGCTGCACAAAGAAGCGCGGACCGTTGCGGAGGTAGTCGACAAAGGTCGCCGTATCCTGCCGGCTTGCCATGTCGGTCATCCCTGACAGGATCGCATCCACCCTCCCCGTCGCAATCGCGGGCATCATCTGGTCGAAGCTGGTTTCCTGCCAGACGATCTTCAGCCCGAGCTTTCGGCCGAGCGCCTCGCCGAGTTCGACATCGAAACCAGCGAGCGTGTTGGTCGCCGGATCCTTGAATTCCAACGGCGGATAGTTCGGCACGATGGCGACCTTGATGCTGCCCTGCTTTGCGATTTCCGGAGGCAGCTCGACCGCCATGGCTGAACTATCGGCGGCACAGAGCAACGCCGCTGCAAGAATACGTTTGATCATGAAAATGTCCCCATCAGATCACCGCGGAAAGAAACGATTTTGTGCGCACCTCACGGGGCGCGCCGAGCACTTCGGCGGCAGGCCCGGACTCCACGATCGCGCCATGGTCCATATAGATGACGGTGTCGGCGACCTCGCGCGCGAAGCCGAGTTCGTGCGTCACCACCATCATCGTCATGCCGCTGCGGGCAAGCTCCTTCATGACGCTGAGCACCTCGCCGACCAGTTCGGGATCGAGCGCGCTGGTCGGCTCGTCGAACAGCATCAGCATCGGCTTCATGGCAAGCGCACGGGCGATCGCCACCCGCTGCTGCTGCCCGCCGGAGAGCTGTGAGGGATAGGCATCGGCTTTCGCCACCAGTCCGACGCGCCGCAGCAGTTCCATCGCCTCCGCCCGCGCGTCATCCCGATTGCGGCCCTGAACCTGCACCGGACCTTCGGTGATGTTTTCCAGTGCCGTCTTGTGCGGAAACAGGTTGAAGCGCTGAAACACCATGCCGGTCTTCAGGCGCTGGCGCGCGATCTGCCGCTCGGTGAGGCGATGCAATCGCCCGCCCTCTTCCCGCACGCCCAGCAGCTCGCCATCCAGCCAGATGCCGCCGCTGTCGACGGGCGTAAGCTGGTTGATGCAACGCAGCAGCGTCGTCTTGCCCGACCCCGACGCGCCGATCAGGCAAAGCACCTCGCCTGCCCGGACGTCCAGCGAGACCTTGTTCAGGGCCTGAAGCGGCCATTCACGCCGCCGAAGCCGGTGCGCGTGTGGGTGGCGTGAGAGCCCAGCACCTTTGGCACGATAAAGCGGCCCGCCACCGCCAGATAGCACCAGGAGCCGCGACCGCCGGCGCGAACTTTCAGCACGGCGCCTGCCTCCAGATTGAGTAGCACCGCAGGCGGCAGCGGCTTGCCGTCGAGGCTGAGCGAGAATTCGCCGCCGGCAACGGCGATACTGAGGGGCGCTCCTTCGGTGGTCAGTTCGATTCCACCGACGGACACTTCGATCGCGGTTGCGCTAGCGGGATTGCCGACCGCAAGGTTTGGCGTCGCATGCGCCAGTTGATCCATCGGGCCTGCGGCGGTGACACCAAAGCGCAGATAGCCGTGCCGGCCGCCGTCCTGCAGCGTCGCACCCGGCCCGGCCGACAAGATGCGAAGGATCGC
This sequence comes from Bradyrhizobium sp. JYMT SZCCT0428, assembly GCF_018131075.1. Classification (GTDB taxonomy): domain Bacteria; phylum Pseudomonadota; class Alphaproteobacteria; order Rhizobiales; family Xanthobacteraceae; genus Bradyrhizobium. Next base: position 36,479 of record NZ_JAFCLS010000005.1, on the reverse strand, counting down.
CTCCGAAGCGTCAGTCCTCATGCGGCACGCTTGCGCGCAACGATTTCGCCGCTCGCCGCACGTTGCGCAAGATCGCGGAAAGTCGAAAGATCGATCGGTTCGAACCGCACGAGATCGCCGGCCTGGATCAGAAAGGCATCCTGGCGCTCCGCGGCAAAGAGGCGCTCCGGCGTTTGGCCGATGACATACCAACCGGTCGGCATCACGAACGGCACAACGGTGCCAAGACCACCTCCGATCGACACCGCACCGGCCGGATGCGGCGGTCTTGGTGTCGCGCGGCGCGAGATCTTCAGCTGCTCGGGTACGCCGCCCAGATAGATTTGGCCAGGCGTGAAACCACACATATAGACGCGATACGTCGCTTTCGTATGCAAAGCGACGGCGTCATCCCGCGTGAGGCCGAGAATCCTGGCGGCCTCGTCGAGATCCTCCGCTAGCGCGGGATCGTAACAACAAGGCAACGTCCAAATGGTGCCCTCGCCCCGCCATTCGGTAAGACCCGTCATCATACGGCGCACAATGGCAATCAGCGTTTCCCTGTCAATCTGCAGAGGATCGTAATGGATCATGAGCGAGCGATAGGTCGGCACGAACTCGCGCGTGCCAACGGGAGGATCGGCGCACAAGGCCGCGTCGAGGGCGAGCACCCTGTCGTTAATCACGGGATCAACGGTGTCACCGAATTCGACGACGAGCGCGGCTTCCCCCGCGTCGAGAAAGCGCGGATCGACCTGCAGTGTCATGCGGCGATCGGCTTGAACGGCTTCAGCGTCACACCGGCCTTTTCCAAACGCTCGCGCACGAGGCTGGCAGTCGCGACCGCATGGTCGGAGTCACCATGAACGCAGATCGAACGGATCGGCGTCGGCAAGTGCTTGCCGCTTGCCGTGATCACCGCCCCCGCCTGCACCATCGCGAGCACGCGCGCCGCAGCTTCTTCCGCGCCTTCAATCATCGCGCCGGGCTGGCCGCGCGGGATCAATTGCCCGGTTTCGGTGTAGCCGCGATCGGCATAGATCTCCTGATGAATTTCAAGTCCCGCGGCTTCACCGGCCGCGACCAGCTCCGTCACCGCGATGGCCAGTAACGCCAGATTGGGATCGACCGCCCGCACCGCCCGCGCTACCGCGTCCGCAACGTCGCGTTCCTCGCAGGCGATGTTGCCGAGCGCGCCGTGGGTCTTCACATAGGTGATGCGATGGCCGGCGTAAGCCGCAAGCGCCATCGCCGCGCCGACCTGATAGGCGACGAGCCGCTCGATCTCGCCGTTCGAGAACGGGAGACGGCGGCGACCAAAGCCCCACAGATCCGGAAACCCGGGATGGGCGCCCACCGCGACGCCGCGCCTGCGCGCAATGGCAAACGTCCGCGCCATGACTTCGGGATCGCCGGCATGAAGCCCGCAGGCCACGTTGGCCGAGGTGACGATGGAGAGCATGGCCTCATCATCGCCGCAGCGATATGTCCCAAACCCTTCGCCAAGATCGGAATTGAGATCGACTGACGGCATGGCGGCCTCCTTGGCAGTGCGGATGTTGACGAATGAACATCACCTTCGCCGCGAAACACGGGATCGTAAAGCCGGGAGGCATCGACCGATGCCGATATCTGCCCTGCAATACCGCGGGGGCATAAAAACAGGCATCGCGGCACCGCACCCAAAAGGTTAACAGGCCGGGAAGGCCTCCGTGGCGCGTTCTGATCGCCGTTGTAATCGGCAAAAATTTGATTATATTGCTCTCTCAGCTGCAACCGCTGCTGAATTTAACGTTGGTGTGACCAGGCCCGTCTGTCCAGGCGGGCCGTCGCCGTTTCAGGGTTCGTAGCGATGACTCGTTCCAATCGGGTTGACCATATTCGCATTACGTCGCACCCGGCTCCGGGTGCCAAGCTCAACTTCCCCATCGCCTGGGGTGCTGCCACCGCGCGCGAACGCGGACCAATCATCGGCACGGTGTCACGCCCGCAGGACCGCAACGTCATCGGCACCCATGGCGGCTCCTATTCGGTCTACCGCGCGCTCGCCGTTTCCTCCGGTGCGCTCGATCCGATCCGGCGCCCGGATCTCACCAACACCCATCCCGCCGAGACCATCGGGCCGTTTCCGCAATGGACCGATCCGCAGCGGATCGTTTCGCTGGATCCCTGGGGACATCTGGCCGCGGAAAATTTTGCAACCGAGATCGCCGAGGGCATCGACATCCGCCCGAGCATTGCCATCACCCGCGCGCGCCTCGACCTGCCCGAGTTGCAGGCGGCGATCGAAGCCGGTCGGCTCAAGCACGACGGCGAGTTCGTGCACAAAAATGGCAGCGTCTCCGTGGTCAAGATCGCGATCGACCCGGTCTGGTATCTGCCGGGCCTGGCGGAGCGCTTCGCGACCACCGAAAACAATTTGCGGCGGCAATTGTTCGAGCAGACCGCCGGCATGTTTCCGGAGCTGGTGACGCGGCCCGATCTGCAGGTTTTTCTGCCGCCGATCGGCGGCACGACGGCCTATCTGTTCGGCGACGTTACCAAGTTGCCGGACCACCGCACCAAGATCACCTGCCGCGTGCATGACGAGTGCAACGGCTCCGACGTGTTCGGTTCGGACATCTGCACCTGCCGTCCGTACCTCATTCACGGCATCGAGGAATGCGCGCGCGCCGGCCAGACCGGCGGCCTCGGCATCATCATCTACAACCGCAAGGAAGGCCGCGCACTCGGCGAGGTGACAAAATTTCTGGTCTACAACGCGCGCAAGCGTCAGGAAGGCGGCGATGCCGCGGCCCAGTATTTCGAGCGCACCGAATGCGTCGCCGGCGTGCAGGACGCCCGGTTCCAGCAATTGATGCCGGATGTGGTGCATTGGCTCGGCCTGAAGCGGATCGACCGCTTCGTGTCCATGAGCGACATGAAGCACGATGCGCTGACCGGCCAGGGCATTGAAATCGTCGAACGCGTGCCTATCCCCGACGACATGATCCCGGCCGACGCGCATGTGGAAATCGCGGCCAAGAAAGCCGCCGGCTACTACACGCCCGAGCCGCAAGAAAGTCCGGACAATCCGGTCGGCCGTCCGCTCGAAAAATTTTGAGAGGGCGCTGTGTCCCCCGCAGATCCGGAGATTTCGGCCGCGTTGTCATTGCTGAACGCCAGCGCGGTCCGTGAGCGGGCGCATCGCATGCTCGCAATCGGCCTTGACGACAGGCTGCCGAATTTCCGTGTTCACCTCGATCGCATGGACAGCGCCGTCGATCTGGTGCTGGAGACCACGCGCAAGGCCTATCCCTCCTTCGACGTTCCCTTTCATTCGCGCTGGCGGCACTTCGTCACCAATGGGGACAATCGCTGGGCCGATATCGCCGGCCGGACCAAATGGCTCGGTCGGGCGGCCCGCGCCCGGGCCGAATTCGATCTGGCGATCGTTAGCGTCTTCCTCGATGCCGGCGCCGGGCCGTCGTGGCGCTACCGCGATCCGAAAACCGGATCTGACATCGGCCGTTCGGAAGGATTGGGGCTCGCCAGCCTCGCGATGTTCGCGGGCGGCGCATTCTCCGCCGATCCGCAGGAACCGCTGCGCGCCGATGGCGAAATCCTTGCAAATCTGGCCGTCGCCGACCTCGAGCGTGGCATGCAGGTCTCGGATACCAATCCGCTGGTCGGAATGGACGGTCGCGCTGAGCTATTGCGCCGGCTGGGCCGGCTGGTGGCCTCGAAGCCGGATGTGTTCGGCAGCCAGGACACGCCGCGGCCCGGCGGCCTGTTCGATCGATTGGCGAAACTCGCCTACGGCGGAAAGCTTCCCGCGCCAACCATTCTTGCAGAGTTGCTGCAACAGCTCGGCCCAATCTGGCCATCGCGGTTGGCGCTGGGCGGAATCCCGCTCGGCGACTGCTGGAAGCATCCGGCATTGACGACAGCGGATGCGACAAATGGCCTTGTGCCGCTGCACAAGCTCTCGCAATGGCTGGCTTACTCCCTGATCGAGCCGCTGCAAACGGCCGGCATCACCGTGAACGATATCGATGGCCTCACCGGCCTCGCTGAATATCGCAATGGCGGACTGTTCATCGATATCGGCGTGCTCGCGTTTTGCGATCCGGAATCCGCGCAAAGGGAACACGAGGTCGCGTCACCGCTGGTCGTGGAATGGCGCGCGCTGACGGTGGCGCTGCTTGACCGCATCGCCGATGGTTTACGACACCGGCTCAAAGTCGATGCCACCTCGATGCCATTGGCAAAAATTCTCGAGGGCGGCACCTGGGCGGCGGGTCGGTTGCTGGCGCGCGAACGCCGCGCCGACGCTTCGCCCCCGGTGAAAATTATCAGCGACGGCACTGTTTTCTAGATTTGGGATTAGCAACATGGACGGCGTCACGATCGTTAATCATCCGCTGGTGCAGCACAAGCTAACGCTATTGCGGAGAAAAGACATTTCGACCAAGTCGTTTCGCGAACTCCTCAAGGAGATCGGGATGCTGATTTGCTATGAGGTCACGCGTGACCTGCCGCTGGCCGACGTCGAAATAGAAACGCCGCTTGCGCAGATGATGTCGCCGCAGATCGCGGGCAAGAAGCTGGTGTTCGCGCCGATACTGCGCGCCGGCATCACGTTCGCCGACGGCATGCTCGATCTGGTGCCGACCGCGCGTATCGCGCATATCGGTCTTTACCGCGAGCCGGAAACCTTCGTTGCCGTCGAATATTTCTTCAAGGCCCCGAGCGATCTGCACGAGCGACTGGTGATCGTGATTTCACCGATACTGGCAACGGCGAACTCCGCCGTCGCCGCGATAGACCGGCTGAAAGAACGCGGCGCCAACGACATCAGGCTGGTTTGCCTGATCGGCGCGCCGGAGGGCGTCGAGCGCGTGCGCGGCATTCACCCGGACGTTCCGATCTGGCTCGCCGCGATCGACCAGGGGCTGGACGACAATGCCTTCATCGTGCCTGGTCTCGGCGACGCTGGCGACCGCGCTTACGGCACCAGATAACCCACCAAGCGCAGGCTACGCGGCATCGGCCAGGAGAGTCCGGACGATCGGATGATTCCGGTCGGCCAGGCCGTCAATGACGTCGAAATGGTGGCGACCGGGTTCTTCGATCGTGCAGGTCTGCGCGCCGAGCCCGGTCCAGATATTGGCTAGCAAGGCGTTCTGGCGGACGAATTCCGGGCGCTCCGCGCTGCCTACCCAGCAGGTCACGCGGGCGCCAGGCAAAGGCCGCAACAGCGCGGGGCTTTCGGTTTGCGCTTCGGCGTCGTCGATCCGCAGCTCGGCATTCATCGCGGTCTTCAGCATTGGGCGAAGGTCATGGACGCCCGAGATGGAGACGGTATTGCGGATGCGCGCGCGGGCAGACTCCGACAGCGGCGATGTCGCCGAAATCATGCGCGTGACCAGATGTCCGCCTGCGGAGTGACCTGTCAGGACAATCGGGCCTTCCACCATTGCGGCCGCCTGCGTGATCGCGGCGGCAATTTCGCGCGTAATATCGGCGATGCGAACCGCCGGACAAAGCGTGTAGGAAGGCATCGCCACCGCATAGCCGCTCTCGACGGAACCACGTGCGAGATGCGACCAATAACTATTGTCGAGGGCGCGCCAGAACCCGCCATGGACGAAAACGACCAGTCCCCTAGGCTGGCCCTCGGGACGGAACAGATCGAAGCGGTTTCGCGGCCGCTCGCCATAGCCGATATCGAGCGTGGCGCGGCCACTACCCCCTAGTTCATCGCGATAGGCCTGGGCGGGTTGCACCCAGGCCGCCGGCCAGCGTTCGCCACCGGGGATGTTGGGGCCGTTTGCATAGGCGTCGTTCCAGTCGGAAATCTGATGAAAGATCATGCGGGTCGGTTTCCGTTTGGTCTTGAGTGGCCGGCGCAGGCGCCTACGATCAGGATTCAGTTCGACGATATCTGCTCACATCGGCCGCCTGCAGGACAAGTCCAAAAGTATTTTAGACATATAACTTCTGCGCTTGAAAGGTTTCGCCGCCATGCGAGTATCTGGCTCTGCGAATGAGGCCGATGATGACCGATTTCACGCGAACGCGATCCCTGTTCCATATGCCTGACGGCGTCATCTATCTCGACGGCAACTCGCTCGGTCCCCTGCCCGTTGCGGCGACCGATCGCGTCCGCAGCATGATGTCCGAGCAATGGGGAAAACAGCTTATCAGGGGCTGGAACAGCGCCGGCTGGATGGCTCAGCCACGTCGCATCGGCGACCGCGTCGGCCGACTGATCGGCGCGCCCGAGGGCACCGTGGTGATCGGCGACACCCTGTCGATCAAGGTCTATCAGGCGCTTGCCGCAGCACTCGAACTCAATTCCAGCCGGCGCGTGATCCTGTCCGACAACGGCAACTTTCCGACCGACCTCTACATGGCCGAGGGTCTGCTCAGATCGCTCGACCGGGGATATCAGCTCAAGATTGTCGCCCCTGAGGAAGTCGAAGATGCCATCGACGCAACGATTGCGGTGCTGATGCTGACCGAGGTCGACTATCGCACCGGCCGTCTTCACGACATGAAGGCATTGACGCAGAAAGCGCACGCCGCCGGCGCGTTGACGGTTTGGGACCTCGCCCACTCCGCGGGCGCCATCCCGGTCGACGTGTCAGGTGCCAAAGCCGATTTTGCGGTCGGCTGCACCTACAAATATCTCAATGGCGGTCCTGGCGCGCCGGCCTTCATCTATGTCGCACCTCGACATGCCGACGCGGCGCGGCCGGCGCTTTCCGGATGGCTGGGGCACCAGGCGCCATTCGCCTTCGATCTTGATTACCGGGCCGGCGCCGGCATCGAACGGATGCGGGTTGGAACGCCTCCCGTCATTGCGATGGCCGCGCTTGACGCAGCGCTCGATGTCTGGGAGGGCGTCAGCATGAACGAGGTCCGCAAGGCGTCGATCGCGCTGGCGGATCTTTTCATCCGCGAAGTCGAAGCCCGTTGTCCGGAGCTGACGCTGGCCTCGCCGCGGGACGGCGACAAGCGGGGCAGCCAGGTATCGTTTCGCCACGCCAACGGCTACGCGATCATGCAGGCGCTGATCGCGCGCGGCGTGATCGGCGATTTTCGCGCTCCCGACGCGATACGCTTCGGCTTCACGCCGCTTTACATCGGCGAGGCCGAGGTTCGCGCGGCGGTCGATGCGATCGAGGATGTCGTGAACAATCGCCGCTGGGATGCCGCGGAGTATCGCAAAATGGCCGTCGTGACATGACCGGAAAACCATACGACCCCTCCCGCGAGGGAGCCCAGATGTCGTTCGACGGGCGGATGTCCTACAGCGACTATCTGCACCTGGAACGCGTATTGGACGCGCAGGAACCGCTTTCGGATGCGCATGACGAACTTCTCTTCATTATCCAGCATCAGACCTCCGAACTCTGGATGAAGCTGGCGATCCATGAAATCCGCGCCACCATCAAGGCCATCCGCAACGACAAGCTCCAACCCGCCTTCAAGATGCTGTCGCGCATCGCCCGGATCTTCGAGCAGCTCACGGGCGCCTGGGATGTTTTGCGGACGATGACGCCGAGCGAATATACCGAATTTCGCGACCAGCTCGGCCAATCGTCAGGCTTCCAGTCGTACCAGTACCGGGCTATCGAATTCCTCGCCGGCAACCGCAATGTTGCAATGCTTGGCCCTCATGCCCACCGCGGCGACATCGTCGCGAAGCTGGAGGAGATTCTGAGCTCCAGCCCAGTCTCTATGACGAAGCGTTGCTTCTGCTGGCGCGCAACGGCTTCGACATCGGGGAAGATGCGCTTCGAACGGATTGGCGCACGACGCGGACCGCAGATGACAAGGTGCTGGATGCCTGGAAGACCGTCTACGCATCTCCCGAAAAACACTGGATGCTGTACGACCTGGCCGAAAAACTGGTCGATTTCGAAGACTATTTTCGCCGCTGGCGCTTCAACCATGTCACCACGGTCGAGCGCATTATCGGCCTGAAGCGCGGAACCGGCGGCACGTCGGGCGTATCCTATTTGCGCAAGATGCTCGAGGTCGAACTCTTTCCGGAGCTTTGGAAAGTGAGGACAGAGCTTTAGGGGCACCGATCTCGCGCCGGCGATCGCTCTATCTCCCGTCATCCTGAGGTGCGCGCTCTTGCGCGCCTCGAAGGATGAACGCGGCCCGTGGCCCATCCTTCGAGGCTCGCTGCGCTCGCACCTCAGGATGACGTCCGCGCCAATCCAACTAGCCGAGCTTCGGATGCGTCATGAATTCCTCGATGATCTCCGCCGGCGGCTTGACGAATTCCCCCGCACGGCTGACGCCGAGGCCGGTGAGACGGCGAAGTTTGACCGCCATCTCAGCCATCTTCACCACGATCGGTATGCCGTTGATGACGGGCGCACCGTCGATCGCGTGATTGCGAAGCGCGGCAAACAGCAGCATCGGAATGCCGCCGCCCGGGATCAGCACTTCGACACCCTTGGCCACCAGCGGCCGCGCCTGTTCGGCGAACAGCTCTTCGACCTCACGCGCCAGCGCTTCCGATTCATAGGCCTTCAATATCTGCCCTGGCTCGAAGGTCATGGCGTGGGTGCCCGCAACCCGGCGCTCCAGCCCGTATTTGGTGATCTGGTGATGGAACCAGGGAATGTAGCGGGGATTGATCGTGATGATGCCGCTGCGCTGGCCGAGCTGGCAGCCGTGCAGCATCGAGGATTCGCCGAGTGCCAGAACCGGAATATCGACCACCGAGCGGGCTTCGTAGAGACCGGCATCCTGGAAGTGGCCGATCACGAAGGCATCGTATCCCTCGCGTTCGGCGCGCACCGCATTGCAGATCACTTCGCGCGCACAACGGAATTCGACGATCGCGTGGGCATAGGAATCGTGCGGCGTAATCCCCTTGATGTCGATCGTGGTGCCGGGCTCGACAATGTCGTCGAGATGTTTGCGCAAACGATCCCAATAGGTCTTGCCGTTCTCGTAATCGACGTAGCTCTGATACCAGATGCGGATCGGCTTCATGGCAGGCGTCTCCTTCCGCGCTCGTCATGCGGACGGCGCGGCGTTTGATGAATGCGGCGCGATCGTCGGGACCGGTGGCTCAGGCCAGCAGCTTCCACGCCCCCTTCTCGAGCGTGACGATGACGCGTGCGCGTTCGTCGACACCGGAATTGTCGTTCTGCGTATAGTTGTAGACGCCATGCGAACCCACCACGTCCTTGGTGCGGTAGAGTTCATCGCGCAACGCCGCGCGGAAGGCAGGCGTGCCGGGCGGTGTCGTCGCGAGCGCGCGCTTGGCCGCGGCGGCGAAAACCAGCCAGCCGTCGAAGGAATAGGCCGAGAAGGCATCGGTCGAGGCGACGTTGTTGGCCTTCAGATGCGCGGCGCGGAATTCGAGGCCGACCTTCTTCACCGGATTGCTGTCGGGCAATTGTTCGGCGACGATCACCGGCCCGGTCGGCGCCAGTACGCCTTCGACGGCCGCGCCGCCGACCCGGATGAAGTCAGGGTTGATCAGGGCATGCGTGCCATAGATCGGGCCGCGAAAACCGCGCTCGCGCAGCGCCAAAAACGGCAGCGCCCCCGGCGTTCCCGAACCGCCGGTCATGACGGCATCGGGCTGGGCGGCGATGATCTTGAGCGTTTGTGCGGTCACCGTGGTATCGGGGCGCGCATAGCGCTCGTCTGTCAGGATCTTGATGCCAATGGGCGCGGCCGTCTTGGACAGCGCGTTGAAGACAAGATCGCCCCAGGCGTCGCTGAAGCCGATATAGCCGAGGCTCTTGATGCCGGCTTTTTGCATTTGCGCGACCACGGCCGCGACCATCAGCGGCGGCGGTTGCGGAATCGAAATCGCCCAGAAGCCGCCGTCACCCTTGCCCGCTGTCGGCGGAAGCGGCGAGATGGAAACGAACGGCACCTTCTGCTCGCCGGCGACCGCCGCCATGGCGACCGATCCCGGTAGGCCCGATGTCCCGATCAACAGGTCGACCTTTTCTTCCTCGACAAGCTTGCGGGCGTTGCGCGTGGAAGCCGATGGATCGCCGCCATCGTCCATCTGGACCAGCCTGATCTTATGGCCTTCGATCGTGTCGAGGTAAGCCATCGCAGCGGCAATGCCCCTTGAATAGGGAATGCCGATGGAGGCGCCCGGTCCGGTCTGACCGGTCACGAAACCAACGGAGATGGGAGCGGACTGCGCCCGAAGGATCGCCGGAGCCGCGACGAAACCGGAGAGTGCTACACCGCCGACGAGAACGTTTCGGCGCGAAATCATCTGTCTGCTCATCGTCGCTACCTCCTGTTGGGGCCGCCGGTCAGTCGACCGGGGCCGGGCTACTGAAGAAGTGGGAGACCGGAGCGATGGCAGGCCGACGGCGGCATGGCCGCCGCTTCATCCCCGCGTCGTGGCTTGATTTATTGTTCACAGCCGCGCCATCCGCCATTCCGGACAAAAATTGTTTTAGACATAAAATATAAAAGCGTGCAGTATGGCCTCAGTCAAGAGGCAATTCACATGATCAACTTACCGATTAAAGTTGCAATTCATGCCTTATGGCCGAAGGCCGAGGGTGTCGCCGATCTGGCTGGAGAGGATCGTGCTGGCCTGATCGTAGAGTCCGGTCATCACGTGAAGGATCGACGTCGCCTGCTGCAGCGCATCCTGGGTGCCGGACATGCTGCCGACCAGACGAACGAGGGTGTCGCGCCGGTGCTGCAGATAAGCGTCGACGATCGCACGGCCCGGCTCGGTAGGCACGTAAGTGGTGTTGCGGCGCGAGGCTCCATTGCTGGCTTTTTCGATAAAGCCCAGCGAAAGCAGCTTTTTCAGCCCGTATTGCAGATTGGCGAGGTCATCGCGGTGCAGAAGCCGCGCCACATCGCTCAAGCCCTTCGGCGTGCCATTCAGATGAAGCACGTGCAGGATCGAGGCCTCCGTACCCCCCAGCGCGTTCGTTGGCATGGCGCCCAGACAGTCGCGCCTCCAGCGCGCGAACGCCGAACCGAAATGCCAGGCGGCGTACTCGAATGCGTTCACGGTCTGCTCGATCGGCGAAATCTCGGCGGCCGGCTCCGTGACCACTGCCGCTATTTGCGCCGAAACTGCTTGTTTTTTGGACACAGAATGCCTCCTCAAATATCAATTTCAAACAGCAATTTAATGTATTAACCTGACTAATCAAGGTGCTGGATCGCATGACGACTGAAATCGCCATCATTCTGCTGCTCGATGGGATCGCCAATGGAGCGATCTATCTGCTGGCGGGCCTCGGCCTGGTGCTGATCTTTTCGGTCACCCGCGTCGTGTTCGTGCCGTTCGGCGATATCACGGCGTTCTGCGTGCTCTCGATCGCCGCGTTCGAACTTGGCCGGGTGCCGGGCACGATCTGGGTGGTCGCGATCCTGGCCGTCATCGCAACCATTGTCGATGCGGCCGGTCATTACCGATCAGGCGAATACGCACGGATCCCGCGTTCGTTTTTCATGTATGGCCTGCTGCCGCTTATTCCCTGCGTGCTGGCCTGGGTCGGCGCGTCGTACGTCCTGCCCCAGGCGGTGCAGATCATCCTTGCGCTGGTGCTCGTGCTCCCGATCGCCCCGCTGCTCGACCGTATCGCGTTCCGGCCCGCCGCCGATGCTTCCGTGCTGGTCCTGCTCATCATCGCGCTGGCCGTTCATTTCGCGATCAGCGGACTGGGCCTGATGGCCTTTGGCGCCGAAGGATTCCGCATTCGTCCATTGGTCAATGGCATCTACAGCTTCGGCGGCGTCATCGTATCGGCGCAGGTGCTGCTGATGCTGGTCACCGCCGCCCTGCTCAGCCTGCTGTTCTTCCTGTTCTTCGAGCGCTCGATGTCGGGCCGGGCGCTGCGCGCGACCGCGGTCAACCGCATCGGCGCGCGGCTCGTCGGTATCCGGCCGGCCCGCACCGGCACCATCGCCTATTTCATTGCCTCGCTGCTCGCCGGCGTCTCCGCCATCCTGATCGGCCCGACCACGACGATCTACTACGATTCCGGTTTCATGATCGGGCTGAAGGCATTTATCGGCGCCATCATCGGCGGCTTCACCAGCTATCCGATCGCAGCTCTCGGCGCCGTGTTCGTCGGCATCATGGAAAGCTTCGCCTCGTTCTGGAGCAGTTCCTACAAGGAAGTGATCGTGTTCGGCCTCTTGATCCCGGTGCTGCTCTGGCAATCCTGGAAGTCGGCCGGGCATGCCGATGAGGAAGGCGAGGAAATGGAAATGCCCGACGCGATCACGTTGAGCGCGCCGCTTCGTATCGGCCTGATCAGCGCCGCCGTCATCGCCCTGCTGGTCGCCCCTGCACTGCTCGGCAGCTTCGCCATTACGCTGCTCAACTATATCGGCATCTCCGCGCTGGTCGCGCTCGGGCTGGTGTTGCTGACCGGCATCGGCGGCATGACGTCGTTCGGGCAAGCCGCCTTTGTCGGTATCGCCGCCTATGCGACGGCCTGGGCGACCGTGACGCTTGATCTGTCGCCGTGGGTCGGATTGCTGCTGGCGCTGGCAATGACCGGGCTTGCGGCGCTCGCGATCGGCGCGCTGACGCTGCGGCTCGGCGGGCATTTTCTCTCGCTCAGCACGATCGCCTGGGGCATTTCGATCTATTTCCTGTTCGGCAACGTCCCGGGCCTCGGGCAGAACACCGGCATGGCCGGCATCCCGCCGATCACCATCGGATCGGTCTCACTGATTTCTTCGCAAATGATCTTCTACCTGATCTGGCTGATGGTCGGGCTCGCGATGCTGGCCAGCGCTAATCTGCTCAATTCCCGCGAGGGCCGTGCGATCAGAAGCCTGCGGGGCGGCGGAATTCTGTTGGCGAGCCTCGGCGTCAACATCTTCCGAATCCGCCTTGTCGCCTTCGTGATCGCGGCCCTGCTCGCCGGACTGGCCGGCTGGCTCTATGCGCACATGAACCGGTTCATCAGCCCGGCCCCGTTCGACGTCAAGCCCGGCATCGAATACCTGCTGATGGCGATGGCGGGCGGTGCCGGCCATATCGCGGGCGCGGTCGCCGGTTCCGCCTTGATCACGCTGCTCAAGAACTGGCTGCAGGATGTGCTGCCGCTGGTGACGAAGAACCCGGCGCAATTCGAGATCATCGCTTTCAGCGTTCTCCTTGTCCTGCTGCTGCAAAACGCCCGGGGCGGCCTCATCGCGTTCATCGCCAAGCGCCTGCCCAAGGGAACGCGCCCGGCGCCCGCGGCCGCCGAGGCGATGCCGCGCCGCGCGCTGCCGGAAAATGGCACGCTGATTTTGAACGTCGAAAATGCCGTGAGAACATTTGGCGGACTGACCGCCGTCAACAAGGTGAGTTTTGATCTCAAGGCCGGCGAGATCCTGGGCCTGATCGGTCCGAACGGCGCCGGCAAGAGCACGATGTTCAACTTGCTGACCGGGGCGCTGCAGGCCAATGCCGGCCGGATCAGTTTCCTGGGCCAGGACATCACGTACCGTCCACAGATGGAAATCGCGCGCATGGGCATCGCGCGCACGTTCCAGCACGTGAAGCTGCGGCCGAACATGAGCCTGATCGACAACGTCGCGCTTGGTGCCTATGCGCGCACCGCGACCGGTTTCCTGAAGAGCGCGCTTCGCCTCGATCGCGCCGAAGAGCGTCGGACGCTGCACGAGGCCCAGCGGCAATTGCAGCGCGTCGGCCTCGGCGACAAATCCTACGAACTCGCCGGCAACCTTCCGCTCGGCGGACAGCGCATCCTCGAAGTTGCCCGCGCGCTGGCGGCCGATCCCGTGCTGGTGGTGCTGGATGAGCCGGCCGCAGGCCTGCGACCGCCCGAGAAGGAAGCCCTTGCCAAAGTCTTGCGCCAGATTCGCGATGAAGGCGTTACGATCCTGATCGTCGAGCATGACATGGATTTCGTCATGGGCCTGGTCGACCGGCTGGTGGTCATGGAATTCGGCTGCAAACTGGTCGAGGGAAATCCGGCATCGGTCCGCGCCGATCCGAAGGTGCAGGAAGCCTATCTCGGAGGCGTACTATGAGCGCGATGCTCGAGATTTCAGACCTTCATGTCGCTTACGGTAAGGTCGAAGCCGTGCGCGGCGTGTCGCTGTCGCTGCAGAAGGGCCAGATCGTCACGGTGATCGGGCCGAACGGCGCGGGCAAGACCACTCTCCTTGCCGCCACCATCGGCCTGTTGCCATCGCGGGGCCGGCTCATCTTCGAAGGCCAGGACCTGTTGAAGCTCGACGTCGAGGCGCGCGTCGAGCACGGCTTCTGCCTGGTGCCCGAAACGCGGGAGTTGTTTGGAGAGTTGACGGTCTATGACAATCTCGTGCTCGGCGCCTATCCGCGCCGTTCGGACCGCGCCTTCGTCGCCCGCGCGCTCGAGGAGACCTATGGGCGTTTTCCACGCCTTGCCGAACGTCGTTCCCAGCGCGCCGATACGCTTTCCGGCGGCGAACGCCAGATGCTCGCGCTCGGCCGCGCGCTGATGTCGGCGCCGCGGCTCCTGATGCTCGACGAACCCAGCCTCGGCCTCGCGCCCCTGATCGTGCGTGACATCCTGCGCATCGTCGCGGGCCTTCGCGATGCCGGCGTCTCGATCCTGCTGGTCGAGCAGAATGCGAAGGCGGCACTCGAAATCGCGGATTACGGCTATGTGCTGGAAACCGGCGAGATCGTGCTTGACGGTGAAGCGGCCAGCCTGCTCGGCGACACCCGCGTGCAGGCAACTTATCTTGGCGGAGGGCATTGACCGCCATGACAAACCGCATCGCAGGTTACGACGGGGTCGCCGTCGCGGTTCCCGTCACCGTGCCCTATGAGCGCTTCTCCATCCGCGGCGCCCACTGGTTCATCGCCCGCGCGCTGAAGGCGCTGGTTGATGGTGCCGGGATTTCCAAGGATGAAATCGACGGCCTGTGCGTGGGGAGTTTTACATTGGCGCCCGACAGCGCCGTCGGCCTGACCCAGCACCTCGGCCTTTCACCGCGCTGGCTCGATCACGTGCCGATGGGCGGTGCGTCCGGCATTGTCAGCCTCCGCCGCGCGGCGCGCGCGGTTCAGGCCGGTGACGCCGAGATCGTTGCCTGCATCGCCGGCGACACCAATCACGTCGATAGTTTCCGGCTCAGCACGGCGACCTTCAGCATGTTTGCGCAGGACGCGGTCTATCCCTATGGCGCCGGCGGGCCGAATACCAGTTTCGCCTTCCTCACCGCCTATTACATGCGCACCTATGGCGCGAAGCCTGAGGATTTCGGCAAGCTCTGCGTCGCCCAGCGCTCGAACGCGTTGCAATTCCCCCATGCGCTGTTCAAGAAGCCGCTGACCCTGGACGAGTATCTTAACGCCCGGCCGGTGGCCGACCCGCTTCGGCTGTTCGATTGCGTGATGCCTTGCGCCGGCGCCGAAGCCTTTCTTGTCATGAGCGAAGACCGGGCCCGGCGCCTCGGATTGCCGCACGCGCGGCTGCGAGGTGCCATCGAGCGGCACAACGCCTTCCCTGATGATCCGGTGCAGCACCGCGGCGGCTGGGTAATGGACCGCGACCGCCTGTACGAAAGCGCAGGCATCGGGCCTGAAGACATCGACCTGCTCGAGGCCTATGACGATTATCCTGTGATCTGCATGTTGCAGATCGAGGATCTCGGATTCTGCGGCAAGGGCGAAGGTCCGGATTTCATTCGACGCCACACGTTCGAGGCGAATGGCAGCTTTCCCTTCAACACCTCCGGCGGCCAATTGTCTGTCGGCCAGGCCGGCGCAGCCGGCGGCACGCTCGGGATCGTCGAAGCGCTCCGGCAGGTCACGGGACAGTCGCTTGGCGCCCGGGTCGAGAACGCGCGCCATGCGTTGGTCTCCGGATTTGGCATGATCAACTTCGACCGCGGCCTATGCACCGGCGCCGCCATTCTCGCCGCAACATGATTGGGACTTGATGATGAGTGAAACAATCAAACGGCCCAAGCGCAAGAACCCGATCCTGAAGACGCGCGCGCCGACGCTGCCGCCGGACCGCCGCAGCCGGATTGCGCTCGGCCTCGTTCGCGGCGCAGCGCTGGGCAACCTCGAACTGCAATGCTGCGCGGCTTGCGGCGCCGTGCAATATCCGCCGCGCGAGGCCTGCGTTCGCTGTCTGTCGGCCGAACTCGAATGGACTGTGATGAGCGGACGCGGCGAACTCGTCAGCGAGACCACGTTGCATCATTCCCAGGAACTGTTCTTTCGCGAACGCATGCCCTGGCGGCTTGGACTGGTCCGTCTGGCCGAAGGCGTCAGCCTCGTCGTCCACCTCGACGCGCGCTGCGGGCCGGCACCGTCGCCGGTGATAGTGGAAGCCGTACTCGACCGCGCCGGCCAGGCCGCACTCGTCGCCAAGCCGGATGGTGGCAATACCGCACTCGCCGACGAGCCGAAGCTGCGCAACTTCACGTCGGATCCAAGATTCCGCAAAGTGCTGGTTACCGACGCCAAGTCACCCGTCGGCCAGGCCGTCGTAAGAGCGGTGCTCGAAGCCGGCGCCGATCTCGTCTGGGCCGGCCATTGCGAGCCTTGGAAGAATCCGCCGGGCTGGCCCGCGATCGCCGAACTGCCAAAGGTGACGCTGGTCCCGCTCGATGTCACCGACACCAAATCGGTCAATGAGCTTGCCGCCGAACTCGGCTTCAAGGTCGACATCGTGATCAACACCGCCGAGCACCATCGCACGTTTGGCATTTTCGGTCGCGCCGGCGTCGAAACCGCACGGGCGGAGATGGAGACCAACTGCTTCGGCCTGTTGCGGCTGGCCCAGGCGTTCGGTCCGGTCATGCAGGCGCGTGGCGCCGATGGCGAAACCAGCGCGGTGGCCTGGGTCAATCTGCTGTCGATCTATGCGCTGTCCAATTTTCCGCAGCACGCGACCTATTCGGCATCGATGGCCGCGGCCCTTTCGGTCGCGCAGGCGCTGCGTGCCGAAATGCGCGTCGCCGGCATCAGGGTCGTCAACATCTTTCCGGGACCAATCGACGACGAATGGAATCAGCTGCTGCTGCCGCCGAAGTTGGCGCCATCGGCTGTCGCCCGCGCCATCGTCGGCGCGCTCAAGGGATCGGTCGAGGACGTCTATCCCGGCGATATCGCGCAGGACTGGCTCGCCCGTTTCCGCGACAATCCCAAGGCACTGGAACGGGAGCTTGGCCGATGAAACCGCACGATCCAGCGCCCGGCATGGAAATTCTCAGAGGCTTCACCACGGCGCTCGCCACCGGCGCGATCCGCATCGTCGATCTGACGCAGACCCTCGGACCCGATTTTCCGAGCATCGTGATGCCGCCGGAAATAGGCCAGAGCCGCGCCTTCCGTATGGAAGAGATTTCGCGTTACGACGAACGCGGCGGCGCCTGGTACTGGAACAATTTGTCCTTTGGCGAACATACCGGCACGCATTTCGACGCCCCGATCCACTGGGTTTCGGGGCGCGACCTTCCCAACAGCTCCACCGATACGATCCCGGTCGCCGATTTCATCGCGCCCGCCGTGGTGATCGACTGCTCGAAGGAATCCGCTGCAGATGCCGACTTCCTGCTGACGCCGGATTTCATCAAGGCCTGGGAAGCCGTGCACGGCAAGATTCCGCCGCGATGCTGGGTGCTGATGCGCACCGACTGGTCGAAGAAGACCGATCCGGCGGCCTATCAGAATTTCGACGAGGTCGGGCAGCACACGCCCGGCCCCGATCCTGACGCCGTTCGTTTCCTGCTTGGCGAGCGCGACGTGCTCGGCTTCGGCACCGAAACCATCGGCACCGATGCGGGCCAGGCGGCGCATTTCCTGCCTCCCTATCCGTGCCACTACTACATGCACGGTGCCGGACGCTATGGTCTGCAATGCCTGACCAATCTCGATCTGCTGCCGCCGACCGGTGCCTCGCTGATCGCGCCGCCGCTGAAGATCCAGCAGGGCAGCGGCAGCCCGTTGCGCGTGCTGGCGCTGGTGCCTTCAAATCCTTCGGGAGCGCCCCGCCCATGAGCCTCCATGCGCCCGGGATGATTCCGCTGCCACCGGAACACCGGACGCTGCCGCGCATGCTCGAGATTCAGGCCGGCAGCCACGGCGACCGGCCGTTGCTCTCGTGCGCAAACGATACATGGACGTTCCGCGAGGCGCGCGACATCGCGGCCGGCCGTGCCGCGACGTTACGCGCGGCCGGCGTTGCGGCCGGCGACCGGGTCGCGATCCTCTGCTCCAATCGCCTGGAGATGCTGGAGATCGTTTTGGGCTGTGGCTGGATCGGCGCCATCGCGGTTCCGATCAACACCGCCGCGATGGGACCGCAGATCGGCTATTACCTTTCCAATAGCGGCGCGCGGCTGTTCGCGATCGAGGCGCAATTCGTCGAACGCCTGGCCCATGTCTCCGAAGGCATGGCCTCGCTTGGTTCGATCTGGGTGATCGGCGCCGACGCCCTACCCGACGGTGTCTCGCCCTCGATGGGGGCGATGCCGCCACGCGCCGCCGCGATTTCGGCGGCGCCCGTCAGTCCCGGCGATACACTGGCGATCATCTATACCAGCGGCACCACCGGCCCATCCAAGGGCGTGATGTGCCCGCATGCGCAATATTATTGGTGGGGCATCCACTCCGGTCGCATTTTTGGCCTGACGGCCGACGACGTGCTTTGCACGACCCTGCCGCTGTTCCATATCAATGCCCTCAATACTTTCGCGCAGGCTCTTCTCAGCGGCGCGCACATGGTCCTCGAACCGCGCTTCTCGGCCTCCGGCTTCTGGCCGGCCATGATCCGCAACGAAGCAACGGTGATTTATCTGCTCGGAGCCATGGTGCCGATCCTGCTGACGGGTGAACCGCGAGCGGACGAACGCGGGCACAGGGTGCGCACCGGACTCGGACCGGGCGTTCCCGCGGGTCTCGGCGCAGCATTTGCCGCGCGCACCGGGGTTACGCTGCTCGAGGGTTACGGCTCGACCGAAACCAATTTCGTCATCGGCGCATCGCCGGAAACGCAAAAGCCGGGAACCATGGGCCGTATCGTCAATGGTTTTCAGGCCCGCGTCGTCGATACTAGCGATGTTGAATTGCCGGATGGCGAGGCCGGTGAGCTGGTGCTGCGCGCCGACGAGCCGTTTGCGTTCGCGAGCGGCTATTTCGGCATGGCCGAGAAGACCGTGGAAGCCTGGCGGAATCTCTGGTTCCATACCGGCGATCGGGTCATCCGTGACGAGAACGGCTATTTCCGCTTCGTGGACCGGCTCAAGGACGCGATCCGCCGCCGCGGCGAGAATATCTCGTCCTACGAGGTCGAGCAGGTGCTGCTGGCTCACCCTGACATCGAGATGACGGCGGTCTTTCCCGTGCGCTCGGAACTTGCCGAGGATGAAGTGATGGCCGCGATCGTGGTGCGGCCGGGAGCGGCGATCCCGCCCGTCGAACTGATGCAGTTCTGCGCGCCGCGGCTGCCCCATTTCGCGGTGCCCCGCTTCATCGATTTTGTCGCGGACCTGCCGCGGACCGAGAACGGCAAGATCCGGAAATTCGAGCTGCGCGAGCGCGGCGTGACCGCATCGACTTGGGATCGGGAAGCGGCCGGCTACCGGCTGAAACGGGGTGCCGTGTAATGCATAATTATTTGACACTTAAAATATGTCGGTTTAGCATTTTGACCGATCTTCCGCCGTCGTTTGAGCCGAAGGAAATGCGTCATGGCTGAACGCTCTTTCGCCCGTGAAGTCCAGGACCTCAAACTGGGCAACGGAGATACCTTCCATGGCGAGGGGATTCTGGCCATCACCAAGGCGCTGCTGCAATCCGGCGTCGGCTATGTCGGCGGCTACCAGGGCGCGCCGATCTCGCATCTGATGGACGTTTTGGCCGACGCGCAGGACATTCTCGGCGATCTCGGCGTGCACTTCGAAACCTCGGCGAACGAGGCGGCGGCAGCCGCGATGCTCTCCGCCTCCGTGATGTATCCAATCCGCGGCGCGGTGACCTGGAAATCGACCGCCGGCACCAACGTCGCCTCCGACGCGCTGTCCAATCTCGCCTCCGGCGGCGTCACGGGCGGCGCGTTGATCGTGATCGGCGAAGATTACGGCGAAGGCTCCTCCATCATGCAGGAACGCAGCCACGCCTTTGCGATGAAATCCCAGATCTGGCTGCTCGATCCCCGCCCCAACCTCGAATCCATCGTCAAGGCGGTCGAGGATGGATTCGAGCTATCGGAAGCGACCAATACACCCGTGATGCTCGAAGTCCGCATCCGCTCCTGCCACGTCCATGGCCGCTTCGCCGCCAAGGACAACAAACCGCCGGCGTTCACGATGGCGCAGGCGCTGGAAAATCCGCGCCGCGACACCAACCGTATCGTGCTGCCGCCGGCCTCCTACATGCACGAGAAGGAAAAGATCGAGCAGCGCTGGCCGGCCGCGGTTTCCTTCATAAAAGAGCGCAAGCTCAACGAGGTGTTCGAGGGCGACATAGACGACGTCGGCATCATCCTGCAGGGCGGCATGTACAATGGCGTCATTCGCGCGCTGCAGGGTTTTGGCCTGGCTGATGTCTGGGGCAACACCCGCATCCCGCTCTACGTCATGAACGTGACCTACCCCTTGATCGACGACGAGCTGATCGACTTCTGCCAATCGAAGCGCGCGGTGCTGATGGTCGAGGAGGGCCAGCCTGACTACATCGAACAGGCCCTGCACAAGATTCTGCGCAAGGCCGATGTACCCACAAAAATCTACGGCAAGGGCGAGTTGCCGATCGGCGGCGAGTATACCGCAGCCGTGATGGCGGCCGGTGTTCGTAAATTCCTCACCTCCGCCGCTCCCGAAGTACTGCCGGACCATATCCGCGCACCGAACGACCCGTCGATCCTGGCGCACGACAAGATCAAGGCGCTGGCTGAAGTGGTGCCGGCGCGACCGCCCGGCTTCTGCATCGGCTGCCCGGAGCGGCCGATCTTTGCGGCGATGAAACTGGTCGAAAAGGATCTCGGCCCGCATCATGTCGCCGCCGATATCGGCTGTCATTTGTTCTCGATCCTGCCGCCGTTTAACATCGGAGCGACGACCATGGGCTACGGCCTCGGCCCGGCCTCGGCGTCCGCGTTCAATGTGAAGGCCGACAAGCGCTCGATTTCGATCATGGGTGACGGCGGCTTCTGGCACAACGGCCTGAACAGCGGCATCGGCAATGCCGTCTACAACCAGCATGACGGCGTCATCCTGGTGGTCGACAACCATTATACCTCGGCAACCGGCGGCCAGGACATCCTGTCGTCCCGCGCCGACAACAAATCGCGCTCGACCAATCACCCGATCACGGAGGCGGTCAAAGGCATCGGCGCCAAATGGGTGCGCCAGATCGACCGCACCTCCGACGTCACCAAAATGCGCGACACGTTGAAGGAAGCCCTCACCAGCACCGAGAAGGGACCGAAGATCATCGTCGCCTCCTCCGAATGCATGCTGAACAAGCAGCGCCGGATCAAACCGCTGTTCAATAAGGCCGTGAAGGGTGGCGAGCGCGTCGTGCGCGAGCGCTTTGGCGTCGACGAGGACGTCTGCACCGGTGACCATGCCTGTATCCGGCTGTCCGGTTGCCCCTCGCTTTCGGTGAAGCACACCAGCGATCCGCTGAAGGACGATCCGGTCGCCGCGATCGATAATAGCTGCGTCGGCTGCGGCAATTGCGGCGAGGTGGCCGAGGCCGCCGTGCTATGCCCGTCATTCTACCGTGCCGACATCATCCACAACCCGACCGGCATCGATCAGTTCATGGCGAAGCTTCGTGGCGGCATCATCGGCTTCCTGCAGCGACGCCGCGACCGTCGCCGTCTCGCGCTGGTTTGAGGGCACGACCGGATGAACATCATGCTGCAGCCCCCCGCCATCGACCTGACCCGACCGCTTTCGATCGCCGTGCTCGCGATGGGCGGCCAGGGCGGCGGCGTGCTGGTCGACTGGATCGTGGCGCTGGCGGAAAGCCAGAACTGGATCGCGCAGTCCACCTCGGTGCCCGGCGTCGCCCAGCGCACCGGCGCGACCATCTATTATGTCGAGATGATCCCTGCCCGCGCCGATGCCGCCTATCCGGTTCTGTCGCTGATGCCGGTGCCGGGCGAAGTCGACGTCGTGGTCGGCGCCGAACTGATGGAGGCCGGCCGCGCCATCCAGCGCGGCCTCGTCACACCAGACAAGACCACGCTGATCGCCTCGTCGCATCGTTCGTTCGCGATCCAGGAAAAGCTGGTGCCCGGCGACGGCATCAGCGATTCCAGCAAGGTCTATGAGGCCGCAGAGGCCGCAGCGAAACGTTTTGTCGCTTTCGACATGGCCACGCTCGCCGACAGCACCGGCAGCGCCATCTCGGCCGTGTTGTTCGGCGCACTCGCCGGCAGCGACTCGCTCCCGTTCGGCCGCGAGGCCTATGAAGCGACGATCCGCGCCGCCGGCATCGGCATCGAGCCGAGCCTGCGCGCGTTCGCGGCGGGTTTTGAGCGCACGCAGGCGGATGCCGCATCCGCGACACCGCCCACGCCGCCCAAGCCGGCTTCAGCCGGCAAGCTGTATCCGGCGCTCGCACCAATCGGCGACGCAGCCTTCGATGCACTCGTCGCCGACGCAAGCACGACTTTCCCCGCGCCCCTGCACGGCATCATCGCCGCAGGCTTGCGCAAGGTCGTCGATTTTCAGGACGTCGGCTATGGCCGGGAATACCTCGATCTCGTCGCAGGCTTTAGGCGCCTGGAACAAGGCAGCGATCCTGCGTTGACGCGGGCGGCGGCAAAACACGTCGCCGTGGCCATGGCCTATGATGACGTCATCCGCGTTGCCGACCTCAAGACCCGCGCAAGCCGGTTCGAACGCGTCCGCGGCGATGTTCTCGCGAAACCCGATCAGCTCGTCTACACCACCGAATTCATGCATCCGCGCATGGAAGAAGTTTTGGGTACGCTGCCCGCAGGCCTCGGCCTCTGGCTCGAAAGCAAGCCTGGCCTGTGCAAGACGCTCGATCGCGTGGTCAATCGCGGACGACGCGTGCAGACCGGTACCGTGCGCTGGTTCCTACCGCTGTACGTGCTGGGTGGCATGAAACGCTTTCGTCGCGGCGCGCTGCGTCACAAGCGCGAAGTCGCGCATCGCGACGCCTGGCTCGATCTCGCCCGCACGACCGCCGCAAAGGATTACGAACTCGCCGTCGCCATTCTTGAGGCGCGCCGGCTGGTGAAGGGCTATTCCGACACCCACGCGCGCGGCGCCTCGAAATTCGACAGGGTGATCGCGGTTGCACCGCGTCTCGCCGGTCGCGCTGATGGCGGCCAATGGCTGCGCCGCCTTTGCAAGGCGGCACTCGCCGATGAAGAGGGCAAGGCGCTCGACGGCGCGCTTGCCACGGTTGAAACCTTTCTGTGATTGATACGATGGACCAGTTCGACCTCACCGTGACCGATATCCAGGCGGAGACCGCCTTGATCCGCGCGATCATGCTCGCCCGTCCGCACGGCGAGCCGCTGCCCTCCTGGGAGGCCGGCGCGCATGTCAAAGTACGCCTGCCCGATGGCGGCGAACGCTCCTACTCGCTGATCAACACCTCGCTCGATCCGGCAGCGACCACGCGCCCGCACGCCTACCGTCTCGGCGTGCGGCTGGAACAGCCGAGCCAGGGCGGCTCCCAATTCATGCACGCGCTCAAGGTCGGCGACGTTCTCTCAGTCGCGGCACCCCGGAATAATTTTCCGCTGGAGCCGGCGTCGAAACCCATCGTGCTGCTTGCCGGTGGCATCGGGGTGACGCCCGTGCTCTCGATGGCAACGACGCTCGCCGCCAGCAAGCATCCCTACCGCTTCATCTATGCCAGCCGTTCGCGCGACCAGCTTGCCTTTCTTAGCGAAAGCGAGGCGCTGTGCGGCGAGCATTTGAGCGTTCACACCGACGACACGGCGGGCATCTTCGACGTCAAAGGCCTGATGACCTCGCTGACCTCTGATGAACCGCTGTATGTCTGCGGACCCAAGCCGATGATCGATACGGCAATCCAGAGCGCCAAGGACCTCGGCTGGGCCGACGGTCGCCTGCGGTTCGAGATTTTTGCCACCGCCGCCCCCCTCGCCGGTGACCAGCCGTTCGAAGTGGTGCTGAACAGTTCCGGCAAGACCTTCCTTATTCCACCCGACAAGACCATTCTCGCCGTGCTGATCGAAGCGGGTGAAGATCCCATGCATGATTGCCAGCGCGGCGATTGCGGCATCTGCCAGGTCAGCGTAATCGAGGGCACGCCTGACCATCGCGACTACATCCTGACCGATGCCGAGAAAGCGGCCGGCAAACTCATGCAAATCTGCGTCTCGCGGTCGAAAAGCCCGCGGCTCGTGCTCGATCTTTGATTCCTGAGGAGGTGTTGATGGCCAGATATCGCGGAAATCTCGAAGCAATCAAAGGCCTCGTGCGCGAGACCGAGGTTCATCGCGACGTCTATATCGACGAAGAGGTGTTCCAGCTCGAAATGGAGCATGTCTTCGCCAACACCTGGGCCTATGTCGGCCATGACAGCCAGGTCGCGAAACCGGGCGACTATTACGGCACCACTATCGGCACCCAGCCGATCCTGATGGTGCGCCACACCGACAACACCGTGAAGGTGCTGCACAATCGCTGCCCGCACAAGGGCACCCGCATCACCACCGAATCCTGCGGCAACACCGGAAAATTCTTCCGCTGCCCCTATCACGCCTGGAGTTTCAAGACCGACGGTTCGCTGCTCGCGATCCCCCTGAAGAAGGGTTACGAGAACACCGGCGTCGAACAGAGCCATGCTGGGCGTGGCATGAGCCCGGTCAAACACGTGCATAACTATCGCGGCTTCGTATTTGCAAAACTCAACGATGTCGGCCCCGGCTTCGAGGAATTTTTCGGCGACAGCCTGTCGAGTTTTGACAACATGGTCGACCGTTCCCCTGCCGGCCGGCTCGAAGTCGCCGGCGGCGTGCTGCGCTACATGCACAATTGCAACTGGAAAATGCTGGTCGAGAACCAGACCGACACCTGCCATCCCATGGTCGCGCATGAATCGTCGGCCGGCACCGCGATCGAGGTGTGGAAGAATGCTCCCCCCGGCGCCAAGAAGCCGATGGCAGTGGAGATCTACGCGCCCTTCATGGCGCCTTACGAGTTCTTCGAGAACATGGGCATCCGCGTCTGGCCCAATGGTCACGGCCATACCGGCGTGCATCACTCGATCCATTCCGACTATTCCGCGGTGCCCGGCTATTTCGAGAAGATGGCGGCTGCCCATGGCGAGGAACGCGCCAAGGCGATCCTCGATGAGAACCGCCACAACACGGTGTATTTTCCCAACATCATGATCAAGGGGCCGATCCAGCTGGTGCGCGTGTTCAAGCCGATCGCGGCCAACAAGACGCTGGTGGAAAGCTGGACCTTCCGCCTGGTCGATGCGCCGGACATGCTGCTGGAACGCACCTTGATGTATAACCGGCTGATCAACGCCCCCACTTCTGTGGTCGGCCATGACGATCTCGAAATGTACGAACGCGCCCAGGAAGGCCTGCATGTTGACGCCAATCAATGGGTCAATCTGCAGCGCCTCTATGATCCTTCCGAAGTTCCGGACACGACGGCCGTCACCAACGGCACCACTGAATGGCAGATGCGGAACCAGTTCCGCGCCTGGTCGAAATTCATGACGATGTCGATGTGAGTGCTGCCATGACCGCGCCCACCGACCAGCAATTGATCGATTTCGTCATTCGCGAAACCCGATTGATCGACCAGCATCGTTTTGAGGAATGGCTCGATCTGTTCGCCGAGGATGGTTTTTACTGGATGCCGCTCGAATGGGGCCAGACTGATCCGCGGCTGACGACGTCGCTGATGTACGAGGACAAGCTGCTGCTCAAGATCCGCGTCGAGCGGCTCAAGGGCAACCGCACCTTCTCGCAGAAGCCGAAGAGCCGCTGCCATCATGTGCTGCAGACGCCGCAGGTCGACAGCCGCAACGAGGCGACCAACGAATATGTTACGTGGACGCCGATGCATTATGTCGAGACGCGCCTCGACCAGCAGGATCTCTACGCGGCCTGGGCAACGCACACCCTGGCCGTGGTCGACGGCGCGCTCAAGATCAAGCTGAAGCGGGTCGACATCGTCAATTGCGATGCCGCCTTCGGCAACATCCAGTTGTTCATGTGAGACGGTGATGCAGCTCCCGATCGAGTCTCCCGCAACCGTCTTCGAGGCGTTTACACGCGCCGCGGCGAGCCACGGGGACAAGCCGTTTCTCGCGGTACTGCCCGAGACAGCGCAGGCCTATGGCATTGCGACCGGCGAGATCAGCTATGGTGACGGGTTGGCGCGGATCAGCGCGCTGACCGATGCCTATCGCGCCAAGGGCTACGGCCGCGGCCATCGGGTCGGTATTCTCATGGAGAATCGCCCGGGCTTCTTCCTGCATTGGTTTGCACTCAATGCGCTCGGCGTGTCGCTGGTGCCCATCAATCCGGACATGCGCGCAGCCGAACTGGAACTGATCGGCCATTCCGAGATCGTCGCGGCGGTCGTGATCCCACAGCGTCAGGACGATGTCGCGGCCGCCGCCAAGGCGATCGGCTGCAACATTCCCGTCGTTGGACCGGATGCCGAACCGGCGGCGATCCACGCCTCGGCGCCACAGCCGGGCACGCCCGATCGCGACAGCGAGTGCGCCCTGCTCTACACGTCCGGCACCACCGGCCGGCCCAAAGGCTGCGTGCTGCCGAACGAGTATTTTCTCTATGCCGGACATTGGTACGCCACGGTCGGCGGCTTGATCGCGCTGAACCATGGCTCCGAACGGATGCTCACGCCGCTGCCGGTATTCCACATGAATGCGATGGCCTATTCCGCGATGGCGATGGTGACCACCGGCGGCTGCCTGATCGTGCTCGACCGTTTCCACCCCAAGAGCTGGTGGGCCAGCGTCAAGGATAGCCGCGCCACCATCGTGCATTATCTCGGCGTGATGCCGCCGATGCTGATGGGCGCGCCCGAAAGCGCGGACGACAAGCGCCATGGCGTGCGCTTCGGTTTTGGCGCCGGTGTCGACAAGGCGCTGCACGATCCGTTTGAGGCGCGGTTCGGCTTTCCGCTGGTCGAGGCCTGGGCAATGACCGAGACCGGGGCTGGCGCCGTCGTCGTCGCCTCCCAGGAGCCGCGCCACACCGGCACAAGCTGCTTCGGCCGCCTCGGATCCGAACTCGAGGCCCGCATCGTTACTGATAGTGGCGCAGACGCCGGCGTCGACGAGCCCGGCGAACTTCTGGTGCGCCATGCCGGCGCGGCGCCGCGCTACGGCTTTTTCCGCGAGTATCTCAAGGACCCCGAGGCCACCGCGGAGGCCTGGGATGGCGGCTGGTTTCACACCGGCGACGTGGTGCGGCGTGGACCGGATGGGGCGTTTCATTTTGTCGACCGCAAGAAGAACGTGATCCGCCGCTCCGGCGAGAATATCTCGGCGGTCGAAGTCGAGAGCGTGCTGATGCAGCACCCCGCCGTGAGGCAGGTTGCGGTGGCGCCTGCCCCGGACCCGGTGCGGGGCGACGAGGTCTTCGCCTGCGTGGTGAGCGAGGGACCTGCACCGGACGCCGCATCACGCAACAAGATCGCGGCTGATCTCGTCGCATGGAGCTTGAGCCGCCTCGCCTATTACAAGGCGCCCGGCTATGTCGCGTTCGTGTCCGCGCTGCCGCTGACCTCGACGCAGAAGATCCAGCGCGGCGCGCTCAAGGAACTGATCGCCGCGACGATCGGTTCTGATCAGTGCGTCGATACACGAGCGCTGAAGAAGCGGCCGGTTCAGAAGGCCGGATGAGGGAATCATGAGCGAGAGCAACGTCGCCATCGTCACGGGCGCCAGCGGCGGCATCGGCCGGGCCATCGCCGAGGCGATGCTGGCTGCGGGTCACCAAGTCATCTCGCTCGACCGGCGCCAGCCGGATTGGTCGCATGAACGGCTGGAGCCGGTTCTGGTGGATCTGTTCGATCCGAAGGCGACGGCGGATGCTGCCCGGGATATCGCTGCACGGCACCCCGTCTCACACATCGTCCACAATGCCGGAATCATCCGGCCCAATCTGATCGAACAGGTGACGCCAGATGACATCGCAGCGCTCAGCCAGCTTCATCTCGGCGCCGCATTGACATTGGTTCAAGCCGCGTTGCCCGGCATGAAGCAACGGCATTTTGGACGCATCGTCCTGATCGCCTCGCGCGCCGCGCTTGGCGCTGCCACCCGCACCGCCTATTCGGCGACGAAATCCGGCATGCTCGGCATGGCGCGGACCTGGGCGCTGGAAACCGCAGCGCACGGCATCACGGTCAATGTAGTGGCACCTGGACCGGTCGAGACCGACATGTTCCACGAAGTCATTCCGCAGGGCAGCCCGAAGCTCGATCAACTCGCCCGCTCTATACCGGTCGGCCGCATCGGCCGGCCGAGTGACGTGGCGCGCGCCGTGATGTTCTTCTCGAGCCGCGATGCCGATTTCATTACCGGCCAGGCGCTCTATGTGTGCGGTGGCGCGAGTATCGGATCGATCGCGCTCTAGATTTTTTCACGCGCGGGGAATGGTCAAGGGCCGCGACTCCCGCGTCTGCGCCGCGAGGCGAACCGCGGCATTGGCGGCGCCAAATCCCTGATAATCTCGCCGCTGGACGATCTCGAAGAAGAACCGGTCATCGAAGGTGTGGGTGTAGACCTGGAAGAATTCGCCGTCGCCTTCGCGGTCGTACAGAATCTGGTTGTCGCGCAAGGCTGTCATCGTCGCGGCATCGAGATCGTATTTGGCTTCGATATCGTCGTAATAATTGTCCGGAATCTTCAGGAAATCCGCGCCGCGCGAGCGCATGTCCGCGACGGCTGTGAAAATATCGCTGCACGAAAATGCGATGTGCTGGACCCCGGAGCCGAAGAATTCGTTGATGAACCGGGCCGACAGCGTCCGCGTCGCCGACGAGCCGTTCAGGATCACGCGCAAGCCCTGATTGCCGTTGATCAGCGCCTGGCTCTGCACCAGCCCGACCGGATCGGCGATCTCCATCTGCGGCAGGCGCTGCAGATCGAGTATGCCGGTGTAGAACAACAGCCAGGACAGCATCTCGTCATAAGGCATCGACTGCGAGATATGGTCGACCGCGTCGAGACGGTCGCTCGCGGCATCGCTGCGCAACGGTTCGAAATCGGTGTCCCAGTTCTTGCCCGCCGCCTCCAGAAAATACAGCAGGCTGCCGCCGACGCCCCGGATCGCGGGGATCTCGAGCTCACCGGGCCCAACCGGCTGATAGAAGGTGTGCGCGTTCAGCGCTTCCGCGCGGGCCATGGTTTTCCCGGCGTCATCGATGTCGATCGCGATGGCGCAGACGCCCGGGCCGTGCGTGACGTAGTGCGAATGCGCAAAGCCGTCCGGTTCGCAATTGATGACCAGCTCGATATGGCCTTGCGACCAGCGTTCGACATCCTTGCTGCGGTGGGAACCGGTCTTGCGAAAGCCGAGTTGGCCGAGCAGCGCCGACAGGCTCCGCGCTTTGGCTTCATCGACGGCGAATTCGACGAAGCCGACGCCGCGGCTCTGCGCTTTGGGCTGCAGCCTCGGCGCCGATGCCTTGGGCGAACTCTTGGCGAGTTCATCCTCCAGCAAGATCAGCGAACGCAACCCATCGGTCGCGGTGCGGACCGGCGAGCCGGAGCGAAACTGATCGTTGAATATTTCCAGCGACAGCGGGCCGCTGTATCCGGTCGCGGCCACAGCGTCCATGAAGGCCCCCACCGGCAGGTCGCCCTGCCCCGGGAAGCAACGGAAATGCCGGCTCCAGGACAATACGTCGAGACCAAGCTTCGGCGCGTCGGCAAGCTGAACCAGGAAGATCCTGTCCGCCGGAATCGACTGGATCGCGCTAACCGGAAATCCCGGCGCCAGCGCGTGGAAACTGTCGAGAATGACCCCGATCGATTTGTGATCGGCGCGGCGCACGATTTCCCAGGCGTCGCGATAGTCATTGACGTGGCGCCCCCAGGCCAGCGCCTCGAAGCCGACGCGCAGGCCGTGCGAAGCCGCGAGTTCGCCAAGCGCACGGAAATCCGCGGCGGCGCGGTCGATTCCCCCTAGGGACGCCGGTGAAACATTGCTGCAGATCAGCAGCAAGTCGGTCCCCAATTCCCGCATCAGATCAAACTTGTGGGCGGCGCGCGCGAAGTTGCGGGCGCGCTGCGGCTCGGGCATGCCCTCGAAATCCCGAAACGGCTGGAACGCGCAAATTGAAAGGCCGAGGTCGCGGCAGAGCTGCCCGACGTCACGGGGGCTGCCGTTGAACGTCAGCAGGTCATTCTCGAAGATCTCGACCGCATCGAATCCGGCCCCGGCGATGGCACGCAGCTTTTCGTCGAGCGAGCCGCTCAGCGAAACCGTGGCGATCGAGCGTTTGGTCATGCAATTAGCTCCGGAAGGTCCCAGGCGCGTCCCGAGGGCCGCACGATAGAGCTAAAGCATCTTCTTTTTCAACCATTTGGACCAATTGTTATCTCTGGTCTCCGATAACTTTCACTGATTCTGAGCGGACCTATGGCGAAAGCGCCGCATACCGCTCCCGCAAGTCGATGCGCCGCCCGACGGTGGCCGCCTCGGCGATCGCAAGCGTTGCGAGCAGGGACCGCGCGCCGTCCTCGACCGGCTGCAACGAGGAAGCGGTGCCGCGGATGATATCGCGGAAATGATCGAGCTGGGCGACATAGGGATCGATCGTTGGCGCGTGGAGGCGCTGGGCCTGGATCGGCTTGTTCCAGTCCTGCGCGTCGCCCGCCTGCGTCCATTGGACGAGTTCGGGAAACTCGATCGCACCGCGACGGCCCATGAAGCGGTAGCTGCTTTCGCCGCTGAACGGGAATTCCGGCGCCTCACCCAGACCCTGCTCCGTCGTCCAGGGGGAGACGGCGCTGTCGCTGATGAAAAAGGTGCCGAGCGCGCCATTGTCGAATTCGATCAGCGCGGCGGCGCTATCCTCGACCGCAAAGCCGCGCTGGCGATTCGACGCGATGGCTTCGACGGCAACGATTTCGCCGACGGTGTAGCGCAGGAAATCGATCTCGTGGATCAGGTTGATCAGGATCGGGCCGCCGCCAGCCTCACTCCGCCACGGCGCGATCTTGAAGTAATCCGACGGCTTATGCGTCGCCCAGATCGCCGATACACCGACGATATCCCCGATCCGGCCATCCCGCAGCAGCGCTTGCAGCGTCTTGACCGGCAAATGATGGCGGCGGTGATGTCCAACCAGCGATTTGACACCGCCCTTTCGCACTTCCGTGATCAAGGTGGCCGCCGTCTCGAGCGTATCGGTGACCGGCTTCTCGATCAGGAAATGAATGCCCCGCCGGGCGCATTCGATGCCGTTCTCCGCATGAAGCTGGTTGGGGGAAGCGATGATCACGGCTTCCGGCCGTGCTTCGTCAAGCAACTGACGGTATTCGGCGAAAACGCGCGTCCTGGGGTGCTCGGCGGAGACCGCATCGGCATTCACGTCCGCGATGCCGACGAGCTCGTAGTCGTGCCGCTCGGCGATTTTGCGCAGATGTTTGCGCCCGATCAGCCCGGCGCCGATCACGCCGATCGTGATGTTCTTCATGTCCTAAAGTCCCAGGCGATCGCGGATCCGGCCCGTCATCACCACGCTCTTGACCGCCACCGGCCACAGGGCGTGGAAACGTATCGGCTTCAAGCCTGATATCGGCATGTCGATCTCGGCCTTCTCACCGCCGATCAGCCGTTTCGCGAGCTGTTGCCCCATGGCGGTTGCGAGCGCGACGCCGCGGCCATTGCAGCCGAGATAGGCCAGCGCGCCGGCGCCGGGTTCGTGCACATGCGGGTAGTGATCCGGGGTCATGGCGAGGCGACTGTTCCAGCCGTGCGTCCAGCGCGTGCCGCGGATTCCAGGCCAAAGCTGTTCCGCGTAACGCATGAGGTACGAGACCGGGGCCGGATCCTTGATCCACTGCATCGGGCCGCGGCCACCCATCAGCAGGCGGTTCGACGCATCGATGCGATAATAGACGGTGATATGTCCGCTTTCGTACAGCACCGACCGCGTCGGCATGATTTTTCGCGCGGCATCCTCGGGCAAAGGCTCGGTCGCGGCGATCGAGCTGAATACCGGCACGATGGTGCGGCGCAGGTCCGGCCAGAGGTCGTCGGTGAAGCCGTTGGTGGCGATCAGGACTTTTTCGGCGCGAACCACCGCGCGCGGAGTCTCGATGCGCCATCGTCCGCCTTCGCGCCGCAGCGAGGTCGCCGGGGTCTCGCCGTGAACGGCGGCACCGGCAGCCATCGCCGCCCGCGCCAGACCGCGCGCGTAGCTCAGCGGCTGCACGTCCCCGCCGCGCGCATCCCGCATCGCCAGCAGATAGCGGTCCGTCCCGGTCGCATCGCGGACGGCGTCGCGGCCGAGTACCGTGACCGGCATGCCGCGCCGGATGCATTGCTCGGCGGTGGTTTCAACCCCCGCGGTGCTGGACGGATGATAGGCGGCGCGCAGCGTGCCGTTCTGCCGCGCCTCGCATTCAATGCCAAGACGACGGATCAGGTCGAGGGTAAACACCGGCGTGTTGTAGCTGAAAGCGATCATGCGTCGGCCGAGATCCGCGCCGAACGTCGCCTCGATCGTATCGGGGTCGAGCTTCAGGCCGGGATTGAGCTGGCCGCCATTATTGCCCGATGCGCCCCAGCCGGGCTGTTGAGCTTCGAGCACGATCGCGTCGGTTCCCGCTTCAGCAAGGTGGAGCGCGGTCGACAATCCGGCAAAGCCGCCGCCGATGATCGCCACCGACACGGTCTTGTCGATATCGAGCGGCGGCGTCGGGACCGGCGCAACGGCGGTGTCCGCATAAAGGCTCGGCGGCAGGGCAAGGGATTGATGGGTCAAGTTCATCAGGTTCGGCAAATTCGTTTCACAGGGGATGCAGCACGCGGTGCAGGAAATCCTGGGTCCGCGCGTGCTGCGGCGCATTAAGCACGGACTTCGCCGCCCCCTGCTCGACGATGACACCGCCGTCGATGAACAGCACGCGATCCGCGACGTCCCGGGCAAAGCCCATCTCATGGGTGACCACGACCATGGTCATGCCGTCATCGGCGAGCTTGCGCATGACGCCGAGCACCTCGCCGACCAGTTCAGGATCGAGCGCGGAGGTCGGCTCGTCGAACAGGATCGCCTTCGGCTGCATCGCCAGCGCGCGGGCAATGGCGACGCGCTGCTGCTGACCGCCGGAAAGCTGACCCGGATGGGCGTCGGCCTTCTCGGCAAGGCCGACCTGCGCCAGCAGCGCGCGGCCGCGCTCGAGCGCCTCGGTCGGCGGTTCCTTTTTCACATAGATCGGTCCTTCGACAACGTTCTCCAGCGCGGTGCGATGCGGAAACAGGTTGAAGCGCTGGAACACCATCGACACCTGGGTCCGGATCGCCACGATCGACGGCGCCTTGTTATCGACCTTTGCCCCCTCCACCAGGATCTCGCCGGAATCGTAGCTTTCCAGGCCGTTGATGCAGCGCAGGATGGTCGACTTGCCTGAGCCTGACGGACCGATGATACAGACCACCTCGCTCTTCTCAACCGAAGCTGTAATGCCCTTCAGTACCTCGTTGGAACCAAAGCTCTTATGGACGTTGCTGAGCTCGATCATTTGCGCTTCGCCTTGTTCTCGAAATGGCGAACCAGCAGGATCAGCGGGATGCTCATGGTGAGGTACATCAGCGCGACCAGCGTGAACACGCTGGTGTTCTTGAAGGTCGAGGAAGCGATCAATTTGCCCTGCAACGCCAGTTCGGCGACCGTGATGGTGGAGGCCTGCGAGGAATCCTTCAGCATCATGATCATGACGTTGCCATAGGGCGGCAGCACGATCCTGACCGCCTGCGGCAGCACCACGCGGCGCATGGTCATCCACCAGCCCATCCCGATGGTCTGCGCCGCCTCGATCTGCCCCTTGTCGATCGCCTCGATGCCGGCGCGGAAATTCTCGGCCTGGTAGGCCGAATAGGCGATGCCGAGCCCGATGATCGAGGCCTGCAGCGCCGTCAGCGCGACGCCGAAATCGGGCATCACGAAATAGAGGTAGAACAGCAGCACGATGATCGGGATACCGCGGATCACGTTGATCAGGCCTTCGCTTAAGGCCGTCAGGACGCGGATGCCGGAGACCCGCATCAGGGCCCATAGCAGGCCCAGAACGGTCGACAGCAGCAGCGAGCCGATGGTGACGACGACCGTCAGCCAGACGCCCTGCAGCAGGATCGGCATGAACTCGACGGCATCGCGCAGGAAATTTTGCATCAGTTCATCACGCGTTGCCGGCTTTATTTTTTGACGCGTTTTCTTTACGCGAACCGGTATCCACTTCGCTCGAAAACGCTATGCCGCATCAAGGGGCTCGATCAGGAAGCTTTGGGCTTGAGACCCCATTTGTCGAGAATCTTGTCGAGGGCGCCATTGGCCTTGAGCTTGGCGAGCGAGGCGTTGATCTTGCCGAGCAGTTCCTGGTCGGTCTTGCGGACCCCGATCGAGACCGTGCCGACGGTGACCGGCTTGTAGGAATCCACCAGCCTGACTTCGCCAAACGCGCCCTGCTTCAGATTGTAGGCGAGGATCGGGAAGTCGGCGAAGCCGGCCTTGAGGCGGCCCGCATTCACATCACGCAGAATATCAGGAATGGTGTCGTAGACCTTGACCTCACTGAACAATCCCGTCTTCTTCAACGCATCGACGAAGGCCGTTCCGACCTGGGCGCCGACAACCTCGCCTTTCAGATCTTCCTGCGAGGCATAGTTCTTGGCGTCGGTCTTCGGCACCACGAGACCCTCGCCATAGGTGTAGACTGCCTCCGAGAAATCGATCACTTCCTTGCGCGCGGCGGTGGCGAACATTGCCGCCGAGATGATGTCGATCTTGTTCGACGTCAGCGACGGCACCAGCGCGGAGAATTGCATCGGTTCGATCTGGACCTGGAAGCCGGCGTCCTTGCCGATCTCCGTGATCAGATCGACCATCACGCCCTGAATGCTGTTGGACTTGGTTTCGAGGAAGGTGAAGGGCACGCCGGTCGGGGTCGAGCCGACCTTGAGCACCTGCTGCGCCGATGAAGGCGTGGCGGCGGCAAGGACGAGCGCCGCGGTCGCGGCCTGAACGAGACGTTTGAAAAGCATCGTACCCCTCAACTGTTTGGGCACCGGGCGGCGAATGTGCCTCATCTCAACAAGCCAGTTGCAGGTTTCGCCGTCCAAGCCTATTTTCACAACCATGAAATTATGGACACATTGCCCGGAATTGCGCAAGCAGGATTTTCATACACATGAAGGACGCGGTTTGACGTGAGCGGCGGCAAGCGCATGGGCAAGAAGGCCGTCAAGGCCGAGCCGGCGGTGGACGTCGCGGTCGGGCAGCGCCTCCGCGACCTGCGGCGAAGCCGCAAGCTGTCGCTCGAGGTGATCGCCGCCCGCACCGATCTGTCGATCGGCTTTCTCAGCCAGATCGAACGCGGCCTGTCCTCGCCTTCGCTGCGGGTGCTGGCGACCATCGCCGACGTGCTGGGCGTCGGCATCGCCGGCCTGTTCGGCGCCAAGGACGCCGCCGCAAGCGGCCCGGAAGCCATCGTCACCCGCGAACCGCAGCGCGCCGAGTTGAATTTGTGGCGCACCGGCATCTCCAAGCAGTTGCTCAGCCCCTCGGGCTCGGAAGGCCGTCTCAATCTGTTTCTGGTCCACATGGAGCCCGCCGGCAGCACCGGTGACGAATTGTATACGCATGACGGCGAGGAAGCCGGCCTGGTGCTCGAAGGCGAAATGAAACTCACGGTCGATGCCGAAAGCTGGACGCTCAAGACCGGCGACAGCTTCCGGTTCGCCAGCCGCCGCCCGCACCGCTTCAGCAATCCGTCCGACAAGGCCAAGGCTGTCGTGCTGTGGGTGAATTGCGTTTCGGCGCAATGACTGTCGTCCCGGCCTTGAGCCCGGACCCATAGCCACCGGCAGCAGTTGCTTTTGCACGAAGGTCGTTATCTTTCTTTTTCGACAACAGGGGCCGCGGCGTATGGGTCCCGGATCGCGTTCGCTGCGCTCGCTTGTCCGGGACGACAAAAATTATTCTCGCGACGCATTGCGCCCGAGGTTTGCTGGAAACTTCCCGCCCTCTTCAAACAGAGGGCGCAGGGAAGACCGGGTGCGCGCTGCACCCGCGGTCCCGTGTGCGGTTTGCACTAAAAAAGCTGCACACGAGCATACAGGGCAGCGGAGAACACCCGGCCTTCCCTGCGCAATGGCTTTACGGCTTATGCCGTGATCTCCCCGGAGACGAGTTCTTGGTTGACTCCGTCGCCGCCGTTTCCGCTTGCGCTTCTCCGACAGCTTGACACCTGCAACGGGTGCCAGGACCACACGGTTTTGCCGTACGCTAAACCCACGCCGTCGTCAGACGTGAACCAGCGTCCACCG
>NZ_JAFCLS010000049.1 GCF_018131075.1 Bradyrhizobium sp. JYMT SZCCT0428 | reverse complement strand
CAGCGCGTACCGGAAACGATTCTGTACGGGGCAGAAACGATCCGCCAACTTGCCCCAAGAATCGCCATGCAGACAGGCACCCCGGCGACGCCGTTCTTCCAGTTCGGTGCCAGTGGCGATCGGCCTCCACTTTTCTTTTTCAACGGGAACTTCGTCAGCGGCCACGCGGGTATGCGGCGGATGGTGGAGCTTTTCGGGCCCGATTGCCACATACTCTCCATCGATCCCCACGGCCTTCGGGGGGAGTCGATTCCGCCGTCGATCGAGAAGATGGCCGCCGACCGGCTGCCACTTATTCTAGAAAGGCAGAGCAGCGGTCCTTTCCTCCTGGGCGGTAAATGCAACGGCGCGATGGTGGCGTTTGAAACAGCCCGCCTGCTGATGGCCGCCGGCCACATGGTTGATATGGTTGCGATGGTCGACCCGCCGACCATCAGTGCCCGTCCGGTGCCGCGGACAATCATCGCACTGATGAAGCCGATAGTCTCGCCTTACTGTCTGCGCTGGACCTATGAACAAATGGCGCGGCTGGAGCGGTTCTTCAAGGCGCCAACGAGCAAGCCGATTACGATAGCCAGGCTGTATAGCACTTTTTCCATTCCCAATAACGAGATTCCGCCGGTGTTATGGGACGCTTATTCATTCGCAATGTCGCAATATCTTCCGGCACCGCTCGAGGTCCCTGTGACTTTTTACGCGGCCGACCACGACGGGCGGGCATGGCGGCATGTCTGTGCTCAACTCGACGTGATCGAGGTGCCGGGGGGACATAGTGACTGCCTGACCATTGGCGCGGAACTGCTGGTCGATCATCTGCGGCCAAGAATTGACGGTCTCGTTGGCGGCGCGCCTTCTGAGGCCGCCAACCCTTAGAGGTTCTCCCGGAAGGGGCCTTACTCTACCGGTAGAAAACCCCCACTGGGTCGGCGGCCTTAGTGCGGTGGTGGTCTCCGCGCCGGGGCCGTTTGCCCATTTGCCAGCACGATCCCGCCAACTAAGGCGGCTTACCGTTGTCTTTTCTCAGCCGACGCCGTCATCTTCAGCCATTCCTCAGAAAGGCGCAGCCATCGTTCTTTGTCGAGCGGGTTGATCGCGCGTTCGGCTTGCTCTCGGCATTCATCCGCTTGATTACGGAATCTGGCTGCGTCGTCTGACATGCCGCTGACCCACACTGGGCGAACGTGACGACCATCAGAGAACGTGCCCGCGTGCTACGCGAAGATCTCGAGGCCAAGGCCGAATAGCCAACAAGCCCGCCGGTTCACGCCGGCAATTGAGCATCCCATTTGCGCTTTCGGCTCCAGCATCTGCCGATGATATGAAGCAGGAAGTCAGCAAAATAGCTTCCGCCTATATTGCTTTGGCAAGCAGGACCCCGCGTGCGTTGCCAGGCTCTACACGAGGGATGGCGTTTCTATCAACCCAGCCGGGAAGCATGACGTCGCGACCGCTTATGCCGGTACTTTCAAGGCGGGTTTTAACAAGCTCAATTCCACGGTCGAAGAGGTGTGGCAGGTCGATAACGATACCCCAGCCGCGGTGGGCAATTCCACATCACCGGCAAGAACGACAAGGGCGATGCGCTGGATGCATCGGGTACTTGGACCGCCGTCTATGTCAAAGCAGACGGCAAATGGAACATCCGAATGCTAACAGCAACTCCGATTCTACCCAAGAAAGACTGATCGTTAAAGCGAAGCGCCCACCTCGCAAGGGGTGGGCGTTACGATCGACCATTCACCACTATGACAGAATTTCGATGGTTGCCGCAGGCCGTAAGGTCATGTTTTACCTCGTGCAGCCACGCCTTGGAAGTGGGAAATTTACTGGCGCGGGTCGGGATGCACGGTTCAAACGATGATGTACGCATGCGGCTTAGTTAGTCGAGGGAGCCGGAAATGCGAATCTAAACCTTGAGGTAGCGGCATCGACGCCGTGTCACGTTCAAACGATCTCCCCTCAACAAATTACGCAACTGAATGTTCGTTGCACACGTCACGACGCAAATTGAGGGTGAGGGGACACGTACCTGCAGCCAACGCCTGAAACGCCGACTGCTCTTCTGCCAAGCGGCGTTCGATGAAGGCGCGCTCTAAGTCTGTCAGGATTGTCTTGAGGAGCCCGCGGTAACGGCTGATGTTATTGCGGTGTGCGCGCAAGCGGGCCAATTGTTCGTCGATCATCGTCGTCATTCCTCTGACGGTCGCCAGCTTTCCTTCGGTAGAGGGGACGGGCCCTCGAGAAAAATTAGGCGAAGGCCGGCTTCAGTCAAGATCCCGCATTTAAATTTTTGCCAGAAATCTCGATCAGAGTTGCATCCATTCCGGGGTAATCCCGACCAAGGCTCTCTGCGTCCCACCTGTCGGCATGAGACGCAATAACAGGCCCGCCGGGGCAGTTATTTTTCTTTGCCCGCGAAAACGGAGCCTTATACGAGGCTGACAATGGCGAGAACGAGTTCGGGGCCGAATTCGCTCGATGCCAGCGCGATCAATATTCCTGCACAGATGGCCAAAATAGCGGTGATTTTGAGAGTAATCATTTTGAAAATCCCCTGTCACTGGGGCGAAACCATTCCCGCCAGCCAGCAATCGGGGAAATACGCGGGGATCAGGGTGGCGCATGTGATTTGCAGCCCAAATGGCTCTGCACGGATTGGAACCGTGCACGCAGTTGGAACGACGTTCCCGGTCGGAGACTTCGGTTACCCGAACGGGATCTGCGTTACTCCGGCACTAAGCGCGGCGGATTTGGGACATACCTACAGTAATTCACGTACAGTTTCTGTTCTGATTGCGCGGCCCTAGCAAGCTCGAACGCGGCGCTACGCATCGGCCTTCAGCGACTTTGGGGTGGATCTCGCCCTGGCCCGGACAATGCACAGACGACCTCTAATCGCAGAGGCCGAGCGTCTCATGGCCACCTCTATCGAAAGATAAGATGTGCCGCTGTCTCGTAATACAAGCAGTCAGCATCATCTTCCTCCGCCCAAGACCTGTTCCTATTTCCACGCATCGCAACGTTCACGGCGTATGACGTGGGGTTAATTCCAGACACAGGGCGCTGTTCCAAGCGGGAGGCAAGCGCCGGAACGAACTCCTGGATCGGGGTCTTGGCTCACATGGGTCTATATTATTTCGGCATTCAAATAGGGAACGCGCCACGGTCCGTTGATGAGGAAGGCGAGCGATCTGCCGACCTCGATGCCGCTCGTGTGGAAGCTGGCTTGGCACTTTGCAACTTAGGGCGCGATCTGATGCGCACTGGGCGGACGGTATCGGAGATCACGATTTGGGTCAGAGACGAGCTAGGCGAGGTAATGCACGCCAAGCTGGAGTTCCGATAAGCCGGCTGAATTGAGACCAAACGATTCGTGGGACCTGGAGGTTCTTCGGCCGGGCGACCGCGCTCCGCCAAACGCGGTCGTTGAGGTTGTGTTGCAGTGAGGAGGCCCGTCTACTGTGGCCTCACTCTGGCGGCTCCGCGATCGCCTTTTCAATCTGGCCGGCGAGTTTTCTGAAGTGGATGGCAAGGCATTCGTATCTTTTGGCGCGTATGGCGACGCTGAAGGCAACGCCACGAGGTTCGGCAGGTCAATCGACCCACATTGGGGAAGGCGGAAGCTTAACAGAGACCTGTGAGCGTCATCGTTACGGGGGCAAAGCTAGGCATTTTAGTTTGCAGCCCAACCAAACCCGAAACGAAATCAAGGGCCCCCAATTGATCCGGTTTGCGCGCATGCCGTTGATAGATCAGGTGATCATCGGGACTCTTAATCATCGGGTCCCAGGTTCGAGCCTGGTGCGCCCACCAATGTCTTCAATAGGTTAGCCGGTTGATCGCTTGTCATTCTGACAAGTCGTCACCTGCTCATTCTAACAAATCCCCTCCCTGC
The DNA here is from genome assembly GCF_018131075.1 of Bradyrhizobium sp. JYMT SZCCT0428. GTDB lineage: Bacteria > Pseudomonadota > Alphaproteobacteria > Rhizobiales > Xanthobacteraceae > Bradyrhizobium. The sequence continues at coordinate 62,181 of NZ_JAFCLS010000049.1, read as the reverse complement.
TGCCGTTCGGCAGGCGTGCAGCGGTTGATGCGCAAGATGGGCATCGCGGCGCTGGGACCGACATCTCCAAGGAGCCGCGGTCGTTGGATGAAAGCGCGTTCGCGACGGTTCGTCACCCGCACCGTCCGCTAGAAGGGATGTCTCTCGAACAAGACCGCGTTGGCCATGATCTTCAAGCTCGCGGAGGCCGTTGAGAGAAGCTGGCGCCGTGTCGATGGCCTTAACCGGTGCCGAAAATTATCCTCGGAGTAAGGTTAGCCTACGGAATCGAGGTCGTTAGATCGCAAGCTCAAGCCGCTGCCGCCTGCCCGTTCCGTTACCAAAAATCGGCGATTGCTCTAACGGGGTAATCCGGAAATGTCGGCTGACCGCTCCCAATCTTTGCTAAAATGATGCTTGGCATCCGCAAGCGGGAATCCCCCTTCTTCGAAAATATTGATGCCGCTTTGCCGAGGAAATCCAGTTGAGTTACTCCGATCGACTGACCGAAGCCGAGTTCGCGGCCTTTCGGCCGAACGCCGAGGTGGTGCGGTATCTCGAGGCGACCCGTGAGCGGCTTGGCGTCAAACGGGATGAGATGAACGTCCTCGATTGGGGCAGCGGACGAGGGGAATATGTGTGCTGGTTGCGCGATGCTGGCTACAACGCCTTCGGCGCAGAAATCCGCCGTGAAGCCGCCGACCGGGGCGAGGATCTGCTCAAGGCCCACGGACACGATTACAGCCGCGTGATCACGACCCTTCGAGCGAGCGGCGAGACCGATCTGCCGCCGAACTTCTTCCACTTCGTGTTCACACACTACGTGCTTGAGCACGTCGCTGACCTCGACGCGGTGACGCGCGAGATTGCCCGGGTGACTGTTCCGGACGGATGCGGCTTTCACGTTTATCCCGGCAAACTGCGCCCGATCGAGCCGCATCTGTTCATGCCATTCGTCCATTGGCTGCCCAAGAACCCGACTCGCAAGTGGGCGATCGCAGCTTGCCTCGCCTGTGGAATCGAACCCAAGTGGGACCGGCTTGCGGCGGCATCCTTCGGAAGAAAGGCTCAGGAGTATTACGATTTCGTTCTCAATGAGACGTTCTATCGCCCGATGCGCGAAGTGCGGCACAGTTTTGCCAAGGTGGGGCTCGTGGTCACGCCGGTGGCCGCCGAGCATCCGGCGTTGCGCCGTCTCTCCGTTCTGCCTTCATCGCTCAAACGGGTTGTGGGCCTGGCAGTTACGCTCTTTCAGACGGTCGAAATCCTCGTGCGCAAACCTCCGGCGTCTGGTTTACGAGAGTGGAAGCGACCGACGCTATGAGATGAGATCACAAGAGCGGCGGATTGCTGCGGAATTTGTCGTAACTCGCGTCGTAGTCGAAGTTTGGCACCAAGATCGTGGGCCTTGCGCCAGTGGGTTGCGGCCTTCAGCACGCAGCCATCACCTGCCTCCCGTACGCCACCGCAGCAGGCTGTGTTGACGTGCCGCTATCTTCTGGCGCCCGGTGAAAAGGGTCGATGATGCGACGAAGCTGGTGTGACAAGGAGACCGGCTATGATTCGAGGTTTCAAGGTTCGTGCCGCTGAACGCGATGCTCAGACCGACAGCGAACGGTTCGGTTCGATTTCGGCCGCGATCAGCGCCGCGGTTGCGTCAGTTCAGAAGGAGAGGGACGCGTTGCGTGGGCGAGTAGATGCGGCCCGCGATCTGGCTTCCTTTGCCGCGGGCACGGACTACGAAGAATATCTGACCCGGGATGCCAAAGACGCGTCCATGATCAAGGAATACGAGTCGCAGATGATCGCCGGCGAAAACCGCGTGCAGGAGCTGGAGCGCCAGCTTGGCAGTCTGATCGCTGTTCGGGAAGTTTTCAGTCGCTACTTTCCCGGCGTGCCAGGGTAGGCCGAGGTGAGGGCCGGCGGCGTCTAGAGCGTTTTCGAGCGCAGTGGATACCGGTTCGCGTGAAGAAAACGCGTCAAAACAAGAGTCTAGAGCTCGGTTCTGATTCAATCAGAACCGATAATGCTCTAGGCGGTGTTGCCGGCGTCCACCGTCAGCACAGTGCCGGTGATGTTCCGGCCGCCTTCGCCCAGCAGATACTCGACCATCGAAGCGATGTCGTCGGCCTCGGGCAGGCGGCGCAACGCGCTGCGGCCGGCGATCCGCCGGCGGCCGTCGTCGTCCAGGGACTTGGTCAATTCGGTGTCGACGAAGCCGGGCGCGATCGCGTTTACGGTGATGCCGAGCTTGCCGACCTCGCGGGATAGCGAACGGGTGAATCCGCCGGCCGCTGCCTTGGACGCGCCGTAGACGGACAGGCCGTTGTAACCGGTCGTGGCGATGATGGAGGAGATGTTGACGATGCGCCCGGCGCCGTCGGCCATCATATGGCGCACCACGTATTTGGTCAGAACGATCGGCGACAGCACGTTCAGACGGATCAACGCCTCGATCTCGGAATTGCGCGTGTTGGCCAGCAGCCCTTCGCTGCTGATCCCGGCATTGTTGACGAGGCCGTAGATCGCGCCGAAGGCGTCGCGCAGCTCCTTCACGAAGGTGGGAATCTTGTCGGTCTGGCCGAGATCGAACGCCCTGAAGTGGAGGCGGTCCGCTCCCGCCTCGCGGATGGCCTGTCCCAGCTCCTCGCTCTCGCGGCGCGCGACCGCCACCACATTGTAGTCGCCGGATGCGGCAAGCCTGCGTGCAATCGCAAGCCCGATGCCGCGACTGCCGCCAGTGACGAGGACATTATGCATCGGCGCGCGTCAGTTTGCCGGCTGCCGTGAGATCCAGCCGCTCGACGAAGCGGATCACCGCAGGCACCTTGTATGCTGCCAGCGCGTCGTTGCACCGGCTGAGAATCTCCGTACGGATCGTCTCGTGGCGGCCAGCGTCGGTGCCGTCGGCGAGGACGATGTCGGCGACCACGATGGCACCAGTGATCGGGCTTCTGCGCGACCGCGCGCGCGACATTCGCACGGACTCGTGTCGATTGATCACGGTCTCGACCTCCTCGGGATGGACCTTCAGCCCGCCGATGTTGATGATGCCGGTGCGTCGGCCGACAAAGTAGTAGCGCTCGTCGCGCAGTTCGACCAAGTCACCGGTGTCGACGAAGCCCTCGGCGTCGGTGAGCTGCGGCGCGCCGGAGCCGACATAGGAGCGCGCCGTGCGGTGAGAGCGGATCCGAAGCGAGCCGTCGACGACCTTCATCTCGACGCCGTCGCGGTTCTGCCCGATCAGGTCGGCGGGAAAACCCTCGCGCCCGTCGTTGACCGCGAAACCAACGCCGGCCTCGGTCGAAGCATAGGCATGGCCGATCGACGCATGCGGAAACGCCCGGGCGAGGCCGTCGAGCACCGCCTGGTCGGCGATTTCGCCGGACAGGCGGACATAGCGTGGCGAGAAGTCCGCGACCGCGCTGCTCATCAGGAGCTTGCGCCAATGCGACGGTGTCCCGGAAATGTGGGTGACGCCGCCCGCGCGCAGCCGTGCCACGTGATCGACGGTTGCTTCCTTGGGCTCCGACAGCACCATCGATCCGCCGCCGATCACCGCGCGCAGGAAGATCTGCAGGCCGCCGTAGCGACGGATGTCGTAGAACGTCGCCCAGGTCGCGTTCTGGTAGCGCGCAGCACCGTCGGCGATGATCGCGCCGGCCAGCCCGTCGAGCGTATGGCCGACGATTTTGGGCGGCCCGGATGTGCCCGAGGTCAGCATCAGCCACTCGGTCGCGCGTTCGGTCTTCCATCCCGCACCCGGCCGTTCAGGCAGACCGGCGCCGACGACCAGATGCGCGCCATCATCGCATCGGTGCAGCGGCCTGTCGGTCACGATGGCGTCGATCTCGGCACCCGCAAGCAGGCCCTCGATGTGATCCGGATTGAGGTCGGGCGGGCACAGAAGCATGCGGCGAGCGACGCCGTCGAGCTCGATCATCGCGAGCGCAGACTGCAGCTGTCCCGACGTCGCAAGCAGCACCGAGCGGCCGGACAGCTCGCGATATCTGCCGATCAGACAGCTGTACCCGAGAATGTCGGTCAGCGATATGACGTGCCGGGCATCGGAAATCGTGCGGCCCTTCAGCTCCGGGCCGAGATATTCGCGAAGCGCTAAGACGTCAGGCTGGGACATTCTCGTACGCTCTGATGAATTCGCCGACTGTCGACGGGAAGGCGGCGTCCTCCGCGATGGTGAACGGATCGATGCCGAGATCGTCCTCCAGCCGTGCGACCAGGATCGCGAACGCCAGAGAATCGAACCCGGTGTCCTGCAGCGCCAGATCATCCCGGAGCGGCGGAAGGGTGACCTTTTGCTCTTCAGCGATCTGCTGCATCGCCGAGAAAATCTTCAACTTTACCGACATGAACACCTCACCTCTTCCAAAAAACGGCTCTTCGAGCCGATGCTAAAACCTGATTCCGCCCTCCGCGACGCGCGCGTAGACGGCCCGGTCGATCGAACGATAGGTGCGGGTCGCCGGATCGCGCAGGAACAGCCGGTCGCTCACGACGGAAGGATCAAATCCCTCGCGGATCAACCGCTGCTTGTTCCTTTTGAAGGTCTCGGTGGCGTCGAGTTCCCCGCAGAACCTGACGAAGACCGGAATGGCATAGACCGGGAGCCGGCGCGACAGGTGTTCGGCGAAGATCCCAAGATCGAAATGCTGGTTCACGACCAAGGCCGCCATGCCGGCGCGGCCGTCGGCGCCGGGGACGGCGGCCCCGTAGGTTGAGGCGTCAATAACGCCGGGGCAGTCCCTGATCGCGTCGTTCACCTCGCTGGTTGCGACGTTCTCGCCCTTCCAACGGAAGGTATCGCCGACCCGGTCGACGAAATAGAAGTAGCCCTGCTGATCCCGAAGCATCAGATCGCCCGTCCGGAACCAGGCATCGCCTTCCGCAAACACGTTGCGGAGAATCTTCTTCTCGGTCTCGGCCGGCTCCGTATAGCCTTCGAAAGGTCCGCCGCCCCGATCTGCGGTGCCGATGCGCCCGATCGCCTCGCCGACCTCGCCGTGGGTGCAGGCGATGCAGAGCCCGTCGTCGCCGCGGACCGGACTGCCGCTGTCGGCATCGACCTTCACGATCGAGGCGGGAAAGCGATGCGCCAGCAGCGGCGGGATACGGCCGATCGCGCCGGGTTTTCCCTCGAAGTTGAACAGCGAAAAATTACCTTCCGTCGCGGCGTAGAACTCCAGGATCTGCGGAATCGCGAACCGCTTCGCGAACGCCTCCCAGATGTCGCCGCGCAATCCGTTGCCGACGGCGAGCCGCAGCCCGTGTCCGACCTCCAGCCCCGACGCCGGTGCGTTCAGAAGGTAGCGGCAGAGTTCACCGATATACTGGAAGACGGTGCAGTCGAAATACATGATGTCGTCCCAGAAGTCTTCCGCGGAGAACTTCTCGGCGATCACGACTGAACCGCCGGCGCGAAGCATGCTGCAAGGTGCGACGACACCACCCACCGAATGATGAAGCGGCAGGCAATTGTAAAGGCGGTCGTGGATGGAAGCGTCTGTCAGCCCGGCAAACCATCCGCCCCAGCTGAGGATGCGGCGATGACTGACGTTTACCGCCTTTGGCAATCCCGTGGTGCCCGAGGTGTAGATCAGCAGGGCGCGTTGATTGATCGTGACGTCGCCGCGCTCGACGGAGGACAGCGGGCGTGGATCCGTGCCGGCGAGCGCCGCATCCAGATCGGCGCCAGTGCTGCCGGGACCCAGTCTCCAGATCTGGGGCACGCGATCCAGGTGCGGACGTGCGGCTTCGAACGCATTCATGCAATCGGCGGCAAGAACGATGTGGTCGGCACGCGCGACGTCGATGCAATGGGCAAGGGACCGGCCGACCAGCCGGGTGTTGATTAGCGCCACCGTACCGCCGACGCTGCTGATTCCGAGCCAGCAGGCAACGTACTCCGGCCGGTTCGGCATCAGCAGACAGACGGTGTCGCCGGCGCGGACGCCCAGGCTCCGCGCCCAGCGCGCATATTGGCTGATCCGGGCGCTGAGCTCCCCATAGGTGAAGGATTGGCGGTCCGAGAGCAGTGCAGGGCGTTCGGGTTGCCGTTTCGCCCATTCTTCCACGACGTCGGCGAATAGCCGTTGCGGCTCGGCGTCGATCCGCGAGGTCAGTTCGATGGCCTTCAGCCAGGCTTTGGTGGCAGACGGTCTATGTCGCGGGTCGCCGCTTTCAGTCGCCCGCTGGAGTGCGCCTGCTTTCATGATCTGACCCAGGTGATTTCGATCGTTGCTCGCGCCGACCAGGTCGCGAGGCAGTACAGCTGCGGCGGAAGGCGTGACGAGGCGCACCGGACCGCGCGCGATCTTGCGATCACTGTCGATGAGGTTTCGCTCGATCGCACAAGACGCATCTCTGTCCAACTCCCTTATCCCGTCGCGGGTCCGAGTTGGTTGAGGATCATAACCTCCAGCGTCTTCACCGATTGGAAATTCTCGGGCGTGATCTCGGGCTGGGGAAGGGTGAGATCGAACTCGGCTTCGACCTTGAGCATCAGCGCGACCATATCCATCGAGTCCAGTCCGATATCCACCAGCCGGGATTCCGGGTGGACATCCGCGATGATAGCGTTCTGCGCGAGGACGTGCCTGACGACGGAAAGAACACGCTCTTGGACGTTTGCGGCAAAGTCTTGCATTTCAGCTCCACTCATCGCGTGACGGGGCAGATCATGATGGACGTGACGATACCTGACTGCAGCTCAGGTCAGTAGCTCCACTTCGGGGGTACCCCGCTTGGGAGCACGTTCTCGCTAACATCCACCTTTGCGCCGCCGACTCCGCAACTGCGGTCGGTTAGATTGCCGCCATCGCACTCGCGGAATTCGTCTCGACCCGTCGGGTCTTCGACCATCAAACCATCTAAATGGGAGCTGTTGGGCCATGAATGTGCAGGAAGTCCAGTTCCGCAATCTCGCTCGGGAAGCCGGCCGAGTGCCATTCTCTCCCGATCGCGCTTCGTTCCAGCAGCGGGCTGCCGCCGTCGCGGAGGCCGCGGCGTCGGAGGCCGTAGCGGTCGACCGCGAAGCGCGCTTCCCGCAGAAGGCGATCGACGCTGCACGCGCGGAAAGACTTCTAGGCGCCCAAATCCCGATCGAGTTCGGCGGCGACGGCGCGTCGATCTCCGAGGTGGCCGACATGTGCTACGCGCTCGGACGCGCCTGCGCTTCGGCCGGGATGATCTTCGCGATGCATCAGACCAAGATCGCCTGTCTGGTCCGTCACGGCGCGGGCAGCAGCTGGCACGAAAGGCTGATGCGCCGCGTGGCGGCCGAACAAATGCTCCTGGCGTCTTCGACCACGGAAGGCCAGAACGGCGGAAACATTCGCTTCAGCTCGGCCGCGGTGGAGCACGAGGGCGCCGAGATATCGCTGGTGCGCGACGCGACAGTGATTTCCTACGGCGCCGAGGCGGACGGCATCGTAACCATCGCCCGCCGCTCCGACGACGCCACCGGATCCGATCAGGTATTGTTGGCCATCACACGCGACGACTACACGCTGGAGCAAACTCTCGCATGGGAGACGCTCGGCATGCGTGGCACCTGCAGTGCCGGCTTCAAGCTGAGCTTCAAGGGCTCGGCGGAACAGATATTCCCGGTGGCATACGAGAAGGTCCATGCGCAGACCATGACGCCCGTCGCGCACCTGTGCTGGTCGTCGGTCTGGGCGGGAATCGCGGCTGCGGCAGTGGACCGGGCGCAGCTCTTCATCCGCAAGGCTGCCCGCGGGGCCGGCGGCAACCTTCCTCCCGGCGCGCCGCATTTTACCTCCGCCAAGATGACTCTGACGAAACTGCGCGCCATCATCGCCGCAAATCTCGATTCCTTTGCGGCTCGCGAACATGACGAGCGCGCGCTTTCGTCCATCGATTTCCAGTCCTCGATCAACCTTCTCAAGGTGGAGGCCTCGGAACTCGCGGTCACGGTCGTCATGCATGCGATGCGCGCGTGCGGTCTGTCCGGCTATCGCAACGACACCGATGTCAGTGTCGGCCGCCATCTCCGCGACGTGCTGTCGGCTCCGATCATGATCAACAACGATCGCATCCTTGCCAGCATGGGTAGCGCCACTCTGATGAGCGCCGTCCCGCCGTCACTGCGCGATTGATTTTTTCTCTAGGAAATGGGGTTGATATGAACGTAGCCATGTTTGCTGCACCGGCGGAAGTCACTCAGGCTGAGGCTGATCCGCTGGACCATCTTGCCGACGTGCTGTTCCACAAGATGGGCTCTCCGGGTGTCTATGCCCGCACCGCGCTCTATGAAGACGTCGTGGAGCGGCTCGCGGCGCTGATCACGCGGCACCGCGAACCGGACACCGAGGTGATGCGCTTTCCTCCCGTCATGAGCCGCGCGCAACTTGAGAAGTCGGGTTATCTGAAGAGCTTTCCGAACCTGCTCGGCTGTGTCTGCGGCCTGCACGGCACGGACAGTGAAATCGACGCGGCGGTCAGCCGTTTCGATGCCGGCGGCGACTGGACCATGTCACTTTCACCGGCCGACCTCGTGCTGTCGCCGGCCGCCTGCTATCCGGTCTATCCGATCGCGGCGAGCCGGGGTCCTCTGCCGGCGGGCGGCTTATGTTTCGACGTGGCCGCCGATTGCTTCCGTCGCGAGCCCTCGCGCCATCTCGACCGGCTGCAGTCCTTCAGGATGCGCGAATACGTCTGCATCGGCAGCCCCGACCACGTCTCGGCGTTCCGCGAGCGTTGGATGGTACGCGCTCAGGAGATCGCCCGCGATCTCGGACTGGCCTTCAGGGTCGACTATGCCAGCGATCCGTTCTTCGGCCGGGTCGGCCAGATGATGGCGGTGAGCCAAAAGCAGCAGTCGCTGAAATTCGAGTTGCTGGTGCCTTTGCGCTCCGAGGAGAAACCGACTGCATGTATGAGCTTCAACTATCACCGCGATCACTTCGGCACCACCTGGGGCATTAAGGACGCGACCGGTGAGCCGGCCCATACTGGTTGCGTGGCCTTCGGAATGGATCGTCTCGCCGTCGCCATGTTCCATACCCACGGCAAGTCCGTCGCAAGGTGGCCGACCGCGGTGAGGGATCTGCTCGGCTTCCCGCGGAACGACCGGTAGCCGACGTCGGCATTCGAGGAACTGAAATGCATCAACGAACTCCCGAGGTAGCCCGCGACCGAAGAGCCGAAGGGCCAACCTCCATGAAAAGAGAGACCCTCGCCGTACACGGCGGCTTCGACAACGATCCGACCACCAAAGCCGTCGCCGTCCCGATCTATCAGACCGCCTCGTACGCCTTCGACAGTGCCGACCATGGCGCCGCGCTCTTCAACCTCGAAGTGGACGGCTTTCGCTACACCCGGATCGGCAATCCGACCAACGCGGTGCTGGAGAAGCGCGTTGCCGCCCTGGAAGGAGGCGTCGAGGCGATGAGCGTGGCGTGTGGCCAGGCCGCGGTGAACTATTCGGTGGTCAACATTGCGGATATGGGCAGCAACATCGTCTCGGTCCCGCAGCTCTACGGCACCACACATACGCTGTTCGCGCACATCCTGCCGAGGCAGGGCATCACGGTCCGGTTCTCGGAAGACGACAGTCCGGCGAGCATGGAGAAACTGATCGACGACGATACGCGTGCGGTGTTCTGCGAGAGCGTGGGAAATCCGGCCGGAAACGTTTGCGACATCGAAGCGATCGCCGAGGTCGCCCACAGGCATGGCGTACCGCTGATTGTCGACAACACGGTTCCTACCCCGATCCTGCTCAGGCCGATCGAATACGGAGCGGACATCGTGGTAGAGTCGCTGACGAAGTTCATGGGCGGGCACGGCACCACGCTCGGCGGAATCATCGTCGATAGCGGCAGGTTCCCATGGGCGAAGCATCGCCGGCGTTTTCCGATGCTGAACGAGCCGGAGAAATCCTATCACGGGCTGGTCTTCACCGAGCGCTACGGGGCCGCCGCCTACATCGCTCGCTGCCGCGCCGTCTCCCAGCGGACCACCGGCTCCATCCTGGCCCCCTTTAACGCCTTCCTGCTGCTCCAGGGCATCGAGAGCGTCGCGGTGCGGATCGAACGGCACGTCGAGAATGCCGAGAAGGTCGCGCGGTTTCTGCGCGACGACCGCCGCGTCGGATGGGTCAACTACGCAGGCTTTGACGATAGCCCCTATCACGCGCTGACGCAGAAATATCTGGGCGGCCGCGCGTGTTCGCTGCTGACCTTTGGCGTGGCCGGAGGGTTCGAGGCCGGCAAGAGGTTCTACGACGCGCTGAAACTGTTCAAGCGGCTGGTCAATATCGGGGACGCGAAATCGCTTGCCTGCCACCCGGCATCGACCACCCACCGGCAGATGTCGCCCGAAGAGCAGGAACGGGCCGGCGTGCGGCCCGAGATGATCAGACTGAGCGTTGGTATCGAGCACTCCGACGACATCATCGCCGACCTCGATCAGGCGCTCCGTGCCGCAGATTGAATGCAGGTCAACCATGAAGGCATTCCGATGCCCGTCCTAGTAAATATAGACTCGTACGAACACCACCTTTTCTCAAGAGCACGGAACGGAAGCGGCGCAGAGTCCCCCGGAAACCGGAAGGAATGCCTCGACATCGGGCTGATCAACAACATGTCGGATGCCGCCTTGATGTCCACCGAGCGCCAGCTGTTCGACCTGCTCGGCGCGGCGGCCGGCGAGCTCCTGGTCAGGCTGCATTTCTACACGATGGAGACGACGCCCCGTTCGGACTGGGGGCGCGATTACGTGCGTCGCTACTACCGTGGCACCGACGATCTGCTGAACAGGCGCCTGGACGGTGTGATCGTGACCGGCGCCGAACCGAGAGCCGCCAGCCTGCCGGAAGAACCATACTGGTCCAGCTTCGTCCAAATTATCGATTGGGCCAGGGAGAGCACCGTGTCGTCGGTGTTTTCCTGTCTGGCCGTCCATGGGGCCGTCCTGCACCTGGATGGTGTGGAGCGCCACAAGCTGCCCGCCAAATGCATCGGCGTCTTCGCTCAAACGAAGACGAAAGATCATCCCTTGATGCGCAACGTTCCGGCGACCTTCAGAACGCCGCACGCCCGGTGGAACGAGGTGCAAGAGAGGGCTGTCGAGAGCTGCGGATACTCCGTTCTCACCAAGTCGGCAGAGGCCGGCGTCGACTGCTTCGTCAAGCAACAGGGGAAGAGCCTCTTCGTCAATTTCCAGGGGCATCCGGAGTACGACACCCACAGCCTGTTGGCTGAATTCAGAAGGGACATGGGTCGTTTCCTCCGCGGCGAGAGCGAGGTCTGTCCGACGATACCGAGCGGCTATTTCGCCTCGGAGGCGGAAGAGATTCTGACGGCCTTCCGGCGCAAAGCCCTTTCCGACAGAAGTCCGGAGCTTTTCGCAGATTTCCCGGTCGACCAGCTGGCGAAGGATCTGAGAAACGCCTGGCATCCGCCGGCACGGCGCATATACCGCAACTGGCTGCTGTACATGGCCTCGCAGCGAGCTGGACGCTCAAAGCCGTTTGCCTTCAACGGAAGTTATCGAACGAGGCCCAGGCCTGCCGCGGCGTAGATCATGGATGCGTGCGGGCAACATGGAGAACCGCAGCAACGGCCGCGACCCGCTAGCTGGGCTCTCGCTCGCCGACCTGCCGACGAAGAAGCGGGAGCGGATTGTATGATGGAGTTCGGACCGTGATCCGATGCCGCGAGATAGGACCGGCCGACCATGCTGCCATTGCCGATCTTCTGACGCGTGGCTTTGCCCGCCGTTCGCGCGACTACTGGATGGACGGACTCCAGCGCGCTTCCGTGCGCGAGGTACCCGATGGTTTCCCCCGCTTCGGGTATATGCTCGACCATGAAGGGATGCCCGTCGGCGTTCTGCTGTTGATCTACACGGAACGGGACGATGACGACGGGACCTCGATCCGCTGCAATCTCTCCAGCTGGTATGTGGAACCTGCGTTCCGCAACTACGCCTCGATGCTGACCAGCGTCGCGCAGCGCCACAAGCGCGTCACCTACGTCAACATCAGCCCGGCCTTCTCGACCTGGCGGACCATTGAGGCCCAGGGATTCCGCCCCTATTGCGGCGGCTTGTTCTTCTCCTTTCCGGGGCTGTCGCGTCCGACGAAGAGTATGCGCGTCGAAGTCGTTCAGCAGGGCGCACATGCGGTCGACGGCTTGTCCGACGCCGACGTCGCGCTGCTTGCGCGGCACGCGGGCTACGGCTGCCTGAGCCTGGTGTGCCGCGCGGGCGACGGCCGCGGCTACCCCTTCGTTCTTCAGCCGATGCGCAAACGCGGGATCCCCGTGCCAGCGATGCGGCTGATCTATTGCCCCGATGTGGCCAACTATGTCGCCTGCGCCGGCGCCATCGGCCGCTTTCTGCTCCGGCGCGGCCGGATCCTGGTCGCCCTCGATGCCAACGGCCGCATGAAGGATCTGGTCGGCTTCTACAGGGGAGAGCGCGGCCGCAAATACTTCAAGGGTCCGCGGTGCCCCGGCTTGCCGATCTGTCGGATACCGAGCTGGTGATCTATGGACCGTAACTCTGCTGCCAATGGAGAGCCGTCATGATTCCCAACAGCAAGTCCGTCAGCCATTCGCAGACATGGACATTCTACCAAGGCCAGTGGCACGAGGGCAATGTGCCGATCATGGGCCCACGCACCCATGGGCTTTGGCTCGGCTCGACCGTGTTCGATGGCGCACGCGCCTTCGAAGGCGTTGCGCCCGATCTCGACCGCCATTGCGCCCGCGTCAATCAATCCGCGTTCAACTTCGGGCTCAAGCCGATCGTCGATCTCCAAACGTGGCTGGGTCTGGCGCGCGAAGGCATCGCGCACTTCGCGCCCAATGTCGAGCTCTACGTCCGCCCGATGTATTGGCCGCAGAATGGTGTGGGCGGCGGCGTGCTGTTCGATCCGGAGACAATGGACTGGTGCCTTTGCATCTACGAAGCGCCGCTCCCGAAGCCTGTCGGCAACGCGATCACGCTGTCGCCGTTCCGCAGACCGACGGCCGAATGCGCGCCGGTCGATGCCAAGGCCGCCTGTCTCTACCCAAACTGTTCGCGGGCGCTGATTGAGGCCGCCTCGCGCGGCTTCCAGAACTGCCTGATGCTGGACATGCTCGGCAACGTCGCGGAGTTCGGCAATGCCAACGTGTTCATGGCGAAAGACGGTGTGGTCTACACGCCGGCGGCGAACGGCACCTTCCTGAACGGCATCACCCGGCAGCGGGTCATCGAACTCCTGCGCGGTTCGGGCGTCACCGTGGTGGAGGCCACGCTGCGCTATGCCGATTTCCTTGGGGCGGACGAGATTTTCTCGTCCGGCAATTTTGCCAAGGTTGCGCCCGTCATTCGGATCGATGACCGGCAGCTTACGCCCGGGCCGTTCTACGCGCGTGCGCGCAAGCTGTATTGGGAATTTGCGCACGCGGTAAAGCTTGCGGCGTGATGATGATGACCTTTCAACCGAGATCAAGTCGCATGGCTTTTCGAGTTGCCGATCTACTCGTTGATACTCTGATCGCGCACGGCGTCGACCGGGCATTCAGCGTACCTGGCGAAAGCTTTCTTGCGCTCCTTGACGCGCTGTACGAACGTGACGAGATCGATCTCGTGACTTGCCGCCACGAGGGAAGCGCCAGTCTTGCCGCAGTTGCAGACGCCAAGCTCACCGGCCGGGCCGGCGTGGCGATGGTAAGCCGCGGGCCGGGGGCATCCAACGCGGCGCTTGGCCTGCATGTGGCTTCGCAGGAGGCCATACCCCTCGTACTGCTCGTTGGTCAGGTCGGTACGTTTGAGCTGAATCGCGACGCAGTGCAGGAGATCGACACGGGGCGGGCGTTCAGTGGCCTGATCAAGTGGTCCACCAGAATCGATTCGGCGGCCCAGGTGCCCGAGATGATGGCGCGCGCATTCTCCGTGGCGCTTGGCGGCACGCCCGGGCCGGTGGTGATCGAGCTTCCTGAAGACGTTCTCGAGATGGAGGCGGGTCCGCTCTCCGCCAGGGTTCACGGCGTCGCGCGAGCCGAGCCCAGCCGGGCCGCCGTCGAGCAGGCGACCGTCATGCTTGGCAAGGCGGAGCGACCGATCCTGCTGGTCGGAGGAGAGTGTCGCACCGCGGAATTTCGCAAGGACTTGATCGCGCTGAGCGAGGGCTGGAATTTGCCGGTCGCCGCCACCAACAAGATGCAGGATCTGTTTCCGAACGATCACCGGCTCTGGATTGGGCAGCTTGGCTTCTTCACGTCGCCAGCGCATGTTGCGCTCTTTGAGCGAGCGGATCTGATCGTTGCGATTGGAACGCGGCTCGGCGACCTGTCTTCCCTGGGCTTTCGGTTTCCGCGACAATCGCCGCCGTCTCAGCCTCTGGTTCACGTCTATCCCGATCCGAATGCGATCGGGACCCACTTCCATACGGATCTTCCAATCGTCGCGTCGGCGCATCCGTTCTTGAAATCCTGGCTCGACTTGCCGATCGTGTCGCGCGAGCGCGGTGGGTGGATTGAAGCCGTGGCGAAAACTCGAGAGGCGGTGCACGCATGGCCCGAGTCGGGTATCCCCAGCGCTGATGTCTTCGGGCATGCTGTCGCGGCCATCGCCAGGCGCTTCCCGGCAGATGGTATCGTCACGACCGATTCCGGCAACTTCGCCGCCTGGGTGCATCGCATCTTCCGCTTCCAGCCGTCGGCCCGGCTGCTTGGCTCCGCCTGCGGCGCGATGGGCAGTGGTGTTCCTTCTGCATTTAGCGCGAGCCTTCGTTATCCGAACAATCAGGTGATCGCGTTCTGCGGAGACGGCGGTTTCCTGATGACCGGGAACGAGCTGGCAACAGCCGTTGCCCGCCGGCTCAATATCAAGATTGTGATCTCCAACAACCAATCATACGGCACCATCCGTTCGTATCAGGAGAAAGCGTTTCCGCAACGTCCTTGCGGTACCGACCTGTCCAACCCCGACTTTGCGGCTCTTGCCCGCGCATTCGGCGCGCAGGGCTATACGATCACGAACGCGGCGCAGGCAGCCGAGGTCGTCGCGGAAGCAATGTCGGCCAAGGGCCCCGTAGTGCTCGAAGTTCGATCTGATGTACGCCAAACGCCCGATCGATCCCTCGCTGCTGCGCGCGCTGATGCATCGGAGCGCCGGTAGGCCGTTTATCTGCGGTCCTCAGGCCGCGTGCGCCCAATGATGCTGATTGTCCCCCGCCAGGTGTACCTCCGAAGGGTTACCTACGGATATCAGTTGCGTATTTAAAAGCAGGAATCGTGAGAGGGAATGGAGCGCGAGCGCCGATACCAGTTCGTACCGTTCCATCTGTTTCACGTGATGAAGGCCCCGAGGCTTAGTCCGAAGGGGTAGGTGTGGTTCCTTCATGCAAGGAATAGGATGCGCAGGCGAAGTGCATAAAACTGCGTAAATGACGGTTTGGAAAAGGATATCACCATGGGACAGGTGATTGCAGTCGGGGCGCGGAACGCAAGGGCTGCGTTGCGCAAGCTGCTTGTGCTGGCGTCGCTGGCCCCGCTGCTCACGATCGTTCAGCCGTCCGACGTGGATGCGCAGACGCAACCTGCTGCTCGTCAATTGCGACGTGAGGCACCGCCGCAAAAGCCGCAGGTGACGATGAACGCCTGGACGGTTGGCCTCGCCGGAGGTCTTCTTGAGGGCGCGCCCATCCGCCTGGCGGCTGAAGTGGCCCGCGTCGTGGATGATGGTGACAAACTGCACGTTCTTCCGATCGTGACGCGCGGAGCCACGGAAAACGTGAATTCACTGCTTTACTTGCGCGGCATCGATGCCGCCATCATCAATTCCGACGTGCTTGAGGAATACAAGAGCCAGGTGCCCGATATTCAGCAACGGCTGGCCTACGTGCTGAACTTGTTTCCGTCCGAGCTTCATATCTTCGTTCGTCCCGAGATTCAGAACCTGAACGATCTCGCCGGCAAGAAGGTGAACTTCAATACCCAGGGCACCGCGGCCGCCTATTCGGGGCCGCTGATCTTCAGTCGTCTTGGCCTCGAGGTGGAAAAGTCCTTCATCCCGCATCAGATCGCGCTCGAGCAGATGCGCAAGGGCGAGATGGCCGCGGTCGTTTTCATTACCTCGAAGCCGGTGGATGCCTTCGTGCGCGGCCGCTGGGAGGCGGGGTTCAAGTTCCTGCCCGTCCCCTATGACCGCAAGTTCGAGGACTATTATCTTCCGGCCGCGCTCGATGCCACAGAATACCCCAATCTGATCAAGCAGGGCGAACGCGTAACGACGATTGCGGTGCCGACAGCGCTCGTCGCCTTCAATTTTCCAGCCAAATCGAACCGCTACGAGCGGTTAGCGCGCTTCGTGGACCATCTGTTCTCCCGGATTGAAAAGTTGCAGCAGCCTGGCTTCGACCCGAAGTGGAAATCGATCAATCTCGCGGCTACCGTTCCTGGTCTTGCGCGCTTCCCTGCGGCGCAGGCATGGCTCGATCGTGGGCCGCGTGCTGCGCATGCATCGCAATGAGACGCGCGGCCGGTCTGTTCGTGGCTGGAATCACGCTCGCAAGCGGAACTGCGTTGGCGCAAGGGGCACGAGATCATCCGACAGCGCAGCTTCACGATTGTTCCCCGGCGGAACGCGCAGCAGGTCTGGAGTGCCCCGAGAGGGCGCCGCAGACCACCGCGCCTCGTCAGGCGAACCAGGGAAGCAACTGGATCATCAGCGTGACGATCTCACCCGTCGATTATTCACCGGTCGCTACCGCCACAACTTCGTCACGCGATGGTGCCGGCGAATCCGGCGTCAAGCTTTCGATTCGCTGCCGCGGCGGGCGGAGCGAACTGGTGGTCGCCGGGCCCGGCGTTCACGGTCGCGGCAACGATTATACGATCTCCTATCGCGTCAACGACGGTCAGGGGCTGCAGATCGCGGCAGCCGTGCCGACCTCGGGAATCGGAGTGGCGTTCGGGGGCGACATTGTTCGTTTACTGCAGTCCCTTCCAGACAGCGGAAGCCTCAGTGTTCACCTTACATCCCGGATGGGGACTGCTCTGGATGCAGTGTTCTCGCTAGGCGGGTTGGAGGCGGTGCGTACGAAGATGGCCACCGTGTGCAGATGGCCACATCCAGCCACGAGACCTAACGGATGAAGTCCAATGACGTGTATCGATAGGAGAGGCATCATGAGCATGTTTCAGTATATTGCGCGAGTAATTACCATGACGGCCGCAACGGTACTGTTCGCCGCGCCATTCGCTGCGGCGGAGCAAGGCGGACGGTACTGGGTGCCGACAACGACGGAGCCCGCTACGCCCCATCAGCGCCTTGCAGCAAAGGCCACCACACAAAACAAAGCAACCACACAAAAAAGGGCACGATCCCCTCTTGAAAGGACGCGATCCCCTCTCGCCGCCAACGCTCGGCTTGCCGACTCCAAAGCGCACCGTTTGATCTTGCAGGTGAACACGAACGACCCCGCCGCCATGAATCTCGCGCTCAACAACGCCACGAATGTTGCGCAATACTACAAGGATGCCGGCGAGAAGGTGAAGATCGAGGTGGTCACGTTCGGGCCCGGCCTGCATATGCTGCGCGATGACACCTCGCCGGTAAAGGCTCGTATCGAGGAGATGGCGCTCAGTGCGCCGGAGGTCTCGTTCAAGGCCTGCGGCAACACTCAGGAAAGAATGCACAAGGCCGAGAACAAGGACATCCCGATTGTTCGTCAGGCCGAGGTGGTGAAGTCAGGCGTCGTGCGCGTGATGGAGCTGCAGGAGAAGGGATGGTCCTATGTAAAACCCTAACCCGAAAGGGGTGGGGATCCCCCATGCGAATCATGGGATTTGCGTAGCGGCGGAGCGCATAATAGCGCGACCTGAACGGGTCGCATCGCCAAGCGACGGGTGATTGCAGATGGGCCGCACGGTTATTCTCAGTGACGGATCAAGTACTGTTTCCGATATCGCAAGCGCGTCGCGCAACGATTCGGACACGACGCCGTTTGCGCAGAAGATAAAGCAAAGGAGGCCGCTGCCCGCGCCCGGACGATCCGCGCCCCTGTGGATGGCCGCTGCCATGCTCGCAATGACATGGGCGTCGGAAACGCACGCTTGCCCCGATCGAGAGCGACCGTTGGCGGATGCGCAGCTGGTGACGGCTGCCCGCAACCTCGATTCTGCTGGAACGGAAGGTGATGACGATTCAGTAGCCTTGTCGGTAGCCTTGCCGCCGAGCCGAGCCGGCGACGACAGATCGGTGCAGGTTGTCCAAGCGACGATCGGCGACACAAGGCAGTCTCCGGAACAGGAACTTCACTGGGCGGAGACCCTGTCCCGCGAACTCACCAATGCAAGGCGCGATATCGAGTTGCTGCAACGTCTCGAGCAGGAGCGCGATCGGGCCGAGTGGCTGGAGCAGACTCTTGCGGCAGCGCGAAGGGATGTCGAAACCCAGAGCGCGCTGGCGGCTAAAGCGGCCGAAGAAACCGCGCGCATGAGGCAGGCTGCGCCGAGCGGTGCGGCGGAGTTGCAGAACTCCCTGCAACAGGCGCGTGAGCTGGCGGACCGGCTGGAGCAGGACCTTGCGGCGGCGCGACGCGATGTCGGGACCCAGACCGCACTGGCTGCAAGGGCAGGCGAGGAAGCTTCCCGGTCGAAACAGGCAGGGGAGAGCATCGCTGCGGAACTGCAGAAGTCCCTGCAACAGGAGCGCGATCGGTCCGCGCGGCTGGAGCAGGATCTGGCGACAGTGCGGCATAAGGTCGAGACCCAGACCGCGCTGGCGAAGAAAGCGGGTGAGGAAACTGCCCTGTTGAAAGCGGCGGGAGAGAGCGGCACGGAGCTGCAGAGGTCCCTGCACCAGGAGCGCGAGCGGTCCGCCCGGCTGGAGCGGGATCTTGCGGCGTCGCAGGGGGATGTCGAGACCCAGGCCGCGCTGGCGGCAAAGGCAAGCGAGGAGGTTTTGCGGCGGAAGCAGGCGGCGGAAGCCGGGACTGCCGAACTGAGGCAGTCGCGCGCAAGGGCCGACGCGCTGGCGCAAGACCTCTCCCTGACGCGGAGCGCGATCTATGCATACGAGGCGCAGGCCCGCAAAGCTGGAGACGAAGCGGCGGAACTCAGGCAAGCAGCTGCAAACGGCGCGCCGTCGCCTGGCAAGGCTGCTCCGGACGAGCGCGAGCGGTTCGCGCGTCTGGAGCAGGATCTGGCGGTGGCCCGACGTGACGTCGAGACCCAGGCTGGGCTGGCGGCGAAAGCGGGTGAGGAAGCGTTCAGGCTGAAACAGGAAAGGGAGAGCGGCGCGGCGGAGCTGCAGAAGTCCCGACAACAGGAGCGTGAGCGATCCGCGCGGCTGGAGCAGGAGCTTGCAGCGGCGCGGCGTGATGTCGAGACGCAGACCGCGCTGGCGACGAAGGCGGGTGAGGAAACTTCCCGGCTGAAAGCGGCTGGGGAGAGCGGCGCGACGGAGCTGCAGAAGTCCCTGCAACGGGAGCGTGAGCGTTCCGCGCGGCTGGAGCAGGATCTGGCGACGGTGCGGCGTGATGTCGAGACCCAGACCGCGCTGGCGACGAAAGCAGGCGAGGAAACGTCCCGGCTGAAAGCGGCGGGGGAGAGCGGCGCGGCGGAGCTGCAGAAGTCCCGGCAACAGGAGCGTGAGCGATCAGCGCGGCTGGAGCAGGAGCTTGCAGCGGCGCGGCGTGACGTCGAGACCCAGACCGCGCTGGCGACGAAAGCAGGCGCGGAAACTTCCCGGCTGAAGGCGGCGGGGGAGAGCGCGGCGGAGCTGCAGAAGTCCCGGCAACAGGAGCGTGAGCGATCAGCGCGGCTGGAGCAGGAGCTGGCGGCTGCGCGGCGTGATGTCGAGACCCAGACCGCACTGGCGACGAAAGCGGGCGCGGAAACTTCGCGGCTGAAAGCGGCGGCGGAGAGCGGTGCGGCGGAGGTGCAAAAGTCCCTGCAACAGGAGCGCGAGCGGTCCGCGCGGCTGGAGCAGGATCTCGCGACGGCGCGGCGTGATGTCGAGATCCAGACCGCGCTGGCGGCAAAGGCCGGCGAGGAAGCTTTGCGGCGGAAGCAGGCGACGGTTGCCAGTGCCGTGGAGCTGAGGCGATCGACGCAAAAAGAGCACGAAACGGCCGATTTGCTTGAAGGCCTTTCGATGACGCGGAGCGCGATCTATGCGTACAAGGCGCAGGCCCGCAAAGCTGGAGGCGAAGCGGCGGAACTCAGAGAGGCGGCTGCAAACAGCGCGCCGTTGCATCGCAATTCGGTACAGGACCAGCGCGAGCGGCCCGCGTGGTTGCAGCAGAATCTTGCAGAGGCGCGTGCCGAGTGGGCACCAGCGGCGCCCGCGCGTGGCGATGCTCAGCTCGATTCCGAGCAAGCCGCGGTGACGACAGGGTTGGTTGCGCGCGCGGCGGCGCTGCTCCGGCAGGGCGATATAGGCGCGGCGCGGCTTGTACTCGAGCGCGCCGTCGAGATGGGCAGCGCCCAGGCGAGCTTCGCGCTGGCAGAAACCTACGACCCATTGATCCTTGCGAAATGGAAAACTCAGGGCACGCGCGGCGATGCGAGCAAGGCGCAAGGTCTCTATGCCAGGGCCGACGCCGCAGGAATCCAGGAGGCGAAAGCGCGGCTGGAAGCGCTACGTCGCTAGCGCATACGCCAAGCGACCGGTGAATCCGCGTAATCATCTTCACGGCCGGCATCTCCCGGCACGTGCTTCGTTCGAAAGCGGGATGCGCCTTACGGGCAATTGTTGCCCGCAAGGGTCATCGATAGTGTCTACCGCTCTCGCATCGACTCCTGCTTGTATCGCGCCAGTGGCGACAGAAGGTAGCTGATGATCCTGCGCGTGCCGGTCTTGATTTCGACCGTCACCGCCATTCCGGGGCCGAGCTTGACGAGCTTGTCCTCCACCTGCATCTCCGGACGGTCGAGCGAAATGCGCGCGGCATATTCCAGTTCCTGACCTTTCGGCTCACTGCTGCTCTGCGCCGTACCCGATCCCCGGTCACTCGAACCGCTCTGCGGCCTGTCGCGCGTGATGGCATCCGACGACACGCTGAGCACGTCGCCATGAAGGAGCCCATAACGCGTGAAGTTGAACGTGTCGACCTTGATCTCGGCCTTCAGTCCCGGATGAACGAAGCCAATGTCGCGATTGGAGAGCATGGCCTCGATCTCGAGCTGGCTGTCGCTCGGAACTACCACGGCCAGCGCCTGCGCCGGTGTCACCACGCCTCCCACCGTATGAACCGCAAGCTGCTGCACGATGCCGTCGACCGGTGCGGTCAAACGCTGTAGTTTCGTGCGCCGATCCGCCTTGACCACCTCCTGCGCGGCGGTCGCAGCCTTCTGCTCGGCCTTCGCGAGTGCGTCATAGGTCGTGCGCCGATACTCCGCTGCGGTCCTTTCCTTGGTTTCCTTCAGGAACGCGGTGGCCGCGTCGGCTTCGAGCAGTCGACTTTGCTGCAAGAGGAGGTCCTGCTGAAGGCCGACCAGCTCCTGGTACTCCGAGAGGTAGATGACCTTCGAGGCCAATGCCTTCTCGACGAGGCCTTTGCGGATGTCGACGCGCTCCTGCAGCACCGGTATCGTGGCCTGCAGTTTCGTCGCGCTCGCCGACGTGGTCGCCCGTTCCGCTTCCTTCTGACCCAGCTGACGATCGATTTCCGCGAGCTTGGCGTTCTGTTCGGCGCGCTGGCTGATCAGGAACTGGCGATGCATTTCGACCTCGGCGGCGCTTGCGCTCTGCGGCGGCCGGAAGGCGGCGAGTGGATCTGCCGCCAGTGCCGCGCGCAGCCGCGCGACTTCGAGCTCCGCTGCCAGGAGATCGCTCTTCTGGCGCTCCTGGTCGGCTTCCGTCATCGTCGGGTCGAGCTCGATCAGGACGTCGCCGGCCTTGACACGCTGTCCGTCGCGAACCTGGATGGCGCGGACAACGCCCGTTTCGAACGGCTGGATCAGCTTTGTGCGGCCACCCGGCACGATCTTGCCCGTCGCCGTGGCGACGATATCGACGCTCCCGAGCGACGCCCAGGCCAGCGCGACGCAGAAGAGTGCGATGATGCTCGCCCCGATCGCACGCCCGATCGGCGACGGAGGCGATTCGGTGATTTCGAGTGCTGCCGGCAGGAACGCTATTTCGTTCTCGCGCCGGCGAACTTCGGCTCTCGGAAATGCAACGACGTTTCGGTTAGCGGACGTCATGGATACCTGCCTGCAAATAGTGGAGGTTCGCGTAACGACCGTTCGTGCGGATCAGCTCATCATGGCTGCCGTCCTCAACGATCCGACCATGCTCGATCGTGATGATCCGGTTCGCATTGCGCACGGTAGAGAGCCGGTGCGCGATGACGAAGACGGTCCGTCCGGCAGAAATTTGTCTCATGTTCTGCTGGATGGCGCGCTCGCTTTCGTAGTCCAGAGCACTCGTCGCCTCGTCGAAGATCAGGATACGCGGATCGGTGATAAGTGCGCGCGCGATCGCGATACGCTGGCGCTGCCCGCCGGACAGGCTGCTGCCGCGTTCGCCCACCACGGTGTCATAGCCCTCGGGCAGCTCAAGGATGAAGTCGTGAGCGCCGGCGAGCGATGCCGCCTCGATGACCCGATCCATCGGCATGGACGGGTCGGCGAGCGCGATGTTCTCGCGAACCGAGCGGTTGAAGAGCACGTTCTCCTGCAGCACGACACCTATCTGTCGTCGCAGCCAGCTCAGATCGACCATCGCGAGATCGACGCCGTCAACCAGCACGCGTCCGCTCTCCGGCACATAGAGGCGCTGGATCAGCTTGGTAATGGTGCTCTTGCCCGAGCCCGAGGAGCCCACGATGCCGACGACCTGGCCGGGCTCGACGCTGAAGGAGACGTTGTGCAGCACCTCGGGGCCGTCGATGCGGTAGCGGAAGGTCGCGTGCTCGAATGTGACCTTGCCGCGGATCGCCGGCAGCGCGGCGCGGCCGGGATTGAAGCTCGGCTCGGGTAGGGTGTTGAGGATGTCGCCGAGGCGATCGATCGACAGCCGGGCCTGATGGAAATCCTGCCAGATCTGTGCGAGCCGCAGCACCGGCGTGCTGACGCGAGCGGCCAGCATGTTGAACGCGACGAGCTCGCCGACAGTCAGTTCCCCGCCGATCACGAGCCGGGCGCCGAAGTAAAGGATTGCCGCGATGACCAGCTTGTTGATCATCTGGACTGCCTGGCTCGCCGTATTGTTCAGGCTGAGCACGCGGAAGCTTGCGGCCACATAGCCGGCGAGTTGCTCCTCCCAACGGCGCTGCATCTGCGGCTCGACTGCCATGGCCTTCAGGGTTTCGACGCCGGTGACGCTTTCGACAAGGAAGGCCTGATTCTCGGATCCGCGATTGAACTTCTCATCGAGGCGCCGGCGAAACAGCGGCGCAACTCCTGCGGAGATCCCGATGTAGAACGGGAAGGACGCCAGGACGATCAGCGTCAACGTCGTCGAGTAGTAGAACATCACCGCAAGGAAAACGACCGTGAACAGCAGATCGATGACCAGCGTAAGCGCTGAGCTCGTCAGGAACTGGCGGATATTCTCGAGCTCGCGGACGCGTGCCACCGAATCGCCGACGCGGCGGGTCTGAAAATACGCGATCGGCAGCGCCATCAGGTGACGAAACAGCCGGGCGCCGAGTTCGACGTCGATGCGGTTTGTCGTGTGCGCGAACAGATAGACGCGCAGCGTTTCGAGAATGGCCTCGAAGACGGTGAGGGCGACCAGGCCGATGATCAGCACGTCGAGCGTGCTCATGCTTCGATGCACGAGCACCTTGTCGATGACCACCTGGAAGAACAGTGGTGAGACGACGGCAAAGATCTGAATGAAGAAGGAGGCGACCAGCACCTCGCTGAGGAGGCTGCGATACTTGTGGACTGCGCCGACAAACCAGCCGATATCGAAGCGCCGGGAGAGATCCGTCAGGCTCGCGCGTCGGGCCATCAGGATGATGTCGCCGTCCCAGATGGCCTCCAGTTCGGCCTGCGTCATTGTCTCGGGTCGGGGCGACAACGGGCGCTGAACGAGGAGATTGTCGTCGATTACTTTGCCGAGGATCAGAAATCCGCCGTCGCGCAGCACGGCGATTCCCGGCAGCGGGGTAACCGCAAGCCGGCTCCAGCTCGTCTTCTGTACCCGTGCCTTGAGCCCGAAATCCTTGGCACAGCGCAGGATTTCGGTAACACCTACGCGAGCGGCTCCTACCCGATGGCGGATTTGCCCCGGGTCGGCCGCGATACCATGGCTACGCAGCAGTATCGTCAGCGCAATGAGCGCGGATTCATCCGCATTGTCGGATTCGGCACTCGCCGCCGCGACTTCGGTGCTCACCGGAGGGGAAGCGATATCGCCTCGAGCGGCGAAACGTCCACGCATCAAGGTATCGCGGGCTTTCATCAAGGTATCGCACATGCGCATCAAGGCATCGCGCGTGCGCATCAAGGCATCGCCAGGATGCATCAAAGGCTCGAGGGCACGCATCACGGCGTCCCCGGCACGGCGCGCCACGTCAACTCCGCGGGCGCTGATGCCTTCGAGTGCATGAAGTATCCGATTAGCGACGGTCTGCGGTCCGGGCAGGATCAAGCGGCCGTCCCAGATTTCTTCGAATTCCGCGCGCGTCATCACCCTGGGATTTGACCAGGTCGGATGCAGCACAAGTGCACCCCTGTCGTCGATCTTTCCGAGAAGCAGAAATCCGCCGTCATGCAACGATGCGATTCCAGGCAGCTGGATGGCAGCAAGTCGCTTCCAATGCGTCGTCCGCGAACCGAGATTTACGCCAAACTCGCGCGCACAGTGCAGCATTGCGCGGATGTCGAATGCATTGCTTCCGCATCGATCGCGGAGCTGGTCGGGCGTAGCGTTCACGCCGTGAAGCCGCAGGAACAGAGCCAGGGCCCGAAATCCTAGATCTGCAACGTGGTGGGCATTTCCATTCTGGATCGCCATGTTTTTTTACTCAACCCTTCGCGGCTACCGACCGCTTCCGATGTTCCTTCTCATGCATTCCCAAATTTCGATGTTGGCGCACCCGGGCGACGAGCGCCCGGGTGCGGAAGCGAATCAGGCAGATGGTCTGGTGAGGAACGAAACCTGACCCCAAGTGGTGCCATTCGATGCAGACGCCACAATCTGACCGGGATCGACCCGGCCGGTGCTGCCGGCCATATACTGGTTCAGCAGCGCAAAGCCCTGGTTTGCCAGGGACGCTGCGGTCGTGGTGGTCGCAGACGGAGCATCCGCCACAGTCATCTTCTGCGACGCGGATGTCGTAACGGCGCCGGTGACCGGGTCCTTGGCGGTTGCCGTCAGCGTGATTGTGTCGACCGGATCACACGAGCCTCGGTAGTAGTTGTGCAGCGTCAGTCCGCTGTCAACCTGCGCCTTCGTCAAGGTGATATCTCTTCCACTGAACCTGTGACCGAGGCCGTCGGTGATCGTCTCGTACGACGCCAATCCCCTGATGTTCACGGTCACCTTGTCGTTGGGGTCGGTCGTTGACACCTTCACCCCCAAGTCGACCGTGCCGCCCCCGCCCTTCACCGTGAGCGTGGGATCCGCGACGGTGAGGGCCGGCGCGATCGAGGATGGAGACGTCGGTGATGTCGGCGACGTAGGAGCATCCGCCACGGTCATCCACTTCGTCGAGGATGTCGTAACGGCGCCGGTGACCGGGTCCTTGGCGGTTGCCGTCAGCGTGATTGTGTCGACCGGATCATGCGAGCCTCGGTAGTAGTTGTGCAGCGTCAGTCCGCTGTCAACCTGCGCCTTCGTCAAGGTGATATCTGTTCCACTGAACCTGTGACCGAGGCCGTCGGTGATCGTCTCGTACGACGCCAATCCCCTGATGTTCACGGTCACTCTGTCGTTGGGATCGGTCGTTGACACCTTCACCCCCAGGCCGACCGTGCCGCCCGCGCCCTTCACCGTGAGCGTGGGATCCGCGACGGTGAGGGCCGGCGCGATCGAGGATGGAGACGTCGGTGATGTCGGCGACGTAGGCGATGTCGGTGAAATCGGATCGACATCGACCTGGAGACCGGTAAAGGTCTTCACCGCGCCCGAAAGGTTCGCCGCCAGGCCGGATGCATCCTTGATGCTCGCGCCGGTCAAATTGACGCCGGTGATGGCAAGCGCCGAGGTATCGGTGTGAGTCGCCGCGACCGTCGTTTTGAAGGTGAGCGAATTCGTGCCCGACCCGCCGAAATAGGTGGCCTTGGCGCCATCATTGAGCGACAGCGTAGGCGTACCGGTGACGGTCACGGCCTCGCTGAAGCCGAGCGTTAATGTGATGGTATCGCCGACATGCTCAATTCCCGTCCCCGGTGAAGCGGACGCCTGCAGCACGGTCGGCGCGAGGTTTACCGGGGTGGTTGGCGTCGTGGGCGTGGTTGGCGTTGTCGGCGACGTAGGCGATGTCGGTAAAATCGGATCGACATCGACCTGGAGACCGGCGAAGGTCTTCACCGCGCCCGAAAGGTTCGCCGCCAAGCCGGATGTATCCTTGATGCTCGCGCCGGTCAAATTGACGCCGGTGATGGCAAGCGCCGAGGTATCGCGGTCGGTCGCCGCGACAGTCGTTTTGAAGGTGAGCGTATTCGTGCCCGACCCGCCGAAATAGGTGGCTTTGCCGCCATCATTAAGCGACAGCGTAGGCGTACCGGTGACGGTCACGGCTTCGCTGAAGCCGAGCGTCAATGTGATGGTATCGCCGACATGCTCGATTCCCGTCCCCGGTGAAGCGGACGCCTGCAGCACTGTCGGCGCGAGGTTTACCGGGGCGGTTGGATTCGTCGGCGTGGTGGGCGTCGTCGAACCGGGCTCCAGGCCGGGCGCCGGATCTGCCGTCAATTGGGCCGGAGTGAGCGTAGTGAAATAGACATGCTGATACTCGGTTGTCAGTTTAGTCCAGTTGTTGTTCCCGGCCAAGGGATTGTTGTTAAATCCGCTGACAAATCCAGCGCTGGGGCTTACCCACCAATCGGCGCCGAGCTGGGCCACCAGATTCGCGTTCGGATCGTTGGTCTTGATGTCCGCTTCAACGAAAACACCGTCGACCGTTCCGGGTGCGTAAGTTCCGCGCCCCGTGGGCCAGAAATGGTCGTTGTATCCGCTGGTAGGCGCATCCACGCTTACGCTTCCATCGGACAATTTTTGCTGTTGCCATGACACACTTGCATTACCAGCGAAGTCAGCGACATAATGGTGCCCACTGATGCCCTGCGTCGACTGGTTTTGCACCAAGACCCAGTTGCCATTTGTGAGATGCACATACGTACGGAAATTCGCGATCTGTACAGTGTCGTCCGATGGGCTCGGGCTGAGCGGCACTCCGCTCTGGGGATAGACTACTCCCCATCCTGTGACAGCCGAGAAATTGGAAGGCGGGTTGTCGTTAGCAACCAGTGCGCCCTTATACCAGCCCCAGCTCGAAGGGACGCCTAGCGGGTATCCATCGCTGTTCCCAGACGTATTTTGATAGATGGCTTCGTTCAAAGCGCTTGTGGACACTAAGATCTCCTTTGCAGGAAAGTTGAAGTTGAAGTCGGAATTCCACTGCCGCGCATAGCGGGCGCACGACATATTGCTTGCTCGCAGTCTGGGACCGCGAACACATTTCAACGCTCGGACTGCGAGCGGATTCCAACGCATCGCAGCCCTCGGACTGCGAGCGGATTCCAAATGCAGTGGGATTTGCCCCCCCGACTGCTGATCGGTTGGTTAGTAAGCAAAAATGGCGAAAAGACTTCCAAAAAGTGATTTTAAACACATGTATGTGGCCCTATACGTGCGGATATTTCGTCGAAACGCGGTCGACAGGCCGGTTCAAAAACACCCACGTTGGATTTTTCTGTCAGATGTACGGCGTCGTCGCTGGGCGGGAGCGTCATGCGGGTCGTCCCAAAGCGTCGGCGAACCAAGCTTGCGGATCGGTCGACGCTCCCCACCGACTTCGCTACAGAGGTAGCCGTGGCGTTTCGCTACCAATCGGCGTCGAGCGGGCCACCAGATTTGCGTTCGGACCGTTGATCTTCATCTGCGCTTCAACGAAGACACCGTTGACGTTCCGGGCGTGAAAGTGTCGCGCACCGCGGGCCAGAAACGATTGTTGTATCGCTGGCGTTGCTTGAATGCTGGACGTGTCACGCCATGTTTGCGGCACAGATCGACGACCGAAACGCCCGTCTCTGCTCTTAAGGCCCTTCAAAGAAAATGCGTTGTCCTGGAAACGCCGATAGATCAGCTATTTCAAGGGCGGAGGCGGTTCGGCTTGTAGTTGCGATTTGGTCATGGTCGTGAAGAAGAAATACTGGTACGTCGTGTTCAACTTGACCCAGGCGCCCATGCCGACGGCGGGATTATTTACAAATACTCCATCTTGGTTGAGGTACGGAGCTGAGGCGCTTCTCCACCAGTCAGCGCCAAAGTTTGCGATCAGATTTGCCCTTGCGCTATCGGTGCGCAGCTGTGCGATCGAGAACACCCCGTCGACTGTTCCGGGATCATACGAGCCCCTCGGAAAAATCCAGAAGTGATCGTTCTGGCCGGAAGCCGGCGAGGCCATTCTTGCGCTTCCGTCAGGCTGAACGACGAGACTCATTGGCGAAGAGGAGTCGTTGGAGAAATCTGCCACGTAATGCCCGCCTGCGACAGAATTCGTGGCTTGATCTTGTACGAGTTGCCAGCCGCCAATCGTCAAGTGCACATAGACCCGATAATCCTTCAAATAAACATTGGCAGCTACGTTCGAAGCACCGACTTGCGGATATATCTGTCCCCAACCAGTTAGTGCAAGGAAGTCGGAAGGAGGAGCGCCGTTCCCCTTGGCAGCGGGGCCACCTGCATACCACCCGAATATGGTCGGGACTCCGTACGGATATAGTCCGTTGTCATATCCGGAATTCTGCGAAACTACACAATCGATAGATAATGAAGTGCAGATGGGTTGGGGCGCCGGACGCTTGGTCTCGGCGCTCGCCGATGAGACGAGGGCGCCGAGGAACATGAGAGCCGGGAGCGGAAGAGCACGACAGTTTTTCATGGTATTTATGGATCCAATTGGGTCGATGATACAATCAGCAGCCACCGACGCGGACGAGTGGTTTCGCCGTCCGAGAAGCCGGCGAGTCGTGTCGCGCGGGGGGCGTCAGACCTAAGGCTACGCTCCCATCTCACAGGCGTGCGCGACGTTCGCGGCAAACACGTCTTTGGCGCCGCGCTCTGATCCACCCTCACGCACTCACCAGTGATCGGTAGGTGTCTGTCAAATTGGCGTTGTGTTTCTCGATGGAGAATTGCCGCTCTGCTCGAACCCGCCCCGCAGCACCCATGCGCGCACGCAGCGAAGGATCGCGCATCAAGCGGCTGATGTGACGTTGGAGTTCCTCGGCATCGCCTGGCTCGAACAAGACTCCCGTCTCGCCTTCAACAACGAGTTCCGGAATGCCGCCTATCCGGCTCGCCACAACGGGTTTGCCATGAGCCATCGCTTCCAGCACCGACATTGGACAATTCTCGTACCACTCCGACGGCACGACGATTGCCGAGGCGCCACGGATCGTCGCCTTCAGGGGCTGTCCTGACAGCTGGCCAACAAACCGCGCGTTGGGGTATCGTATCTGCAAGCCACGCTCCAAAGGACCGGTCCCCGCAACCACCAGGTCCCAGCTGCCGGCAGCCTCATGGGCCCGCAACAGAGTCTCGACGCCCTTTTCTCTGGAAAGCCGCCCCAAATAGAGAACGTATCCGTCGTCCTGCGCGCTCGCGTCGATTTCGGCGGTATCTACCCCATTATAGAGCAATACGACCTGTTCCGATCGGAACCGATGCAAAACCGCATCACGCATGAACTGGCTAGGCGCAAGAAATCGATCCACCTTTTCATAGCTGCCGAGCCAACGCTGAATTGCTGCTTCTGCGTAGAGCAGGGCACTGTCAGCGATGGCCCCGCCGGCACAGCGGTTCCTCAAGACGTGGCCGAAATCTCCGTCCTGGCACAGCGAACAAGGGCGACCCTCTCGCAGACGCAAATATGCCGGGCACACCAGCTTGAAATCGTGCAGCGTCAACACAACCGGAATGCCCCGCGACTTGGCAATGCTGATGATCGAGGGCGTTAACTGATGATAGACGTTATGGCAGTGCATCAGATCTGGTTGCGTCTTGTCGATGAGCGCAGCGATCTTGCTTACTGCCTCTCGCGAATGAATGAACGAAAGCGCGGGGCTCAGCTTCGACAGCTTGCCGCCTTTGCGATAGTCCTTGTTGGATACGAAATGGGATGCGTAAGGTGATTCACGATTCCGTTCGTCGTGCATCGAGAAATCGATCACTTGCTCGCCCGAGTGCAACAGGTAGTCGCGCTCCTGAAACATGACGACTTCCGCCCCGCCTTTGGGGAAGAAAAACTTATTGGCCATCAGCACCTTCATCCGCGCAGTCTCCCAAGCCGACGTTTATTCACCCAGCCGACGCTTTATGCCGCCTAAGTTCGGCTTCTCCGCTGCGTACTGCTCTTCGATATACCCTGATGGTCTGCTTCACCACGGAGTGCCAGTCATAACGCTCGGCGACCCATCGGCGAGTGCTCTCGCGCATTTCCACCGGCCACGGCATGCGCGCGAATGACTCCAACCGAGCCGCAAGTGCAGGCACATCCCCCAAAGGAAAATAGTGCTTCACCTGCAACCCAATCTCCAGATGCGCGGGGAGATCACTGGCGATCACGGGAAGCCCGTAACTCAATGCCTCCAGCAGCACGATCGGCAAACCTTCGTGAGAAGATGGCAGAACGAAAACGCCGGCATGAGCATACAGCTCGCGGAGCGGAAGGCCGGTCTGGAATCCGGCCAAGACCGCGCCTGGGGTCGCATGGACAAGCGCCGCCACTTCCGCAGCGTATGCGTCCGGGTGATCGGAAGCCCCAATCACCACAAGCTTCCATCCGTTCAGCTTAGCTGTCGCGTAGGCCGCGATCAGATCCTTGTGCCGCTTCTCTGGCACCATACGGGTCACCGTCAACACGTATCGACCCGGTGTCAGCCCAAACGTTTGCAACGCCGAAGTACTGCTCGGAATTTCCGGCAGGTCGACACCGTTAGGTATCACGTACGATTCCAGACCGTATTTGTGACGTATGAGGTTGCGTATCGTCCGAGAGATTACAATACGGCGGCTGCAGAACCGCATCCCCCATGCCTCTCCAGCACGCAGAACTGCCTTGGCAAATAGCCCCCATTTCTCTCGATCATAATCAGGGCCATGATGCGTCACAACCACATGCAGTCCCAACAAGCGTGCCAACGGCACCATCAGAGAGGGTCCGATTGCCTGGATGTGCAGGACCTGCGGGCGCCGCCAAGCTGCGGCCAGCACCCCCAGGAACGAATGAACTATCGTTTCAAGAGCCCGGGACTTGGGCGACCAGATTCGTAGGTAGCGCACCCCCTTCCAGCCGTCGCCTCGATCACGCGGCACATAGGCGGAACGAACGACCACCTCAACATCACAATCCAACTCCCTCAACATCTGGCACAAGTGCTCCGCGTGAGCTTCCACTCCGCCCTGCACGCCGGGAAATCCACGCAATCCAAGCATCATCACACGCAACATGGAACGACCCCGTGCTCACCAACATGGTCATGCTGTTTCAGCGAGGATGACCTTGCTAACGCTCACGTTAGGCCACTCGCCGATGTCGATGCGGGGCTAAAAAGGCGTTGCTGGGAGGGAGTCCGGAGTACCCATAAAGAGGTGTCCGCACGAGACTAGTGGTGGTCTTGGCAAATCCGCCCGTTCGATGCGATGCTTCCGCTCATCGAAATTGAGTTTTTTGAGCAGAGTGGTCCCTGGCTCCATGAAACAGCAACTGAAGGATCTCGTGTGCCACGGGGTTAGCTGGGCTGGGCTTATGCCGGCCGTTCGCAGTCTATTTGCGGGTCGCGCCGCGATAATCTCCTTCCACGAGATACAGAGAGAGTTTCGGTGTGAATTGGCAACCGGGACGTCAGTTTCCCTGTTTGAGCACTCGCTGCGTTGGCTGCGGCGAGAAGGGTGGGAAATTGTTAGCCTCGAGGAATGCCTTGATCGAGTGTCGAGGGACGACCGATCGCGTCGTTATGCAGTGCTTACTTTCGATGACGCTTACCGAGACAATGTTTCGGTGGCGCTTCCAATCCTAGAGCGTCATAATGCGCCGTTCATGATGTACGTGCCGACTGGTGCTCCCACGCGAACCCTGGAATCGTGGTGGCTCGGCTTGCGCGAATTAATTCGCTCACGGGATGATGTCACGGTCGATGCAATGGAGACCCGATTCCATTGTCCTGACGTTCAGGCCAAGGTATCCGCGTTAGCCCGAGCCACACAGTGGGTTCATGAGGACTATCATCGTGCGGCCATGCTTGCTCCGACCTTCCGCAAAGCGGGTATATCGCTGTCTGCATTGAACGACGCGTATTTTCTTGACGAGCGGGAAATTCAAGCTCTGTCACATCATCCACTCGCTTCGATTGGCGGGCACACGACCTCGCACCCAGCGCTCAAGAATCTTGACAGTGCTTCCGCGCGAGCGGAAATGGCCGATAACCGAAACTATCTCCAGAACCTGACCCAAAGGCCAGTGCGGCACTTCGCTTATCCATATGGCAACCCTAAAGCATCTGGTCCTCGCGAAGAGCAACTCTGCAGCGCGGTGGGCTTTTTGACGGGGGTAACTACACGGCCTGGACCACTAGACAATCTGCCCTTAAATTACTTTGCGCTTCCTCGTGTTTTCGTTGACTCAGAAGTAGGTTTTCAGGCTCGAATGAGCGGTCTCCAGCGGGCCTTTCGGATGCTTATTGGTGATGCGCGCGCGGCATAAGCTGCCGACCGTCGATCGGGGTCACCGGCGCAGCTTTGCGAAAATACTGATCGAGAAGGTCGTCAGCGGCCTGGAAACCGGCATAGCGCAGCGCTGACTCGAATTGATCACCCGCTGCCGGGTATTGCCGTTCAGGAAGATGTCGTTCGGCGCCGGCGTGTTGACGGCACGCCATGAACCATGGCATCGCCAGAATTCCAAGACATTGCCCAGCCTGTTCATCAGGCGGTTCTGGACCCACTTGACCGCGGATTAATTGACGCGGCCATATGGGCCACTGGGTTACGGTCCGTGGATCACCAGTTCGGTGTCCGATAGATCGGCAAGCCGGGGGCATTGTGGACCCTTGAAGTATTTGCGGCGGCGTTCCCTGTAGAAGCCGACCAGGTCGTTCATGCGGCCGTTCGCGTCGAGAGCGATCGCGACCTTTCCGCGTCGGAGCAGGAATCGGCCGATGGCGCCGGCGCAGGCAACATAATCGGCTACCTCGTGGCAGTAGATCAGCTGCATCGCCGGAGGTGCGATCCGTTCTTTGATGCGCATCGACTGTAGGAGGAAGGGATAGCCGCGGCCGTCGGCCGCGCGGCACACCAAGCCGAGGCAGCCGTAAGCGGCGTGCCGTGTCAAAATCGCGACGTCGGCGTCGGGCAGGCTCTCGACCGCCTTCGCATCTCGCGGGACGATTTCGACGCGCATGCCGTTCGCCGGGCGCGATAGTGCCGGGAATGAGAAGAACAAGCCGTGGCAGTAGGGGCGGAAACCCTGGGTCTCGATGGTCGGCCAGGTCCAGTCCGCCGGGCTAATGTTGACGTAGGTGACATGATCATGGCGCTGCGCGACCTTGGTCAGGATCGGCGCGTAGTTGCGGTAGGCAGGCTCTACGTACCAACTGGAGAGATTGCAGCGAATCGAGATCGCGCCGCCTTCGTCTCGTGCGGTGTAGATCAACAGTAGGACCCCGACGGGCGTCCCATCATGGTCGAGCATGTAGCCGAAACGCGGGTAACCTTCGGGTATGTCGCGCACGGACTGGCGTTGAAGTCCGGCCATCCACCAGCCGCGGGAATGGCGCGTAAAGCCGTACGCCAGAAGACGGGCGACGGCGTCAAGATCGGCTATTCCTATCTCGCGACATCGGATCATCGTCCGCACTCCGTCACGGGCTCGGCGCAGATCAACCCAGTTGAGCTGCAGGCGCGGCTGAGCGCGTAGCACATATCCGCCGCGTCGGGGATCAACGCGCCAACCCCCGCCGGGCTCGATCGGGAATTGGGCGCCAAGAAGCCTCTTCTTGCGCGCCGCGTCGATGGCTTTCCGTGGAAAGACCGCTTAAGCCTTTGTCGCCGCGGCTTCCGTGACGACGGCCGCCCGCTGCCGGAACGCGACGCGGTCACGAGAGAGTACGACTCTGCTTTCCGCTCGGCCTTGTTCCGGTGCTGCCCTTCCTGCTCATTCATTGGCCCAACGCTTCCCATGTGATGGTCGGACGGATCGACGTCAGAGATTAGTTCCGCGCGAAGCCGCTGGCGGCAATCTAACAGACCGAGCTTGCGGGGTGGGCGGTGCAAAGGTGGATATCCAGAAACATGCACCCCAAGCGAGGTACCTCCGAAGCCGAACTGCTGACCTAAGGTGCGGTGCGGCGTAAAACAGCCAAATCGGAGGTTGCAGCCATCCCTCCGGTTCGCGTGGAGCGAACAAACTTTTGGACAGAAATTTCCCGGTCAGTATCGCTCTCAGCTTCATCTCGGTTTCGAGAAGGCGCGAGGTACCTCTTTTGAGCCTCAACGAACGCTGCTTGCTCCGAAGTAGCCTCTTCACACTCTTTGAGAAAAATCGGATTGTTCAAGTCCCGGGAGAACTCGGCAACAGGAACGCCGGGATGCTTTCAATTCGAGGTGAGACCGATGCCGCTCGCGCTTATCGAAACTGGTCATTGCAATGTGGATCTCAAGCCAGCGCCGATTGAGCCATCTTGGATCATTGAGGGCAATCCGCAAGCTCGCAACTGCGCGCTGTCGGTCAGCGCAGATCACGCGGCCTGCACGCTGATCTGGTCCTGCACCGAAGGCAAGTTCAACTGGTACTACGACTGCGACGAGACCATCGTGATCCTCGAGGGATCGATCGTGCTCGAGAGCGACGGCATGCCGCCGCAGCGCTATGGAGTCGGTGACGTAATCTTTTTCCGCGACGGTGCGCACGCGAAATGGCATGTCGAGGGCTATGTGAAGAAGGTGGCCTTCTTCCGCAAGACCAATCCGGTGGGGCTCAGTTTGGCCGTCCGCGTGGTCAACAAGCTCAGGTCCTTGATCCCGCGGCGCCATGATCCTGCTGTCCAACGAGGGGTAGGCGCCACCGCTCGATAGGGGCAGGGAGGGGATTTGCTGTTAGAGACTGAGAAAGTTGGCGCGTAATCGGCTCCGCAGCAACGGGAGGCAGGCTGCAGGCGCAGTGCTTGACCGGTCATAAATCCATTTGGGCTAGCTCGAACGGCTGCGCCGGGGTTGGCGTCGGTAACTCGATTGACCATTCTCGATGCCCCTTTGGCCCTTTGCCCGGGAGTCACTCGTCTTATAGGCTTGGCGAAGAGGAAGAGTTTTTCGTCGATTTGGACGAGAGGGCCGGCGGCTGTGCGGCGGGAATCCACGTTCGTTAAGGAAGTGAATGTGTCCACGGAAACACGACCGACTGTCAGCATCATCATCAAGGCGCTGAACGAAGAACGTCATATCGCGGCGGCAATCGAAAGCGCGCTCGGCGCGCTCGAAGAAAGCGACGGAGAGGTAATCCTAGCCGATGGCGGTTCGAGTGATCGTACCGTCGAGATTGCGCGCCGATACCCGATCCTCATCGTTCGGCTGAACCGGAGCGAAGATCGATCCTGCGGGTCGGGCGCGCAACTCGGTTTTCAGTACAGCCGCGGCCGCTATCTGCTGCTGATGGATGGCGATATGCAGGTGCATTCCGGTTTCCTGGCCGCCGCCATCGACACCCTGAGCCGAAATCGGAACTTCGCCGGTGTCGGCGGCGTGCTCACCGAGCCCAGCTTGGTGAACGAGGAATATGAACAGCGACGCAAGCGCCATAATCCTGCCCGCCACCCCGGCCGTGTCACACGGCTGGACGGCAGCGCGCTCTATCGTCGAACGGCGATCGAGTCGATCGGCTATCTGACCGACCGTAACCTCCACGGCTTTGAGGAATTTGATCTGGGTGCCCGGCTGCATTCCGCGGGCTGGGCGCTTGCCAAGATAGACCGCCCGATCGCCTATCATGAGCCTCACACCGGGAGTGCCTATCGTCTGTTGCTTCGTCGTGTCCGCAGCCGGTTCTCCTGGGCGCCAGGCGAGCTGGTCAGAGCGGCTGTGGGTCGCCGACATTTCTGGTTCGTCTTGCGGAACGACCGCCAGTGGAAGATATGCCTGCTCGTGACCGGCTGGTGGGTCACGGTGCTCACAATGCTGGCAATGCCGGGCTGGCTTTCGGCGTTTGCTGCCGGCGGGATATTCCTGTTTCCCTTCGCCGGCATGTCGCTGCGCTGGCGATCGGTTCGGCTCGGCCTCTACTCAGTCGCGGCGTGGAACGCCATGGCTCTTTGCTTTTTGCCTGGTTTGTTGCGGCCGCGTCGTTCCCCGGCCAGCTGGATTGAAAGCACTGTCATGTGGGACCGTCGTCACGAGCGCGATGGGACGGCGCACCAGGGCTGCCAGATACCCGGCGGGAAATCGAATATGCACGCGCGCGCCCCCGAGGAGGCCAAATCGTGACGATGGCGCTGCCAGCGAGCCGGCATTCTCTCGTCCGGCCGTTCGCCGGAAGCGACCGTCTCATTCGCAGCACGCTGTTCCTAGCTTTATTTTTGCAGGTCTGGTTGACCGCGAGCCCGTTTCCCGACCAGTCGGATGCGAGCGCGCTCGAACTTTCAACCAACGCAAACGTCACGGGGCAAATCATTGCGATAGTGTTGACGGGCGCCCTGGGCGCGTTTGCGCTCACCCACCGTTTGCGCGCTCTTGCGCGATTAGTGACGCCCATCCTCGTTGCTATTTTTCTGTGGTTCGCTTGCTCCGCCGCCCTCTCACTTCACCCTGATCTCGCTGCGCGTCGATTGGTGCTGGCGAGTTTCGTGATGTTCCAGGCCGGCATGTTTGTTCTTCTGCCGGAAGATCGCATCCACTTTGCGCGACTGCTGGCGGTCGGCGCTCTGTTCATCCTGGCTTTGTGTTATGCCGGAGTAATATTTGCGCCGCACGTCTCGATCCATCAAGTCACCGACCTTGCCGAACCGCAGCTCGCCGGGAACTGGCGCGGCTGTTTCGACCACAAGAACGGGGCGGGGGCCGGGATGGCAATCCTCATCTTTTTCGGCATTTACATCTTTCGTAGGCTGAGCGGCGCGCTTGGATCGCTGATCGTCGCGCTGGCAACGTTTTTCCTCATCTTCACGGAGGCGAAGTCGCCGATCATGCTGTTGCCGTTTGCGTTGGCCTTCAGCGTCGTATTTGTGTGGCTCCGCAGTACCGCCGCGAAGCTGATCGTCCTGATCGGCGTCCCGGCGGTCATCGGCGTCCTTACTATCGGATCGGTCCAGTTTGCCGCTGTGAACACGTTGGTCGAGGAACTGATGCCGGACCCGACCTTCACGGGCCGAGTCGATATCTGGCAGTTCACGCTCGATCATATCGCCCAGCACCCAATCGCCGGTTTCGGATTTCAGGCCTTTTGGGGAACGAGCGAGCTGGTGAACAGCTGGACTTGGCGCGGACCGTGGGGTTACCGCGCTAGCGATGCACACAATGGCTATCTCAACATCGCGGTGATGACCGGGCTCGTGGGCCTGGTGCTGACGCTCGGTTGGGCATTCGTCCGGCCTTTCATCGACCACGTGCGCACTCCTCCGGGTCGCGCCGATCCGGCGCTCACCTTGATGTTCATCCAGACCTGGCTGTTCGGGCTCTACCTGTGCGGCTTCGAATCCGTGCTGTTCAGCAACGGCAACGGCGTGTGGTTTATGACTGTGGTGTCAATCTTCGGGCTGCGTCTTCAGGCCAGCGCCAAATAGGTTGGAGAGAGGGCGTGAGGCACTCCTCACACTGCCTTCTGTCGATCAACAAATACTTCTGCCCACCGGGCAGGGCCGGAGCGGTCTTTCGACGGCGCCGGATGGCAGGTCGTGCCGAAAGATTTTCTCACGCCATAGGTAGGAGCTTGAATTCGGCCGGAGCTAACCGGCGCAAGGCAAGCTCCTGCAGGCTCGCCTTCGATATTGCCGACCCT
Organism: Bradyrhizobium sp. JYMT SZCCT0428; assembly: GCF_018131075.1. Taxonomy (GTDB): domain Bacteria; phylum Pseudomonadota; class Alphaproteobacteria; order Rhizobiales; family Xanthobacteraceae; genus Bradyrhizobium. The sequence continues at coordinate 24,053 of NZ_JAFCLS010000049.1, read as the reverse complement.
GCGCGGCGCCGGGATTCCGGTCGTCAGGACCGTGCACAATCTCAAGCGCGCCTGTCCTGCCTACACCATGATGACAGCAAACGGGCCATATGAACGCTGTCGCGGCGGTCGCATTCACAACATCCGGTTCATCGCTGTATCGTTCAGGCTGAGCAGCAGGTCGCGGCGGTGGTGGCGAGGCTCGAACACCGATCGCCGGGGCATATCGGGCTGCGTGTCGTGGGCGGCCGGCGCCGCGGCACGCTCGGCCCGATGGAACATGGGCGCTTCTTGAGAGGCCGCGATTGGCAACAGGTCGCCCGGCGGACACCCGATCATTGTATCTCGGCGCTGGCTCGCGCACCCGCCTGGATTCGACGCGGGATGGAGCATCATGCTCAGGTCCGCCGAATGGCCGACAGGCAGTAATAAAGGGCGATGGCGGAAAGGCCGGTCACGCTCGCAATACCCCACATCACAGCACCGGTAATCGCGTATGAAACAAGGACGGTGATCCCGGCGCCGATCACCAGCAAGTCGCGCGGCTCGAATGTCCTGACATCGAACAGCGTTTTTACGCGCGCCGCGAGCGGATAGAGCAGAGCACACGCGAGCGCCATCGTGATCGGAATCGCCGTTGGACCGAGTAACGGCGCTATCACGAACGGCGCGGTGACCAACGCACCGAAGGTCGAGGCGGTGGTTCTGAGCGAGACGTTCGCCTGGCCAGCGATGAGCAGCAGTCGGTCCGAAGTTGCAAAGAACGAATGCATGAAAGAATGGATCGCCAGCCACACCAGGAACGACCCTGCGCTGGTGTAATTGCCGAATAGCGGTAGCAGGAAGGGGCCGATGCATAATATGCCTGCGATGTTGAGCGCGCTGCAGCCGACCATCAGCTTGCGGCAGAATACGTACTCCTGGCGCAGCGCGGCGAGGTCCTTCGTCTGGATTATCTGCGCAGCGCGCGGCGCAAAGCGCTTGAGCAGCACGATCTGAAAGAACGAGTAAAGGGCTGCGATCCGCGCGGCGACCGCGTAATCCGCTACAACTTCCGATGGGAACAACATGCCGGCGACCAGAATGTCGACGGCGCCCAATTGATTGGCGAAGAGCGTTGCGGCAACGAACTTGCCGCAGTAGCTCAGGTCCCAGAAGGTCCAGGGCCGCCATCCTCCGACCGAGCGGTCACACAACGACCGAGCGGACCACAACCATGGAAGGAAGACTGAAAGAGTCATGGCGTGGGCAACGTATGCGTTCGGCAGGCCCGACAGCGCCACGGCGGGCAGCAGCACCATCCGCACCGCGTTGGGAGCGGCTTCTCCGAGAAAGATCGATTCCGTGATGCGCGACCGCCCTTCGAGTGCGCCGGTCGACGTCACCAGCAGTACGGTGAAAATTCCAAATGGCGCGAGTTCGCGGAACCAAGCCTCCAGCCCCGGCTTGGCGAGTGCATGCGCGATCGGTCCGGCGAGAGCAAAGCCTGCGAGTGCGACGAGGGCGGCAGCCGTGGCGCTGAAGAAAGCCGAATAGCGATGCAGTCTGATTTCCGCGGTTCTGTCGTTGGGATGCCGCGACACGTGATAAATCAGCACCAGCGAGGCGCCGATCCCGAATGCCATGCCGATAACTCGATAGAAGCCAAAGGCGATCATCATGTCGCCAAAACTGTCTTTGGACAGTATGCGGTTAAGGATGATCAGCACGATGAACTGCGAGGCCAGCCCAAACACGCGGGCGCTGGATCCAGCTGCCAGAACGGCCAGATAGGTGCCGAGCTGGCCTTCACGGAAGACCGCGCGAACGCGGTCTTGGGAAAGAAACGCGGCTAGCATCCTTGCTATTCCAATCCTAACGCCTTGACGATTGACGGATCGAGTGCGGACCTTTCGGTGGGCTTTATCAAGAGACACCAATACTGCCGCTGTGGACCCATGTGGTGAGGGGGATTAACCAGAGACTGCGCCCTGCGCACGATCCTAACCCCTTCGTGCGCCTAACTGCCCAAACTCGGCTCTTTGTACTCGCGATGTCTTTCGAGCTCGGACGAGCCGTCCAACTGGGATTTAGAGGCGCTGGCTTTGCCCATTGGGACAACTGCGCGTCCTCCAGTCCAGCCCTCCGGTGCGGCCGCTCGATCTGATAGATCTCGCAGCATTCCGATGGCGATGCCAAGAAGCAACCCTGCAACGGTCGATATCCCGAGCACGATTCCGGCTTTCGGCGCACTGGCCGTCAAGGGACGCGACACATCGGTGAGCTGGTACGCCTCGAACGTAGATGAGGGTGGTTGCTGCTGCGCGGCTTCCATATACCGCTGCACACGGAGAAAATTATCATAGGTCCTTACGGCGGCTTCCGCTTTGGCTTCCAGTTCGCGTAGCTCTCCTTGCATGCTCGCCATCGATTGCGATGGTTTGCCTGCGTCATCTGCGGAATCCGCGATCTCGTTCCTCTTATCCGTTAGTGCCTTCTTGGCAGCTGACACCTGGCTGCTCAAGTCGCTGGTCCGATCCTTGATCCACCTCTCATTTTGCAAAGCCGATTTGTATTTTGCGTCCATCTGACTCACGATGTACGTTTCGGCGACAGTGTTCAGGATCTTCGCCGCGCGCTCGGGGTCGTCGGATTCGTAGGAAAGCTCGATAATGTATGTCAAGCCGACGCGCTTCGCCGAAAGCTTGCGGGCGAACGAATCCGTAGCCTGGCGCATCAAGCTGTATTCCGTTTCTGGCTTCCTCCAGCCGAGCAGCCGAGAGACCGACCTTTTCATGCGCTGCGCGAAGCCTTGCCCGATAAATTCAGGATCGTTTGCCAAACCGAGTTTTTGGATCACGACGCGAGCGAGCCCCTCAGACTCTATGATCGCGATCTGACTGTCCGTGATCGTTGACACGGACGCAGTGTCTCCGGGTGCAGCTTTCGAGTTTATGATGAGTCTCACGTTTGCGGTGAACGTTGGTACTGCAACGATGAGGTAGAGTAGCGCGATGAAAAGCGTTGCCAAAAAGGTTAGGACCAGGATCGACAGGTGTCGCCGTATGAAAGCCACCCCTTCTGCCAGAAACTCGAAAGGCGACCGAGATTCAGGCGGCATATCGTCCTGCTTTACCGAGCTTTCCGTTCTATAAATCTGCAGCATTTTCACGAACCTGTACTGGCGGTTACACTACCGGGGCGCTGGGCATCAGGCGCAAATGGAACACGACGGATATCTCGGTCTTATCGCCGTGCGATCTACCAAACAAAAGTCGGCTCGCAGAAGATGCTGCAGGGGTAGCCGCGTTAATAGGCATTCCAATACACCTTTCTGGAAAAGAAGGTCATGACCAGGATTTTGAGATCGAGAAGGAGTGACCAGTTGTCGATGTAGTAGAGATCGTGCTCCACACGACGCTGCATTTTCTCGAGGGTATCAGTCTCGCCACGGTACCCGTTGACTTGAGCCCAACCTGTAATGCCAGGCTTGACGTTGTGGCGGCGGGAAAATGACGAAATCAGCTCAGAGAACACTTCGTTCTGCGAGGTTGCGTGTGGGCGCGGGCCGACGAGCGACATGTCGCCGATCAGGACATTGAACAACTGTGGAAGTTCATCGACATTGGTTTGGCGCATGAGGCGTCCCAGACGGGTCACCCGTGGATCGTGTCTGGTGACAGGGCTGAAGCTGTCGCCATCCTCCATCACGGCCATCGATCTGAACTTCAGCACGCGAATCGGCTCGTTGTTGTAGCCGTGCCGTGTCTGGCGAAAGAACACCGGCCCACGGGAATCGAGCTTGATTGCGAGGGCAACGATGACAAAGAGGGGGCTAACCATAATCAGCCCGGCGATTGCAGCGGCGACGTCGAAAGCTCGCTTTGTGGCCCGGTGGAAAGGATCGAGGGGACACTGGAAGATCCGCATCGTCACCATGTCGCCAAACTGGGTGATCCGCGACACGGCCATGAGGTCGATGGATCCAACAGGAAGGACGTGAACGTCAACCGGGAGGTCTGACAGGGCGCTGGCAAGCGCGAGAGCCGACGGAACGTCCGCTTCCGAAGGCAAAATCACGATGTCATCTACTCGGAGGGGCCGGCAGTTTGCGACAAGCTGGCGCGCATCAAGCAGTGCTTGGGCCGCGCCTGGAAGCGTCGGTACGGAGGCGTCGGTGCGAGCTGTCGGAAAGTCGAACGAGTGGATGGTGCGAATCCCGGTGCCCATCGCTCGAACGGAGAACCGCAGGCAGTGAGCCTGGTCTCCAATTAGTACGATGCGCCTGGCGTCGATCAGTCCCGCTGCAATGGCCGGCTGCAGCAGCGAGAACCATACTGCCCGTGTGCCAAGTACCGCGAGGAGGACACTCGCGGCCTGGGCGATCACAGTGGCGCGTGAGTACTCTTCGGAGATTTTCAGAACGAATATCGTCGAGAGGAAGAAGGAGAATGCGAGGAAGACGCTGCTGGCGCCACTCCACAGGAACATGTGGCGGGGCTGCGTCAGGATCCGGGAGTATTGCCCGAGCGCTATGGAAACGAGCAGCTCCAACGTAGCAATCAGAAGGGATTCCTGAATGTACTTGGCGGGGTCCGGCGAGACCAGGACCTGCCCCAGGATAAGTCGATGATAAAGGATGGCGGCGAAATAGGCCGCTACAGTTATGAGCAGGAATTCGGTGCTTGCTGCCAATGCCAATAGGGCAGCCAGTCGGTTCTTGCCGACGCGTGCCGGGAGTGTCCTGCCGACGCCGGCCGAAGGCGTAGAGGCCGGCAAATTGGTAAAGGAGGCGTAACTCATCGCACTCTGCCACCCAGCCATTCCGTCCCCCTGGCCAAATCAGTAGCATCGGAGCCGCCGGTCCGAACTGGCAATAAATGGGTAGGGAGGGGTAACCACGATGGTCGATTGAGCTGCGGCAACGCGGGATTAAAATTGGCGGGAAGAAATCCGCTCCGCGATGCTCAGCACTGATCAATCGAACAGAAGGAGACACTGAGCGGCCCAGCGCGAATGAGGGAGCAAGAACGGCAAAATCGCTTCTCTGGACGGTCGCTCGGACGATAGCGATGCCGGCGCGCGCTGGCTTCCATCAGGAGATTTGAAGAACTTCACGGACCACGTCCAATCAGGGAATTGCTAACATGCCGAATGCCGGACTGTGCAATGATTTCCATGTCGATGTCTTCGGCAGCACCCTGGGCCGCAGCATCAAATGGGGCCTGGTGGCCGTTGGCCTCACGATTTTCGTTCCTCAAGCAAAGGCCGAGTATCGGGTTAGCATCGGAGACGTGCTGGAGGTCTCGGTGGCGGGCCTGCCGGAGCTGCGGCATCGTGGTGCCGTCCAAATGGACGGGAATATTTCGTTACCACTGGTCGGAATGCTCCCAGTAGCCGGCCTGCCCTTGCCGCAGGCCCGGGACAAGATTGGTGCCGCACTGGCGAGCAAGGTGTTTCGACAGCGCGAGGCCGTCATCGTGATAGACGCGGATCAAGTCACTACGACGGTCGCGGAATACAGGCCGATATACGTAAATGGGGACGTGTCGAAGCCGGGCGAGTACCCTTATCGTCCGTCCATCACCGCGCGCCAGCTCGTTGCTGTGGCAGGCGGCTACGACATCATGCGTATCAGAATGAACAATCCGTATCTCGAGTCGGCGGATTTGAGAAGCGAGTACGGATCGCTTTGGACAGAACTTGCCAAAGAACAGGCGCGTATGTGGCGCATCAAGAACGAGCTTGGAGAGGCGACGCAGCTCAATCCAGGCATTCTGACGGACGTGCCCATTGCCCGGTCGGCGATCTCGGAAATAGTCAATGCAGAAACGGAATATTTGAAAACGAAGCAGAGTGACTTTCAGCAGGAAAAAACATTCATTCAAAGCGGCGTCCGGCGGGGAGACGATGAGATCCGCGTGCTCTCGGAACAGCAGAAGAAGGAGGAGGAGGGGCTTCAGTCAGACCTCGAAGAACTGCAGAAGGCGTCCGATCTCTTCGCCAGGGGTTCCTTGACCAGTCCTCGCGTTACGGATGCCCGTCGCGCGGTGTTGCTATCGTCAACCCGGAAGCTGCAGACCACTGCGCAGCTGCTGCAGGCCAGGAAGCAACAGGAGGAGCTCACCAGAAGGCTGGCAAAGCTTGACGACCAGCGCAGGCTCGATCTGCTCCGTGAGCTGCAGGAGACCAGCGTAAAGCTTAACCAAATTCGCGAGAAGTTGCAGAGCGTCGGAGAGAAGCTTCTGTACACTACGATGGTTCGATCGCAACTCGCACGCGGTAGCGGTAACAAAACGGACATTGCGATCATTAGAAAAGGCGACAAGGGCCAGGAACGGATCATCGCAAGCGAAGATACCGAGCTGGAGCCGGGTGACGCAGTCGAGGTCACCTTGCGATACCAAGACCGGCCTGACGCTTCCCCCCGAAGCCTAAGCCATTCAAGTATCCCGTCAGGGACAGGCCGGGTCGACGCGACTGGGAACGAGTCGCTGCGCGTCGGGAGGAGGTGACGAGGGTTGCCGCAACGGCGTTCGTCTATGTCACGACACGCCTTGGCGCGGCTGCCGAAACTTTCTCGCAGAAACATTTATCGCGGTCCGAGTCTGGAGAGCGTAGCCGGCGCCTAGGCAGGCATTGCACGGAAGCCGGTTGGACGAATACGGAAAGTGCCCGAAATGATCTTGTTGACAGGCGGCGCTGGCTACATAGGGTCTCACGTTTGTATCGCCTTGATGGAGGCCGGGCTCGACGTCGTCGTCGTCGACAATCTCTCCAACAGCAACAAAGCCTCTCTCCAACGGGTGCAATCCATCTGCCGGCGGTCGCTCGTCTTCCGGCACGCTGACATCCGGAATGAAGAGGCCATCTACGAAATACTTCGTTCCTGCGGGGTGACTGCGGTTATTCACCTTGCGGGGCTGAAGGCCGTGGGCGATTCCAACGTTCGACCCATGACGTATTACGATAATAACGTCTTGGGAACGATGCGGCTCGTGTCGGCCATGAAGCGGGCAAACGTGAAGTCGCTGGTCTTCAGTTCGTCCGCAACTGTTTACGGCGTACCCAGCTATCTGCCGCTCGACGAGAAGCATCCGCTAGGACCGACAAATCCGTACGGCCGCACCAAGTTCTTTATCGAGGAAATGCTGAGGGATCTTTACAGCTCCGACGACGAGTGGCGAATCGGTATTCTGCGGTACTTCAATCCGGTTGGCGCGCACGAAAGCGGACTCATCGGTGAAGACCCGCTGGGTGTTCCGGGCAACCTGTTGCCGTTTGTGGCGCAAGTGGCGATTGGAAGGCGAGAAAAGCTATTCGTTTGGGGCAACGACTATGACACGCCGGATGGCACCGGTATCCGCGACTTCATCCATGTCGTCGATCTTGCATCCGGTCACCTCAGCGCCCTGCGCCACCTGCAACGGCCCGGGGTGCTCACGGTCAATCTTGGAACGGGCAGCGGCAGCAGCGTTCTGGAAGTCATTCGAACATTTGAGGCGGTGAGTGGCAGGTCTATCCGGTATGAAATTGGAGCGCGCCGGGCAGGGGATGTCGCCATCTGTTATGCCGACCCCACGTTTGCGAAGGAGGAGCTGGGTTGGAAATCGGCGCGATCGTTGGAGCAAATGTGCGCGGACCATTGGCGTTGGCAATTGCAGAACCCCAACGGCTATCGTGGTATCGAGCTTAAGGTCCAGGAGCGGTCCAGCGACCTCACCGCCCGAGCGTCCGCTCCAAGGGGGTGAGCAAGCACCGAACTGTCCGACCGCATGAGCGGGCTTGAGGACGAGTTGCGGCAGCGAGCACGCCGCCCATCAGAGGTAGCCCGTCAAGACCCAAAATCTCCATGCCTGGCGGCGCAACTTGCAGATAAAACGGTGACGATAGGGACAAACGATGCCGCATTATCGTGTCTACGTTTCGGATGAACAGGGCCGGTTGGTGGGCGTGGTTAACTTTGACTGCGCTGACGACGATGCAGCGAAAGAGCGAGCCAAGCATTTGGGGAACGCGCACGAGGTGCAGCTTTGGCGGCAGGTCGCGCAGTTCAAATTCGAGAATCCGCCGGACCGATCCAAGCGGCGACGAGGCGCCCTCGCGCACTAGGACCCAACGCAGGCACGCACCGCCACCATCCTGACACCTGGCCGCACTGTGACGGCACTGCCGCACACCGATGCCGATTGTGCCGTTACGATAACTTCAGGGATCGTCTGATGGAACGGTCGCAGCTCCAGCCAGCATGATCCCAACGCATCATCGACGATCCGACCACCGCCGAGACCAAGAAGCAGGCGCGCTCGATCACATACCAGCTCACCATCGCCAGGCGATGCGCGCGTCCCTGAGCCCCAGCTAGGCCGCTGAGCGGCGGATGCCGTCCGCTTCTCGCGAGGCTTCCCTGGGCCAGCCAAGCCCGATGGCTCCGGGCCCGGATCGCCTTCTGCAGCGTCTCGGTACCGATGCGTCCGTGTGACAGTGTAGGGTTCGTGCAGATCGAGCTCAGCCACCAGCTTCGGCCGCCTGCAGCGACCGCTCGATTTCGCCGCAACCGTCGCGCGTCATTCTGGCTCAATGTCGGCAGCCGGATCGCGCAACGCGAAGACGCCGTGGCGGCACGCTTCGTTTTGCATACGCTACGCATGCAAATCGCGGCGGGACTGACTTTCAAATCCCGCCGCGATCGCCTGTTACTTAGCTAACCGCGCTGCGCCAAGAGACCTTGGGTTGATGTCCTTGCGGATCAGGCCGTCGTAACGCGCTACCTCGGCATGACTTGTCTCGTGGTTAAGCACTTCCACTGGCGCCGGACCCCCGATTTGCTTGATCTCGGAGATTGCCGCGATAGGGCTCGGGTGTCGCTCGCTCACATTTGAGATTGAGGGCTGAAAGCTGCTTGCCCGATTGTTCATCCCCCAGATCGCCGCTTGTGTGCGGTTCTGGACCCGGATCTTGCGCAGGATTGCCTTGACGTGGACCTTCACGGTCGCCTCGGCGATGTCGATTTTTCGCGCTATCGACTTGTTGGACTCGCCTTCGATCAGGCCGCGCAGAATCGACTTCTCCCGAGGTGAAAGCTGTGGCGCGATCGCATCCTCGCTTGTGACAACGATTGCCTCACTGCTGTCGTCGCTCGGCGCCACCTCAGGCAGATGGCTGCCTTTGGAATCGAGGAACAATGACAGGAATGCCGGCGGAAAAAATGTTTCACCCATCATCACCAACTCGACGGATTTGATGAATACGTCACACCTCATTACGTCGACGAAAAAGCCATTGGCGCCGGCCCGAAATGCCGAAACCAGTTCATCCAGCCGATAGTGATCGGCCACGATTGCAAAGCGGCCGCCCGGATACCTCTGTCGCAAAATTTCGATCTGTTCGAGGGCGACGCTGAAATCGTCACCGGTGTGGACAATGAGAAATAGCAATTGGTGTGGTTGGAGTTTGCCGGGCGGCAAATCATCAGCGCACGATACCGAGGCTGATGTGCGACAATTTGCTGCGCGTAGGATTCTGGCAATTCCTTCCCTAACTAAGATGCTTCTGCCAACGAGAACCGTTGTAAAAGATTTTTGCCTCCGCATTTTACTCTCCCGCCAAACGCAATTGTTTGAACTAAATGATTGGCTTTGTACTCAGTCGGTCTTCTTCTCCAGTCGTCTTGCTCCTTCGTTCAAAGGGGTTTTTTATTGGCAGATTTGAAAGGCCCCGAATCTGTGATGCTTGTTTTCCTACGTTCGCAGAGTAGCGGCTTGGCAGGTTTCGGGGGATCCGCGTTAGTAAAGTCTTTACGAATGTTAGATTCGAATTCTCCGTATCCCTATATACCTTTGGTTATAGTGCCCGCTCGGGCAGATGGATGTCGTTCCTAATGGCTAACGCCCCCCTCTTCCGCATTCTCTGAGCGAGTTGATAGCGCCACGCTGATCAAGCGTTGTGGAGCTTTTGCGCTGCTGACGGTGTCGCCAGGTACAGATGCACTGGCGCGAAAGCTTCAAATGATGAAATGCGAAAGCGAAGTAACGCGTCACTCGAAAATCCGTACTTCTACGGAAGCACCGCGAAGGGGTTACATCTTTTGAGACACAGACGGGGCGACAGGACGCGGGTTAACCTCGTTTTGCGTTGCGGTATCGAATGCGTTGCATTGTTGGAAATTTGTCTCGAACTCGTTTAGGTTAGCAATGAAACAGGCAGGGGCGAGTGGGGTTTAAGTTATTGGGGGGATAGGCTGAGGACCGCCCGATGCGTTGTACCAACGTAGTGATCGCAGACCGGCATCCGATCGTTCTGCAGGGGTTGAGCCGTCTGCTTGGCGCCGACGGCGACTTCAACATTGTTGCGAGTTGCAGTGATGGTGCAAGTTGCATCGAGGCGCTGCGGAAGTTCGGGCCGGACATCGCAATTCTCGGCGTTTCAATTCCTGGCGTGACCGAATCGGAAATTCTCTCCCTCATCAATTCTGAGAATCTTGCCACGCGACTGGTCTTTTTCACCGCAACTGATGAGGACTGCGAACTGGTCATGGCAGCTGCGGCCGACGGCTACAGCGTCATTTCTAAGGATACGGACTCTGAAGCTCTGATGCAGGCCTTGCGCGAGGTTGCGACAGGTCAGCGGCTGTTGCCGCTGCTTTCCCCTGAACAAACAATAACTCGGGAGCAAAGCGCGATCGCCGAGAGTGCGCTGACAACGCTGACGGACCGTGAGCGCCAGATCATGCGCCTGGTGTCCGAAGGATTGTCGAACAAGGAAATTGGTCGACGGCTGAGTATTACGGACGGCACCATCAAGGTGCATCTTCATCACATTTTTCAGAAGCTCGAAATCAGTAACCGGACGGTGCTTGCGGCGCTCGCGATTTCGCAGAGCGATCGCGCGGGATCCCCTGAAGACAAGCCGGCGCTGCCCATCTCGTCCGATTGAGCGGAAGGTGAGGACAGGCTGAGCGAAAACCCCGCGCCGGTCTCAATCAGTAAAAGCAACCTGGAAGTACCAAGTCATCGGCGACGTCGATGCTGGATTGAACATGTCGTCCGCACGCTCGGCCATTTTTGCATGAGACGATAGCCTCATAGGTGTTGATGGCGCGCTCTAACCCAATCGGGTGAGACAAAACTCTGGCTTTCAGTGCCGCTTTGCCAGGCTGTCTCGTGCTGTGTCCAGGGCTGGTGGCACTACTTCAACGTATTCGCGATGAATGGTGGTCGGCGACTTATTTCCATCGAACAAGACGCTGACGCTATTAACGTAGACGCTCCCTCCGACAATCGTGCCGGTCTTGTTGGCAAGGCGCGCGCAGCGTGACGCACCAAGAGCGCTCATTCGAACGCGAACGCCAACCGGTAGATTGGACTTCATTGGACAGTCCAGGCTGCAATCGGCTCAGTGCCGAGCTATCTAACACATGACGATATTCGGCTGGATGCGGCGCAACCGGAACACTTCCTTGGCGCAGAAGCGGTTTTTTAAGGGGTACCCCCATTGGGTGGTAGACCTGGCGCTTCGTCTGGCGACAGTCTAGGTGCGATTCGTGCACCTCTTGATCAACGCGGGCTGTGTGCCGGCCGGCGCGCGGTCATCGAAGGCCTCAATCAGGGCGACGAACGAGCGTTATTGTTCGCCCGTTGGTTTCGTGTGTTTTCGAGCGGAGGCAAAATGCGTATTGCTCTGCCATACGCGGCTATTGTCTGGTGCATTGCTGTTGCGATTTGGATCGCTTTGGGCACGGCGCCATAGCGGACGCTTCGTATCTGCGCGCGCAGAGCGAATGCAGCCGGAGCGTGCGGTCATGGCCGGGAGCCGCTGGGTCATCTTCACGGCATTACGTTGACTTTAATGCTGGGGCTCGAAATCAGGCACTACAAGGCAACTGGGACGGTTACGCGGAGTAACGGGTGGTTAGAGGGCCGCTGGACTGTCCCGGAGAATCTTCCGATAAAGTCTCGTGGCTGGCAAGAGCGCGAACGCGCGATCGTATCGATCGGTTCAAAACCTGAAGGATCACCTTTTCGTCACACTTCAAAAAGTATTTTTACCCCAGCTATAGTTGAATTGTTCTTGCCCACCCTTTTGGCCACTTTCATTTTTGCCCGCGATGGCACAAGTCACATCGTTCTGAAACGAGAAAGCAAGGAATCGAATTTGGGTTGGTTCGATGTGCAAGAGGTAGCGGACACCACTAAGGCAGCTTTCCACAATGGTCGCGTTACCCGCCGGTCGGACTGCGTTAACTCGCGACGACCGTTAAACGTAGTGCGGCGCTCGGCCTCATAGCAATTCGCCGACGTCATGTGGGATGGCAGAAACAGGTTCCTAGTTTCCTTCACCGTCCGCTGTCAGGCCAGCCGGGATCGCAAGTGGCGTGAGACCTGCGAATTCATGAACGATTCCCAGTTTGAATTGCAGCACCGCTTCCTAACGTATCTTCCGTCGCTATCTCACTCTCGAAAAAGTCTTGCGCGATGCCGGCGCGATCTACAAATAGATCGACCACACGGTGGTCTATTTTTGCCAATTCGTCAGCCTGTCTTTGCAATACCTCGGAGATAACTCGTTCCGGTAGCTGGTCGCGACCACGGCTTGTCGGAACGAATCAGAAATTCAGTCCCCGCCTTCGCCTTTCTCAGTCCGGCGGCAATGAAAATGAGCAGAGCACCCGAATAGCATGAATTCCTCGCCGCAACCGGAGAAGGTTGGGCGCAGCATGGCAAAAATCGCAAACGACTCCTCGAGGTCACCAGCCGCAGAGTCGATTGTGAAATGGATGGCGTCGTAGATCCCGCCGCGGCTTCCATCTTGCCGCGAACAAGGCTCAACGAATTTGCCTTACCCTCGCCGATCGGACGTTTTAAACTCAGCTCAAGAATCATCACTCGGCCCCCCTGCATGTCATGTGGGTTTTCGACGAGGCGCGCCCCCTTCTGTTGCGGCCGCCCATAAAATTCATGGACGAACTTGAAGATCGCAGGTCCGAAGAATTCCTTTAGCTGCGGTTCCGTCAACTGAACCGCCCGGGCAATCTCCGGCCAACGGCGTCCGGAACCACATCAGCGCCATGACCACTGGCAAATCGGAATAGATCGAATCCGACCGTTTCCACGCCAGCTCGACCCCCCGCGTTAGAGCCGTAAAAAGTGCATCACGCGCGGCGCTATCCCAGGGTCGCGCTTGGCGTTTCAGCGGGGGCTAACGGCTTCAGCGAGGTGTTCGCCGTGCCTTAGCTCGCTCTTCCCAACGATTTAGCATCTGCCCGAGATCGCTGCCATGCATCATTTCAGTAGGGGAAAGGGCGTCGTTCGCGTTCCCGGGAGGCGGTTTATTCGGCTCGATGAAATTCCTCCAGACGCGCGCTCCCGCTCGGCGTCGCCGGGAAATGTATTCCCGGGTACCGTAACCGGCGGCATAGGCCGCCCCGAGTAAAGCAACGAGACTTAGAACTTCCTGCAACGGCTCTCTCCATAAAGGAGGCGCTCCAGACCGCAATTACGGTTCGAAATTAACCTAATGGATTAGGTTTAACAGCCCCATCGCTCGCTCGGGCCGGCGCGTCTGGAAGCGGTTGATGGCACCCCGCCTACCTTGCCTGGCATGACGGTTGCAACTGAAGCCTGTTACGCCGAGCGGACCTATACCGGGGCAGAAACCATTTTCTCACCCGGCTTTTCGCCGGTTTCCATCGCCGACGTCCAGACCAGTTATTTCGACGCGGACGGCCCGCCGATCCCGCTGACGCAGGGAGTGCATTTTTCCGTCAACCTCGGCGTCGACGATGCAGAGCTAAACGTCCGAAGGCGGATCGTTTCCGTTGATTGATCATCTCAGATCGCCTGCCTTAAGAGTCCGCGCCGTTGCTGCCACTGGAGGAAAATGCACCAAAGGCAATATCGAACAACCTGATCCAGCCAGGAGGATGTCCGTTCGCCAATATGAGCGGAGAATCCGCGAAAACAGACCGCAATAGTTATTTCGGCATTTTTCATTCACCCATTCTCGATGCGCGTCTGGTTCGCTCCATAGTGAAACTCGTCATTCGGCTACGGTCGCGATTACCAGCGCGACTAGGTCACACAACATGACACCACCCGGTCTTGGTTTCCCGTCTACGCCGCGCACCTGACTGAAGAAGATAACAGACCACCGCATGAAACAACCGCCCCAATGCCGACCCTGAAGCCGCCGGGCGCAAGCTCTTGAAGATCTTCATCACGATCGAGCCAATCCAGGACGGCCGCGTCCACATCGAAGAAGATCAACGGACCGTTCCTGTACCCATGGCGGCAGCCCGGCTGAATACGGCGCGGGCCTCGCCTTGCGATTAAGCGCGGCTGGCTCTGGAAACACGAACCCGGCACCTACGTAAAGTTTACTTCGGCCGGGGCAGAGTCTCTTCGCCTGGTCCTTCGCTCGGTCGCCGGGTCGCGGTAAGATGGTGTCTATGTCGTAATCGGCGATCCGCTCATGTCGAGGAAGCGAGCTTTCCAGAAGGAGCTCGACGTCGCAAGCACATTATAGCCGCGGTTGACGGCCTTCTTGATGCGGTCGAGTGGCGATGTGTTCGTCAGGTGGATATAGCGTCCTGCATCGGGATCGTAGCAGAACAGTTGCAAGTCGGTGTGGTTCAGAATGTGCGCGGAAACCGTGTGGAGGGATCGTTACCATGGTCCTCGCAGATCACCACGCAATCGGTCTTGAGCAAACCCGCCCCTCCGATCATGGCACCGATTTCGAGGCCCTCAACATCGAGCTTTAACACGAGGCGCTTTGTGGACAGATCCATTCGGTCCACCAGATCGTCCAGTGATACCATCGGGACTGCCTCGCCGCCTTCCACATGGTCGGCGATCGACATCGATGCGTGCTTGCGGCCTGAAAGGTAGGCAGTTCCTGATTTCTCACCGATCGCGCTTTTGATTGTCTCGAAACGGTCGCCGTTTAGGGCGGCGTTCCGGCGTAAGTAAGCGTAGTTGGAGGAGGAAGGCTCTATAGCGATAGCGCGTAGCGAGCCGTCAATATGATCAAGACCGAAACAGAGAATATCCTTGCATCTCGCTGAGCTCTCCCAAGCGCTGGAAACCTATCTAGAGCGCCAAGTCGGCCTCAGTTCGTCTGCGACAGCCGCGGCGGCACAGTGTCCGCAACAGCAAGGCCGTTCACAACCCACAGCCTCAGACCGACCAACGCCACATTAATGGCAACCCACACACAGGTCACGACGATCGCGATGACCATAATGAGTCTCCTTTGGATGTTTCCCCGAATCTTGGTGCGATAATAAAATCGAAATATCGATGGTGCGCTGCGAGATTTCCGGATCTCCACCACGAAGCGAACAGCCAACGCCAGTAATTCTACGGACCTGGTTACTTAGCAGCTCAGGGCGTCAGGCAACTCCGGACGCCAGTCTACGTTTATGACCAGAAGGCCGAGCCTGAGCCGGTTCAGGACGGGAGGGGGACTAAACCGAAATGAGCGACAACCCCATTGCACCGATGCAATGCGGCCCCAAGATGTGGTGCCAAATCGAAACGGACCGGATTGCCCTGCCGTTTCGCCGGCTGTGACTGGTATGGCAACTTCCGACATGGCGGTCCGAAAAAAGAAGCTAATGACGCCTCCGCCTATATCAACGCGCTTGCCCGATTGGTGCGTGATAACGATTAGGACTATCTCGTCACCGTGTGAACTTGCGGCCGGACTAGACGCGATTGAAGCCTTAGTTTGTGCGGAAATATTTTAAGTTGCAGCACGACGTATCGTAAACGGATTGGTCGAAGCATCGGTTTTAAAGCAGGAGAGACAGTTTCAATGCCGCGGGCACCGTCCTACCTCTTGAACCATCGTTGCGCCTGCGACGCACCAATGTGTGCGCGGAAACCGCTGGTGCTCTCGGCTTGCCGGATGACCGTCCTATCCGCGCCTCTAAATACTACCGTTAGTCGGTCGATTATGCTGCCGACTTGATGGCGTTCAAGTTCACGATGAGGAATGGCCAGCACATTGTGCGCCAGATCAGCAGGGCGCGCTTAGTAACTTGACTAGTGGTTGGACCACCGCGCCCAAAAAGGTAAACGAACCATAAACTTAGGGCGCGGTCACTTAGAGCCCGGGTGTTGTACTTCGGATACAGCCTTCGCGACTAAATGCCGCTACAGTTTTCCCAGGTTGATGGGTGCTCCTGCCGGAGGGGCCGCTTCAGCGAAGTGCATGGGGATTGAGATATGAAAAAGTTTTTGCTCGGAACGGTTGGTTTGCTTGCTCTCGGAATGGGCGCTCCCGCTACTGCAGCTGATATGGCCGCTCGGCCATATACCAAGGCACCGCCTCCGATGGTGGCCCCGATTTACGACTGGACCGGCTTCTATATCGGCGGCAATGGCGGTTGGGGGCAGAGCAGCAACTGTTGGGATGTCGTTGACGTGACCGGCTTTGCCGTTGCGAGCGGCTGCCGCGAACGGTCCGGGGGTCTCGTCGGCGGTCAGATCGGTTATCGTTGGCAGTCGGGCACCTGGGTGTTCGGCCTGGAAGCTCAGGGCGACTGGGCGGATTTTAGCAACCAGCGCATCAGCCTCATCAATCCCCTGTTCTCCACGCGCACCCAAACCGATGGCATCGGCCTCTTTACCGGCCAGATCGGCTACGCCTGGAACCAAGCGCTGTTCTACGTAAAGGGTGGCGCGGCGGTGACGAGCAACCGCTTTAGCATCCTCGAGAACGTTTTCGGTACTGAACTGGCCTCAGCCAGCGCGACCCGCTGGGGCGGCACGGTGGGTGTCGGATTAGAGTACGGCTTCACGCCAAACTGGTCGTTCGGTGTCGAGTACAACCATCTTTTCATGGGTGATGCCAACAATACGTTCACGGCTGCAGCGGTTCCCGCCGCTTTCGTCAATAACCGGATCAGCCAAGACGTGGATATGGTCACCCTGCGCCTGAATTATCGCTTCGGCGGCTACGGCGCTCCGGTCGCAGCGAGATACTGACCTCGCCCAATCACATCGTCTCCAGTAAAGTAGGCCGGCAGAAATGCCGGCCTATTTTATTAGAGGGATTACATGCCCAAAAAATCGATCAGGTGCCTAACTCGACCACAGCCGGCTTCGCGACGCGCGGCTGCCGATCTCATAAATGAAGCTTTAAAGAAATCGGATGTCGCCGAAATTTGTCACGCCATTGGCGCGGCCACCCACCTTTACAACATTTCTCATCTTGCGGAGAAATCTGGGATTGCGAGGACAAGCATTCATCGTGCGTTTGCACGCGATCCACAAAAACCGAACTTCATGACAATTTTTAGGGTACTCGATGCGATGGGCTTCCAGTTGCATGTCACGATGCGCCGGAATGAAGGAGCTGTGCGGTTGAAATCAGGCTGATCGCCTTGGGACCTGAACGGTGACGCGGATCCGCAACCGTTTCAGGAGGTTGAGACTATATGTGTGCCCTAGATGATACCGGGAACGTCGCGAAAGTTGCCCTCACGGTACCAATTGAAAGCACCGTGAGGTCGTTTTCGCGTTGTTTCATGCAGCGCGCTTGCTCTGATTTGATACCGCGACGGGATATTTTGATACCGCGTTTTGTTTTTCGCATGAACGCCTTGCTCGGCAACTGGCCGGTACGTCGCAGGTGTGGAACGTCAGGCGCCATTCGCTGGCATGTGGTGACTTGCGACGGAACGCGCCCCTTGTGACCAGTTCAATGAACGCGCGCTCCTGACGTTCGGCAAGGCACGCTGGGCCGTTCCCCGCGCGACATTGCAACGCTCGGAAGCTCGGCGAACGGATAAGCCAAGTTGGCCATTGTTGTTGCCCTTGTAGAGTCTCGTAAGTTCGATCAGCACGGCTCGCGCCGGGCAACCGAAGGAAAGATACGCTGGCGACGTCAGGAGCCAGTCATAGAACCTGACATGCGGCGCATCGATCCGCTTGTTCATTCTACGGCGTTTCAGCATGACCACCCTCCACACGCGCCAGAACCCCGTTCGTGATTGTTCGCGGCTTCCGACGGGGTTCGGAGTACGGGCGGGACCGAAGTCCCGCCAGTGACGCTTCGTGGGCCAGCAACCGCTATCACACTTGCCGCCCTTCATTTCGAAAATAGCAATCAGGCTCCGAAGCACATAACGACGTTGTTGCCCTGAGAACGGGCCGTCGTGTGCTTCGCGAATCGTCTCAATGAAAATTCCGGCCTTTCGGAGCTTGTGGACATAGCCGCTCCAGCGTGGCCCCGGATGATCGATCGGAGTGCATCCGTTGTCATGCGCGGCCTTCAGTTCCAGCAGTGCCCATGCGTCGCGTCCGCGCACGGTCACCACGGGTCCAGCTTTGCCGATTTGTGCTTTTACGATCAGAATCATCGGCGGCGCTCCCCGTCCGCGAAGCCCGCATTGGCGATGATGGTTTCGGCAGTGGCGAGGGAAACCCTGCACCGACTGGCAACCCACCGGACGCGATAGTCTGGAAAGGCACCGGCCCGATTGGCGGCCCAAATAGGTCTGGAAAGTGGTGTTGCCTTCGACAGTGTGGTAGAGACTTCATTGTCAGAGTTCCTTTGCAAGAGGGGTTTTGGCGATAACCTTGGAGCGGTCTTGACCACCGCTCTGAGGTTTTTTCATAAACGGACGCGTCACGCGGCATCGAGCGGTGCTGCGAGGAATCCTCGCAAATCTTCGCGCAGGACGAGCGTGCGCTTTCCGCACTTGCGAGCCTTAAGGCTCCCCTCGGTGATAGCTTGATAAAGTTTGGTTCGGCCAATCCCAGCCATCGCGCAGGACTTCCGAGATCGAAAGTCCTTCACGGGTAATCAATGAGTAGTTTTCATTCATTCCGTGTACTCCGTTGTCGTCCACGATTTGTTTCGTGGACAACAGGAGCTTACGAAGCCGAAACCGACACAAAAATTGTTTAGGATAAATCCGTCGCCGACTAATTTTGCTTGTCCGTCAATTTCGTCGGTTTTTCAGGTAACCCACAATTGAGATTTGGGTGACGCCATCAATTGCTCGGCAATTTGCCGCCGCTTTCGTTCGGCTTTGGACCGCCATCGTGCCGACCTGCGTCACCATAGAAGACGTGCCAAGTGTCGGAGCGTTCGGGGTGAGGGCGGCGGGTGAGGTCGGGCATGCGCTATTGAAGCGCGGCGCGGTGCCGGGTGCAAATTAACAAGCAGTTGGGGACCTAGATGTCACTGACCTACAGCTTGTCGTGGTGGTCGCGTCCGGATCGCGATCTCCTCATGTCGAGGACGCGAGAATACGAGCTTCCCAGAAGAGACTTGAGGTCGCAAGCACGTTGTAGCCGCGGTTGACGGCCTTCTTGATGCGGTCGAGTGGCGATGTGTTCTTCAGGTGGATATAGCGTCCTGCATCGGGATCGTAGCAGAACAGTTGCATGTCGGTGTGGTTCAGGACGTGCTTGGAAACCGCGTGGAGCGGATCGCTACCGTGGTCTTCGCAGATCACCACGCAATCGGTCTTGAGCAACCGCGCCGCTCCGATCATGGCACCGATTTCGACGCCCTCGACATCGAGCTTTAACACAAGACGCTTTGTCGACAGATCCATTCGGTCCATCAGATCGTCCAGAGATTCCATGGCGACAGCGTCGCCGCCCTCGCCATGGTCGACGATGGTCATCGATGCGTGCTTGCGGCCGGAAAGGTAGGCAGTGCCCGATGTCTCGCCGATCGCGCTTTTGATCGTCTCGAAACGGTCGCCATTGACGACGGCGTTCCGGCGTAAGTAAGCGTAGTTGGAGGAGGAAGGCTCGATAGCGATAGCGCGGCGGGAGCCGTAGGGGCGGCTCGACACCAGCGTCGACCAGTAACCGTAGTTGGCGCCACAGTCGAGCAGCACGTAGTCGGTGTCGGAGATGCCGCGCAAGAACAAGTCGATGTCGAGCTCGTAGACGTACTTGCGATCGAGGATCGTGCTCCAGTATTCGTCACCGAATGGAAAGGCGAATACGGCATCCTCGTTGAGGCGGACGTACA
The DNA here is from genome assembly GCF_018131075.1 of Bradyrhizobium sp. JYMT SZCCT0428. Taxonomy (GTDB): domain Bacteria; phylum Pseudomonadota; class Alphaproteobacteria; order Rhizobiales; family Xanthobacteraceae; genus Bradyrhizobium. Next base: position 4,094 of record NZ_JAFCLS010000049.1, on the reverse strand, counting down.
TGTCTCGGTTCGGCACCGTCGGACGCAATGCCCGGCAGCCGACGCCGAAACCCCGGTGGGCCCATGACGAGGAGATGCGCGCCCCAGCCTGGAACGCCATGATAAGGGCCTTTTCACGAATGCCGGCTCCCTCAATGGCGCCGCTGGCGCGGTCGAAAGCGAGTCGGGTAGAATCTGCCCTGACGGGAATCATAAATTCAACTTTGACGATAAATGGAAAAAGGATGACCGCTCCGATAAGGGCGAGCCACCGCCTGGTTTCGAACCAGGGTGAAGGCAGGTTCGTATATCACGACGGTACTAGCACGAAGGGGACATGGCTAGATGTCCGACTTTGAGTCCGCTGTTAACCTGAATGTCGGTGCAGCGGGTTAATCTCCTAGGGCTATCGGTTTCCGGACGCACGGCGGCTTTAGTAAAAAGGCCAACCATAACCCTTCGGGAGTCTCAGATCGGGTCGCACCTAATTAGCGCGCGCGCGAAAGCCGCCCCGAGATAAGCTTGGCTACCTATTGTTTCGCCGCAGGGGTATTTGATTCAGAGCCGGCGCTGGCGCGGTTTCTTGAGGCGAACCACAAGCTGCCCCGAGCTTGAACGGATATAGGCGTCCAGACCATCAGCCGGGCCAAACGATCGTCGCGGTCAGATATGCTATCCCGGCGCAAAGGATGAGCAGGCCACCAACGATCAGAATAGCCCGATCGCTCATTTCGCCTTCAGCCCCGCCCAGTTTCACATTCCGCAGTATCCGCTCGCCGTACCGTTCGATCGCGCGTCTAAGTGTGTCGACGGAACGATCGTGCCGATCTCTCGTTTCTTTCCGACTGAACCGCGCATGTTATTGCGCCGCAACCAACTTGAACGCGCCCACGCTCCCTCGCACCATGAGGGCAAGGTGATTTGCGTACATCCGAACCCACCGCTCTCGTGTCATTGGTTGCTCGTTTCCCCGTCGCCTTCAGCCCAGCTCGACCAGCGGGGAGAGAATAATCTAGAGTTTGGGAAACAATCGGTCGCTCGATTTGTCGAGCCGTTTGTCAGCACCGGCAGAGTTAAGGTGTCCGACGAATTCGCCCGTTGGTTTGTAGATCTTTTGAATACGGAGGTCATACAGCTTCTGTCCGGATAGGTTATAAATCTCGTTTGCGCGGAAGACAGCGACGTACTGTCCTTCGCTGTTGAATATTTTTCCGTCCATCGTCACCTCAAGCGCCTGTTCAACGTACCACGAAACGCAGCCTTTGCACGTTGAACGTCATCGATGCCAAGGCGACCCGCGTCGGTGTCGCGCCGCCTTTCCTTAAGTGGGCTTTGCGGTTCCAAAATTAACACGTAACGCGGACATCAAGCTTAACAGGCGAGTTTCGTTGCGACCATTTTAAACGGGGTTAGCCTGGCTGCAAGTCGCGCAACCGGTCATAGGGATCTGGCCTCATGACCATCGACGCGTTGCGCGGCTAGTTAGAGCGGCCTGAGATACCTGTGGAGCGTTACGGCCGGTTAATGCTGGAACCGGGTCTCCCGTTGCTCAGAATCCCCACTCGCGCCGAGAACTGCGCGTGACAAACGATTCATTGACTGTGCAACTCGCGGAGTTGCTTACTTGAGCTGTCCTAGGATCGCCCATGCTCGAGGCTGTTGCAGTATTTTTAGTAATTCTCAGCGTCGGCGTTCTTGTCGCTCACGCGTTGGACGCGTATCGATCTTGGAAATAGCCCTCAGGGTCGCGGCAGGGGGCGCGGCTTTGGCAGCGGGATACGGCCGGTGATCAGTGGGAGCTCGTCGGCCGACGCCTTCGCATTCGGATTTCGCTTTAGGATAGCCTCCGCGGCTCGTTGGTAGGCGAACACCTCGTCTTCAGACGCCGCTAGATCCTGATCACCTGTCGCTTCAGACACAGTCGGCATTCGGCGAATTTCTTCGCTGAGCGGCGGCGAGATCGGGAAAACGACGTAGGTGATCCAGGCTGCAAGGGCAGCTGCGCCTAGAACGGTCGGAACAGCAAATCGCCAGCTGATCATCCTTGGGCCTTAGCTCAACAAGCCGAAGGCATCGTATCGCAACCTGGGCGCACGCGAAAGCGCCCGTGAGGTACGCTGTGTGGACTTAGCGGGGTGGCGCTAGGGCTCTCGATCGTCCAATCGCTCGCTCAGCTTGAGATGGGACAACCGACAAGCGGTCCGCAGCAATTTACCCGTGACCGCATCGACTTGGATGAATCATCTACGGGTGATCACGGAGACCTGCCATCGCGCTCAGCGTCTACTCGGCTCGGGAGAGCAGCTAGGCAGATCAGAGGCCCGTGTAAGTGCGATACCAGTCTGAAATCCGTTACTCGAATTAGCAAAGAGTGCGAGGACAAGAAGCGCAATAGGCAGGTAACACATGGCCAAGCTCGTCGATAGGCGAACAGATGATTGTGTTGAATCAAGGATGTTGTTTCCCGACTCGCCGATGCGACTGGGCGGCGCAGCAGGTGATTTTCATTATTCTTCTTAAACGGGTGGAACGACAGGCAGCGGATGGGTTTCCAGCCAAAGCTGGCGCGCCAAACCGACTGGTTCCAGGCCGGCTGTCACCCACCAATCTCTTTCCTTGCTGGCGCGGTGCAGCTCGCGATGATGCGCCCGGCACAGCGGCACTGTAAATTCGTCGCTGACCTTTTGGCCGAGCCCGCGGGGCTGTGCGAAACGCAAATGGTGTGGGTCACACGGCTCGCGGCCGCAGACAAGGCAGGGGTGGCTAGCCACAAAGCGCAGGTGCTGCCGGTCTCGTTGCCGTTTGGTCTCCGGCAGGGTTAGCACGCTCTTGTCGATGCGCGATCGGACCTCTGGAGTCGCCATGGCTTGTCGCAGTTTGTCTGACGCGGTATCCGCCTCCGACGTCATCTCGCCGCGGGCGAGCCGGACCTGAAACACCGCCCTGACCTTGTCGCCATCTGCAGGCGTCAGGGAGTTTGCTTTTGGCCAGGCTTGCAGCGTCCAGGCGTCCAGATCGTCCTTGAGCCCTAACCCGTCGAGCTCGGCAAGCAACTGGTCTCGCAGCGTTGCCGAGGCTTCAGCCGGCAGGACGCTGACATGAGCAACGTCGGCGCGCTTGCGGGCGCCTTGGAACGATCTAGCTGGCGGGGTCTGGCCGTTCGTACCGGATTGCGGCGGCCTGTGTGTGGGGGCTGGATCCGCCGGTTGGGGACCAGGGTCGGGTGCATCGAGATCGTCGTCGCCGGCGATCCCGACCAGGGTAAAGAGTCCGTAGCGCCGCGCATAGGTGAGGGCGGAGCCCATCCGATGCGGGGCCGCGGTCTCGGTGACGGGACAGACCGGCCAGTCCGAGGCCAGCCATTCGCCGGAAGCATGGAGAAGGGTCGTGGTGAGCTTGATCAGACCGGTCTCCGGCTCTATGGCCGTGGCCTGGACGGTCGCGATCTCGTGCTTGCTCAGGCATCTTCGGACAATATCCAGTCCACTTGCCAGCGAGGCATACCGAAAAGTCCGGCTCTCCTCTCGCGGGAATGCCGAAGGGATGGTCGCCGTCAGCGACTTTTCCGGGTTCTGGATTTCCGCCTGCGCTTTGGCGAGGGCGGCGCCTATGTTGCTGATCGACTGGCTTGCATGTTGCATCGGTAACTCCGTTGAAGAAAGGCCATGACGCTAGCGAGCGGTTAGGAGTTCGACCTGAATCGCCAACACGAGAGCGGCGGCGACCAGCTCGGTTTCCAGATGGGCGGAGAAGTCGCTCAGAAACGCATCCTGCGGGGAGGCGGACCGGAATGCGCGCAGCTCGCACCAGAATGCGGCCAATAGCTCAAAGGCTGCGACATACTCCTCCGGGGGATCGCAGGACGGGTCGAGATGGGCAAAGTCGAAGGGCGACTGCATGGGCGCATCCACGTCCCAACCTACTGCGAGGGCTTCGCTTCGGCTTCCAAAACGTCGCCCGATCGGAAAGCTCGGCGGCGGCTATTCGGCGGGTTGAAGTTCAAAACTAATGGCGCCCGACTTGGAGCGCTTGGCGCGGACGCCGTGCCCTTTGGCCTCTTTCGCGTCCTCTGGAACCAGCTTCTTGAGCTCGCCCTTGGCGGCATCGTGATCGAG
>NZ_JAFCLS010000048.1 GCF_018131075.1 Bradyrhizobium sp. JYMT SZCCT0428 | reverse complement strand
CTTGCGCTTCTCCGACAGCTTGACACCAGCAACGGGTGCCAGGACCACACGGTTTTGCCGTACGCTCGATCCACGCCATCGTCAGACGTGAGCCCAGCGTCCACCGCAACCCGCCCAACGTCCGTGACGACGGCCGACGCCCTTCTGAGTAGGACGGGATGGCCAGACATATGCATCTGATTTGCCATTCTGGTAAACAGAAATATTTTTTATTTCGGGGCTTGACATGATTTCCGTAAATCCGAACTGATTTGCCCGTCGGGTTGTTTTGTCGCACTTAACCGTCATTGCGAGCGGAGCGAAGCAATCCATGGCACGGCTTGGGGCAATATGGATTGCTTCGCTCCGCTCGCAATGACGCGGAGAGGACGACATCAAATTTGCCCGTCGGGCAACATTGGTGTCGGCAAAGCATCGCGGGTACATCCGCGAGGCTTGACAGGATGATATATATCCATAAATCTGGATATATGGAATCAGAACAAGCCGTCCTCGCGCTCGCCGCGCTGGCGCAGCCGACCCGGCTCGAGGTGTTTCGCCTGCTGGTGAAGCAGGAGCCGGGCGGGCTGGCGGCCGGCGATATCGCCAGGTTGTTGGCGGTGCCGCAAAACACCATGTCATCGCATCTGGCGATCCTGTCGCGGGCGGGGCTGCTGACGGCCCAGCGCTTCAGCCGCTCGATCGTCTACCGCGCCGATCTCGACGCGTTTCGGGCGGTCATGCTGTTCATGGTCAGGGATTGCTGCGACGGACGTCCCGAGATCTGCGCGCCGCTGATCGAAGACCTGACGCCGTGTTGTCCGCCTGTCAGAAAAAAGCGCGCTGATGCAAAAGTTTGATCTTCCGCGCCGCCTGACCGCCGAAGCCCTCGGCACCGCGATCTTGGTCGCAACCGTGGTCGGCTCCGGCATCATGGCGGAAACGCTGACCAAGGACGTTGCGCTGGCGCTGCTCGGCAACACGCTGCCGACCGGCGCGATCCTCGTCGTGCTGATCACCATTCTCGGGCCCATATCAGGCGCGCATTTCAATCCCGCGGTGTCGCTGGTGTTTGCGCTCCGGCGCGAGCTGACGGCGCGCGAGGCGTTGTCGTATGTGGCGGCGCAGATCGCCGGCGGCATCGCTGGAACCATCATGGCGCACGCGATGTTCGCCCTGCCGCTGCTGGATGCCTCGCTCAAGGTCCGAACCGGCGGCGCGCAATGGCTGGCCGAGGCCGTGGCCGCGTTCGGATTGGTTGTCACGATACTCGCCGGCATCAGGTTCAACCGGCCGGCGATCCCCTGGCTGGTCGGGCTTTACATCACGGCGGCCTATTGGTTCACGTCGTCGACGTCGTTTGCCAATCCCGCGGTCGCCATCGCCCGATCTTTCACCAATACGTTTTCGGGAATTCGTCCGACCGATCTGCCCGGTTTCATCGCTGCCGAACTTTTGGGCGCCATCCTTGCGATGATACTGATGGGCTGGTTGCTGCGCGGGGCAGGCGAGGTGACCGCAACTGCGAAGGAAGCTCACACATGAGCGTGACCATCTATCACAACCCGTCCTGCGGTACTTCACGCAATACCCTGGCGATGATCCGGCAAAGCGGCGAAGAGCCCGAGGTGATCGAGTATTTGCAGACGCCGCCGAGCCGCGCCCGGCTGGTCGAACTGATCGCCGCGTTGGGCATTTCCGCACGCGAATTGTTGCGCGAGAAGGGCACGCCCTATGCGGAGCTCGGCCTTGCCGATCCGAAATGGAGCGACGACGAATTGATCGATTTAATGCTTGCCCATCCCATCCTGATCAACCGGCCGATCGTGGTGACGGCGAAGGGCGTGCGGCTGTGCCGGCCGTCGGAACTGGTGCTCGACCTGCTCGACCGTCCCGTCGACTCCTTCGTGAAGGAGGACGGCGAAGTCGTCATATCCGGGAAAACGTAAGGGGTTGCGGCAGGCTTCCGTCTGTCACGATTGCGCGGCATAATGGCGGCATGGAACTCACGCCCCGCCTGCGCCTGATGAACTGGATCGCCCACCAGAGCCTGACGGGCCTGCCCGAGAACGATCTGCTCCGTGGCTTTTGCGAGCGTTGCCGCGCTCATGGCCTGGAGCTGTCGCGCGCAATGGTCATCATTGACACGCTGCATCCGGTGTTCGAGGGCCGCGGATTTCGCTGGAGCCATTCCCAGACCAACGAGAGCGACAGTTTTGAATATGGTTCGAGCAGCGAGGGCGGCGCCGTTGCGGAAAACTGGCGGCGCTCGACATTCTACCATTTGCTTGAAACCGGTGGCGACGAACTGCTGATCGATCTGTCCGATTGCGAAGGCCTCGATTTCAACATGATCGAGGACCTGTCCGCCAAGGGGCACAAGCATTTTCTCAGCATGGTGCACCGCTTCGGCGAAGCCGGCACCATGGGCCAAATGGACTGCTTTTACTCGACATGGGTGACCCGGCGCGACGAAGGTTTTGGCGAGCAGGGGCTCGCCGCCTTGCGCGAGTTGGTGCCGGTGCTTGGGCTTGCGGTCAAATCCGCCGCACAGGCCGAAGTCGCGCGGACGCTGGGGCGGGTCTATCTCGGCCGAGACGCGTCCGAGCAGGTGCTGCGTGGCCGCATTGCCCGCGGCGTCACCGAGCGCATCAACGCGGTGCTGTGGTTTTCGGATCTGCGCGGCTCGACCTCGATCAGCGAGAGCATCGAGCCCGGCCAGATCATCCCGTTCCTGAACGATTATGCGCAGGCCTCGATTGACGCCATCCATGACGCCGGCGGCGAGGTGCTGAAACTGATCGGCGACGGTGTGCTGGCGATGTTCACCAACGAGAACATGGCCGTTGCCAAGCGCACAGCGCTGCGCGCCGAACACCATTTCCGGCGCAATATGGCTGCGGTCAGTGCCCGCCGTGCCGCCGAAGGCGTGGCGGTGACGACGGCCCATGTCGGCCTGCATGTCGGCGAGGTCTTTTACGGCAATATCGGCAGCGATGACCGGCTCGACTTCACCGTGGTGGGGCCGGCCGTCAACGAAGTCAGCCGCATCGCCTCGATGTGCCGTTCGGTCGACCGCGAATTGCTGACCTCGGAGGCGTTTCGCACCGGACTGGACGCAACCGGGCGCAACTATCTGGTTTCCACCGGCCGCTACGCGCTGCGCGGCATCGGCCGCGCGCAGGATCTTTATACGCTCGATCCGGACATTGCGTCGGATGAAGTTGTGGCTGGAAAGTACGAGCGGTATCTCGGAAGCTAGGCCGTTTTGGCGCGCAGCGTATACAGCCCGACCGCGACAAAGGAAAACACCGTCAGCACCACGCCGAGCGCAAACAGCGCCTCACGTGAGATCGTCGCCGCCAGCCAGACGCCGATCGCCGCATTCATCATCTGCCAGAAGCCGACCAGCGCGGAGGCAGCCCCCGCTTTCTCGCCGAACGGGGAGAGCGCCTGCGCGGTGCCCAAGGGGTTGACAATGCCCATGCCGAGCAGGAACACGCTCATCGCAGCCAGAAAAGGCAGGAAGGTCGGGCTATACAGCGACACCAGCAGCATCGCGAGGCTGCCGGCCGCGGCCGCGAACAATCCGCCGCGGATCGAGCGGTCGAGCCCGTAGCGCGGCGCCAGCTTTGTCGCCAGCATGCCTGAGGCGAATACGATCAGCACGGTGCCGGCGAAAAACAGGCCCAGCTGAATCGGCGTAAAGTGCATCGCTTCGATCAGCACGCGGGGCGCGGCCGAGAACATCGCGAACAGTCCGCCCATGATCAGGCTCACGGTCGCCGCCGGTACCACAAAACGTCGATCTGCGATCAGGCCAAGATAGTTTTTGGCAATCGCGAGCGGGTCGAGCGGCGTGCGCGTCGCATGATGGGTCTCACCCAGAACCATGCTGTAGGCGAGCGCGCCGAGCACGGCAAAGGCGGCGACGAGCGCGAATTCGGAACGCCAGCCGAAATAGTGATCGAGCGCGCCGCCGAGCAGCGGCGAGAAGCCAGGCGCGGCCGCCATCGCAATCATGATCAGCGCCATCGCGCGCGCCAGTGCGGCGCCGGAGAACAGGTCGCGCGCAATGGCGCGGGACAGCACGGAGGTGGCGCAGGCACCGGCGGCCTGGACCACGCGGCCGGCGAGCAGGTTGGGCAGGTCGGTGGCGAGGCCGCACCAGACGCTGCCGGCGAAAAATACCGCAAATCCGATCAGTACCGGCCAGCGGCGGCCGTAGCGGTCCGAGATCGGCCCGACCACGAGCTGACCGACTGCGAACACCGCCAGAAAAATGGTGATGGCCGACGTGACCGCAGCGCTTGTGACGTTCAGCGAGGCCGCCATCTGCGGCAGCGACGGCAGCAGGATGTTGGTCGCCAGCGTCCCGGTGGCCGCAAGCGCTGCCAGCACCGCGATCTGCAGGACGGTGGAGGAGGCCTCCGGACGGGGGCTTGCGATCGCTACGGTCTGGTCGGCCATGGAGGGTTCCCGTTTCTCTATAAATGATGTATATCATATAAAGAGAGATTGGAAAGCGCCAACGGGCAGTGGCAATTTAGTTCGTCATGGCGGTCCGATTTTACTTCGTCATGGCCGGGCTTAGCCGTCTGAAGGACGGCGTCGCTTCCGCTCGCCTATGCCCGGCCATCCACGACTTACTTTCGCGGTTGCAGCCAAGGAAGACGTGGATGCCCGGGTCAAGCCCGGGCATGACGAGAACCTTTTCAGAACGCATGCGAAGTCAGTGGAGTCGTTCTCCGCTCAACACGCCCGCAGCGCCGGCCCGTCGCCGACCATGTCCGGCTGCCGCGTCAGCGAGACGGCGGGCGACATCAGGATCACCAGCGCTTGCGCGGCGAAGATCGCGGCCGCCAGATAGAGGCAGGCTTCGGCGCTGTAGAAGCCGCCGACGATGGCGCCGAGCGCGGAGCCAAGCGGGCGGGCGCCATAGCTCATGATGTTGATGGCGGAGACGCGTCCCAGCAGCGAAGGCGGCGTCACCGATTGGCGCAGCGTGGTGGTGGAGATCACCCACAGGATCGGGCCGACGCCGAGCAGGAAGAAGCTCAGGCCCGCGAGCAGCGGTGATGGAACGATCGTCGTCAGTGCCATCACGGTGGCGGCGACGAAACCGGTCACCGGGCCGAGTCCGATCACGGTGCCGAAGGCGAGGCGCTTCATCACCCGCGTTGCCAGGAGCGCGCCGACCACCATGCCGACGCCGTACATCGCGAGCGTGGTGCCGACGCCGGTGGCGGAGAGGCCGAGATGGCGCACGGCATAGGGCACGAACACCGCAAGCAGCAGGAACGAGGCCGTATTGAAGATGAACTGGGTGATGAACACCGGCCGCAGCAGCTTGTGGTGCAGCACGAACACCGCGCCTTCCTTGATGTCCTGCAGCGGATGGCGGCGCGGGGCGGGCGCGCGGGTGGGCTCATAGATACCCGACAGCAGCACCACCGCAATAACAGACAGCGCCGCGGCAAAGCCGAACGCCGGCGCTGCGCCAACCCATCCGACCAGCACGCCGCCAAGCGCGGGGCCGCTCGCAAACGCCACGGTGCGCGCGAGCTCAATCCGCGCATTGGCCGCGGGCAATTGCTGCGGGTTCACCAGCGAGGGCACCAGTGCCGGTGCCGCGACGCTGTAGGCGACCGTGCCGCACACCGCGATGAAGCCGAGCAAGGCCAGCAGCGGCAGCGTCATCCAGCCGAGCCAGATCAGCAGCAGGATTCCGCCGAGCGCCACCGCGCGCAGCGCTTCGGCGCCCGCCATCAGCCAGCGCCGCGAAATGCGGTCGGCGAGCAGGCCGGCCGGTATCGCAAACAGGATGAAGGGGAGCGTCAGCGCGGTCTGCAGCAGGCCGGTCTGGCCTTCGCCGACGCCCAGCAGCAGCACCGCGACGATGGGGGCGGCGGCGAGCGCGACCTGCTCGGCCGATTGCGCGGCGAGGTTGGACCAGGCAAGGCGGTTGAAGGTCGGCGGCAGGCGCGTTGCATCGGCGGCGGACATGGTGCGATTCCCTGATGGCTTTATTGGCCCTCATTGTCCGACGACAGGACGGTCCAACCCACCCGTTTCCCGACAAGCTGTGGGGCAACGAAAAAACCTCCACACGTGAAGTGTGGAGGTTTCTCACCTTGATGTGTCAGCTATGTCTCCCAACACCAGTGATCTGTCCGGGGCCAAACACTCGTCCCGGCCATCCACGTCTTGCTGACCCATCAGACGTCGAGCAGAAAGTCGTGCTTGCTGAGTTCATAGGGCCGCACGCCCGTCAATTCGATCCAGTCGTCGCCGACCTGCACGATCGTGTTGCCGTGATTGCCGGAGATTTTCACGTCGCGAAAGTCGAGACGGCCGGCGTGTTTGAACACCAGCAGATCGACGTCGGGATCGAAGTCGGTGATCCTGGCTTTGGTGGCGCCGGAATCGAACACGAAACGATCCGCGCCGGCATGGCCTGTCATGGTCTGCTTGCCGGTTCCGGCGAACAGGTAATCGCCCTGCGGACCGCCGATCAGGGTGTCGGTGCCATCGGAGCCGATGACGATCTGGCGGGCGTCGGGGTCTTCGGACTCGACGCCGCCGGCAAGGCCGGTGTGCCGCACGTAGGTGACGAAGACGTCGTCCTGGATATGCTTGGTGTCGGTATTGCGCAGAATGATGTCGGCGAGCGTCGTGCCCTTGATCTCGGACAACGTCTTGGCATCGAAGCCCTGGTTCTCGAACCAGAGCCGGTCGCCGTCGCGCAGCGCCTCGAACTGCATCGTCAGGATGGCTTGAAAGGTTTCGCCGACCAGCGCGCCGGGGACATGGTTTTCCGACAGGCCGCCGGTCCACAGGCCGACATTGTTGACATTGCCGTAGGCCGCCTTCAATCCGGCCAGCGTCTCCGGGTCGCTCGTGATCTGGCTGAAATCCGTGTAGGGGTCGAGGCCGAGCGCTTCACGAGTCTGGTTGAGCGTGCCGAGGCCGAGGTCGCGCGCGCGCTGGATGTTGATCGCGGCGAGATCCATCGACACCGGCGCATCGACCAGAAAGTTGCGCAGATCCTCGACGATGCGCGCATCGAGCGCCTGCGACGGATCGGCGGCCAGATGGCGCAGTTGTCCGTCGGCGCCGCCATTGTCGATGAAGTTGGCCGCCGGCTGGAAGAACACGTCTTTCAGGTCCTCCTCGGAGCCGGCGATGACCTCACCGTTTTCCGCAAGGCCTTCGGTTTCACCCGACACGATCGAATGTCCAAAGCGGAACGCCGCGGCGACGAATTCCAGCGTCAAATGCGGATCGACATTGGGGTCATAGCCGTCATAGGGCGTCAGCGCGTCCTTGCCGACGAGGTTCGGCAGGAATTCCGAATAGGTGATGTTGGCGATTTCCGCCGACACGATGGCGCGGGCGTAATTGTAGAGCTGGTCGCCGCTCCAGTTCGGATGCTCATGATGCAGTTTGTCGACCTGGTAATTGTGTTCGCGCACGAACAGCGTCTGCAGCGCGGTCAGCGCCGGATTTTCCGCAGCACGGCCGTCGCCAGCCACCACCATGCCGTTGACGATGGGCAAATTGTCTCCCGCCGACGTCTTCATGTGGCCGTCGGCGGTGCGCAGGCTGGCCGCGATCGCCGCGCTAGACCCGTAGACCATCGAGGCGTCGAGCCAGGCGGAATTGGAATTGACCGCCATCGCCAGATTGGATGTGCCCGGACCGGTCGTGGGATCGATCACGGCGCGGGTGATCCGAATGATGGAGCCGGCCGGGAAGACGGGATCGCCAGCGGGAACGACGACGCTGATGTCGTTGACGCCGTCGGTCCGCGTTAGCGTCATATCATGGTCGATGAACTGGCCCCAGGCATACATGAACGCGGAAACGCCTTCCGGGTTCGCCACGTCGGCATCGCCGGCGCCGACCACGAGATTGCTGATGGTGCGTGGATTGTTGCCGCCCAGCGGCACCGAAATGCCGTCGGCAAAATGCGCCGTGCCGATCCGTGCGAATTCAGTGCCGGCGGCGTTAAGGGTGGAATCCGACCGGTTGTTCTGCGAGCCGTCGAAGCTGCGGTACTCGATTTTTACCGGCTGCGGACCCGGTTGGCAGTCATGCGGGCCATGAGAGCCGTGGCCCCCGTGAGAACCATGAGATCCGTGAGAGGGGAGGGCATCGTGCGAGCCATGTGAACCGTGAGCCTGGTGCGGCAGGAAAAAATGCTGGGAAAAATTGCCGAAGTGGAAATCGTCATGGTCTCCGTCCCTGCCGCCAAAAGCCCGCTTGAGCTGACGCATCGACCGCCTCCCTGACTTGCAATTGCGAATTATTCGCAACTAGTGTCACTAATGAGAGGCATTTGCAATAAGGAAATGAAGAGGGACGAACGCGCCGTATCCGACAGGCGCAAAAAAGCCCGCCGCATCGACTGCGGCGGGCTTCTCTCAATTTGCGATCTTGACGGCGGATCAGGCCGTCATGGCGACTACGATTTCGGTCCGAGCGTCGCCTTGCCCGTTCCGGAGATGGTGTTGGGTGGGGTATCCGCGGAGGCAACCGGCGCCGCTGGCGCCTCCACTTCAGTCAGCGGGTCGCTGCCGGCACGCAGCGCATTCAACAGGCTGGTCATGCCGTCGGGGCCAGCCGGGAAGCCGGCTTCGGCGAGAATCCTGTCGATCATCGGCTTGAACGCCGATACCGACAATAGCTGCGCGGCGAGACCGTCGCCGAGCCCGAGACCGCCGTTGCCGCCGCCATTCATCGCGCCGTTGCCGCCGCCGCGGCCCAGCATGCCGCCGGTATCGAATATCCGGATGTCGGAGATCTTCTCGATCGGCTTGACCGCTTCGGCCAGCGCGCTCGGAATGATGTTGATGCGGGCGAGGTTGAGGTCGTATTCGATCATCTCGGCACCGAGCTTGTTGCGGGCCTCGGCCTTGAGCGCCGCCACTTCGGCTTCGGCTTCACCGAGCGCCTTGACGCCGGTCGCGCGCGTGGTTGCGGCGTCGGCGTCGGCCTTGGCGAGCACATTGATCGCTTCCGCCTTGTTGGCGGCGGCCTGCCGTTCGGCTTCCGCCATCACGGTGATCGGCATCGCATCGGTTTCCGCCACCTTGCGCGCCGCGATCACGTTGATGATCTTGTCGCGCTCGGCGATTTCGGTGGCCCGTGCCGTCGTGACCTTTTCTTCGGCTGCGATCGCAAGCGCGCGCGCCGTCTCGGCGATGGTCTGCGCTTCGGATTGCTCCTTGTTCTTGGTGGCGACGACGATCGCCGCTTCCTGCGCCACGATCTGGAGATCACGCTCCATTTCGGTGGTGCGGCGCTTCACCGCCAGATCAGCCTCGATCTTCTTGGTGTCGCGGGCCTGGTTGGCTTCGGTCTGGACGTTGGCGACGGCCAGTTCCTGCTGGATGCGGTATTCGGCCTCGTTCTGCAACGCCGTCTGCTCGACCTGCGCGGTCTGCGCGCGCATCGCGGCGGTCTTGTTGGCGATGTCGCGCTGCTGCGCCAGTTCCGCCTCGCGCTTGGTGCTCTCGATCGTCAGCGTGGTCTGGCGCGCGACCAGGTCCTGCTGCGCGATGTTGACCTCGGTGGTGCGGACGATCTGGTTGCGCTCCTGCTCACGCTCCTTGGTGATCTTGGTCAGCGTGGTGAGGCCGTGCGCGTCGAAGAAATTGCTCGGATTGAAATGCTTGATGTCGCTCTGGTCCAGCCGCGTCAGCGAAACCGATTCAAGCTCGAGGCCGTTGTTCTGGATGTCGGCGCCGACCGCGTCCTGCACCGATTTGACGAAGGTCGCGCGCTGTTCCTGCAGCTCTTCGAGATGCATGGTGGCGGCGACCGAGCGCAGGCCATCGACGAATTTCGCCTCGATCAGTTCGCGCAATTCAGCGGCGTCGTTGGTGCGGTTGCCGAGCGTCTGCGCGGCCAGTGCGATCGACGACATGTCGGGTTTGACGCGGACGTAGAATTCGGCGCCGATGTCGACGCGCATGCGGTCCTTGGTGATCAGCGAGTCCGGACCGCCGCGGGCGACTTCCAGCCGCAACGTCTTCAGATTGACGGCTGCCGTCGAATGGAAAACCGGAAGCACGACGGAGCCGCCGTCGAGGACGACTTTCTGGCCGCCGAGGCCGGTTCGCACATAGGCTTCGTCGCGGGTCGAACGCCGGTACAGCGTCGCGAACATGAAACCGATGATGACAAAGAGAAGGACGCCGATAGAAACCGGTACTGCAAGTTCCCACATGTTATGCCCTGTCTGATGACTGCTGTTGTGCAATGAGGTCGGCTGGTGCGGAGATGGCGATAAAGCTCTTGGTGTCGCGGTCGACCAGCAACACGTTGCTGCCGACCGCAAGCGCGTTCGAATCGTGGGCGGCGCGCGCCGGCACAGAGTGCCAGTTGCCGAAGACATCCTTGAGACGGACGCGGCCGGGCAGTCCCTGGTCGAGCGGACCGATCGAAACCACAGCGACCTGACCAACGAAATCGGAATCATCGACCGCATAGGTCTCGTCACGCGGGATTACGCGCGCGATACCGCGGCTGGTGGCTCTGACGGCCGGTATGGTGCCGATGATGGCGACGACGGCGGCGATCGGGGCGGGGATGGAAATTCCGACGCTGTGCGCGATGGCCTGCAGAAAAAATCCTGCAATCGAAAAGATTCCAAGCGTCAGCAGCAGGAGGATCAGAAGCGGAACGCGTCCCGCATTGATCCAGAGGAACAGGCCGGAGATGGCGCTGTGACCGTCGGCCTCGACCTCGACGTCCTTGCCGACGATGTGGCTGAGCGAAAGCCCAACCATCGTCGACAGCAGTTCGATGATGGCCAGCACGATCACGATCGCCGCGGCAATCGTGAATGGCCGGACGTCCGCCGCCAGCAGGAGGTCGATCACGGTGCTCATTGCGAGGATTTGATCTGCGCGAGACGTTCGCTGATCGCTTTTTCGCGATGCAGCCGGTCGAGTTCATCGAGGTCCTTGTCGCCAGACGCGCTGCCTGAGGGGACGCCGGTCACACGCGAGATCGCGGCCATGGCCCGTTCGGCTTTGGCCGTTTTCGAAGCCGGGGCGGAGCGGCCGGCCTCCTGCGGGGCATGTTGCGCGATGCTTTTCTCGAGATCGGCAAGCCGCGCCTCGGCTTCCCGGCGCGCGCCCAGCATCGCCTGCAGCGCCTGGGTCTGTTCCTCGATTTCGAGCTGGACGAATTCCATCGCCCGCTCCAGTGCCGTGCCCTGGGATTCCAGATCGATCTGACGCGCGACGCCGGCGCGCGCGAGGTCTTCGCGGTTCTCGGAGACCGCCAGGCGGACCTTTGCGGTCAAGGCGGCGACTTCGCTGTCCAGCTCCTCACGTCGCCGCTTGAGACGGAATTCTTCGGCGCGGGACTTGCCGAGCGCGCTGCGCGCCTCGTCGGCGCCGGCGTCGATCTCGCGGATCGCCTGTTTGACGAGAGCCACCTTGTTGTTGTCTTCCACATCGTCAATCGCCTGACTGGCGATGGCGGCAAGCAGGCGGCCGCTGCGTGCGAGGATACCTTCATGGACCATGGTCTTCTCCTCCGGTTGGATTGATGTCGATTTGACGCCGATGTGGATCTCGTAAGCGTGGCCGTCTGAGACCAGGTGAGCCGGGAAGGGACTTTCCCAACCGGCGAGGTAGCCCGGGACTTCGAATGGAACCATGACGCGCCCTCTGACTGTGCTGATGGTCAGCGTTGTTGGTCCCTTGATTGCGAACAGTTTGTCGTCGAGCGGGATTCGGCGGTTCATGGTTCCGGCCACGTAGCTGGCGCGGTCGCGCAGGCCGAGGGTCACCAGACGTGCGGGCAGGCCGGTCTCGATGCGAATTTTCTCGTAGGCTTGCGCATGAAGCGACACCAGGTTCGCGCCTGATGGCGCGACGTCCTCCAGGATCTGCATCATCCGGTCATAGGCCGCAAAGGTCGCCTCGATGGCTTCGACGCCCGCTGCGTCGGGGGCGAGCGCGTAGCGCAGAGTGGCAGCAGGGGTCTCGGCAGGTAATTTGATCATGGGTAGATCATAAAGCACTTCCTGAGTGCTTTACAAGGTCGGGGTGGTATCATTTTCGTGATCACCAGATGCAGTTGCAAATTAGTTGCAATAAGGACGATTATCGGCCATCTTGTTGATATGGATGCGCGAACGCCCGAATTGGGCCGAGGGACTAATTCGGAGAAACGGACTGTGGCCTTGCAGGACGCTGCCGGCTGGCGTGCCGACGCCGCCGCCAATAGGCAGGCCAGTCTGCCCGAGGTCAACGCGACCATCGCGGTGCCGCTCGGTGGCCATTGGGTACGCCGGCTGCTGGCGTTTCTTGGGCCCGGCTATCTGGTTTCCGTCGGCTATATGGATCCCGGCAATTGGGCGACCGACCTCGCCGGCGGATCGAAGTTCGGCTACACGCTGCTGTCGGTGATCCTGCTGTCGAACCTGATGGCGATCCTGCTGCAGGCGCTCGCCGCACGGCTCGGCATCGTCACCGACCGCGATCTCGCACAGGCCTGCCGCGCCAGCTTTTCGCGTCCCGTCAACTTCATGCTGTGGCTGGCCTGCGAGGCCGCGATCATCGCCTGCGATCTGGCGGAAGTGATCGGCACCGCGATTGCGCTGAAGCTGCTGTTCGGCATTCCCCTGATCGGCGGCGCGCTGATCACCGCGCTCGACGCCTTCCTGCTGCTGCTTCTGATGAACAAGGGATTTCGTTTCCTCGAAGCCTTCGTCATCTCACTTCTGATCGTCATCGCGGTCTGCTTTGCGATTCAGATCTTCGCCGCCGCGCCGCCGGTTGCCGCGATGTTGCGCGGCTTCCTGCCGTCGACCGAGATCGTCACCAATCCGGAGATGCTGTACATCGCGATCGGCATCATCGGCGCCACCGTGATGCCGCATAATCTCTATCTGCACTCCTCGATCGTGCAGACCCGCGCCTATCCGCGCACCGACGAGGGCCGCCGCGACGCGATCAAATGGGCGACGACGGACTCGACCATCGCGCTGATGCTGGCGCTGTTCATCAACGCCGCGATCCTGATCGTGGCCGCCTCGACGTTCCATTCCAGCGGCCGTACTGATGTGGCCGAGATCGGGCAGGCGTATGAGCTGTTGTCGCCGCTATTGGGCCTCGGGATCGCCTCGACGCTGTTCGCCGTCGCGCTGCTGGCGTCCGGCCTCAACTCGACGGTGACGGCGACGCTGGCCGGCCAGATCGTGATGGAAGGCTTTTTGCACCTGCGCCTGCCGAACTGGGCACGGCGTCTGATCACCCGCGGCGTCGCGATCGTCCCCGTCGTCATCGTCACCGCGCTCTATGGCGAGAAGGGCACGTCCAACCTGCTGGTCTTCAGCCAGGTCATCCTGTCGATGCAATTGCCGTTCGCGGTGATCCCGCTGGTGCGCTTCGTTTCCGACCGGCGCAAGATGGGTGATTTTGCGATTTCCCGCTGGGTCGCCACGGTGGCGTGGATCGTGGCCGGGATCATCGTGACGCTGAACGTCAAGTTGCTCTACGACACGTTGTTCGGCGGCTGACAGCGCTGAACCCGTACCCCTAATCCTGCGGCTCGGTCAGCACTTCGCCTGACGCGTCGATGCGCAGCCAGCCTGAGGGCGCCAGCCGCTGTTGCGGCAGGAAGCGGCCCTTGTAGTCCATCTTCTTGGAGCCCTCGATCCAGTAGCCGAGATAGACGTAAGGCAGCCCCAGCCGCCTTGCGCGCGTGATGTGGTCGAGGATCATGAAGGTGCCGAGCGAGCGGCTTTGCTCCGACGGCTCGAAGAACGAATACACCATCGACAGCCCGTCGCTGAGCACGTCAGTCAACGCGACGGCGATCAAATCCTCGCCGCGGCCGGTGATGCCGGAATCGACGTTGCGCTTGCGGTATTCGATGATGCGGGTTTCGACGTGGCTGTCTTCCACCATCATGGCATAGTCGAGCACGGTCATGTCGGCCATGCCGCCATGGCGGTGGCGGCGATCGAGATAGGCGCGGAACACCGAATATTGTTCCGAGGTCGGCACCGCGCTGCGCTGCTCGCCGATGATGTCGGCATTGCGCGCGAGAATTTTGCGGAAATTGCGCGAGGGCCGGAATTCGTTGGCGACGACGCGCACGGAAACGCAGGCGCGGCACTGGTCGCAGGCCGGCCGGTAGGCGATCGACTGGCTGCGGCGGAAGCCGCCATGGGTGAGGAGGTCGTTGAGATCGCCGGCCTTGTCGCCGACCAGATGCGTGAACACCTTGCGCTCGTGCCGTCCCGGCAGATAGGGGCAGGGCGAGGGCGCCGTCAGGTAAAACTGCGGGGTATCACGCGAATGCTGGGTCACGTCGGGTCGTCAGGCCTCCGAAACACGAACGATAACGCTATCCGGTGAACAATTGGTACCGGTGGCACAAAGTTCGGCCCCGATCCTGATCCGGGCCGAACAAACCTCAGCATCGCGCCGCGGGGGCTGACGGTCAATCGCTTTGGCGTGTGACATCCCCTCAATAGGCGCGTGCCGGAGGTACAACCTGTGTGCGAACCGAGCTGTTGATGACAACGGTTCCCAGCACGATGTCGTGCAGCAATCGCCGGCGGCCATTGAACAAGCCGATCAGGAGCACCAGCGGCGTCAGGAACGAGATCGACACCCAGAACAGCACGGCATGGGTGGCGCCGAGCACGAAATAGCCCGGCGCGCCGTACCAGGTGCGCAGTTCCAGATCCATCGCGCGCATGCCCACAGTCGCCGAATGCGGCCCGCCGAGGGAAGAGCCGTAATAGACGATGGCCCAGACGATCGTGGCCGGCCAGGCCAGCCAGAACAGCGCCCAGCCGAGCCCAAGCGTGATCAGGCCGAACACCGCGATGAAGAGGTAGCCGAGGATGACAGGGACCGACAGCACGACGAGGTCGATCAGGAACGCGAATACCCGCCGCGTCAGCAGGCCGCGAAACAGTTCCGGCTGCAAATCGGGGTCGAACGCATGCGGCTGCACGCCGCCATCGTTACGCCAGCCGCCACCGGTATTACCCGAACCGCTATACGACATGATCAATCCTCCAGACCGTGCATATTCCCGCAAGCCAACACACCAAGCCAAGACACCAAGCCAAGACATTCAGCCGAGACATGGGAACCGCCCCCGCGCGCGCAAGCCCTGCGACGGTTACGAAACGGCAATATTCAGGCGATTCGGGGGCTGGGAGTTAGTTGCTCGCCGTTTAGGGCCGTCATTGCGAGGAGCAAAGCGACGAAGCAATCCATCCATCCGCGCATGCCGCACGATGGATTGCTTCGCTACGCTCGCAATGACGTTGAGAGGGCAGGGGCCGGTTACCGGCCCCTCAGCTCTCCGCCTTGATCTTCTCCGCCGCCTTCGGCGCAAAGTACGTCAAAATACCGTCGGCGCCGGCGCGCTTGAAGGCGAGCAGGCTCTCCATCATCGCGCGTTCGCCGTCGATCCAGCCATTGCCGGCGGCTGCCGCGATCATCGCGTACTCGCCCGACACCTGGTACACGAAGGTCGGCATCGCAAAGGTGTCCTTTACCCGCCGCACGATGTCGAGATAGGGCATGCCGGGCTTCACCATCACCATGTCGGCGCCTTCGGCGATGTCGAGTTCGACCTCGCGCAGCGCCTCATTGGAATTGGCGCTGTCCATCTGATAGGTGCGCTTGTCGCCGGTCAGCGTCTTTGCCGAACCGATGGCATCGCGGAACGGGCCGTAGAAGGCGGAGGCATACTTCGCCGCGTAGGACATGATCTGCACGTCGGTAAAGCCTTCATCGTCCAGCGCCTCGCGGATCGCACCGACGCGGCCGTCCATCATGTCGGAAGGCGCGATCACGTCGCAGCCGGCTTCGGCCTGCACCAGCGCCTGCCGGACCAGCACGGCGACGGTTTCGTCGTTGAGGATTCTGCCGTCCTCGATCAAGCCGTCATGGCCGTGGCTGGTGAAGGGATCCAGCGCGACGTCGCAGAGCACGCCAAGGCCCGGGAATTCCTTCTTGATAGCGCGCACCGACTGGCAGACGAGGTTGTCCGGGTTCAGCGCCTCGGACCCCTGTTCGTCGCGCAGCGAAGGGTCTGTATAGGGGAACAGCGCGATGCAGGGGATGTTCAGCTTCGCCGCGCGCTCGGCATCACGGACCGCCTGATCGACAGTGATGCGGTCGATGCCGGGCATCGAGGCGACCGCGGTGCGGGTATTGTGGCCACCGACGATGAACAACGGCCAGATCAGATCGTCGGTCGTCAGCACGTTTTCCCGCACCATCCGCCGCGCCCATTCGGCCTTGCGGTTGCGCCGGGGGCGGATCGCGAGGTCGAGCGGGGCGTAGGTGAGGGCGGTCTGGTGCCGCGGTGCGTCGCGCATTTCGATCGGACGCCCGAATTTGATCGCCATATGATGGTACTCCCCGGCGGAAGGCTGATTTGGCCTGATTTGGACCTGGTCTAATTCTAGCATTCCGGAACGGCCGCGTCACCGCAGCTTGATTTGCGCCGGCGGCAATTGATTTTGCCGCCCCGGCGGGCCAAGACTCTGCCTATACCAAGACTCCGCCTATAAGGACCCGTTTTCGCCTGTGAGCACCGATTCTCATGTCTGACACCTCCGCGCGCGACCCGTCGCGGGATAACAGGGACAATGCCCGGGACAATGCGATGTCAGTGGCGGCGATCTCTTCCGAGCGGATCGAGCCTGATGACAACGCGTGGACCCGGCGACTGGTGCTGTTCCTGCGCATCATGGCGGTCATCTCGATCGCCAAGGGCCTTTACCATTGGGCGCAGGTGACCGGTTTCATCGGCGGCGAGGAAGAGGCGTTCGAAAACCAGTCGATGGCCTGGCAGACCGCGACGATCTATTTCGCCGTGATCGAACTCGTCGCCGCCGTCGGTCTGTGGCTTGCGACGCCCTGGGGCGCGGTGGTGTGGCTCACGACAGTGGTGTCGATGGCGGTGATCGAGCTGATGTTTCCAGGCATCTACGGCGGCAGCCTGACGGTGGTCGGCGTCGAAGCCGTGATGCTGGCAGCCTACCTCGCACTCGCCTGGATGGCCGCGCGCGAACGGCCGCCATAGCACGCCACGCGCTGATCTTAACGACCGCATCCTGATTTGATGGCGCGCGTCCCAAAACGCGCCATGCATTCCCATAAGATTTTCGACGATTTTGGCGGTAACTTTTCAGTCACCGTAAAGGGTTCCCCCACGTCGGTTACCCAGGCGTTTCGAATTCAAACGAACCTGTTTTGGAATGCGACAACCCTGCCAGACGAAGCGTGAACAGAGGCCTGCCACCGTCAATGAAATCTTGCGAAAAGCCCTTTATCCATGGGCTTAATCCGCGATTCACTGTCTTAAATTCATGATCTCTTTATTGTCTTATTTAAGCGGATCTTCAAACGGCCCCCTTAAGTTGAAGCTATCAGGCGGGACAAAAGTTTCGTCGAATAAGTCGATAAAAACGACAACAGGGGAATGTCATGATGAAAGCCGTTGCAACGGCGGTGGAAACCGCTGAACGCTCTGCCGGTCAAGCTCCGGTGCAGCCGCTCTATCTTGAAGCATTGACTTTGGTGGAGCGGCTGCATCGCCGGCTGCTTGACGTGATCAAGGATGAATTCGATCGCCGCGGCCGCGCCGATATCAACTCGGTGCAGGCGCTGCTGCTCTATAACATCGGCGACAAGGAATTGACCGCGGGCGAGCTGCGCACGCGCGGCTATTACCTCGGCTCCAACGTCTCCTACAATCTGAAGAAGCTCGTCGAACTCGGCTTCCTCGATCATCAGCGTTCGCGCGTTGATCGCCGCTCGGTCCGCATCCGTCTGACCTCGCAGGGCCAGGAAATCCGCAAGATCGTCGACGCGCTCTATCAGAAGCACGTCAAGACCGTGGAGCAGGTCGGCGGCATCTCGAACGAGGAGTTCGCGACGCTGAACAAGTCGCTGCACCGGCTCGAGCGGTTCTGGACCGACCAGATCCTGTATCGGCTTTGAGATTTACATAGCGTTTTCGAGCGAAGTGGACTTCCGGTTCGCGTGAAGAAAACGCGTCAAATAAGAATTCGAATCCGCGGCCAAGCCGGCCACTCAAAAGACCGGCAGCCAACAGCGGATCATGAACTGGCAAGGCAGTAAGCCCTGCCCAAGGCGCATCGGCTCCGGGTTACCGGATCCGGTGCGTTTTGCTTTTTGGGTCTCAGTATCGAGTGGAGCGGATTCATCCTTCGCGACGCGCGCAAGAAGTGTTTCGGGCATAGCCGCTTCGAGTGATGGCGGACACAGTTTTACCCGATAAAGCGCATCAAAACAACAAGCTGCATCTCAATTCTAAGGCGACGCAAGAATTGGCGCGCGCCACCCAAAAACCGGTTTCCCGGAATGGAACTTCTGCCGGGCTCGCGCATTATCGCTGCTGACACGGGGACCGAAGAACATGCTCGTCGAGCGCGGATTGCGGCTGATGAATGTCGAGGTGGTGGGCGACGCTTACGCCATCGCTTCGAACTATCTCCGCAGCACCGGCGCCATCCCGGATAGTTTCGCCACCGACGAGCGGCTGCTCGAAATCATCGTGCAGATGTTTCAGCGCGGCGAACTCAATAAGATCCGCCTCGCCAACAAGGCGATCGCCAAATTCGAAGCCGAAACCTACATCGCCTGACCCCGACCGGAGTACTTCATGGAAGCCGCCATCGACCGCATCATGCACACCTACGACCTGCTGGTGAACCGCAGCTCTGCCGCGAACGATGAAGCGCGCGAAAAGGTGACCGATTATGTGAAGACGCTGTTCGAAGCCGGCGAAAAGGACACCCACCGCCTGACCGTGTGCGGCCTGACCTATCTGCGCCAGCTCGACGGCTCTACCGACCCGGTGAAGGCAGGCTATACGGGGATGTGAGGCTAGCTCAGCCCGCCTTGCGATCCGCTTCGAACTTTCGCAACGAAGCCGACTTGAGACTGGCGCCGGCCAGCATGTAAGCGTGATCCGATCCCGTCAGGATGAACTGCGCGCCGAGACCGGCGTAATGCTTCATGGCGTCCGGTTCGTAGACGCCGCCCATGCCGAGGAATTTGCCTGCCTTGCGGCACGCCGCGCCAACGCTGCGGTAGGCCTCCTCGACACGCGGATGCAGGATTTGACCGGAAATACCCATTTCTGCGGTCAGGTCGGAGGTTCCGATCAGCAATCCGTCGATCCCATCGACGGCGGCAATCCCGGCGGCATTGGCCACGCCTTCGGGGCTCTCGATCATCGCGACGACCAGGATTTCCGGATTGATGGCGGCCTGGGCCTCGGCGGCGCCTGGCGGCTTGTAACCGAACAGAGCGGATGGTCCGCCCCAGCTCCGCGATCCCAAAGGCGGATAACGAAACGCGCTAGCGATGCGCCGGGCCTGATCGACCGTATCGACATGCGGTACGATGACGCCGGCAGCGCCGTTGTCGAGCGCCCGCGTGCCTTCATCAATCGCGCCTGCGCAAATTCGGACGATCGGCGTGATGCCGGTCGGCAACGCGGCGATGCAGATCTGCGCGACGTCATCCTGGGAAAATGCACCGTGCTCGAGGTCAATGAAGATCCAGTCGTGCCCGGTCGCCGCAGCGATCATGCCCGCTGCCGCGGTGCGCAAATGGTGCACGCCGAATCCGAGGGCGAGCCCGCCCGCCCGCAATTTCCTGATCGTGGCGTTCTCGACAAGCGGCATAGCTTCTCCGTGATGTCGCGCATGGCGGCGCGTCGCAAAAGTGGTGGCTACAGTGCCGACCTGTCTGGCGATGTAAAGGACATGGCGCCTCGCGCGCTCCGTCAACCCGCCTGCCTGCCCATGATGTAAGGCTTCAGCATCGCATACATCAGGCTGTGCGTCGGCGTCGGCACGCCGAGCTTCTTGCCGAGCTCGGCCACCTTGCCGCCGAGCCAGGGCAGCTCCAGCCGGTTGCCGCGCTCGAGGTCGAGCGCCATCGATGGCTTTTGATGCGCGGGCAGGCTGTCGGAATATGCTGATATCGTCTCCACCGCCGTGTCCGGCAGCGCCACGCCGTAGGCGCGGCCGACATCCATCACTTCGCGGTAGGCCGACATCAGCACGGGGCGAATGTCAGGATCGTCGCGGAGCGCACCGATCGGCTGGCGCGCCAGCGCCACCGCGCTGGCGTTGGCGGCGAGCAGGATGAACTTCATCCACAGTTCGGTGAGGATCGCGTCGCTCAGCTTGGCCTCGAAGCCGGCCTTCAGGCACAGCGCGAGAAATGCCTCGCCGCGCGGGCTGCTCCTGCCGTCGAGTTCGCCGAACACCATGCGCATGAAGGTGCCGACCTGCTGGATCACGCCGGGGGCTATGATGTTCGCGCTGATCTGCGCGACGCCGCCCATCACGGCGTTTTTTCCCAGGATCGGGATCAGCCTTTCTGCGGCATCGACGCCGTTCTGCAGCGGGATGACAGCCGTATCGGGTCCGATCAGCGGCTTGATGGTTTCGCCCGCGCTTTCGACGTCCCACAGCTTGACGCAGAACAGCACGAAATCGACCTTGCCGATCCCGGCGGGATTGTCGGTCGCCTGTGTCGGCACCAGATGGATGTCGCCGCGTTGGCTTTGAACCTTCAATCCGTCGCGCTTCATGGCCGCCAGATGCGCGCCGCGCGCGATGAAGGTGACATCCGCGCCGGCTTTCGCCAGCGCCGCTCCATAACCGGCGCCTACGCCGCCGGTGCCGACAATCGCAATTCGCATCATTCTCTCCTCGTTGGCGAAAACCTAGCACCGCAGGCCGATACCACGCAAAGGTGTGTTTGCGCCTCGTCATTGCGAGCGAAGCGAAGCAATCCATGCATCCGCCCTCGAAAGTATGGATTGCGTCGCTTCGCTCGCAATGACGGCGTTAGAAATCTCTGTTAAACAACAACATTAACAAGAAACCCCTCGAGGAAACTGCCATGCTCACGGTTCATCATCTCAACGACTCCCGCTCGCAGCGGATCCTGTGGCTGCTCGAAGAGCTCGGCACGCCCTATGAGATGAAGCGCTATCAGCGCGATGCCACGACGCGGCTGGCGCCGCCGGAACTGACGGCGATCCATCCGCTCGGCAAGTCGCCTGTCATCACCGATGGCGGCACCACGATCGCGGAGTCCGGTGCGATCGTCGACTACATCATCCGCAAATACGGAAAAGGCGCGATGATGCCGGCGCCCGGCAGCGCCGACTATGAGGCGTACAATGAGTGGCTGCATTATTCGGAAGGCTCCGCGATGCTGCCGCTGATGCTGAACCTCTATGTCGGCAGGCTGAAGGAGGCGGGCGCGCCGCTGCATCCGCGCATCGACAGCGAACTGGCCAACCATCTCGGCTATGTCGATCGCGCGCTGAAGGGGCGCGAGTTCTTCGTCGGCCCGTCGCTGTCCGGGGCCGACATCCAGATGAGCTTTGTCGGCGAGATGGCAAAGGTGTTCGAAAAGCTTGCCCCGTATCCGAACCTGGCGGCCTGGCTGACGCGCATGCACGCGCGCCCGGCGTTCCAGCGCAGTGTGGAGAAGGGCGGGGCGTACCGGTTCGCGAAGTAGGTCCGTGTCGTTCCGGGGCGCGAAGCGAACCCGGAACCTCGAGATTCCGGGTTCGATGCTTTGCATCGCCCCGGAATGACGAACGGGTGGCCCGGCCCTAGGCCGGGGCGACGGTGGGTTATTTGCCCGGGACTGGCATCCCCGCCATCCCCACCATATCTTGCATAAATATCAGACGGATACCGCAAATGCTTGGCCGGCCCGGGCCGATGTGGTATCTCGCAAGCGCTTCTTTCGACCGCCACACGTAACCGACCGTTTTGCCCCTAAGGGCTTGCGGCGGTGGAGATATTCGGCCCATGACATCTAGCAGCAAGACCGCCTCCGCGCCCGACTCGTTCTTCACGGCAACCCTCGCCGAGGCCGATCCGGAAATCGCCGCCGCCATCAAGGGTGAACTCGGCCGGCAGCGCCACGAGATCGAGCTGATCGCCTCGGAAAACATCGTCAGCCGCGCGGTGCTGGAAGCGCAGGGCTCGGTGATGACCAACAAATACGCCGAGGGCTATCCGGGCGCGCGCTACTATGGCGGTTGCGAATGGGTCGACGTCGCCGAGACATTGGCGATCGATCGCGCCAAGAAACTGTTCGGTGCCCAGTTTGCCAACGTGCAGCCGAATTCGGGCAGCCAGATGAACCAGGCGGTGTTCCTGGCGCTGCTGCAGCCCGGCGACACCTTCATGGGCCTCGATCTTGCCGCCGGCGGCCATCTGACCCACGGCGCGCCCGTCAACATGTCCGGCAAATGGTTCAAGGCGCAGCACTACACCGTGCGCCGCGACGACCAGATCATCGACATGGACGATGTTCAGCGCCGCGCCGAGGAAGTGAAGCCGAAGCTGATCATCGCCGGCGGCTCGGCCTATTCGCGCGCCTGGGACTTCAAGCGTTTCCGGGAAATCGCTGACAGCGTTGGCGCCTATCTGATGGTGGACATGGCGCATTTCGCCGGCCTCGTCGCCGGGGGCGTCCATGCCTCGCCGGTGCCGCATGCCCATGTCACCACCACGACCACGCACAAATCGCTGCGCGGCCCGCGCGGCGGGTTGATGCTGTGGAACGACGAGACGCTGACCAAGAAACTCAACTCGGCGATCTTCCCGGGCCTGCAGGGCGGTCCCTTGATGCACATCATCGCCGCCAAGGCGGTGGCATTTTCCGAGGCGCTGCGGCCGGACTTCAAGATCTACGCCAAGAACGTCGTCGAGAACGCCAAGGCGCTGGCGGAAGCGCTGCGCGCGCAGGGCCTCGACATCGTCTCCGGCGGTACCGACAACCACCTGATGCTGGTTGATCTCAGGCCCAAGGGCCTGAAGGGCAACGTCTCGGAAAAGGCGCTGGTTCGCGCCGCGATCACCTGCAACAAGAACGGCATTCCGTTCGATCCCGAAACGCCGTTCGTCACGTCGGGCCTGCGTCTGGGCACGCCGGCGGCGACCACGCGCGGTTTTGGCGTCGCCGAATTCCAGCAGGTGGCTTCCATGATTGCCGAAGTGCTCAACGCGCTGGCACAATCGCCCGACGGCAAGGCGCCGCTGGTGGAAGCCGCGATCAAGGAACGCGTCAAGGCACTCACCGACCGCTTCCCGATCTATCAATAAAGGCCACAGGTAAGGGATTCTTGGGATGCGCTGCCCCAGCTGCAACAGTCTCGATACGCAGGTGAAGGATTCGCGCCCCACCGAGGATTCCGCCGTGATCCGGCGGCGGCGGGTCTGCATCGCCTGCAATTTCCGCTTCACCACCTTCGAGCGGGTGCAGCTGCGCGAACTGACCGTGATCAAGCGCAACGGCCGCCGCGTGCCGTTCGACCGCGACAAGCTGGTGCGCTCGCTGCAGATCTCCCTGCGCAAGCGCCCGGTCGATCCGGAGCGCGTCGAGAAGATGGTCTCCGCCATCGTGCGCGAGCTCGAAAGCGGCGGCGAGGCGGAGGTTTCCTCGGAAGCGATCGGCGAGATCGTGATGGAGCATCTGCGCCAGCTCGACGACGTCGCCTATGTGCGTTTTGCCTCGGTCTATCGCAACTTTCGCGAGGCCAAGGACTTTGAAGCCGTGCTCGGTGAGCTGTCCGGCGAGGAAGACGCACGGGTCACCGCGTTACGCAAATGATCTTCCGCATTCTGGAAGACCAGTACGCGCAGAAATCCAGAGAGTCCAAAGCCGCGGACGCGCGCTTCATGCAGCTGGCGCTGGCGCTCGGCCGGCGCGGGCAGGGCCGCACCTGGCCGAACCCCGCCGTCGGCGCCGTCATCGTCAAGGACGGCGTCATTGTCGGGCGTGGCTGGACCCAGCCCGGCGGTCGGCCGCATGCCGAGCCGGATGCGCTCAAGCGCGCCGGTGAAGCCGCGCGCGGCGCCACGCTCTATGTGACGCTGGAGCCGTGCTCGCATTTCGGCAAATCGCCGCCTTGCGTCGATGCCGTGATCGCATCGGGCATTGCCCGCGTGGTGTCGGCGATCGAGGACCCCAATCCGGAAGTGGCGGGGCAGGGCCACGCCAAATTGCGCGCCGCCGGGATTATCGTCGATGTCGGCCTGAATGCCGCGGAAGCGGCATACGACCATGCGGGGCATTTCCGCCGCATCCGCGACAAGCGCCCGCATGTGATCCTCAAACTGGCCGTCTCCGCCGACGACAAGATCGGCGCCGCCGGCCGCAAGCCGATCGCCATCACGGGCGAGCCCGCTAGGACCCGCGTGCATCTGCTGCGCGCGCAATGCGACGCCATCCTGGTCGGGATCGGCACCGTGCTGGCCGATGATCCGGTGCTGACCTGCCGCCTGCCGGGGATGGAGCATTTGTCGCCGGTACGGGTGGTGCTGGATCGGAGCTTGCGGATTCCCGGCACCAGCCGTCTGGTGCAAACCGCGCGCGAGACGCCGCTCTGGGTCATGACGTCGGATCTCGCCGAAGCGCCGGCCGCCATGAAGCTCGGCGCTGCCGGAGCGCAGGTGATCCGCGTCGCAGCGTCAAGCACGCCGCCGGGGCTGGATCTGCCGGCCGTGCTGCGTGCGCTGTCCGACAAGGGCATTTCGCGGCTGATGGTCGAGGGCGGGGCGCGGGTCGCGTCGTCCTTTGTATCGGCGGGGCTGGTCGACGAGGTCTGGCTGCTGCGCGGACCTGATACGGTCGGCGCGGACGGCGTTCCCGCGCTGGACGCATTGCCGCTGTCGGCTCTCACCGGGTCGCCCGCGCTAAGAGTCCGTGCTAGCGAAAGCGTCGGCGAAGACACACTTACGATCTACGAGCGCACTGCCTAAGTTCGTCATGCCCGGGCTTGTCCCGGGCATCCACGTCTTGGCCGCAAATGAAAGAGAAGACGTGGATGGCCGGGTCAAGCCCGGCCATGACGGAGCTAGAGGGACTTGTTGTGTTCACCGGAATAGTCACCGATATCGGCGAAATCGTCAGCCTGACGCCAACGGCGCAGGGACAATTGCATCGCTTGCGCATCGCCTGCCGCTACGATCGCGCCACCATCGCCGATGGCGCCTCGATCGCCTGCAACGGCGTCTGTCTCACCGTGGTCGCCTCCGGCGTCGATGATGGCAAGACCTGGTTTGACGTCGATGCCGCAGCCGAGACGCTCGGCATGACCACGGCCAAGCACTGGGGCAAAGGCACAAAACTCAATCTCGAGCGCGCGCTGAAAATCGGCGACGAACTCGGCGGTCACATCGTGGCCGGCCATGCCGACGGCATCGCCGGCATCGTCAAGCGCGACGATCTGCCCGATATGGCCAGGTTCGAACTGCGCACGACGCGGGAACTGGCGCGTTTCATCGCCGTCAAGGGTTCGATCACGCTGGATGGAGTGTCATTGACCGTGAATACGGTCGAAGACGTGGTGTTTTCGGTGCTGATCATTCCCCATACGCTCAGTGTCACGACACTGGGGGGCTGGAACGCGGGCAGCGAGGTCAATATCGAGGTCGATCTGATGGCCCGCTACGCGGCGCGGCTGTCGGAAATGAAGTAGGCGTAACCCTTGGCTTTGGACGTCGCTGCGCCTAAAACGCCGGCCAAACCCTCATGGTGAGGAGGCGCTTGCGCCGTCTCGAACCATGAGGCCCGGAAACATCACGGCCCTTCGAGACGCGGCCAAGCGGCCGCTCCTCAGGGTGAGGGCACCGATCAAGACGGAAGAGACATAATGGCAGACGCACGGCGCGCACCGCTGAAAGATCAGACCGACATCAAAGGCGCGCGCGCGCTGATCGTCGAGGCACGCTTTTACGACGACATCCAGGACGCGCTGCTGGAAGGCGCCGTCGCCGAATTGAAGGCAGCCGGGGTCACGCATGACGTCATCACCGTGCCCGGCGCTTTGGAAATCCCCGCCGCGATCGCGATCGCGATCGACGCGGCCGAGAACAACGGAAAGCCCTATGACGCCGCGATCGCGCTCGGCTGCGTGGTGCGGGGCGACACCATTCATTTCGAGATCGTCTCGATCGAATCCTCGCGCGCGCTGATGGACCTTGCGGTCGCCAGGAAGTTCCCGCTCGGCAACGGCATCATTACGGTCAACACCGAGGCGCAGGCCTGGGCGAGGGCGCGCGCCAGTGAACTCAACAAGGGCGGCGACGCCGCCCGCGCGGCGCTCGCGATGCTACGGATCAAACGCCGGCTGGCAAAGGCCTGACGATGGCAGACACCAAGAAGCCCGCTCCGAAAAGTCCGGACAAGAAAGCCAACCGGCGCGGTGCGGCGCGGCTCGCCGCGGTGCAGGCGCTGTACCAGATGGACATTGGCGGCGCCGGGATCAATGACATCTTCGCCGAGTTCGAGAGCCACTGGCTCGGCAACGAGGTCGAGGGCGACAAATATCTGCCGGCCGAGGCCGCGTTTTTCCGCGACGTCGTCTCCGGCGTGGTGCGGGATCAGGCCAAGCTCGATCCCCTGATCGACGATGCGCTGTCGAAAGGATGGCCCTTGAAGCGGATCGACGCGATTTTGCGCGCGGTGCTGCGGGCAGGGTCTTATGAACTGGAGCATCGCAAGGACGTGCCCGGCCGCGTCGTCGTGTCCGAGTATGTCGATGTCGCGCACGCCTTTGTCGAAAAGGACGAGACCGGCATGGTGAATGCGGTGCTGGACCAGATCGCGCGGCAATTCCGCGCCGACGAGTTCGCGCGTGGGTAGGTGATAACGATGACCTTGGCCGTAGCCGTCATCCTGAGGTGCCGTAGCGAAGCGGAGGCCTCGAAGGGTGGCGGCGTGCCACTGCGTCTCGGCCGTGCATCCTTCGAGGCTCGCAAGGGCTCGCACCTCAGGATGACGGGTCTAAAGTAATGACCAACGGCAAACCAGTGTCCGGAGAAGACTCTCTCATCGCGCGCTATTTCAGGCCGATCGCGACCGACCCTGGCGCCTTCAATCTCGATGACGACGCCGCCGCCCTGAAGCCTGATGGCGACGACATCGTGGTGACGACGGACGCCATCGTCGAAGGCGTGCATTTCCTCCCCGACGATCCGCCGGATACCGTTGCGCGCAAGGCGCTGCGGGTGAATCTCAGTGATCTCGCGGCCAAGGGCGCGGTGCCGGCCGGTTTCGTGCTGACGCTGGCGCTCCGCGATACCGACGAAGCCTGGCTCAAACCGTTCGCGGCCGCGCTCGGCGAGGACGCTGCACAATTCGGCTGTCCGCTGCTCGGCGGCGATACGGTGTCGACGCCCGGGCCACTGATGGTCTCGGTCACCGCGTTCGGGCGCGTGCCATCAGGCAAAATGGTCCATCGCAGCGGCGCCAAACCTGGCGACCGGGTGCTGGTGACCGGCACGATCGGCGATGCCGCGCTCGGGCTTGCCGTGCTCGGGGGCGGAAAGGTCCATGCAGCGGTGAGCGATGTAGCGGCGCGCGATCTGCTGGTCGGGCGTTATCGGGTACCGCAGCCGCGCGTGGGGCTCGCGGAAATCGTTCGCGACCATGCCGGTGCGGCGATGGACGTGTCCGATGGGCTCGCCGGCGATCTCACCAAGCTGTGCGGCGTGTCCGGTGTTTCCGCTGCGATCGATCTGGAATCAGTTCCGCTGTCGGATGCCGCGCGCGATCTGGTGTCGCGCGGCATCGTCGGAATCGAAACATTGATCGCCGGAGGCGACGATTACGAAATCCTGTGCACGGTGGCGGAAGACCGGGTCGATGCGTTCGTGCAAGCCGCGCAGGGCGCCGGCGTGGCGGTAAGTTCCATCGGAACCGTGCTCGCTGGAAGTGGAGCGCCAAAATTCCTCGACGGGCAGGGCGGCGAAATCGTGCTGAAACGGCGCTCCTACAGCCATTTTTGAGCGTCGCGGCGGCGCCCGCGGGCCTTTATTTCCGGCCAGCCATTGCAATTTCCCGGAAAATCTATAGTTGTGCGCGCATTCGATTGCCGCCGTGCCTTGCTGAACGCGCCTGTTAGGGCATTTTCCAGAGACATCGTCGATTGGATTTGAATCCGTGCGATCGCCGTGCGGAATGAAAGCCTACGTGCTTTGGAGAATAGAAAATGGCTACGGGAACTGTGAAGTGGTTCAACGGTCAAAAGGGTTTTGGATTCATTCAGCCGAACGACGGCAGCAAGGATGTGTTCGTCCACATCAGCGCCGTTGAGCGCGCCGGCCTGACCGGTCTGGCCGAAGGCCAGAAGGTCGAGTTCGAACTCAAGACCGACAAGATGCGGGGCAAGGTAAGCGCAGAGAACCTGTCGCTGGCCTGAGGCCTCGAAACGGTCGTTTCACGGATGTACTGAAATGGATCGCGGGCCCGCTCAATCCCTTCGAGGATTGGGCGGGCCCTTGTATTTTCAGGCCATGTATTTTCAGGCCTATATATTTCTCGGTCGCTATTTGGGTTGTGGCCCTCGCAGGATCGCTGTCGGCAGACGATTCGAAGGTCCGCCCCGCGGGCGCCTGGCAGGCCTCGGATTTTCCGCCGGACGGTCCAGCCGGCAGCCAGGTCTCGGCACCAGCCGTCGTTCCCGGGGATTCCTTTCAAAAATAGACGGTTTCTGGCCTCCGCGGCGTTGCGCCGGGGAAACGATTTTGGCAAGGTCCCGGCGATTTGAGGGGCCACCCTTCTGGGCGGGGAAGGCCTCCTTTTTATGCGCTTGCCGCGCTCGCGGTGTGGCGGGGGAACATCAAGGTCTGAGGCAAATTCAATGACAGCATTATGGGTGATTGTGCTCTGCGGAGCGCTTTCGATTGTTTACGCGATCTGGGCGACGGCATCCGTGATGAAGGCGGACGCCGGCAATCCGCGCATGCAGGAGATCGCAGCCGCGGTGGCCGAGGGCGCACAGGCCTATCTGAAGCGGCAGTACATGACGATCGGCATGGTCGGCGTCGTGATCTTCGCCCTGCTGGCTTATTTCCTCGGCATGCTGGTTGCGGTCGGCTTCCTGATCGGCGCAGTGCTGTCGGGCGCCGCCGGGTTCATCGGCATGAACGTTTCGGTTCGCGCCAACGTGCGTACCGCGCAGGCCGCGACCACCTCGCTGGCCGGCGGACTTGAACTCGCCTTCAAGGCCGGTGCGATCACCGGCATGCTGGTGGCTGGCCTCGCACTGCTCGGCGTCACCATCTACTTTGCTTACCTGACCCAGATGCTGGGCCTGAAGGCCAACGACCGCGTCGTCGTCGACGCGCTGGTCGCACTCGGCTTCGGCGCCTCGCTGATCTCGATCTTCGCCCGTCTCGGCGGCGGCATCTTCACCAAGGGTGCTGATGTCGGCGGCGATCTCGTCGGCAAGGTCGAGGCCGGCATTCCCGAGGATGATCCGCGCAATCCCGCCACCATCGCCGACAACGTCGGCGACAACGTCGGTGACTGCGCCGGCATGGCCGCCGACCTGTTCGAGACCTATGCGGTGACCGCGGTCGCCACCATGGTGCTGGCCGCGATCTTCTTCGCGACCTCGCCGCTGCTGGTCAACATGATGACGCTGCCGCTCGCGATCGGCGGCATCTGCATCCTCACCTCGATCGCCGGTACCTTCTTCGTCAAGCTCGGCGCCAGCCAGTCGATCATGGGTGCGCTCTACAAGGGCCTGATCGCGACCGGTGTCCTGTCGCTCGTCGGTGTTGCCGGCGTCATCTACTGGCTGATCGGCTTCGGTCCGCTGGCGGGTGTGAAATACACCGGCATGGCGCTGTTCCAATGCGGCGTCGTCGGTCTTGTCGTTACCGGGCTGATCATCGTGATCACCGAATACTACACCGGTACGGACTATCGCCCGGTCAAGTCGATCGCGGCGTCGTCGGTCACCGGTCACGGCACCAACGTGATCCAGGGCCTCGCGATCTCGATGGAATCCACCGCCGGTCCGGCGATCGTCATCATTGCCGGCATCCTCGTCACCTACAGCCTTGCCGGCCTGTTCGGCATCGCGATCGCGACCACCACCATGCTGGCGCTGGCCGGCATGATCGTGGCGCTCGACGCCTTCGGCCCCGTCACCGACAACGCCGGCGGCATCGCCGAAATGGCCGGCCTGCCGAAGGAAGTCCGCAAGTCGACCGACGCGCTCGACGCGGTCGGCAACACCACCAAGGCGGTCACCAAGGGCTACGCGATCGGCTCGGCCGGTCTCGGCGCGCTGGTGCTGTTCGCGGCTTACAATGAAGACCTCAAATTCTTCATCGCCAATGCCGCGAAGTACCCGTACTTCCAGGGCGTGCTGCCCGACTTCTCGCTGAACAACCCCTACGTCGTGGTCGGCCTCTTGTTCGGCGGCCTGCTGCCGTATCTGTTCGGCGCGATGGGCATGACGGCCGTCGGCCGTGCGGCCGGCGCGATCGTCGAGGAAGTGCGGCGTCAGTTCCGCGAAAAGCCGGGTATCATGCAGGGCACCGACAAGCCGGATTACGGCCGTGCGGTCGACCTTCTGACCAAGGCGGCGATCAAGGAAATGATCATCCCGTCGCTGCTGCCGGTGCTGTCGCCGATCTTCGTCTACTTCGTGATCTTCGCAATCGCAGGCGGCGGCGCGGCCGGCAAGTCGGCGGCGTTCTCGGCCGTCGGCGCCATGCTGCTCGGCGTGATCGTGACCGGCCTGTTCGTCGCGATCTCGATGACCTCGGGCGGCGGCGCCTGGGACAACGCCAAGAAGTACATCGAGGACGGCCATTACGGCGGCAAGGGCTCCGACGCGCACAAGGCGGCGGTGACCGGCGACACCGTCGGCGATCCCTACAAGGATACGGCGGGTCCCGCCGTCAACCCGATGATCAAGATCACCAACATCGTGGCGCTGCTGCTGCTGGCGATCCTGGCGCACTGAGCGGCGAGAAGCCCGATCAAACAAAAAACCCCGCGGTGCGAGCCGCGGGGTTTTTCTTTGGAAGCCTGAGGTCTTTTATCCGTCATTGCGAGCGAAGCGAAGCAATCCATAAGCAGCGAACGCGGAAGTGGATTGCTTCGTCGATTGCGCTCCCTTGCGCAAACGCTTCGCGTTTGTCGCAGGCAATGACGGTTGCCTCAGCCGGCGTCCATCTGCAGGCCTTCCTGCTTGATGATGGCGCCGAACTTCGCGGTTTCCGCCTGGGTGAAATCGGAAAACTGCTGCGGCGTGCCGTAATCGGTGCGGGCGCCGATCTTGGCCATGCTTTCCTTGATGTCGTCGCGCTCCAGGAACACCTTGATTTCCTTGTTGAGGGCATCGACGACGGGAGGAGGGCAGGCCTTGGGCAGGAAGATTCCGAACCAGGACGAGACGTCGAATTTGGCCAGCTCCGGTCCGGTCTCGCGCACGGTCGGAATGTTCGGCCCTGACGGACTGCGCTCCGGCGTCGTCACCGCCAACGCGTTCAGCTTGCCGTCCATGACCTGCGGCAGCGTCGGAAAGAGATTGTCCGACAGGATCTGGATGTCGCCGGCCAGCGCGGCCTGCAGCGCCGGCCCGGCGCCGCGGAACGGCACATGCACCATCTTCAGCCCGGTGAGCTGCAGCAGCCAGGCCATGGTGAGGTGAGGGCTCTGGCCGATGCCTGAGGAACCATAAGTCAGCTTGTCCGGGTTGGCCTTGATGTAGGCAATCATGTCTCCAATCGACTTGACCGGCACCGAGGGGTGCGCCGAGATGATGTTGGGAATCCGGATCAGGTTGGAGACCGGCTGCAACTGGTCGGCCTTGTAGGTCATGTTCCGGAAGATGCTGTAGGCGATGGCGTTGGGGCCGGGATTGCCGACCAGGATGGTGTGCCCGTCGCCCTTCTGGCGGACGACTTCCGCGGTGCCGATGGTGCCGCCGCCGCCGGAGCGGTTTTCCACCACCGCGGACTGGCCCCAGGCCTTCTGCAAATGGGCCGCCAGCAAGCGTCCCATCACGTCCGTGGTGCCTCCCGGCGCGGCCGGCACGATCAGGCGGACGGTTTCGGTGGGCCGCCAGTCGGCGCCCAGGCTGCTGCGCGGCAGAATGGCCGCAGTGGAGAGCGCGGCGGCTCCGGTCAGAATATGGCGGCGGGACAAAAATC
Organism: Bradyrhizobium sp. JYMT SZCCT0428; assembly: GCF_018131075.1. Taxonomy (GTDB): domain Bacteria; phylum Pseudomonadota; class Alphaproteobacteria; order Rhizobiales; family Xanthobacteraceae; genus Bradyrhizobium. The sequence continues at coordinate 34,859 of NZ_JAFCLS010000048.1, read as the reverse complement.
TGCTGGTCACTAGGTCACTCCCTGCGGGGCTGTTATTTTGCAGGCGACCGTAGGCAGCGCGCTCGCGCAGGGCAAGCGGGCGACTTGGCGCAGGGCGCGGGAAAGGCCCGAGTTCTCGGGCCTAGTTAAAGCTGAGCAGCTTGAACAGCGGCGTCAGGTAGCTGAGCTCCTGGCCTGAGGTCGGCGTGGTGCGGCTGATGAAGTCGAAGATCTTGCCGTCCTGCAGCCCGTAATTGGCGAGCCGCTGCACCTGGCGATTCTTGTCGAAATAGATCGCGATCACCCGCTGGTCGACGACCTGCTGGTTCATGAACGCGACCTTGCGCTCGGAGCGCTGCGAAATGTAGTAGAACACCTCGCCGTTCAGGGTTGCGACCGTGGAGGGCGTGCCCATCACGATCAGCACCTGGTCCTGGCTGGCGCCGATCGGGATCTGTTCGAGCGCGCCGGGGGGCAGGATATAGCCCTTCTGGAATTGCTCGCCGGTGCAGCCGCCGAGCGCGGCGCAGAGCAGTGCCACGGCTGCAAAGCCGCGAAAACCGCGCCAGCGCACGGTCAGGCGGCGCGGCGAGGGCGCGCAAGAGCTTGAGTGGCCCGTCTCGGTCATTCCGGAATCGATCCCGTCCCCTTGCATCGCGCGAGGCGTTGACGTACCGGGCAGCACGCAGGATTGCAACATGCGCGGGCGCCCGAAGCTGAAACCCTGAAGGCCGAAACCTTCATGGCGGAAACCTTTGGGGCTCGCATGCGGAACCCACAATGCTTTGGCCGTTCAATCACTTCAGGAAACCCCGGTCCGCCCCGCGCGGCACCATTGAAGCCATCTATGGCATGATCGTGACGCAGGCGCGAGAACCGTTGTTTTATCGGGACTTGGCGGTCCCGGACACGGTTAACGGCCGTTTTGACCTGCTTCTGATGCATTTGTGGCTGGTATTGCGGCGGCTCAAATCGGTCCCGGCGGGCAAGGCCCTGTCGCAGGCGCTGTTCGACCATTTTTGCAACGATATGGACGATAATCTGCGCGAACTGGGCGTCAGCGACCTCAAAGTGCCGAAAAAGATGCAGGCCTTCGGCGAGGCCTTCTATGGCCGCACCGCGGCCTATGATCTGGCGCTGACCGAGGGCCGCGAGGCCCTGGCGCAGGCGCTGTGCAAGAACGTCCTCAACGGCGAGAACACCGAAAAGGCGCGCCACCTCGCAGCCTATGCCGAGGCTGTCATGGCGGCGCTCGACCGGCAGGACGAGGCGGCGCTGGCCGGCGGCACTTTCAAGTTTCCTTCGCCGGAGCAGGCCGGCGCACAAGCATGAGCAAACGGCGATGACCAAGAGTGCCATGATCGAGAAGCCGGACCCGTGGCGCGTTCCCGTCGCGGCGGAGAAAATCCCGGACACGGGCCTGCATCGCGACCTCGAGGCCGATCAGGCCACGCGTGTTGCGGTGGCGGAGATGGGAAGCCTGCGCGAGGTGCTTATGCTGCAGGCCTCGTTCGATGTGACGCCCAAAAGCGGCGGCCGCTTTCAGGTCGAGGGGCGCGTGCGGGCCCGGATCGGGCAGACCTGCGTGGTGACGCTGGAAGAGATGGAAAGCGATATCGACGAGCCGATCGATGTGATCTTCGCGCCGCCGGACCAGATTCCGGAGATGGCTGCGCTGGTCGACGAGGCAGAAGAGAGCGACGAGGACACGCCCGATCCGCCGGAGCCGATCGACAACGGCATCATCGATCTCGGCCGGCTTGCGACCGACGCGCTGTATCTCGCGGTCGATCCATATCCGCGCAAACCGGACGCGGTTTTTGAACCGTTGGTCGAAGCTCCTGATCCCGAGGATCACCCGTTTGCTGCGCTCAAGGCCCTGAAGGTCACGCCAAAAAAGTCGGGGGCAAAGAAGCCCAAAGACAAGTAACCGACACTTAAAGTGGCCGGTGAAGCAGGATTTCACTTGATGTGGCTATGATGCCTCATCAGGAATCTTGGATAAGACATTGAAGTTGCTAATATTACGCTGTATTCCCGGTTGCGGGCGGTGCTGGGTCCCATTCCCCAATGACCGTGGTCAAGAGGTTGTGTCAGAACGGGGACACGCTATTGTCGCGGCCCGGCGGGGGCGATAGCGATGCGCTCCGCCGAGCACCGCTTCGGCGGATGCTTCCAGCGCGCGGCCGGGCTCTAACAGGGCTGCAAGAGATCAGGTTTCCGGGACGTTCATGCCTCAAAAGGTTCGAATCGCGCTTGACGCCATGGGTGGCGATGTCGGCGCATCGGTCGTCATTCCCGGCGCTGCAAGGGCGTTGGCCCGGCATCCCGACATCGAGTTTCTGCTGTACGGCGACAGCGCGCTGATCGAGGCGGAACTCGCCAAGTATCCGGCTTTGAAGAAGGCCTCGCGTGTGACCCATACCGACGTCACCGTCGCCATGCACGACAAGCCGAGCCAGGCCCTGCGCCGCGGCCGCAAGAAGTCGTCGATGTGGTTTGCGATCGACGCGGTGAAAGAGGGCAAGGCCGACGTCGCGGTATCTGCCGGCAATACCGGCGCGCTGATGGCGATGGCGCGTTTTCATTTGCACACCATGCCGGGGATCGACCGGCCGGCCATCGCCGGCGTGTGGCCGACCAGCCGCGGTGAGTCCGTCGTGCTCGACCTCGGCGCCAGCATCGGCGGCGACCATCATCATCTCGTGGCGCTGGCGGTGATGGGCGGCGCGATGGCGAGCGTGCTGTTCGGCAAGCCGCGCCCGACCGTCGGCCTGCTCAATATCGGCACCGAGGAAGTGAAGGGCGGCGAGGAAATCCGAGCCGCCTCCGAGCAGCTGCGCGCGATGAACCTGCCCGAACTCGATTATATCGGCTTCGTCGAGGGCGACGGCATCGGCAGCGGTGCGGCGGACGTGATCGTGACCGAAGGCTTTTCCGGCAACATTGCGCTGAAGGCCGCCGAGGGAACCGCGCGTCAGATGTCGGAGTTCCTGCGCAGCGCCATGGCGTCGAGCTGGCGCTCCCGGATCGGCTATTTGTTCGCCCGCAACGCCTTCAAGGCGCTGCGGCACAAGCTCGACCCCAACAAATCCAACGGCGGCGTGCTGCTCGGCCTCAAGGGCGTGGTGGTCAAAAGCCATGGTGGAACCAACGCCGAAGGCTTTGCTTACGCGGTCGATGTTGGCTATGAGATGGTCCGCTGCGATCTCCTCACCAAGATCAATCAGATGCTTAATCGCGACGGCAGTGCGCTGGCTCAAGCGCAAACCGCGCAGGAGGCTGTCTCGTGACTGCTAAACGTTCGGTCGTGCTAGGCTGCGGCTCTTACCTGCCGCGGAAGGTCCTGACCAATGCCGAACTGGCTGCCCGGATCGATACCTCGGACGAGTGGATCGTTCAGCGTACCGGTATCCGGCAGCGCCACATCGCCGCGGACGGCGAGTTCACCTCGCATTTGGCGATCAACGCCGCGCGCGCCGCGCTCGACCATGCCGGCATCGACGCGCAGCAGATCGACCTGATCGTGCTGGCGACCTCGACGCCGGACAACACCTTTCCGGCGACCGCGGTCGCGGTCCAGCACGCGCTGGGCATCAATCATGGCGTCGCCTTCGACCTGCAGGCGGTCTGCTCCGGCTTCGTCTTTGCGCTGGCGACCGCCGACAATTTCCTGCGCTCCGGCTCGCACAAGCGGGCGCTGGTGATCGGTGCGGAGACGTTCTCGCGCATTCTCGACTGGAGCGACCGCGGTACCTGCGTGCTGTTCGGCGACGGCGCCGGCGCCGTCGTGCTCGAGGCCCAGGACCAGCCCGGCAAGCCGACCGACCGTGGTATCCTGACGACGCATCTGCGTTCCGACGGACGGCACAAGTCAAAGCTGTTTGTCGATGGCGGGCCGTCTTCGACCCAGACCGTCGGCCACCTCCGCATGGAGGGCCGCGAAGTCTTCAAGCACGCGGTCGGCATGATCACCGATGTGATCGTCGATGCGTTCAACGCCACCGGGGCTTCCGCCGAGCAGATCGACTGGTTCGTTCCGCACCAGGCCAACAAGCGAATCATCGATGCTTCGGCGCACAAGCTGCATATTGCGCCGCAGAAGGTGGTTCTGACCGTCGACCTGCACGGCAATACCTCGGCGGCATCGATCCCGCTGGCGCTCAACGTCGCCGTCAAGGATGGACGCGTCAAGAAGGGCGATCTGGTGCTGCTGGAAGCGATGGGTGGCGGCTTCACCTGGGGTTCCGCGCTCGTCCGCTGGTGAGGTATAAGTAAAATACCTGACAAAGTGGTTGCGCTGTTTCATGCGTGTGCATGATGGTCGCTGTTGACCATTGCGTGCTAACCTCATAATTTCAGAGAATAAATTGTTCGCCGAGAGTGCGGGGCAGGCGATGACCGGGACAGGAAAAACAGTCACACGCGTTGATTTGTGCGAGGCGGTCTACCAGAAGGTGGGCTTGTCGCGGACGGAGTCGTCTGCGTTCGTCGAACTCGTTTTGAAAGAGATCACCGATTGTCTTGAGAAGGGCGAGACGGTGAAGCTGTCGTCGTTCGGCTCGTTCATGGTGCGCAAGAAGGGTCAACGGATCGGACGTAACCCGAAGACCGGCACCGAAGTACCAATCTCTCCGCGACGCGTGATGGTGTTCAAGCCGTCGGCCATTCTCAAGCAGCGCATCAATGGTCACGCGGTGACGAACGGCGACGCCAAGGACGATTGAGGCGTTTCCGCTGAGGCGTTTCCGCGCGAGGCGAAGTTCAGTTCGCGTCAACAAATCGCGTGAAGACAGTCAGGTTAAGCGTTTAGAGTTTCTCTTCATTCTCTTGAGCTGAGAGGAGCTGGCATTTGGACAAAGCGCCGGATGCGTTCCGTACCATCAGCGAGGTCGCGGACGATCTCGACATTCCCCAGCACGTGCTGCGATTTTGGGAAACGCGATTCACCCAGATCAAGCCGATGAAACGAAGCGGCGGGCGGCGCTATTACCGCCCCGACGACGTTGATCTGCTCAAGGGCATCCGCCGCCTGCTGTACGGCGAGGGCTACACCATCCGCGGCGTGCAGCGGATCCTGAAAGAACACGGCATCAAATCGGTGCAGGGTCTGAGCGACCAGAACTCCGCCGTCTCGTTCGGCGCGGTTGAGGAGGCGATCGGCCTCAGCCTGCAGGAGCCGGAAGAGGGGGCGCTCGCCGGATCCGATGACGATGATTACGAGGGTGAAGCCACGGAAATCGACTATCGCTTCGTCGATACTGATGAAGACGGTATGCTCGCCCCCTTTGGCAAGGGCAAGGCGGCCGCCGTGCCCGGCCCGGTAGGCGGTCCCGACCGCGAACGCCTCGAACGCGTGCTGCAGGACCTGGTGGCCTGCCGGCAATTGCTGGACACCGCGCTCAAGGACGGCTGAGGGCAGGGCCGGAACCGGCGTTAGGGGAGTGGTTTCGGAAGCGATTCTTGGCCTTTCCCGATCGGATCGCGCGCCTTGCGCCGGAGCCTGATCGCAGCTAATGGAACGGCATCGGAGCGTGGCGCAGCCCGGTTAGCGCACTAGTCTGGGAGACTAGGGGTCGGAGGTTCAAATCCTCTCGCTCCGACCATTTTTCCCCTCAACAAGTCAGCACTTGATTGATGTGGCGACGCCTTTCGGCCAAGCCGGAATGGTCGACGGAAGAACTTCGAATCGCGAAGTTGAAATTGGAAGTCGCCCAAAGCCCGCAAATGCGTGTCGGGCTTATTCTTGCAGCCGGTCCGCGGATGAGGGCGGCCGTCCTCCGCCTCACTCGTCGTTGAAAGCAAGCAGCGGCACGTCCACGTCGAACACAAGTTCGAGCACCAATGCGACCGCGCAAACGACCACGGCCAGTTCGACCATCACAAAAGTGAAAATCGTGGTCAGTCCGACGACTGCGTTTTTGCGTCCGTTGATCATGATTTCCTCGTTAAGGAATCATTAGCATCTGGCTGTTCGGCGTGGTCGATGATGTGATTTTAACGTAAACGGGGAACCGCACGGAACCGGCGCGCGGCCTCGGACGAGAGGCATGTCCTGCGCCGAGGTTCTGAAAAGCGTCAGAGGCTGCCGGGTCAGAGGGCCGCATCTCAGCCCGACTTGTTCATCTTCTTCACTTTTGCGTCGGTGGCTTCGATCGATGCCGCCAATTCCAGGATCGCCTTGGCCAGAAGGTCGGCTGCTTCCTTGGCGTCCTGGCAGCGTTCGGCGCGCAGCGCATAATTCTTGGCGGATGATAGTGACATTGGCGAACGCCCTTCCGACGGAAAAACCCACCGGGTTGAGGCGGTGGGTTTCCCTACGCATTTACGTCTCGCGGGGGCTGGGAGCCGTCCGCGATTGCCCGAACCATAGCCCTCGCTGGTTAATGAATTTTCTGGCCGCTGCCGTTAAAGAAACTCGCGCAGCCGCACCAGCTCTGCGACGTGCTCGGCGGACAGGACCTCGGGGATCATCGGCGGCTGTGGCGCGGTCAGAATCTCGTACAGGTGCCGGGTCGATTCAGGCTTGGCCATGAATTCCTTCATGCACTCATCGAGCGTGCCCTGGAACACCATATAGGGGCCGGAGCTGTCGAGGCGGCGGGCGTTGTGGAGCGACGGCCATTTTCGGATGATGGCGGGAACATCAAAACTCACTGGAACCTCGGCACCATCCATTCGTCGTCGAGCTCCTCGGCCACAGCAAAGCGGCCCCAGCCGCAAGAAGATTGTGGGCATCCCACCACGAAACTCATAATCCGCGACGTCGCCGTTGGTTCCCGGCCGATGCCCCCGAAATTTTTGCCCGCCGTCTGTGGGGAACAAATTATTGCCGGGGAGCTTAGTCGGGCACCCCCGGACGCGAACTAGCCCCGTCGCGTTCGGCAAAAGGCGGCCTCAGCTCTCCCCCCGTGCTGGGGCCGCCTCTTTCAACAGCGTTGCCGCGGCGCACAAACGCCGCATCGCTGCCAACGGCCGCGGGTTCTTGAACGACCTACTTCTTGAAGAAGCCGACAATGATCAGGAGGATCACCGCGCCGATGACGGCGTTGACGATCGCCGCCAGGATGCCTCCGACCAGGACAAACCCGATCATCGGCAACAGCCAGCCGGCGATCACGGCGCCCACGATGCCGACCACGATATTGCCGACCAGGCCGAGGCCATAGCCCTTGACGATCTGCCCGGCCAGCCAGCCTGCGATCGCGCCGATGATCAGCCAGACGATGAGAGATTCCATCACGACCATCCTCCCCATTGCTGAGCGCCGCGGTATCCCGCGGTCGCTGCCCTCGAAGCCAACACGTTTAGGAAACAGGACGTTTAGGAAACGAGACGCTTTGGGAGCTTGCATTGCGCCAGCGCTGCCGTTCGCCCGTCGATCGATCTTAGGTAGTATTACGATCCGCTCTCGTTGGCTTGTCAACCAGTAGCTGGCTCCGGTTCGGTCAATCGCACCGCAACAACTTCTTACCGAATATTCCCAGCGATGGATTTGAGGGTCTCGTTCTGCGCTTTGAAAATATTGCTGAGGACTTGAAAAAAGGACGTGCCGCCAATCACCGCATCCAGTTCGATCGCGCAAAGTTCGGTGGTCGCGGCGGCCCGTTGGTCCACGCTCGGCTGTTTCTGAAATGCGGTCATGATGCGCTCCGGTGGCTGGATGATGCCAACCATCTTGACCCCGGTGCGAGGTTAGGGACTGTGATTGATGTCACAGCCACGGCGACGGCCTCGCGGCTAAATCCCCTTCGTCAGCAACGATCCGATCTTGATCGAAAGGGAGCCGTCACCATGAACACCATCATCAATCGCGCTGAAGCATGCGAGCGCGACCGTCAGGCCGACGCGCTGTCCGATCGCGAACTTGCCAATGTCAGCGGCGGCAAGGGAAAAGCCACGCCCAGCCCGTTCGTGTTTATCAAGCACTACGACAAGGCAAGCCCCGTCCTGGCCTGAATTCCGAACTGGCCTGCCACGGATTGCCGTCAGGCCGGCGTTCGCGCGTGCTTGGCCGCCTCAAAGGCGGCCAGCCGTTCGGCGAACTTTCCGTTCGCAGCGCCGGCGCGCGCGACGATGACAGGGGCCTGGATCGTCTCGAAGAAATGACAGGCCACGCGATGGCCGGGCGCGGCCTCGCGCAGCTTCGGCTCCTCCGCCGAGCAGCGCGGCTGGGCGTGCAGGCAGCGGGTGTGGAAGCGGCAGCCGGACGGTGGATTGAACGGGCTCGGCACGTCGCCCTGCAGCATCACGCGTTTGGTGCGCAGGCTCGGGTCCGGTTTCGGGATCGCCGACAGCAGCGCGTGGGTATAGGGGTGCAACGGCTTTGCGTAGATCGTCTTCTTGTCAGCGATCTCGACCAGCTTGCCGAGATACATCACCGCGACGCGATCGCTGATGTGTTTTACGACAGCCAGATCATGCGCGATGAACAGATAGGACAGACCAAAACGCTGCTGCAAGTTCTGCAACAGGTTGACGATCTGCGCCTGGATCGAGACGTCGAGCGCCGACACCGGCTCGTCGCAGATGATCAGGTCGGGATTGACGGCCAGCGCCCGCGCAATCCCGATGCGCTGGCGTTGCCCGCCGGAGAATTGATGCGGATAGCGCCGCGCATGTTCGGGCAGCAGGCCGACGATATCGAGCAGCTCGCTCACCCGCGTCTCGCGCGAGGCGGGATCGCCGATATCATGCACCCGCAGCGGTTCGGCCAAAATCTCGCCCACGGTCATGCGCGGATTGAGCGAGGCGTAGGGGTCCTGGAAGATGATCTGCATGTGCCGGCGCAGCCGCCGCAGTTCATCCTTGCCGAGATTGGCAATTTCCTCGCCCTTGAAGCGGACCGAGCCCGCCGTCGGGTCCATCAGGCGCAGCACCAGGCGTCCGGTCGTCGACTTGCCGCAGCCGGACTCGCCGACCAGCGCCAGCGTCTCGCCGCAACCGATCTCGAAGCTGACGTCCTCGACGGCGCGCACAAGGCCCACTTGTCGGCGCAGGATGATGCCGCGGCTGAGCTGAAAATGTTTTACGAGGCCATCGACCTGCAGCACCGGGACCGCGCTCATGACGCCACCTCGACAGGGGCCTTCCAGCAGGCGACCAAATGACCCGGCGCAAGTTCACGCAGCGGCGGCGGCGCCTCGCGGCAGCGCCGGTCGGCGAACGGGCAGCGCGGCCCGAAGCGGCAGCCCTTTGGCTGGTTGTTGGGGCTCGGCACCGTGCCTTCGATGGTGGCGAGCCGTGCGCGATCAACGTCGAGGCGCGGGATCGAGCCCAAGAGACCGATCGTGTAGGGGTGCTGCGGATCGGCAAAGAGATCGGCGACATCAGCGCTTTCGACGATCTGCCCGGCGTACATCACCAGTACCTGGTCGGCGACCTCGGCGATCACGCCGAGGTCGTGGGTGATGATCAGGATCGCCATGCCGAGCCGGCGCTGCAATTCGCCGAGCAGATCGAGGATCTGGGCCTGGATGGTGACGTCGAGCGCGGTGGTCGGCTCGTCGGCGATCAACAGCGCGGGCTCGCAAGACAGCGCCATCGCGATCATGACGCGCTGGCGCATGCCGCCCGACAGATTATGCGGAAAGTCGTCGATGCGCTGCTTCGCCGAGGGAATCCGCACCAGTTCCAGCATCTCGATGGCGCGCGCTTTGGCGGCCTGCGGCGACAACTGGGTATGGGCGAGTATCGCCTCGACGATCTGCTGGCCGATGGTGTGCACTGGATTGAGCGAGGTCATCGGCTCCTGGAAGATCATCGACATCTTGCCGCCGCGCAGCCGGCGGCGCTCGTCGGCGGACAGTTTCAGTACGTCGCGGTTGCCGAACAAAACCGCCTCGGCCTCGACCTTGCCCGGGCTCGCCACCAGGCCCATCACCGAGAGCGACGTCACGCTCTTGCCGCAGCCGGATTCGCCGACCAGGCCAACGGTGCGGCCGCGCGGTACGTTGAAGCTGATGCCATCGACCGCGCGGAACAGGCCGCGGTCGGTGGCAAAATGAGTCTTCAGGCCGCGGACCTCGAGCAGGTTTTCCATCAGAACGAGTAATCCAGGCCCTTGTAGAACGTGTTCTGGTAGAGCATGTGCGGCCGCACGCCCTTCAGCTTCTTCTGGCTTGTCGTGTACATCGCGATGTTCATCACCGGCATCCACAGATGCTCCTCGGTGACGCGCTGCTGGGCTAGTGCGTAATATTTAGAGCGGTCGGCCTCGGTCAGCGACGCGCGGCCCATCTTCAGATACTCGTCGGTCTTGGGGTCGTTCCAGTTCATCCGGTTCGGCGCCGGCATGTTCTTCGAATCGAAGTAGAAGTTCAGGAGGTCGCCCGCCGATATGTAGGGGAACGTCACCGTCCACAATTCGTAGTCCTGCTTGGCCATCTCGGCCGGCGCGATCGTGGAGTCGAAGCCGACGATCTTCCAGTCGATGCCGATCTTGCGCATGTAGCCCTGGATCGCCTCGGAGACGCGGCCGAAATAGGCGACCTGCGTGAACAGCACCTTCGGCGCGAGCTTGACGCCGTCCTTCTCGCGGATGCCGTCGGCGCCGACCTTCCAGCCGGCTTCGTCCAGCAGCTTTTTGGCGCGTTCGACGTCCTCCTTGATGATGCCCTTGGTGGACGCGGCGAAGTCGAGCGCCTTGTCGTCGATGAAGGTGTAGGCCGGCTCGGCATTGCCGAGCATGATGCCCTTGACGATGTCGGCGCGGTTGATCGCGATGTTCATCGCCTCGCGCACGCGCTTGTCTGATACCATCGGCCGCGTGGTCTTGTAGCCATAATACATCAGCTGGAAGTTCGGCTGCGCCTCCTGCACGTTGAGGGTGGGCGCGGCCTTGACCTGCTGGATGAACTGCAGCGGGATCTGATGGCTGACATCGAATTGCCCGCCCAGCATCGCGGCGACGCGGCTGGAATCCTCCGGCACGATCTTGATGCTGAGTTTTTCGAATTTCACCGGGCCCTTGTTCTGGTACATCGACGGGCCCCATTTGTAGGCGTCGTGGCGCTTGAGCACGATTTCGGTGCGCGGCTGCCAGTTCTCGAAGCACCACGGCCCGGTGCCGTCGATCGCCTTGATGCCGTAATCCTTGCCGAGCGCCTCGACGCTCTCCTGGTTGTGGATCGCGGTGGTGAACATGGTGAGCTGGAGCAGCAGGTCGGCGAACGGCTCGTTCAGTTCGTATTCGACGGTGTAGGGATCGGGCGCGCGCAACTCCTTGATGTTGCCGGCGCGCCAGGCCAGCGGCGCTTTCAGCTCGGTGCTGGTCAGGCGCTTGAAGGAATAGATCACGTCGGCGGCGGTGAATTTCTTGCCGCTGCAGAATTGCACGTCATCGCGCAGCTTGAACACGTAGGTCTTGCCGTCCTCGCTGATGGTCCACGACTTGGCCAGATAAGGGATCGCCGTCTTGCCGTCCCAGTCCATCGCGACCAGCGTATCCTGAATCATGTTGACGATGTCGGAGGAGGGCGACCACGTCGTGCGCTGGCCGTCGTAATGCGGCGCATCGAGCGACTTCATCATCTTCAGGGTCTGCGCCTCCAGTGGGGAGGCTCCCGCCACTCCGAGCAGCACCGCAACCGTCGTGAACAATCCGCGCATCGTCGTTTGCTCCTGTTTGTTATAGCGACGCGTCCAACCCCTTGTAGAACGTGTTCTGGTAGATCATGTGCGGCCGCGCGCCCTTGATCTTCTTGTTCGCGACCTGGTGCATGTTGATGTTGAGGACCGGCATCCACAAATGTTCCCGCGTTACCTTCTGCTGCACCAGCGCGTAATATTTGGCGCGATCGGCCTCGGTCAGCGCGGCGCGACCGAGCTTGAGCCATTCGTCCGTCTCGGCGTCCTTCCAGTTCATCCGGTTCGGCGTCGGGATGTTCTGCGAGTCGAAGTAGATGTTCATGAGGTCGCCGGCCGACAGATACGGCACGGTCACCGACCAGATTTCATAATCCTGCTCGGCCATCTTGACCGACGAGATGGTCGAGTCCCACGGGTTGAGCCGCCAGTCGACGCCGACTTTCCGCAAGTATCCCTGAACCGCCTCGGCCACCCGGGCCGAATTGGCGTTGGCGGTGTAATAGACTTTCGGTGCCAGGCGTTCGCCATCCTTCTCGCGGATGCCGTCGGCGCCTACCTTCCATCCGGCTTCGTCGAGCAGTTTTTTGGCCCGCTCGATATCTTCCTGGACGATTCCCTTCGACTTCGGGTCGAAGTCGAGCGCATCCGGGTCGACGAAAGTGTAGGCCGGATCGGCATTGCCCTGCAGGATGGCCTTGCCGATTTCGACCCGGTTGATGGCGATGCTCATGGCTTCGCGCACACGCCTGTCTGATACCATCGGTCGCGTCGTCTTGAAACCGAAGTAGAGCAGTTGGAAGTTCGGCTTGGCGTCGGTGACCGTCAGCGCCGGAAAAGCCTTGGCCTGGGCGATGAACTGCGATGGAAACTGGTGGGTGATGTCGAACTGGCCGGACATCATCGCCGCCACCCGGCTGGAATCCTCCGGCACGATCTTGATGCTGAGCTTCTCGAATTTCACCGGGCCCTTGTTCTTGTACATCGACGGGCCCCATTTGTAGGCGTCGTGGCGCTTCAGCACGATCTCGGTGCGCGGTTGCCACGAGACAAAGCACCACGGTCCGGTACCATCGGCGCCCTTGATGCCGTAGTCCTTGCCCAGCGCCTCCACGCTTTCCTTGTTGTGGATCACGTTGGTGAACATGGTGAGCTGCAGCAGCAGCTCGGAGTAGGGCTCCTCGAGTTCGTATTCGACGGTGTAGGGATCGGGCGCGCGCAACTCCTTGATGTTGCCGGCGCGCCAGGCGTATGGCCCCTTGATCGCGGGATCCTTCAGCCGCTTGAAGCTGTAGACCACGTCCTCGGCGGTGAATTTCTTGCCGCTGCAGAACGAGACGTCGTCGCGCAGCTTGAATGTATAGGTCCGGCCGTCCTCGCTGATGATCCAGGACTTGGCCAGATAGGGGATCGGCGTGCGGCCGTCCCAGTCCAGCGCCACCAGCGTGTCCTGGAACATGTTGACGATATCTGAGGTCGGCCCCCAGGTGGTGCGCTGCGCGTCGTAATGCGGCGCGTCGATGCCCTTCATCAAGGTGAGCGTCTGGGCCGATGCGGCCCCCGCGACACCTATTGCCAATGCGACACCCAGAACGGTTCTGATCATGTCTGCAGCCTTGGATCGAGGACGTCGCGGAACGCGTCGCCCAGAAGGTTGGCCGCCAGCACGATCACGAAGATCGCGCAGCTCGGGATCGTCGCGATGTGCGGCGCCATGAACAGGAAGTCGCGGCCCTGGGCCGCCATCATGCCGAGTTCGGCGGTCGGGGGTTGCGCGCCCATGCCGAGGAAGCCGAGCGCCGAGCCGATCAGGATGATCTGGCCGAAGCGCAAGGTGAGAAACACGAAGATGGTCGAGATGCAGTTGAGCGTGAGATAGCGCCAGATCAGTGCGCCGTCGGTGACGCCGACCGCGCGGCCGGCCTCCATGAATTCCTGGCCCATGACGCCGACCGCCGCGCCGCGCGCCACCCGCGCCACGTCGGGCACGGTGGCGACCACCAGCGCGATGACAACGGCGGTGAGGCCGGCACCGAAGATCGCGGCGACCGCGAGCCCGATCAGGATGGCGGGGAACGCCAGCATCACGTCGACCAGCCGCATGATCCAGCCGTCGAGCCGCTTGTAGTAGGCGGCGAGAATGCCGAGCACGCCGCCGAACAGACCACCGATAATGACACCGACCAGCCCGAGCATCAGCGTGGCGCGGGTGCCGAAGATGACGCGGCTCAGCACGTCGCGGCCGGTGTTGTCGGTGCCGAACCAGTGCTCGGCGCCCGGCGGCTGCATCACCTTGGTAAGGTCGGTGAAGTAGGGGTCATAGGGCGCGATCCAGGGCGCGAAAACCGCCGCGGCGACGATGGTGGTGAGCGTCAACGCCGCCCCGGCCGCGACCCGGTCGCGCGCGAGGCGCCGCAGCACGCCGGCCCGGGCGAATGCGCCGGTCTCGGGCTCGGCGACAAAGACGGGTTCGAGAGCCTGGACGCTCATCGTCGTGCCACCCTGGGATCGAGATAGACATAGAGCACGTCGACGATCAGGTTGATCGACAGGAAGGCGATGGCGAGGATCATGATCGCGCCCTGCGCGGTCGGGAAATCGCTGGAGACGATGGCGCCGACCGCAAGCCGGCCGACGCCGGGCCAGGAAAACATCGTTTCCGTGACCACCGCGCCGCCAAGCAGGAACGCTGCCTGCAGCCCGATCAAAGTGACGACCGGGATCATGGCGTTGCGCAGCGCGTGATGGACGATCACGACAGTCTCGCGCAGCCCCTTGGCGCGCGCCGTGCGCACGAAATCGGCGCCCAGCACTTCAAGTACGGCGGTGCGCGTCAGCCGCGCGATCGGTCCGATCAGCACGAGGCCGAGCGTGGTCGCGGGCAGGATCAGGCTCGGCAATCCGCCGTCCCAGATCGGCCCGGTGCGGCCGGTGAACGGCAGCAGCGCCCATTTGAAGCCGACATACTGGATCAGGATCAGGCCGATGAAGAACACCGGCATCGAAACACCGGCCACCGAGCAGGCCATGATGACGCGGTCGGCGAGGCGGCCGCGATTGACGGCGGCCAGCGTTCCGAACGCAAGCCCGCTCGGCACCGCGATCAGCATCGCGCCGAGCATCAGCTCGACCGTCGGACCGATCGTCATCGCGAGTTCCTCGCTCACCATCCGGTTCGAGATGATCGAGCGGCCGAGATCGCCGCGCAGAACCCGCATGATGTATTCGAAGAACTGCACCGGGATCGAGCGGTCGAGGCCAAGCTCGAGCCTGATCGCCGCGATGGTCTCGGCCTTGGCGTCGGGACCGGCGATGATCATCGCAGGATCAGCCGGCACCACCTGCAACAGACAAAAACAGAGGAAGAGAACCCCGAGCAAAGCGGGGAACGAAATCAGCAGACGATGGACAATCTGTTGTCCCATGCGACGCCAACGGACCGTTAGGCCAACGGAAGGCGCCGCCGCTTACGCGCGCGTTGTGCTGTTCCCTCCCTGGCAGCGGCGCTTCGTCCGACGTGCGCGCGCTTTGATTAGCGGGATACTGACACGCACCGCGCGCGGCGTCACGCCCATTCTGCCGAACCGTTTCCGCCTGCGCTCCCTTGTCGCGTACGGGCGTAATGCCTTGTCGCGGAATATGCGAGCGGCGATCGCTATGCGGAAGTTGCCACAATCAGCGCGCGGTCTCGCCGTCGTCGCGCTGATCGGTAGGTTTTTCATTATTGATCGCGACGAAGGGCAGCTGTCGCGTTGCCCTTGAGGGCCGTCCAATCTGCGCATCGTAGCTTTCGGCGAGCGCCAGCAGTCGTTTTTTCGTGAAGGGATCGGCCTTGTCCGCAATCGCGCGGACGCGCCGGGACTGCTCCTTCAAATACGCGTCGTTCATAAGGCACCAAAAATTAATAAATCCAATAGGCGCAAACATACTACGGACGCGCCGTCGCCGTCGCCCTGAGTTTTCGTATGGTTAAGCGCGAAAGCCCGTGAGCCCTTGCAAGTGACGACGGTCTGGAACGGCCAAAGGAAAGGCCGAGGCCACTTCCGTTCTGGCCCGGCTGTTACCTGGGGAACAGCGCGGCCGTCGCCGATCCGTCATTGTCCCGGTCATACCGAGGCAATGTTGCACCGGGACAGCAGCAGGAGAAGCACCATGGAACGCAGGACTGACAAGCCGGTCGAACTGACGACGCAGCAGTTGGATATCGTGACCGGCGGCAGGCTGGGCGCCGGCCCCACGCACCTTCCGCCCCGTAACCCCTTCGGTCCGCCGAAGCCGCCCCGCTAAGCGAGCAAAATAGCCCCGGCATGACTTGCCGGGGTTTTTTCGTGCAAGGATTTAGATGTTTGCGCCGCTCGAACTTGGAGCCGCGCCTCCGCCCGTTATGACGCCGCCACGACCCAGCCCACCGATGTCTCAACTGGATTGCCCTTCCGGCAGCGGTTAGGCTTCACCCGCCGATCGAGAATATCCGCCAAAGAGCGGGGTCGGATTTGGGAAACGGAACGCAAAGGGGTCGATCATGAAAATACGCCCGACAGGCGTGATACCGCCGATGACAACGCCGTTTCGCAAAGACGGCGAGATTGATTTCAAGCAGGTGGCTCCGCAAGTCGACTGGCTGATCGGCGCCGGCAGCCACGGCATGGCGGCGGGCGGTTCGACCGGCGAGGGGCATACGCTCGATCATGAAGAGTATCGCGATCTGGTGGCGGCAACGGTGGAGGCCGCCAAGGGCCGCGCGCCAGTGATCGCCGGCATCATCGTCGACTCCACGCGCGACGCGATCCGGCGCGGCAAATTGGTGCGCGACATGGATGTTGCCGCCCTGCAGGTGACGCCGGTGCATTACCTGTTCAAGCCGGACGATCAGGCGATGGTCGATCACTTCCGCCGGATGGCCGACGAGACCGGCATGCCGATCATCATCTACAATGTGGTGCCGTGGTCGTATCTGTCGCCCGCGCTGCTGACGCGGATCATGAACGAGGTGCCGCTGGTGGTCGGGGTCAAGCAGAGCGCCGGCGATCTAAAACTGTTCGCCGATCTCATGATGATGGCGCCGGGCAAATTGATCTACAGCGCGGTCGACGCGCTGATGTATCCGTCCTACGCGCTCGGCGCGCACGGCTCGATCGCCGCGATCCTCTCGGCCGCGCCGCATGCTTCGGTCGAGTTGTGGGATGCGGTCAAGGCCGGCGATCACGTCCGCGCGCTCGACCTGCACAAGAAACTGCTGACATTGTGGAACGCGGTTGTCTCAGACAATCTGCCGGCCTGCACGCGCTATTCGCAGTCGCTGCAGGGACTGCCAAAGACGTTTTCGCGCGCGCCGATGCCGGAAGCATCGCCTGCGCAACAGGCCGCGATCAAGAAGGCGCTGGAGGGGTTAGGTGCGTCGGGCCAACGCGTCGAGGCCGCGGAGTAGGATAAGTATTCAATGCGTCGTCATGCCCGGCCTTGTGCCGGGCATCCACGTCTTTGGTCCGCTTCGGCAGGGAAGACGTGGATGGCCGGGACAAGCCCGGCCATGACTGTAATGTTTCGAAGCGTCGTGAAAAAGAAAAAGGATCTCCATGAAGGAATTCGCCGGAAAGATCGCCGTCATCACCGGAGGCGGCACGGGCATGGGCCGCGAGCTGGCGCGCCAGCTCGTCGCCGAGGGCTGCAATGTCGCGATGTGCGACGTCTCCGCCGAGGCGATGGCCGAAACCAGGCAGCTGTGCGAAGCCGAGAAGCTGCCGCAGGGCCTGCGCGTCACCACGCATATCGCCGACGTCGCGATCGAGGATCAGCTCAAGCGGTTTCGCGATGAGCTGATCGAGCAACAGGCAACCGACAAAATCCATCTGCTGTTCAACAATGCCGGTATCGGCGGTGGCGGCAGCCTGTTCACCAACACGCGCGAGCAATGGGAGCGCACCTTCAACATCTGCTGGGGCGGCGTCTATCTCGGGGTCCGCACTTTCATGCCGCTGCTTTTGAAGGCCGATGAGGGCCACATCATCAATACGTCCAGCGTCAACGGCTTCTGGGCGTCGGTCGGCCCCGGCGTGTCGCACACCGCCTATGCCGCCGCCAAGTTCGCGGTGAAGGGATTTTCCGAGGCGCTGATGACGGACCTGCGGCTCAATGCGCCGCACATCAAATGCTCGGTCGTGATGCCCGGCCACATCGGCACCTCGATCGTGTCGAACTCGCGCAAGATCCAGAGCGGCAGCGAGACCGAGCGCCTGACCGATGTTGAAATCGGCGTGACCCGGGAGCGGCTGAAGGGCATGGGCACCGACACCACGAACATGTCGGATGAGGACATTCAGCAGCTCGCACTCGACCGCGCACGATCGTTTCATGATGATGCGCCGACCACGGCGGCGGCCGCTGCAAAAATCATCCTCGACGGCGTCAAGGCGGACCGCTGGCGCATCCTGGTCGGCGACGATGCCCACAAGCTCGACGAGCGCGTGCGCAAGACGCCGGAGGAGGCCTACACGCTCGACTTCTACCAGAGCTATCGGGACGAGGTCGGCTGGAAGCTGGCCTGAGGGGCTGATCTGAATAACGACCAGAGCCTGAACTCAATAAGGTCGTTGGCTCAACTAAGCGTGCCACGCTGGCGGAAAACGCCGCGTGGCGGTATCGTATGGTCTACCGGGTCTCGCCGGTTCATCGGGTAGTCCGACCTGTACCTTGGGATAGTATTCTGGGGGTTCCAAGCAGAACTAAGCTGAGCCCATCTAACGACCACGGAGCATCAGCCATGAAGATCGTGGTGATCGGAGGCACCGGCCTGATCGGCTCGAAGACCGTCGCCATTCTGCGCCAGGGCGGCCACGAAGTCGTCGCCGCCTCGCCCAAAAGCGGCGTTAACGCGATCACCGGTGAGGGACTCAAGGAGGTTATGGCGGGCACACAGGTGGTGATTGACCTGGCCAACTCGCCCTCATTTGAAGACAAGGCGGTGCTCGAATTCTTCGAGACCTCCGGCCGCAACCTGCTCGCCGCCGAGGCCGCAGCGAACGTCCGGCATCATGTCGCGCTATCGATCGTCGCGATCGACCGGACCGACAATGGCTATTTCCGCGCCAAGCTCGCCCAGGAGAAACTGATCGAAGCCTCCGGCATTCCATACACCATCGTTCGCGCGACCCAGTTCCTGGAATTCGTTCGCGGTATCGCCGATTCAAGTGCGGATGGAAACACAGTGAGGCTTCCGCCTATCCTGTTCCAGCCTATCGCGGCGGACGACGTTGCTGCCATCGTTGCCGATCTGGCACTCGCGGCGCCGCGAAGCGGTATCGTGGAGATCGCCGGACCGGAACGAGCGCCGCTCAATGACATCATCGCCCGCTATCTGAAGGCGGTTGGCGACCCGCGCGAAGTCGTGAGCGATCCCGAAGCCCGATACTGGGGCGGTCGGGTTGACGAGCACTCGCTCGTGCCGTTGGGCGAGGCGCGCCTCGGCCGCATCGGTCTCGACGAATGGCTTCGCCGCGCAAAGGCGACCGCCTGATCCCGCATCGCGATCCGCCCGGTCTGCTGTGAACAGGTACCCGACACCAATGAAAGAGGCGACTATGACGAACAAACTCGTTGCGCTGGTTCTTCTGGGTCTAATGACCGGCCCGGCGGTTGCTGAGGGGCCCAAGGTGGTGCCACTCATGTCCAAGGATCTTCCGGAGAGTCCCGGCAAGGAAATCTTGATGATCACGGTCGAGCACCCGCCCGGCGGATCGACTCCTGTCCATCGACACAACGCTCATGCCTTTGGCTATGTGCTGGAGGGTTCCATCGTGATGCAGTTGAAGGGTGGACAACCGGTGACACTGACGGCTGGGCAAAGCTTCTATGAAGGCCCCGATGATGTTCACGTGGTCGACCGCAACGCGAGCAGCACCCAACCGGCGAAATTCCTGGTGCTGTTGATCAAGGACAAGGGAGCGCAGGCGCTCGTGCCTGCACAGTGACTGTTACATCCAAAGGGTAAATCAAGCTCGCGCCATTTTTTGGCGCGAGCCGGGCTTGTAGGCGAGACGGGTGTGCCCGACGCAGTAGGGCATCCCCTTGAGCGGCGTGTTGCCACAAAAGCAGAAATCTTCCGCGCCGGGCGTGCTGATGGGCCAGCGGCAGCGCTCATGGCTGAGTTCGAGCAGCGAGCAGGGCCGCTCGCTGGCGATCGGGGCGTTTGGGGCCGGTTGCCCGTCCTGGTAGACCACTTGCAGCATCCGGTACTGCGCGCGGGGAACGGATTTCGGGCTACGTTCCTTCGTGGCCCCTTGCAGATGCTGTTCGATGTTGGTCGGCCCGCGGGTCAAACCGAGCCGTGTCAATTTGCCGATCACGGCGTTGCGGCTGACGCCGATGTGAGCGGCGATCTCGCGGCAGGAGAGGCCGGATTCGAAATGTTGCTTGAGGAGTTCGACGCGCTCGGTGGTCCAGGTCGGTATGTTTGCGAACATGCTTGCGGTCCCAAATTCTTTGAGGCACCGCCGCGTTCCTTGTCTCCCGTCAGCGAATTTTCCGCTGGCGTGCCATCAAGGCCTGCCATTGTCGCGGATCGACAGCAGCCCGTCCTTGATGGCGAGCCGGATGCCTTCCTCGATCAGGGTCTTCGCAACGCCGGGAACGCTAGTGCCGTGGGTACCCTGTCTCACCAGTTTTTCGAGATAGCTGATGGTCGAGAGCGCCAAGGTCACGGGAATGCGGTCGGTTTCGGCTTTTTCTGTAGCCATGCAAGAACGCTAACTTTTAAACGCTGTACTGAAAAGTATCTATTTAGACTCTATTAAGTTTCATGGGGATAAGTCAATCGCCACTTGGGGCGCAGTCTATCTCATTGTAACGGCATCGAAAAAGTCGACCATTGCCAGCAGGCACTGGCGTTAGACGGCGCTGCGCGACCAGCGACCGGGGTCTGACGGCGCCAAGGCAGCCGCGGCGAAACGATCCAGCTGTCAGTCCATTTCCCGATTGCCTCAGGTGGTCTGCACGGTCGATGCTGCTTCGACGGGGGACAATCCTGCGATGACGATGACCAACGGTCTCTACTCGATCCTGACCGAAATGATGGAGGGCGGGCATGGCCATGCCAGCGGCGTCATCGTGCTGCTGGATGGCAGGATCGCCGGCGGCGACTCGCATTTCTATTATACGGGCTCCTACACCGCCGATCGCGGCAAATGGCGCGGCGAACTGACCACCAACCAGCACACCAAATCGGCTGGCGTGCTGCCGCTGTTCGGCGGGCGCGAGGTCACCACCGGCTTCAGCGGCACCTATACCGCCGATCGCGCTGACGTGCAGGGGGCGGCGCTGGTTGGAAAGACCAGCGTCAGGATTCGTTCAACGTTGGAGCTGCTTTCGCCGCTGTGACGGCGCACCGCGCTGAAATCAGCCGTGCACCACACTCTTTGCGATCATGCAGTGGATGCCCTTGGAGCCGTTGACCGTCTGCGTCACCCGCAGATCGGCGGCGAGGCTGCAGAGCGTGTAGGCGTCCTCGCGCGACAGATTGCGCTTCTCGCCGAGCAGCACGATCATGTCGCGCAGCGCGCGCACCACGCATTGGTCGAGGTCGGGGTCCATCGCCATCGTCATGTAATGATCAGGTGTTTCCGCGCGCGGATATTCCAGCCGCAGATCCTTGCGCAGCGTCAGGCGGAAGCGGCCCTGCAGCGCGGTTTCGATCGCGGTGACGCAGACTTCGCCGTCGCCCTGCACGCCGTGGCCGTCGCCGCAGGAAAACAGCGCGCCGGGCACGAACACCGGCAGATAGAGTTTGGCGCCGGCCCCTAACTCCTTATTGTCGAGATTGCCGCCCATCGCGCGCGGGATCAGCGAGGTGATGCGGCCCCAGGCCGGCGGCGGCGCCACGCCCATCACGCCGAAGAACGGTTTGAGCGGCAGGTACAGCCCCCACGGCATCCGGCCGACCATCCGCTCGCGATCGAGCGGAATGTTGAGCAGGCGCGTCTCGTGGAAATCGTCGGGCAGAGTGCCGGACAGCGGCTTTATCAGATTGTAGCCCCAGTCCTGCCTGAGCTGGACGTCGAGAATGTCGACCTCGAGCACGTCGCCGGGCGCGGCGCCTTCAACCGCGATCGGGCCGGTCAGAATATGGCCCGGCACCATCCGCTCGTTCTGGGCGTGCACGTCGGCAAGCTCCGGCGGCACATGAAATTTGCTGCGGTCCGGCACCACGTCGGGGCCGCCGGTGATGGTGTCCACCGTGACCTCATCGCCGCTGGCAACGGTCAGGACCGGCTTCAATTTCGCTTCGAAGAAGCCCCAGTGGCAGGTTTTGGGGCTGGAATGCAGATGGTGATGGGTCATGGGGACCTTCTTGTCGGTGTTGTCTTGTCCTATTTGTCATTGCCGGGCTTGACCCGGCAATCCATCATTCTCGAATAATCCTTTTTGTGAAGATAGATGGATACGCGGGTCAAGCCCGCGTATGACGACCGAATGCTAAGTCGATACTGCGCTCCCGCCTGAAGGGTCCTCCCTTGTTCTTCATCCTCTCCAAGACGCTCGGCTATATGCTGATGCCGACGAATTTCCTGATCGGCGTCGGGTTCGTTGGCGCGATCCTGCTGCTGACGCGTTTTGCATCGCTCGGCCGCAAGCTTGTGATGGCGGCGGTGCTGCTGCTGGTGATCTGCGGATTGTCGCCGCTCGGAAACCTGTTGCTCTATCCGCTGGAGCAGCGCTTTCCGCGATGGGAGGCCGGCGCGGGCGCGCCGCCGGACGGCATCGTCGTCCTCGGCGCATCGATCGACGCTGATCTATCGGCTGCGCGTGGCACGCCGGTGGTGCGCGGCGCGCCTGATCGTATCATCGCGGCGGCGGCGTTGGCGCATCGCTATCCGAATGCGCGCATCGTCTTCACCGGCGGCAGTGCGAATCTGATTTCGAACGACGCGCGCGAAGCCGATTTCGCCGGCGCCGTTTTTGAAAGCCTTGGCATCGCCAAATCACGTCTCATCATGGAACGGGCGTCGCGCAACACGGTGGAGAATGCCCAGTTCTCGAAAGCGCTGGTGGCGCCAAAGGACGGCGAGCGCTGGTTGCTGGTGACCTCGGCCTTTCACATGCCGCGATCGGTCGGCCTGTTCCGAAAGGCCGGATTTGCGGTCGAGGCCTATCCGGTCGATTGGCGGGTCGGTGGCCGCGGCGATCTCATGAAGTTCTCGATCGCCATTCTTGATGGCCTCGGACGCACCGAAATCGCGGCGCGCGAATGGATGGGACTGGTTGCGTACCGGGCCACCGGCAAGATCGACGATTTGCTGCCGGGACCAGCGCCGAAGTAGAGGTCGCAACAGCCGACCGGCCGGGCTAGAATTGATGCCAACAACAACATGCGCACCGCGCCGATTTGGGAGTTTACGCCATGCAACAGCAAACGTCGCCGGAAGCGTTCGATTTGAACGGCATGGCCGCCGACCTGATCAGCCTGTTGCGGCTCCGGACCACCGTGATCGGCATCAAGATGTTCACGACCGTCGAGGAGATGGCGGCGATCCCGAAAATCCGGCGCCCGTCCGCGGTCCATACCACCGACCAGATCGTCAGCATGGCTTCAAGGCTCGGCTGGACCGTCGGCATCACCGGCGAAGACCTCGTCGGCGCGCAATGCCGCGCTGTGATTGGCCTCGCACCGCAGGACGAAAAATTCCTTGAAGGAAAAAACTATGTCGGCGTCTGGCACGGCACCGAGGAGGACGCGAGGTTGCGCCAGGAAGCGCTCGACGTCGTGCCGTACGGCCAGTACCAGGCGATGGCGGTGAGCCCGCTCACTAGCGGCCGGCTCAATCCGCCTGACATCTGTCTGGTGTATGCAACGCCGGGCCAGATGATCATCCTGATCAACGGGCTGCAATATACCGGCTACAAGAAGTTCGAATGGGGCGTGGTCGGCGAGACCGCCTGTGCGGATTCGTGGGGACGGGCGCTCAAGACCGGCGAGCCGAGTCTGTCGCTGCCGTGCTTTGCCGAACGGCGCTATGGCGGCGTGCCCGACGAGGAGATGCTGATGGCGCTGCAGCCGGCGCATCTCGCCAAGGCCATCGTCGGCATGAAGCAACTGGCGAAAAATGGCCTGCGCTATCCGATCGCGCCCTATGGCATCCAGGCCGACGTCCGCGCCGGCATGGGCGTTTCCTACGCCAAGAAATAGTGTAGATCGTCATGCCCGGGCAGAAGCGCGAAGCACGTCTTCGCTAGGTGTCCCGGGCATCCACGTCTTAGTGGTGTAGAGACAAAAAAAGACGTGGATGGCCGGGACAAGCCCGGCCATGACGGAAAAACTTCAAGGATCTAAAACATGTCTTCGTCGAAATTCGACATCGTTGTTTACGGCGCCACCGGTTTCACCGGCCAGCTCGTCGCCGAATACCTCGCCGCGCATTACAAGGGCGACAGCAGCCTGAAATGGGCGATGGCCGGCCGCAGCAAGGACAAGCTGGCTGCCGTGCGCGACGCGATCGGTGCGCCATCGGATACGCCGCTGATCGTGGCCGACGCGTCAGATGCCGCGTCGCTGAAGGCGATGGTGGCGCAGACGAAATCCGTGATCACCACGGTCGGCCCGTACCTGCTTTACGGCAACGAATTGGTGGCAGCTTGCGCGGCCTCGGGCACCGACTACTTCGATTTGTGCGGCGAGACGCCATGGATGCGGCGGATCATCGACGCGCACCAAACCACCGCGCAGCGCAGCGGCGCGCGGATCATGTTTTCCTGCGGCTATGATTCCCTGCCATTTGAACTGGGCGTGTTCTGCGCTCAGGAGGAGGCGAAGAAACAGTTTGGGGCAGCGGTCCCCCGGGTCAAGGGTCGCATCCGCGCGATGAAGGGGACCTTCTCGGGCGGAACGGCGGCCAGCGGCAAATCGCTGTTTGAAGCTGCCGCAAAAGATCAGGGAATTCTGGCGTTGATGCGGGATCCGTTCGCGCTGACGCCGGGCTTTCAGGGACCGAAACAGCCGCCCGGCAACAGGCCAATGCTGGATGAGGATTTGCAGGTCTGGGTGACGCCGTTCTTCATGGCGAACATCAACACTCGCAATGTGCATCGTTCGAACATGCTGCTGGGCTTCCCCTATGGTCGGGATTTCGTCTACGACGAGATGCAGGTCACCGGTCCCGGCGCGGACGGCGAGGCGTTGGCCAAAAGCATCCAGGCGGCCAACAACAAGATAGCGCTATCCGCCGTCCCGAAGCCGGGCGAGGGGCCGTCGAAGGAAGAGCGCGAAACCGGCCATTACGATCTGCTGTTCGTCGCCATCGCGCCCGACGGCAAGCAGGCCCGCGCCTCGGTCAAGGGCGACCGCGATCCCGGCTATGGCTCGACGTCCAAGATGATCTCGGAATGCGCGATCTGCCTGCTGCGCGATACGCCTGAGGTGCCGGCGGGAATCTGGACGCCGGGGGCGGCGATGCAGCACAGGCTGATCAAGCGGCTCGAGGATCATGCCGGGCTGACGTTCACGGTGGAGACGTAGCCGCAGTTCGTAGGGTGGACAAAGCGAAGCGTGCCCACCAATTCACAGTGCGCAAGGAGTGTGGGCAAGCGCTTACGCGCCTTTGCCCACCCTGCAAATCTTCACTACGCCGCGCGGGGATCGTATCTATACATCCAGTCCATGCCCTTGGACGTGACCGGCAGCAGCAGTTTCAGCATGCGGTCACGGATCCAGGCGCCGGTCGGTGAGAACTCGCGCTTGCTGTTGCCATTGCGGCGCGCCAGCGCCACGATCTTCTCCGCGCGCGGACGGCGCTCGGCCTCGAAATTCCTAAACGTCAACGCGAGCTCCTGGCGGGTCTGCATCAAGCGGCCAAGCCGCAGCGCGTCTTCCAGCGCCAGCGAGGCGCCCTGGCCGGCATGCGGGCTGGTGGCGTGCGCGGCGTCGCCAATGAGAAGCGTCCGCTGGCGCGACCAGGTCGGCAGGGTCGCAACATCGAGCGTGTCCGTCACCACGATGTTCTCGGCCGCATCGATGATTTGCAGGATCGGATCGTGCCAGCCGGCGTGGAAATTCCGTAAGTGCTGCCGCAGCTGATCCTGGCTCATGGCTCGGAACGTCGCGGCACTGACGCCGTGCGCGGGCTGCGTGCTCCACCACATCAGGCCGTCGTCGGGATCGGAACTGCAGATGCCATAGCCGAAGAATCCACTCTGGCCGAACGTCGTCACCACGCGCTGGCCGATCGGCGAATTCTCGATCACCGCGCGTGGCACAAAACCGCCGAAACCGATCAGGCCGGTGTCGAACGGCTTTGGTCCGTCCGGAATCACGTGGCCGCGCACGGCCGAGTGCACGCCGTCGGCGCCGATCACAAAATCGCCCTCGGCAAGGCTGCCGTCGGAAAAATGCGCGACGACCGGCCGGTCGGCGCGATCCTCGATTCCCACCAGCCGCTTTTCGAACCTGAGCTCGACGTTCGCACACCAGGCCTTGTCGATCAGCAATTCAATGAGCGTGGCACGGCACATGTTGACCGCGGGCTGGCCGAAGCGTTCTTTCATGTTGCGGTTGAGCGAGCCAAGGCGGTCGCCTCCTTGCGAATAGAAATCGAAGGATTCGGCGACCGAACCGCGCGCAATCATCTCGTCGGCGAGGCCGATCTCGGCCAGCACATGCATGCCGTTCGGCGCGATCTGCAGGCCGCCGCCGGTCCCGGTGGCGTAGGGCCAGGCCTCGAATACTTCGGCATCGATGCCGGCCTGCTTGAGGAAGATTCCCGTCACGGGACCCGCGATGCCGCCGCCGATGATCAGGGCTTTGGGACGTTTGGCCATGCCTTGCTCCATGCATCCGTGGGGTGGTAGGAAAACTAAAGCTGCTAATTATCTTAGTGGCTAAGATAATTATGGACTAAGATATGAAATCGACCGTGTCAAGGCCGAAGGCGCGGGCTGCGCTGTTGCAGGAACTGGAAGAGGCGATGCGACGGTCGTCGGCGCAGGGTGTGATCTTTGGGCAAACCGTTGCCAACGTGGCGGGAATTTCCGGTTCCGACCTCGAATGCCTGGATTTTCTCAATCTCGAGGGCCGCGTCACCGCCGGCCGTCTCGCCGAGGTCACGGGGCTGACCACGGGCGCCATCACCGGCGTGGTCGACCGGCTGGAGAAAGCCGGCTTCGTGCGCCGTGAGCGCGACGAGACCGACCGGCGCAAGGTCTTTATCGCGACCGTGCCTGACAGCGTCGCGCAGATCGGACGCTTCTACGTGCCGATGCAGCAGGCGATGCACAAACTATGGAGCACCTATTCGGAAGCGGAACTGCAATTGCTGCTGCGCTTCGCGAGCGAGAGCTACAAGTCGGTGCTGGAAGCGACAGAGGCGCTGAAGGGGCTGATCGACGCGCCGAAGCAGAAAGCGCCTAAGAAACTGGGACGGCCGCGCCGTTGAAGGTCTGACCGAGGCGGGCCTTGTAGTGCTCGGCGGCGACGAACATGCCCCACATCAGCCCCAGCATCATCCAGAAATGCCGCCAGTGATCGGTGTCGATGATGAAGCTTTCGCCGACGGTGCCGAGATAGGCGGCGAAGATCGCGAGATAGGCGCGCTGCCAGGGCGCGCGGACGAAGATATAGCGAAAGCCGTTCAGCGCCGTGACGAACACCAGCGCCGGGTAGCAGACGCCGGAGATCCAGCCGCCCGACATGAACGCGTTCAAATAGGAATTGTGGGTGTCCTCGGGAAAGTAGCGGGTGAACTGCAGCGGGCCGATACCGAACGGCAGATCGAGCGCCATGTTGGCGCCGAGGATGTAGCGCCCGAACCGGCCGAAGCGGCCCGAGTCATAGCTTTGATCGAAACTGGCGCGCTGCTTGAACATCTGCGCGATCGAGTCGAACGACAGCAGCACCGCCACCAGCGCCGCCGCGAGGATCGCAGCGACCAGCGCGATCATGATGATGCGTGAACGCTGCGCCTGCGACCGGCTGGTCAGCACCATCAGCGCCAGCATGAACATCGAGGTCAGGATCAGCCCGCCCCAGGCCGCGCGCGAAAACGCCAGCAGGATCGCCAGCGACATGATGCCGAAAGCAATGGTGTTGCGCAGCGACTTTCCGAGTTTGTCCGAGACGACGCTTTGCAGGCAAAACAGCGCCGGCAGGATCAGGAACGCGCCGAGCACGTTCGGGTCCTTGAAGGTGCCGCGGGCGCGATCGTACAGCGTCAGGAGGTCGCGTCCGCCCGGGACGAGGTTGAAATACCCGGCAATGCCCAGGCTCGCCGCGATCATCGCGCCGACGACGAGGCCGCGCCTGAGCATGTCGAGCCGGGCTGCGGTATCTTCCGCCACCACCATCGCGAACAGCATCACGGTGATGGCCATGTACCAGGAAGTCGCGATCCACATGCTGACATTGGGCCGGTCGATCACCGCGATGGCGCTGATCGTGTAGCCGGTATTGAGCAGGAACAGCGCCAGCAGCAGTGGAATGAACACCAGCCGCATCCGCAAGCCGCCGGTGGCAAAGAAGATCAGCGACGCCAGCAGCGTTGCGATCTCATAGGGGCTGGGCTCGATGAAGACGATGGCCCCGGACGCGCCGACCAGCCATACCATCGCGCGCTGCACCGCGAGCACGCCCGGCGCGGCCGTCAACGATGGAAGGGACCCCTCGGCTGTTGCCGCATACGCCATCACACACTCGTACAGTTACGCAACGCACACAAGCACAGCGAGCCGCTGTTTCCGTCATTGCGAGCGAAGCGAAGCAATCCATCGTGCGGCGAAGGAAGTGTGGATTGCTTCGTCGCTTCGCTCCTCGCAATGACGCCGGTAGTCTCTTTAACTAGTATGCGTTCTCGTTCTTCGTCATCAGCGCCAGCGGCGTCCTGAGCAGGATGAAGAGGTCGAACAGCACCGACCAGTTCTCGATGTAATAGAGGTCGAACTCGACGCGCTTCTGGATCTTCTCGTCGGTGTCGACTTCGCCGCGCCAGCCGTTGATCTGCGCCCAGCCGGTGATCCCGGGCTTGACGCGGTGGCGCGCGAAATAGCCGTCGACGGCCTCGTCGAACAGCCGGCTCTGCAACTTGCCCTGCACGGCGTGCGGGCGCGGGCCGACCAGCGACAAATTGCTCTTGAACACCACGTTGAACAGCTGCGGCAGTTCATCGAGGCTGGTCTTGCGGATGAAGCGCCCGACGCGGGTGACGCGGGCATCGTTCTTGGTCACGACCTTGGAGGCGGTGGGATCGGCGAGATGGTGGTACATCGAGCGGAACTTGAAGACGTCGATGCGCTCATTGTTGAAGCCGAACCGTTTCTGGCGGAAGATCACCGGCCCCGGGCTGTCCAGCTTGATGGCGAGCGCGACCAGTCCCATCACGGGCAGCGCCAGCATCAGGATCAGGAAGCCGACGACGTGGTCGAACAGCCACTTCATCACCAGATCCCAGTCGGTGATCGGCGCCTCGAACACGTCGAGCGTCGGCACCTCGCCGAGATAGGAATAGGAGCGGGGACGGAAGCGCAGCTTGTTGGTGTGCGCGGACAGACGGATGTCGACCGGCAGCACCCACAGCTTCTTCAGCATTTCCAGGATGCGCGTCTCGGCCGAGATCGGCAGCGCGAACAGCACGAGGTCGACGCGAGTGCGGCGGGCGAATTCGACGATGTCGTCGACCTTGCCGAGCTTCGGGCTGCCGGCGCAGGTTTCCAGCGCGCGGCTGTCGTTGCGGTCGTCGAACACGCCGAGCACGTCAATATCCGAATCGTGCTGGGTCTTGAGCGCCTCGACCAGCTGCTCGCCGTTCTGGTCCGAGCCGACCACGATGGTGCGGCGGTCAAGCCGGCCCTGCCGCGCCCAGCTGCGCACCAGCGTGCGCAGGAAGGCGCGTTCGATCAGCAGGGCCGCAAGGCCGACGACGAAGAACGATGCGAGCCAGATCCGCGAAATCTCGCTGCCGAGCTTGACCAGGAAGGAAGCGCCGATGAACAGCAGGAACACGAAGGCCCAGGACGAAATCATCCTGGTCTTCTGCCGCAGCTGGCCGCGGAACACCTGGACTTCGTAGATGTCGGCAGCCTGGAAGCAGATCACGGCGGTCGCCGTCATGCCGATGATCGCGGCGACATATTCCCAATGGAAACCCTTGAGGCGCACGACATAGGCGAAATAGAGCGCAAGGCCGATCAGGCTGAGCATGACGAAATCGACCAGGCGGACCGCACCCGCGATCACGATCGGCGAATAGGCGCGGCTGACCTTCTGGTTGGTGACGGCAAGGGCTGCCGGCGAGAGCCGGCGGCGCCGTTCGATCGGCGGGCGTTCACCGGTAGCGGTCGCCGCGGCCGTTGCTGCCGCAGCGTCTAACATCGAGCGAGCGTTAAGCGGTTCCACTGTTCCAAGTCCGATTCTGATTCCGTTCTTAGGCCGGCACATAGGGATGCGCCCGCCGATGCGGAATTCCCTGCCATCCGGCTTAAGGGACAAATCGGAAGAAACAGTTACGTTGGTAAAGAACGGTTAACGATTGGCAAACGCGTCGCGGTAGCCGGTCAATACGCCCTCGACCATCGCCTTCTGCGAGAAGTGCTGAAAAATCCGCTCGCGCAGGGATTTAGCCCGCTCCAGCGTCGCCGCCGGATTCTCCAGCGCAGTCTCGATCGCATCCGCCATCGCGGCGGCGAGGTTGGGGGCGAACAGCGCCTCGGCATGGGCGCCGAAAATCTCCGGAATGCCGCCGACATTGGCGGCCACCATCGGAATTCCCGCCGCCGCGGCCTCGATCACGACATAGGGCATGGAATCGCCGCGGGAGGGAACCACCAGCAGCGAGCCCTTGGAAAAGCCGTAGCGTGCCTTGACGTGGCCGATGAAGCGGATCGCCTCGCCGAGGCCGAGCCGCTGCACCTGTGCCTTCAAGGCAGCGCTTTCCTCTCCGTCGCCGGCGAGCGTCAGCGTCACCGGCCGGCCGTCGGTGCGCAGCCGGGCCACCGCGTCGATCAGGAGGTCGGCGCCCTTGATGTGCCGGAACTCGCCGACATAGAGCACGTCGGTAGCGTCCTCGGCCTTGACGACCGGGTCGAACTCATTGGCGGTGACGCCGTTGAACACGCAGCGTACCAGCCCTTTCGGGGTGCCGATGGTGCGCTGATAGGTGTTGCGCGCGAACGCGCTTTCGAACAGGAACAGGTCTGTCGAGTCCATCAGCGCGCGCTCGAGGCGCGCATAGAAGTTGCCCTTGAGCGTCGACAGCGGGTAATGCAGCGACCCGCCATGCGGCGTATAGACCCGGATCGTATTCTTGGCGGCGATCCCAGCGCGTATGAACACACCGGCCTTGGCGCCATGGCCGTGCAGCACGTCCGGCTTCAGCTGCCGGACCAGGCGCAGGAAGCGCACCCATGCCAGGGTGTCGCTGGGGCGCGGTTCGCGGTGGATGGCGACACGATGAACGCCGAGCTTGAGGCGGGGCGCGATGTCCGCCAGCGCCTGCTCGGCGCGCTCGCCGCCGGTGAGGCTGTCGGCGATGATGCCGACGTGATGGCCTTTATCGGCCTGGCCGTTGGCGAGATCCAGGATATGGCGAAAAATGCCACCCACCGGGGCGCGCGTCGCGTGCAGGATACGAAGGGGCTGACCGTCGACGACAGGCATAATCAGAACCAGCGTTCGCCAACGAGCACCGTATCGCCCGGGCTGATGGACGTTCCCGGCGGCACCACGTAGCGCGCCGTTCCGGATCCGTCGGTGTGCGTGACCGTCACCCGGTCGCGCAGAGCGCGCGGCGAGAAGCCGCCAGCGATGGCAACGGCGCTTTCAACGGTCATGTTCGGTACATAAGGATATTGTCCGGGCGCCGCCACTTCGCCGAGGATGAAGAACGGCCGATAGGCTTCGACTTCGACGGCGACCGAGGGCTCGCGGATGAAACCGCGGCGCAGCCTGGCGCCGATGTCGGCGGCCAGCCCCGCGGGCGTCCTGCCGCGCGCCGGGACCGAACCGATCAGCGGCATCGTGATCGAGCCGCTGGCATCGATGGCATAGGTGTTGGTGAGGCCTTCCTGGCCGTAGACGACGACGCGGAGCTTGTCGCCAGTATCCAGATGATAGGCCGCGTCAAAGCGCGGCGGCGCCGGTTCGGCATAGGCCACCGCGACAGGGGCGGGCGCCACGGCAACCGGCGTGGTCCGGCCCATGCAGCCCGCAAGCGCCAGCGCAGCAACCAGACATGGGATCGGGGCGAGCGCGCCTCGCATGGGAGAATCCTGAAAAAGTATCCGCCCGATTAAGGGTGTTCATGGTTAACAAAACATGACCGCAGCCCTGCGGGGCGGTCATTGCAGCCCGCAAATCGCGCGGATTAACCCAGCGGCAACCTTAATGGAGTGTAATCGCCGGGGTTGAGATGGGTCGTGGCGTTTTCGAGCGAAAACGCGTCACGATTTTAAGTGGCGTCCGCGGGAGTGTGCGATGCGTTTTGAGTTTTGGCGTACGGGCCGGATCAAGGCCGTGTTGGAGCGGGCGCTTCCAAAGCCCGCACCGGCCGTCACCAAGGCCGTCGCCACAGAGCCCGCCGTCGCCAGATCCGCTGTCACCAAGTCTGCCGTCGCCAAGTCTGCTGTCACCAGGCAGGTCGCCGCGCCGGAGTCCGGCGATCTGGACCTCCACGCGCTCGGTCAGGCCCTGATCCAAAAGCGCGCCTGGATCATCGTCCCGACGGTGCTGGCGCTGGTGCTGTCGATCGCCGCCGTCAACATGGTCACTCCGCGCTATAAATCCGAAGCCCGCATCCTCGTCGATGGCCGCGAGAACGTGTTCCTGCGGCCCAACGGCGAGCGCAATGAAGAGCGCAACACGGTCGACGCCGAGGCGGTGACGAGCCAGGTGCAGCTCTTGTTGTCGCGCGATCTGGCGCGCGAAATCATCAAGAAGAACAAACTGGCCGAGCGCCCGGAATTCGATCCGGTGCTGCAGGGCTTCTCGCCGCTGAAGTCGCTGCTGGCGCTGTTCGGTATAGGACGCGATCCGTTGTCGCTGACGCCGGAAGAGCGGGTGCTGGACGCCTATTTCGAGCGCTTTACGGCGTACGCGGTGGACAAGTCGCGCGTCATCGTCATCGAATTCCAGTCGCGCGATCCGGAGCTGGCCGCGCGCGTCGCCAATTCGATCGCGGAAGGGTATCTGGCCTTGCAGCAGGGCGCGCGCCAGGACCAGGCGAAATCCGCCAGTGGCTGGCTGTCGGGCGGTATCGAGGATCTGCGCAAGAAGGTCGCGGAAGCCGAGCAGCGCGCGGAAGATTTCCGCTCGAAGTCGAGCCTGTTCATCGGCACCAACAACACCTCGCTGTCCAACCAGCAGATGGGTGAGATCAACACCCAGCTCAACAACGCCCGCGCGCTGAAATCGGACGCCGAGTCCAAGGCGCGCATGATCAAGGACATGCTTCAGAGCGGCAAGCCGATCGAGGCTTCCGAAGTGCTCAATTCCGAATTGATCCGCCGGCTGTCCGAACAGCGGGTGACGCTGCGCGCGCAGCTCGCCGAACAGTCGTCGACGCTGCTCGACGGTCACCCCCGCATCAAGGAATTGAAGGCGCAGCTCGGCGATCTCGATCGCCAGTTGCGCGAGGAGGCGAGCAAGATCTCGCGCTCGCTCGAGAATGACGCGCGCCTCGCCAGCGGCCGGGTCGATAGCCTGAGAAACGAACTTGATCTGGTCAAGAAGCAGGCCTCCGCGTCCAACGGCCAGGACGTGCAGCTGCGCGCGCTGGAGCGCGAAGCCAAGGCGCAGCGCGATCTCCTGGAATCCTATCTGGCGAAATACCGCGAAGCCGCCGCCCGCGAAAACATCGACGCCGCGCCGGCCGACGGCCGCATCATCTCGCGCGCCACCGTTTCCAATACGCCGGCCTACCCGAAGAAGCTTCCGATCGTGCTGATCGCGACGCTGGCGACGTTGCTGCTGACCTCAGGCGCGATCGTGACCGGCGAGCTCCTGCGCATGACCGCGCCGCGCGCATCCGCCGCAGCCGTGCCAGCTGCCGTGACTTCAGCCGCAGAACCGGCTCGCGTCTCCGCGCCTCCGACTGCACCGTATTTCGAGCCGCAAGATGATTTCGGACCGGAACCGGATCATCCCGTGACGGACGACTCAAGGCCTGCCTTCCGCGAGCCTCGTGCCGAGCTCGCGGCAGGAATCGAAGAAATCGAGCAACTGGCCGACCGGCTCGGCCAGGCAGGCGGGGCGGCGCGCAAGGTAACAATCCTCGGCACCGCGTCGAGCGAAGGCATCACGCTGACCGCCCTGACGCTGGCGCGCTTGATGGCGCGGCAGGCCAAGATCGTGGTGGTCGACCTGACCGCGTCTTCGCCGACGATGACGGCGGTCTCGGTCGATCCGGCGGCCCCCGGGCTCGCCGAACTGATGCAGGGCGAAGCAACCTTTGCGCAGATCATCACCAGGGACCGGCTGTCGCGCGTCCATCTCGTCAGCGCCGGACGTCCGGGCTTCGATCGCTCGCAGCTGCAGTCGCCGCGGCTGACGCTGGCGATCGACGCGCTGCTGCGGGTTTACGACCATGTGTTGCTCGATGCCGGTTCGGCCTCCGACCTGCCGGCGGAACTACTGACCGCGCATGCCCGCGCGGTCGTAGTCCCCGACGCCTCGATGGATTCGGACGCCCGCAGCATCATGTGCGATCAGCTCCGGGCGGTCGGCTTCTCCGACGTCACGATGCTGCGCAAGCCGTGCCAGCCGTCGGACGCGGTCGAACGCGCCCCGCGCGTGGTGGCCGCCTAAAGGCGCGATCAACCACCGTCATTGCGAGCGCAGCGAAGCAATCCACCCATCCGTTATGCCGCGCGATGGATTGCTTCGCTGCGCTCGCAATGACGACAGAATGTAGGATGGGTAGAGCGAAGCGAAACCCATCATCTCTCCGCGAGTCCCAGTCGATGGGCTTCGCTTCGCTCTACCCATCCTACGAGTTCTCGTCATTCCATGATGCGCAATTGCGCATCTGAGGGCGCGCCTCTTGGCGCGAGCCCGGAATCCATCAGGCCGCATGCCCTGTTGCACGATGGATTCCGGGCTCGATGCTACGCATCGCCCTCAGATGTGCAATTGCGCATCGGGGAATGACGGCGGATGGATTGCTCGCACTGCGACAAATTAACCTGACGGGCAAAATTCCGCTTTCCTCGTCGGGCAAATCAGCGGTTTGAATTGTCGCGTCCCGCCCGACAAGAGGGGCGTTGCGCACGTCACGAACGCGCGGCGGGATGCGGTGGACGCTGGTTCACGTCTGACGACGGCGTGGGTT
>NZ_JAFCLS010000047.1 GCF_018131075.1 Bradyrhizobium sp. JYMT SZCCT0428 | reverse complement strand
CGTCCACCGCAACCCGTCCAACGTCCGTGACGACGGCCGACGCCCTCTGAGTGGGACGGGATGGCCAAACATATGCATCTGATTTTCCTTCTGGTAAACAGAAATATTTTTTATTCTGGGTCTTGACACGATTTCTGAAAACCGGAATTGATTTGCCCGTCGGGTCGTTTTGTCGCGGCCAAAGGATCATGTGCAGGTTGTCGGCGCGGCTGTTGCGCGTCGTCCGATCCGTTGTGTGCCGTAACTCACATTCAGTCGATGATGCCTGCTGTAGTCATCACGGATAGCCGAAGCAATCCTTCCCAAGTGCTTCGCGCAGGATGCAGTTGTAGCTCAGTTGGTTAGAGCGCCTGTCTGTGGAACAGGAGGTCGGTGGTTCGAACCCACCCAACTGTACCAGCCTTTCAAGGCGGTCAAATCAGCTTCCATCACAACACGCATTTGTTTGGTTCTCCATCGAGCCGAACCAAACGATTTGGCGAAACCGAGTTTCACTGCGGCCGACGGCGCAAGTGAGCAGCAAGGAATTGCGCCATGTCTCGGCGCTGGTTGCGACCTTCAATGGTGCTGGCGATCGTCTTTCCCTTCATCGCCGAGCGGACACCTGAACAACTGTTCAGAAATTTTCCATGAACGATGTGAATGACGCGCGCGTCAAACAGCCATGCACACGATTCGACACATCGACACGATCGACGACGAAGCAATTTCGACGCGCGTCATTGTGGCGCACGCCGAGATGAATGCGCAGTTCGTGTCTGATTTGATTTGCGAATTCGCTTGCAGCTCCACGCTTCAAGAAGAGGCGAGTGCACCAACGTGTTTCAGCTCACGTTCAGCCGCCGGCAACGATCATAGGGTTCGAACTACGGAGCAGATCCCCTGCTACCACAACCCAAGGAGCTACCATGTCGTTTCGTAAAGCAATCCTCTCTGCAGTCGCTGCAACCGTCATCCTGGTCGCCGGCGTCTCCGCAAGCAGCGCGGGGCACTGGCATCACCATCATGGTCATCATCACCACGGCCATCACCATCACGGTCATCACCATCATGGCCATCACTGGCATTGGCGCTGGCATGGCCATCATCATCACCATGGCCATCACCATCACCACGGCCATCATCACCACCACGGTCACCACCACCACTAACGACAACAAGCCGGCCGACAGCCGTCGGCCGGCTTACCACCTCGGCGGGATCGCTGTTGATCCACTCTGATCACGTACCTCTGACGCCTGTCGGCAGCCGAACATCTGGAGAATGACAATGAAGAAGTTTCTAATGGTTGCTGCGCTCGTGGCTTCGTCCGCCAGCGCCTGGGCGCACGATCACCAGGGCACGAATGGCGGCAGGGTCGAGGATGCCGGCTCGTATCATGTCGAGCTGGTTTCGAAATCCGAAAAGGTCGATCTCTACATCAGCGATGCGAACCAGAAGCCGATCGCGGCAACCGGATTCAAGGCCATTGGCATCTTTGTCGTGAATGGCAAAGCCCAGCGCATTGCGATGGAACCTGCCGGAAGCGCGCGGCTTTCCGGAACCGCCAGCGATGCGCTGTCGGCGCAGCCGAAGGGGGTGGTGCAACTGACCTCGCCCGACGGCAAAACCGTGCAAGCCAAATTCAACTGAGGTTGCGGGGCGCGTCCTGAACGGATGCGGACCGTAATAGTATTCAGTTTCGGGCGTGAATATACACCCTGTCTGGACCAGCGGCCCCCGTTCATCAAAGCCTCGTGAACCGTTGCTGGCCTGAAGACGACAGAAAGATGCAAGACGACCGAAAGACAAATGGCCCGCAGCAGGCGTTAGCCATCTTTAACCTGACCTATGCAGTGCCGAGAGCCCTGTGATATTGTGAGCATGATGAACGCGAACCCAAAGCTTTGGCAGTTTATTTGTGCGGTGATCGTCCTGATCGCCGTTCAATTCGCGCCTGCCTTGGCTCGCGCCCATGCCGACCAGGCCCACCGCCTGCAGGGACATGTCCACGTTCATCATCATGCGGTGCCTCACGGCGCCCATGCGCCGGTGGCGCACCACCTCACCATGGCTGCGTTCACCAAGGACGTCTTTGCAGAGGCTGACTTCACCAAGGCCTCCCTTGCCGAGACTATCGGATCTATCCCGCACCAACTTATCCTGACCGCAGGTCGACCGCCGGGCGCAGCGCCGATCGATGCGGACGGATGCGTGGACGGTTGTTGCGGGGCGGGCATGGGGTGCTGCGGCGGGGCCGCTCTGGTTGCTGCCTCGCAATGTTTGCCTCCCGCGGTTCATTCGCACCGTCTTGACGTTACCGGTGCCGTGCTTGCTTCGGGCATAGAGCCCGCAAGCCTGCGTAAACCGCCCCGAGCGCTCACCTGAGCAACGATGTCGCGGCTGCACGACGTGCCGGCCGCGCGAGCGAGAACACGCTTCTTCTCAGGTGAGTTATTCAGATGTCCTTTTTGTTCCGTGCCGCGCGGTGCGTGGCGGCTATGTTATTCCTGCTCACGGCAGGCCCGGTGCTGGCGCACGAAGGCCACGATCATGGCGCGCCTGTTCCGGCGCCGAGCGCCAGTCTCGCGCCGCGTGCCGAGAGCGACTCGGACGCGCATGAACTGGTTGCGATTGCGCGCGAAGGCGTGCTCGTCATCTATCTCGACCGGTTCGCAACCAACGAGCCGGTGGATGGCGCCGAAATCGAAATCGAAACGCCCGCCGGGCCGCAGAAGGCCGAAGCCAGGCCGGGCGAGCCCTATCGCCTCGACGCGCCCTGGTCCAGCAAGCCGGGCGCCTACGACCTGATCTTCACGGTCGCGAAAGACGGCAATGTCGATGTGTTGCCGGCCCGGCTAGTGATTCCGGATGCTCCGGGGGTCAAGGCCGGACCGACTTCGTGGTTCTCGACCTCCGCCATCGCGGGAGAGGTCGGCTATCACTTCAATCATGACGGCCCGGCGCTGTTCATCGCCATCCTGGCCGGGCTTGCTGCCGGGATCGGCGTCATGGCGCTGATCCGGCGGCGTCGCAGAGCGGCGGCGATGGTTCTCCTCGTCGCCGGCGCGTTCGTCCTGTACAACAACCCATCGCGCTCCCATGACGGCCATGATCACACAGCTCCGGCAGCAGCGATGCAGTCGGCTCGCGACCTCGCGCAGCGCCTGCCTGACGGAGGCGTGTTCGTACCCAAGAGCACGCAACACATTCTCGCCCTTCGTACCGTGATGACCGAATCCCGCGCGCACCCGCGCGCCATCGAGCTGCCGGGCCGGATCATTCCCGATCCGAACGCCAGCGGCTTCGTGCAGGCTTCGGTGGGCGGCCGCCTCTCAGCCCCGCCCGGCGGTTTTCCGAGGCTGGGGACGCCGGTCAAGAAAGGCGACGTGCTTGCTTATGTCGATCCGCCGCTGCAGGCCATCGACCTGTCGGATATGCGCCAGCGCCAGGGCGAACTCGACCAGCAAATTTCCATCGTGGAGCGCCGGCTCGCCCGCTATGAAACGCTGGTGCCGAGCGGCGCCATTGCCCGCTCGCAGCTCGAAGACACAAGGTCGGAGCTGCAGGGATTGAAAGACCGCCGCGGTTCGCTCGACCGGGCGCGCCGTGAGCCCGAAGCGCTGGTGGCGCCGGTCGACGGTGTGATTGCCGAGGGCACGCCGGTAGCCGGACAGATCGCCCAGTCCAATGCCGTGATCTTCCACATCATCGATCCGACCCGTCTGTGGGTCGAAGCCCGCAGCTTCGACCCGCTGGCGGGCGTTCGCAGCGCGACGGCCAATCTCGGGACCGATCGCATCTTCACGCTGGTCTATCAGGGCTCCGGCTTTGCGGACCGCAACCAATCCATTCCGGTCCAGTTCGCGATTCAGGGCGACCATTCCGGCCTTCGCGCCGGGCAGTTCGTCACGGTTCTGGCCACCAGCAATGAGGAAAAGGTCGGCCTTGCGGTGCCGCGGGCCAGTCTGGTGCGCAACGCCAACGGCCAGGAGGTGGTTTACGAGCACGTCGCGCCCGAGCGCTTCGAACAGCGTCCGGTACGGGTGGAGCCACTCGACGGCGACCGCGTGTTCATTGCCACCGGCCTTGCCGGAGGCAAGCGTCTTGTCGTGCAGGGCGCCGAACTGCTCGACCAAGTGCGCTGAGGAGCAGGGCAGATGTTTCGCTTTCTCGTCACACAGTCGCTGCGCAACAGCCTCTTGGTCATGGCGGCGGCGCTGGCCCTGGTGTTGCTCGGCATCTTCAGCGCCGGCCGGCTGCCGGTCGACGTGTTTCCCGACCTGAACAAGCCGACGGTCATCATCATGACCGAGTCGGACGGGCTCGCGCCCCCCGAGGTCGAACAGCTCGTCAGCTTTCCGATCGAAACCCAGATGAACGGTGTTCCCGGCGTGACGCGGGTCCGCTCGGTTTCCGGAATCGGCCTTTCGATCGTCTATGTCGAATTCGACTGGGGTACCGATATCTATCGTAACCGGCAGCAGATCGGCGAGCGCCTCAATCTGATCCGGACCCAGTTGCCGCCAAATACCGTTCCGCAATTGGGACCGATCAACTCCATCATGGGGCAGGTGCTGCTGGTCGCGGTGACCAGCGACCGCGCTTCGGCGATGGAGGTTCGCGAGACCGCCGACTTCGTGGTGCGGCCGCGGCTGCTCACGATCCCCGGTGTCGCGCAGGTGATTCCGATGGGGGGCGAGGTCCGGCAATACCGGATCGCACCCAATCCGCCGGCGCTGCGCAGCCTCGGCGTCACCTACGAGCAGGTCGAGCTCGCCCTCAATCAGTTCGGCGTCAATACCGGCGGTGGATTTACCGATCAGCATGCCCGCGAATATCTGATCCGCAACATCGGACGGACCACCAATCTGGACGACCTTCGCAACGTGGTGGTGGCGCAGGTCAATGGCGGGCCGGTCTATCTCAAGCAGGTCGCCACCGTCGAGTTCGCCCCCAAGGTCAAGCGCGGTGACGCCGGCTATATGGGCAAGCCCGCCGTCGTGGTCTCGGTCGAGAAGCAGCCCAACGTCGACACCATCAGGCTCACGCGCGAGATCGAACAGGCCCTGAAGGAAATCACGGCCTCGCTGCCAACGGGCATGAAGGCCGACCAGATCATCTTCCGCCAGGCCAATTTCATCGAAACCTCGATCGGCAATGTCCAGCGTGTCCTGCTCGAGGCCGGCGCGGTCGTCGCCATCGTGCTGTTCCTGTTCCTGATGAACTGGCGGACCACGGTGATCTCGCTGGCTGCGATCCCGGTGTCGATCCTGACGACCGCGGTCGTGTTCTATTTTGCCGGCCTGTCGATCAACACCATGACCCTTGGCGGCATTGCCATCGCCATCGGCGAGCTGGTCGATGACGCCGTCGTCGATGTCGAAAACATCTTCCGGCGCTTGCGCGAAAATCGCGCTTTGGAGCATCCCCGCCCGGCATTCGATGTCGTCGTATCGGCATCGCAGGAAGTCCGCTCCGGCATCGTCTATGCGACCGCCATCATCGTTCTGGTGTTCGTGCCGCTGTTTGCGCTGTCGGGT
This sequence comes from Bradyrhizobium sp. JYMT SZCCT0428, assembly GCF_018131075.1. Classification (GTDB taxonomy): domain Bacteria; phylum Pseudomonadota; class Alphaproteobacteria; order Rhizobiales; family Xanthobacteraceae; genus Bradyrhizobium. Next base: position 63,698 of record NZ_JAFCLS010000047.1, on the reverse strand, counting down.
ATAGAAGGCCGGCTGTTTGCGCCGCTTGGTCAGGCCTACATCATCTCGATTCTCGCCAGCCTTGCGGTCTCCATCACCCTGACGCCTGTCATGGCGTATCACATGCTTCCGCATCTCAAGCGCCTCGATCATGGCGACAGCGCGCTGGTCGCGATGCTCAAGCGCGCCAATGCGGCCTTGCTCGAACGGGTTTTCCACCATCAACGCACCCTGATGGCCGCCGCACTCGCGGCGGTCGTGATCGCGGCGGCTTCCGCATTCTATCTTCCGCGCGCATTCCTGCCGCCCTTCAACGAGGGCACCTTCACGATCAACATGCTCTTCAATCCGGGAATTTCGCTCGCCGAATCCCACCGCGTCGGGTTGATTGCCGAGCGCCTCATCCTTGAGGTGCCCGAGGTCAAGACCGTTGGCCGGCGAACCGGGCGGGCGGAGCTCGACGAGCATGCCGAAGGCGTCCATTCGTCGGACCTCGAGGTCAATCTCAAGCCATCGAAACGGCCCAAGACCGAAATCGTCGCTGACATAAGGGCCCGGCTCGCCGTGCTTCCCGCTGCGATCAACGTCGGCCAGCCGATTTCGCACCGGCTCGACCATCTGCTTTCGGGCGTTCGGGCCGAAATTGCGCTGAAAGTGTTCGGCGACGATCTGAACAGCCTGCGCGCGACCGCCGACATGTTGCGCGGCAAGCTTTCTGAGATTCCGGGTCTCACCGACCTGCAGGTCGAAAAGCAGGTGCTGATTCCGCAGCTGGAAATCCGCGTCGACTATGGCCGTGCCGCGCTGTATGGCGTGCAGCCGGCCGCCGTGATCCAGCAGCTCAGCCGGCTCTCGAACGGCCGCGTCATTTCGCGGGTGGTGGACGGCTATCGCCGGTTTGACGTCACGATGCGGCTGCCGGACCGGCTTCGCACCACGCAAACCCTGGGCGACCTCTTGATCGAAACGCCGGCCGGCTGGATTCCCGCGCGGCAGATCGCCGACGTCAAGGAAACCGAAGGCCCCAACCAGATCCTGCGCGAGAACGGCCGCCGCCGTGTGGTGGTGCTGGCGAACGCCGACGGGACGGCCGACATGACCGACATCATCGCGGCGATCCGCAAGGTGACCGCGTCGACCAGGCTTCCCGAGGGCTTTTACGTTCGTTTGGAGGGAACGTTCCAGGCCCAGGAGGAAGCAAGCCGGACCATCGGCGTCCTCTCGCTGCTGTCGCTGTTGCTGGTGTTTGCCATTCTCTACAGCCGCTACCGCTCGACCGTGCTCGCCTTCATCATCATGGGCAACGTCCCGCTGGCGCTGATCGGATCGGTCGCGGCGCTTTGGCTGGCGGGCCAGACGCTCTCGGTTGCGTCGATGGTCGGATTTGTCACGCTGACCGGCATTGCGGTTCGCAACGGCATCCTGAAAATCAGCCACTACATCAACCTGGCGCTGAAGGAAGGAATGCCGTTCGGCCACGACCTCGTGGTTCGCGGCAGCGTCGAGCGGCTGACGCCGGTCTTGATGACGGCGATGGCGGCCGGCGTGGCGCTGGTGCCGCTGCTGATCGATGCGGCAAATCCCGGCAAGGAGATCCTGCATCCGGTGGCGGTGACGATTTTCGGCGGCCTCCTCAGCGCGACCCTGCTCGACACGCTGCTGACGCCGGTTCTCTTCCTCCGCTATGGCGAAGCTCCGCTGGAGCGGCTGCGGCGAGGTACCGAGGGCAAGGCGGGAACGGCCCCGGCAAATTCAGCCGCCGAAGCTTTTTGACATCAACATCCGGAGAATGACGGTGAATGCGAAATTTTTGATGGTTGCGGCCGTGCTGGCCTGGTCGACTGGCGCCTCGGCGCACGACGAGAAGGGAACGAATGGCGGGTGGGTCGCGCATGCCGGTTCGTATCACGTCGAACTGGTTGCGAAATCCGACAAGCTCGAACTCTTCGTCAGCGACGAGAACCAGAAATCGATTCCGGCAACCGGCTTCAAGGCGATTGCCATCCTCGTTGTCGACGGCAAATCCCAGCGAATCCTGCTGCAGCCTGCCGGGAGCGCGCTGCTTTCCGGCACCGCCAGCGTCGCATTGCCGGTTCAGCCAAAAGGTGTCGTCCAGCTGACCGGGCCTGATGGCAAGACGGCGCAGGCAAAATTCGACTGATCGCATCGCCTAGCAAGACCCGGTCAACCAAATCCCTGCGGCGCAGCCTGCGGGGATTTTCTTGTCAGTGCGGCATTTTGCGCCTCAACTGACGCAGGACAGAAGACCGCTCCGAACCGGACGGCTCTAGCCAATGACATACTTGTTCAATAGAACGGCGCGATATCGGGTTGAGGATTTTTCGAGAGAGGTTGCATGATTTCATTCGCGCGCATGGTGAAGCTCGCAGGCGTTGCCTCGGTGCTGCTGGTTTCCGCCGTCCCCAACGCGGCTCAGGCCCAGGCCGACAATGGCTTTCCGTTCGGAATGGAAATGACCATGGATGTCCCGCCGCAGCCCGGCTCCAAGCGGATACCCAATCTGGAAATCGGCGACCGCGGCGAAGTGGTGCTCGAACTCTGGTGCAAGGGCGGCAAGGGCCAGTTTTCAGTGGCGGGCAACACCGTGATCTTCGTCGCCGGCGCGATGGAGAACCGCAACTGTCCGGCCAATCGCGCCCAGGCCGACGATGAACTGATTGCCGCATTGACCGATGCCGCGACCTGGAAGCGGCAGGGCGATGCGATCTCCTTCATCGGCACCAGAACGCTGCGGTTCCGGCTCAACACGAACTAAAGCAAGATGACCTTTGCTTGATTCGGCGTACGTCATCCTGAGGTGCGAGCGGAGCGAGCCTCGAAGGATGGGCCACGGGCCGTATTCATCCTTCGAGGCGCGCAAGAGCGCGCACCTCAGGATGACGGGAAATTTGTGTCGGTTGCCGCGGCTGTTACCAGCGGAATGAAAAGAAAACCTTCGGCGGCAGCGGCTGCGGATTGAGCGCGACCCAGTCCAGCCTGGAGGTAAACTGGCGCTGCAATCCGCCCACGATGATGATGCCACCCGCAACGCGGTCGAGTTCATCTGATGTCAATGCTTCGGTTTTGACGGGAGTGAAATCGGTCATGGCTGTCTTCCCTTGGTTAGGCGCCGCACGATGCTGCGACGAAGGGGATTTTGTCTTTCTCCGACTCCGCTGTTTGTGATCCAGATCACGCTCGCCTCGTGATCGTCCTGGCTTCAGGCCTCCCGTGCATAGCGTTTGAGGGACGCTTTGAGGATGCCGAGCATTTCGTCCCTGATGGAATCGCGCGTGCCGCGGGTCCAGGCGGCTGCGAGCGGCAAGCGGTTCATGTCGGACGCGGCCAGCGGAACAAACCGAACGCCACGCGCCGCCATTCGCGATGTCCATCGTGGCACGATGGCAACGCCAATTTCGGCCGCGACGAGATTCACGATGGTCTGCTTTTCATTGGCAATCTGAATGATGCGCGCCTGCAGCCCGGCTTCCGCAAACAGTTTCATGGTCAGATCGTGGCTATGCGGGCGCGACCGGCGCTCGGGGACGATCAGCGGCTGTTCGGCAAGATCGGCGACACTCACCCGTTTTCTCGACGCGAGGCGATGATGATCCGGCACCGCGACGACGGCCGTCTCGTGCAGGAGAAACAGAAATTCCAGCCGATTGTCGGGCTTTTCCGGCGGGCGCACCAGGGCGATGTCGAGTCGGCCGGAGATCAGCGCCGGCAACAGCCGGATCGTCTTGTCTTCCGTCAGTTTCACCGTGACATCCGGCCTCTGTTCGCGAAAATCGGAAAGCAGCATCGGCAGCAGCCCCGCCGCTGCGCTGTCGATCGCGCCGACGCGGATGATCGCGCCCTGCCTGCGGCCCCGCGCCTGGAATTTGACCGCCAGATTGTCCGCCTGCGCCAGCAAGGCGCGGGCCTCCTTGAGCAGGACGACGCCATCATCGGTCAGCGTCACGCTGCGCGTCGTTCGCGTCATCAGCCTGGTGCCGAGATCGTCTTCGAGCAGCCGGATATAGCGCCCGAGCGCGGAGGGCAGCATTTCCAGCCGCTGCGCCGCACGCCCAAAATGCAGTTCCTCGGCCGCCGCCACGAAGCAGCGAAGCTGGTGCAATTCCATATTTCGTCCTCCCCCCGAGGCAGATTATATCAAATATTTGTATAATCGTATGCCGATTGAAGGCGCGTGACACTTGGCCGTACCTTGTCGGCAAGCGCTGAAACCAGCCAATCAACGAATTCTTCAGGGAGCGACCCAATGCGGTTCAATCGTCGCACGATCCTTTCCGGCGCCATCGCGGCCGCGTCGCTATGGGCGTCACCCACCGCATTCGCGCAGACCGCCTTTCCGACAAAACCGATCACCATCATCGTTCCGGCGGCGGCCGGAGGGCCGACCGACACCGTGGCCCGCCTCATCGCGGAATCGATGGGCCGAGGCCTCGGCCAGACCATCCTGGTCGAAAATGTCGGCGGCGCCGGTGGCACGCTCGGCATGGCGCGCGTGTCGAAGTCGGCCGCCGACGGCTACACGCTCGCGATCTGGCACATCGCGCACGCCACCGCGCCCGCGCTCTACGACTCCCTCAAATATGATGTCGTCGACGATTTCGACCACCTCGGCCGCATCACCGACGTGCCGATGACCCTGGTGTCGAAGCCGACACTCGCTGCCAATAATGTGACCGAGTACGTGGCGTGGATTCGCGCGAGCGGCGAAAAGGCCGTCTACGGACATGCCGGCATCGGTTCCGCCTCGCATCTTTGCATGCTGATGCTGATGAAGGAGCTCGGCGTGCAGATGAACGGGATTCCCTATCGCGGCACCGGGCCGGCCATGAACGACCTGCTCAGCGGCCAGTTCGACGTGATGTGCGACCAGACCACCAACACCACCAACCAGATCAAGGAAGGCAAGATCAAGGGCTTTGCGGTCACGACCAAAGCCAAGGTCTCGTCATTGCCCGACCTGCCGACGCTCGATAGCGGCGCCGTCAAGGGTTTCGAGGCCTCGGCCTGGCACGCCTTGTGGGCCCCGAAGGGATTGCCCAAAGAGGCCACCGACAAGCTCGTGGCAGCCCTTCAGGCCGCGCTGAAAGACCCCAAGGTGATCGAGCGGTTTGCCAATCTTGGCACCGAGCCGGTCGCGGCGGAGCTGGCGACGCCGGCGGCACTCAAGGCGCATCTGACGGCCGAAGTGCCGCGCTGGGGCGCCGTGATCAAGGCCGCAGGCGCCAAGGGAAATTGAGACTTCCGTCCCACGCAGCTCATCATTCAAAACGACATTCGCAATCCGGAGACCATTCGATGAAGACGTACGCCATAGCCGCCATCCCGGGCGACGGGATCGGCACCGAAGTCGTTGCCGCAGGTGTCGAGGTGCTGCACGCGCTGGCCCAGCGCGACGGCAATTTCAAATTCAAGGTAGATCATTTCGACTGGGGGTCTGAATACTACAAGAAGCACGGCATCATGATGCCGGAGGATGGCCGCGACCAGATCAGGAATCACGACGCGATCCTGTTCGGCTCGGCCGGCGCGCCTGACGTGCCTGACCACATCACGCTGTGGGGCCTGCGGCTCGCGATCTGCCAGCCGTTCGATCAATACGCCAACGTCCGGCCGACGCGGATTCTGCCCGGCATCACCAGCCCGCTGCGCAACGTCCACGGCAAGGAGCTCGACTGGGTGATCGTCCGCGAAAACTCGGAAGGCGAATATGCCGGCGTCGGTGGCCGCGTCCACAAGGGCTTGCCGCTCGAAGTCGCAACCGACGTCTCGATCCTGACCCGTCCCGGCGTCGAGCGCATCATGCGCTTCGCCTTCAAGCTCGCGCAGTCGCGGCCGCGCAAGCTGCTCACCGTCGTGACCAAATCCAACGCCCAGCGCCATGCCATGGTGATGTGGGACGAGATCGCCACCGAGATCGCGGCCGAGTTCAAGGACGTGACCTGGGACAAGATGCTGGTCGATGCGATGACCATGCGCATGGTCATGAAGCCGGAGACCATCGATACCGTGGTGGCCACCAATTTGCACGCCGACGTGCTGTCGGACCTTGCGGCCGCGCTCGCCGGCTCGCTCGGCATTGCGCCGACCGCGAACCTCAATCCGGAGCGGACCTATCCCTCGATGTTCGAGCCTATCCATGGCTCGGCCTTCGACATCATCGGCAAAGGCATCGCCAATCCCGTCGGGACGTTCTGGTCATCGGTGATGATGCTGGAACACCTCGGCGAGCCGGCAGCCGCGACGCGGTTGATGCAGGCGATCGAGCGCGTCACCGCCGATCCCCGCTTTCACACGCCGGACCTCGGCGGCAAGGCCAGGACCGACGAGGTCACGGCCGCGGTCGTCGCCTCCATCCACGGCGCCAACGACTGAGATCGCGCGATCCGTCGCAGCGATCCGAAACGAAGAAAGGGCGACCTTGCGGCCGCCCTTTGCATTGCCGGTTTGCTTTGCAGTTCCGGCAGAGTCCATCAGGTAACCCGAGTCACACCGGTGGACTGGCCGTACTTGTTGTGGCCGACAATGTACCAATGGCCGCCCATTTGGTAGTAGGTGGCCTTGCCGCCGGTGACGGCTTCGAGTTCGTGGTCGGCAAGTGCGCGCGTGTCGAGGGTACCGGCATTCCTGATCCTGATGTTCATCGCAGTATCTCCCTTTGCTCCGGGCGGCGCGACCATCGCGTCCGCTGTCCGGTGAGGAGGACAATGCCTGCTGCCGCGCCGGCGCGCTGTTCCCCAGGTGACAGGCGGGGGCGGGCGAGGAAATGCGGGGCCGGGTAACTCCCGCACCGGCCGGCTTCGAAGATTTCGGTCTGGCTTCAGCTTGCGGAAGGCCCCAATAATCAGGAGTATTCACGCCAATTCGGGAGCCAAATCCCGGGACGATTGGTTGAGGGGAGACGCCTATGACCGCTTTCACACGCCGCGATCTGTTGTCGGCTGCCGCAGGCGCGGCAGCCGCCACGAGCCTGCCGTTCAGTCAGCCCGCCCGCGCCGCGACGCCGCCAGCGGGCAAGCAGACCGCCGGCTGGTACCGCTACAAGATCGGCAGCATCGAGGTTACGGTGGCCACCGACGGCGTCAACCGCTTCAAGATGGCGGAGGATCACGTCACCAACATCAAGAAGGATGTGGTGAACGCCGCGCTCGCCGAGGTCTTCATGGAAAAGGACATGATGACCACGCCGTACAACCCGATCGCCATCAACACCGGATCGAAGCTGGCGATCATCGATACCGGCACCGGCGAGAGCAATTACAAGAAGAGCAACGGCACCGCCGGCCAGTTCGTGACCAACCTCGCGGCCGCGGGCATCGACCGCAACGCCGTCGATGTCGTGATCATCTCGCACTATCACGGCGACCACATGAACGGCCTCCTGATGGACGACAATTCACTGACCTATCCGAACGCCGAGATCCTCGTGCCGGCCAGGGAGCACCAGTATTGGATGGACGACGGCGAGATGAGTCGTGCTCCCAAAGGCCGTATCGAGGGCGTCTTCAAGAATGCGCGGCGGGTCTTCACACCGGAGGCTCTGAAGCGTGTGAGAACCTATGAGGGAGGCAAGGAAGTGATTCCCGGCGTCACCGCGCAGGGTACGCCCGGGCACTCGCCCGGCCATAGCTCGTTCGTGATCGCGTCAGGCCCGGAGTCCGTCTACGTGCAATCCGATGTCACCCACGTCCCGTTCCTGTTCGTCCGGCATCCCGACTGGCACGTCTTTTACGATCAGGACCCGGCGATGGCGGAAGCGAGCCGCCGCAAGGTTTACGACATGCTGGCGGCCGACAGGATGCGGGTGCAGGGGTTCCACTATCCGTTCCCGTCGCTGGCGCATGTCGAGAAAGTCGGCAGCGGCTACCGGGAGATTCCGGTGATGTGGAATCCGAATATTTGATACCTATCTCAACGACGCACTCGACTGGCGGCCGTCGTGCAAACCGGAACCGACCAATGCGCCATTTTTTCAAGGTAGTATTATTCATCATGTCTTTAGCTTCGACGGATGCGAATGCCGAACCGGAACGCTTTGAGATAAACACCGAATTGATGGAGGCCACGTTTCGGATACTTGGGCCGAGCGCGAAAAAGGCCGGAGAATTATCGGGCGGGACGGTATTCATTCTCGGCAAGCCAATAGATAACGAGAAGGCCTCGTTCGTCCTAGTAACGGCTGCGCATGTTCTCGATGATATTTCCGGTGACGTGGCGACGATCTCGTTCCGCTGGAAGAGTGCGGACGGCACGATCAACGAGCAGAACTATGAAAAGAAAATTCGAGAGAAAGGCACTCCGCTGTATATCAAGCATCCATCAGTCGATGTAGCAGTGATGTACACCCAAATGCCGAGCGAGTTCACCGCAAAGTTGTTACCCATCGGATTGCTCGTGACCGATGAAACCCTCAAAAAATATGAGATCCATCCTGGGGACGAGCTGATTTGTCTTGGCTACCCACTCTTCGCAACAGGCCCCTACGGTTACCCCATCCTTCGGAGCGGTAAGATTGCGTCCCACCCGTTAGTGCCCTCGAAAGACAGTAAGAACTGGCTGTTCGATTTCCGAATCTTTCCGGGCAACAGCGGCGGGCCTGTGTATTTTGCAGATCGCAATCGAATTTATGGCGGCAAAGTTCAGCTGGGTGAGACGCTCCAGTTCTTGGCCGGCCTCATCACAGCTCAAGTGAGTTCGAATATTTTTAAGGATAAGGATCTTTCCTTGGGAGTCGTCATCCCAGCTGTTTTTATCAAGGAAGCGCTGGATCTGTTGCCAGCGAAATCACCTTACCCTTGAATAATTGGGTAGCGTTTCTCTCGTTTGCGCCTAGGAGCTAGCGCGGGCTCCGGGTCGGCATGCGTCAACGCCTTCATCACCGCAATGCGGACCATCCGTTACCGCCGCGCTCGCCGACCAACAAGATGATCTCCGCGGCGCTGCTAGAAGGTGGAGAATCTTGCGTCCCGTTCCGATTCAATCGGAACGGAATAGGGCTATTCCACCTTCAGACCGAGCTTGCTCCACTTCTTTTCCTCCCGATCGATATCGTCGGCTTTCCGCCGTCCCCCCGCGCTCATTGTGGGCGTTGCGAAGATGGGCTTCCAGAGGACAAGCCAACCCCGCGAAGAGCCTTTTCAGCTCTGACTCCCACATCGTCCAAGACAGCTCGATCCATTAAGTGTGAATGAAATGAGAGCCTCATTTAGGGGCCTTTGTCGCTCCGGTTAACGAGTCGAATGAACTCTCGGATCAATTCCTGACAAGTCGCTGCGTGCTTGTTCAGATCTTCCGGGGTTGCGAAGTAAATCTCCGCTTCAAGTTTTCCCCGTGCAACATGGCGTGCTCCCGTAAGAGTCCAATCACCGTGTGCAACTCTCACGCGCTGGTCATTTATGCTCCTGCACTTGCTGAAATACTTCGAGAGCGCGTTTGGCTCGGCTAGTTTCTTTGCGAGCATGAGTTTTTCGAGAACCTTACACATCGTTGAAAAGTCGTACGGGCTCACGACCGCGTCGAAGATGTCGCGCTCCAAATCGAGAAGCCCGACTATGTGAGCCTTCAAATAGCCTTCGAGTTTCGAGAACCAGAAAATAAAACGCCCGATCGCCTTATAGACTTCAGCTTCCAATTCACTATCCATGACTTCATCACCTCACCCAATCGGTGGGAGTCCGTACTTCAGCGCCAGTCCCCCGACCACAGTCCCAACCAAAGCCAACCCCTTCCACAGAAAGGATCGACGACCCGTCGCGGCCCTCACGGCACGATCTAACAACCAAGCCCCCAACAGCGGCCCATAGCTTTCTCTAAGCGCTTTGGCCCGCTTAATAACCTCGACCAAGTCTGAATCACGCTCTCTTTCACGAGTTGGCTCAGATTCAGGCCGAGCAACATCGTCTACCCTCACGGGTAGTTTTGCCTTCGCCATTTTCCTGACCTCATAAGAAGGTTAGCTGCAAACCACCTTAAGCACGGATGGTTAAAATCGACGTTAAAAGTAAGCCTTGAACCACAGGCTTAACTTGAAACGCGTTAACACTTGGTACTGTTTCAACAAGTCCGAACTATACCACCTAAAGTCGCCATTTCTCTGGCTTCCGACAAGGGGCGGAACCTGCATTCCGCCCCTCAAGAGCGTTGATTCTCTTTGACTTTCCACCGGCTTGAGTATCTGCGTCCACTTCACACTGCCATCTCTTGTTCAGGGCACGCAATGCAATAGTCATGCTAATTGTTGTACCGCACCACTCCGACTCAAAGGATTAGAACTTCCGACTCCTCTGACCCGGACCCTCGATTCGGGCTATCTTTGCCATTTCTGGGAATGAGTTTGCACCGATGGTCCTCAAGTGCAATCCGTGAATCGACGCGCGGTACAGAACTAGGCCAACGCTTCCGCTGCAATTAATTGCACAGGTTGTCTAGGTCTCATACTGCTATAAGTTACTAACCTGGGCCGGACGTGAACAAGCGCCCCGCAGGGCGCTCGTAATAATACGTGCTGAGCCAGCTACTGCAAATTGTCCTGCACGATGCACACGGTCCAAACGCAGACCGGTGCAAACTGTCATTTCAAAACGCTGAAGAATAAATACTTGAGCATAAAGGCTCCGACCTACGGCCCCAGCAACAAGCAGCGCCTTCTACGGGATGGGTCGAGGAGGAGGAGGGCCGGCCGATCACGTCGGTCGGCAAGGGAGACGTCCTCCACGCTATTCCACCTTCAGCCCGAGCTGGTGCACGAGCTTGCTCCACTTCTTCTCTTCCTTGTCGATATCGTCGGCATATTCGGCCGGCGTCGAGGCCAGGGGATCGCCGCCTTCGAGGCGGATGCGTTTCTGCACCTCCGGATCGCTGACAAGTTTGCGCAGCTCGGCGCTGAGGAGTTCGACGATGTCGGGCGGCGTGCCTGATGGCGCCAGCAGCCCGTAATGCAGCACGGCTTCGAAGCCGGGCATCCCGGACTCGTCGAATGTCGGCACGTCAGGCAGCAGCGAGAAGCGCTGCTTGCTGGTGACGGCGATGGCGCGGAGCTGTCCGGCCGCGATATTGCCGAGCGCCGGCGGCAGCACGCCGAACGCGACCGGCACATGGCCGCCGAGCAGGTCGTTCATCACCGGCGCCGTGCCCTTGTAGGGAATGATAGCGGCCTCGATACCGGATTCGGCCTTGAACAGTTCCGCGCACATGTAGCCGCCGGTGCCGACCGGCGACGTCCCGATATTGAGTTTGCCCGGCTCCTTTTTCGCAAGCGCGATCGTTTCAGCAACCGTCTTGGCTGAGAACGACGGATGCGCGAGCAGGGCGACCGGCATCGATGCGACGAGGCCGATCGGCGCAAAATCCTTGCGCGGATCCATGCCGAGCTTGGTGTAGAGGCTGGGGTTGATCGACAGCGTCCCGGTGTGGCCCAGCAGCAGCGTGTAGCCATCAGGCGCGGCGCGCGCCACGGCGCGGGTGCCGATGGTTCCGCCGCCGCCGCCGCGGTTGTCGACGGTCACGGTCTGGCGGAACGCATCGGACAGTTTTTGCGCCACCACGCGCGCCATGGCGTCGACGCCGCCGCCGGCCGGGTAGGGGACAATGAGCGTGATGCTGCGCGATGGAAACTCGGCGGCATGCACGGCCGCGCTTGCCGCCAGCGGGCCTGCGAAGGCGATGGCAGATGCAAAGGTGATCACGGCATTCATGATGTTGCGACGATGTGAGAGCTTAACCACCCGATTGCCTCCCCCCAGCGATGTCGATCCACGTTCTTATGGGTGGCCTTGTTTCACCGCAAGCCCGGCGCGCCCATCGGCAGATCTTCCGTCATTCCGGGGCGCGCGAAGCGTGAGCCCGGAATCCATTCAACGGCGTCGACCGTTGCTCGATGGATTCCGGGTTCGATGCTGCGCATCGCCCCGGAATGACAACCCTATTGGAATAATGCGCTGCAGCAGAGACGCCCGCTCAGCCATCAGCCCCAACCTTGAACTGCCCGCCAAGGCCGCATAGGCTCGGTCATTGGAAACGCCTGCCAGGCAACAAACAACAAGAGGGATACCCCCCAGTCGATGAGCTCCGCGTTGCGGCGCCCTTTTGCCCACCGCCGGGGCCTGATCATCGTCGCGACCTTGGCCACGGCCTATGTCGCCAGTCATTTTTTCCGCGCCGCCAACGTCACCATCGGCCTCGACCTGATGCGCGACCTCGCCATCGGACCGGAAGCCTTGGGCGCGCTGACCGGCGCGTTCTTTTTCGGCTTCGCCGCGATGCAGATCCCCTGCGGCCTTCTGTTCGACCATTTCGGCCCGCGGCGCACCGTGGCTAGCATGCTGATCCTCGCCACCACGGGCGCTGCGATCTTCACGCTGGCGCCGAGCTGGCCGGTTCTGCTTACCGGCCGCATCCTGATGGGCGCCGGCTTCGGCGTCATGCTGATCGGCAGCATGGTGGTGATCTCGCGCTGGTTTCCACCGGATCGCTTCTCCACGCTCACCGCCATGGTGCTGTCGATCGGACTGCTCGGTAATCTCTTCGCCACCACGCCGCTGGCATGGGCCTCGGAGGCCGTCGGCTGGCGCACCGTGTTCGGCGCGGTCGTCGTCTTCATCGCACTCGCTACCATCGCCGTGTGGCTGGTGGTGCGCGACGCGCCGCCCGGCCACCCCTTTCTCGACCGCACCCCGGAGCCGCCACGCCAGATGCTGCAAGGCCTGATCGAGGTGCTGGGCAACCCGCGCCTGAGGCCGATCCTGGCGATGAATTTCTGCAACTATGCCTGCACCTTCACCGTGCAGGGCCTGTGGGGCGGCTCGTTCCTGCGCGAAGTGCATGGCATGAGCCCGATCGAGGCCGGCAACGTGCTGCTGGCAGCCGTGATCACCTACCAGCTCGGCATCGTCGCCTTCGGCCCCCTGGACCGCGTGCTCGACACGCGCAAATGGATCGCCATCGGCGGCACCATGGTGACCATATCCATGCTTGCGACGCTGGCGCTCGCTTCCCGCCCGCCAGTCTGGGTGCCCGTCGGCGCCATCGTCGCCATCGGTTTCTTCAGTGCCTCCAGCACCATGGTGATGACGCACGGCCGCGGCATCTTCCCGGACCGGCTGATCGGGCGCGGCATTGCGACCATCAACACCGCCGTGATGCTGGGCGTCGCCTGCATGCAGACATTGTCGGGCATCATCGTCGGCGGGTTCGAGCCGCTCGCCGATGGCGCCCGCTCCGAGACCGCCTACCGCGCGCTGTTCGGCGTGCTCACCGTGGTGCTGATCACGGCCGTTGCGATCTACAGCCGCTCGCAGGACGTCAGGCCCAGCGACGAAATGCGCGCCCGGGCGGCGGCGTGATGTTAGCGGCGTGGCGCCGTTCATAGCTTGCAATGATGCGGGCAAACCTGTGAACATGCGGCCATGACCCTCGGCTCACTCAAAAAAAGCATTCGCGAGCTTTACGAAGGCGACACGCCAACCGGCGTCCGTTTTCGCTACGCGCTGCTGGCGTTCGACATCGTCACGGTGCTGTTCATCGTCGTGACGTCGTTCCTGCCGCCAAACGAGATCGTCGAAACGATCGACGTCCTGTTCGGCGTGGTGATCCTGGCCGATTTCGCCGCGCGCCTGTTCATCAACCGGCGTCCGCTGCGCGCCTTTACCCGCATTTCGACCTGGACCGACCTGATCGCGATCGCCTCGTTCCTGGCTCCGCTGGCGGGAGAAGCGGGCGGCTTTCTGCGCATCCTGCGTACATTGCGGCTGCTGCGCGAGGTTCAGATGCTGACCCGGTTGCGCGGCGACAGCACGTTCTTCCGGCGCAACGAGGAAGTGATCTTTGCCGTCACCAATCTTGCGGTATTCATTTTCGTGATGACCGCGATCGTCTACGAGACCCAGAAGTTTCGCAACGACCAGATCACGAACTACGCCGACGCGCTGTATTTCACCGTCACGGCGCTGACGACGACCGGCTTTGGCGATATCACCCTGCGCGGAACGCTCGGCCGCATGATTACGGTCGTGATCATGATCTTCGGCGTGACGCTGTTCTTCAATCTCGCTCGCGCGCTGCTGTCTCCGAGCAAGGTACGTTTTCCCTGCCCGTCCTGCGGCCTGCAGCGCCATGACAGCGATGCCGTGCACTGCAAGGCGTGCGGTGTGGTGCTGAACATTCCCGACGAAGGGGCGACGTAGCCCGCGCCGTGCGGGAGTTATTATGGATTCGTTTATTGTACCATCACGGTTGATGCGATCGGGAGACCGACCGCCGGAATTGCCCCGGTGGAACGCCGAATTCGCGCTTGAATGCGCGATTGAAGGCCGATTCTGAATCATACCCGACCTCCGACGCCACCTGAAGCACCGCGTCCCGCGACGTCTGCAGCATCCTTGCAGCCAGCTGCAATCGCCAGCGCGCGAGGTACGTCAGTGGCGGTTCGCCGAGGAAGCGGGAAAACCTCTCGGTGAGAACCGAGCGCGAGGTCGCGACCTCGGCGGCAAGTTCGTCCAGCGTCCAGTGATGCCGGGGCTTGCGGTGCAGAAGCGCCAGCGCGCCGCCGACGACCGCATCGCGCGCGCCCGCAAGCCAGCCGGTCTGCTCCGGCGGCAATGCCTCCATGTAGCGGCGAATGGTCTCGATGAAGAGCGCCTCTGCCATCTTGGAGAGGAGCACCGATTGTCCCGGCCGTGCCGACCCGGCCTGGGACACCAGGTGACGAACCGAACTCTCCAGCCATTCGCCGGCCGGGTCGCCGCGAAGATTGATCTTGATCATCAGCGGCAGGCCGGCAAGGAAAAGCCGGTCTGCATGCCGCTCGCAGCCGAAATATCCGCAGACAAATCGGGTCATCTCGCCGCCGCCGCCCAATTGCATCGTGGTCTGATCGCCCGCCAGGAATTCGGCGAGCGAGACGCCGCTGTCGATCAGGGTTGATGGCGAGCCGTTCGAAACCGTGTGGGCATCGCCGTGGGGGATAATCAGGATGTCGCCTGCGGTGATGCCGATGTCTTCAGCGCCCGGGAAGCGCACGACGGCATTCCCGTCGGTGACCAGATGATAGCTGACCAGTCGCTCCGTCCCGGGGGCAAGCACGTGGGCGACGTCCTGCAAATGCGGCACGCTGAACCCCCACGGCGCGGTGCACTCCGCATGATAGAAGATCGCGCCGGTCATACGCACCGACGCAAGGGCTTCCGATAAGGCATCCATTTGCTTGCTCCGGCCGACGGCGGAACTTTCACCGCAGCAAAGAAGCACGGATTTCCGGCAAAGTTTGGAATTTGAAGCTCTGTAATCATGAACTCCTGCACGTAAGCGTCGCTGCCCGTTAGCCATGCGGCAAACGGCCCGCGCGCACACTGAGGGAGATTTCGATGGCCAAGGCATTCGATGTGATTGTCGTGGGTGCGCGCTGCGCCGGTTCCCCAACCGCGATGCTGCTGGCCCGCAAAGGCTATCGGGTGCTGGCGGTCGACCGAGCATCGTTCCCAAGCGACACCGTCTCAACGCATATTCTGCATCCCCTCGGGGTGGCTGCCGTCTCGCGATGGGGGCTGCTCGACCGTCTCGTGGAGACCGGATGCCCGCCGATCCACACCTATGCCTTCGACTTCGGCCCCTTCACGATTGCCGGCACGCCGGGCACCGACCAGCATCCGCTCGCCTATTGTCCGCGGCGGACGATCCTCGACGAGCTGCTGGTCGATGCCGCGGCCGAATCCGGCGCGGAGATCCGTCAGGGTTTCACGGTCGAGGAGATCATTATCGAAGGCGGGCGTGCAGTCGGCATCAAGGGGCGATCCAGGCAGGGCGGGTCCATCACGGAGCACGCCGCGATCATCGTCGGGGCCGACGGCCGGCATTCGATGGTGAGTGAGGCGGTTCACCCCACGCAATACCGCGAGAAGCCGCCTTTGCTGGCGGGTTACTACACTTATTGGAGCGGGCTGCCTATGGACGGCCGGCTTGAGATCTATAGCCGCGATTTGCGCGCGTTCGCGGCAGTGCCGACCCACGACGATCTGACGCTGGTGATCGCCGGATGGCCTTACGCGGAGTTTGCAAAAAACAAGCAGGACATCGAGGGAAGCTACCTGAAGACCATCGAACTGGCGCCGGCCTTTGCCCGGCGCCTGCGCGGCGCGAAGCGCGAAGCGCCGTTTGCCGGCGCGGCGGTGCCGAACTATTTCCGCAAACCCTATGGCCTTGGCTGGGCGCTCGTGGGGGACGCCGGTTACAACAGGGACTTCATTACCGCGCAGGGCATTCTCGATGCGTTCCGCGACGCCGAACTCTGCGCGAGCGCACTCGACCAGTCCTTCTCGGGCGCGCGGCCATTCGAGGATGCCATGGGTGAATATCAGCGCACCCGGGACGCGCAAGTCGGGGCGATGTACGACTTCACCTGCGAACTCGCAACGCTGGAGCCTCCGCCACCCGAGCTGCAACAGCTGCTCGGGGCAGTTCACGGCAACCAGGCGGCCATGGACGGATTTGCCCGCCTGAACGCCGGCACGATATCGCCGACCGAATTTTTTGCACCTGACAATGTCGACGCGATCTTCGCCGCAGCGGTTTCAAGGGCTACGGCTTAGCGTGCTTTGCCTGTTGCGATTCACTCTTCGGTCGCATCAGGTAGTTCGGCGAGCCGGGGAATCAGCCGAACCTCGATGTTGGCTTCGTTCAGCATCTGGCCGGAGATGGAGAAATCCTCGGCCCAGTTCGAGTTCGGCCGGTCGGGTGCGTAGGCGACGAGCGCCGTGATGCCGCATTGGATGATGGCCTTGGTGCACTCCACGCAGGGAAACCAGGGAACGTAGATGGTGCAGCCCTTGAGCGCGACGCCAATGCGGGCCGCATTGAAGATCGCATTCTGTTCGGCGTGGCAGCTCCAGATATATTTGGCGCCGGTGATGCGGGAATGGCGCTCCTCGAGGTCATCGCGAACGCCGCGCGGCAGCCCGTTGAAGCCGGTCGAGCGGATTTCGTGATCCGGCCCGACGATCACGGCGCCAACGCGCCGCCCTTTCTCGATACTCCAGGTCGCCAGATGATGCGCCAGGAGCATAAATCGCTCATCCCATTTTGGATCCAGCAATACCGTTCCCTCAAAAATCAGTGCGCTCTATGCGCCAATGTTCCACCATCAACCATGGCGAGACAACAGCGAGAGCATCAACATCCCGTTAATGCCGTGTGGCCGCGGTCAGCACCTGACAGATTTAAGCCCGGCGGTAGCCGCTTGTCGATGACTGCTTGGATCGTAAGCTTAACGCCCGGATACGCCTATTCCTCGTCCGCGCCGGGCGCCTGCCTCAGCATGAAATGCCCGAACGCCGAGGCGATCGGTTTGCTCCGGTCGTCCTGCCAGGCCTGCGCCTCGAAGGCGACGACGCGCCGGCCCTGCTTGACGATCGAGACGTTGGCGTAGCTGTCCAGCGCGCGGCCGGAGCGCAGATAGTTGATCGTCAGCCCGATCGGCTTCGGCAGCGACACGCCGAGTTCGCGCGTCACGCCGACGATGGCGGTGGTTTCGAGAAAGGCGCCGGTCATGCCGCCATGGATCGCGGGCAGGATCGGGTTGCCGATGATCTTCTGTGAGAACGGCATCACCAGCGTGCCGTCCTCACTGACGCGGATGCCGAGGGCGCGCGCGAACGGGCTTTGGGCGAACGGGCCGGCCGGATCGTCCGGCGCTTCAAGCGTCGGCAGCGCGAGATCCTCCCTCGAGCGGCCCTTGAGCATGTTGGTGCGGTTGGCGCCGACCATGAAGCAGGCCGTTGCGGTGGCGACCGGATCGTCCTCGGTCTCCTGATAGGCCGTTGCGCGCACGAAGGCGATCGAGCGGGTGACGCGGTAGCAGATCGCATGCGCCCTTATGTCGAGGCCGGGCGTTGCCGGCTTCAAATAGTCGATGCGCAGGTCGAGGGTTGCGATCGCGCGCGTGCCGTCGAGCGCGAGCTGGACCGCCATGCCGCAGCTCTCGTCGAGCATCGCGGTGACAACGCCGCCGTGAAGTACGCCAGTCCCGGTGTCGCCGACGAAGACCGGGCGGTAGGGCAGGCTCGACCAGGCTTCGCCAGGGGCGGCGCGGTCGAGCTGAAGCCCGCTGATGTGCCCATAGACGGAGCGATGGCTCTTGATGGCGTCGGCCAGTTCTTCAAACGGCAGCGGCGTGTCGACTTTTGATGCTTCGGACATACGGTCGTTCTAGCCCATATTGATGGATGAGCCAAAGACGGCTCAGCCGTTCGTCGCGTGCACGCCGGGCTTCCGTCCCGAGTTCCACTGGCCGCCGAGGGCGCGCTCGATCTGCGCCGCCAGCTGCAGCAGCAGCCCGTCATTGGCCTGCCTGGCCTGGGCCTGAATGCCGAGCGGCAGGCCATGCTCATGCTGCGCCATCGGCAGCGAGATTGCGGGAATCCCGCACAGATTGGCCAGCGGCGTGAACGCAAAATTGCGCCACAGATTGCCGAACCAGTCCAGCACCGACGGATTGTCGGAGATGGTCAGATATTCCGTGGTGCCGACCTTTGGCGTCGGCAGCGCGGTGATCGGCGTCAGGATGATGTCCCAATCCTCGAAGAACGCGCCGAAGCCGCGCGAGGTCGTGTTGAAGACCGCCTGCATGCGCGCCCGCTCGGCGAAGGTCGTGTGCCGGCCGGCTTCCCAGATCCGGATGTTGACCGGTTCGATGAGATCCGCCGGCGGCTTTTCGAGCCCGCGCGCGGCGAGCATGTTGCTGATGACAACCGCAAAATTGCTGATGTAGCAGGTGGTCTGGGCTTCAAAGGCGGCGCGGTAGTCAACCGCAGGCAACGCGTAATCGACGTGATGGCCGAGGCCTTCGAGGAACTGTCCGGCTTTTTTCAGCTCGGATGCGATCTGCGGTGTCGCCTGGTAGTCGCCCCATTGGTGCGAGAGCGCGATTTTCAGCTTTCCCGGATCGCGCTTGATCATGTCCTGATAGGGCTCCGGCGCGGTCCAGAACGGCATCAATTCGCCGGGCGCGGGACCGCGGCAGGCGTCGACGAAGGCGGCGGTATCGCGCACCGTGCGCGACTGGCAGCCCTGGATCGACACCAGCCCCGACAGATCCGAAAGGTGCGGCGCCAGCGAGAACACGCCGCGTGAAACCTTCAGACCGATGTTGCCGTTGACGCCGGCCGGAATGCGGATTGAACCGCCGCCGTCGGTGGCATGCGCGATCGGCACCGCGCCCGCCCCAACCATCGCGGCGCTGCCGGCCGACGATCCGCAGGTGGTGTAGTCGGTATTCCAGGGGTTGCGCGTGACGTAGACGGCGGGATTATCAGCCGAACTGCAAACGCCGAACTCCGGCGTCGTGGTCCGTCCGATCAAATTGAGCCCGGCCTGGCGCATCTTCGATGTCAGGAACGTATCTGACGTGGCGCGATTGCCGCGCATCAGCAGCGAACCCATTTCCTGCAATCGCCCCTGCATGGTCGGGCCGAGATCCTTCATCAGGAACGGCAGGCCGGCAAACGGCCCCGCAAGATCGGCGCCGGCCTTGGCGGGATCGTCGATCGCGTCTTCAAACAATTCGACCACCGCAGACAGCGCCGGATCGACTTTTGCGATGGCCGCGGCTGCCTGGCTTGCCAATTCCTGTGCCGTCAGTTCGCCCTTCCGCACGCGCTCGGCCAGCGCCACGCCATCGTGCTGCGCCCATTCGTTCCAGTTCATCGGCAAAGTCATGCGGTCTATTTCCTTACGCGCGGCGTCGTCTCTGGTTTAGCAACGAGATGCGTTCGCCTGTCAGTGGGGCGCCGATTCATGCGCCAATCCGGTTTCCTGTATCGTCGGCATCCACAACCGTGCCAGCACCGGGATCACCAGCAGGCTGCAGATCGGGGACAGCAGCATTCCGCCGACGATGACGCAAGCCAGCGGCTGCTGAACCTGCGAACCGATCCCGGTCGAGAACGCCGCCGGGACCAGGCCGATACAGGCCGATAGCCCGGTCATGAAGATTTGCCGCATCCTGGTTTCGGAGGCGCTGATGATCGCGTCCTCCGTTCCCATGCCTTCATCGATTTCGCGGCGGATGTAGGACATCAGGAGAATGCCATCCATCGCCGAGACGCCGAACAGCGAGATGAATCCGACCGCGGCCGAGACGCTGAAATTCAGGCCGCCGATATAGAGCCCGAGAATCCCGCCGGCCACCGCAAAGGGAATGCCCGACAGCGCCAGCAGACTGTCGCGGATCGAATTGAACAGGCTGTACAGCAGCATCAGGATCAACAGCAGGCTCAATGGCACGATCAGCGCGAGCCGCTTCTTGGCGTCGACCAGCGCGCCGTATTCGCCGGACCATTCCATCGAGTAGCCCTGAGGAAGCGGTACTTTCTTCCCGACCCTGTCCTGCGCCTCGACCACGGTCGAGCCGAGATCGCGGTCGCGAACGCTGTATTTCAGCGGGATGAAGCGCTGGCTGTTCTCGCGGTAGATATAGGCCGCACCGCTGACGAGCTTGACCTCGCCGAGATCCCCTAACCGGATATAGGCGGTTGGCGTCTTCGGATCCGAGTTCGGCAGCGCCACCGGAATCGCGCGGATGGCATCGACGTCCCTGCGGAATTCAGGCGCCAGACGCACCGTCAGTGCGAAGATCATCTCGCCTTCATAAACCTTGGAAACTTCCTGGCCGCCGATCGCGGCCTGGACCACGGAATTGATGTCGCTGATCGAAAAGCCGTAGCGCGCGGCCTTGGCGCGATCGATCTGGACGACCAGATTCGGCTGCCCGAGCAGATTGAAACTGGCGGGGTCGGCGACGCCGCGCACGCCGGAGAGTTCGGTCTTCACCGATTTGGACAGCCGCTCCAGCTCATTGAGGTCCTTGCCGAAGATCTTGATCGAGTTCTCGCCCTTCACGCCGGAGACGGCTTCCTCGATATTGTCTTGGATGTATTGCGAGAAGTTGAAATCGATGCCGACGAATTCGCGGTTGAGCTTCTCGCTCATCTGCTTGACCATCTGTTCCTTGGTCAGCCCCGCCGGCCAGGTGTCGGCCGGCTTCAGCGGCACAAAGAACTCCGCGAGGAACGATCCGTCGGGGTCGGTGCCTTCCTCGCCGCGGCCCTGTTCGGAAAACACGGTTTGGACCGGCGGATAGCTCGATATGATGGCGCGGATCTTGGTCACGGTTTCCATGCCGGCCTCGAGCGTGATGGTCGGCGGCATCACGGCGCGGATCCAGAGATTGCCTTCTTCCAGCTTGGGCAGGAATTCGGTGCCGAGCCGGAAACTCAAGCTGAGGCACAGCGCGAGAAACACCGCGGCGATGACCGCGGACCTTCGATAGTTGCGGACCGCGGGCACCAGAATGGCCTGGTAGACGGTGCGGATATGGCGGACCACGAAGGTTTCGACTTCCCTGACATGGGCCGGCAGCAGGATCGAGGCCAGCACCGGCGTCACGGTGAAGGTGGCGATGACGGCGCCGAGCAGCGCATAGGCATAGGTGCGCGCCATCGGCCCGAAGATCTGCCCTTCGACGCCCTGCATCGTGAACAGCGGCAGGAAGGCTGCGATCGTGATGATCACTGAGAAGAAGATCGCCTTGTCGACCTCGATGGCGCCGGTCAGGATCCGGTGCAGCTTGTCGCTGAGCCGCGCCCGCCGATCCGGGGCCACCCCCGGCGTGTGGTGGGCGATATGGCGGAAGATGTTCTCCACCATGATCACGGTGCCGTCGACGATGATGCCGAGGTCGATGGCGCCGACCGACAACAAATTGGCGGACTCGCCCCGCATCACCGTGATCATGACCGCCAGGAACAGCGCCACCGGGATGTTCGCAGCGACGATGACAGCGCAGCGCAGATCGCCCAGAAAGACCCACTGGATCAGAAAGATCAGCGCGATCCCGAACAACAGATTATGCAGCACGGTCTGCACCGTGATCGCAACGAGATCGCCGCGGTCATAGAACGGCACGATCTTGACGCCCGACGGCAGCGATCCGTCGGTGTTGATCTTCTCCACCGCCGCGCGCACGCGCTTGACCACGTCCATGGTGCGTTCGAGCTTCTGCATCAGCACGATGCCGGTCACGACGTCGGTCTTGTCGTCGCGGCCGGCGAGACCGAGCCGGGGCGCGAAACCGATCTGGACCTTGGCGACGTCGGATACCAGCACCGGAACGCCGCCCTGCTGGGTCAGCACGATATTGCCGATGTCGTCCATCGAACTGATGACGCCGATGCTGCGGACATTGACCGACTGTTCGCCGATCGAGATGGTGCGGCCGCCGACATTGGAATTGCTGCCCGAGATCGCGGTCATGATCTGCGGCAGCGTCAGCCCGTAGGCCATCATGCGGTCGAGGTTGATCTCGGCCTGGAATTCCTTGGTCTTGCCGCCGAGCACCGCGACGTCGGCGACCCCTGGCACGATGCGCAGCTTGCGTTCGACCACCCAGTCCTGCAGCGCCTTGAGCTTCATCACGTCCATGCCGGGCGGGCCGACCAGCTCGTAGCGGAAGATCTCGCTGATGCCGCCGGCGGGCGAGATCACCGGCAGCACGCCGGCCGGCAGCACCGCATCCTTCAGCCGGTTGAGGGTCTGCTGGCGCACGAAATGATAGTCGCGGCCGTATTCGAACTGCAGGCGGACGAAACCGAGCCCGTAGACGGTATTGGAGCGAATGAACTTCAGCCCCGGCGTGGAGGCGACCGCGATCTCGATCGGGATCGTGATGTAGCGCTCGACTTCTTCCGGCGACTGGCCCGCCTGCTGGGCGATGATCTCGACGATTGGCGGCGCCGGGTCGGGATAGGCCTCGATGTTCAGCATCAGGAAGGTGACGTAGCCGAGACCGAGAAAGGCCGCGAACGCGACCATCACCAAGAGCCGCCGCGACAGGCAAAACGCAATCAGACTACGCAGCATCCGTGGCCCCGGACTCTTTATTTGACGCGTTTTCTTGACGCGAACCGGTATCCACTTCGCTTGAAAACGCTTTCAGAATCATTGACGCCACTCGTTGTCGACGAAGATCGCGCCGCGCGCGAGGACTTTTTCTCCGGCCTCGAGGCCGCTGCGAATTTGCGTCAAGCCGTCCTGCTGGATTCCAATCTCGACCGGACGACGCTTGAACAGCAGCGGTTCGGCCTCGACCCAAACGGTGGCGGTGTCGCCCTCGCGGATCACAGCGTCGGTCGGCACCGCGGGATTCCGCGATGTTTCACCGATGCTGATCCTGAACATCGCGAACATCTCGGATTTGAGCGCATGATCCCTGTTCTCGATCTCGGACCGAACCACGACACGGCGCGTCGTCAAGTCCGAACTCGAGTTGATGGCGTTGATGCGGGCCTTGAACACCCGGTTCGGCACGGCGGAAACCCTGGCCTCGATCTCCTGGCCGATCCGCACCTGCGCGATATCCTGCTCGAAGATCTGGGCCTTCAGCCACACCGTCGAAAGGTCGGCGATCGTGTACAGGGCCTCGCCGGAATCGGCCTTCACATATTGCCCCGGCCCGACCTTGCGCGAGACGACGGTGCCGTCGATCGGCGCCGTGATCGTGGTCACGCGGTTCAGCATGCCATCCTGTTCGAGTTTGGAAATTTCCGCATCGCTACGGCCCAAAATCCGCAGGCGGACGCGGGCGGCTTCGAACGCCGTCTCCGCCGATCGCAGGTCATGTTCGGCGGCGGCAAGCTGCGCCTCGGCCTGCTGCAGGTCCTTGGACGGCGCAGCCTTGCCTTCATGCAGATCGCGAACGCGCTTCTCGAGGATGACAGCCAGATTGTGCTGGGAGCCTGCCTTGCGTCTGGCGGCCTGGGCGGCGATGAAGTCGTTCTGCGGGACCAGTTGCTCGGGGCTGTCGATTTCCAGCAGCGGATCGCCCTTTTTGACCTGATCGCCGAGCTTGGCAACCAGACGGGTCACCCGGCCGGAGAACGGTGTCAGGACAATCGTGGAGGCATCTTCATTGTATCCGATCTGGCCGATCGCCGATCTTTGCGGGCGAAACGCAACTGTCTCAACCTTCGCGACCTCCAGCTGATGCATTTGATCAGGGACGACCCGGACAAAGTCCGCCCCCTTCATGGTGCCTTCGGCCAAAGCGAACGATGTCATCGCCGGCAACGTCATCAACGACACGCCGAACAGGGCAATCAGCCAGGGAAAATGCGTTTTCGCCGTAATTGACATGCCCCGGACGATACCCCAGCCGCGCAACCCAAAACAAAGAAATTCGCGCGGACCAAAGCATGACGGCACAGCCGCAGCTAGGGGCGTTGAGGCTCAAACCACCGGAAAAGCCGGATCAAGCCTCAATTGCCGAGCGTGATGTTGGCTTCCTGAATGATCGCTGCGAATTTGTCCGATTCCGAACGGACGAAGGCGCGCAGCTCGGCATCGGTCATGCTGCGGGACACGATGCCCTGGATCGCCAGTTTCTCCTTGATGTCGGCCCGCTGCATGATCTGCGGCATCACCTCGGCGAGACGGGCGAGGATCGGCGGTGACGAACTGGCGGGCGCGAACATCGCAAACCAGTTGAGGAGCTCGTAGCCGGCCAGTCCCGGAGCGTCGCTGAGCGGCGCGACATCGGGCAGTTGCGGCATGCGCTCGCGCGAGGTGACGGCGACCGCGCGGATCTTGCCGGCCTGGATCAGCGGCAGCGCGGCGGCGAGACTAGAGAAGCTCATGGTGACGGCGCCGACCGCGACGTCGGTCACCGCCGGCGCTGAGCCGCGATAGGGCACATGCTGGACATCGGTGCCGGCCATCTTGTTCATCAGCTCGCCGGCGAGATGCTGCGGATTTCCGACGCCCGAGGACGAAAAGCTCAGCTTGCCCTTGTTGGCCTTGGCGTAGGCGATCAGGTCCGCCGGCGTCCGCACCGGCGATGCGTCGGCCACGACCACCACACAGGGCACAATTCCGGCGAGCGCGACCGGCACGAGCTCGGTCTCGGGCTGATAGGTCATCTTTTCCTTGTAGAGATGCTTGTTGACCGCGATCTCGCCGGAAGCCGCCATCAGCAGCGTGTGGCCGTCATTGCCCGCCTTGGCGACAGCCTGGGCCGCGATCATGGCGGCCGCGCCGGCGCGGTTCTCGACGATCACGGGCTGCCCCAATACCTCCCGCATCGGATCGACCACGAGCCGCGCCACAAGATCGACGCCGCCGCCGGCCGGATAGCCAACGAGAATGCGCATGGTGTGATCGGGATAGGTCGATTGTGCCAGTGCCGAGCGGGCGCCGGTGAGTGCGGCGGCGCTGGTGGCGATGAACAAACGCCGTGAGATCATGGTTATGTCTCCCAATGGCTTTGGATTAGCGAATGCGCGTAGCGGATTAGCGACAGCGTAATCCGCCGTCCGAACCAACTACAAATGGCGGATTACGTCTTCGGCAAATCTAATCCGTCCTACGGCCCTTTTTTTTTGTTTGAGTTTGCCATGGGGTCTCCTCTAATCGTCGAAGCGAAACGCTACAATTTCCGGCTCTACACCCTCAAATACAATTCGTATTGATTCACCATTGCTGGTGATCGCCTCGAAGTTTGATGCCGTTGGCGGCAACGCGTGGCAAGCCATTGATCGCCAATCAAGCGGTCGAGCAAAACTGATAGTATAGTCGCCCGTGCCATTGTCGGTAACGGACGAAACGTTGTGGCTGTCAAGTAACACCATACCGGCCGGCCGAAAGCGAACAAGCGTCGGCAGATCGTCCTTAGCAACAACGCCACGCGGAAACTTCAACGGTTGCGACGGAGGGGCATTGATAAAAATATTGTTGTCGCCTTTGATTGTATAGCTGATGGTTGGGTTATCTTCGGCCATCCTCACCGACGGCGCGGGCGGAGCTTCCGGCTCATCGATAGGGCCAAAGTTTTTCTGGAAGTCGCGCCTAATGTAACGATATAGGATAATCAGAACCAAGCCTGCCAAGGCCATAGCAGGCACATACTCGGCAAGTTGCGCGATTAGGCTCATCGCAGCGCTGCCGTAGCCGAGTCGAGCGAGTTCCTTCGTCGCCCAAGCCTTGAGAAGATCGCCGAAGCTCGCCTTTCCGATCTCAGCGAGAATCCAGACCGCCACGACAATGACGAATGGAAACTCGTCAGAGTGACCTCTATGCCTGCGCATCAACAGCCTCCCGCCGCGCTAAACCGCCTCTAGCGCTAGTGGCGGAAACCCCCATGCACTCGATTTAAGGCTCGTGGGGCGGATTGAGCCGAAGGCGTAATCCGCCGTGCCGCATCGATAGCAGGTGCGGCGTGCGCGTGAAACAGCGTCCCAAAAAATTGGAGCGCGCCACGGAATGCGCATTGATTCGGCGAGCGGCGATATTCGGGCGTTACCGCCCCTGTGCGACGAATTACGCCTTCGGCTCAATCCGTCCTACGGCCCTATTTTTGCCGCCAGTTCCGCGGCGTTTCCCGCTCAGGCATCGTGGAGGGGGCCTGAAGCCTACCCTGCGCAGCGTCGCCAAGCCAACTCGTCCACCTATCGATGAAGCTCTCCGAATCCAGGCTCTCCATTGGCCAAGCCAGCTGATATTCGGACACGCCATTCCACAAGGCTTTTGCCGAGACCATACCGGGGTCTGCCATGAACGGACGCATAACTGTGGACTTACCCAAGAGAGGCGACATCATAAATGCGATTTCGACCCACTCGAACCGACCGACCTCAAGGGCGTCGCAATACCACAACGAGTGGCTTCGGCCTCCATAGTCGTATCGGTCTCGCGGAATGCGTACGATGATCCCCGAATGTGCGATAACATCAAACTTTGGAGCCTCCCATTCCCATGGCGACGCCGGCGTTTCGAACAGTGGCCCCAATTCTAACTGTGCTTCGCCGAGGCTAATTGTTGCGCCGTCAAGCTTGCCAGACCTGTCTTGCGTTGCGCTGGGTACAGCCTCAAGAACGGCGTCAATCAACTCCTCCTGCACGCTTTTCAGTATTGATGAACCGTCGCGGAAAAGGTCCTTTCGCAGTTCAGCCATGCTGCGCTTCTCGGATGCCATTCGTTCACTCTCGCTTCGTCGCACAACTTCTTGCAGATGAAAGTCGCCTAATTTTGCTAGTCCCCATGATGTTCGCTGCTGTTGCGAACGTTCAAGACGAGCAAGCAGGTTAGCCGCTAAGGGTCGGGCGCCGGGAGCTTTGAACAACATCTCGCTGACAAGTGCACGAAGCGCAGAAGTCCCGCTCTTCAGTGCTGGCACGTCAGAATGAAGATGCTGTTCTCGATAGTCCTCAAAGTTGGGCCCGAGAAATGGGCGAGCGCCGGTAAGCATCTCAAAGGCCATTACTCCGAGCGAGTAAACGTCAGTGGCGCCTGTGGCCCT
The DNA here is from genome assembly GCF_018131075.1 of Bradyrhizobium sp. JYMT SZCCT0428. Lineage (GTDB taxonomy): Bacteria > Pseudomonadota > Alphaproteobacteria > Rhizobiales > Xanthobacteraceae > Bradyrhizobium. The sequence goes on along the minus strand of NZ_JAFCLS010000047.1, from coordinate 36,370 downwards.
TTCTGATCGCCAGCGTTCCGGCGCAGCGTAAGGAGCGGTCATTGCGTGCTTCTGGGTATCAGGTGACGTCGTGGCGGCGGCATATCGCGAGATGCCGAAGTCAGCCAAGCACCATTGACCGTCCAACAAAAGAACGTTCTCCGGCTTTAAATCTCGATGAACAACTCGGCCATCTAGGTCGGAAAGTGCTATCGCGATTTCACATAAGATTGTCGTCGCATCGGTTGGGCTTAGCGCTCCGCCTGCGCGATCGAGATAAGCGCGCAAAGATTCCTTGGCGCGAGGCATGACAAGCGCCCAAAAGCCTCCGTGTTCACCGCTATCAATGATTGGCACAACCCGACGTGCACCGCCTAAGTCCACGAACAGCATTTCTCGCTCGGCGCCTGGCGCCTTACGAACCAGCTTGATTACGGCCTGCTTGCCTGCCGCATTCGTTGCCTCAAAAACTTGACCAAAACCTCCTTCCCCAATCGGAGCGCCCATGGTCCATTGTTGATTGAGTGTTACGATAGTCACGGACGTACCCGCCTCGGTTCTAGAATCTCACCAATGCTACCTTGGCGATCTCTCGAAAGCTATGCCCATAAGCTGTTGCGGAAGGCTATTCTCAGGTTTCCAACCACAGCGCGTAGAGCGTACTAGCGACAGCGTAATCCGCTGTCCGAACCGAAGACAAAGGGGCGCATTACGCCTTCCGCCTTCGCTCCTTGAGCTCGGGCGGACAAGTCCGCTGACCAGCCACCACCGGGCTGCTTCGGCCGCCCTTCCAAATAAGTTCCGATTTACGGAAATTGTGCTTGACAACTTCGTCAAATCAGAATATATCGGTTTCGTCTCATCCCTTCACGAGGGGCGTATCGCGATCGTCACGGACGTGGGGTGGGCTGCGGTGGACGCGATGTTGCGCTTGACGGGCGCAGCAGAGGCGTACGGCGAAAGCGTGTGGTCCTGGCGCCCGTAACGGCGTCAAGTCTTGCGGAGCGATCTGCGAGGCGACGGTGGCAATAGAGGCCGTCTCACCGGGGAGAGCGCGTCATAAGCCGTAAAGCCATTGCGCAGGGGATGTCGGATGTTCTCCGCTGCCCTGTATGCTCATGTGCAGTGTTCTTTGCACTATTCGCACATGAGACCGCGGGTGCAGCGCGCATCCGGCATTCCCTGCTCCCTTGTTTTGGGAGGAACAGCATCAACCACTCGGGCGCTTTGCGTCGCGAGATCGCGAAATCGTATCTGGAATTTGGGCGCCGTCATTGCGACCCGTAGGCTCGCAATGACACCCTGGCTGTTTGAAAACTAAATCTGAAGAGGGTCACTGCATCGAGGCCGCAATCTTCTCCGCCGACATCAAAACCGGAAAATTGGTGTTGGCGCAGGGCACGACCGGGAAAATCGAGGCGTCGACGACGCGCAGGCCCTGCACGCCCTTGACGCGGCCCTCGGTGTCGACGACCGACATCGGGTCGTCCGGCCGGCCCATGCGGCACGAGCACGAGGCGTGCCACACGCCGATGGTCCCCTTGCGCACAAAGCTCTCCAGCGCCTCGTCGTCGTTGATCACGTCGTCGAACGAAAATCCTTCGACCACGAAATTGTCGATCATGTAATGGCGCAGCGCCGCCGGGCCGTCCATCAGGGTGGCGGCGATCTTGGTGAGGATCCTGTTCTTGTTGTTGACGACGCCGATCTTGCGCACGCGGTCGGTATAGGAGGCAGGGAAGGGCTTGTCGGTGACCGCCCTGACGGCGTCACTCATTTGCACCGCCGCCATCTTGCGGAAACCGCTCATCAGGCGATCGAGGTCGCGCCGGTCAGACAACAGGTTGAACTCGACGATCGGTTCAGCCGCCGGGTCGCGCGATGCGAGCTTGACCTGTCCGGTCTCGGAATAGGTCTTGTTGACGAACGTCAGCGCCGAGCCGATTTGCTCGCCGACCGCATGCCAGGCCGATTTGCTCAGCACCACGACGAACATGTCGCCTTTGGGCACGCCGGGCAGTCCGGACGAATAACGCAAGCCGACCTGCATGTGACGCCTGGTGTGCCCGTTCATGCGCGCGCCGCGGCGGACAAAGGAGGACAGCGAAATCGAGGGATGATCCATCAGGCGCTGGCCGACACCTTCAAGCCCCATCAGCACGGGAATGCCCATGTCCTTGAGGTGACCGACCGGGCCGATGCCGGCGCGCAACAGATGCGCCGGCGAATGGATGGCGCCGCTGCACAGAATGATCTCGCGGCCGCGGAATTCCTGCTCCTTGCCGTCGACGAGGGCCTTCACGCCGACGCACTGCGTGCCTTCGAACAGCAATTCCCTGACCTGCGTGTTGGTGGAGATCGTGAGATTGGCGCGCTTGCGCGTTTCGCGATCGAGGTAGCCCATCGCGGCCGAGACGCGTTGCTCGGCCTGATTGGAGTGCGTGACGGGGAAATAGCCGTCGACGAACTCGCCGTTCTGGTCCGGCAGGAATTGATGGCCGGCCTGCTGAAAGGCGTCAGCGAAAGCCTGCGAATGCTTCGTCCAGTGCTCCCTGGGGATTCGTCGCACCGGGATGCGGCCGTCCTTGCCATGGTACGGTCCGTCGAAATCAAGGTCGCGCTCGACCTTCTTGAAGTAGGGCAGCACGTCCTTCCAGCTCCAGCCGGTGGCGCCCCGCGCGTCCCATTCATCATAGTCGGTCGGTGCGCCGCGGTTGGCCATCTGGCCGTTGATCGACGAGCCGCCGCCCAGCACCCGCGCCTGTTCGTATTTGCGCAAAGGCGGACGCCCCTCGTTGGGATTGTTATGGCTGACGATCTGCGTCGTGACCTTGAGTTCGGTCCAGTGGAAGCGCGGATCGAAATAGGCGGTGCCCGGATAGCTGTCCCTGATCTCGGCGGGCTCGTTGCCGGGCGGGGTGTCCTGTCCGGCTTCGCACAGCAGGACCTTATTACTACTTTTCGCCGACAACCGGTGCGCCATGACCGAACCTGCCGAGCCGCCGCCTACGATGATCGTGTCATACACTTTGGCATTCCCTCTATTTTTTTGTTCTCTTGTTGATCTCGTCGTTGCCGGGAGGCTAGCGCAGCTCCGCGCCCGGGTCACGCCGGCAGAATTAGCCCTCTCGCAAGATGATGTCGGCGCAGACACCGGCTGATTGCACGACGCCGGTGTAGCCGCCGAAACCGGCATAGGCGGATGCCAGATAAAATCCTGATACCGCCGTGCGCGGCGAGCGGAACGGATTGCTCCAGGCCGCCTGTGGCGGGGTCGGCGCAAAGCCGTAAACCGCGCCGTCAGGCGCATTGAGATACTGCCGCACCGACAGCGCGCTGTTGAACGAGGACGCGACGACGGCTTCCGAAAGCCCCGGATAGATCGAGGCGAGGTAGCGCACGATCGCCTCCTGCCAGCGCCCGCGCTTCTCGCGATAGGCGTCCATGTCGGAGGCGTCCCAGTTCGACAGCAAATCGGGGCCGAGGATCGAGAGCACATAGGGCGGCGCCGGCACGCCGGAATCGATCGCGGCATAGTCCACCACCGACATCGGCGGCATGCGCTCGCCGGGCTCTTCCGCCATCAGCGCGGCGCCTTGCGCGTAGTCGCTCAATCGCTTCATCCAGGGCGGCAGCAATTGCGTGGAGTAGGCGGCGATCCCGAATTCGCGCGGCGGTTTTTTCAGGCCCAGCGTCAGCGCGAACAGCGACGCCGAGGGCGCCTGCCGGGCATAAGTTTGCTTAAGTCGTTCGGCGGCGTCCGCTTGCATCAGGGGTTCGAGCGCCGCGGGCGCGGCATTACCGATGATCCGTGCGCATTGCACGGTCCTGGGATCGCTGCCGTCCTTAGCGGTGTGGGTGATGGATTTTGCGTCATTGCCCAGCGCTATGGCGCTGACGACACGGCGCACCAGCACTTCGCCGCCGGCCACCTTGATGGCCCGCGCCAGCGCGCTGGAGAGCCGCTGCGAGCCGCCCTGCACGTAGCGGCCGCCGCTCTGCAGATAGCTGCCCTGCGCCATCGCGAAATAGATCCACCACAGCGTGGTGGGGTCGTCGTGGAAATAGGACAGGTTGGCGGCGAGCGCGCATTTGACGGCTTCATTGTCGCCGAATACGCGGTCGAGCTTTTGCGACAGCGACAATTGCCAATCCGCGGCGTCAGGCAAAAGCCTGATCAGGGCGCCGAGACGGTCGCGCGGGGTTTCCGTCGCGTCGTCGCCTTGCGAGAACCGGTCCATGATGCCGACGATGTGTTGCATCTCGCCGAGCAGTTGATCGATGCCGGCGCGGGCCTCCGGGAAGCGCTCGGTCAACGCGCGGCGCGCGGCGTCGAAATCGTCGGGCATCAGGAACGGCTGATCGAGCGGGCCGCCGCGCGCCTGGTAAAACGCGCCGGACGGAATCCATTTGACGGCGTCGATCACGCCGGCACGCGTCAGCACGTCATGTTTGGGGTCGCGCGGGTCGTGCGGGTTGCTGGTCTCGTGCAGCGATCCCTCGACAAAGAGCTCGCCGGATTTGTAGCTCGACGCCGCGCCGCCGACGGAATTGCTGCGCTCGACCACCAGCACCTTGCGCCCGGCGCGCGCCAGGATCGCTCCGGCCGTGAGGCCGCCAAGGCCGGCGCCGACAATTACGATATCATAACGCGCCATTCAGCCTGGAATCCTGCAACCCATGACGGACGATTGCCGCTCGGCTGCAGCATGTCAAATGCGCTGACCGCATGGAGCGGTGCGCTTAAAGCCGCCTTCAGGGATTTAGAAAGGATCGAGGAAGGAACGGCTGAAAACCGCTATTTCCAGGCCGATTTGTCGATGTCCCAGCGCTGGCCCTTGAATTCCCTGGCGAGCGCCTCGACCGAACCATTGTCGTCCTCCGGCTCGCCGCCTTCCTCCTCGCCGCCGGCGCCTTCGGACAGGTTCAGCTTGGGACCTGCGCCTTCGTCGATGGTCGACGTCACCGGGCTCGAGATCCACAGCATCAGCCGGTCCGATGCGCCGGGCTTGTCGGGCGAGACGAGCCCGGTGACCTCGACGCTGTCGGTGAGGCCGAGCGCCGGGTAGATCTCGCTCGGCCGCTTGAAGGTCAGCGTCAGCTTGCCGGTGTTGGCGTTCCACGCCGCACCCGCCGCCTTGGCCGCGAGCGTCTTCGACAGCACCGCGGATACTGCGGCGGCGACCTTGTCCTTGTTGATCTTGTCGCCATCGCGCCAGTCGGCGGCGGCAAAACGAATGGTGCGGTCCATCTCGACGATGCCGGTGGTCCATCCCGCGGTGACCACGCCTGGTGTCGACTTGGCTTTGGCGATCAGCGCCGCTGACCGCTCCGGATCGGCGGTGAGATTGATGGTCTGCTCGCCGGCGCGGAGCGCGTCGCAGGAAATCGACAGGCTGCTCAGGCCGAGCTCGACCTCCTGGCCCTTCAGGCTCTTGAGGAAATCCAGCGCCGCATCCAGCTTTATCCGCACGCCGATCGATTCCGGCGACACCTCGGTGAAATCCTTTGGTGCCGGCGTGATGCCGTCATCGGTGGTCTGGTTGTCCAAAAATTCCTTCTCGCTGAGATCGGAATTGTCGGTCGAGGCCACTTCCGTCACCGCCTGACCGATGGTGATCCGGCCGCGGAATTCGAAGCCGTCGGCGCTGGCCTTGCGCGCGAGGTTCACGGTGACCGGCAGCTTGTCACCGAGGCTTTGCGTCGAGCCGGTCAGGTTGGCCCCGCTGACGGTGAGGTTGGCAACGAAGCGGTCCTTGCGCTCGGAGCCCTTTTCGACGGGGTAGCAGACGTCGAGCACGGCCGCGGTGACGGTTTTGCCCTGGCGGATCTCCTTGAGGACCACGTCGGCGTTACCGCTCATCAATCCGTCGATCGAGGTGAAGTACCTGACTTCGCTGCCGCCGGGTGCCGGTGCTGCCTTGGAGGGGAGTTTCATCTGGGCAACAGCCAGGTCCGAGGCCGTCACCAGACTGAACAGGCATAGCAGGAGTGCGCGCATGGGAATTCCTCAAGGGAGAGAATCAGCGTCGTCGTAAGTAGCAAACCTCCCAGTCATTTCCCCAAAAAAGAAGGCCGCCCGGAGGCGGCCTACTATGTTTGTTGGCATTGGTCGGCGGGGCTTAGAAGCCCATGCCGCCCATTCCACCCATGCCGCCGCCACCGCCAGGCATCGGCGGGGCTGGCTCCTTCGGCAGCTCGGCGACCATGGCTTCGGTGGTCACCAGCAGGCCGGCGACGGAGGAAGCGTCCTGCAGGGCAGTGCGCACCACCTTGGCCGGGTCGATGATGCCCTTGTCGACCATGTCGACATACTGCTCGGTCTGGGCGTCGAAGCCGAAGGTCTCGGACTTGTTCTCGAGGATCTTGCCGACCACGATCGAGCCCTCGACACCGGCGTTCTCCGAGATCTGGCGAACCGGAGCTTCCAGCGCCTTCAGCACGATGTTGATGCCGGCCTGAACGTCGGAATTGTCGTTCTGGATGCGGCCGACCGCCTTCTTGGCGCGCAGCAGCGCCACGCCGCCGCCCGGCACGATGCCTTCCTGCACGGCCGCGCGGGTTGCGTTGAGCGCGTCCTCGACACGGTCCTTCTTCTCCTTGACCTCGATCTCGGTCGCACCGCCGACGCGGATCACCGCGACGCCGCCGGCGAGCTTGGCAAGGCGCTCCTGCAGCTTCTCGCGGTCGTAGTCCGAGGTGGTTTCCTCGATCTGCGCCTTGATCTGGCTGACGCGGGCTTCGATCGCCGGCTTCTTGCCGGCGCCGTTGACGATGGTGGTGTTCTCCTTGTCGATCACCACCTTCTTGGCGCGGCCGAGCATGTTGACGGTGACGCTTTCCAGCTTCATGCCGAGCTCATCGGAGATCAGCTGACCGCCGGTCAGGATCGCGATGTCTTCCAGCATCGCCTTGCGGCGATCGCCGAAGCCCGGCGCCTTGACGGCGGCGACCTTCAGTCCACCACGAAGACGGTTCACCACCAGCGTCGCCAGCGCCTCGCCCTCGACGTCCTCGGCGATGATCAGGAGCGGGCGGCCGGACTGCACCACGGCTTCCAGCACCGGCAGCATCGCCTGCAGGCCGGAGAGCTTCTTCTCGTGCAGCAGCACGTAGACGTCCTCGAGCTCGGCGGTCATCTTTTCCGCGTTGGTGATGAAGTAGGGCGACAGATAGCCGCGGTCGAACTTCATGCCCTCGACGATGTCGACTTCGGTCTCGAGCGACTTGTTTTCCTCGACGGTGATGACGCCTTCATTGCCGACCTTCTGCATCGCCTGCGCGATCATCTTGCCGATGGCGGCATCGCCGTTGGCCGAGATGGTGCCGACCTGGGCGACTTCGGCGGAGGAGGCGACCGGCTTGGCGCGCTTTTCGATGTCCTTGACCACGGCCAGCACCGCGATGTCGATGCCGCGCTTCAGATCCATCGGGTTCATGCCGGCGGCAACCGACTTGGCGCCTTCGCGCACGATCGCCTGGGCGAGCACGGTCGCGGTGGTGGTGCCGTCACCGGCGGTGTCGTTGGTCTTGGAGGCGACTTCGCGCAGCATCTGCGCGCCCATGTTCTCGAACTTGTCCTCGAGTTCGATCTCCTTGGCGACGGTAACGCCGTCCTTGGTGATGCGCGGGGCGCCGAAGCTCTTGTCGATCACGACATTGCGGCCCTTCGGGCCGAGCGTCACCTTCACGGCGTTGGCGAGGATATCGACGCCGCGCAGCATGCGATCGCGGGCGTCTCCGGCGAATTTAACGTCTTTGGCAGCCATTTGGATTTACTCCTGAAAATGAACCCTCATCCTGAGGAGCGGCCACTTGGCCGCGTCTCGAAGGATGAGTTTGTGAATGTCGGGCCCTTCGAGACGGCAGCTTCGCTGCCTCCTCAGGGTGAGGGAGGCGGTGCTTAAACCAGCACGCCCATGATGTCGGATTCCTTCATGATAAGGAGTTCCTCACCGTCGAGCTTGACCTCGGTGCCCGACCATTTGCCGAACAGCACGCGGTCGCCGACCTTGAGGTCGATCGGGATCAGCTTGCCGGCTTCGTCCCGGCCGCCCGGGCCGACGGCCGTGATTTCGCCCTGCGAGGGCTTTTCCTTGGCGCTGTCGGGAATGATGATGCCGCCCTTGGTCTTCTCTTCGGCGTCGATACGCTTGACCACGACGCGGTCATGCAGTGGGCGGAATTTGGATTTGGCCATGAGGTTTCCTCTTTGGAAGGCTTGGTTTCAGGTCTGATTGCCATCAAAATGGCTGCTAATGCCGGGTATTCGACACCGTCCCGGGCAGGACGGCCAAACTCCTTACTTGCCTTAGCAATCGTCGCATTTGAGTGCTAATGTGTGGCCGGGGGAATATGGCTTGGCGCCGATCCTGTCAAGCAAGGGGGTTAAGGCTCAAAAAAGGTTAAGGCCTTGGTGAGGCCAATATAGGATGCTCCCTGAGAAACCAAATCGGAGCGACGGCGTAATTTGATGGACGTCATTGCTCTGGCACGTGTTTTACGGTTGGCTGCAGGACGGGTGCGGCCAAAAACTTGCTTTGGGGGAATGCGATGATCGGGTCCGGTAATGCGCGCGTGGTTGCCAATCTGGCGATCGCCTCAGCGCTCACGATACTCCTGGGGGCGTGCAGCAGCATGAGCCTGCCGTCGCTGTCATCAAGTTCCGCGCCTCCGCCCGAGCCGGGCGTGGCTCCCGACATGCCGGCCACCATCCGTTCCGACGAGATCGTCGGCCGCTGGGGTCTCGCCTCGTACCAGAATCCGAACGACCGGGCCCGCACTGAAAAGATGGCCCGCGATCAGTGCCGGCAGCCTTATGTGATCACCGCCGGCACCTCCGGGGGCGTGGTCATGCATCTGGCCGACCAGGCGACCCCGCAGGAACTGCGCCTCAAGGGCTCTCCGAGCGGCAAGAATTATATCGGCCCGGCCGGACCGACCCCCGGGGAACAGGACCGCGAGATCGTCTCGTTCGACGGCCGCGTGCTGGTGACCCGCTTCGTCGACAAGGATGCCGGGGTTCGTTACGGCAACATGGTCTATGTCCGCTGCGCGCCGCGCGCGTAAGCCGACAAAGCCTTAACCTCATCCGCAATAAAAAACGCCGGCTTCGCGCCGGCGTTTTCTTTTTCTCGACATGACGTTGCCGGACGTTGCCGCCCGGCGCGCCGGAACTCTTAATCGAACAGCGCGTCGATGTCGTCCTGCGAGGCATGGCCGACGTCGCCGTCGAGCTTCGGACCGTTAAGCAGTTTGGCGTCGCCTTCGCGGGTGTCGACGATCGGGGTCGCGTGCGCCTTCAGCGCGTCGACGCCACCCCAGATGTCCATCATGACGTTGATGTGGTTCTCGATGAACTTCATCGTGGTCATCACCTTGCTGATGCGCTGACCGGTGAGATCCTGGAAGTTACAGGCTTCGAAGATCGCGATGACGCGTTCCTGGATTTCCTCGCTGAGCAGCTTCTGCTGGTCCGGCGAAGTGTTCTTGGACAGCGCGGTCGCCGCCTGGTCGATCGCCTCGGTGGCTTCGAGAATCTGCTGCGTGGCCTGCTCGGTACCGCCGACGACGGCGCCGAGTTCGCCATTGACCTTGGCCATTTCGCCGCCGTCAAAGCTCTTGCCGTGCAGCGTTGCGATTTCGCGCTTGGTGCGGTTGATGGCGTCGTGAATGAGGTCGAGTTCGACCTTGAGCTTTTCGCACTGCTCGATCTGGGCACGATAGGTTTCCAGCAGCGCCTGGGCTTCGGCGACCTCACGCGCCACCGACGCTTCCGCCGATTCAGTCACAACGGCGCGGCCTTGACCGCCCGCGGCCATCTGGGCGCGGATCGAGCGCAGCTCGCTCATGATCTCGCGATGCATCGGGCCGATGTCGCCGCCTTCGGCAGCCGCGGACACCGGTATTGGCACATCGCCCAGAATGGCCTGTTCGATACGAAAACGTTTGCGACTAACCGACATGATGTATTCCCACCCCTTAACTCCGTGACCTGTTTTAGACAGATGCGATTTAACGTGAGGTTCACGCGGGGAACACATCGCGGCGTAGTCTTCAGCGAGGCGCACACCAGGGATTAACCATGCGTGCGCGGCGTTCACTCAAAATAAACGCTACCGGGCAAATCAGCGCGCAATCGGCGACGTGGTGAATCGAAACGCCGTTTCTGTTTACCAAACCGATGTGGTTTTGACCCTTTATTGACCACGTGCAACGGCGCCGCTCAGGCGTCGCCAAGATCTAACAGTGACGAAACAGTACAGAGTACGTCGATGTTCAGAAAAATGTCTCTCGCGCTCCTTGCGGGCGTGTCGTGCCTTGGCTTCTCCGATTCTGCGTTGGCGATCGACGCCTCTCCGCTCGCCGAACCCACCGTGATCTACGCCAATCGGCCCGCGCAGCCTGCGCCGGTACGCACCGCCTCTGCCGAGCGTTCGCAAATGGGCGGCGGCTTCATTGAATTCCTGTTCGGCGACGGGCCGGCGCAGGGCGGCCGCTATCAGCAACAGCCGGATTACCAGCAGCAGCCGGGCTACGGATATGGCGGCCGGCGCGGCAGTCTGCCGCCGATGGATCCGCAACAATCGATGCGTCAGCAGCAGGAAGAGGCGCTCGAGCCGGCACAGCGCCCGGTGGATCCAAAGTACAACAAGCAGGTTGTCGACTATCACGGCAAGGAAGGTGTCGGCACCATCGTCGTCGATACGCCCAACAAATTCCTGTTCCTGGTGCAGGGCGACGGCAAGGCGCTGCGCTACGGCATCGGCGTCGGCCGCCCCGGCTTCACCTGGTCCGGCGTCAAGACGATTTCGGCGAAGAAGGAATGGCCGGCCTGGACCCCGCCGCCGGAAATGCTGGCGCGGCGTCCCGATCTGCCGCGGCACATGGAAGGCGGTCCGCAAAATCCGCTCGGCGCCCGCGCAATGTATCTGGGATCGACGCTCTATCGCATCCACGGCTCCAACGAGCCCTGGACCATCGGCACCAACGTTTCGTCCGGCTGCATCCGGATGCGCAATGAAGACGTGATCGATCTCTACGGCCGCGTCGGCGTCGGCGCCAAGGTCGTTGTCATCTGAGATTCTGCGAACCTACAAAAACAAACGGCCGCTCGATTTGAGCGGCCGTTCTCTTTTTCAGACGTGACGTCGTTCAGGCTTAATCGTCGTCGCCGCCGCCGTCACCATCGAAGCCGTCATCCATGTCGTCATAATTGTCGTCGTTCGATGTGTCGTCGAACAGCCCCGTGCGCGAACTTCCGGACGAGCCGATGTCGTTGGCGCCGGCCTCCCGCGCCAGATCGCCGCCGGCTTGATCGCTGCCGCCCGGCCGCCGGTCTTCGACGCTGCCGCGATGACCACCGGAATCGCCGCCGAAGGCCGCCTGCTGGTTGCCGCCGCCCATCATCGAGCGGATGCCGCCGAGCAGCATCGATCCGCCGACCACGCCGGCCGCTGCTGCCGCTGCTGTTCCAAGGAACGAGCCGCCGCCCCCGCCGCCGAGCGGCGGCGGCTGTTGCGCGCCACCGTAGGGTTGACCGTAGGCCGGTTGCTGCCCGTAGCCGGGCTGGCCGTATTGTCCGGGACCCTGTTGACCCTGCGTCTGCTGCACCACCTCGCCGCTGTTCCAGACCGGGCGGCCGCCCATGCCGGGCGAGCGGACGTTGGGCACCGAGCCGCGCGGCTGGCTCTGCCCGAAGATGGTGTCGCGCATCGAATCGAGGAAACCGCCGGGTTGATTCTGTTCGCCCGCGTGTCCGCCTTCCAGTTGCTGGATGCGGTCGTTGGCGCGCTTCAGCGCCTCGTCCTGCACCAGCGCCGTCTGCACCAGCGCATAGACGGCATTGGGCGCACCACGCAGGCCCTGCACGATCGCGGACATGGCTTCGGGATCGCGCGGGGTGTTCTCCAGCTTGGCAAGGCGGTCGAAAAGATCGTCGATCAGTTGGCGTTCTTGCGGTGTCATGGCGTTCTCCATCGCGCCCGGTGCCTCGAAGCGCGGGGCAGATGTAGGGCGGGGTTTGTGTCGCAAGTAGTGGGAGAGCAGATTAAATTTCTGTATGCGACAAAACGACCGGCCGGTTTATTGAGCAAACTCAAGCCAGTGTAACATTGTTCCTTGCCAGCAGCGGCGGCAATTGCGCGCCGGCGAGAAACGCATGCTCGCTTTCGCGCTGGGTGGTCAGGGGATCGAGGCTGAGGAGGGTTTCGTCGACGAAGCCCGGATGACACATCACGAGCCCGCCCTCCGGCATGCCCTGCAGGAATTGTCCCATCAGGACGCCGAAATCGGGCTCCTTCGTAAAATCATAGGCGCCGGCAAAGGCCGGATTGAAGGGGATCCCGGCCTTGGCGGCGAGCCTGCGAAACCGCGAGCTAAGGACATCGAGCAGCAGCGCCTTGGGCGCGGCGAGCCGTTTGGCCAGCGGCTGAAACCGGCCGCCCTGGCGAACCCAGGCTCCGGGCGCGGCCTGCTTCACCGCGCGCAGAAACGCATCGCGAACCTGCGGGAAGAGCTGCGCATGCTGATGGCAGTCGACGAAATCCGGCGGGCGGCCGAACAGATCCTGGAACGCCGCCAGCTGATCGATCAATTCGGCATGGATCATTTCGGGATCGAGCCGCCGCAACAGGCCCGATCGCAGCATCGCCGGCAGCGGCAGAAACATGCCGCCATCGGTGGGCCTGAAGTGCATCGTCAGCGGCCGGAACGGCGCGGTCAGCGTCGCATGCAGGCCGATGGCACAGCGCGGGCTGCCGGCGGCGGCGTCCTGCAGCGCCGTGACCTCACCGCGGCCGATCGCCTGGCCGACCACCATCACCGATGTCGCATTGAGGCGGCCCTGGCCGATCAGCTCGCGAATGGCGCGATTGACGCCCTCGCTGATCCCGTAATCATCGGCGCACAGCCAGATACGGCGCGGCGGCGCGGCATCGTTCATTCCGCGGCGGTCCGTTCGGGGCTGGTCCGTTCAGAGGCGCTTGCGGTGGCCGTTTCGTCCGCGTGCTTCTCGGAATGTTCGGCGACGAAATAGATTGGACGGGCTTTCAGCTCCGACAGGATCTTGCCGATATATTCGCCGACGATGCCGATCATGATCAGCTGCACGCCGCCGATCGTCATCAGGCCGATCACGAGCGAGGGATAGCCGGGGACCTGCTTGCCGGTGGTCAGGACTTCCCAGAGAATGGTCAGGCCGAACAGAAAGGCGCCCACGGCGAGCAGCACGCCAAACAGGCTGGCAAAGCGCAACGGCGCTACCGAGAACGAGGTCAGCCCCTCGATCGACAGGCCCACCAGCCGGCCGGCGCTGAAGGTGGTTACGCCATGCGCGCGCGGCGCCGGCTCATAATCGACGCGGATCTGGCGGAAGCCGATCCAGCTCGCCAGACCCTTGAAGAAGCGATTGCGCTCGGGCAGCTGCTTGAGCGCTGCCGCGGCGCGCGGCGATAGCAGGCGGAAGTCGCCGGCATCCTCGGGGATTTTTTGCCGTGCGCCGTAATTGATCAGCGCGTAAAAGCCGTGCACGGCTAGACGCCGCAGAAACGATTCATTGTCGCGATGCGCCTTCGCCGTATAGACGACGTCGTAGCCGTCATCGATCCAGTGGCTGACCAGCTTCTCGACCAGGGTCGGCGGATGCTGGCCGTCGCCGTCCATGAACAGCACCGCGCCGCGCCGCGCATGGTCGAGCCCCGCCATCAAGGCGGCTTCCTTGCCGAAATTGCGCGACAGCGACACCACCTGAACGTCGAGCGCGTCGGCCTTCAGGGTGCGCGCGATGCTCAGCGTGGTATCGGCGCTGCCGTCATCGACATAGACCACTTCGCTGGCGAGGCCGTAACGCTGCCGCAATGTCCTGGCGAGGCCGATCAGCCGCTCGTGCAGCAATGCGAGCCCGGCGGCCTCGTTATAGACAGGCACGACAATCGACAGCCCTCGCGCCGCGGCGCTCGCCGCGGTGGTGGACAGGCCGGAAACGTCAGAGCCAAGCGTCATCGATCAGGTTCCAAATCATCCATATGTTTTGAGCATGATCTCTTCGGAAAACCGGTGTCCACTTTTCCGGATCATGCTCCCAACAGCATATGTTACTTGCCACTAGCTGTCGCTACGATGAACGAAAACAGGAGCCGCTTTGAAAACCCAGCCGCCTTATTGTCGCAGGAACGCCTCGAGCCTGGCGAACAGCGGGTTTTCCCGGTCGAGCACGTAGTCGAGGGCAGCCACCGAAACCGTGTCGGCGCCGTGTTCGCGCAGGAAGCTGCCGAGCGCGTAAAGCTTCGACGGCGGGCAGTGCAGCGTCAGCATGCCCGACGAGGTCGGGCCGCCGAACGGCGCGACGACACCGAAGCGGTTATGCGCCTCGGTCAGCAGCCTGTCGTTGCAGCCGGCAAAGCGGGTGCGGACTTCGCGATATTTGCTGGCGCGGGCGCGAGCTGCGATGTGATCGAGGATGACGCGCGCGGTCTCGCGCGCCCCGCTCGACCAGTCGGCGTCCTTTGAGGCGACGAGGTTGGCCTGGCTGCGCAGGATCACGCCGTCGTCGAGCACCTTGAGGCCGTTGGCGACCAGGGTGGCCCCCGTCGTCGTGATATCGACGATCATCTCGGCGGTGCCGACCGCGGGCGCGCCTTCGGTGGCGCCGGCGCTCTCGACGATGCGGTAGTCGACCACGCCATGCGTGGCAAAGAAGTTTCGGGTCAGGTTGATGTATTTGGTCGCGACCCGCATGCGCCGGTTATGCTGCGCGCGGAAACCCGTCGTGACGTCGTCGAGATCGGCCATGGTGCGGACGTCGATCCAGGCCTGCGGTACCGCGACCACGACATTGGCGCTGCCGAAGCCGAGATTGTCGATCAGCAGCACGCGCTTGTCGGCGTCCACGATGCTTTCGCGCAGGAGATCTTCGCCGGTCACGCCAAGATGCACCATGCCGCGGGCGAGCTGCGAGGCAATCTCGCTCGCCGAGAGATAGGCGATCTCGACATTGTCGAGCCCGGTGATGGTGCCGCGATAATCGCGCGCCCCGCGCGGCTTGGCGAGGCTGAGGCCGGCGCGCGAGAAGAACGCTTCGGCTTCTTCCTGCAGGCGGCCCTTGGAGGGAACGGCGAGAACGAATGGCGCGGTCATGATGCGTTCCCGACCGGTTTGCGGAGTTGCGTCAGGGCTTCGATCCAGACCGAGAAGCCGACCGCCGGGATCGGCGCCGCCGAGCCGAGCTGGGTCATCAGCCCGTCGTAGCGCCCGCCCGCCACCAGCGGCTCGATGCCGTTACCCTTGCCGTGCAGTTCGAATTCGAAGCCGGTGTAGTAGTCGAGGCCGCGTCCGAAGGCGGTCGAAAAGCGCGTCAGGCTGGTGTCGATGCCGCGCGCGGCCATGAAGCCGACGCGGCTTTCGAGCTGATCGATCGCCGCCGTCAAATTGAGTTTGGTGTCCTCAGCCAAGGCGCGCAGTTGCGCCACCGCGTCATCGGGATCGCCCGCGATGGCCAGAAAGCGCTTGATGGTCGTGAGCGCGTCGCGCGGCAGCGCGCCGCTCTTCAGCGTCGATTGTTCGAGAAAGCGGTCGGCGATTTCGGCAACGGTGCGGCCGCCGACATTGGTGGTGCCGGCGATCGACATCAGGTCGGTGACCAGCGCCAGCGCGGCCTTGCGGTCGGAGCCGGCAAGGGCCGCCAGCACGCCTTCATATTCGTTGCGGCCGGGGGCGGTCGCCAGTGTCAGCTGCTCGATGTCCTGGGTGAGGCTGACCTTGCGGTTGAAATCCTTGATCAGCCGCCGCTTCCAGACCGGATAAAGCTCGAGCGCATCGATCAGCGCGGTGAACAGCGCGACGTCGCCGGTACGGATTTCGACATCGCTCAGGCCGAATGCCGAAGTCGCCTCCAGCGCCAGCGCCAGCATTTCCGCATCCGCCGCGGCGCGATCCTGTCGGCCGAAGGATTCGATGCCGGCCTGCAGGAACTGGCTCGGCTGGCCGTCGCGATAGCGGAACACCGGCCCGAGATAGCTGAAGCCCGCGGGCTGGCCCGCACGCCCCGAGGCCAGATAGTCTCGCGCCACCGGAATGGTGAGATCGGGACGCAGGCAAAGCTCCTCGCCGCTGGCGTCTGATGTCAGATAGAGGCTCTTGCGGATGTCCTCGCCGGAGAGGTCGAGGAATGGCTCGGCCGGCTGCAGGATCGCGGGTTCCGCCTGGACGTAGCCGGCCTGCGCAAACGACAAAAGCAGCGCGTCTGCCCATGTGGCGGACCCGGCGGCACCATCGATGGCGGCGGTTACGGTCATTTCGCGTCCAAATATCCCGAAAAACGGGTTCCAAGAGGTATCGAGCGTTTGTTGGCGGAGGCCTTAGCATGGCCCGGGCAGGGTTTCGACAGAGATTGGTGTCGTCGCTTAACGCGGGGTTCAATGAGGCTTAACGGCCTGGCTCCTGTCCCGGTCCGGCCCAGTCGCCGAGCGCGGCCTGCACCAGCGCCAGCGCCGCGACGCCCGCGGTGTCCGCGCGCAGGATCCGGGGGCCGAGCGAAAGCCGCAGCGTTCGCGGCTGGCGCAGCAGCAGCGCGCGCTCTTCCTCGGCAAATCCGCCTTCGGGACCGATCAGGATGTCGATGCCGCCGGCCGCCGTTAACCCGTTTTGCAGCGCCTGCAGCGGCGAGGTGGTTTCCGCCGCCTCGTCGCAGAAGACCAAAAGGCGCTCCGGCTGGCGCTGGCTCAGAAAGCGATCGAGTGGCATCGGTTCGGCAACATCGGCGAGACTCAGGATGCCGCATTGCTCGGCGGCCTCGATGACATTGGCGCGCATCCGCTCGCCATTGACCCGCGAGACCTGGGTGAAACGCGTCAACACCGGTTGCAGCTTTGAGGCGCCCATCTCGACCGCCTTCTGCACCATGTAGTCGAGCCGGGCATGCTTTAACGGCGCAAAGACGTAGGCGATGTCGGGGAGCCGATCCTGTGGCCGGTTCCGGATCAGGATCTCAAGGCTGTCGGGCCGCTTTCGCCCGAAAATCTGCGCCTGCCATTCGCCGTCGCGGCCGTTGAACACCAGGATCGATTCGCCGGCGGAAAGCCGCAGCACGTTGCCGAGATAATTGCTCTGATTGCGCTCCAGCGCGACCCTTTCGCCCGCGCTCAAGGCGGCATCGACGAACAGGCGGGGGGCACGAAAATCGAGTTCAGGCATCTGTGATTGTTCCGTTTCTCGCCCGTTTTAGCCTAAAGGGTTAGAATCCGGGGACAATTTAATGATTCGGTGCGGCCCAGCGCCGCGCTGCCGCCTAAATCCACGGGTTGTTAAGGGCCGGCAGGAATCGTAAAAAGCCCGCGTCGGAATTGTGCTTCGATCGGAAGTCGCCCGGGCCCTGCTGGACCTTTGCCGGAGAAACACCTTTGATAATCCGCCGTCTCATTGTGCCCCTGACGATTGCCGTCGTGACCATTCACGCGGGGCAGGCCTTTGCGCAGAGCGCATTTCCGGCGCCACTGCCCGGACAGGCTGCACCCGCAAGCAACGCATCGCCGTTCCCGCCGGTGAACGGCGCAGCCCCCGCGGCGTCGGTGGGTGGTTCGCCATTCCCGGCAACCGGAGCCGCCCCTGTGGCGGGCGCGGGCGGGGGCTCGGCATTCGACCGTGGACCGCCGCCACAAGCCGGCGGCGCGGCGGATGCCTGCATGAAGGCCTTCGTCCCCTTGCGCGAGGAGGCCGAGAAGCGCGGCAAGATGATCAAGGCCGCGAGCGATCGCAAGGCGTCGCCGGACGAGGCCTGCAAGCTGATCGGCAGTTACAGTGCGGCCGAAGTCAAGATGATCAAATATGTCGAGACCAATTCGGCGAAATGCGGAATTCCGCCGCAGATCGCCGAGCAGCTCAAGAACGGCCACAAGAACACCGAGAAAATGCAAAAGCAGGTCTGCACGGTCGCGCAGCAGGGAGCCCAGGCGCAGCGCGCGGCCGCGCCGAGCCTGAGCGAAGCGCTCGGCTCTTCGGCGGCGCTGCCCGAGGCGCAGACCGTTCGCAAGGGCGGCAGCACGTTCGATACGCTGAACGGCAACGTTCTCACGCGATGACCGCCTTCCGATGAGCGACGTCACGGCCCGCGTTGCCGACGCCACCGGCAACTGGGTCGATACGCGCGCGCCGTCCTGGTCGCGACCTTATTTGCGTCTCTCCCGTTTCGACCGGCCGATCGGCTCCTGGCTGTTGTTGATGCCGTGCTGGTGGTCGGCGGCGCTGGCCGCCGGCATCGCGCGCGATACCACTCAGTTGCTGTTCGTCATCGTGCTGTTCTTCATCGGCGCCTTCGTGATGCGCGGGGCGGGGTGCACCTGGAACGACATCACCGATCGCGACCTCGATGCCAGGGTCGAACGGACGCGGTCGCGGCCGATTCCGGCCGGACAGGTGAGCGTGCCGCAGGCACTTGCGTGGCTGGTGCTGCAGGCGCTGATCGGGCTCGCCGTGTTGCTGCAGTTCAACCGCTTCGCGATTATGACCGGCATCGCGTCGCTGATCATCGTCGCGGTCTATCCCTTCATGAAGCGCATCACCTGGTGGCCGCAGGTCGTGCTCGGCCTCGCCTTCTCATGGGGCGCCTTGATGGGATTTGCGGTCACGCTCGGACGCATCGATCTGACCGCGCTCGTGCTCTATGCCGGCTCGATCGCCTGGGTGATCGGCTACGACACCATCTACGCGCATCAGGACGCCGAGGACGACGCGCTGATCGGCGTCAAATCGACCGCGCGTCTGTTCGGCGCGGCGACGCATCGGGCGCTGGTCGTGTTCTATTCACTGGCGGTGGTGCTGATCGGCGTCGCGATGGTGCTGGGCGGGGCGCGATGGCCGGCATGGATCGGGCTGGTCGCGTTTGCGGCCCATCTGGTCTGGCAAATCCGGCGGCTCGACATCAGTGATCCCGCGCTGTGCCTGCGCGTCTTCAAATCCAACCGCGATGCGGGGCTGCTGCTGTTTGCGGGACTGCTGGTGGATGCGGTGATACGCTGAAGCGTAGGATGGGTAGAGCGAAGCGAAACCCATCATCTTGATCTTCCGTTCAGCGGTGGGTTACGCCTTCGGCTAACCCACCCTACGAAAACAATCTCAATCCCTTGCGATGATCTCGCGCTCGCCCTGATGAATATTCGCCGGGTTGAGCAAATCGCCGGCGCGGCGGCGCACCAGAAATTTCGGGCGGCGGGCGCGGATCGCGTTGTGGCGGCGGCGGCGCTGGGCCGGATCGCGGCGCTTGTCTTCCGGCAATTGCGGAAGCGCGAAGATATCGCTCCACATCTGCCAGGCGGAAGTGATTTCCTCGGCATCGGAACTGACGCCAAGCGGAATGTTCAGTGAGGGATCGCGATGCACCAGCACCAGCATCTGCGCGTCGTCGAGACCGCGCAAAGCCACGCCGAGGAAATCGCTGACGCGAACATTGACGGCCATCTGCATGCCCTTGACGGCACGGCGCAGCACGACGCGTTCGCGGTGAAGTTCGATCTGCCGCACGCCGCCGTCGGCGCGGGTGTCCTGCGCATCGAAGCGGAGCGGAAGGGAAAGAGGGTCGAGCCGCAATGCGCGGCCCGACCCGGCGGGATTGATCCCGCTTGTTGCTGTTTGACGCCTCACGGCTTTTTAGTCTCCCCGCCGGAATTATGTTCCCGGTCGATGTGTGAGACCTTAGCCGAGCGGTTTCCGTTTCGGCTTAAAAAGGCTGGTTAACCCGAGGTCACCGGCGCCGCTTCTGCTCGCATGATTGACAAGACCTTGGCACGCATGATTGACGAGTCCTTGCTTTGAAGCCGAAAATGATTGGCTTTTGAGGCGTCAAAATGCTTGAAATCCCCGTGAATCAGGCACATCTGATGGGTCGGCTGATTTGCGTCCCAACTCGCTTCAATGTCAGGGATTTTGTTTGTGAACTCTTCACCATCCAAGCCTTCATCTTCCGCGACCTCCGACCTGTTCGACCAGTCGGCGCTCTCGACACTGGCGCAGCAGCTGGTCGAGGCCGCCAAACGCGCCGGCGCCGATGCGGCTGATGCGGTCGCGGTGCGCGGCGTCAGCCAAGGCGTCGAAGTGCGCGATGGCCGCGTCGAGGAATCCGAGCGCTCGGAAGGCGACGATGTCGGATTGCGCGTGCTGGTCGGACAGCGCCAGGCCGTGGTCTCGACCAACGACATCAGCGGCGATGGCATTTCGAAACTGGCCGAGCGCGCGGTCGCGATGGCGAAGGTCGCACCCGACGACAAATATGTTGGTCTCGCCGATCCTTCACTCCTGGCACGCGAGTTCGCCGATCTCGACCTGCTCGATCGCACGGTTCCCTCGACTTCCGAACTCGAACGCCGCGCCGTAGAAGCGGAAGCCGCGGCGCTTGCGGTCAAGGGCGTGACGCGATCCGGCGGCGCGTCGGCATCGAGCGGCATCGGCGGCATGGTGCTGGTGACCTCGACCGGGTTCCACGGCTCGTATCTGCGATCGAGCCAGGGCATCTCGATGACCGCGATATCGGGCGAAGGCACCGGGATGGAGCGCGACTACGACTACACGTCGGCGCCGCATGCCTCCGATCTCGCCGCGCCCGAAAGCGTCGGCCGCAAGGCGGGCGAACGCACGGTGGCGCGCGCCAATCCGCGCAAGGTCGAGACCTGCAAGGTGCCGGTCGTGTTCGATCCGCGGGTCTCGGGATCGCTCGTCGGCCATCTCGTCGGCGCCGTCAACGGCGCCTCGATCGCGCGCAAGACCAGTTTCCTGAAAGACCGCATGGGTGAGCAACTGTTCGCCAAAAACATCCGCATCATCGACGATCCGCTGCGGGTGCGCGGATTGCGTTCGCAGACCTTCGATGCCGAGGGCGTCACGGTGAAGAAGCTCGCGATCATCGACGAGGGCGTGCTGACCTCGTGGCTGCTGGACACCGCGACCGCGCGCGAACTCGGACTGGTCACGACCGGCCATGCGCATCGCGGCGTATCGTCGTCGCCGTCGCCGGGATCGTACAATCTGCACATGGAGGCGGGCGAGCCGACACCGGCCGAACTGATCTCCGATATCAAGCAGGGCTTTTACGTCACCGATTTGATCGGCTCCGGCGTCAACGGCGTCACCGGCGATTACAGCCGCGGCGCGTCCGGCTTCTGGATAGAGAACGGCGAGATCACCTATCCCGTCAGCGAAGTGACTATTGCGGGCCACCTGCTGGCGATCTTCCAGTCGCTGACTGCAGCCAACAATCTGGAATTCCGCTATGGCGTCAATGCGCCGACGGTGCGCATCGAGGGTTTGACGCTTGGCGGACGCTGATACTCTGGGCACGACAAAGGCGCGCGACGCCGCGCTGCTGACGGAGACGGTGCGGGAGGCGGGGGCGCTGGCGCTGTCGTTGTTTCGCACTGAATTGAAGAACTGGACCAAGGGCGCCTCGTCGCCGGTGTCGGAAGCCGACATCGCCGTCAACGATCTCGTCGAAAGCCGGTTGCGCGCGGCAACGCCGGATTATGGCTGGCTGTCGGAAGAAAGCGTCGACGACGACACGCGCCTCGGCAAGAAACTGGTCTGGATCGTCGATCCCATCGACGGCACCCGCGCCTATCTGGCCGGCCGCGAGGACTGGTGCGTGAGCATCGCGCTGGTGGCCGATGCCACGCCGGTGCTGGCGGCGGTGTTCGCACCGGCGACCGACGAATTCTTCTTCGCGGTACGCGGGCAGGGCGCCACGCGCAACGGCAAGCGCGTGCTGGCGACCGCAGGCACGGATCTGGATTTTTCCCGCATGGCCGGCCCCAAGCCGCTGGTGCAGCGGCTGAGCCCGTCATCCGATGAGATCACGCTGTTTCCGCGAATCGGCTCACTGGCGCTTCGGCTGTGCCGGGTCGCCGACGGCAGCCTGGACGCCGCTTTTGCGGGCGGCCAGAGCCGCGATTGGGACCTTGCGGCGGCGAATTTGATCGTGCACGAAGCCGATGGTAGGATGACGGCGCTCTCGGGGGACACGATTGAGTATAATCGCCGGGAGGTGACGCACGGGGTGCTGGTGGCTGCGGGACTTGATCGGCATGCACGCATTGTCGAGCATTTTCGAATCCGTCCGCTGCCCTGAACACACCGGATCTGCCCCACGATTCGTCACGCCACTCATCACGCGATACGCCTCAACAACCTTGCTTGCCGGGCACCTCGTTAGGAACAACCATCATGCCAGATAGTGCCCCGCCGCAACTGCTTCATCTCGTCATCGGCGGCGAGTTGACCGATCTCGAACACACGACGTTCAAGGATCTCGATCAGGTTGAGATCGTCGGCGTGTTTCCCAATTACGCCACCGCCCATGCGGCCTGGAAGGCGAAGGCGCAGCAGACCGTGGACAACGCCCATATGCGCTATTTTGTTGTCCACCTCCACCGGCTGCTCGATCCGGGGCAGGATACGAAGCAAGACGCGAAGCCTGCCCGTTGAAACGATTCCTTCGCGATTTGCTGCGCAGCAGCTGGGTTCAGCGTGCGCTCGGTGTGCTTGCGGCCGAATATCTGCGGCTGGTCTGGCTGACCAACAAGTTCAGCTACGAACCGGCTGACGTCTACGACCAGGTCGAGCCGGCGATGCCGGCGATCCTCGCCTTCTGGCACGGCCAGCATTTCATCACGCCGTTCATCAAGACCAAGGAGAGCTATCGCGCCAAGGTCCTGATCTCGCGGCATCGCGACGGCGAGTTCAACGCCATTGCGGCCGAACGGCTCGGCATCGGAACCATCAGAGGTTCCGGCGACCATGGCGGCGCGTTTCACCGCAAGGGAGGCGTCGGCGCGTTCCGCGAGATGGTGCAGGCGCTGGAGCAGGGGTGGAATGTCGCGACCACCGCCGACGTGCCGAAGCGGGCGCGGGTGGTGGGACTCGGCCTCATCATGCTGGCGCGGGAGTCCGGACGGCCGATTCTCCCCTTTGCGATGGTGACCAGCCGGTTCATCCGTTTGAAAAATTGGGACTCCTCCACCATCAATTTGCCATTCGGCAGGGGTGCCGTGGTAGGCATCGATGCGGTTTTCGTGCCGCCGGACGCCGACGCAGAGACCATGGAAAAGCTGCGCCAACAGGTAGAGACTTATCTGAACGAAGCGACTCGCCGCGCCTATGCGGCTGTCGGACGTCCGGAGGCCGCCCTTGGTTAATTCGCTGCCGCTGCCGATGACGTTGCGCGTCTACCGGAGCCTGTCGTCCGCGATGGTGCCGCTGGCGCCTGCGTTCATCAACCGGCGGCTGAAACTCGGCAAGGAAGATCCGGCGCGTGTCAGTGAGCGCCGCGGCGTGAGCGCCGATGTTCGCCCGGTCGGGCCGCTGGTGTGGATTCACGGCGCCAGCGTCGGCGAGGTGCTGGCCTCGGCAGCGCTGGTCGAGCAGCTGCGGGCGCTGAACCTGCGCATCCTCCTCACCTCCGGCACGGTGACCTCGGCGGCGGTTGTCGCCAAGCGGTTTCCGCCCGACGTCATCCATCAATATGTCCCCTACGACTCGCCGCGCTATGTCGCGCGGTTTCTCGACCATTGGCGTCCCTCGCTGGCGCTGTTCATCGAGTCCGATCTGTGGCCGAATTTGATCCTGTCGAGCGCGGCGCGGCGGGTGCCGATGGTGCTGATCAACGGCCGCATGTCGCCTCGCTCGTTTCCGCGCTGGCGGCGTGTCTCCGGCACCATCTCGGCGCTGCTCGGCCGGTTCGAACTGTGCCTCGCGCAGTCGGAAACCGATGCCGACAGGTTTTCGACGCTTGGCTGTCCCAACGTCGTGACGACAGGCAATCTCAAGCTCGACGTTCCCGCGCCACCGGCGGATCAAGCCAAGCTGGAGCGGCTGATGTCGATGACGCGCGGCCGTCCGGTCGTCATCGCCGCCTCCACCCATCCCGGCGAGGACGAGATGCTGGCGGAGGCGCACAAGACGCTCGCCGGATTCTTTCCGAACCTGCTCACCGTGATCGTGCCGCGGCATCCCGATCGCGGCGAGGCGATCGCGCGCATGGTCGAGGCGTCCGGCCTGCATGCGTCGTTGCGTTCGCGCGAGGAATTGCCTGTCGCTGCGACCGACATCTATGTCGCCGATACCATGGGCGAGCTCGGGTTGTTCTACCGGTTGTCGCCGATCGTGTTCATGGGCGGATCGCTGGTCGAGCATGGCGGGCAAAATCCGATCGAAGCGATCAAGCTCGGCGCCTCGATCGTGCATGGGCCGCATGTCTTCAATTTCGGCGACGTCTACGAGGCGCTCGATCAGGCCGGCGGCGCGCGAAAAGCCGACACCCAGGAAGCCCTGGTCAAGCAACTCGGTCAGCTGCTCGCCGATCCCAGGGCGCGCGAAGTATCGCTTGCCGCCTCCGAGCGCGTGGTCGAACAGCTTGGCGGCGCGCTGGATCGCACGATGATCGCGCTGGAGCCGTACCTGTTGCAGCTGCGGCTCGAAATGGGAGCCGCGAATGCGTGAGCCGCGCTTCTGGCACGGCCCGCCTTCCCTCAAATCCAGTCTATTGACACCGCTCGCCGCGCTCTACGGCGCCATTGCCGCGAGACGGATGCAGCGCGGCGGGCTGGATGCCGGCGTTCCCGTCATTTGTATCGGCAATTATCACGTCGGCGGCGCCGGCAAGACGCCGACGGTGCTGGCGCTGGCGAAGCTGCTGCGCGAGCTCGGCGAAACGCCCGTCGTGCTCAGCCGCGGCTATGGCGGAAAATTGCGCGGGCCGGTGCGGGTCGATCCGGAGCGGCATGCCGCCGCCGATGTCGGCGACGAACCGCTGATGCTGGCGGCGACGCTGCCGGTGGTGGTCGCGCGGCAACGCGCCGACGGCGTTCCGCTGGCGCGTTCGCTGGCGGCGTCCGTGATCCTGATGGACGACGGTTTCCAAAATCCCTCGGTAGCCAAGGACGCCTCGCTGATCGTGATCGACGCCGGCCGCGGCCTCGGCAACGGACAGGTGTTTCCCGCAGGCCCCTTGCGCGCGCCGCTAAAGCCGCAACTGGCGCGCACCGATGCGCTCATCATCGTCGGCAGTGGCAAGGCCGCGGACGGCGTAGCGGCCGATATCGCCGCGCAGGATAGACCGGTGCTGCGCGCGCGCCTTGTGCCGAACCAGGATTCGGTGGCTTCGCTGCGCGGCAAGCGCGTGCTGGCCTTCGCCGGCATCGGCGATCCCGCAAGATTTTTTGGCACGCTGACGGCAAGCGGCGTTGAGGTGGTCCGGCAGCACGCCTTCGCCGATCACCACGCGTTCTCGAGGGCCGAGATCGACGGCCTGATCGCCGAGCCCGGCCGCGACGCGCTGACGCTGGTGACGACGGAAAAGGATCTGGCGCGGCTGAGAGTCGGCGGCGGATTGCCGGATTGGGCGAAAGCGATTGTACCGTTCGCGGTGACGCTGGAGTTTGAGGATGGGGCGAAGCTGAAGAGGTTGGTGACCGATCAACTCTTCAAAGCCCGCGAGAAGAAATTCCGCACTTCGTCGTCCCGGGCTTGACCCGGGACCCATAACCACAGTTCTGCGTGGCTATGCCGGCTGGAGCTCCAGCCCGCTTCAACAATTGACGACGGTGGTTATGGGTCCCGGCGTTCGCCGGGACGACAAAAACTCAACCTTCCGTCTTCAGCGCGCCGGGAAAATGCCGCTGCAGCACGGCTGATGGCACCGAATAGGCTTCCTGCAGATCGACGCTCCAGTATTTCAACTCGTCGAGCGGGATCCGCACATCCGATATGGCGCAGCGCACATAGGTTCCCGGCGAGACCACGCGGAAATCGCCATCCAGATATTGCACCTGCGCTTCGCCATGCCCCGAGGGACCGAATTTATTCAGCACCGTAGACTCTCCGACAGGTCGGCCAATTCACTGGGCCGACTAAAGTGTATTTTCCAAATCCGATCTATCACAGATAGGTTGGGCTGTCCGCTCCCGAAACCCACCTGCAAAAAACCACCTGCAAGAAACCACCTGCAAGAAACCACTTGATTGTGATGAATTTCCGCCGATCGCGCATGATAACCTCCTGATTATGGTACGCTTTGCCGCAAGCGCCATAACCACCCGGCGAACACGGATGCGCCCAGCGACGCTATTATTCCTGACGCTGTTTGCCGCGGCCTGCGCTGCCGTGCCGAACGCCGCTTCGGCCGCGCCATTGCCGGCCCCCAAACAGGTCGATATCCCCGCGCCAAAACTCAACTTGCACGCCCAGCTCTATAAGCCTGATGGCGACGGGCCGTTTCCGACCGTGATCGCGCTGCATGGCTGCGGCGGCTTGAGCGGGCATTCCGAGCCGGTGCTGCCGCGTTACCGACTG
This sequence comes from Bradyrhizobium sp. JYMT SZCCT0428, assembly GCF_018131075.1. Taxonomy (GTDB): domain Bacteria; phylum Pseudomonadota; class Alphaproteobacteria; order Rhizobiales; family Xanthobacteraceae; genus Bradyrhizobium. Next base: position 10,066 of record NZ_JAFCLS010000047.1, on the reverse strand, counting down.
GGTCGAACAGCTATTGAAGGCGGGACACGCGGTCGTGCTGCCGGACAGCTACGGCTCGCGCGAACTCGGCCCGCAATGCCGCGACAAGGAGCGCCGCGTGCTGGCGCGCCGCGAGCGGGTGGCCGATATCGTGGCGACGCGGCGATGGCTGGCGCAGCAGGACTGGGTGGCGCAGGATCGCGTCAGCCTGATGGGATGGGCGAACGGAGCCAGCGCCCTGTTGTGGGCGGTGCGTCCGCAAGCCTGGCGCCATGACGGGCCGGATTTTCGCTCGGCGGTCGCGTTCTATCCGGATTGCCGCATTTCCGCCGGCCTCGGCTGGAGCGCGCGGATGCCGACGCTGCTCTTGATCGGCGCCAAGGACGACGTCAGTTCGCCATCGGCCTGCCGCCAGATGGTGGAGGGCGCCCGCGGCCGCAGCGCGCTGGCGCGGATCGAAATCTATCCCGGCGCGCCGCACGATTTTGATCGCGCCAACCTGCCGCTCCGTGCGCTCGGCGGCGGCGACGCCGGCCAGCCCGAACGCGGCCACATCGGCACCGACGTTGAGGCGCGCATCGATTCGCAAAAGCGCGTGGCCGAATGGCTGGCGCGGTGAACCCAAGAATGTCATTGCCGGGCTTGACCCGGCAATCCATCTCCTTGGAAAAGCTTTTTGCGAAGATTGATGGATGCCCGGGTCAAGCCCGGGCATGACGAAGAGATTCTCGCCTAAAACAAACTGCCCTGATCGACCGGCTTGACCACGCGCCTGGGCGCAAGTGTCTTGGTTTCCCGCCGGGCAAGTGTCGGCTGGCTCGTCGGCGCCGACGTCGCCGCCGGCCGGTCCGCATCCGCCGTTGCCGCGACGCGGCCGTCGGCGAACTCGATCGACAGGGGCGCGCCCGGCCCGATCGAGGCGGCGGCATGCATGGCGTGGCCGTGTTCGTCGCGCACCAGGGCAAAGCCGCGCGCGAGCACGCCGCGATAGGACAGCGCCGACAGCAATTGGCCGCCATGATTGATGCGGGCGTCGAGCCGCTGCAATGCGGTCTTGAGCGCGCGGCGCGCGCGCTCGGCAAGGCGTTGCGTGCGTTCGCGGTCGCGCGCGATCGCGTTGCGCTGCGCTTGCGCGTTGGAAAGTTTCGAGGCTTTCAGCCTGACTTCAAGCCCGGCAAAGCGATCGCGCCGGCTGCGCAACAATGCCCGTGCGGAAAGCGTGATGCGCTCGCCGGAGACGATGAGGCGCTGCCTGGCGTGAGTGACCTGTCCGCGCAGCACCTTCAATGTCAGGCCAGCGCTGAGCTGCGAGAAGCGGCGGTGATGCGCGTTGGTGTTGGCTTTCAAGCCGCGGGGCAGAGATGCACCCGCGCTGTCCAGCCGCTGCCGCGGGATCGCCAATAATTCGCTGGCCGCGGGCAGGGCGCGGGCCGCGGCGCGCAATTCATTGCGGCGGCTTTCCTGGCCGCGCAGCCAGCATACCATCGTGCGGCGCGCGAGGCCGGCGACCTCGACCAGCAATTCGCTACGCACCGGGACGGCCATTTCGGCGGCCGCTGTCGGCGTCGGCGCACGCTTGTCGGCGGCGAAATCGATCAGCGTGATGTCGGTCTCGTGGCCGACCGCCGAGATCAGCGGGATCATGCTTTCGGCCGCGGCGCGAACCACGATCTCCTCGTTGAACGACCACAGGTCCTCCAATGAGCCACCGCCGCGCGCGACGATCAGCAGATCCGGCCGCGGAATTTTGCCACCCTCGGGCAGCGCATTGAAACCGCGGATCGCGGCGGCAACCTGCTCGGCCGAACCTTCGCCCTGGACCTTCACCGGCCACACCAGCACGCGGCGCGGAAAGCGGTCTTCGAGGCGGTGCAGGATGTCGCGAATCACCGCGCCGGTCGGTGACGTCACGATGCCGATCACTTCCGGCAGCCACGGCAGCAATTGCTTGCGCGCCTCGTCGAACAGGCCCTCGGCGCCGAGCTTCTTCTTGCGCTCTTCCACCAGCGCCATCAGCGCGCCGATGCCGGCAGGCTCGATGGCTTCGATGACGATCTGGTATTTCGACGAGCCCGGATAGGTGGTGAGCTTGCCGGTCGCGATGATCTCGAGCCCCTCCTGCGGCTTGAACCGCATTCGGGAATGCACGCCCTTCCAGATCACGGCCTCGATCTTGGCGCTCTCGTCCTTGAGCGCGAAATAGCAGTGCCCGGAGGAATGCGGCCCGCGAAAGCCCGAGATTTCGCCGCGGACCCGGACATGGCCATAGGCGTCCTCCACCGTCCGCTTCAGCGACGAGGACAGTTCCGAGACGGTGTATTCGGGCGCGTTGAGCAGGGGTTCGGTCGCGGGCATCTCATCCAATCGAATCAGGCTTTTGGAGCTTCCACGCAAGGTAGGGATTTCGGCCATCCCCGCCAATCTAGCTTGCGTTGCAGATCACTCTATAGTATAGAGTTATCTAAGGTGAAACGGATTGATGAGGAACGACCATGTTCAGGCAGTTGGTACGCGGCAGCTTCAGCACCTTGAAATGGGCGCTCAGCGCCGTTGGCGCGATCGCTTTGCTGATCACGGGGCTGGTCGCCACGCCATTGACGCACCCCCCGGAGCTGCCATCGATCTCGGCTGCCCGCGGCACGGTAGATCTCAGCACCTTGCCCGCGGTCGAGCGGTTTCAGGCACGAGACGGCACCGCGCTCGGTTTCCGCTACTATGCCGCTCATGGCCCGGCGACCGGTCGCGCCGCCATCGTGGTGCACGGCTCCTCCGGGTCGAGCGGCGGAACTATCCACGCGCTGTCCTCGGCGCTGGCGGCCCGCGGCGTCGAAACCTGGGCCGTTGATATTCGCGGCCACGGCACGTCTGGCACCCGCGGCGACATCGGCTATGTCGGCCAGCTCGAGGATGACCTCGCCGATTTGGTCGGCATTATCCGCAAGACCGCGCCCGCCAAGCCGCTGACGCTGGTTGGCCATTCCTCCGGCGGCGGTTTTGCGCTGCGCGTCGCGGGCTCGTCGATCCAGGACCTGTTCGAGCGTACGGTGCTGCTCGCGCCCTATCTCGGTCACGACGCCCCGACCGGCCGGCCCAATTCCGGCGGCTGGGCCAAGGCCGATGTTCCGCGCATCGTTGGTCTGTTCGCGCTGCGCAGCATCGGTATCACCTGCTGCGACGCGCTGCCGGTGCTGGCGTTCGCGGTGCCGCCGAATTCCGAGAAGAACCTGGTCGGAACCTACAGCGACCGCCTGATGCGCAATTTCGCGGTCAGCGACCGCGATTTCCGCCGCGATCTCGCGGCAGCCAGGAAGCCGATGACGATCATCTCCGGCGCCGATGACGAACTGATGTTCGCGGACAAGTACGCACCTTCTGTGCATGCGATAGCCCCCGCGGTTGACGTCAAGCTGATCGATGGCGTCAATCACATGGGCATCGTCAGCGTACCCCGCGCGGTATCTGCGATCGCCGAGGACGTGGCCACGCGCGGCATAACCGGGTCGTAACCGCGATCGAGGGGAAGGCGACATGATCGACAGCCGGCAAGCTTCCGAGGCGCTCGCGGATATCAGGGAGATCGCGCACCGCGTCCGCCAGTCGCGGATCTACAATCTGGCGAGCCTGCTCATGATCATGTGGGGCGCGCTGGTCTTCATCGCCAATGCCGCCTCGTTCGGCTGGCCGCGCCATGCCGGCTACATCTGGATCGCAATCAATGTGGTCGGTCTCGCGGGCTCGTTCGTGGTCAGCGCCTTCACCCATTCGCGGACCGGCGTGCGCACCTTCGACCTGCGGACGCTGATGGCGTTCCTGCTGTTCTTCGCCTTCGGGCTCGCGACCTGCATGCTCGCCCATTTCGGGCCGCGTGAGCTCGGCGTGTTCTGGGCGATCTATTTCATGCTGTTCTACACCATCGCCGGATTGTGGGTCGGCTTCGCCTTTGTCGTCATCGGCGTCGGCATCTCCGCGCTGACGTTGATCGGCTATTTCCTGGCCGGCAACTGGTTCGAACCATGGATGGCGATCGTGAACGGCGGCGGGCTCGTGCTGGGCGGTCTCTGGATGCGCCGGGAATAGCGATGGCCGGACTCGACGACATCATCCACCAGCCGCTGCGCCTGCGAATCATGGCCGCGCTGAACGCGCTGCCGCCGGGTACCGGGCTCGAATTCGCCAGGCTGAAAAAGCTCACCGGCGCCACCGACGGCAATCTCGGCGCCCATATCGAGACGCTGTCGAAGGCCGGCTATGTCGCGGTCGACAAGGCCTTTGTCGGCAAGAAGCCGCAGACCACGGTGACCGCGACCGCGGCCGGCCGCGGCGCCTTCGCCCGCCATGTCGCGATGCTGCAGGAAATCATCGCGGCACAACCACCTGAATGAATTCGCGGCCAGGGAGCCTGACATGCAGACCGCCATTGCCATCCTCACCCACACGCCGCCATGGGTCTTCGCCCTGCTGGCACTGCTGATATGGCAGGGATGCATGGCATTGCGGCCGCGCTCGCAGCCGCTGGCGCGGATGCTGATCGTGCCTGCGGTGTTTTTTCTGATGGGTGTTTCCCGGCTGGTGCTGAGCGGAAAATCGGTCAGCCTGCTGCTGGTCTGGATGGCAAGCGCTGCCGTGCTCGCCGCTCTGGCGCTCTACACCGGGCCGCGGTCGGTGACGATCGACGGCGCAACCGGCCGCATCCTGCGCCCCGGCAGCGTGGTTCCTCTGGTTCGCAACCTCACGGTCTTCATGTTGCAATACGCTGTCGCTGTCGTGACCGCGATGAAACTGGGCGCCATCTGGGAGGTGGCCGCGGCCGGGCAGGCGGTGTCAGGCGCCTGTGCCGGCTATTTCCTGGGCTGGACGATTGCACTGTTGCGCAGTTATCGGGCGCGCCTGGCGGTGCCGGCCACGCCCCAGCAAATCGGTTGATATCCCCTTGCAGACGGCGGGAGATTCGTGCGACCGACTGGCCATCGGTTCCCACATCTGGCCAAACTCATGAACATCCTCCTGCTCGGTTCCGGCGGCCGCGAACACGCTCTGGCGTGGAAGATCGCCGCGTCCCCGCTGCTCACCAAATTGTGGTGCGCGCCGGGCAATGCCGGCATCACCAAGGATGCCGAATGCGTCGCGATCGACATCACCGACCATCCGGCGGTGGTCGATTTCTGCAAGGCCAATAAAGTGGATTTCGTGGTGGTCGGCCCCGATGCGCCGATCGCCGCCGGGATCGTCGACGATCTCAACGCCGCCGGCTTCAAGGCGTTCGGCCCCACCCAGGCCGCGGGCCGGCTGGAGAGCTCAAAGACCTTCACCAAGAATCTCTGCCGCGACAACAACATTCCGACCGCGGCGTATGAACATTTCACGGAAGCCGAAAAGGCAAAAGCCTATATCCGCAAGCAGGGCGCGCCGATCGTGATCAAGGCCGACGGTCTTGCCGCCGGCAAGGGCGTCGTCGTGGCGATGAGCGAGGCCGAAGCCCTTGATGCCGTCGACATGATGTTTGGCGGCGGTCTTGGCGAGGCGGGCGCCGAGGTCGTGGTCGAGGAATTCATGGTGGGCGAGGAGGCCTCGTTCTTCGCGCTGTGCGACGGCGAGCATGCGTTGCCGCTGGCGACCGCGCAGGACCACAAGCGCGCCTTCGACGGCGACCAGGGGCCGAACACCGGCGGCATGGGCGCCTATTCCCCGGCGCCGGTCATGACGGAAGCGATGTGCGCGCGCGTCATGGACGAGATGATCTATCCGACGCTGCGCGCGCTCAAAGCGATGGGATCGCCCTACAAGGGCGTGCTGTTTGCCGGCGTGATGGTGACCAAGGATGGCCCGAAACTCGTCGAATACAACGCCCGCTTCGGCGATCCGGAAACCCAGGTGCTGATGCTGCGGATGATGTCGGATCTGTTGCCGGCGCTGATCGCCAGCGCCGACGGCCAGTTGAAGAATTTCAGCCTGCGCTGGTTCGACGATGTGGCCCTGACCGTGATCATGGCGACCAGGGGTTATCCCGGCAGCTACGGCAAGGGCTCGGTGATCTCTGGTCTCGACGACGCCGCACAAGTCGAGGGCGTCGAAATCTTCCACGCCGGGACGATCGAGAAAGACGGAAAAATTCTCGCCAGCGGCGGCCGCGTGCTCAACGTCTGCGCCATGGGCAAGACGGTGACCGAGGCGCAGCAGCGCGCCTATGCGGCCGTCGATCGCATCAACTGGCCGGAAGGTTTTTGCCGCCGCGACATCGGCTGGCAGGCGGTAGCGCGGGAGCGCTGACGCCGGCTGCGATACGCGCAGGGCTTCCCCGCGTCTTTGCGCTCTGGACACGCACCTGATGCAATGTCCACAATCGCGCAAAACGGAGGAACTGCCCCGATGGCGATTATCGATTCCCAGGTTCATGCCTATGAGGCGAACACACCGAAGCGGCCCTGGGCCACGGTGCCGAACTGGCCCGATCACGTCACCGGCGACGAGATGGTGGCGGCGATGGACAAGGTCGGCGTCGACGGCGCGATCTTCATTTCCGCCTTTTCGATGTACCGCTACGACGCCAGCTATGCCGTGGAAGTGGCGCGCGCCCATCCCAAGCGGCTCGCCATCGTCAAGCCCGTCGATCCGGATGATCCTGATGTCGCCGACGTCGTCGCCGAGTGGAAGAAGACGCCGGGCGCGGTCGGCATCCGGATCATGCTGACCAGGGAGAACAAGCGCGAGCCCGGTCACCCCGGCCTCGACCGCATTGCACGCGCGGCCATTCAACATGATTTTCCGGTCAATCTGCTGTGCTGGGACAATCTCGACGCCGGCACGGCGCTGGTCGATCGTCATCCCGACACGCGCTTCATCCTCGACCATCTCGGCATATTGCAGCCGCGCACGCCGCCGGCGCCCGCGCAGCCCTGGTCCCCTTGGGCCGAACTGCCCAAGGTGCTGGCGCTCGCCAAACGCAAGAACGTGGTGATCAAGGTCAGCGGCGCCTGCACGCTGTCCAAGGAGCCGTATCCATTCCCTGACATCTGGGACCCGCTGGCCCGCGTGTTCGACGCCTGGGGTTTCGATCGTTGCCTGTGGGGCACCGACTGGACCCGCGCCTTCGCGGTCGTCAATTACGAGCAGGCCGTCACGCCGTTCCTCAAGACGGATCGCCTCAGCGACACCGAGCGCGCGATGCTGATGGGCGGTGCCTGCGCCAAGGCTTATGGCTGGTCGCCGAACAAAGGCTAGCGCATTTCAACAGCGGCCCTGGCCTGGGGATTGCGTCCCCTTGACCATCGAGAGGACCGTACGGGCGAGATCGGCAGGGGCATCCACCAGCTGATCTGCGCCGGCCGTCTCAAGTTCGTCCCTTGTGCCATAACCCCAGAGCACGCCGAGACCGCGCATTCCGACCGCGTGGGCGCCGGAAATATCATGTCGACGATCGCCGACCATCAGGCTGTGAGACGGCGAAAGACCGTGCCTGGACAGGATATGGGCAAGCAGCTCGGGTTTGTGATCCAACTCGCCGCTCGGCACTGAGCCATGGATGCCATCGAAGTATCTGGCAAACCCCAGATGCTCCAGAATGCGGCGCGCGAAAATCTCCCGCTTCGAGGTCGCGAGATAGATCTGCAATCCGCATCGCTTCATCTCTGCAAGGGAGTTGCCAATTCCCGGATAAGGCACGCTGCCTAGAAACCCGCTTTCACCGTAGTGCTGACGATAGGCCGTGACTGCTTCACCGACCCGGCCGTCTCCATATGACTGCAGCAGGATTTGCATGATCTCTTCGAGCGGGGCCCCGATGATGCGTTTTATTTCGAGGGTTTCATCGGGTTCATGTCCAAGGGCGCGCAGCGCCGCAAGGCAGCTTGCCAATATGCCGGGATACGAATCGATCAAGGTGCCGTCGAGGTCCAGAAGAACGGAGCACGTCATGATCCGAAGCTAGCGGCCAAAGCAAACCTGTACAAGTTCGCTTGATTTCGTTCTGCGTCGGATCATTCGCGGCAAGGCAATGCAGCGGCAAGTCCAGCCATGTCGCGGTGAGGTTCTCATCCGGCGCAGCCGCCATCCCCCATTTCCCGTTACTAGCCTAAGCCGATCCGATGGCTTATCGTAAGGCTCGGGGCAGGCAATGACACCACGTTCCGGAGCAGGCGGCGGATCGAAAAAGCCGCAAAACCGTACGGCGAAGCCGCGAAAGCGCAGCACTGCGCCAAGGGCAGCGCGCGTCTTAAGGTCAGCGAAAACGGACGCCGAAAATCCGGCGCAAACCGAAGTCGAACAACTTGCCCTCGAACTTCAGCAAGCCAGAGAGCGCCAGGCCGCGACATCCGAGGTCCTGAGCCTTATTGCCGACGCGCCCACCGATCTTGCGCCGGTGTTCGACCGGATCGTCAGGAACGCAGCGCGGCTCTGCCAGAGCGTGCTGAGCGCCGTCTATCGCCGGGACGGGGACCACGTCCATCTCGTCGCGCACGATCAGTTTTCCGCGGCATCGGTGGCGGCGGTGCGCAAAGCCTATCCGGCGCCGCTCACCAGCAAGAATCTGATCTCGGTGGCGATCCGCGAGCGGCGCGTCGTGCATGAGCCGGATGTGCTGGTCTCGGGCGGCTACAGCGAACTGCAGAAGACGTCGGGCTATCGCAGCATCCTGATCGTTCCGATGCTGCGCGACGAGGTCGCGATCGGCGCCATCGCGGTGATGCGGCTGGAGCCGCAATTGTTTCCGAAGGCGCAGGTCGAGCTCCTGAAGACCTTTGCCGGGCAGGCGGTCATCGCCATCGAGAACACGCGGCTGTTCACCGAGTTGCAGGAACGCAGCCGGCAGCTGTCGCAATCGCTTGACGATCTCCGCGCCGCGCAGGGCAGTCTGGTACAGACCGAGAAACTGGCCGCGCTGGGACGGCTGGTGGCGGGCGTCGCGCACGAGATCAACACCCCCGTCGGCACCAGCCTCACCGTGGCCTCGGCATTGATCAACAAGACCAAACGAGTTGAAGCCGATGTCGCCAAGGGCGACGTGCGCCGCTCGACGCTCTCGGAATTCATTGCGGCCAGCCGCGAGGCGGCGTCGCAGATCATGTTCAATCTCGGCAACGCGGTCGAGCTGATCCAGTCGTTCAAGCAGGTTGCCGCCGATCGCAACGTTTCGGATCGCAGGCGCTTCGATCTCGGCGAGGTGACCGAGCAGGTCGTCAGGGGATTGCGGTACGGGCTGCGAGGTCAAAATCTGACGGTCGCCGTCGAATGCGAACCCGATCTTGCCATGAACAGCTATCCCGGACCTTACGGCCAGGTGCTCACCAATCTGGTTCTCAATTCCGCGGCGCACGCCTTTCCGGACGGCGGCGGTGGATCGGTCCATATTGCGGCGCAGGCATCGGGCAAGGGCAATGTTGAGGTGCAGTTTTCAGACGACGGCTGCGGCATGAGCCCGGAGGTCAAGCGCCAGGTGTTCGACCCGTTTTTCACCACCCGGCGCGACCAGGGCAACACCGGCCTCGGGTTGCACATCGTCCACAACATCGTGACCAATCGTCTGGGCGGCCGGATTCATCTGGAAACCAAACCCGGTGCTGGCACGAAAATCCAGATCATCATGCCGCGCGAAGCGCCGCGGGAGTCGGCGGCGGAGTAGGGTGGGGCTCTCGATTGGACGCCGGCCTATCCACGTCATTGCGAGCGCAGCGAAGCAATCCATCGCGCCACATGCCGAGACATGGATTGCTTCGTCGCAAGCGCTCCTCGCAATGACAACGGCTGACTGCGACAAATTAACCCGACGGGCAAAATTCCACTTTCCTCGTCGGGCAAATCAGCGGTTTGAATCGTCGCGTCCCGCCCGACAAGAGGGGCGTGCGCACGTCACGAACGCGCGGCGGGATGCGGTGGACGTTTGTTGCGCCTGACGACGGCGTATACAGGCGTACGGCAAAACCGTGTGGTCCTGGCGCCCGTTGCCGGCGTCAAGCTGTCGAAGAAGCGCGAGCGGAAACGACAGCGACGGAGTCAACCCAGAACTCGTCTCCGGGGAGATCACGGCATAAGCCGTAAAGCCATTGCGCAGGGAAGGCCGGGTGTTCTCCGCTGCCCTGTATGCTCGTGTGCA
>NZ_JAFCLS010000046.1 GCF_018131075.1 Bradyrhizobium sp. JYMT SZCCT0428 | reverse complement strand
GAAAGGCAGCTTGCGCTCATCCAGACATTCGCCGATCAAGCCGTGATCGCTATCCAGAATGCGCGGCTGTTCAACGAAACGCAGCAAGCTCTGGAACGGCAGACGGCCACCGCCGACATCCTGAGGGTCATCTCCTCCTCGCCATCAGAATTGCAACCGGTGTTCGATGCGATCGCAAGCAGCGCCAACCGGCTGCTCGGGGGGTTCTCCACCGCCGTGTTCCGCTTTGTCGATGGCACCGCTCACCTCGCAGCATTCACGCCAACCAATCCAGCCGCTGACGATGTGCTCAAAGCATCGTTTCCCCGCCCGGTGGCCGATTTCGAGGCATTCCGATTGGCCCAGCATGGCAGGCCAATTCCGATCACAGACACTGAAGACATCTCGCATGCGCAGATCAGGGAGATCGCGAGGCTGCGAGGTTTCCGCAGCATGCTGTTGGTGCCCCTGATCAACGACGGTGTCCCGATTGGGATCATCAGCGTCACGCGGCTCAAGACCGGATCGTTTGTGCCCCACCACGTCGAACTGCTGCAGACCTTCGCGGACCAGGCGGTGATTGCAATCGAGAACGTTCGCCTGTTCGACGAGGTGCAGGCACGGACGCGCGACCTTACGGAATCGCTGCAGCAGCAAACCGCAACCGCAGACGTGCTCAAGGTGATCAGCGCGTCTCCTGGCGAACTGGAACCGGTGTTCCAGACCATGCTGGAGAACGCCGGGCGCCTCTGTGAAGCGAAGTTTGCCATGCTGTTCTTATACGAAGACAATCAGTTTCGCGCCGTCGGCAAGTGGAACATACCGCCCGCCTATGGTGAGTTTCTGAAGAAAAACACAATTCGTGCCGACCCGAAGGTCCCCCTCGGTCGTGTTGCGATGACGAAACAACCGGTGCAGGTCGAGGACCTGTCCTGTTGGACCAGTCGTACATTGACGGCTTCCCGGGGATGGTCGGCGTCGCGGAAGGCGGGGGCGCCCGGACGCTCTTGCAGGTGCCCATGCTCAAGGAGAACGAACTGGTTGGGACCATCGGCATTTACCGGCAGGAAGTCCGGCCGTTCACAGACAAGCAGATTGCGCTAGTGCGGAATTTCGGTGCCCAGGCCGTGATCGCTATTGAGAATGCGCGCCTTCTCAATGAGCTGCGCCAACGCACCGATGACCTGAGTGAATCGCTGCAACAGCAGACCGCAACCGCTGACGTACTCAAGGTGATCAGCCGCTCCGCGTTCGACCTGCAAACGGTGCTCGACACGTTGGTCGAGTCGGCAGGCAAACTATGTAACGCGACCATGACCAATATCTGGCTTCGGGATGGTGACGTTCTGCGAGCGCAGGCTCATATCGGGATGTCAGAAAGGTTTAGCGAGTTCTTGCGGACTCATCCGATTGGACCAGATAGAGGAAGTTTCGTAGGGCGGGCGTTCCTCACCGGCGAACTTGTTCACTTGCCGGACGTGCTGGCCGATCCCGAGTACACATTCGTCGAGGCTCCCAAGATCGGACAGTTTCGGTCAGGGCTCGGTGTGCCACTGGTTAGGCAAGGCCGGGTCGAGGGTGTATTTGCGCTTGTGAGACCGGAGCCCGGCGCTTTCACGGAGCGCGAGATCGAACTTGTCCGGACGTTTGCGGACCAAGCTCTGATCGCCATCGACAATGCCCGCCTGTTCGAAGAGGTGCAGGCTCGCACGCGCGAACTCGCGGAGTCGCTTCAGCAGCAGACGGCGATCAGTGACATCCTGCGCGTGATTTCGAGTTCACCCGACGATGTCCAGCCCGTGTTCGATACGGTCGCCGAGCGCGCCGCCCGCATCTGCGAAGCTCAGTTCGTGAGTATTATTGTCGTCCACGAAGACGCGATGCGCGAGGCGGCTAGTTTCGGCAACCTGATCGGCCTAGGTGCCGCTGAGAGGGTACCACTCGACCGGACCACCATCATGGGTCGTTCTATCTGCGACGGAAAACCAATTCATATCGCTGATGCGTTGGCCGTGGGAGATGATTTCCCCGGTGGGAGGCAGCTCGCCATCAGATTTGGCCATCGAACCGTCCTTGCCGTTCCGCTACTCCGCGAGGGTCGCGCGCTCGGCACGATCCTAGTCCGCAGAACAGAGGTGAGCCCGTTCGACGACAGGCACATCGATCTGCTGAAGACTTTCGCGGATCAGGCTGCGATAGCAATCGAGAATACACGGCTGCTCAACGAACTGCGCCAGCGTACCCACGACCTTGGTGAATCGCTACAACAGCAGACCGCAACCGCCGATGTGCTTAAAGTCATCAGCCGCTCGACCTTTGATTTGCAGACGGTGCTGCAAACATTGGTGGAGTCTGCGGCCAAACTTTGTGATGCCGAGAAGGCTACTATTACACGGCAAAAGGATGGAGTTCTGTTTCGGGGTGAATTTTACGGGTTTTCTGACGAGTTCATGGATTACGTTAGAAACGTTCCGGTTATACCGGATCGCGGCTCGGCGACGGCGCGCGCGCTGCTGGAGGGGGCTGTCGTTCACATCCCTGACGTCCAGGCCGATCCCGATTACACTTTCAACGAAGCGCAAAAACTGGGGGATTTCCGTACCATCATCGGCGTGCCAATGCTGCGTGAGGGCAAGGCCATTGGTGTCATCATTATGACGCGCTCCGAGGTGCGGCCGTTTACCGAAAAGCAGATCGATTTAGCTACTACTTTTGCCGACCAGGCTGCCATCGCGATAGAAAACGTTCGCTTGTTCGAAAGTGTCGAAGCCCGCACTCGTGAGTTGGCTGCTTCGCTCCATGACCTCCGCGCCGCGCAGGATCGTCTAGTGCAAACCGAGAAGCTGGCTTCGCTCGGTCAGCTCACTGCTGGTATCGCGCACGAGATCAAGAATCCGCTTAATTTTGTCAATAACTTCTCGGCACTTTCGGCGGAGCTGACCGTCGAATTGAAAGACCTGCTGAAGTCTGCCGCAATTGGTGAAAAGATGCGCGAAGAAGTCGATGAATTGACCGGCTTGCTGAAGGACAACCTTGAAAAGGTCGTGACGCACGGCAAGCGTGCCGACTCCATTGTCAAGAACATGCTGCTGCACTCGCGCGAAGGTTCCGGCGAACGGCGGCCTGCGGACATCAATGCTCTGCTAGATGAGAGCCTCAACCTCGCCTATCACGGGGCGCGCGCTGAAAAACCGCAGTTCAACGTCACGCTGCAACGGGACTCGACGAGTCGGTCGGTTTGATCGAGCTGTTTCCGCAGGAGATCACTCGCGCGTTCCTCAATCTGATCTCAAACGGGTTCTACTCCGTGACCAAACGCAAGACCGAGAACGGCGAAGCTGGTTTCGCGCCTGCCGTCACTGCGGCCACCCGAAACCTCGGGGATACCGTCGAAATTCGCATTCGCGACAATGGAACCGGCATCCCGGTCGAAGTGCAAGAAAAGATGTTCAATCCGTTCTTCACGACCAAACCAGCCGGTGAAGGAACCGGCCTTGGTCTCTCGATGACGCACGACATCATCGTGAAGCAACACGGCGGCAGAATTGACGTCGCGACCGAGCCTGGGCAGTTCACAGAGTTCATCATCGTCCTGCCAAGAAAGAGCAATGTTTCTGGCAGGGATCGCGGTGAGGCGTGAGCATTTTGGTTCTTGTGGTCGACGACGAGCCCGACGTCGAGGCGTTGTTCCGCCAGCAATTCCGACGCGATCTGAGGGCGCAACGTTTCGTCATGGACTTCGCCGTTTCGGCGGCGGATGCTCTGGCGCGGATTGCAGGCTCAATCGAGCAGACCCTGGTATTGATTCTTTCGGACATCAATATGCCCGGCATGACCGGACTTGAAATGCTACCAAAAGTCAGAGAGATGCGACCCGACGTCCCCATCATCATGATCACTGCCTATGGCGATCCCGAGACCAGACGGAAGGCGATGGAAGGCGGCGCGACCGGTTTGCTGACCAAGCCCATCGATTTCAACTTGCTACGAGCGGAAATCGATATGCGCCTCGGTCAAGCTCAGTGATTAGCTAACTCTCGTCGCCACCTCGGCGATGTCGTCTATTGGTACCTTTCAAATATGGCGTGATGTCCGGGTGGAGTCCGCTTTCCGTGTAAAGCGGAAGTCGGACTTCCGCAATTCTCCGAGTAGATCGGAAGTTGGCGTAGTCGGCCAAACCGACGCGAATGACCCAAATCTGACATACCGCGTGGGTTACGGGAACCCCAGTGACGAGGATCAGTCCGCCTGCAAACCGGCATCCTTGATTGGGCGTTCCCAGCGTGCGATCTCCTCAACCACATATTTGGCGAGGTATTCCGGCCCGCGCCGCTGGGGTGCAACGCCGACCACGCCGATGTCGTTAAATCGTGCCCTGATCGCTGGCGTATCCATTGCCGCACTGGTTGCCTCGTTGAGCTTGACCACAATGTCCTTCGGCGCGCCCTTTGGCAGGAAGAAAGCAGTCCAAGTCACGACATCGTAGTCATCGATACCCTGCTCCTGCGCCGTCGCAAGCTCGGGCATCAGCGGCGTGCGCTCGCGTGACAACAGCGCGAGGGGCTTCGATTGCTTCGCGGCCACACGAAGCACAGAACTACCCATGTTGCCGCACATGTAATCGATCCGGCCGCCGATCAGGTCGTTGGCGACAGGGCCGCCACCCCGATAAGGAACGTGAGTTACCTCGACGCCGATCCTCGCGTTGAGCAGCGCGCAAGCAAGATGCGTGGTCGATCCGACGCCTGCCGAGCCGTACTGCATCTTCGTGCCGTTCTGTTTAAGCAGTGCGATAAACTCTGTGAGGTTGTTTGCAGGCAGGTCCTTGCGGCCTTCAAGTACCATCGGCTGGTCAGAAAAGAGAGTGACGGGGGTAAAGTCACTCACCGCATCATAGCGGTGTTTCCGATATATCGATTGGTTATAGGCGTGGGTGCCAACGGTCCCGAGCAGTACTGTATAGCCGTCCGGCTTGGCATGGATCACGCGTTGGACGCCGATGATGCCCCCTGCGCCAGTCACGTTCTCCACGACTACCGATTGGCCGAGTAGTTCGCCCATCCGCGCCCCGATGATACGGGCGATGGTATCGAATACGCCACCGGCCGCGTAGGGTACCACCATGGTGATGGAGCGCGCAGGATAGGACTGCGCCTCCGCCGCGACCGAACAGACTGCCGCACCGGCAGCCACCAGCAACACAAGACACTGCCGCATGGTGCATCCCTTCCCGTCTTGGAAAGCTCCGCCGAGGGGTAGAATAGCCTATTTTCCACCGCCCGGCACGCCCGGCACGGGCGTTCAACCGGGAGGTCGACCCCCAACTCCGGACGTGGCCTTACACTGCGCAAATTGACGTTTTGTGCCACGAGCCGACATTTCCGGCTGCAAGGTCCGTCGTTTGATGTGAGCTGTGGAAACGTGCGTTCCATCGTCCCATTAAAAAAAGGGTCGCTGGGAACCAATGCTATGCGTTCAAAGAACGAGCGTGGGGAGCTCGAAATGCAGAT
Source organism: Bradyrhizobium sp. JYMT SZCCT0428 (assembly GCF_018131075.1). Taxonomy (GTDB): domain Bacteria; phylum Pseudomonadota; class Alphaproteobacteria; order Rhizobiales; family Xanthobacteraceae; genus Bradyrhizobium. The sequence goes on along the minus strand of NZ_JAFCLS010000046.1, from coordinate 67,497 downwards.
CATGAAGTACCGGCAAATAATGAGCCGGACGACCAGCGCGGAGTTTGTAAGACAAGCCGAAGAGAAAATCCTGGAGCCGGAACGCAAGCTCCGCGAGGTCAACGAGTAGGTAAACGGGCGAAACAAATAAACAATTACTGAATTGCCCCTGTATGAACGAGCCGAACCCATTTCTTCCCTTGATCTACTCTTCGACCACCTTATTGGTGGTATCCTTCCGCTCGCGATGATGATGCTATAGGTAGCCCCAGGTTGGCCCGTTTTAGTTTGTTAGTTTGTTCTTTTAATTCCGAAGCGGACTTATATCGGAGGGTTGCCCCCTCATGCTGATTTATCAGGAGAAGATTGCGCCACCGGGGCCGTTGCCGGAGTCCACCGAGCCGACGGACGTGCTGGCCCTTAACCGCACTATCGAATCCCTAAAGCGAGAGAACGCGTGGTTGAGAGAGCAACTCGAACGCGCCTTGCGGAGTAGGTAATATGTCTTCACGTCCAGACGGGGCGAAAAGTATCCCCAGCGCTGGAGTTGGGAGATTCACCGCAAGAGCAAGCCGCTGGGGGTCAAGCTGACTAGCGATGGTTATCAATCCTAGCTAAGGCCGCCGCCTCAGTTGGTGCCTCTTTCATTTTCGATGCGCATTTCCATGTCAGCTTTGGCACCTTTGAGACATGCCCGCCTATCCTGAGAATGTCCGTTCACCTGGGGTAGACCGGAAGTCGCCGGGGTTTGGCCGAACCGAACGCGAATCACCCGGAACGGACAAGCCTGACGAAGCCGGTATTCCCAGCCATCATTGATGCAGATAAAGTGCTCAATGATCGAGAACGCGTGGTGTTATCTATTGAGAGCACCATTCTGATCGCCACTAACTCACACTAGCGGGTTGATGACGGGAAATTCGCGTAACGCAAAGTGGCTGCCTGCGGCGTAGGCCGGACCCGGGTTAACGGCGTGTGCGTGGCACGAACGACCGTGCGGCAGACGCGTCGAGCCGTTTGGAGGTGCGCGAGAGGGACAACTTGTTAGCTGGTCGTTCTTGAAATGCGGCGGTCGAAGCAATGGTGATCCTCACGCACCCCGACCGCTGGCTGGGAAGCTCGACGCGAAAAGATACTGGCTTCGATGATGTTGCTGGCTCGCGCCGGGCTGCAAGGCCGTCGCCGCTGCACGGCAGGTATCAAGACGCTTGATCGACGAAACCAAGACGCAGTGTGGCAACAAAGTGCATATCGATTAGACCGTTGCGCTTAGCGATTGGTGCAGAACGACAACTATGTTGTGACCTTCGCATTGCGACAACCAAACGACCGTACAGGTGTAGCAGACGTTCTCCTCGGAACCTACCTGTGACATTTCGATTGCCGCGCGGGTCACGAAAGCGATGGCCGACGCCCCCGGCGAAGCGGGCGAAATCGGCAAGATGATCGACACTTACATGAGGGCTTATCAAATCGCCGAGCAGGGCGCCCGCGTCGCTCTGATCTCAACCAATTGACGGATACGAAGTTGATGCGCATCGCCACGAGAATCGACCTTTCCGCTCCGCCAGGTACAAAACTAGTTCTCGATCCGCGCTGATGCCTCAATGAAACTGCCCCGGCATTTCGCCAAATGGAACAAAACCACCCAGATAAGCGCCTCGTGGCACAAAGTGCATATCGATGGGGCTGCGGGTATCTCCATACGAGGGCAATTCCAATATCCTGACCTGGGCGCGTGCGTAGAACTACGGTGCCGCAATCAGATGGCTCACAGATGAAATGGTCAAATCGGAAATCGCGCTTAACCCGCTATCATGCGCGCGGATGGGCATTTTGAGGATGAGCAACGGGACACTGCCGAGGCTCTGCTTTAGAAAGACAAGCCAGTTGCGGTCTCTTTCGTTCCTAGCGAAAGGGTTGAAGGCTTAGGGAAAAGTATGTGGTTCTGGCCTGCCTTCCGAAGACCAAGTTTTTACACGTGGACATTCACCGCTGCTCTGATCATAGCATTATTGCACGCCTCCCTGGATCAAAGTCAGGCGGCTGATCCCGGACCCAAGCGCGTTTTGATGTTGCATTCGTTTGGTCCGCGTTTCAAACCTTGGAGCGACTATGCTGAGGCCATTCGCTCCCAGATAAGCCAGCAATGGCAAATGCCGGTGGACTTTCTCGATCACTCACTGGTCGATGCCCGGCAAGCTGATGCGAGCGCAGAAGCTTCATTTGTAGAGTACCTGCGCTCCCTCTACTTCCGCCGTCCGGTAGACCTCATTGTGGCCATCGGCGCGCCCGCCGCTGTCTTCGTCCAGCATAATCGGCAGCAGCTATTTCCAGTGACGCCAATGATCTTTACGGCGGTAGAACAGCGCCGGGTCGAAAAGGAAAAGCTGACGGCCTATGATACGGTGGTGGCTGTCGCACACGATTTTCCCGCAGCGTTTGACAACATCTTGCGCATCTTTCCCCTCACAAAAACCATTGCGGTGGTAAACGGAACGTCTCCGAATGAGGTGTTCTGGGAGAAAGAAATGCGCCGGGAACTCGCGCCATTTTCCGGGCGGGTCGAGTTAAGATGGTACAATGAGCGGTCGTTTGAACAAATTCTGAAAGATGCAGCAAGCCTTCCGCCACACAGCGCGGTGTTCTGGCATCTGATGAATGTCGATGCAGCCGGTGTTGCTCACGAGGCTAATGCGGCACTGAACAAGCTATCTGCTTCGGCGAATGCGCCGATTTTTTCGTACGATGGTTCGTTCTTCGGAGAGGCAATCGTCGGCGGCCCCATGCACTCCGTGATGGAGCTAAGCCAGATTACGGCTGCCGTCGCCATCCGCATCTTCAACGGCGAGAAGGCAGGCGATATCAAAACTCCCTCTACCGGGTTCGCAACCCCCAAATTCGACTGGCGGCAAATGGAGCGTTGGGGAATTGGCGAGAGCAATCTACCACCCGGCAGCACCATCCACTTCCGCCAGCCGAGGGTGTGGGAGCGTTATTCGTGGCAAATCGGGATGATCATCGCCGTTATTCTCGCGCAAGCTGGGCTTATCACAGCTCTGTTGAATGCGCATCGTCAGCGTCGTCTAGCCGAAGTGCAGTCGGCGCAACGCACGAGAGAACTTGCTACCGTCAGCCGGTTCGCCACGGCTGGCGAACTGACCGCCTCAATTGCCCATGAAATAAACCAGCCGCTTGGTGCCATCCTGACCAACGCCGAAGCCGCCGACGAGATGTTGAAATCCCCAACGCCCGACATTGGTGAACTCAGGGAGATCGTGAAGGATATTTTGGATGATGATCGACGTGCTACCGAGGTCATTCGGCGAACGCGGAGCCTGCTGAAAAAGGCCCCATTCGAGCCGAAAGTGTCCGATCTCAATGAAGTGGCGCGAGAAACAGTCACCCTTCTTTCACCGGTGATTGCTGGACGACAAGTTGAATTGAAAAGTATTCTCGCAGCAATCGCGCTCCCGATCATCTGCGACCATATTCAACTGCAGCAGGTCATTATTAACTTGGTCGTCAATGCGATGGACGCAATGACCAATAAGCCCTCCGAAAAACGCATCATCAGCATTCGGACTTCGAAGGTAGAAAACTTTGCTGAGCTATCCGTGTCAGATCGCGGACCGGGCATTCCAGAAGGCAAAATAGATCAGGTCTTCGAGCCGTTTTTCACTAGCAAGGCGGAAGGCATGGGGATGGGGCTGTCCATCGCGCGCACAATTATCGAGGCGCACAGTGGGCGGATATGGGCAGAAAACCGGGATCACGGCGGTGCGTCGTTTAGGATCAGGCTTCCCCTTGTTTTAAATAGACAGCGGATTGGCCTTGGGTCGGCTGCCGGACAGACGGCATTAGGGTAGTTTGTGGGAGCCTTCCCCGTCCGGCGGCTGGCTTGATCTGGATCAAGGTCTATATTAGCGGATCGGGCCTAGCGCTTAATGCCCCCAGGCGTGTGGGGATAGGTCCCGGATGCTGGATAACAAAGTCGTGTTGGTGGTCGATGACGACCCTGGAATGCTGAGGGCAGTGCAGCGCCTCCTGCGGCGGCACGCCTACGAGCCCATCGTGTTTTCATCCGCGCAGGCGTTCAAAGGCCACTCAAACATTGAGAAGGCGGCTTGCATCATCCTCGACATCAACCTGCCCGACGGGTCAGGCATCGAGCTAAGAGAGGACCTGAAAGCCGCAGGTGTCTCCGTGCCGGTCATCTACATCACGGGCAATTTGAACCCTCAGGTCCGCGAGGCTGCAGTAGCCTCTGGGTGCATTGCGTTTCTCACTAAGCCGTTCTCAGCGCGCGAACTGATCGAGCCGCTCAAAGAAGGCATCCGGCAGGGCCTGGGCGGTAGGGGGCACTCGTTGATCTAGGTCAATGTCAGCGATCCCTTTGCGATCAAGCTATGTTCAGCCGCACCGAGGCGGCTCCATTCCCCGTTCAATGTTGCAAGTGCGAAGAGGAGTCCGCCATGCATTCGAAGAAGCCTCTTTCGATCAAGTCAGCGACTGTTGCTGGGATCGCTGCCAGCGCCCTGCTGGGGCTTGCTGGAGTCACCCTCAATCCCGCGCCCGCCAACGCGGTCGTGTACTGCACCTACGTTGGATATCCCGGTGGCTGCGTTGCCCGGGCAGGCGTCGTACTCAGGCCGCGTCCGGTCGCGCGCGCTGCTGTTCGTCATAACGCCGGTGGCAACATGAATGGTGGCGTCAATCGCGTTGGGGCGCGGCGGTAAAGCACCCGGAAGATTTCCTTGTCTGTCATCCCACGCCGATGTGATCCGGCCGCCTGCATCGAGAGGAAAAACAGATGATGTGGATCATGCTGTCCTGAATATCCTTCGCGTCTGTCTTGTTCGCGCTTTCTGTCTATGCATGGTGTAACCTGTTCAAGACCAAGCGGATTGTTCGACCGTACATCGACGACATTCCGTTCCGGCCTAATCGCTATCGTCACAACGACTGACTTAGAGCGAACCATCGTGCTTGCGCTGCGAGCCCGGCGCGGAAGGACAAGACCGGCGTCGCGGCATGAACTACACTTGGTATGGCAATTGATGGATAAGTACGACTACTTGATCGCGTATCAAACAGTCATCATCCTTGCTGGAGGCGTTGCTCAGGCCATTTGGAGCGGCGAGCGGACTGCGGACGATGCCTTCAGGGTTGCAATCAACCACGGTGGCATGGACGAAAAGCTCGAGGACACTGATGGCGACCTTGCGCTTATCTTAAAAGCAATCGACGACTTATCCAAGGTCGCTGGCTTCAAGAACGACCCGAAAGACTATGCCGAACCTACCTATGATCTGCTGCTGAAGCACTGGCCCGCGGTCGAGGCTTTGGCAGCGGCGCTGGTAAAGAACAATCGGATTGATGGCGGCGCGGTAGAGGCGATCATCGATGATGCAATGAGGATCGCGCATGAACCTCATGAGTGACGCTCACCCTTGGGAAACCGGAACGCTACCCGCCAGCCAAGATCGCGAACAACCGCGCCTTGTAATGTTTGTTGACCTCTTCGACGGCATCGTAAACCGGGAAGCCGAAGTGCTCATCCAACTCCGTCCCTTTGACACTGAACGGTTTAGGAATGGAGCACTGGCCGTAGTAGAAGATAATGTGACTAAAGGCCTGCTTCACTTCGAGGCCGCGCTGTGTCCCGTAGCTTTTTAAGAGTACTTGAACAGCCAGCGTGTCACGCAGCATCGAGCGCCGTTTACCGGAGTCGTGTAAGCCAAAGCCGCGTTTGACTTCGTAAGCTCGAAGTATCCCGGTGTCTCTATCGAAAACGATGACATCGACCTGCAACGTCCGCTCGCTTTCGGAATACCGCCATTACCGACGACGGGATCACAAATATTCAAATGGTTGCTTTGAGGTGGGTTCCGGGATGCCGCCGAGCACCCAAAAGAAGTTGTTACAAAAACACGTTCGGCTTTCAGACCCACGCTGCAAGTTCGATTACCCGGAACGAAGGTCTTGACCTGAATATGGACGAAGCGCGTTCCGGCGAGGTTGCTGCACAGAATGTCGGTATTGGGGGTATTCCCGAGCGTAACAACAGCAGAGTAGCCGCGCCGACATAATTCGCCTGCCACAAAAAACTGGCTGGCATTCCCCCGCGTGCTCCTGTCCGTTTCAGACATTTGCCGTCCTCGAACCTAAAAACGCTTCCGCTCGGTGCCACGCTGCTTAGGACCCGGCGTGGAGCGCGGCAAGCATTGTCGAGCAAGGAACGATGGATGGCGGACATGGCGCAACGCATAGCGGGTTGAGCGCTCGACATCTTGCCGCCTCAACTCCCGGACTCCCATGCCGCGATGTGGTATGCTTCGACCTGGTTTTAGCGTGGTCCTGAGCCTCCTTGGAGGGCTGCATGAGACGGCGCGATTTCATCAGTCTTCTTGGCGGTGCGGCGGTGGCATGGCCGCTCGCTGCGGCGGCACAGCAGAGCACCAACAGCAAGCGTCTTGCAATCTTCAGCCAGCAGAGCCAAGCGCGCACTTGCATGACCATAGCGAAAGCAAATCCGCCCGCGCCTTATTCGCGGCGCTTCGACGATTGGGGTGGATCGAAGGACAAAACCTCAAGGTAGAAAGTTACGGCCGAGAGCAGAACACGTCCGATCCCGAAGCCCTGGCGACGGAAATCATTCGGAGCAACCCGGATGTCATCTTCGTCGTTGCCCTTTACGCAGTCATCTTCAAAAAGCTAACATCGCGTATTCCGATCGTAGGGATAACTGGCGACCCCGTTAGGCAAGGGCTCGCCGAAAGTCTGGCTCGCCCGGGCGGCAACTTCACGGGAGTGACCGTCGACGCCGGTTCATCCATTTATGGAAAACGGATCGCACTATTGCGCGAGATGGTTCCGACGATGTCGAAACTTGGCTGTCTCGCTGTTCGATTGCAATGGAATCAGCCGAACGCAGGCGCTTTCCGCGCAGCGGCCGAAACGGCAGGCCTCCCTCTCGCAGTGTCTTTACTAGAAGGTACCAGCGAAGCAGACCTTCGGGCGGCGGTCGAGAGCATCTCCCGCGACGGTGCAAATGCGGTCATTGTCCTCGAGTCGCCTCAGGTCTTTCAAAACAGCACTTTGATCGCTAAGCTGCTCGGCGACGCGACTCTTCCGGCGATTTTCCCGTTTACCGAATCCGTCGAGGTCGGGGGCTTAATGGCCTATTCCTTCGATCTAATCGAATTGTACAAGCGTGTCGCCAATAACATCGACGCAATTCTGCGAGGAGCAAAGCCCGGTGACATCCCGATCTACCAGGTAACCAAATTCGAGTTGTCCATCAACCTCAAGACGGCCAAGCAGCTGGGACTTCCCGTACCTCCTGCGCTCCTCGTGGGTGCTGATAAGGTAATTGAGTGAACGAGCAAAAGTCCGATCGCACTTTTGAGACATGCCCGCCTATCCTGGGAATGTCCGTTCACCGGGGTAGACCGGAAGTCGCCGGGGTTTGGCCGAACCGAACGCGAATGACCCGGAACGGACAAGCCTGACGAAGCCGGTATTCCCAGCCATCATTGATGCAGATCAACAGACTGCACCCCGAACCAAAAGAGGCTCCGGTGTCCGGCCTTCTTGTGGAGGGAAGCAAAATGCATGGAAATTTCTTGCGTGTTGTTTCTTTGGTTTTGACATGCTTCGCGGCGATAGCCTCATCAGCTTTGGCAGCAGATCGCCCCGCGGTTCAAGGTATTCGGGAGGAAATTTGGGCTTTGACGACCCCGCTGCCCATGTTTGCCCGAGTAGTGCGACCAGTCGGCGGAGGCCCGTATACTCTTCTCGTCATGAACCACGGCATTTCTGGCGACCCAGAGCAGCGGACGTTCTTCCCAGCAATCGAGTACCGCGACGCGGCACATTGGTTTGCACGGCAGGGTTACTTCGTAGTCTCCCCGACTAGATACGGTAGCATATCAATTGATCGCCCGGAGGAAGGACTATTTAGCCTCTACTTCGCGAGCGTTGGTAGTTGTGACAAGCCCAATTTCGGTTGGCCGGGACTGATGATTGCGACCCTTGATCAGTGGGTGATCGACTTCATGCAGAAGGAAGCTCCAGTTTCGCCAGGGAAGGCCATCGTCGTTGGTCAATCAGGTGGCGGATGGGGAGCCATCGCTCTGTCCAGCCTGAACCCGTCGTCGGTCCAAGCGGTCATCACGTTTGCGGCAGGTCGGGGCGGACGGGTTGATGGTAAGCCGAACAACAATTGCGCACCCGACAAGCTCGTCGAAGCAACGCGCAATTTTGGCAAGACATCCCGCATCCCAATGCTGTGGATTTACGCGGAGAACGACACATACTTTGGCCCGGACTTGGCGAAACGAATGCACGAGGCGTTTACAGCAGCGGGCGGGAATGCGGAGTTGCGAATATTTCCACCGTTTGGAAGCGACGGCCACTTCTTTATCGGTGCGGCTGAAGCCATTCCAATATGGTCACCTCTAGTAAGCCGATTCCTCGACAAGCATCAATGAAGCTCTCCTACGTCAGCTTCTGGCACGAAGCGGAAGAGCCGGGCCGATCTCGCGATGTCCGTTGACGAGGATAGACCGGAAGTGGCTGGCCGACGGTCAACCGACGTGATTGACCCATAGCGGACCTGCATGTGCGGGTGGGCCGCGGCCCGTTGGCAGCATCGAGAGCACGGCCCGCCTGCTCAGAGAGCGTCAGAGTGTCCGTGCGATTGCGCTCCACCAGATTTTTCACGACAGTATGCTGGGCGGGGGCCGCCGGGCTTTCCCGCCTTCACCCGGAGAGGAGACGCATGGAGTTCGCTCATGTGTATGATGTACTTCGAGGACTTCAATGTTGGAGATAGCTGGACGTCGACGGAGTACACCGTCGATCGCGAGGAAATGCTGGCCTATAATCGCACAAACGACCCGTGGCCCATTCACGTCAATCCAGAGGCAGCCGCCAGATCGCCGTTCGGTGGACTGATCGCCAGTGGCGGCTACACAATCACTCTGATGTACCGGCTGTCCCATGAAATAGTGAATCAGCCGGATCGGATGTGGGCCTTCTTGGGAGGCTTCGACTGGCACGTTAAGTTTGTCGAGCCTGTTCGTTCAGGTGACCGGCTGCACGAACGCATCACGATTCTGGATAAGCGCTTATCGAGCAAGTCGGGACGAGGCCTCGTCAAGCACCTCATCGAAGTGATCAATGATCGAGAACGCGTGGTGTTATCTATTGAGAGCACCATTCTGATCGCCACTAACTCACACTAGCGGGTTGATGACGGGAAATTCGCGTAACGCAAAGTGGCAGCCACAAGTGGGTTAGTGGCACTTTTGAGACATGCCCGCTTATACTGGAAATGTCTCCGTTCACTGGGGTAGGCGGGAAGTCGCCCCGGTCCGGACAAATCGACGCGAATTACGCGAAGCGGAAGTCCAGCCAGCCCGACCAGCCACGATATTGATTGAACTCCCAGCAGGTGGCCTGAGTTTCGTTGTTAACGATTCTGCGATGTGAGCTGTTTTGACCAGTATATCGGGCACCGGACATGCCAGATTGTCCCAATCACCGCTCAGCCCTTGGCCGTCATCGGTGATGAGAACGCAGGTTGCGCTCCCGCCTTCCTCAGGAAAGGAGCCGCGCCTTGCAGCGACGCCGTTTCAAACAATTTGCCCCACTATATCAACGCCTATCGCAACGAGCAGAACGTCTCCGTAAAGAAGCAAAGGCGCCCCGCCAGGGATTGGGCTCGAAAAGCTCATTCGTCGAGCCCGGCAAGGATACCGCTGCGCCCATGGATGAGTGGCTTACATCATCCGGCCTGCACGCTCCCCGCTAATGCCAGAGTACCGCGCCTACATGTAGGGCCATGTCGGTTACGAGCCTTTACACATCTGCGCCAATGACAGCGAAGTACAAATGGATATTTTGGCCACGCGGGACACAGCCGACGACCCTGCGTTCCGGGCTGCTCTACGCCGATCAGAAATCCGCTACCGTCGGCTTTTCGAGGCCGCCCACGACGGCGTGCTTATCCTGGACTCCGTCAGCCGAAAAATCACTGACGCCAATCCTTTCATGTCGCGTCTGCTCGGCTATCGACATGAAGAATTGCTGGGTAAGGAGCTTTGGGAAATCGGCCTGCTCAAGGACGAGCAGGCGAGCCAGGCCGCGTTTCGAGAGCTGCAAAATAGCGGCCAGGTCCGTTATGATGATTTGCCGCTGGAATCCAAATCGGGCGAGAGGCGGGAAGTGGAAGTCGTGGCCAACCGCTACGATGAGGACGGCACGCAGGTCGTTCAATGCAATGTGCGCGACATTACCGAGCGAAAGAAGGCCGAAGCTGCGTTGCGCTTGAGCGAAGAACGCTTTCGCACTCTATTTGAACTGGGGCCTTCGGCCGTCTATGCCTGCGATGCCCGCGGCGTCATTCAGGACTTCAACCAACGCGCTAGGGAATTGTGGGGCCGTACTCCGGCCCGCGGCGACGACAACGAACCTTTCTGTGGCTCTCTCAAGATGTTCCGTCCCGACGGAAGTTTCATGTCTCACGACCAGTGCCCCATGGCGTGGGTGGTCTCGGGAAAAATGTCGGAGGTCAATGACGAGGAAGTAATCGTCGAGCGGCCCGACGGATCGCGGGTGACCGCCATCGTCAATATCCGTCCGCTTAGAAATCAGCACGGGGAGGTCACGGGCGCAATCAACTGTGCCTATGACATTACCGAACGGAAGCAAGTTGAAGAGCACCAGCGGTTCCTCATGGGGGAACTCGCACATCGCGGCGGAAACCTGCTGGCCGTTGTCCAATCAATCGCTTCCCGCAGCTTGACCGGAACCAAGCCACTCGCTGAGGAGCGCAACACGCTAATGCGGCGACTGCAGGCGCTTGCACGCAGTCAATCGGCGCTGATGAGCAAAGGATTCCAGGGCGCACATCTGGCCGAGATCGTTCGGCTTGAGTTCGAAGCATTTTCCGACCGCGTGATCGCTAAAGGTCCAGATGTGATGCTGAACTCTAGAGCGGCGCAGACCTTCGCGCTGCTGCTTCACGAACTCGCCACCAACGCAGCCAAGTACGGTGCCCTCTCGCTGCCGGAGAAGGGTCAGGTCTTAATTCACTGGTCGATCAACTGGGAAGCCGGGGAAGCCAGATTCAAGTTTCAATGGGAGGAGCGCGATGGACCGCCCGTCGTGGTTCCGACTCGCAAAGGTTTCGGCAGCATTTTGATCGAAAGGCTTGCCTCACAGGATTTTGGAGCGCGACCAAAAATCATGTTTGAACCCGGTGGAGTGAGCTATTCAATCGACGCGTCCCTGGCGGACATGACAGCCGGGCATGAAAGAACAAACCTCCTACGTTCGAGTGATTATTCTCGATCCTGAAGTTAAGAGTTTCCGCCTTCCAGGGTACGCGAGTCCGCAACTGAGGCTGCCTGCTTGCTTTTCGAATGTCTGAGGATCGGAATTCGGGTGACGCGGCCGTCGGCCGCTTCGGTCTTGATGTCATTGGATGTAGGTACGAGATTGCTACTCAGGGCGGTGGCTCCCTCTCATCTGGCTGCCAGGAGATTTCATCGTGCGGCACTTTTACTTCGAACGCCGCCGGGCGTTTTCCCGGCCATGTTTCCGGGGTTGTAGTGAAACTTGCCTTCCGGGTTTTCGCCGGGCTGCTTTACGTTTGGGTTTCTTGCGTTGTCGTCGGCCATCAGGCGTTCCTTGGGAGGAGGAACAACGCTCAATAGAACTGCGCCAGTTACGTTCCTGAGGGGCTCTATTATGTATGATTGTCGCGGTGATTGCAGCCACCAAGCAGCCTATCCCGGCCAGGGCATGTGTTGCCCCAGCGAATTCGACCAGTTTGGCACCAAGGGATGTGGGCCAGATAGCGCCCATGTTGATAAGCGGATCGAGACCTAGTCCATCGGCTGACCGAACCGCGCATCGGCCTCATCTCGGGGGCCTAGCTGCTTTGACAGCCATGGCTGCATCGATCATGGCAGCGAAGTCTTCAAGCAAGAAAGGCTTCCGCAGCACCGGCCTGTCGCTGAACAAGGTTGGCCGCCCCTCCGGACCATACCCGCTGACGAATACGAACGGCAGACCCCGCGCCGCCACGATCTCTGCGATAGGACTGATGCTAAAACCAGCGACATTGATGTCGAAAATCGCTAAATCAAATACGGAAGTGCGGGCCAGCGGTTCAGCCTCGTGGATGCTTCCCGCCTCGGCGACCACGCGGTGCCCAAGCTCTTCGAGCATCTCGACGATCATCATCCTTATCAGTGCCTCGTCTTCAACCAAAAATACGGCGACGCTCTGCATCTAGCCTTGACCGACGTTGAGAAGTTGAGCGACCGCAGTGACCAACTGCGCGGGCGCAAACGGCTTCTCCAATAGGATGCTGTTGGGCACGCCGTGCGACGCCCATTCGCCAGCGGCGGCTCCCGTCATGTAGACGATAGGGAAAGCCGGATCGATCTCTCGGGCCTGCTTGGCGACTTCCCAACCGTTCATGCGTCCCTTGAGATTGATGTCGGTGACGAGCGCGCTGTAACCAGTGGCCTTTGCTTGCAGCAGGGTCACAGCCTCCTCCGCCGACCCAGCGATAGCAGTTTCAAGCCCGCCCTCCTGCAAAGCCTCATCCACTATCCCTTGAATTAACAGGTCGTCCTCGACAATGAGAACAATGGGTAGATTTGCCACTTTTCCCGCCTTGCCCTTGGTTCCATGCAAAAACGGCCCAGGTTACAATCAGTTCCGCATAAAAGTATAAAAGTGGACCTTGGAACGCTGGCTAACCCCACGTGCAGAGACCATCAGAGGCGTCCCTCACGACATCGGCACTTCTTCTTATTACTCGTTTAGTTGTTCGAACGTTTGCAGTTGGGACCAATTAGAAGGGCCTAATTGACCCGGTCGTAATCGAGATGGCCAAGGGTGTCAGCAATACCAATACCCAACGATTGGTCCAGAATGCGTATTTAGCAGGTGGAGCGACCTAATGATTACGACAGGTTGTGAACGGCTTGGGATCGAGATTCCGATAATTCAAGCGCCCCTGGGTGGGCTGGTCAGCCCCGCCCTCGCTGCTGCAGTCAGCAACGCTGGCGGCCTGGGCACGCTCGCACTGTGGGGGGCGGACATACAGGCATTGCGTCAGCAGGTCCGCGAAACTCGCGCTCTCACGACTAAACCGTTCGCAGTCAATCTGAACCTAGATTTTCCGCAAGAAGAGCGCCTTGACGCCTGTTTGCAGGAGGGCGTGCCGGTTATCTCCTTCATCTGGCGCGATCCTTCAGCCCTTGTGGCCCGGGCGAAGGCTGGTGGTGCCACGGTGCTTCACACAGTTGGTACGGCAGTAGAAGCGCGGCAGGCTGTAGAGTGTGGCGTTGACGTCGTAGTCGCCCAGGGATGGGAAGCTGGTGGAACAGTCGCCACGATGGCGCTCGTTCCCGCAGTGGTCGACGCGGTCGGACCAGTGCCCGTCTTTGCAGCGGGGGGTATTGCCGACGGCCGCGGGCTTGCTGCTGCCTTGGCGCTGGGCGCATCGGGGGCTTGGATCGGGACCCGTTTTCTTGCGAGCAGCGAGGTGCCAATTCATCCGCACTATCGCGAGCGAGTATTGCAGGCCACGGAAGACGATACCGTTTATCTCGAAGAGCTGTTCGACCTCGGCTGGCCCAAGGCACCTCATCGCGTACTGCGCAATGGCACTGTCGCGGCTTGGGAAGCCGCCGGACGTCCGGCAACGGGCAAGCGGCCCGGTGAGGGTGAAGTGGTCGCTACGTCAAAATCACGCGGGCCGATAGTGCGGTATCGACCAGCGCCGCCCGCCGCTGATGCTGAGGGCGATATAGATGCTATGGCGCTTTATGCTGGACAGAGCGTTGCCCTTGTTCACAAGAGACAACCCGCAGCGGAGATCGTGCGCGAGATCGTTGGCGAAGCTCAAGCCGTCTTGCTTGGGTTAGCTCGGCAGCTAGGAAATTAATGGTCAGGGCGCATGTCTGTTCTTGGCACTTTTCGGGCATGGCGTGATGTCCGGGTGGAGTCCGCTTTCGGGTGTAGCGCGGAAGTCGGACTTCGGACCAATCAGTGCAGCGTTTTGCCTCGTTGAATGCCAGCAGGCCTGCTTGCGTTCGTCGACGAGGCGGTCGAATACTTCTGCGACTTCCGTTGTTGGCAGCGGCAGCAGGTTGGCCGCGATAACTGGAAGCGGTCCCTGTTAGATACGGGAGAATTAAGCTAAAGTGTGGGCGGCTAAACTCGCTAGCCGACCAGTGATGCTACCGATGCGGTGCCCCCACGGGTTCGCCTCCGTCCTGAAGAAAGACCAATCTAGGAAAAACTAATGGGAACGTTTGGTGGCTATCAACCAAATGCGGGTCGCAAGAAGGGCGGCATCAACGCCAGAACAGCGGCTCTACGGAACATCGCAGACGAGGCCTTAGCCGCGGGCATCACGCCGCTCGAGGTCATGCTTCAGAACATGCGCTTCTATCACTCGGAGGCGGAGACAATATTGGCCGAGCTTCTGAAAAGGCTGGCCGAGGGCGAGGCGAAGCCAGAACAGTTGATCAGCGCCATGAAGGAGTTGGGCTCATTCAAGGAGAAGGCCCAGCGATGCGCGGTCGACGCGGCTCCCTTTCTTCACCCGCACCTCAGCGCCGTCAGCGTCAATGCCAACATCAAGGTCGACCGAAACCTGCTCATTGAAGATGGCATGGACGTGGATCAGGCGGCGTCGCTGTACTTGGCGACGGTCAACGATCCCGAGATGTTGCTGCTGGCGGATGGATCGTTGCCGGTAGGGGAGGACATTGTCGACGGAGCGCGGGGAGGTGCAACCCCCGACGAACACATCAGGGAATGACCCCCGCTCAGGATTAGTCAACCTGGCTTGCCATTCGAGCGCGCCAGATTACACGAGTCAACACTGGGTGCATTCGGCACAAACGACTTGCGTTGCCGCTCTTCGATGGTGGTGGGCGATCAATATCTTCCAGCCACGGGGGCAACAGGGCCAAAGGGGACCAATTCTTCTCGGGTCTAGGAATTTTGGCTGCCAAACTTCACATGAAGGGTTGTTTTTGCCCCCCGTCGCCCCCCGTTGCCCCCCAAGATGGCCGGGAGACCTCAGGTCATGCCGCCTCTACCCACCAGGTTGCGACGCCCTTTTCGTTTGATTGGTTCATTAGACAATGACTATCGATAATGCGTTCTTTGTTCATTTTAAACCATCTGCCAAGGGTCGTCACATCGATATTCGATCCATATGAATTGCCGCCCTTTATCATGGACATGGCGGCGAGCAGCGCGGCGTGAAATTCTGGATATCTTGAAATTCCATATTCATGCTGGGCTGCTTTGTTCGCTGCATCGGCGAGCGTAACACGAGTTCCGATTCCAATGACCTTCGACCAAGTTCTGATCACGTCGCTCAGGGCCACGCGCTGAGGATCTTCCGCCCGGTGAGTCTCCATGGATTTTACTGGATCGTCTTGGCCGAGCCAGATCAATGCGGAGCGCACCGTGTCCGACCAGCCCTGAAACGATGCCAGCCGCGGAGCTAAGCTGGGTCGACCGGCGACGATGTAGGCTCGACAAATCGTCAAGCAGGCGGCAATGAATCTGCCACGATCTTCCAAGATTTTAGAAATCGGATCCCCCTCGTATTGTCGCAGCTGCGGGTTCTCCATCTTGGCGTTCAATCTTGACTTTATCGTGCGCCGACAAAGGTCTCCGACAATGGCGATGTTATTGCCAGAGGCAAAAAACGTAACGCCGCCTGTTTCGATTCGAGCTATGACTGAGCGGCCAAGCGGACGGATATCAAGAAAATGTTGCTCGACCGCCTGACACAGAAAGTCGCCTTTCAGTTCGCCGTTCAGATTGTCGATGCTGATGAGCGGTTGACCACTTAACATCACGCCAACAAGCCGTTTTTCGGTCTCTTCCTCGTTACTGGCCGCGATCACGGGAATGCGCCGCTGGCCCGATGAAATCCAGATCCCCCAGAAAACTTTTGCCTGTTCCAGCAACGGGAGCTGATGCTGCATGCAGCGGGGCTACGGGAAAAGCTGCTCGGACGACCGGCGTAATAAGACCAGAGAGCGCCACCGATTTTGCCACTCCATCGACGAATGGAGATTCCCGGATCAAGTCCGTAAGGAGGGCGAGGGCCTCCAGTGCATCTTCGCGCGTAGGATTATCAGGGATAGGTGGCATTTTTGGCGTTCGATCAGCAGCAGCCGTGTCGTCGGGTCGTAGCCCTGCTCGGTCAGAAGCGTACCGTCCGGTCTCATCGTCGGAGTTGCAATCACACCCGCAATCTCCGGGAAGGCCCAGATTCCGTCACGGGCGAGCAGCGTCTCTGCCACGTTCAGAGGAGGTGTGGCCCGGATCCACTTATTCGCGCGCTTATCGTACCTCTTCCAGATCGAGTGACGACAAATCGTGTCGCGCATGTATATGACCGTGATCGCTCTCAATTGTGCCGTTTTGGTTAAATGACCGTGTGCCGCTTTGACGGTCCTGATGATGGGGCGAACCAACTCGCCACCGCGTTGATAAAACGGTACCTTGGCATTGATCAACATCGTCTGGGCGGCTGAGGTCAGGACTGAGATTCGCGGGGTTATTTGGATGACCGGCAACTTATTGGCAACCGGAGCCTCGTTTGCGTCGCGTTCTTCGGCGTTACTCCAACGATTGTCGCGGCTCGCATCGCCTTTGTCGTCCACCGCATCGTCATCGTCGTCGTCGCTTCCTCCTTCTGAATCTTCATCGTCTTCGCTTATCCCGTCGTCTTCATCCACAACGATGCCCGTCGTGCCGGATAACCAGGCGACGGCCTTTGTGAAATCAACTTGCATCCGCGCCATCACAAGGTCGATCGGGGTGAACCCTTTTTCGAGGCCAAAGTCAAAAATGCCGGCTGGCAGGGCTGAAAGGTCTTCCTCGAGGTCGCGTCCTAACCACTTACTGGTGACGCGATAGCCGGTCTGGTATGGCCTGGCTCCATCGGGAGAATACAGCCGAGGAAACCATACCGGCAAAATCTGGAGGAGATTATTGTTGAATCGGCGCCATTTGTCCTCACCTCGTCCCTGCGACCGCTGGCTATTTTCGTTTGAGGAGTTGGTCCATTGGTTACGGTTGCCGTCGTCATCGCCGTCGTGATTTAGGGATTTGTTCGATTTCGCCTTTCTCGCGCTACTTCCGCAGCGAACATCGAGAATCGGCGCTTCCTGAATCGACCTCTTTGCATCAGCGGCCGACGCGGAGGCTGCGATTGCATACTTTTCCGTCACGGTCGCGAGCTTCTCCAGGAATTGCTGGCCATCATAAGGCGGGTCAGCGCTCACGCTGATAATCTGAGTCATGAACGCCTCGGCCTTACGATGCCAGAAACCCGGCAATCTCATCACGCGCGGCAGGTCCTTAACGCTTGGATCGGAATTAAAGTGAACCGCTAACGCTGACTGCATTGCAGTAAATTGCGCCAACTCGATGCTGTGGAGCAGGAAGAAACAGTGCCATTTGCCGGGAGATGTCTGGGTGACGATGTGCGGCTTGGGCAACACCGGGTCATTGAGCACCGGCTCAAGAGATGCGCCGTCGAGATCAACAAATCCGGCGCGTATCGCCACGATGTTATCGTTTTTGCGACGACCCACCAGGACGGTTTTATTAATGGTGACGAAGACACCAGCGCCTTCGTTGTTGAGGGCGACCAGCCGCTCCCAGGATTCGTCGAGCGTACCTTCAATCGTCTGGGCGAGCGCTCGCCTTTTCAACTTTGAATCGTCGAATGTTTGGAAGGTGAATCTCGTCGCGTCAGGATCGATCGCCTGAAGGAAGCAACCGGCCTCGGCATGATCGCATGTCAACAGGGGATGGTCCTGGTCCATCGACTGCGTCGCGTAGCGGGTCTTAATCGCATCAGCGTTATTGAAATCGCGCCACGAATCCTTGATTCCGGCAGCGTTCGAACGCTGCTGGTGCTTCTTGCTCGATGAGGAGGCCATGACTCACGCGACCTCCGATTTTTTATAACTGCGAAGCGGACGCGTCACCATCCACTCATCAATCTCGCTTTCTAACCAGGCGACTTTGCCGCCGACCTCCCTGCTGCGCGGGAACTTGCCTGCACGCATCCATTGCCAGATACAGACGTAGGACACGCCGACGCGGTCCAGAACTTCCGGCTTGAATACGAATCGAGGTGGCTGCGCAGGCTTGGCAGCATCGATAAGGGAAGCAGCGCTGTCGGTTGATTGATGAGCGGCTGTCGGCTTTAAGATGCGCGTTCGCGGCGGGGATGGCCGCTTGGCTGGCGCTGCCGGTTGCTTTTGTCGGTTGGTATTAAACATGTGCTACTGGCTCCGAGAAGAGCCGGGCCGAGCGCACCTTTACACGCGCCCAATGAGCCTCGGCTCGTTTGGGCGCCCGACCGTCGCGATGCGCGGTCTTGAATTTTGTTTGGTAAAGCAGACTCGTCGCGGGGCGCGATACGCTGCTGCTGACAGTTAATGTAACCTGTTTATTAGCTCACGTAAACAGGCCCTTGGGGATTTTTACCAAATTGCAGCACGTTGCCGCCAGCAGTTCCCTGAATCAGTGACATGACCCGTGATGCCACAGCCTCCATTATGCGCTTGTTCTCATCGGCGTATTGGTGGCGGTCGTAGACCGAGGCGATGCCACCCTCGGCGTGATTTTGAATCCGGTTCATCGCATCGCGGCCAAAACCCAACGACGCGATTAAAGTGCCATGTGTCCTTCGCAAGTCATGCGGTGTCGCCGCGGGCACGCCGAGCTTAGCGCAGATTTGACGCATCGCTGCATCGAGTTCCTTGACCGCTCCGCCTCGCGGCCCGGCGAAAACAAGTCCCGCTGCATCCATTTCCGCCAGGATCGCTTGCGCCGGTATCGGTAACCATACGCGATGCGACTGAGCATTCTTTGTTCCGGGCCAATTCAGTTCGGCGACGACCGCACCGGGCATCGTCCACCAGCCGTCCGCGATGTGCTCGGTTCTCATGTGCGAAACTTCCCCCGGCCTTTGCCCAGTTAGCAAAAGCATTTGCAATGCTTTGCCTTGCAAGCCGGCAACCTCGAACTCGGCCCAGATACGCGGAACTTCGGAGTCAGAGACGACCCGATCACGGCTCTGTGTCGGGTTGCGCTCGATGGCATGGCACGGGTTGATCTTGATTTCCGCAAATTCCTCCCTGATTGCCCATGTGAAGATAGCGCTCGCACTCGCCAACACCTGGTTAGCGACTATAGGTGCATGAATGCGCGCCATCAGCGTCCGGACATCGGAGCGAGTGATATCGGCGGCGCGTATCTTGGCCCACTTCGGCATCAGATGCCTGCGAACAAGCGCATCGGCCTGCCGCCAACTCTTGTTCCTGCTCTCGGCATACGCCGCGTAGCGTTTGGCTAAGTCCTCGAATGTGCCGCTGCTTCTTGCCACCCTACGCTCAGCTTGGGGGTCGGCACCTTCGGCAACCGCGTACATAACCCGGCCCGCCAACCGACGCGCGTCGGCGAGTCCGACGGCAGCTGTGCTCCCTATATTGTACCAGCGTGGCCGCCCGCCAAACTTGTAGATGGCCTTCCAGGCCCGGTGCCCCGTTGGTTCAACCCGGACCGCAAGACCCCGCTGAAGCGTGTCCCAAACCAGATACGCGCGCTCCTGCGGCTGGAGATTCTTGACGAGAAATTCGGTCAGTTTTTGCTTGTTTGGAGCTATGCGCTTCTGCATGGCGAACTAACGCTCCGCTAACGTTTTAAGCCAAATAAAGCCTAACAGTTTCTTATAGCCTTTAACACAAAAACGCAAACATTTACGGTGAGTTAGGGCGTTAGTTAATGGTGCTTAACGGCGCTAAACACCCTCGTGGATTAAGATGCCGTTAACCACGTTCTGTTCTGAATGATCGCATGTCGCCGGCCAAATCATGTCCGTGCGGCAATGAGAGAGAACGGAACATGGGCACCATCATTGAATTTCCGGCGGATGCAGCTTCGCGGCGGCCCGCCCCGGATGGCGCTTCGGGCGAGGGCATGGGGACCGTACTGATCCTTCCGGTAGTCCGGATCGAACGTCCAACCGACGAGAGCGGCGGGCGCGGACCGGAGGAAGGTACAGCTCCCGGCCGCCGTCGCCGTCGGCGCCCCTGACAACGGACATTTGAAATGCCGGAGCTGCGCCATCCGATCCGGACCGCCGGGATTCGGTCACTCCCGGCTCTTATACTCATCCTAATTGGCTCGGCCCTCGGCGGCTGCAGCGGCGGCGATTTCGGCCGCACCCGCGCCGATTTCCGCAACGACGATATGCATCGTTGGCTGGGCGCCGAGGCCACCGGCAGCGTCGGGCTCAAGCCGTCGCATTTCCAGCTCACCGAAAACGAACGCCAGCTTCGCGATCTCGCCTATCCCCTGATCGAGCCGCCGCTTTCGCGGCCGGCCTGGAAGAGCGTGTTCGGCGATTACCAGCCGCTGCCCTCGCCATGGCGGCAGAAGGTGGCGTTCGATCGCACCACCTATGGACGCGCCTTGATCGACGAGCCGCACCGCGCGCATACCTCGCGCTATCAGCAATTGATCGAGGACGTGCGCAACGACATCACGCGGTTCGAGCCGTTCTTTGCCTCCGCCATCCGCGTGATCGAACTCGACCGCAAGCGCAGCGCCAGCCTGAGGATGGTCTCGGAGCTGTCGCCGCGCGAACAGGCCGACGCGGTCGCCCGCATGGAAGAGAACACGCTGATCGTGCAGTGGGTGCAGCAGTGCCTGGAGCGGAGGATCGCGTCCTATCGCTGGGCGCTGGAGCGGCTGGTGATCCAGGCGCCGGATACCATTGCCGCCGATGCCGACCGCCTGATCGGCGAACTCGCCGCCCAAACCGCCAATCCGCCGGTCGCCGCCAATCCCGTGATCGGGCGTGCGGTCACAGTGAAGGGCTAATCTATCAGCGCGCCCTGCCGGACGATTTGGCGCGGCCGGCTTTCGGGCGCGCGCGCTGCAACCTCGCGATAAAATTCTGCAGTACCTCTGACGGCGGCCGCGCTGCGCTATAGGCAAGGCCAACCTGGCGCTTCACGTCGACATCGATCTCGCGCACGGCGACATCGGGATTGGCGCGCGCCACGCCCTCCGGAACGATGGCGATGCCGACTCCGGCCGCGACCAGTGCCATCGTCCAGTCCTCGGATTCCGCGATCGCCGCGGGCTGGCGCGACGGTGAGGCGGCTCGGCCAAAGAACTCACTCTGCTCGCAGTGGCAGCGATCGATCATCGCGACGCCGGCAAGGTCCGACGTGCGAAGCCGCTCCTTCAGCGTGAGCGGATGCGACGGCGGCAGCGCGGCGACGTAGCGTTCGACCCACAGCGGAATGAAATGCTCGTCGGCATCGATGATATTTTTCGAAATGATCCGCGCGTCCGCGGCGTCCTTGATGCCGACGAGGCGAAGCGCGACATCGGCGGTCGCGGTCAGCGGCTTCAGCAGCGCGATCGTTCTGGGCATGTCGAGCGTGCGCATCAGGCCGAGCGTCAACTGCTGCCGCGTCGACGGCTTCCGAAACAGATTTTTTGCGGCGTCCGCGTCGTCGATGATGCGGCGGGCGACGGTGTGGAATTGTTCGGCCGACGCGGTCGGTGCGACGCCCTTCTTGTGCCGGATGAACAGCGTGGTGCCGAGCTCGGCTTCGAGGTTGGTAATCGCGGCCGAGATCGAGGGCTGCGAGATGAAGCAACGCTTCGCCGCCGCCGTCAGGTTACGTTCGCTGAACACGGCCGAGAAGTAGCGCAGCTCGCGGATATCCATAGCTGTATCCTATTGATACTATCAGATATCAATATTTTACCTATGAAAGGAGAAATGGCAACCAGGGCGCCTGACTTCAGCGAAGGAGCTTGCGATGCGCGTCCACCACATCAACACCGGCACCATGTGCCCGATCGGCCAGCGGTTCGTGAATGGCACCGGCAGCATGTTCCGGCGGGCGCGGATGGTCTGTCACTGCCTCCTGGTCGAGACTCATGACGGGCTTGCACTGGTCGATACCGGCATCGGTCTCGATGACATTGCCAACCCGCCGCGACTCGGGCGCAAATGGGGTGCGGCAGACGACGCCTCGGCTCGATCCGGCCGAAACGGCCGTGCGGCAGGTCAAGGCGCTCGGTTATTCGCCTGACGATGTACGGCACCTGCTGCTGACGCATCTCGATCGCGACCACGCCGGAGGTATCCCGGATTTCCCGAACGCCAGGGTGCATGTCCATCGCCGCGAACTCGACATGGCGGTGCTCCATCGCATCCCGGCACCGAAGGGCCGTTACGTCAGGGATCAATGGAAGCATGGTCCGGAATGGGCGCTGTATGGCGAGGGCGGCGAGGACTGGTTCGGCTTCAAGGGCGTGCGCGCGCTCGGCGATCGCGAACCTGACATCCTGATGATCCCGCTGCCCGGCCATACGCTCGGCCATTGCGGCATCGCCGTGCGCACCAAAGACAAATGGCTGCTGCACGCCGGCGACGCCTATTTCTTCCACGGCCAGCTGCACGCGAAGCCGAAAATGCCGCTGGTGCTCGGAATGTTTCAGCGGCGCGCCGACATGGACCGCACGCTGCGCATCGAAAACCAGGAGCGCTTGCGGACGCTGAAGGCTGCGCACAGTGATGCAGTGACGATCTTCAACAGCCACGATCCCGTTGACTACGAGCACTGCCGCTGCGGGCAGCACTGACCGCTCGCGTGGTGCGCGTCGGCTATCGCTTGCCCTTCGGCGCCGGCGCCGGTGCGGGTGGTGGCGGTTCGGGCTGCTTGGGCGGCGCAATTTCGGTCTGCAGCGTGCAGCGCGAGGCCGCCAGCGAAGCCTGGGCCTGCGGCATCAGGCCGGGCTCCGGCGCCAACGCCTTCAGCACGATCAATCCGGTGATGGTCGGGGAGTCGATGATCAGCCGGTCGGCGGCGGTGACTTCCTCATCCTCCGGCAGCTGGCCGTGTTGCTCCTCGGTCATCAGGTCGAGCTCGATCACCTTGCGGCCGGCGGAACGGTCGTTGATGGCGTAGTAGGCAACCTCGTTGCGGGTGTAGAACGACACCGACGTATAGGCTTGGCTGACCGGCACCGTGAGCTTGAGCGGACCGCCCGACAAATCGTAACGGCAGATCGCCACCGCGAATGCCGGGTCCATGAACGGCATCGGCGCGTTGTTGGGATCGGCGAGCGCGAGCGGCGTCACGGCATTGGTTCGGGTCATCGGCGTCAGCCGCGAATAGGCGTCCTGGGTTGCGATGCGCGGCAGCGCCAGCACGCTGACAAGATGCACCACGCCGCCCAGCAGCACGCCTGCGATGATCGTGAACAAGAGCCGGATCATGGGCAGCCCACCGTGGTGATGGAGGGCATCGGCGCGTCGCGCTGCGTCCGCGTCGCGACCCCGACCGGCGTATCGTACAACCGCAGCATCAGCGCGTAGCGCTCGATCCCGCCGGTGGGCAGCCAGTTGCCGGCGCGCGAGCGCGAGGCGATGCGGATCTCGAACGCGCCGTCGGAGCCGCGGATGATTTCCTGGCTGGTGAAGCCGTAGCGCTGCAATGAATTCGCCACCAGATGTCCCTTGCGGTCGAACAGCGTCAGCGTCCAGAACCGCGCCGCGGGCGTCACGCCGCTGACCACCACGTCGCAGCGTCCGTCGAGCGGCTTCTTCTTGTCGTCCGTGGTAGCCGAGAAGGCGATGCCGTCGCCGGTGCCGATCGGCAATTCGCCGCTGCGTGCGATCGAGGCGCGCGAATAGGGATCGACTTCGGCGGTGCCGCTCTTGGGCCGCGCCGTCCACGAACCGATCGTGAGCGTGCCGAGATCGGTGCCGCGCGTCGCCGTCATATAGGTCGAGCCCAGACCGACGACGGTGGCGAGCGCCAACGCGAGCAACGTGATGAAGATCAGCCGCACAGGCCAGTGCTCCGCAAAATCACCGCACTAGTTCTTCCGCTGCGCCGGCGGAGCCGGGTCGCCGGCGGCTGCGACGTAATTGTCGGGGAAGGCCAGCGCGCTCGACGATGTCGACTTGCCCGGCTTGGCCGGTTCGCTGGCCGACGTCTTGCCCGCGGTCTTGCCGGCCTCGTCGAGCAGCTTCTCAACGCGCACCAGAATATCGGCGCCGCGCTTGGTCAGCACCGGCGGCGGACCCGGCTTGGTGTCGAGGATCTTCGGCGCGCCATTGGCGGCGACGTTGGCGGGCTGGGCGGCCTGCGGCAGTTTCGTGCCCATGCCGATGCCCGGCACTTCCTTGATCTCGACGCCCTGGTGAGCGACCACCATGACCTCGCGCCAGGTCTGCGCCGGCAGCGAGCCGCCGGTCATGCGGTTGGTCGGGGAATAGTCGTCATTGCCGTACCAGACCGCGCAGGTGAAGTTTCCGGTGAAGCCGACGAACCAGGCGTCGCGATACGCGTTGGTGGTGCCGGTCTTGCCGGCGGTCGGAATGCCGTCGATGATCGCACGCCGTGCGGTGCCCTCGCTTACGACGTGGCTCATCATTTCCGACATTTCGGCGGCGACGTTGACGGGAATGGCCTGGATCTGCTTCTTGCCGTCGCGATCGAAGCGCCAGACCAGATCGCCGGCGCCGGTGCGCACTTCCAGCACCGCATGCGGGATCGGCGCCTTGCCCTTGTTCGGGAAGGTCGCATAGGCCACCGCGTGTTCGAGCACGTTGACCTCGTCGGAGCCGATCGGCATCGACGGCGTATCGGGCAGCGGCGCCTTGATGCCGAACCTGCGCGCCACTTCGGTGATCTTGACGCGGCCGGCCTTGGCCGGATTCGGCGACTTGCCGCCGAGTGCAATCGAGAGCTTCACCGGAATGACGTTGATCGAGCGCGTGATCGCCTGCGTCAGCGTCATCGCTCCCGAATAGGAGTGGCTGTAGTTCTGCGGACACCAGTTGCCGATGCAGACCGGGCCGTCGACCACGATCGAGGACGGCTTGTAGCCGTTCATCAGCGCGGTGGCGTAGACATAGGGCTTGAACGACGAACCGGGTTGGCGCATCGCGTCGGTCGCGCGGTTGAACTGGCTCGCGCCATAGTCACGTCCGCCGACCATGGCGCGCACGCCGCCATCGAGGTCGGCGACGGCAAGGGCTGCCTGGGTCGCATGATAATCGCGGCCGAACTGGCGGAGCTGGTTCTCGACGGTTGCTTCAGCGGCGCGCTGGACGGTCATGTCGATCGCGGTGCGGACCACGAAGACGCGCTCGGTGTAGGATTTCGGGAACGTGTCGACCAGCTTGCGCATCTCGTCGAACGCCCAGTCGAGATAGTAGTTCGGCGAATTCTCGTCGCGGCGGTCGACGGCGACGGCCGGATTACGCCGTGCGCCGAACACCTGGCCTTCGGTCATGAAGCCGGCATCGACGAGGTTGTCCAGCACCACGTTGGCGCGGGCGCGCGCGGCCGGCAGGTTGATGTGCGGCGCGTATTTGGTCGGCGCCTTGAACAGGCCGGCCAGCATCGCGGATTCGGCAAGCGTGACGTCGCGCGCCGACTTGTTGAAATAGAAATGCGCCGCACCGTCGACGCCGAAGGTGCCGCCGCCCATATAGGCGCGGTCGAGATAGAGTTTCAGGATCTCGTTTTTGGTGAGCCGCGTCTCCAGCCAGATCGCAAGGAAGGCTTCCTTCACCTTGCGTTCGATGGTGCGCTCGTTGTTCAGGAACAGGTTCTTCGCCAGCTGCTGGGAGATCGACGAACCGCCCTGGCGCACGCCGCCGGCCTGCGCGTTGGTGACGAGGGCGCGCGCGGTGCCGGCGATGTCGATGCCGAAATGGTCGTAGAAGCGGCGGTCTTCGGTGGCGAGCGTCGCCTTGATCAGATTGTCCGGAAAGTCTTCCAGCGGGATCGAGTCGTTGTGCTTGATGCCGCGGTTGCCGATCGGATTGCCGTAGCGGTCGAGGAACGACACCGCGAGGTCGGATTTTTTCAGCCAGTCGTCGTCGGCGGTTTCGCGAAACGCGGGCACCGCGAGCGCCAGCATCAGGATCAGGCCGCCGAGACCGATGGTGGCGGCTTCCGAAGCCGGCTCGATGAACACCCAGCGCTTCCAGCCGCCGACATAGAAGCGGTCCATGAAGGTGGAAAAGCGCTCATAGAGTTCGCGCGCGCCCTTGCCGGATGAGAACAGCGTCGAGTCGATGCGCGCGTCGAGGTCCAGCATGACGTGCTGGATCTTTGTCTTCCATCGCGCTGGAATGAACTCGCGCACCCGGGGCCCTTGGTCGGTTCGTAGGCGCTCTGCGCACGCTTGGCGCTATCGAGACGTCTTGCTTCGATGTTGCGGCAAACCCAAGGCGCTTTTACGGCTCGCCAGGCGACCTTCAAGCACGTTGGGGACTCGCGGTTGTTCTATCCGAGCGGGGGCCATAAACCAATGGTCTGGCTCACCATTTTGATGGTCAGGACTAACGCTGCCCCCGGCTTTTTATGCCGGCCGGAGCGGTCCGGCTTGCAAGGCTGCCACCGCACCTCCTAGAAGGGCGCAAGACCGATCGGATCTGGAAAACCCTGAATTCATGACCGCACCGCCCAAGCGAGCTTCCGGCCAGGAGGGATTCTTCTGGAAAACCAAGACGTTGGAAGAGATGTCCAGCGCCGAATGGGAGAGCCTGTGCGACGGCTGCGCGCGCTGCTGCCTGGAGAAGCTCGAAGACGAGGATACCGGCAAGATCTATTTCACCCACGTCTCCTGCAAGCTGCTCGATTCGGGCTCCTGCGCCTGCAAGGACTACCCGAACCGCTCCGCCAAGGTTCCCGACTGCGTCCGACTGACCCCGGAAAACGTCCGCACCCTGAACTGGCTGCCGCCGAGCTGCGGCTACAAGCTGGTCGCCGAGGGCCGCGACCTCTATTGGTGGCACCCGCTGATTTCAGGTGATCCCAATACCGTGCATGAGGCCGGCGTTTCCGTGCGCGGGCGTGTGCAGGGAACGGAGAACGAGATCGCCGACGAGGATCTCGAAGATCACATCGTGCAATGGCCGGCGCTGTTGCCGAAGCGGGCGCGGCTGAAGAAGCGGCCGGTGTGAACGCGCCGCGCGGCCCAGAGCAAATCGCGAAAACTACCCCATGCTCCAGCGCCCTTTGCAAAGCTGCGCTGCATGGGGCGGGCGGTTCAAAAGGCGGCCGACATCGTGGCGTTTGTGCAAGCTATCGATCACGTGATTGCGA
Organism: Bradyrhizobium sp. JYMT SZCCT0428; assembly: GCF_018131075.1. Lineage (GTDB taxonomy): Bacteria > Pseudomonadota > Alphaproteobacteria > Rhizobiales > Xanthobacteraceae > Bradyrhizobium. Next base: position 40,279 of record NZ_JAFCLS010000046.1, on the reverse strand, counting down.
AGCTGCGCTCGCGGGATGCTCCCATGCGCGCAGGTGCCTGCCGCGAGGGAAGTTTGCGCTCTAGAGTGCTGCCGATATAGCGATTCCATCTCGGCGGCTTTAGGCTGCGAAGAAAAATATTACGCCTCAAATGAACAAGCTCGAACGGCAGCGCGGTCAATCTGCCGACCATGATACGTTAACCGACGAAATTTCGGCTGAAATCTCGCACATCACGACCGAGGTCATCGATGTCAGCGATGCGCCGCCGATTGCGCCGCGCGCGCCGCTGACCCAGGACGAGGTCCGCACCATCCTGATCAGCCTGATGCTGACGATGTTTCTGGCCGCGCTCGACCAGACCATCGTCGCAACCGCGTTGCCGACCATTGGCCGCCAGTTCGGCGACGTTTCCAATCTCTCCTGGGTGATCACGGCCTATCTGTTGGCATCGACCGCGGTGGCGCCGGTGTTCGGAACGCTGAGCGACATCTACGGCCGCCGCGTCATGATCATTGTCGCCCTCAGCCTGTTCATCGCGGGCTCGATCCTGTGCGCATTGGCGCCGAACATGCCGATCCTGATCCTCGCGCGCGGCCTGCAGGGCCTCGGCGGCGGCGGCATCATGCCCGTCGTGCAGACCGTGATCTCCGACGTGGTGAGCCCACGCGAACGCGGCCAGTACCAGGCCTATTTCAGCGGCGTGTGGGTCGCCGCCGGAATCGGCGGGCCGGTCATCGGCGGGGTGTTCGCCGAGCATCTGCACTGGTCGATGATCTTCTGGATCAACGTGCCGCTCGCGATCGGCGCGCTGGCGCTGCTGTTGCCGAAGATGGGCAAGATCCCGGTGTTCCACCGCCGGCGCAAGGTCGACTGGCTCGGCGGCGTCTTGCTGATGGCGGCCGCGGTCGTGTTCATGCTGGTGCTGACCTGGGGCGGCAACCGTTATCTGTGGCTGTCGCCGACCATCATCGCGATGATCGGCGCCTCAGTCGCGCTGGCGTTCAGCTTCGTCTGGCACGCGCGCAAGGCCGACGAGCCGTTCCTGCCGCTGCCCCTGATGGGCGGAACGGTGGTGCCGTATGCGATGGCCGCCGGCGGCTGTGCGCTCGGCGCCATCACCGGACTGACGGTCAATCTGCCGCTCTATTACGAGGTGGTCTATCACCTCACCGCCAGCGAGGCGGGGCTTGCGCTGATCCCGCTCGCCGCGATCTCGACCTGCGGCGCCGCGATCGCCGGACGCACCATGGCGCGCGCCAAACACTACAAGCGCGTCGCGATTATCGGAACGTCGATCGCCGCGATCTCCGGATGCGCGCTGGCGCTCACCACGCTGCCGCTGTGGGGCTTGCTGGTGCTGCTGTCGGTGTTTGCCCTCGGGCTCGGAACGACGTTCCCGGTCAGCGTGGTCTCGCTGCAGAATTCGGTGGCGCGGCCGCAGATCGGCACCGTCACCGGTGCGATGAATTTCTTTCGCGCGCTGATGTCGTCGTTCACGGTCGCAGCCTTCACCGCGATCCTGCTGATGGTGCTGGGGGCGGACATTTCGCTGGTCGGCGAACACCACGGTCCCCTGAATTCGATCCCCGTCGCCGACATGATCACGGCGTTCCGCTACGTATTCGGCGCTGCGGCCGCGCTGATGGCAGGCGCCACGCTCTGCATGATCCTGATGGAAGAACGACCGCTCGCCGGACCGGGGACGCCGCCGCCGGTCGAGATGGCGGAATAGGGCGCTAGAGCTTCGGCTCTGATTGCATCAGAACCGAAGCTTTAGATTCTTGTTTTGACGCGTTTTCTTTACGTGAACCGGTACCTACTTCGCTCGAAAACGCTTTAGCTCGCCTGTGCCAGCCGCGTATCGATTTCGTCCCGGAGCAGGGCGAAGTCGATCGGGCTCGTCATCGACCAACAAGGACCAGAACACTCACGTCGAACCCCGGGTCTTGCTGAGAGGATTGCTGGTCCTCGGCAGAACAATGCGAAACTCGGTGAATTGACCGGGCTCGGTATCGACGTCGATCGTGCCACCATGCTGTTTCACGACGATGTCATGGCTCATCGACAGGCCAAGCCCGGTGCCTTCGCCCGCAGGCTTGGTCGTGAAGAACGGATTGAACATCTTGTCCTTTACCTCGGGCGGGATGCCTATCCCGTTGTCACGGATGCGAATCTCGACGGCATCGCCGAGATCGCGGGTGGCGGCGATCAGCACGGGATCGAAGCCGGACTGGCCGACCTCGATCCTGCGCCGGTTCACGGCATAAAAGCCGTTCGAGATCAGGTTCAGGAACACGCGGGTGATTTCCTGCGGAAACATCTCGACCATGCCGGCATTGGCGTCGAAGTCGCGCTGCAGTGTGACGTTGAAGTCGGCTCGTTCGGCGCGGGCACCGTGATAGGCGAGGTTGAGGCTCTCGTCGATCAGCGCGTTGATGTCGGCGGGCCGGTGATCGCCGCCTCCCTCGCGCGAATGCAACAGCATGTTCTTGACGATGGAATCGGCGCGCTTGCCGTGCTGGACCACCCTTTGCAAATTGTCCTTGAGCAGGCCGGTCAGTTCGTCGACCTCTTCGCGGATCTTGTCGCTGATCTCGGCAGGCTTGAGCACGTCGTTCAGTTCATCGGTCAGTTCCGCCGAAAGGGCGGCGAAATTGTTGACGAAGTTGAGCGGGTTCTTGATCTCATGCGCGATGCCCGCGGTGAGCTGGCCGAGCGAAGCGAGCTTCTCGGTTTGCACCAGCCGGTCCTGCGCGGTACGGAGATCGTCGAGCGACCGCGTGAGATCGTGGGTTCGCTCCCGAAGCTCCTTGAGCAACCGTGTATTCTCGATCGCAATAACGGCCTGGCTGGCAAAGCTGCTCAACAGCGCAATCTGCTTTTCGTTGAACGGCGAAACTTCGAGACGGTAATTCCAATGGTGCCGACAAACTCGTCGTCCTTGATCATCGGAACGATGAGGATCGTGCGCGCGCCCGCCAGATCGGCGAGTTGTACGGTCGCCGGATCGCCCTGGATATAGAGCGGCCGTGTGCGGAGGTCATGAATGTGTGCAACTTTCTTTGTCAGGACCATTTGTCCGAGGTCGCCGTCGGGATGCGCCCGAAAACTCCGCTGCCTGGCGGCCTCGAATGCCGAAGGCACGTTGTGAAAGCCGACGGTATGAAAGCTGTCGCCGTCGTACAGGTTCATGAGGCCGAACTGCGCGCCGCAAATGCGTGTGGCGTTTTCGAGCATGCTCTTGAACACCGGCTCCAGATCACCGGCGGACCGGCTGATCACGCTCAGCACTTCCGACGTCGCGGTCTGCTGCTCCAATGATTCCGAAAGCTCGCGGGTGCGCTGCTGCACTTCCTCGAACAGACGGACATTGCCGATCGCGATCACGGCCTGGTCCGCGAAGGTCTGCAGCAAGGCAATCTGCTTCTCTTCGAAGGGGTTTACTTCGAGGCGGCGGAGCGTGATCACGCCAAGGCTTTTGCCGTCGCGGAGCAGCGGCACGCTCAGAACGGTGCGCTGGCCATTTTTCTGTCCCAACGTCTTGGCTTCGGGAAATTCGTCGCCCTCGGGAGACAGGAGGTCTTTTACCTGAACCGGCTTTCCCTCAATGACAGCTCGGCCGGCCGTCCAGTTCCGGCTGATGGGCCGGTCGTTCAAGGTGACCGATAGCGGGCCATGGTGCGCACTGAAGCGAAGGTTGTCGCCTTGTTTGAGGCGCACTATGGCGTCATACGCATCGCAAACCTCGCAGGCGCTTTCGACGATCGCCTGGAGCACTGGGTTGATATCGGTCGGCGAGGAGGCGATGACCTTCAGGATATTCGCGCTTCCGGTCTGGTAGGTCAGCGCTTCGGTAAGATCGCGCGTGCGTGCCTGAACCTCGTCGAACAAGCGAACATTCTCGATCGCGATCACGGCTTGGTCGGCGAAGGTCATGGCAAGATCGACATGTCGCTCGGTGAAAGGGTGCACCCTCTTGCGGAACAACAGCAGCAGGCCGATCGCGACGCCCTCGCGCAGCAACGGAACGCCCATCATGCTTCGTATGCCGACCCGTTGCTGCAAAGCGAAGTCATATTCCGGGTCGTTCTCTGCGTCCTCGATGAGAACAGGTGCATTTTCGAGCAGGACGCGCGCGCCAAGCGAGCCGCGTCCAGGCTTATGGTCGATTTCCATGACCGTGCGGTGATGCTCTTCGCGTAAGCCAAAACTCGCCGCGCCTCGAAATCCCTCGCCGATCCTGCGATGGATGATGACAATGTCGGCCTCGCACAGGCCGGCTGCCGACTCCGAAAGCGTGTCGAGGACCTTCTGCAGATCGAACGCGGAACGGCTGATGACCTTGAACACGTCGGCGGTCGCGGTCTGCTGCTGCAGGGATTCGCTCAAATCTTCCGTGCGCTGGCGAACCTCATCGAACAGGCGGACGTTCTCGATCGCAATGACAGCCTGGTCGGCAAAAGTGGTAACGAGGTCGATCTGCTTCTGCGTGAACGCTGCCACCCGCTGTCGCGCCAGCACGATGGTTCCGATCGGCTCATTCTCGCGCAGCAACGGCACGCATAACGTGGTATGCTGACGGCCGATCGTGGTAGCTTCGCGCAAGGTGTATTCAGGATCGGTGGCGACATCGAGAATTTGAACCGTGCGCCGTTCGAGTACGGCGCGGCCGGTGATCGAACCTCTGTCGGCCTTGAGGGGGTGGGTCACGAGGAATTCGATGTACTCACGGCTGTAACCGACGGCGGCGCCGGCCCGATACTCATCGCCTTCGCGCCGCATGATGAAGGCCATCTCGGCGTCGCAGAGCAGGGCAGCGGTGTTCACCAGCGTATCAAGCACCGGTTGCAGGTCGAAGGTCGACCGACTGATGGTCTTGAGAACGTCGCCAACCGCGGTCTGCTGCTGCAGGGACTCGCTCAGGTCTTCAGTGCGCTGCTTGACCTCGTTGAAGAGGCGGACATTCTCAATGGCAATCACCGCCTGGTCGGCAAATGTTTTGAGCAGGTCGATCTGGTTGTCGGCGAACCGTCCCGGCTCGGCACGCGAAACACCAATGGTGCCGATCGCCACGCCTTCGCGCAGCATCGGCACGGAGATGATGCTTCGGTAGCCCCGGGCGTGCGCCGTTTCCTTGACGGCTTCGGGGACGTCGGGTTCGGTTTCGATATCGGTCCGGAACGCGATCGTCCCGGTCAGCGCCGCCCGGCTGTGCATTCCGGAGGAAGCAAGCGGGGTCGGGAACGAACTCTGAATCGCCTCGTCGCCGGCCTCGCTTCCCGCGGTGTGGGCTGCCAGATCAAGCTGGTCGCCGACAACGCGGGTGACGAGCGCGGTCTGGCCGTCGAGCAGCCGCTTGGCACTTTCGGCGATGGCGTCGAACACCGGTTGTACGTCGGTGGGAGAACTGGCGATGACGTTGAGAATCTCCGCCGTCGCGGTCTGCCGCTCCAGCGCTTCCTTGGTTTCACTGAACAGGCGAGCATTCTGGATCGCGATCACGGCCTGATCGGCAAAGGTCTGGACAAGCGCGAGTTGTTTGTCCGAAAGCTTGAATCCGACCTGCGGGTGCGTCAGAATGATGGTGCCGATGCCCTTGTTTTCATGGATCAGCGGCACGAAGATGATGTTCCGGAAGCCACCAGCGGCTGCGATTTTTCGAGTGAACTCTGGTGTGTCCGGCGCGCTGGCATCGGGAATCTCGATGATTCGGCGCTCCAGCATCGCACGCGCCGAGGGTGAGCGATCCGGGTCGAATGCGATCGGATACCTGGCCCTGGCAGCTTCGTGATCGAAACTCGACGCGATCTCCGCGATTGCGTTCCAATGCAATTTGCCATCCTTCAGCGTTGTGATGGTGGCCGAGCATGGCTCGAAAAGCCGCGCAGCGCTCTTTACGATCGCGTCGAACACCGGCTGCACGTCCGAAGGCGAACTGGCGATGACCTTCAAAATGTCGGCCGTCGCGGTTTGCCGCTCCAGCGCTTCCCGCGTCTCGTTGAACAGCCGCGCGTTCTGGATCGCGATGACAGCCTGGTCGGCGAAGCTGCGCAGCAGGCTGCACTCTTTTTCGCTGAACGGCTTCATCGAAGTGCGGCCGACGAAGATCGAGCCAATGGCACGGTCCTCCCACAGCATGGGCGCGAGTGCCATCGAATAGTTCTTGCCGATACGGCGGGCGATCTCGCGCAGCGGCGAAGGCACGTCCGGATCGTTGAATACGTCGGCGTAATGGATCAAGCGGCGCTCGCGGAAGGCCACCTCGCTCGCGGTTCCCTCCAGCGGCACCGGATACAGCGCGCGCACGCGCTCGGCGTTGGCGCCGTGCGCCGCGCCGATATGGAGCAGTCCATCATCGCCTGCGAGGTAGATGAACCGGTCATCGCCGCCAAATAGATGCTCGATGCTGCGCAAGATCGCATCGAATACGGGCTGGGCATCGGCGACCGAGCTGCTGACGACCCGGAGGATGTCCGCCGACGCCTTTTGCTGTTCCAGCGCCTCCCGCGTCTCGTTGAACAGCCGCACATTTTCCGTCGCGATCACCGACTGCGCGGCGAACATTTGCAGCAGCCGGACGTGCGGCTCGTCGAACGAGCCGGGTGCCCGGCGCGTGACCGTGATGATGCCGACGGCCTTGCCCTCGTTCATGAGCGGCGCGAACAGCATGCTGCGATATCCCCGTGCACGCGCGATGTCGCGTGCGGCCGGCTCGAGCTCGGTATCGACGAGTTCCGCCGGCGCACCATCGCGAACCAACTGATAGGGCGGGAACCGGTCAAGCGGCATCGGGAACGAGGATTGCAGCACCGCATCGCCCGCGGGGTCCGTCGGAGTGAACGCGGACAGATGGATCCGGTCGCCAGCGTAGCGAAAGATCGCGGTGGAAAATCCGCCGATCAGCCGGTTCGCGCTGGCCACGATGGCCTCGAACACCGGCTGCACATCCGACGGCGAGCCGGCGATCACCTTGAGGACATCAGCCGTCGCGGTCTGTCGCTCGAGCGCCTGTCTGGTTTCGTTGAACAGGCGTGCGTTCTCGATCGCGATCACCGCCTGGTCGGCGAACGTCTGCAGCAATTGCACGTGGTCGGCGGCAAAGGCGCCCGGCTCCGCGCGGGTGACGCTGATCATGCCGACCGGCTCGCCCTGGTTCATCAGGGGCGTGAACAATACACTGCGGAAGCCGCGCAGCCGCGCCAGTTCCCGGTTCAACTTCGGGACGTGCTCGGCTTCGCTGTCGGGAAACTGAACGGTCTCGCCATTGCGCACCAGCGCGAAGGTCGGGAATTCCGAGATCGATCTAGGAAACGAGGCCTGCAGGCCTTCATCGGCGGTGGGGCTGGTCGGTGTGTACGCCACCAGATGCAGTTCGTCGCCGAGAAAGCGCAGCACCGTGGCGGAGAACCCGCCGAGCAGTCGCTTGGCGCTGGCAGCGATGGCTTCGAACACCGGCTGCGCGTCGGAGGGAGAGGCGGCAATGACCTTCAGGATTTCGGCCGTGGCTGTCTGTCGTTCCAGCGCTTCCCTTGTCTCGCGAAACAGCCGCACGTTTTCGATGGCGATCACAGCCTGGTCCGCAAAGGTCTGCAGCAGGGCTGTCTGTCTGGCTGTGAAGGCGACCGGTTCCAGGCGACGAAGTACGATCGCACCAATGGCCTCTCCCTCCCGCAGGAGAGGTATGCTGAGGCTGCAGCGGTGCCCCTGTTCGCGCGATTGCCGTTGCCCCTCGGGAAAATCGGCAGCCTCGGGCGCCCAAAAGTCAGACACCTGCACAGGTACCTTGTCGACAACCGAGCGACCCGTGACCCACTCCCTGTTGATCGGACGACTGTGTTGACCTGTCGGTATCGGCCCGTGATGGGCGCTGAAATGCAGATGGTCGCCAATCCTGAGCAGGACGTTGGCATCATAGGCGTCACAAAGTGCGCAGGCGCTTTCGACAATTGCCTTGAGCGCCGGTTCGACATCGGCCGGCGAGGACGCGATCACCCTGAGCACGTCGGCGGTAGCGGTCTGCTGACGGAGGGATTCGCTCAGATCGTTGGTGCGTTGGCGCCGTTCGTTGAACAGCCGCGAATTCTCGATCGCGATTGCGGCTTGATCAGCAAAGCTCTGCTGCAGCGCGAGTTCGTCGTCGGTGAAGGGCGCGAGGCGGTCTCGGTAGACGATGAGAATACCGATCGGCTTGCCCTCGCGCCGCAGCGGTGTGCCGGCGACCGTGAGAAGACCCGCGGCGCGCGAGGTCACGAGACCAGGCCATTCGGACATCTCGGGACCGAGGTTGGTCAGATCAGGCACATGGATCTGATGGTCGAGGGCAAATACCGCGCTTGGGAGGTTGCGGGCGCCGATCTCAAGCTGCGCCGCAGGTACTTCTTTGCCGATACGCTCGGAGCCCTCGCCGAAACGGATCGAGAGACCCCATCTGTCGCCGTCAGCGATCCGGATCGTGACGCTCGCCGCATCGAACAATCGCGCGGTCGTCTCGGCGATCTGGTACAGCGCGTGTTCGGCATCGCCCGATACGCTGGCAATGGTTCGCAGGATATCGGCGCTGGCGTTCTGGCGCTCGCGGGCGATGCTCAGTTCATGAATGAGCCGGCCGTTTTCCGCGTCCATCGCCGCCTGACGGGCGATCGCCACGTCGTGGGCGGCGAAGCTGGATTCGAGCCTCTGCTCGAGCTCGCCAACCAGTCTGTGAAGATCGGCCACGGCGTCCGGGGGGAGCGCGGTCATTCACTCAATCCATTTCACGGCAAGCCATTTCACAGCAAGCTTTGCAGGCCGATGGCGCCAAGCCATCAGCGCTCGCACCAATGTGGCAGATAATTTCATTCCAGGCGGGGCCAAGCCAGCGCCGTCCCGGCCTTTTCTTAAGGCCGGGACGCCAGAATGTGAAGCAGGCTAAGCGGTTATCGGCCGGGGCGGTGATCAGGTTCCGGGCCGGGAGACCTCGGTCTCCTTGCTGGTGATGAATTCCAGCAGCACCGGGATGCCTTCCTTGGTCTTGGCGATGCCGCGCTGGATCGCGGGAATGATGTCTTCCGGCTTGGTCACCCGTTCGCCATAGCCGCCGAAGGCGCGCGCCATCGCGGCGTAGTCGCCGGAAATGTCGGTCGAGCGGTATTTCTCGGTCGAGATCGGCATTACCTTCAGCTCGATCGCCATGGAAAAATTGTTCAACAGGATCGACATGATCGGAATCCGCTCGCGCACGGCGGTCTCGAAATCCATGCCGGTGAAGCCGATCGCGGCATCGCCCCAGACATTGATGCAGAGCTTGTCGGGCTTTGCCAGTTTGGCGCCCATGGCGAGCCCAAGCCCGTAGCCGAGCTGGGTGGTCTTGCCCCAGCCGATATAGGACAACGGCTCGACCGATTTCCAGAACGGCGACAGCTGGTCGCGCGGGCTGCCGGCATCATGGGTGATGATGGTGTTCTTGATATCGACGGTGTGCTGCAGGTCCCACAATACGCGATAGGGATTGAGCGGCGCGTCGTTGTGGGTGAGTTTCGGCATCCACTTCGCCAGCCACTCCTTGTGCGAGGCGGCGATCTCCGCGGCGACGGAGGATGCGTCACGATCGCTGGTGACACTCTTGCCGATCTCTTCCAGCAACGCATCGAGCACCAGGCCGGCATCGCCGACCAGGCCGATCCTGGCCTCGACATCCTTGTTGAGATGGTTGGGGTCCAGCGTCGAATGGATGATGGTCTTGCCCTTCGGCATGGCGATGCCGAACGAGGTCTCGGTAAAGGAGCAGCCGATGCCGAAGATCACGTCGGCCTCGCCGAGGAATTTTGGCACCGCGCGGGGCACGGCCAGGCCGCCCGAACCGAGCGATAGCGGATGCGTCTCCGGAAACGACGATTTTCCGCCAAGGCTCGTGGTGACGGGGATGGCGAGACGCTCGGCCAGCCGCTTCAATTGCGGCCAGGCCTTGGCGTAGTGCACGCCCTGGCCGGCGTAGATCACCGGCCGCTTGGCGGAGACGAGAAGTGCGGCGGCTTCCTTCACATGAACGGGATCGGCACCGTAACGCGTGCGCAGCACCGGCGTGTAGTTCAGCGGCTCCGGCACGTCTTCGTTCCACATGTCGGCCGGGATTTCCACAATGACCGGCCCACCGCGGCCGTTCTTCAGCTTGGTAAAGGCGCGACGAAAGATGTTGCAGACTTCAGCCGCGATATTGATCGGCTCGGAGGATTTTGAGAACGCCCGCATCGCCTGGCTGGAGTTGAAGTTCGGGTCGATATTGGCGAGCCGCCGCGCATAGCCCATCGGCAGCACCAGCACCGGGACGGATTCGCCGTAGCACTGCGCCACGCCGCCCATGGCGTTTTCGGCGCCGGGGCCGTGCTGCATGCAAAACGCGCCGATCGAATGGCCCGAGGTGACGCGGGAGATCGCATCCGCCATGTGGACGCCGATGCGTTCCTGGCGGACCATCACGGGGCGGATATCGGCATTGGCGGCATATTCGATCAGATGATTGACGGGATAGCCGCAGAGGATCTCGATCCCCTCGCGCTTCATGATTTCTGCAATCGCCGCGCCGAGCTTCATGACGGTCTCCCCCTTGTGTGCAGGCCGGTTCGTTCGGCCGATTTCTCACAGTTGGAACAGGAATTTTCCGTCCGGTAAAGCGCGGGCGGCGCCTGCTCCGGGAAGTGCTGATATGCGTTTGCCGCCGGAGCGGTTGCTGCAGACCAATACCGGCGCCAGACCGATGAGCCCGACGTCCAGCGGTTCCTACTCGATCAGAACGTGTCGGGCGCTGTTCGCCGCGGCGGCCTCAAGCCTGCCGCGTCCTACGGGCGAGAGGAGGGCTACTATCTCGCCTCGTTGCGGCGATGGGTGAACATCGCCGCCATCAGGCCGAGGACATACGCCGTCAGGCGGCGATCGTTGCCGAATCGCACCTCGGCAGTGCGCTGCTCTTCCAACTCATCGTTCAGGAGGCCGATGTAGTTTTTTCCTGGTTCACGCTTCTGCGCGGACATGTGCGCTCGATCCGGAATACGCCGATCCGCCGACCATGGCGGGCGCGACACAATTCAGAGTAAATTTTTGGTACCGTAGGAATACCTGTGCAGTCAGGGCTCCGGCTTAATAAGTCGTTCATCCTGTTCGTCAAAACGTCGTCAATCATTCCAATCTAGGGTTCCATTTGGAGCGGGGCGCGGGGAGAATTCCAGCGGCGTCGACAGGAGTTTTCATGCGTCGATTGTTGAAGAATTTTTTCAGGGATGAGTCCGGCGCGACCGCAATCGAGTATTGTCTCATTGCGATGGGCATCGGCATCGTGATCGTTGGTGCCGTCAACGGCGTCGGCACTGCGCTCAGCACCAAATTCGAGACTGTCAGCACATCGCTCAAATAGGGACGGACCGGCAGCGCGCACCATGCAAGAGCTGCTGTTCGGGACCTGGGGTCCATCAATCGCCAGCTTCGGCCGGCAGGTCATCGCCTACGGCGTGCAGCATCCGTGGCGCGTATTCGCCGCCATACTGGTTGTGGCCCTGCTCACGGATCTGATGCTCCGCAATCGACCAACCGGCGACGGCATCGACGGATTTGATTTTGGCGGGGGAGACGGCGACGGGGACTAGCGCCACAAAACCGCGTTACCGGTCGTTTTCATCCGTATATAGCGCCCGCATCATTGCAATCCGCGCGAACATCAGCCACCCGCCGCCGGTCTCCGCAGCCCTGATCAATTGCTCGACCGCGGTTTGCCAGCGCGCTTCCTGCTGTTCGGCTTTTGGCAGTTTCATGACGTAGTCGGCGGCGTGCTGCAGCGTCGTGAGCGTGCGGCCGCCCCGCAGCGCGATCGGCTCATTGAACGGCGTCGACCACGGCATCGCGCGCTATCGGCCGAATGCCCGCGCGATCAACTGGCCTTCCTGGTGCGGGCGGACGCACGAACCGGCTTCTCGGCCTTCTTAGGCGCTTCCTTGACAGTTTCCTTGGCGGCGCGCTTGCCGCTGCCGCTGATCGGCAGCAGCATTTCGCGCTGGCCGGCGGCTGCCTTGCGCGGCTTCTTGCCTTTGGCTTTGCCGTTTTCCTTGGCTGCGGCAGGAGCGGCCTGTTTCTCGTTGGCGAGGCTGCGTTTCAGTGCGTCCATCAGATTGATGACGTTGCCCCCGGTCTTCGGTGCCGCCTTGGCTGATGTCTTCAGGCCATTGCGCTTCTGGTTGATCAGGTCGATCAGCGCCTGCTCGTAGCGATCCTCGAACTGCTCGGGTTCAAACGATCCGGATTTCTGCTCGACGATATGCTTGGCCAGATCCAGCATATCCTTGGTGATCTTCACGTCCTGGATGTCGTCGAAGTATTCCTTCTCGCTGCGGACCTCGTAGGGGTAGCGCAGCAGGGTCCCCATCAGGCCGTTGTCGAGCGGCTCCAGTGCGATGATGTGTTCACGGTTGGTCAGCACCACGCGGCCGATCGCGACCTTGTCCATGCTGCGGATGGTTTCGCGGATCACCGCAAACGCGTCGTGGCCGACCTTGCCGTCCGGCACGAGGTAATAGGGACGGATCACGTAACGGCTGTCGATATCCGTTCTCGGTACGAACTCGTCAATTTCGATGGTGCGGGTCGATTCCAGCGCGAGATCGTCAAGCTCGTCCTTCGACACCTCGATATAGGTGTCGGTGTCGATCTTGTACCCCTTCATGATGTCTTCGTTCGCGACTTCCTCGCCGGTGTCGGCGTCGACCTTGGCATATTTGATGCGATGGCCGGTCTTGCGGTTGATCTGGTTGAACGAGACCTTCTCGGTATCCGAGGTCGCCGGATACAGGGCGACCGGGCAGGTCACGAGCGAAAGGCGCAAAAAGCCTTTCCAATTGGCGCGGGGGGCCATGGGAAAACTCCGAGGACGCAACAGACGACCGTCAAGAATACCATCGGCAGACCCGGTTTCAAACACAGCGGGGAAAGGAATCTGCCAACGGCGTTAACCGAGACCGAGCGATATGTTCCGCCGTTCGGCTACGACCTTTTGGACGACCTGATCGCAAAAATGCCGGGTGCAAGGCCCCGGAACATCATCTGCCATCATGCGTTGCTTTTGACAGGTGGTGTCGAAGCAATAGCTGGCATTACAGGCACTTACGCAATTGAGGTCCCCCATGGCAACGCGTCGGCATGACCAGATTATCGAAACCCCGACCGAAGCGCGTCAGGCCGAACCCGGTCCCTCGGTGCTGGCGCTCCTGACCGTCTCGACTGGACTGGTGATCCTGGGCGTGGTCTGGTTCGTGTTTTTCCGGACGTAAGGGACGGTACAAATGACACTCGCCGGCAGTCCGGCCGGACGATGCACGCCGGTTGCCGGTGGCGTGCGGTTGGAATAGCACCGTGGTGTCCCTTGGCCGGAATGCGCACGCGGATGAGCTTCACCTACGTCATTCCGGATATTCACGGCCGCGATGATCTGCTGAGCCGCGCGCTCCTGGAGATCGATGCACATGCGTCCGGCAACGTTGGCGCCATCGTCACCATCGGCGACTACGTCAACAAGGGCCCTCAGAGCAGGCAGGTGATCGAGCGGCTGCTGCCAGGTGTTGACGGCGGCTGGCGGTTTGTTGCGCTGAAGGGCAATCACGACGCGATGATGGTCGACGGGCTACGCGATCCGGCGAAGCAGGCCTTTTGGCTGGAGCGGGGCGGCGACATGGCGCTGGCGTCCTATGGCGGCGATCCCGCCGCGGTGCCGCCGGCCCATATCGCGTGGCTCGATCAATTGCGGCTGCTGTATGTCGATGCGCACCGCCTCTATGTGCACGCCGGCGTCGAGGTGGGGACACCGCTGGAGAAGCAGAGCGAAAAAACGCTGTTGTGGAAGCGCTACCCGAAGGACGATTCGAGCGGATTCGGCGCGCTCCACGTCGTGCACGGCCACGACAATGATCCCGAAGGCCCACTGTTATTCGAGGGCCGCACCAATCTCGACACCGCCGCCTGGAAAACCGGACGGTTGACGGTTGGCGTGTTCGACGATGGCCGGCCTGGCGGCCCTGTCGATTTGATCGTAGTCCGCGGGGCAGACGGTCGTTAGCCGCGCTTTTGGGCGCTTTGGGCGGCCGATTCGGCATGCTAGACGCGTCAAAACAAAAATTTGGAGCCCCGTTCCGATTCCATCGGCGCGGGGCTCCAGGCATTGCCTGCGACTGAGCGCCGCGCCTAGCGGGCCGCCATGACAAAAAAGTAACCTGGCGCCAAGTGCCCTGTTCATTGGCCGTTCACGCCGGTGAGCCTCATCTTGTGGCAGGTTTCGTGAAGCACACCATTGGAGGCCAGCGTGCGCCTGCTTGTCGTCGAGGATGACCCCGATCTCAACCGTCAGCTTACGACGGCGCTGACGGATGCCGGTTATGTGGTCGATCGCGCGTTCGACGGCGAGGAGGGGCACTACCTCGGTGACAGTGAACCCTATGACGCCGTCGTTCTCGACATCGGCCTGCCGAAGATGGACGGCATCTCGGTGCTGGAGTCCTGGCGCCGCAACGGACGGGCGATGCCGGTGTTGATCCTCACCGCCCGCGACCGCTGGAGCGACAAGGTGCAGGGCTTCGACGCCGGCGCCGACGACTATGTCGCAAAACCCTTTCACCTCGAAGAAGTCCTGGCGCGGATCCGCGCGCTGCTCCGCCGTTCCACCGGTCACGCCCAGTCGGAACTGACCTGCGGCCCGGTTTCACTGGACACCCGCACCGGCCGGGTCAGCGTGTCAGGCAATCCGATCAAGATGACGTCGCATGAATACCGTTTGCTCGCCTATCTCATGCACCACACCGGGCGCGTGGTGTCGCGCACCGAACTGGTCGAACATCTCTACGATCAGGATTTTGACCGCGATTCCAATACCATCGAAGTGTTCGTTGGCCGGATCCGCAAGAAGCTCGACGTCGATATCATCCAGACCGTGCGCGGGCTCGGCTATCTCCTGACGCCGCCGGCCCCCGGCGCGTGACCAGAGCGTTTTCCAGCGAAGTGGCGCCCGGTTCGCATAGCAATCAAGTTTACGCAGATTGCATAGACTTATCTGCGGTAGAAAACGCGTCAAAACAAGAATCTAGAGCCCCGTTCCGATGCAATCGGAACGGAAAGCGCTCTGCCGGCCCCTGATTAAAGGCGTTGACGAAGCAACACGCTTACTTCTTTGTTTGAGCATGTTTTTGTCTGAAAACCGGCCGCCACTTTTCCGGATCGCGTGCTGATGCGCGGCTCCTCGCTCGCCACACGGTTGTTCCTGTCGGCGACCGCGTGGGTAGTGGTGATCCTTGTCATCACCGGGTTCGTGCTGTCGTCGGTCTATCGCGATGCCACCGAGCGCGCTTTCGACCGCCGCCTCAATCTCTATCTGCGCACCCTGATCGCGGAGGTCGCCACGCCGGACGAGCCGCCCGACCACCCGTTCCAGTCGCTCGGCGAGCCATTGTTCGAGCTGCCGCTGTCGGGCTGGTACTGGCAGGTCGTGCGCACCGACGGTGACAAGCCCGAAGCGCGGGTGTCGCGTTCGCTGTGGGACAAGAAGCTGCCGAAGCTCGAGGAGCACGGCGCCGAACTGACCGCGGCCGGCATCCGTCTCGGCTATGTCGACGGCCCCGAGGGGCAGAATTTGCGGATGGTGGAGCGGCCGGTCGACCTCGGCGCGGACGGCAAGTTCCTGATCGGCGTCGCCGGCGATGCCGCCGAGATATTCGATGAGACGCGCAGCTTCGACTATTACCTCGGCGGCACCTTCGCGGCGCTCGGCATCGTGCTGCTGCTGACCACGATCTTCCAGGTCCGCTTCGGGCTTGCGCCGCTCAAGCGCATTTCGGAATCGATCGCCGATATCCGCTCCGGCCGTGCCGAACGGCTGGAGGGCGAGTTTCCGGTCGAGATCGCGCCGCTGGCGCGCGAGACCAATGCGCTGATCGACGCCAACCGGGAAATCGTCGAGCGCGCCCGCACCCATGTCGGCAATCTCGCCCACGCCATCAAGACGCCGTTGTCGGTCATCGTCAACGAGGCCGCCGCGCACCCCGTCGATGCCTTTGCCAGCAAGGTGCTGGAGCAGGCCGACGTGATGCGCGATCAGGTCGCGCATCATCTGGAGCGCGCGCGCATCGCCGCGCGCGTCACCGTGGTCGGCACGGTCACCGAGGTCGCGCCCGCGATCGAGGCGTTGCGGCGGACCATGGAAAAGATCCACCGGGATCGCGCCATCGCGATCGAGCTGAAAGCCGATTCCAACGCGAAGTTTCGCGGCGAGCGCCAGGACCTCGAGGAGATGGCCGGCAACCTGGTCGACAATGCCTGTAAATGGGCCGCCTCGCAGGTTTTGATCGAGGTGCTGCTGGAGCCGGCGAAGGAGCCAAGTGCAGGCCCACGGCTGCGGATCATCGTCGATGATGACGGCCGCGGGCTGTCGGCCGACGAGCGCGCGCAGGTCTCGCGGCGCGGACAGCGGCTGGACGAATCCAAGCCGGGCTCTGGCCTCGGGCTTTCGATCGTGGTCGATCTCGCCGCCCTCTATGGCGGCAGCCTTGCGCTCGGTGATGCCCCGATCGGCGGGTTGCGGGCCGAGCTGGTGCTGCCGGGGGTTTGAGCGCGAAAAGCGATTGAATCCGGTTGGAGGGACCGGCCATGCCGCCCTTGATTTCATCATTCCTAAACGACTTCTTAACGCGCGCACTTTTATGATGGCGGTTGGACGCGCGTTGCCGTCCGGACGACACACGCATATCCACACCGGGCGCATGAGCCAGACATCGACCGAGCGGCTGAGGGACTATCTCGCCCAGCTCCCGCCTCAGGCGCAGGCGCTGCTGATGCGCTCGTTCGAGCGCGCGATCGAGCGCGGCGAGGAAGTCGCGGTCGCCACCCTCGTACTCGAGCAATTGCGCAAGGTGGTGCGCGGAACCGAGGAAGACGAAGAAATACGGCCGCGGACCGACGATCCGGCGCGTCTGCTGTTTCGCCCGATCGAGCCGTTTCTGGTTGAGAGCAATTTCCCGATGCGGCAGGGCCAGATCCGCCGCACCTCGCTGCTGCCGGTCTGGCAATGGTTGGCCCGGGACGGCGCGCCGGAGCAGGCGCGGGCCTTCGAAGCCGCGCTGGCCGACATCAGGCAGAGCGGTTCGACCGCAGGACTGGAATCGGAGTCGCGCAAATTCCAGCTCGCCGCCGCGGAGGCGATCGCCAAGGTCGCGGCGCCGGTGCAGGGCGACGACAGGCAGCGTTCACTCGCGCGTATCGGCCCGCCCAACGTCGTCGAGGACTTCCTGTCGATCGGGTCGGTGTTGCGCGCCCGTGAGGCGATGGACACGCTGGGTAGCCGGCTTCCCAGCCAATTGCGGGCGTTGTCGGAATCCCAGATCGCGTCGGTGACCTCGGCGCTCAATGTTCCCTCGTTGCAGACGCCGCAACTGCTGCCGTTCGCGCTGTCGCTGATCATGCAGCGGCTGGCGGCGCCGTGGCAGATTATCCGCCTCGCGATCAAGATGGCGGCTTCCGACGATGAAATTCGCGTCGCCGCGACGCCGTACGGCATCGCCGTCACGCTCGCGCTGCACGATCTGTCCTTTCTCGCGGCCTGCCTGCGCACCGACATCAGGCGCGGCCAGTTCGACAATGTCAGCGAACAATTGAAGACGCTGCATGACGGCGTGCGCGGCTTGCGCACCGAACTGGACCTGCGCAACGATTCCACGTGGGGCAAGCAGCTGACCTCGATCCGCGCCGACATTTCCAATTCGCTGCAGTCGGAAATCGACAGCGTGCCCGGCCGGGTCCGGCGCATCCTGCGCCAGCGCGCCGACAAGGACATTTCGTCGGCTCCCAAGATCGACGCCACGGACGTCGAGGAAACCGCGGCCCTGATCGATTTCGTCGCGGTTTGCCGCACCTATGCCAGCGAGCTTGCGATCAACGAGGTCACGTTGCGGACCTATTCCGACCTGCAGCATTATGTCGAGCACTCGACCGAGGCGCTGGTGCAGGCGCTGCGCGGCGGCGACACCAAGGCGCGCGCCTACCGGCAATTACAGGCCAAGGCGGCGATCCGCTTCTGCGAAGTCCTGTTCGGCCATGATTATGCGTCGCTGATGAGCAGGGCGGCCGAAAACGCCGTCACGGGCGAGCGCAAATCCGCCGAGCGCAAGTCCACCCGCAACGGATAGGACGGCGAGGTCGCGCCTCACACCTTGCGGCGATCCTTGTTGGCGCGCAGGAATTCGGCGAACGCCTTCAGCGTCACGTCCGACACGTGATGTTCGATGCCCTCGGCATCGCCCTCTGCCGCTTCCTGCGGGACGCCCAGCGCCAGCAAGACATCCACCACAAGCCGGTGACGCGCGCGGACGCGCTTGGCGAGGGTCTCGCCCTTCTCGGTCAGGAACACCCCGCGATAGGGCCGCGCCGTCACGAGATCTTCCCGCTTCAACCGCGCGATGGTGTCGATCGCCGTCGGGTGCGACACGCCGAGCCGGCGCGCGATATCGGTCGGGCGCGCCTCGCCGGTCGTGCCTAACAGATCGGAGATCAGTTCGACATAATCTTCCAGAACCGCGGTCGACCGCGCCGACCGCGCTTTTCCAAAGCGGCGCGCCTGCGTTTGCTCCGTGGGGAGCGGCTGCATCGATTTGGCCCGGTCTGTCGAGGGCTTGCGCAACACGGCACCTTTCCAGGCGAATCCATCGAGAGGAGGCAGACCATGGCGTGCTGCCGACCACATTGCAAGTTGGCGGCATGTCGCGAATCCGCAACAGGCCGGCGCGCGCTTGCGACGACCGGCCGCGGCATCTTGACAGTTAACGGGGCAACATTAACATGTAGCCTTACCTACGTTTTAAGGTCGCAGCTTATCCGGACCGGTTCCTGTAGCGCGATGAAGGTTGGGGACGAGATGCGCGCTACACGAATGGCCCTGTTGGGCACGTCTGCATTTGCAATGGTATGTTTGGGCCAGACTGCGGCCCTCTCGCAGACGGCCACGCCTGCGCCATCGGCGTCTCCTGCGCCATCGGCGTCTCCGGCCGCGCCTCAGGCGCCTGCCGAACCATCCGCGCCGGCAGCCCCGGCAACGGGGCAAGCCCCGGCGGCTCCCGCTCAATCGCAGACGGCACCGCCGCAACCGGCCACCGCCGCCGGACCGCAAGACAAGCCCGCCGCCCCGGCGGAAATCGACATGCCGCAAGTGACGGTGGAGGGCCGCCAGCCCAAGCCGGCGCGGCGGGCAGGGCGCGCCGAGCCCGGCCGGCCTTCACGGGCCGTCGCCGCACCGCTGCCTGGTCCCGCCCCGGCGGCCGCGCCCGCCTCGCCCTTCAATCCGCCGTTTGCGCCGTTGTCGACGATCGGCAGCAATCAAATCCAGACCGGCAGCAGCAATGGCGGGTTCGGCAGCCTGTTCTCCACCATGCCCGGCGCGACTTCCGCGGGCCTCGCCACGGAATCGTCCCGCCCCATTCTGCGCGGCTTGTCGGACGCCAAGGTCCGCATTCAGGAGAACGGCGTCGGTGCGGTCGACGTGTCTGACATTGCGCAGGACCACGCGGTACCGATCGATCCTCTCGCGATCCAGAAGGTCGACGTCGTTCGCGGACCGGGGGCGCTCCGGTTCGGCTCGCAGGCCGTCGGCGGCGTCGTCGACGTCAACAACAACCGGATTCCGACCGCCGCTCCAGTGGGTGGGCTGGCAGCGGAACTGAGATCGGCCGTGACGAGCGTCAACAAGGGATGGGAAAGCGGCCTGTTGCTGGATGCGGGCGGTCGCAACGCCGCCGTTCACGCCGACATCTACGGGCGATCCTCCAGCGACTACAGCATCCCGAGCTATCCATATCTTGTTCCGCCAAACCCCGCGCCGGTCGGCAACGGCAGGCAACCGAACTCGGCCTCGCAAAGCGCGGGGGCGGCGGTCGGCGGCTCTTATTTGTTCGACGGCGGCTATGCCGGCGTCGCCGTCTCTCGCTTCACCAGCGACTATTTCGTTCCGGGTATCGCGACCGCGGATGCACGCCAGCACAACGATCTCGAGCAGACCAAGATTACCAGCAAGGGCGAGTATCGGCCGGATGCGGCCGCGCTTGCGGCCGTCAGGTACTGGACCGGATATTCCGAGTACAGGCATGACGAGACGGTGCTCGCCGGTCCCGGTTACGAGGGGATCACGGCCACTTTCAAGAACACGCAGACCGAGGGAAAGATCGAGCTTGAATCTGCGGCGTTCGCCACGCCGATCGGGGCGCTGACCAGCATTGTCGGTGCGCAGGGCGCCTACCAGCAACTGGATACGGCAGGCCAGGCCATCCTGCTTCCCGCCCAGACCAGAACCGCGGCGGCGTATTTCCTCAATGAAGTACGACACACAGACACACTCCGCACGCAATTGGCCGGACGCATCGAGGGCGTCGATATCGCAGGAACGGCGTTCACCTTCCCGCCGAATTTTCTGCCGCCGCCCAATGAACCGGGCAGGGCTGCAGCCAAGCTCGACTTCATGCCGAAGAGCGTCAGTTTCGGCATCATCAAGGATCTTCCATCCTATCTGGTGGCGAGCCTGACGCTGCAGCGGATCGAACGCGCGCCGCGCGCGCTAGAACTGTTCGCGCAAGGCCCTGACGGTTCGGAGAAGACCTTCAAGATCGGCAACCCGAATTTGGGAATCGAGACCGCGCAGACGGCAGAAATCGGCCTGAAGCGCATCGCCGGCGATTTCAGGTTCGCCGCCAACGCCTACTACACGTCGTACGACAAGTTCATCTTCTCGCGCGCCACCGGCATCCTGTGCCAGGAAACGTTTGCCACCTGCGGCGCCGGCACCGATTACATCCAGGTCAATTACGATCAGCGCGACGCGACGTTCCGCGGCGGCGAACTGGCCTGGCAATGGGACGTCGCACCGCTCGGGAGCGGCACGTTCGGTGTGGATGGACAATTCGATGTCGTGCGGGCTACGTTCACCGACGGCAGCAATGTTCCGCGCATCCCGCCGATGCGGCTCGGTGGCGGCGCCTATTGGCGGAACGACAGCTGGTTTGCCCGCGTCGGCCTGCTGCATGCCTTCGCACAGAACGACGTTTCGCAGTTCGATACGACGACCGGCGGATACGATTTGCTCAAGGTGCAGGTGGAGAACCGGCAGTTCTGGAAGGATTCGCCGTGGGGCGCGGTCGAGGTCGCGACTGGAATCGTCGGCGACAATTTGCTCAACGCCAACATTCGCAATGCCGTTCAATTCCACAAGGACGAGATCCTGCAGCCCGGCCGCGGGTTCAAGCTCTTTCTTAACGTCAAATACGGTGTCGACCGGCCGAGCGGAGCGCCGGGTTCGTCCTTCGGTATGGCGCGGGGGCCGGGCGGCAACATGTACTACAAATCGCCGCGGATGCTCGACGCGGCCTGGAACTGGGCCGGCATCTATGCCGGCGGCACTGTCGGGTATGTCGGCGGCAGGGCCGTTACCAGCGCGGTATTCAGCGAGGATGCGACCGGCCTGCCGTTTGACGGCGGCCGCCTGTTCTCCACGCGCGGCAGCGCGAGTATTGGCGGGCAGGCTGGATACAACTGGATATCGGGCCGGCTAGTCGCAGGCATCGAAGGCGATTTCGAATACCGCAATCAGCGCGGACGCAACATCACGACATGTCCCGGCAATGCCTGCACCGCGGCGCTGGCTCCGCTCGACGCACCCGTGACGGCAAGCCTGGATTATCATCTCGGATGGGTCGCCTCCGTTCGCGGGCGCGTCGGCGCGCTGGTTTCACCCGGCCTGCTGGCCTATGTCACGGCGGGCGTGCCGTTCGGCAAGATAACGACGTCGACGTCTGTCACAGGTTTCGATAATGCGGGTGCCGCGACGACGGCAGCTTTGACAACCGACACCTACCGTTTCGGCTGGGCCATCGGCGGCGGTCTGGAGACCCGCCTCGCGGGCAACTGGACCGGCAAGCTCGAATATCTTCACATGGATTTCGGTTCGGTGCGTTCCACGCCGGCCACCGCCGCCAACACGGCGGTCGCGTTCGACTCCAACACCAGGGTGAGCAGTGATGGGATCAGGGTCGGCGTGAACTACAAGTTCGGCGCCGGCGGGGCGATCATTGCGGATTGATCCGGTGTTGTAGCGCAAAGCCGCGCGGGAAATGGCGATTGACAGAGGCCGCCTGGTTGGCGGCCTCTGTCATAAGACTTTCAAATCCGTCTGTTCATATTTTGCCTGGCTGGCTATGGCCTCTGCCGTGGGGCAGGACAATTGATGTAGTCGGCGGGGCCGCCTGAATTTTAGAGCAAGGCAGGCGGCCCACTCGGCTCAACCGATGCCTGCTTCCCGACGCCGCCCTTGCGGACGTCTGGTGTCTGCGATTCTGCGGCCCGTTCTTGTCCGCGTTATTTCACGGTGAAGCGGATCGGCAGCCTCACGACAACCGAATCGCCCGGAAAATTTGCGGGCGGCGCCGGAAAAGGCTCCGCGCGCTTGAGCAGCGCGACCGCTTCCTCGTCGAGGGCGCTGGAGCCCGAACTGTCGATCACGCGCGCGTTGGCCACCATTCCCTTGCGGTCCAGCGCAAACGACACGCGTGCCGTCCCTTGCCGCGGCCGCGCGGCTTCCGGATAGCGCTTGTTCTTTTCGATCAAGGCGAGGACTTTGGTTCGCCATGTCACCGCCGCTTCCGAGTCTTTCACATTCGGCGCGCCCTGTGTCGGCGCCACCGCGACCGGCGCGATGCGATCAGGGACTGCCGCGGGTGCCGACGTGGTCGCGGCGGCGGCCTGCTGCTGCGGCGTCACCTCAGGCTGCGGCTTACTCTGCAGCGCCACGGCCGCATCCGGATTGGGAGCGGGGGGCAGCTCAGGTGTTTCATCGGGTGGCGTCACCTCGGGCTTCGCCATGGGCTGCGCTTCCGACATCACTTGTTCCGGGCCCGGCGCGACATCGGATGGGGTCGTCGTGGGCGCTGCCGGCAGCGGTGCGAGGTCGACCACGATCGCGCCAGAAGGCTCCGTGGTCGCGGTGTCGTCCGGATAGCGCCAGGTCGCGAGCGTCGCGGTCACGCCGGCGTAGACGCACAGCACCGCAAGGCCGCTCAACATCCAGCGTTGCAGGTCGGAACGATCTTCGGCCGCAAGCTGCATCATGGCGACGAGGCTTGTTCCAGTCCGACCAGGGCGACTTTCAGATAGCCGGCGGCGCGCAGCATGTTCATCACCTGCATCACCTCGCCATACGGGACGAGCTTGTCGGCGCGCAGGAAAATTCGGCTGTCCTTATGGCCGTTGGTGCTCGCATCGAGCACGCCGGGCAGCGCGGCGCGCCCCACGGTCTCGTTCCCGACGGACAAAGAGAGGTCCGGCTTGACCGTCAGGTAGACCGGCTTGTCGGGCCGCGGCTGCGGCTGCGCATTCGAGGCCGGAAGATCGACCGCGATGTCGACGGTTGCGAGCGGCGCGGCGACCATGAAGATAATGAGCAGCACGAGAATGACATCGATGAACGGTGTCACGTTGATCTCATGGACTTCCGCAAGATCGCCATTGCTCTGGTTAACGCTGACAGCCATCGCCGCTACTCCGCCGCTGCGAGATGCCGCCGGACGAGTATGGCGCCGCCGTCGAGGTCACGGCCGACGAGGCGGGTGATCTCCGACGACCCGTCCCCGAGCAGCGCGCGATACGAACTGATCTGGCGCGCGAACAGATTGTAGATCATCACGGCGGGTATCGCCGCCACCAGCCCGAGCGCCGTCGCCAGCAGCGCCTCGGCGATACCCGGCGCGACCACCGCGAGATTGGTGGTTTGCGACTTCGAGATCCCGATAAAGCTGTTCATGATTCCCCACACCGTTCCGAACAGCCCGACAAAGGGACCGGTCGATCCGATGGTTGCCAGCACGCCTGTGCCGAACCCGATGCGCCTGCTGGCCGCCGCCTCGATCTGCTGAAGCCGAGATGCAACCCGGGTCTTGATCCCTTCCTTGTCCATTCGGTCGGTGCTCAATTTCAATTCCGCCATCGCGCCTTCGAGCAATTGCGCAACCGCCCCCTCGGGAACCTGCCGCACGGCGTCTTCCACGTTCCTGGCGCTCGCGAGTTCGCGCAACGCGTTCTTCGCATTGCGGCGCGCCTTGATCAGCTCGATCGTCTTCGACAGCCATACCGTCCAGGTCACCAGAGTCGCAAAGACCAGACCGATCATCACGGCTTTGACGACGATGTCGGCCTGCATGAACATGCCCCAGGGGCTGAGATCGCGGGGCAGCAGCGCGACCGCGATCGCGGTTCTGTCAACTCCATCCTGTGCCGACGCCGGAAGCGATGGGAACAAGAACGGGAGCGCAAGCAAGGCGGCGCCGCGGCGAACCTTCGGGCCATCCAGAATTCCAACAAGGCCAAAGGGAAGGGCGTCGCGTCGAAGAGCTTTCCAGGATCGCATCGGTTTTGCCTCTAAGGGGCTGGGAATTAACGTATTCACCCCATTGTGTAGCATCGCCTACGTCTTGGTGCAAATGCTATAGCTTGCTGCCGCACCCTGCAGCGGCCGCGGAACGTTTTGATCACACCCGCCAGATTTTCCGTTCGCTAGGATCAAAAGGTAGGCATCTGCGTATCCTGCGTGTATTGCTATAAGGTATCAATTTATAATTGAATTTGTGCGCGCGTGCCTGTTGGCGTGACTCACGCGTCCCTCCAGGTTTTTGCAGGAACTGTGCGAAGTTTCGCGCAGGTTCGCGCGTCGCGCGGGCTGCCCCGGCGGCGCCCACGCGATCGAGGCTGCGATCGGTCCGGTTTCGCCGGTTTTTCTGCCGCAATTGTCAATTGCCGGGCTTGCCGCCGGTGGTGTAAAGCGGCGCATCGGTGCCTGCTGCGCAGGCGCCGTTTCCGCCCGGGAACCGCTTGATGACGCTGTGGTTTGTGTTCGCGCTGATGACGGTCGCGGCGATCTTTGCCGTGCTCTGGCCGTTGAGCCGCGGTTCGGCGGCGTCTGCCGGTGGTGGCAGCGAGGCTGCCGTCTACCGGGACCAGCTTGCCGAGATCGATCGCGACGTCGCCGCCGGCCTGATTGGGCCCTCGGAAGCGGAAGCCGCGCGCGTCGAGATCAGCCGCCGCCTGCTGGCGGCCGCGGATAGCAAGGACGACCTGCCGGGGCAGGCGAACCTCGGGCTGCGGCGGTCCTCGACCGTCCTGGCGCTGGTGGGACTGCCGGTCGCGGCGGTTGCGTTCTACCTTTCCTTGGGATCGCCGCAGCTCGGCGATTTCCCGCTCGCCAGCCGCAGCCGCGCCCCCGACGTCAACCAGCCGATCGACAATCTGATCGCGCAGGTCGAGGCGCATCTGGACAAAAATCCGACCGACGGCCGCGGCTGGAGCGTTCTGGCCCCGGCATTGGTGCGGCTCGGCCGCTACGACGATGCGATCCGCGCGCTGCGCAATTCGATCACTTACAATGGCGACAGCGCCGAGCGCCGGTCCGATCTCGGCGAAGCCCTGACCGGTTCGGCAGGCGGCGTCGTGACCTCGCAGGCCAAGGCCGAATTCGAACGCGCGGCAGCGCTGAACGCCGACGAGCCCAAGGCCGGCTATTTCCTCGGGCTTGCCGCCGAGCAGGATGGCCGTCGCACCGACGCCGCCGCGATCTGGCGCGCGATGCTGGCCAAGGCGCCGGCCGATGCGCCGTGGCGGCCGCTGGTTCAGGCCGCATTGGTGCGGGTCGGCGGTCCGGCGGCACCCACGCTGTCGAATGATGCGATGGCTGCGGCCAAGGACATGAACGAGGCCGACCGCGGCGCCATGATCCGCGGCATGGTCGACCGCCTCGCCACAAGGCTGAAAGAGAACGGCGACGATGTCGAGGGATGGCTGCGGCTGGTGCGGGCCTATATGGTGATGGGCGAGCGCGACAAGGCGGTGAGCGCGCTGGGCGATGCACGCCAGGCGGTTGCCAACGATGCCGAACGCTTGCGCCAGCTCAATGAAGGCCTGAAGAATCTCGGGCTCGACGGATGATGGAACCCATCATGCAGGGAACCAAAGGATTATCATGACGCGCAAGCAGCGGCGTTTGACCATGATCGGCGGTTCGCTCGCGGTGCTCGCGGTGGCGGCGGCGCTGGTGCTGAACGCGATGCGCGATTCCATCGTGTTCTTTTCCACCCCTTCGATGGCGGCCGAGAAGCAGATTCCCGCCGGCAAGCGCTTCCGCCTCGGCGGCCTGGTGCAGCCGGGATCGCTGGTGCGCGGCGACAATCTGGCGGTGAATTTCAGCGTCGCCGACGGCAGTGCCGTGCTGCCGGTTGCCTATAAGGGAATCCTGCCCGACCTGTTCCGTGAAGGGCAAGGCGTCGTCGCCGAGGGCGCGATCGACGCGTCGGGCGTGTTCAGGGCCGACACCGTGCTCGCCAAGCATGACGAGACCTACATGCCCAAGGACGTCGCCGACGCGCTGAAGAAGCAGGGGCACTGGAAGGACGATTACGGCGCCAAGCCGAGCGCTTCGGCGGCGCCAATGCAGGGGGCGCCCAAGTGATCGCGGAAGCCGGACATTACGCGCTGGTGCTGGCGCTGGCGCTGTCGCTGATCCAGTCGACGGTGCCGATCGCGGGGGCGCGCTGGGGCGATGCCGCCTTGATGAACGTCGCGCGCTCCACGGCGCTGGCGCAATTGCTGTTCGTGGCGGTGTCGTGCACGGCGCTGGTGATGCTCCATGTCAGTTCCGATTTCTCCGTCGCCAACGTGTTCGAGAATTCGCACTCGACCAAGCCGCTGCTCTACAAGATCACCGGCGTCTGGGGCAATCACGAAGGCTCGATGCTGCTGTGGGTGGCGATCCTTGCGTTGTTCGGCGGCCTCGTCGCGGCGTTCGGCAATAATCTGCCGCTGTCGCTGCGCGCCCATGTGCTGGCGGTGCAGGGCTGGATCGCGGCGGCGTTCTATCTGTTCATCCTGATGACATCGAACCCGTTCCTGCGCATCGCCACCCCGCCGATCGAGGGCCGCGATCTCAATCCGGTGCTGCAGGACATCGGCCTCGCGGTGCATCCGCCGATGCTCTATCTCGGCTATGTCGGATTCTCGATTTCGTTCTCGTTTGCGGTCGCAGCCCTGATGGAGGGCCGGATCGATGCGGCCTGGGCGCGCTGGGTGCGGCCGTGGACGCTGGTGGCGTGGATATTCCTCACGCTCGGCATCGCGATGGGCTCGTACTGGGCCTATTACGAACTCGGCTGGGGCGGCTGGTGGTTCTGGGATCCGGTCGAGAATGCCTCGCTGATGCCGTGGCTCGCCGGCACCGCGCTGCTGCATTCCGCCGTTGTGATGGAAAAGCGCAATGCGCTGAAGGTCTGGACCATCCTTCTTTCGATCCTGACTTTCTCGCTGTCGCTGCTCGGCACCTTCCTGGTGCGATCGGGCGTGCTGACGTCGGTGCATGCGTTCGCGACCGATCCGACGCGCGGCGTGTTCATCCTGCTGATCCTTTGTTTTTTCATCGGCGGCAGCCTGACGCTGTATGCCTGGCGTGCATCGACGCTGAAGCAGGGCGGGTTGTTCGCGCCGATCTCGCGCGAAGGCGCGCTGGTGCTCAACAATCTGTTCCTGACTACGGCTTGCGCGACGGTGTTCGTCGGAACGCTGTATCCGCTGGCGCTGGAAGTTCTGACCGGCGACAAGATTTCGGTCGGCGCGCCGTTCTTCAATCTGACCTTCGGGCCGCTGTTCGTGCCGCTGATGATGGCGATGTCGTTCGGGCCGCTGCTGGCCTGGAAGCGCGGCGACCTGCTCGGCGCGGCGCAGCGGCTGACGGCGGCGGGCATCGCGGCGCTGGTCGCGATTGCGGTGGCGTATGCCTGGACCTATGGCGGCAGCACCTTTGCACCGCTCGCGATCGGGCTTGCGATCTTCGTCATCGCCGGCGCGATGTGCGATCTCGCCGAGCGCACGGCGTTGTTCCGCGCCCCCTTTGCGACCGCGATGCAACGCGCGCGCGGCTTGCCACGGGCGACCTGGGGCACCGCGTTCGCGCATGCCGGCGTCGGCGTGGCGCTGATCGGGATCGTCTGCGAGACCACCTGGAACAGCGAATATATCGGCACCTTGAAGCCGAACGAGGTTGCCAGGGTTGCCGGTTACGAATTGAAGCTCGACGGCGTCACGCAGCGGCAGGGACCGAATTACCGCGAGATGATCGCGCAGTTCACGGTTCGTCTCGACGGCGAGAAGCTCAGCGTGATGACGCCGTCGAAGCGCAATTTCACCACGCGGGGATCGTCGACAACCGAGGCCGCGCTGCTGACGCGGGGTGCCAGCCAACTCTATATCTCGCTCGGCGAAAGCACGAACGAAGGCGCGGTCGCGGTGCGCATCTATCACAAGCCGCTGGTGCTCTTGATCTGGTGGGGCCCCGTGCTGATGGCGTTTGGCGGCATGCTGTCGCTGTCGGACCGGCGCTTGCGCGTCGGCGCGCCGAAGCCCGCGAAGGCTTCGCGGGCGTTGCAGGCCGCGGAGTGATCCATTGAAAGCGCTCTTGGCCTGCGTATTTGCCGCGTTCCTCTTGATCGGCTGCCCGGCGGCCTACGCGGTGCAGCCCGACGAGATCATGGCGGACCCGGGCAAGGAAGCCCGTGCCCGCGATCTGTCGCGCGAGCTGCGCTGCATGGTGTGTCAGAACCAGTCGATCGACGATTCCGAGGCGCCGCTGGCGCGCGACTTGCGGCTGCTCGTGCGCGAGCGGATTGCGGCCGGCGACAGCAATAGGCAGGTGATCGATTTCCTGGTGGCGCGCTACGGCGAATTCGTGCTGCTGCGGCCGCGGTTCAACCCGCATACGCTGGTGCTGTGGCTGTTGCCGCCGCTGGCGCTGCTGGGTGGCGGACTGGCGCTGTGGATCTACAGCCGGCGCCGTTCGAAATTCCCGGGCACGGAAGGCTTGCTCAAGCTGACGGCCGAGGAAGAGGCCCGCCTGGAGCGGCTGATCGCCAAGGAAACGTCGCCGGAAAAGCCGGCCTGAAGCCTGTACCGATTGCAAGCCGGCCGGTTCCGCCGCTACATTGCGGCCGTCAAAAACAACATCGCCAAAGGGGGAATTCGCAATGGCTCTTTCGCTCTACGACGCCAGCGTGGCGAACTATCTGCAGACCCTCGGCGCCGTCAGCGGATTCCTCGACCGCGCGCTGAGCCATTTTGAAGAGAACAACATCGATCCGGAAGCGATCGTCGAGACGCGGCTGGCAGCGGACATGCTGCCGTTCCGCTTTCAGATCATTTCCGTCGTTCAGCATTCCCGCGGCGCCATCGAGGGCGTGCAGCAGGGCCTCTTCAATCCGCCGTCGTTCAAGACCCCGTTCAACTTCGCCGGATTGCAGGCGCATGTGACGCAGGCCCGCGACGCCTTGTCGGCGCTGACGCCGGAGGCGGTCAATGCGCTCGGCGGCAAGGACGTCATCTTCGCGCTCGGCGATCGCAAATTGCCGTTCACGGCCGAAGGCTTCCTGATGTCGTTCTCGTTGCCGAATTTCTATTTCCACGCCACCACGGCCTACGACATCCTGCGCACCAACGGCGTTCCGCTCGGCAAACGCGATTTCATGGGCCGGCTGAAGTTGAAGACCTGAAGGCTGGTCTATCCCCACAGGGTCTTCCAGAGCGCCGTGCCGAGAATGCCGACATTGAGGTAGATCGTCGACGACATGCCGAAGGCGCGATACAGCGGATGGATCCGGTATCCGACCCAGAACGCAAATCGCATAACGAAGAACACGATGGCGGCGGCGGCAATGACCTTGGTCTGCCCTGCCGTCAGCGTGACGCTGAGGGCGAGCGTGCCCGCCAGGAACAGCACGTATTGCTGAAGCGTGTTGTCGAGCACGCGGCCGTTGATCTCGGTCGCGGCGTCTTCCTTGTGCAGCGTCGGATCGATGGCTTCGCTGAGAAACCGGTTGTTGCCGACGGTGATGATGCCGACCAGCAGCGGGATCGCCGCAAACGCATTGGCCTTCAGCGTGAAGGCTAATCGGCTGGCAATATCGGTGAGGCCTGCGGTATCCGGCCAAAGCCGGTAGATGCCGGCAACCGCCAGCACCATGGTCAAAACACCGCTCGCGGCTCCAATCGCAACGGTGTTCTGTTCGCGGGTCACAGTCCAGCTCCATCATTTTTCAAACAGATGCGAAATGGTCTCGCTCAGGCCCGGGCGGGACCGGTGATCGGGGCTGCCGCGGTGCCGGCAGCAAGCAGTTGCAGCACCACGAACAGCCCGTGCAGCGCCGTCGTCACGTAGCCGACGACCAGCATGTCCGCGGCGACGAAGAATTGCCAGAACACCAGGTTGGAGGTGCCGAGCAGGACATGGATCGCCACGGCGGTGAGATGCCAGGCGCGCGATGGTTCGGCGCGCCACATCTGGATGCCGATCAGGAAGGCCAGCCCGTGCGCCTCGATGAAGCCGAGACCGGAATAGGGTGCGACCGCGACGATTTTGGCGACCGGCCCCACTCCAAAGAAGATACCGAGCACGTCGCTGGAGAATCCGCCGGCGGACGCGGCAAGCAGGAAGATGGCGTTGGTGCGAAGCAGCGTTTGCCGTGACGCGGTCATGGTGATCTCCGTTTGCTGGCAAGCATCGCGGGCGGCGGCGCCTCGGCGCGCTTGCGTAACGACGGTCAAGAGTATAGTACGCACTATACATCGAGTAAAGTAGGCACTATACGAAAAGATAGTGATCACTATACCCTCCAGAAAAAGCGGGAATTCTCAAGGTCATGGATCAAAAACCGGCTCAAAAATCCCGCCTGTCGCTGGCCGATCTCGAACGCGAGACCGAAAAATTCCTCACGCCGGCCACCGCCAAGGAGAAGGCGATCATCGACGCCGCGGTCGCCCTGATCGGCGAGCGCGGCGTCGACGGCGCGACCACCGCCGAAATCGCGCGGCGCGCGGGGGTCACCGAGAAGACGATGTTTCGCTACTTCCCCTCGAAGAACGATCTGGTCCGGCGCGTGCTGTTTCCGATCATGCTGCAGCGGGGCCTGACGCGGCAGTGGGAGACGCGGGAAAGGCAGATCAAGGCGAGGGCCCCGAGTCTGAAGGACTGGTTCATCGCGGCCGCCAGCGAGGAGATGGCGATGGTGGTCAAGAACCCGGGAATCGCCCGCACCGTCACCGCGGAGATGATTCAGAACGACGATATCAGAGGCGCGATGGCCGGGCTGTGGCAGCGGCACATCTGGGAACCGATGCTCGAAAGCCTGGAGAACCTGCGTGCCGACGGCAGGCTTCGCAGCGATGTCGATGTCGAGGTGCTGGCCCGCGCCGTGCACTGCATGCATGTCGGGTATTTCCTGACGCGGTGCGTGTTCGCCCCCGACCGAAAGTGGGACGACGCCAGCGAAATCGAGAACATGGCGGATATCCTGGCCAATGGCGCCAGCAGCAAATCCGGGAACAAGTCCAGAAAATCCAGTAAATCCGGCGGCGGTTAGCGGCGCCATTGCGGCAAATGAGGGAGGCTGCAATGCCCCTCAAAACGCCACTTTCGGCCGGCGCTAAGCCCTTGGATTGCCTGCGCTAAACTGCCGCAGCCATAACCGCCTCCATTACAAAAGTTTAATTCCCTCGCCAGCGCGCGGTAAGGCGCCAGACCCCATCTTCCGTCCTGTCAGGTGCCCAGCCCCCCGCACCGTCGAATTCTGGATCTGGAGATTTCTGAAAATGACTGAACGTCCCGTCGATCTTTCCTCGCTTCCGTCCTATGGCGCCCCGCGCCGCTCGCTGTTCTCGGCGCGCAAATTCGCGCTGATGGCGTCCGTCGTCGCCGGCCTCGGCGCCGCGGTTTATGGTTTCAGCCCTTCGTCGGGCCCGGTCGATGTGTTCACCAGCGCGGCGCACGCGCAGGTCAACAACGAAGTCCGCAAGGTTGAGCGGCCGATCGGCTTTGCCGACATCGTCGAGCGCGTGAAGCCGTCGGTGATTTCGGTCAAGATCAACATCGCCGAGAAGGTTGCCAGCAAGGACAAGGACGACAGCGCCAACCGTGACGACGACTCGCCGTTCCAGCCGGGCTCGCCGATGGAGCGCTTCTTCCGCCGCTTCGGTGGACCGGATGGTTTGCCGCCCGGCCTGCGCGGTAACCCGCGTGGCGGCCGTGGCCCGGTGACCGGCCAGGGCTCCGGCTTCTTCATCTCGCCTGACGGTTATGCCGTGACCAACAATCACGTCGTCGACGGCGCCGACAAGGTCGAAGTCACGATGGACGACGGCAAGAGCTACTCCGCCAAGGTGATCGGCACCGATCCGCGCACCGACCTCGCGCTGATCAAGGTCGCCGGCCGCACCGACTTCCCGTTCGCAAAGCTGTCCGACTCCAAGCCGCGGATCGGCGACTGGGTGCTCGCGGTCGGTAATCCGTTCGGCCTCGGCGGCACCGTGACCGCCGGCATCGTCTCGGCTTCCGGCCGCGACATCGGCAACGGTCCGTATGACGATTTCATCCAGATCGACGCGCCCGTGAACAAGGGCAACTCGGGTGGACCGGCATTCGATACCGCCGGCGAGGTGATGGGCGTCAACACCGCGATCTATTCGCCGTCCGGCGGCAGCGTCGGCATCGCGTTCTCGATTCCCGCCTCCACGGTAAAAAGCGTGGTCGCCCAGCTCAAGGACAAGGGCTCGGTCGCCCGCGGCTGGATCGGCGTCCAGATCCAGCCCGTAACCGCTGATATCGCCGACAGCCTCGGCCTGAAAAAGGCGGAAGGTGCGCTGGTGGCGGAACCGCAGGCCAATGGTCCGGCGGCCAAGGCCGGCATCGAATCCGGCGACGTCATCACCGCGGTCAACGGCGAGACGGTCAAGGATGCGCGAGAACTCGCCCGCACCATCGGCGGATTGGCGCCGGGAGCCGCGGTCAAGCTCAACGTGCTGCACAAGGGTGCGGACAAGGTCGTCAACCTCACGCTCGGCCAGTTGCCGAACACCGTTGAGGCCAAGGCCAGCATCGACGACGGCGACAAGGCCAAGCCGAACAAGGGAACCGACGTGCCGAAGCTCGGCATGACGGTTGCCCCCGCCAACAGCGTGGCCGGCGCCGGCAAGGAAGGCGTCGTGGTCACCGAGGTCGACCCGAAGAGCGCGGCCGCCGAGCGCGGCTTCAAGGAAGGCGATGTGATCCTGGAAGTCGCCGGCAAGAGCGTCGCTACCGCTGGCGAAGTGCGTGATGCGATCAACGCGGCGCGTACCGACAACAAGAGCAGCGTTCTCATGCGCGTGAAGAGCGGCGGTTCGTCGCGGTTCGTGGCAGTGCCGGTAGCGAAGGGTTAAATACGAGATGGAGGGTTTCGCCGGCAACAGTCGCCCCCGCCGACGGCTCCTTCCGGGGAGCGGGTGCAAAACTCGCTCCCTCCAGCTACCTTTCGATGGAATACGCCCCCCTCTGTCGGAAGGGAAAAGGGCGGCGGGGTCCCCCAGCCTCGCCGCCCGCTTTTTCTACACGAAAGCGTTTTCGAGCAAAGTGGGCACCGGTTTGCGTGAAGAAAACGCGTCAAAACAAGAATCCAGAGCTTCGGAAACCGAAGCTCTGGGAACACAAAAAGTTGCGCGGGTTCCCCGTTGCCTTGCATCGGCATGCGCCACGCGCCATGGTGAGAAAAGGCCCACAACGTGAGCACAACCGCTTCTCAGACCGCGACCGCCTCCCAAATGCGCCTGTTGATCATCGAAGACGACCGCGAGTCCGCCGACTATCTGGTGAAGGCGTTCCGTGAAGTCGGTTACATCGCCGATCTCGCCAGCGACGGCGAGGAAGGGCTGTCGCTCGCCGACAGCGGCGATTACGACGTGCTGGTGGTCGACCGCATGCTGCCGAAGCGCGACGGCCTGTCGCTGATCGGCAGCCTGCGCGAAAAGGGCAACCGCACGCCGGTCCTGATCCTCTCCGCGCTTGGCCAGGTCGATGACCGCATCAAGGGACTGCGCGCCGGCGGCGACGACTACCTGCCAAAACCCTATTCATTCGCCGAGCTGCTCGCGCGTGTCGAAGTGCTGTCGCGCCGCCATGGCGGTCCCGCCGAGGAAACCACCTACAAGGTCGGTGATCTCGAACTCGACCGCCTGTCGCACCGAGTCGCCCGCGGCAAGGACGAGCTGACGCTGCAGCCCCGCGAGTTTCGCCTGCTCGAATATTTGATGAAGCATGCAGGGCAGGTGGTGACGCGCACCATGCTGCTGGAAAACGTCTGGGATTATCATTTCGATCCGCAGACCAACGTCATCGACGTGCATATCTCGCGGCTGCGCTCCAAGATCGACAAGGGCTTTGAGCGGCCCTTGCTGCATACGATCCGCGGCGCCGGATACATGATCCGTGACGGCATTCGGTAAACTGATCCGGACCACGGCGTTTCGCCTGACGCTGGTCTATCTGTTTTTGTTTGCGCTGTTTGCCGCCTCGCTGCTGGGCTATTTCGCCTGGAATACGCGCCGGCTGATCAACGAGCAGATCACCGCGACCGTCAACGCCGAGATCGCAGAGATCGAGATCATCTACGCTCGCCGCGGGCTGCAGGGCCTTGCCCTCACGCTCGGCCGCCGCACGCTGCGGCCCGGCGCCAACCTCTATCTCGTCACCACGCCGGCGGGAACGGCGTTCGGCGGCAATGTCGAATCGCTGTCTCCGGGCGTAATGGCCTCTTCGGGCTGGTCCGAGACGGCGTACCGCCGGCTCGACGAGCAGGACACCGCCCACCATCGCGCGCTGGTGCGCGTCACCCAGCTTGACAACGGTTTTCGGCTGCTGGTCGGACGCGACCTCGAGGAACGAAGGCGGATGTTCGGCATCGTCGCCAACGCCGCGCAATGGTCGCTGCTGGTCGTCATCGTGCTCGGTCTCGGCGGCGGCATCTTCGTGGCGCGGCGGGTGCTGCACCGGATCGACGCGATGACCGGCACCACCCAACGCATCATGGCCGGCGATCTCTCCGGCCGGCTGCCGGTGGGCCGCAGCGGCGACGAGCTCGACCGGCTCGCGGAAAACCTCAACGCCATGCTCGAGCGCATCGAGGCCCTGATGACGGGGCTGAAGGAAGTCTCCGACAACATCGCCCATGATCTGAAGACGCCGCTGACGCGGCTGCGCAACCGCGCCGAGGAGGCTTTGGCGAGTTCCGGAAGCGAGAGCGAATACCGCGCCGCGCTGGAACGGACCATCGAGGAATCCGACGGCCTGATCCGCACCTTCAACGCGCTGCTGATGATCGCGCGCGCCGAGTCCGGGCAGGCGCGCGGCAACATGGACGATTTCGACGCCGCCGACGTCGCCCGGGGCATCCACGAACTCTACGAGCCGCTGGCTGAAGACGACGGGCTGACATTGCGCGTCAGGGCCGCACCCGCAGCCCTGCACGGCAACCGCGAACTGATCAGCCAGGCGCTGGCCAATCTGGTCGAGAACGCGATCAAATACGGCAAGCCGGATCCGGCGGTGCAGCCGCTGGACGCCGCCGTGGCGGCGCGATCGAAGGAAATCCTGATCGAGTCGCGGCGCGAGGGCGATTCCGTGCTGCTCAGCGTCACCGATCATGGCCCCGGCATTCCCGAAGGCGATCGCAAGTACGCGGTGGAACGGTTCGTGCGGCTGGAAGCCAGCCGGACGCTGCCCGGTTCCGGCCTCGGCCTCAGCCTGGCCTCGGCGGTCGCAACCCTGCATGGCGGCGAATTGCGGCTCGGCGATGCGCATCCGGGCCTGGTCGCGACGCTGGCCATTCCGGCGCGCGCGGCCTCCGGTGACAGGCTTGCGGCTCAAACGCAGGATGTGCCACAGAAGGTGGCATGAACTCATCCGCGCCGGGCAACGCGGAAGGACAGGGCCTCGCCGCGCGCTTCGTGGACGGGCCGCATGTCTCCGCTTCCAGCAATGCCGAACAGATATTTTCAGCCTGGCTCTCCGAACTGGAGCCGGCGCAGTCGGCTGCGCTCGAGGCCGTGCTGGCGCAGCCGTTCGCCAGGCGCATCCTGCTCGGGATCGCGGAATTCTCGCCCTATCTGTTCGATCTGATCCGCGCCGACGCCGCGCGGCTGATCCGCCTCTTGGCGTGCGACCCGGAGTCGCACCTTTCCACGCTGATCGAGAAAACCACCAACGACGTATTCAATGCGGCCAGCGAAGCCGACGTGATGCATCTGCTTCGCCGCATGAAGGCGGAAGCCGCGTTGATGACCGCGCTGTGCGACATCGGCGGGGTCTGGCCGGTGATGCGGGTGACGGCGGCGTTGACCGATCTCGCGGTCGCTTCAGTGCAGGCGGCGTTGCGGTTCCTGCTCCGCCAGGAGGTCGTGCGCGGCCGGATGAATGCAGCCAACCCCGACCGGCCCGAGGAAGGCTGCGGCCTGATCGTGCTCGCGATGGGCAAGATGGGCGCTGGCGAACTGAACTATTCCAGCGACATCGATCTGATCGTGTTTTTCGATCCTGCTGCGACCTCGCTCGTCGCCGACATCGAGCCGGCGCCGTTCTTCGTGCGCGTCACGCAGGCGCTCGCACGGATTTTGCAGCAGCGCAGCGGTGACGGCTATGTGTTCCGCGTCGATCTTCGCCTCCGGCCCGATCCCGCCTCGACTCAGGTCGCGATGTCGACCGACGCGGCGCTGCATTATTACGAGCGGGAAGGGCGTACCTGGGAACGCGCCGCGATGATCAAGGCGCGGCCCTGCGCCGGTGATCCCAGGGCCGGCGAGGCGCTGATTGCCGAACTCGCCCCGTTCGTCTGGCGCAAGCATCTCGACTTCGCCGCGCTCGCCGACGTCCACGACATGAAGCGGCAGATGCAGACCTATCGCGGCCAGAGCGAGATCTCGGTCGAGGGCCACAACGTCAAGGTCGGGCGCGGCGGCATCCGCGAGATCGAATTTTTCGCCCAGACCCAGCAATTGATCGCAGGCGGCCGGCATCCGCATCTGAGGGTGAGGCCGACGCTGCAGGCGTTGCAGGTGCTGGCGACCAGCAACTGGATCACGTTTGAGGCGCTGGAAGAGCTCACCATCGCCTACGAATATCTGCGCCGCGTCGAACACCGGCTGCAGATGATATCCGACGAGCAGACCCATGCGCTGCCGGACGACCCTGATGCCGTGGCGCGTTTTGCAAACTTCTTCGGCTATGAGAGCCGCGCCGCTTTCGCGAAGGATTTGCTCGGTCACCTCAACATCGTGCAGGGGCACTACAGCAAGCTGTTCGAGGGCGACCCGACCGGCACCGTAAAGCTGCCCGACGTCAATTACGGCGCGGGTCCGGAAGACAAGCGGCTGCTCGACCATCTCGGCTCGCTCGGTTTCAAGAAGCCGATCATGGTCGCAGGCACCCTGCAGCAATGGATGGCGGGCGATTATCGCGGGCTGCGCAACGAGGCCACCAAGAGCGCGTTCATCGAATTCATCCCCGGCCTGATCGACGGCCTCGCGCACGCCGAAGACCCCGATGACGCCGTGACGGCGTTCGACCGTTTCCTCGGCGCGCTGCAGCGCGGCGGGCGGTTGATCTCGCTATTGAGCCAGAACCGCGATCTCGTCGCACTGGTGGCGCTGATCCTCGGCGCGGCGCCGCGGCTCGGCGACATGCTGGCGCGCCAGCCGCAGATCATGGACGGCTTGATCGACCCTCGTTTCTTCGGCGCGATGCCGGACCAGAAGGAATTGTCCGCGCGCCTCGCGACGACATTGAAGGACGCGGATTCCTACGAGGACTTCCTCGACCGTCTCAGGTTGTTCGGCCAGGAAAGCCTGTTCCTGATCGGCACGCGCATTCTTTCAGGCACCGTGTCGGCGCAGCAGGCCAGCGTCGCCTTTGCCGATGTTGCCGAAGGCATCGTGAACACCGTGCATGGCCTCGTCACCGACCAGTTCGCGACCCAATACGGCAGGATCAAAGGGCAGGAGACCGCGATCCTCGCGATGGGCCGGCTCGGCAGCCGCGAAATGACGGCGTCTTCCGATCTCGATCTGATCCTGCTCTATGATTTTGACGAGGAGCATCCGGATTCCGACGGCGAACGGTCGCTGCACGGCGCGCAGTATTTTGCGCGGCTGACCCAGCGCCTGATCTCGGCCTTCACGACGCGGACCAATTACGGCGTGCTCTATGACGTCGACATGCGGCTGCGCCCGTCGGGCCGCGCCGGCCCGGTGGCGTCGCGGATCGATTCATTCGCCGACTATCAGGAACGCGAGGCCTGGACCTGGGAGCACATGGCGCTGACGCGGGCGCGGGTGATTTCGGCGTCCCTTGCGTTCCGCAAGAAGATCGAGGACATCATCCGCGGCGTTCTGGTCCGCTCCCGCGATCCCGCCAGCACGGCGACCGACGTCGCCGACATGCGCCGCGCCATCGCGCTGGAAAAGGGCGAGGACGACATCTGGGACCTGAAACTCGCCGCCGGCGGCCTCGTCGACATCGACTTCATCGCGCAATATCTGCAGCTCGCTTACGCGGCTCAGAAGCCCGAAATCCTCAGCGTCTCGACGCTGCAGGTGCTCGACAACGCCGCCCGGTCAGGCGTGCTGCCGCAAGCCGAAGCCGAAGTGCTGCGCTCCGCGACGCGGCTCTATCACGACCTGACCCAGATTCTGCGGCTCTGCGTGAACGGCAAATTCAACCCGGAAACCGCAGGCGAAAATCTGCAGCGCGTGATGGCCCGCGCCGGCGACACCCCGGATTTCTCGACGCTGGCGGCGAGGGTGCGGGAGACCGAGGCCGAGGTGCGACGGGTGTTTATGGCGCTGGTGGGTGGGGGGTAATTCACAGGATACGCGATGCGTCGTGGATTCGCTAAGCAGCAACCTTTTGTTGGCCATGGAAATCCCGCGCATCATTTGGCGGGAAGGCAGTACTAATACTGGGAAGCGCCAAACTGCCTGCGAGTGCCTTGTGTTCCCGCCACAGTAGGCGCAACACCTCTTGGGCAGGGGGAAGTCAAAAATGCGAAATCTCGGGATCGTGGTGCTTTGCACCGCGCTGGCTGGCTGTGCGTCGAGTTCATCTGATATCATGCCGGCCTACGTCTCGCCGGTCGCGTATCAGAGTTATACGTGTCAGCAACTGGCTCAGGAAGCACAGGCCGTTTCAACGCGGGCCGCTTCGCTATCGGGCGTTCAGGATCAAAAGCGAACCAACGACGGCCTGGCAACCGCTGCGGCCGTTGTCATCTTTTGGCCAGCCGCTTTTTTCGTCGGCGGCGACAAGCAGACCGCAGCCGAGCTTGCCCAAATGAAGGGGCAGATGGTTGCCATTGAACAAGCTGCAAACATCAAGAAGTGCGGCATCCAATTCCAGGGGCCGCGGCCACCGGGGACATGAGTCGACCATGACCGGCGATGAATCAAGGAATCTCAAGGTCGGTAGTCGCATTCGCTGGGGTGCAGATGAAGGCGATCAGGCAACCGTCACGGAGAGGAATTGGTCGAGCGTATCCCTTAAATGGGATAATCGGGCTGAACAGTCCATTTTGCACAATGACATGAAATTGGCGTTTCTCATTTCAAGGAAATGATAGCTGTATCGCCAAATCGACCCAGGCTGCGCTTTTTCCCGACCCGCCGCCGCTTGTACAAATTCGCACAGGATGAGCAATATTGATCAGCGTCTTGGGGCGGCCAGCGTGCATATTGGCGGGATCACCACCTAGGAGGCAGCGAATGAAAATCATGACGCAAAAAATCAGGGAGCATACGTGCTCCGCCTGCAAGGGAACGGGCTTCCCCGTGGTGAAGCAGCCTGTGCTGGCAATCCGCAGAATCTATCCGGCCAAGTGCGTGGCCTGTACCGGCAAAGGAAAAATTACCGACGCTGATTGAGGTGTCTTGTACGATACGCAATTGCCGATCGGGAATGACGCAAAAAAGGCGAGCGCAATCAACAAAATTTGCCCGACGGGCAAATCAGTTCCGATTTACAGAAATCAGTGTCAAGTCCAAAATTTCCGAAAATCAAAAATATTTTCCTTTCCTTCGACCCCAAATCACCTGCACATCAATAGCCATCCCGTCCCACTCAGAGGGGCGTTGGCCATCGTCACAACGAGGGGCGGGTTGCGGTGGACGCTGATGTTGCGATTGACGGTCGCGGCTGATGCGTACGGTGAAGGCGTGTGGTCCTGGCGCCCGTAACGGCGTCAAGTCTTTCGGGAGCTAACGCTTCCGAGGGGTGACGGTGGCAATAGAGGCCGTCTCACCGGGGAGAGCGCGTTATAAGCCGTAAAGCCATTGCGCAGGGAATGTCGGATGTTCTCCGCTGCCCTGTATGCTCATGTGCAGCATTCTTATG
>NZ_JAFCLS010000045.1 GCF_018131075.1 Bradyrhizobium sp. JYMT SZCCT0428 | reverse complement strand
AGTGGCAAATATTACACCCACCTCCCCATTGACTGGACAACTGGCAATGGTGAGTACCTCGGATGGTTAGGTGAATTCTGCCTATGGAATTCTGTATCCGTTCACTACCTGAGTGAGGCTCACAAACGTAAGGCGAGCCGGGGCGACCACGACCTGGTGCGAGCAACCGTAACGATCTACACCGCGATCGCCGCCATCGCCGTCGCAATGCTTGGTGCGGCGTTCATTGCCGGCATTATTCCTGTCGCACATCATGGCATCGCATACTTCCTGATTTTCGCCGGAGCTGTTTGTCCTTCGCCGCGAATGCCGCTTCGCGCAGCCGTCAACGCCAGGGATAGCTTTGTTTGGACGGAGGGCGTTGACCTGGTGAGACGTGTTGCGATCCTGGCGGTGACGATCGCGATGCTTTCTGGCCTTTCGTTCGCCGCATATGGCGCGCTGAGCTTGTTCATATGGGTGACGTCGATCGCGGCTCTGGTCTGGCTCGCCCGTCCGCACGGCTTTGCATTGCAGAGTGGCGTGTTTCTCAGGGGGCTGCTTTTTCTGAGGCGCAAGTTTCGGAAGGCGCGCGGGGCAGTCGTGTCGTCATCGGCCGAGTTTGTGATCAGCATTTTTCCGTACTACCTGCCGGCTGCAACAGGGGATGGAGCGGCAATCGTCGCGTTCGATATGTTCTATAAGGTGTCGCGCTTCGCGATGGTGACCTACCTGATCGGCGCAGAGACGGCCCTGCCTCATCAAACGCGCGCGCTGCATAACGAAAATGCGTCCGGATTGGGTAGGGCAACAGCGGCCGGATTCGTGCTGGGTTTGGTGCCGATGACCCTCGGCATTGTCGCGGTCTCCATGTTCGGCGAAAGGATATTTGGTACTATTTTGAACCATAGCGGAATAGTCTCGCCGACCATGCGCATGGCACTTTGTGCAATGCTCGTGTTCATGCTGATACAAACGACGTGCGCATTTGTGCTGGTCGGCGCGCGAAAATTCGAGGCGCTCGCCCGTCGCGCCAGCATCACCCTTGCGGGGATGGCGCTGATCAGCGTTCTTATGTTTCTGTTTCATGGGAACATCGACACGTTCATCGTCGCCTATGTGTGTGTCTATGGAGGAGGCGCCTTGCTTTACGCGGCGTGCCTGTATTCGCTAAGCAGATGTGGGAAAGGAACTCTCACGCCTTCAAGATGGGAACGTAAATCGGCGATGGAGATGCGCCAATCTGCGGTGGCGCCGGAGGCTTCTCAAGAAGGCAGGGGAGAGGCAGACTCCCGAATGCCGTTGCCGGCGGGTCTCCTGCGGTTTTGCGTTGACATCAAACTGTGATGCAATGGACCATCGCGCAAGCGTTCATCCCGCCCGGTCGCAAGCCCAGAATAACAAGAAGTTGGAAATGATGATCCTGTATTCCGCAGCGCTTAGCATGTTTGGTGCCAAGGTCCAGATCGCCCTGATCGAGAAGGCAATCGATTTCCAGCTGGTCATGGTGCCATACGATCGCGATCGCGGCTACGAGCCGAAACATGCCGAGGTGCTGCGGGTCAATCCGAAGCGGCAGGTGCCGGTGCTGATCGACGGTGACGTGGAGATTTTCGACTCGACACAGATCTTCGAGTACCTGGAGGACGTGCAACCGGTGCCGCCGCTGTGGCCCCGCAAGCCAGCGGCGCGGGCCGCCGCACGCCTGCTCGAGATGAAGTCCGATGAAGTCTACTTCCCGCACGTGGTTCGGTTGATGGGATTGCAGGACAGGCCCGACGACCCGGCCGCGATCGCAGCACGTGACAATGCGTCACGCTATTACCTGGAGATGGATGCGCTGCTGGCTGATCGCGAATGGCTCGCCGGTGATTACACCTTCGCAGACATTGCGTTCTACATGGCTGCCTTGTTCGGCGAACGCATGGGAGCGGTGGTAGGGCAGGAGACACCGAGGCTGCTTGCGTGGCGCGAGCGCATGACCTTGCGGCCCGCGGTGATGCCGGTTGTCACCGCGCTGGCGCGTTACCTGTCGAGCCAAGGACGACCGGTGCCGGGGTGGCTCGATGCAGCCGTGAGATAGCCGAGCGGCGTTCACCCCAGGCGCCAACGCGCATCATGAGCCGCGATACGGTCCAGGCGGGTCGTCGATCAGCTACATCCATTCCGCCCCTTCCTGCGGCCTGGATTGAGCGGTATCAAGGAGTCGCTCGGGCGGTGAGCTGTTGCCCCCGACGCCAGCAGGGGTCGTTACATGGCATTTGAACTGTTCCAACTGACCGGCCAACGGGCGCTCATTACCGGCTCGTCGCAGGGCATCGGCTTTGCGCTGGCGCAGGGCCTTGCCGAACACGGCGCCGAGATCGTCCTCAACGGCCGCGACGCCGGCAAGCTGGAGGCGGCCGCGGCGAAACTCAAGGCCGCCGGACACAAGGTATCGGTCGCCGGCTTTGACGTCACGAACGCGCAGGCCGCCAAGGATGGCGTCGGGGCGATCGAGCAGAATACCGGGCCGATCGATATCCTGATCAACAACGCCGGCATGCAGTTCCGCTCGCCGCTGGAAGACTTTCCCGTCGAGAGATGGGATCAATTGCTCGCCACCAACATTTCGAGCGCGTTCTATGTCGGCCAGGCGGTCGCTCGTCACATGATCCCGCGCGGCCGGGGCAAGATCATCAACATCGCCTCGGTGCAGAGCGAGCTCGCGCGCCCGGGCATTGCGCCCTACACCGCAACCAAGGGAGCGATCAAGAACCTGACCCGCGGCATGTGCACCGACTGGGCCAAATATGGCCTGCAGATCAACGCGCTCGCGCCGGGTTACTTCAAGACCCCGCTCAACCAGGCGCTGGTGGACAATTCGGAATTCTCGGGCTGGCTCGAAAAGCGAACCCCTGCCGGACGCTGGGGCAATGTCGAGGAGTTGGTCGGCGCCGCCGTGTTCCTGTCCGGCAAGGCGTCGTCCTTTGTCAACGGGCACACGCTCTATGTCGATGGCGGGATCACGACCAGTCTGTAAGCTTCGTGCCGCGGGAGTTTCATCATGAAAGCCGTCGTCATCCATGCCGCCCGCGATCTGCGGGTCGAGGAACGTGAACCCGAGGCCGCCGGCGCGGGACAGGTCGAGATCGCCGTCGAGGCCGGCGGCATCTGCGGCTCGGATCTGCACTACTTCAACCATGGCGGCTTCGGCACGGTGCGGGTGCGCGAGCCGATGATCCTCGGTCACGAAGTGGCCGGGACCATCAAGGCGCTGGGGGTGTCGGTATCCGGGCTCGCGATCGGCGACCGCGTCGCCGTGTCGCCGAGCCGGCCCTGCAACGCCTGCGACTATTGCCTGAAGGGCCAGCAGAACCATTGCCTGAACATGCGCTTCTACGGCAGCGCGATGCCGATGCCGCATATCCAGGGGGCGTTTCGCCAGCGCCTCGTCGCGGAAGCCTGGCAATGCCACAAGGTCGCCGACGGCGTCTCGATCAACGAGGCGGCCTTTGCCGAGCCGTTCGCCGTTGTCTTGCATGCGGTTAATCGCGCCGGGTCGCTGCTCGGCAAGCGGGTGCTGGTGACGGGATGCGGCCCGATCGGCGCCCTGGCGATCGTGGCGGCGCGTCTGCACGGTGCGCGGGAGATCGTTGCGACCGACGTCATGGCCGCGGTGCTCCAGAAAGCGCTCGGGCTCGGCGCCGACCGGGTGATCAATGTCGCTGACGCGCCCGGTCAGCTCTGCGCCTATTCGGCCAACAAGGGCTATTTTGATGTCCAGTTCGAGGCGTCCGGCAACGAACGGGCGGTCCGCTCGGGGCTGGAGGTGCTCAAGCCGCGCGGCATCCTGGTTCAGCTCGGCCTCGGCGGCGACGTTTCGATCCCGCAAAACATGGTGGTGGCCAAGGAGATCGAAATGCGCGGCACCTTCCGCTTCCATGAAGAATTCGGACTCGCCGTCGACCTCATCAACCAGAAACGGGTGGATCTGGCGCCGCTGCTGACCGGCGTTTTGGACTGGAAGAGGCGATACACGCCTTCGAGGTCGCGGGAGATCGCAGCCGATCCATGAAGGTTCAGCTAAGCTTCTGAAGATACCGGACAATGATAATAGGGGAAGTAAAAAATGAAGCTCGTACGTCTGTTGGGTGCGGTGGCGTGCCTGATCCTGTTCCAGGCTTCGGCAATGGCGCAGGAAGTGTCGCTGCGTCTCGTGTCGGCCTTTCCGGAAAACAGCTTTTACGTTTCCCATCTTTTGAAGTGGGTGAAATCGGTAAACGAGCGCGGCAAAGGGGTCCTGCAGATAAATTTCATCGGTGGCCCGCGTGCAATTCCCACATTTGAAGTCGGCAATGCGGTGAAGACGGGGGTCGTCGATATCGCCATGTCGACCGGGGCTTTTTACACCAACGTCATGCCCGAATCCGACATGTTGAAGCTCGCTGAAAGGTCTGTCGCCGAGCAACGGAAGAACGGAGCCTTCGACTACATCAACAAGGTGTGGAACGAGAAAGCCAACATGCAGTATT
The DNA here is from genome assembly GCF_018131075.1 of Bradyrhizobium sp. JYMT SZCCT0428. Taxonomy (GTDB): domain Bacteria; phylum Pseudomonadota; class Alphaproteobacteria; order Rhizobiales; family Xanthobacteraceae; genus Bradyrhizobium. The sequence goes on along the minus strand of NZ_JAFCLS010000045.1, from coordinate 68,545 downwards.
TGGCGCGGATGGTGGAGAGCCAGCCTTTCCATCTCTATCTCAACAAGAAGATCGACAAGCCGGACCTTACCGGCCTCAAGATCCGGATCACGCCGGTTTATCGCGAGTTCTTTCAGGCGCTCAATGCGAATGTCGTCACGACGGCTCCGGGTGAAGTCTATACGGCGCTGGAGCGAGGGGTTGTTGATGGCTACGGCTGGCCGATCGGCGGGTTGTTCGACCTGAACTGGCAGCAGCACACCAAATTTCGCGTCGACCCTGGCTTTTACGATGCGGAGGTTTCCATCATCGTCAATCTGGACAAATGGAAGAGCCTTACCGAGAAGCAGCGTGAGTTGTTGAACAGCATGGCGCTGGAGCTGGAGGCCGGCAACGGCTTCTGGAAGCAGTACGCGGTCGATGAGGAGAAGCGGCAGGCGGATGCCGGCATCCAGACGATCAAGCTGGATGGCGACAAAGCGAAGGTCTTCGTCGATACCGCCTATAGCGTCGCCTGGGCCGCTGCGAGCAAGGCGAGCCCGGTGCATGCTGAAAAGCTGAAAGCATTGTTGGGGAATCGCTGATTTTTGCGACGTCCGCCAGTGTCGAGAGTGTGGTCTATGGATGTGCTGGATCGGTCGATTGGCAGGCTTTGCCTCGCGTTGGTGTCGCTGGCATGTGCGTTGCTGTTTGGGATGATGCTGGTCATTTGCGTTGACGTGCTCTTGCGCAATGTGGCCGTGCCAGGGATGCCGCGGGGCTTCGCTTTGGCCAGCGATTTGTCCGAGTCTGCGATCTACCTGATGACCTTGCTGTCGGCGCCGTATCTGTTGCGAAGCGGTCGGCATATCCGGATTGACATATTGCTCCACATGGTGCCGGCGCGGATCGGCTGGCTGATGGAGTTGGTTGCAGCCAGCGCGATGCTGTTTTGTTGCGTGGCGATGGTCTGGTACGGCCTCGTTGTCACCGGGCGAAGTGCGGGCAGCAGCGCGATGCTCATCAAGACGGTGGTTTATCCGGAGTGGTGGAGCCTGGCGCCACTGCCGTTTGTGTTTGTGCTGTTGTCGCTCGAGGCAGTCTTCCGGCTGCGAAGCCTCATTGACGGGCCTCGGCAGCCGCGCAACGAGCAGGTGTCCGTGTCATGATGAGTTGGGAAGCGGCCGCCTGGTTGCTGCTTGGTGGATCAACCGTTCTGATGTTCGCCGGATTGCCGGTCGGCTTTGCGTTTCTCCTCATCAACTTGATTGGAGCTTACCTTTTTATGGCCGGTGAAGCCGGCCTGTCCCAGCTCGTGCGCAGCTCGGTCTCCTCGATCACGACGTTCTCCCTGACGCCGATTCCGCTCTTTGTCCTGATGGGCGAAGTCCTTTTTCACACCGGTTTGGCGGTCAAGGTCATCGACGGAATTGAGAGGATAATCAAGCACGTCCCGGGCCGACTTGCGGTGGTCGCGGTCGTGGCCGGAACCGTGTTCAGCGCAATCTCGGGATCGACGATCGCAACGACGGCGATGCTCGGCAGCCTGATGGTGCCGATCATGCTGTCGAGGGGCTATCATCCCACGATGGCAACGGGGCCCATCATGGCTATCGGCGCGGTTGATATGCTGATTCCGCCGAGCGCCCTTGCTGTTCTGTTGGGGAGTCTCTCCGGCATCTCGATCTCCAAACTCCTCATCGGGGGAGTTATGCCGGGCATCATTCTTTCGGTTCTCTTCGTCGGGTGGATTATCCTGCGCACGCTGTCCAAGCCGGAGTTGGCGCCCGATAGCGATTTCAAGGAATACAGCGGGTGGGCGAGGTTCAGTCCACTCTTAATCTATGTGGTGCCGCTGGTATCGATCTTCGGGCTCGTCGTCGGTGCGATGGTGGCCGGCTGGGCAACGCCGACAGAGTCTGCTGCGATCGGCGCTTTCGCGACGATCGTCCTCGCGGCAGTCTACCGGGCGTTGACGCCGAAAGTTCTGTGGCAATCCCTGCATGGCACGGTGCTTATTTCCGGGATGATTCTCTTCATCATCATCGGAGCAACGACCTTTTCTCAAATATTGTCGTTTTCCGGCGCCACGAATGGAATCGTCAACATCATCACGCAAAGCGGGCTTTCGGCCAACGCCCTGGTCATCGTCATGTTGTTGATCCTGATCGCGCTCGGCGTCTTCATCGATCAGGTCAGCATGATGCTGATCACGCTTCCCATCTTCATGCCGCTGGTGAACTCGCTTGCGATCGACCCGGTGTGGTTTGGGGTGCTGTTCCTGATCTGCATGCAACTCGGAATGCTGCTGCCGCCCCACGGCCTGTTGCTGATGACGATGAAGGGGGTGACGCCGCCTCAGGTATCGATGGGGCATATTTTCCAGGCGGTCGTTCCATACCTCGTCATCAGCATTGCCGTTCTCGCGCTGGTCTATCTCGTGCCTGAAGTGGCGACCTGGATGACGAAGGCGCTGTAGCGCTGGCAAGGGATCGTCCTGGCCGCACAGCCAGGCTCCCGAGAGAAATACAATATGACGGATTGGGTACTCAAGAAGGACTAGTGGGTTCCCTCGATTTCGGCGGTGTGATTGTGGAAGACGACAATGGTGCCGCTACAGCTGTCGAGGATTGTCCGACAACCCGCTCCATCGCAGGATGCGTGCGGTTCTTGACCTTGCTCAGCGCCGGACAGCGCTTTCCAGGAACTCCTGCACGGAGAGCGGCACCTCATCGAATTCAGGAAAGCGCCGACGCAACTCGTCGGCAATATCGACCGTGACGTCGCGCGACCAGCCTTCGGCAGTATTGAAGGCGATGATCCGCACCGGATGGCTAAACTGGTCTTCCAGGAGACGGCGGATCAGCGCCTCGCGGTCGGTGCCTTCCTCGTCTGCCTCGCACCAGGCGCGTCCGAGCCTGCCAAAATCGTTTAGCACCAGATAGATGTCGTGACCGCCACGATGCGGCACGATGGACGGGGAGCGAGGCATACGGAAAAACTCCCGCGCGAGAACAGGGTATGGAACCTTACTCTGTTCCAATCGCGCCGTGTTTGGAAAATCCGAGGTAAATCAAACGGATGATAGATGAGGGCGCGATCGGAGCCTATGCTCACGCCGCTGGGCCTTCAGCGCATCTGGTCCAGCAAGCCTTGGCCTCAGCTCGCAAGCCTCCGAGCTGGGGCTTTTTCCTTCCTCGAACAGTGGCGCCGCCCCGAGCGTTTTCAGGGCCTGAGGTCTCAAAACTATCTCAGTGGCTGAACTCCAACCACGCATCGCGATGAGCGGTAGTGTCGGCTGCCTGATCTTTTTCGACGGCCTTCGCAGCAGAAGCCGCATCGTCGCAGACTGGACCTCTAGCCGTACCCGTTCGGCTTCGATGCTTTCGCGATCATCGCTATCGCAAGGCGCGCAGCACTGCAAACGACGCAGAGCTGTGCTTCCATTTCCTGAGGGAAGAGCCGGTCCTTGTGCCTTTCGCGTAACACTCGCCAGGAAAGAACTCTGAAGACACTTGTGCGGGGTGTCCGTTGCTCGATCGTTACCTAAATCTGCGACCTAAGATTCGAACGGTTGCGGAGCCAGGCCTGAATGAGGGCCACTCCGAAAGAGCAGGCAAACAGACCATGAAGATATTCAACAGCACGGTTCTTGGCGCGGCAGCGTGTCTTGTCGCCTTGAGCGGAGCCCAAGCGGCGGATCTTCCAGTCAAGGCCAAGGCGGTCGAATATGTCAGGATCTGCTCCCTCTATGGAAACGGCTTCTACTTCATCCCGGGTACTGACACCTGTATCAAGCTCGGCGGTTACATGCGCGCCGATGTCACCTTCAACGGCGGCGGCATTCAGGGCACCCCGGCCTGGAGTGGCCTGGCGGGTCAAAAAAGCCGGCTGAGCAACTATTATTTCGCGCGCGCCCGCGAAAACCTCAACGTCGACACCCGCACCGCGACCGAATACGGCGTGGTCCGTACCTACTTCGATGTGAATTTTTCCTGGACCACAGGTACCTATGCCGCTGCCGCCGCTGGTGGCGTCGGTGGCACCACGTACTCTGCGTCGCCGCTTAACCAAGCCGACGGCGCTACCTCAGGCGGCGGGTTCGGCGTCAACTTCGCGTTCATCCAGTTCGCCGGCTTCACGATCGGCAGGGCTGTATCGATGTTCGACGCACCCTTCGCCGGCTATCCCGCCAACATCACTGACGCGCTCCTCGGCGGCCATTCCGATCAAACCGGCGTGAACCAGTTTTCCTATACGGCCGATTTCGGTCAGGGCATCAGCGGTACAGTCTCGCTGCAGGATCAGGTCACCTACTACCAGACCAATTTGTGGAACGCGTCGGGCCTCACTGCGGCCGGCTTCGCGGCCGGCGCCTATGGCGTCAATAATTTCGGCGGCACGCGGTCTCCCGACATCGTCGGCATGCTTCGCGTCGATCAGGCCTGGGGCATGTTCCAGGCCTCGGTAGCCGCGCACGACATCAACGCGGGCTACTACGGCCCGGCGGAAACCTCAGGCCATCCCAGCAACAAGTGGGGCTGGGCCGGTCAGTTGGCCATGACGATCAAGAACCTGCCGACTGGCAAGGGCGACGACATCGATATTTCATTCGGCTATTCGGACGGTGCCAGCCGTTACGTCTGGCAGAGTCTGGTCGCACCCACCGTCGCCATGTATGGCAGCAGCGGCCTGGCGGGCGCTTACCAAGGCCTGAGTATTGGAGGCGTTTCTGACGGCATTTTCACGACCGGCAATGGGATCGAGACGACCAAACTGTGGGGCTTTCGTACCGGCTACACGCACAACTGGAACAGCCAGTGGAATTCAGCGCTGTTCGGCTCCTACACGTCGGTCAGCTACAATGCCACGGCAAGAGGTTATATCTGCGCCACCGTCACTACCTTCCTGACACCCGGCTCGACCTGCAATCCGAACTTCAACGTCGCGCAGATCGGCACCAACACGCGCTGGTCCCCGGTGAAGAACCTCACTTTCACGGGTGAGCTGATGTACACGCATGTCGATCAGCAATATTCCGGCCTCGCCGCCTTGCCGGCCGTCAGTGTCAAGCCGGCAGCCCTGTACGAACTCAAGGACCAGGGCACATTGTCACTCGCCTTCCGCGCCCAGCGTAACTGGTAAGACGGGCCTATGCTTGCGGCGGGTTGCTCATCTCGCTGAGCGCCTGCCGCACGGCTTCCACTAGGTCCAGGGCCACTGGCGAGGGACTGCGCTGCGGCGGAAACACCGCAGCAAATTCGAAATCGATCCGCGGCAGGAAGGGCCGGGCCACGACGCCCCGGTTCTCGAACTCCCGCGCGGTGAAAGGATCGCAGATCGCGACGCCAAGTCCGGATGACACCAGCCCGCACATGATTTCCGAGAGGCTGGTCTCGACCCGGAGAACCCGGCGGACATCGTCGCGATTGAAGGCCTGGTCGATCAGATGCCGGCCGGTCGATCCCGTCGTCAGGGACACGAAGGTCTCGCCTTCGAAATCGCGCGGCTGCAGCGTTGCCTTGGCTGCGAGCCGGTGTCCGGTTGGCAGAACGGCGACGCGGGCCGGCGCCGGCAACCGTACGCTCGACAATCCCGCATGGGCGATCGGCACTTCGGCGAAACCGATGTCACATTGGTTGTTCAACACCCAGTCGACCACAATCGGTGAGATCACGCCGAAGAAAGACAGATTGAGGTTCGGCCGCTCCATCAGGAAGCGCCCGGAGAGCCTCGGCAGATAGCCGTTGGACAGCGCCGGCAGGGCCGCGATCCGCAGCGTGCCGGTCCGGCGGCTGCGGATTTCTTCCGCTGCCGCCGTGATCCGCTCGAGACCGACGAAGGAGCGTTCGACCTCCATGTAGAGCGCCGTCGCGGCAGCCCTCGGCACCAGTCCAGTGCCGCGCTTGTCGAACAGCTCCATTTTCAGCAGCGCCTGGAAGTCGCGCAGCAACCGGCTGACGGCCGGCTGCGTCACGGCCATCAGCTTTGCCGCTTCCGTCACGCTGCCCGTCAGCATCATCGCGCGGAAGGCTTCGACCTGCCGCGAATTGATCCGCGCCATCTCCCTCTCCATCCATAACATTCCGGCATGAAGAGGGTGCCATTATTAATTGGACGACGAAAGCGTGGATTGCGATCTTTTTCATCAAGGTTGGAGATAGCTGATTTTTTGGGCGACACTGGGCGGGAGCGGGCCGGTGAAGGCCAAATCTGCGCGCGGGTTCGACATAGCGTCGTACCGCGATACCGACAGCCGGTCAGAAGAGGACGCGCTCCGGGTGTCACCCAGCAAACGGATATGGAGATCGATCGATATGAAGCATCTCGCCCTCGTCGGAGCCGTCAGCATTGCCGCGATCGCCTTAGCCCCGTCGGCGGGTTTGGCGCAGCAGAAGACGCTCTATGTCGCCGGTTACGGCGGCTCGTTTGAGAAGACGATCCGCGACGAGGTCATCCCGGCGTTCGAAAAGGCGAACGGCGTCAAGGTCGAATATGTCGCCGGAAACTCGACAGACACGCTCGCCAAGTTGCAAGCGCAGAAGGGCAACCAGCAGATCGATGTGGCGATCGTCGATGACGGTCCGATGTACCAGGCCATCCAGCTCGGCTTCTGCGGCAAGCTTGAAGGGCTTCCCGCCGATATCTACGACGCCGCACGCTTCAAGGACGACCGTGCGGTCGGCATTGGTCTGGTCGCAACCGGTCTGATGTACAACACCAAAATCTTCGCGGAGAAGGGCTGGGCGCCGCCGACCTCCTGGAACGATCTCAAGGATCCAAAATATCAGAAGCAGCTGGTCATTCCGCCGATCAACAACACCTATGGCCTGCACACATTGCTGATGCTCGCCCGGATGAACGGTGGCAGCGAGGCCAATGTCGACGCCGGCTTCAAGATCATCAAGGCCGACGTCAATCCCAACGTGCTGGCCTATGAGCCTTCGCCGGGCAAGATGACCGAGCTGTTCCAGTCCGGCCAGGCTGTGTTGGCCGTGTGGGGTACGGCCCGGGTCCAAAGCTTCGCCAACACCGGCTTCCCCGTCGACTTCGTCTATCCGAAGGAAGGTGCGGCCACGTTGCTGACGACCGCCTGTCCGATCACCAAGCCAAACGCATCACCGCTTGCATCGGCATTCGTCAAGACGCTGCTGGAGCCGAAAATACAGCTCGTGCTGTTGAAGGACTACGGCTACGGCCCGGTATTGAAATCGGTCGTGGTCCCGCCGGAGCTCGGCAAGATGGCGCCGATCGGCGAGCGCGCCGCGAAACTCTATACGCCCGACTGGACCGTCATCAACGACAAGCGTGAGGAATGGACCAAGCGCTGGAATCGCGAGGTCGAGCGCTGAGTTAAGACTCGGCGCCGGCGGACACGATTTCGGCGATGGCCCGGCGCGACGCCGCAGGCCCTTCGTCGCGCTTTGCCACAGCAGCACCCGGAAGCATCCATGTCCTTTCTTGAGCTCGACCGTGTCGCAAAACAGTTCGGCACGCAGACTGTGGTCGATGACTTCAGTCTGACCGTCGGCAAGGGCGAGTTCGTCTCCTTCCTCGGTCCGTCGGGCTGTGGCAAGACCACGACGCTGCAGATGATCGCTGGCTTCCTCGATCCCTCGCGCGGCGCGATCCGGCTCGAGGGACGCGACCTGACCGTGGTGCAGCCGGCGAAGCGCGGGCTCGGCATCGTATTTCAGAGCTATGCGCTGTTCCCGCATATGACGGCGGCCGAGAACGTCGCCTTTGGCCTCGAGATGCGGCGCGTGCCGCGGTCCGAGTGCCGCGAGCGCGTCCGCGCCACGCTGGCCATGGTCGGGCTCGCCGGCTACGAGGAGCGTTATCCGCGGCGGATGTCCGGCGGCCAGCAGCAACGCGTCGCGCTTGCCCGCGCGCTCGTGATCCGGCCGAGCGTGCTGCTGCTCGACGAGCCGCTGTCGAATCTCGACGCCAAGCTGCGCGAGGAGATGCAGATCGAGCTTCGCCAGATCCAGCGAAATCTCGGCACCACCACGATTCTCGTCACCCACGACCAGAATGAGGCGATGTCGCTGTCCGACCGGATCGTGGTGATGAGCCAGGGCCGCATCGAGCAGATCGGTACGCCGCAGGAAACCTATGAGCGGCCGGCGTCCGCCTTCGTGTCCCAGTTCCTCGGCAAGACCAATGATTTCGCCGCGACCATCGACCGGACCGCCACCCCGGGGCGGCTGATCGCGGGCTCCTGGAGCGCGCCGGCACCGGCCGGCCTTGCGGGTCCGGTGACGATCAGCATCCGCCCCGAGCGGATCGGGTTCGGCGACGCCGGGCTCGCGGCGAAGATCGTCACCCGCATCTTCCAGGGCAATCACTGGCTGTTCCAGTGCGAGAGCGAATGCGGCTCCATGATTGTGATCCGCCAGAACGACGGCCAGAAGCAGCCCGCGGAGGGCGAGGCCGTCCGGCTCGCCTGGCGGCCTGAAGACATGAGTCTGCGCCGCACCGGAGATGCCGCATGAGCGCGGCACCAACGACGGATGGGCGCGATGCACGCACGGCGTGGCTGCTGACCGCGCCCGCGCTGATGCTGTTCGTCGGCGTGCTGGTGATCCCGCTTGCCATGACGGTGATGCTCTCGTTCCACGACTGGGGCCAGTACAAGGGCATCGAGCCGGTCTTCATCCTGAAGAACTGGCACGAGGTCGCGACCGATCCGTATTTTGCCGAGATGTTCTGGCGGACGGCCCGCATCGCGCTGCTGACGACGCTGATCACCGCCGTGCTCGGTGCGCCGGAGGCCTATATCCTCAACCGCATGAGCGGACGCTGGAAGAGCTTTTTCCTGCTCGTGATCCTCGGCCCGTTGCTGATCTCCGTGGTGGCGCGCACGCTGGGCTGGGCGCTGCTGTTCGGCGGCAACAACGGTCTCGTCAACAAGCTCCTGATGTCGCTCGGGCTGATCGGCTCGCCGCTGTCCTTCATGTTCACCGAGACCGGCGTCGTCATCGCGCTCGCGCATGTGATGATGCCGTTCATGGTGCTGTCGGTCTGGGCCGCCCTGCAGCGCGTCGACCCGCAGATCGAGAACGCGGCTCTGTCGCTCGGCGCCGGCCCGCTCACGATCATCCGCCGCATCGTGCTGCCGCAGATCATGCCGGGCGTTTTGTCGGGCGCGATCATCGTGTTCTCGCTTTCGGCCAGCGCTTTCGCGACGCCCGCCATTATCGGCGGCCGCCGGCTCAAGGTCGCGGCGACGCTCGCCTATGACGAGTTTCTCAACACGCTGAACTGGCCGCTCGGTGCGGCGGTGGCGGTCCTGCTGCTGGTGGCGCTGGTGCTGATCGTCGTTGGCAGCAACGCGCTGATCGAGCGGCGCTATGCCGAGGTGTTCCGATGAGGACCAACGGCCCGCTCGCGCTGATCTTCCATACGATCTTCGTCGTCATCATGCTGGCGCCGATCCTGGTGGTCTGCCTCGTCGCCTTCACGCCCGAGGGCTATTTGTCGCTGCCGACCACCAGTTTCTCGCTGCGCTGGTTCAGAACGATCGCGAACTACCCCGAGTTCGTCCGTGCGTTCTGGGTCAGCCTCGGGCTGGGTGCGCTGTCCTCGCTGGTGGCGGTGCTGTTCGCGGTGCCGGCGGCGCTTGCCATTGCCCGTTACAGTTTTCGCGGCCGTGACACCCTCGCAGCGTTGTTCCTGTCGCCGCTGATGATCCCGCATGTTGTGCTCGGCATTGCCTTCCTGCGCTTCTTCACGGCGATTGGCATTGGCGGCAGTTTTGCAGGATTGCTGGTCGCCCATGTGGTGGTGGTGTTTCCGTTCGCACTGCGGCTGACGCTGGCCGCGGCGACCGGCATGGACCGCTCGATCGAAATGGCCGCGGTATCGCTCGGCGCCGGCGATTGGACGCTGTTCCGCCGCGTGACCCTGCCGCTGATCCTGCCGGGCGTCATTAGCGGCTGGGCGCTCGCCTTCATTCAGTCCTTTGACGATCTGACCATGACCGTATTCCTGGCGACACCCGGCACCGAGACGCTGCCGGTTCGCATGTTCCTTTACATCCAGGACAACATCGATCCGCTGGTGACGTCAGTCTCGGCCAGCGTGATCGCGATCACCATGACCGCCCTGATCCTGCTCGACCGTTTCTACGGGCTCGACCGCGTGCTGGCCGGCAAGAACGACCCGGGGCGCTAGGAGTACCCATGTCAAAAGACTATGACGTCGCTGTCGTGGGCGGCGGACTGCTTGGCTCCGCGATCGCCTGGGGTCTTGGCCGGCTCGGAAAGCGGGTCGTTGTGCTCGACGAGGGCGACGTCGCCAAGCGCGCCTCGCGGGCAAACTTCGCGCTGGTCTGGGTGCAGAGCAAGGGCCTCGGCATGCCGGCCTATACCGGCTGGACCATGCGGGCGTCCGAGACCTGGGGCAGGCTCGCCGCCGAATTGAAGGACCAGACCGGGCTCGACGTCGCCCTGCAGCAGAATGGCGGATTCCACCTGACGCTTGGCGAGAATGAGTTTGCACAGCGCGCGCAGCTCGTGACGCGGATGCACAACCAGGTCGGCGCGGCCGATTACCGGATGGAGATGCTGTCGGCCTCCGAGGTCAAGAAGATGCTGCCGTTGATCGGGCCGGAGGTCTCCGGTGGCAGCTTCTGTCCCTGGGACGGGCACGTCAATTCGCTGCGCACCTTCCGCGCCTTCCACACCGGGCTGAAATTGTTCGGCATCGAATACTTTCCCGAGCGGCCGGTCTCGGCGATTTCCCGGAGCGGCGGCGAATTTCGGCTGTCGACAGCGCAGGGCGAGATCCGCGCCGGCAAGGTCGTGCTCTCCGCCGGCAACGCCAACCAGTCGCTCGCGCCGATGGTCGGCCTGTCGGCGCCGATGGGCCCGACCCGCGGCCAGATCGTGGTGACCGAGCGCACCATGCCGTTCCTGCCGCACCCCCTGACCACCATTCGCCAGACCGACGAGGGCACGGTGATGATCGGCGACAGCAAGGAAGATCAGCTTGACGATCGCACGCTGAACCATGCGGTCAGCGCCGTGATGGCGGATCGGGCGCAGCGCACGTTTCCGCATCTGGCGCGCCTCAACGTCATCAGGACCTGGTCCGGCATCCGCGTGATGCCGCAGGATGGTTTCCCGATCTACGATCAGTCAGAGAGCGCGCCGGGCGCGTTCGTCACCTGCTGTCATTCCGGCGTGACGCTGGCTTCCAACCACGCCTTCGAGATTGCCCGGATGGTGGCGGCGGGCGCGCTCGAACCGGAACTGGTCGGGGCGTTCTCGGCCCGCCGCTTCGACACCAACCATGCTGCGACAGGCAGCGGCTATTACTGACATCGACACGACCCGAAGGGGCGAAGAGGCAGCCAATGTTCAAACGATCCGATCAGGACAGCAGACCATCCGTGCGCATCGTCGTGGACGGGGCCGCCCTCGCGGCGCGCGAGGGCGATACGGTTTCCGCAGCATTGCTCGCCTCCGGCCGTGACGTGCGCCGTGCGACCGCGGTGAGCGGTGCGCCGCGCTTGCCCTATTGCATGATGGGCGTGTGCTTCGACTGCCTCGTCACCATCGACGGCGTCGGCAATCGGCAAGGCTGCCTGGTGCCGGTTGCCGAGGGCATGCAGATCGAAATCCAGAAGGGCAAGCGGGAGATCGGCCGATGAACACGACTGCCAGGCACGACAGTTATGATGTCGTGGTGATCGGGGCAGGTCCCGCCGGGCTCGCCGCCGCCACGACCGCGGCCGAGGCTGGCCTGTCGACGTTGCTGCTCGACGAGAATGCCGGTCCCGGCGGCCAGGTCTGGCGCGCCATCGCTTCAACGCCGGTGAGGGATCGCAACCATCTCGGCGCCGACTATTGGGCGGGTTCGGAACTTGTCGAGGAGGCGCGATCGAGCGGCGCCGAGATCATCCAGCGCGCCACCGTCTGGAGCCTCGACCGCAATCTCGAGATCGGCGTGTCGGTCGGCGGCGCGTCGTTCTTCGTCAAGGCGCGTCGTGTGATCCTGGCGACGGGTGCGCTGGAGCGGCCGTTTCCGATTCCCGGCTGGACCCTCCCGGGCGTGATGACCGCAGGCGCCGCGCAGACGATGCTGAAATCGTCGGGCCTCGTCCCGAGCGGGCCGACGGTGATCGCCGGCCAGGGGCCACTGCTTTGGCTGCTCGCCGCGCAGATCCTGCGCCTCGGCGGCCGTATCGACCGCATCCTCGATACGACCGAGCGTCGCAACTATCTTGCCGCGCTGCCTCACGCCTTCGCCTTCATGACGTCGCGCTATTTCGCAAAGGGTTTGGCGTTGATGAAGCAGGTGCGCGCCAAAGTGCCCGTCGTGACGGGTATTAGCGAACTCGCGGCCGCCGGCGACGGCCAGCTCGCAACTGTAACGTATGTGTCGGGCGGCCGGCGCGAGACTGTTCCGGCCGAGTTGCTGCTGCTGCACCAGGGCGTGGTGCCCAACGTCAATCTGGCGATGGCAACAGGGATCGAACATCGCTGGGATGATTTACAGCTGTGCTGGTCGCCGGTGCTCGATCGTGACGGCAACACATCGGTTGAAGGCATCGCGATCGCCGGCGACGGGGCCGGGATCGGCGGCGCGGATGCCGCCATTGTCCGCGGCCGTATCGCTGCACGCGCCGCGGTCGAGGCGCTGGCGCCGGCGGCTGCTGCCAGGCTCGCACCGATGGCATCCTTCAAGGCATCGCTGGTAAAGGCCGAGCGCGGCCGCATCTTCCTCGACACGCTGTTCCGTCCGGCCCCGCAGTTTCGCATCCCCTCTGGCGACACCATCGTCTGCCGCTGCGAGGAGGTGTCGGCCAGGGACATTCTCGACGCGGTCGCGATCGGTGCGACCGGTCCCAACCAGCTCAAGGCCTATCGCCGCACCGGCATGGGTCCCTGCCAGGGCCGGCTCTGCGGCCTGACGGTCACCGAGCTGATGGCGCAAGCGCGCGGCAAGAGTCCTCAGGAGATCGGCTACTACCGGCTGCGTGCGCCGGTGAAGCCGATCACGCTGGCGGAACTGGCGGCGGTGCCGAAGACGGAAGCCGACGTCAATGCGGTGGTGCGCGGATGACGAAGCTTGCGGATGCCATCATCATCGGTGGCGGCATCCACGGATGCTCGACCGCACTTCACATGTGTCTCGCCGGCATGAAGCCGGTGCTGATTGAAAAGGACTATGCCGGCCGCCATGCCTCGGGCGTAAACGCCGGCGGTGTCCGCCAGCTCGCACGGCATGTCGCCGAGATCCCGCTCTCGATCCGCTCGATGGGAATTTGGGAGCGGATTGAAGAACTGGTCGATGATAGCTGCGGCTTCGAAAGCCACGGCCAGGTGCTGGTCGCCGAGAACGACGCCGAATTCGACGCCTGTCGCGCGCGCGTCGCCGAGCTGAACGCGCTCGGCTTCACCCACGAGGAACTGATCGATGGGCCGGAGCTGCGGCGGCTGGTGCCGGCGGTGGCGGAGAGCTGCCCTGGCGGCGTGGTGTCGCGGCGCGATGGCGCGGCCGAACCGGCGCGAACCACTACCGCGATCCGGCGCAAGGCAGAAGCGCTCGGCGCCACCGTTCGTGAGGGCGTCGCCGCAACCAACATTCGAAAGCAGGATGGGCTGTGGCGGGTCGATGTCGGTGCCGATAGCTATGCGGCGCCGGTGCTGGTCAATGCCGCAGGTGCCTGGGCCGGCCGCATCGCCGCTGATCTTGGCGAGCCGGTGCCGGTCGAAACCGTGGCGCCGATGCTGATGATCACGTCCCGCGTGCCGCATTTCATCGATCCCGTCGTGATCCTGCGCGGCCGCAAGCTGTCCTTCAAACAATTCGCCAACGGCACGGTGCTGATCGGCGGTGGTCATCTGGCGACGCCGGACCAGGACCGCAACGAGACGGTGCTGGACTGGCGCAGTCTCGCCATCAGCGCCCGCACCGTGTTCGAGTTATTTCCCGTGATGCGCAGCGCCACCATCGTGCGCGCGTGGGCCGGCATCGAGGCTCGCACAAAAGACGAACTGCCCGTCTTCGGCCCGAGTGCTCGTCACTCAGGGCTCTATCACCAGTTCGGCTTTTCGCTGCACGGCTTCCAGCTCGGCCCCGGCGCCGGCGCCGTGATGACGGAGCTGATCGCGAGCGGTGGCACCCAGACCCGGATCGGCGATCTTGGCATCGACCGCTTTCATTCTTCCCAACCCTAGAACCAAGATGAGGACATCATGAACATCATCCGCAACATCCGCACGCCGATCATGCACCGCGCCGTCGAGGCCAACGGTTTTGTCTTTGTCGGCGGCACGATCGCCGACGACACCAGCGTCTCGATGGGCGAGCAGACTCGCAACATCCTCGGCAAGATCGCGGGCTATCTGAAGGAGGCGGGCACGGATCGATCGCGCGTCGTCAGCGCCTCGATCTTTGTCACGGATCTCTCGAAGAAAAAGGAGATGGATGCGGCCTGGACCGAATTCTTCGGCGACAATTTGCCGGCGCGCGCAACCGTAGGCGTGGCCGATCTCGGTGGCGGCGCCTTGATTGAGGTCGTGGTCACCGCGCTCAAGGGCTGACGCGGGCATTTCCCTCTCGTTTCACCGGCTGACCGGTGAAACGAAGGGGACCTGTGCGCGGTGCGGCTATTCTTCCGCTGGGCCGGCGAGGCTGCGACGGAGGCGCTGGGTTTCGCGCCACGTCTCATGAGCCTGTTTGCCAAAACGAGCGAGCCTGGTTGCGACCTGCATGATGATGAGTGTGACCATGGTTATCGGCCCGCTCTGGAGAACAAGCGGTCGATCTGGCGCTCGGCATCATCAGACAGGTTTTGCAGCCCGTGGGCGGCAACGTATGTCTCAACAATGTGGGCAGCCCGCCGCTCGTTGGATTCGATACGGACGCGCAACAATCTTGCAAGAAATGAGGGTTTTTTGGTCGGGGCAGAAAGCCAGGCCCCAGTGGTTAGAACATTCGCCATTAGATGGCTCCTTTTCGGAGTTGTCCTTGGAGCGAATTTCCTTCCTGATTCCTACATAGATATTGCAGCGCACAAATGCGAGGTCAAAAAGCGCGCATCAGGCATCAATTTTTGCCGCATCGGGTGAACGACAATTCGGCACAAGGTTAACGGCGGGTTAAACTCCGGCCGTCATTCCCAATCGGCCGATTCCCGGAAATTTCAGCGCCGGCCGGCGAACATCGAATCCCAGCACCGCGCCGAGGAAATTGATTTCGAAGCCTTCGACCCATCCGATGGTGAGGCCGAGATAACCCCCGAGCGACGCAAAAACGCCGGTGCCGGAAGCCGTCAGTCCGAACGACCTGCCCTCGTAGGGATAGTCTTTTCCGATCGCGGTGGGCGGCAGCACAGCCATCAGTTCGGGGACCGCGTTGAGGACGGCCTGCACGAAGGTGTTGGAGTTCGGACCCGGCCACGGGCTGTAGTCGCCATAGGCCCGGAATCGATAATTTTCGACGACGTGACGGATCTTGGGGATCAGGCGACTTGCTTCCTCGCCATCGACCGCGACGATGGTTTCAGGGGTGGCGCCGAACCAGCGCGCATCGGCCGCGAAGCCGTTGGTCCGAATCGGCTCGCCCCAGGCGGTGTAGTCATAGCGGGTGTAGGTCGCGGCGTTCTGCTCCTTGATAACGATCCAGGTGTGGATCGCGAAGATCGCCTTCCACCGCAGCGTGCGCGCGCCATAAATGCGAATGACCGCATCGGGATGGCGGGATGCCTCGGGCAAAAGCCCGGCGCTGGAGCGGTCCGCCGTCTGCCAGCCGCCGCGGGGTTCAGCGGAAAAATAGCGGGCCGCCGATACACCGATCGGCACAAAGACCAACGACAGAAAGATGATGACGGGTTTGATCAAGGGCCTAGCTGGCGTGATGGATATGACGGACTACGATCCCTCATATAGTCCGCATCTTTGTTTGCGCCAGTTTGGTACCCGGACTGGGCCCGGACAAAAAATCGCGAAAACAACCCCATGCAAAGTAGAACGGGCTCCTGGTCACGCCACCCGGGTTGCGCTGCGTCCCCCTAGGCCAGATTGTGAACCCATGCCTCCGGATAAAGCGCATAGGCGTCGCCACGGCGTGCAAGGCGCGAGAATGCGGGGAAATGCAGGTGCATCCCGGCGATCAGGATGCCGTCTGCGCTGACGCGATCGAACATACGTTTTCGTGAGGCTGCTGCCGCGGCGAGGTCGGTGTCGAAGGCCATGCCGGCTTCGGGAAACGCGGTCTGCACTTCCGGCACGTGCACGGTGTCGCCCCAGATCATCAACTGATCATTATCAGATGCAATCAGATACGCGGTATGACCCGGCGTATGCCCGAGGCTGGGTACTGCGGTTACGCCGGGAAAAACCTCGCCGTCTCGAAACAAACGCGTGCGTTCCCTGTACGGTTCGACCTGCTCCCGGCCGGCGCCAAAATAGAGCTGCCTGGCTCGCTCGTCGACCTTGCTCATCTCGCCATCGTCAAACCAATAGGCCTGTTCGTTTTCGTGCATGACCAGTTCCGCGTTCGGAAACAAGCGTTGGCCGTTCGACATGTCGGTCAGGCCGGCGGAGTGATCCGGGTGCATGTGCGTGAGCAGCACGGTGTCGATCGATTTCGGATCGATGCCGGCTGCCGCAAGATTACGCTGCACGTGGCCGGCGGTCGGCTGCAGATAATTGCCCGATCCGGTGTCGACGATCGCGATACGACCCCTCGAATGGATCAGGAATGTGTTGACGCTGGTTCGCCGCGCCGGCCGGAATGCGTCCTGCAGGATTCGGCGTGCTTTCTCGACGTCGACGTTACGCATTACCTCGAGATTGCCGTCGAGATAGCCATCGCTGATCGTGGTGACGACGATGTCCCCGACCTTGCGATGATAAACGCCGGGAATTTGCTGTGCGGGTTGCGAAGGCATGTTGGAAGACCCTGTGCAATGGAGGAGGGGTGCGATCAGGCATCGAGCGTGTTGAGGAACGCGTCGATGCAATCGGAAAACAGATCAGGCGTTTGCACCGCCATGTAGTGGCCGGAGGGAATTTCGACGTAGCGTGCCCCGGGGATCGTTTTGGCCGTGGCTTCCGCGAGTGCGGGCGGGCGCACGCGGTCAAAACTGCCGCCGATCACGAGCACGGGACAGCGCAGCCTTGTCAGTTCGTCCTGCATGTCGAGGCCGGCCAGCATGCGCCAGATCGTGGCATAGCTCGCGGGATCGTTGCCGAGCCACCGCGCCCGGTATCGTTCAAAGCGCGCGATGTCGCCGCGAAGCTCCGGCGCATAACCATTCTGCGTCGAATCGGCGACGGCGAAAGCCATGCCGGCAGCCTCGATCTTGAGGAGCCGTTCAAGCGCTGCCGCGCGACGCTCCGCGGCTATGCCGGTGGCCGGGCTGCTGACCGCGACCGCACTCGTGCGTTCGGGGTATCGGGTCGCGAAATGAAGTGCGATCGCGCCGCCGAGGGCGACGCCCGCCAGTGCGACCTTGCCGGCGATGCCGAGCGCATCGAGTAGACCTGCGATGTCGTCGGCCATCGTATCGATGCCAAGCTCGCCGCGCACCTTCTGGGACATTCCCGCGCCTCTGGTGTCGTAGCGCAACACCCGGCGCGCTTCCGAGAACCGTGGCACGACGTCGTCAAAACTTTCGAGCGAGCCAGCCATTTCGTGCACCAGCACCAGGGTGCGGTCACCCTTGCCGCTAAGTTCGTAGCGCAGCCCGACGCCATCAAGTTCGATGAAATCCATTACAAGTTCCCGGCTTCTTTTTTGGCACCTGCCAACGCACCAACAGCGCACGGCGTGCGCTGTTGGTGGTCGATTGGCGGCAAAGGCCGTTTCGAAGCGGAGGCTGCTACCCGAGCTTGGTCGACGAGCGCGACAGCAGTTTCCAGTCCGATCCCTGCTTTAGCCAGGTCATCAGGATGTGGAGGTTGGTGGCGGTCTTCTTGCCGTCGGCGACGGCCTCCTGCTCACCGAGCCAATTGAACCGGACGGTCGCGACCGGACCGACGACGCGGATCGCGGGGTCTTTATAGGTCAGCGACAGCCATTTCGATTTTCCGCTGGTCGCGCCGGCGATGAAGGCCGCCTTGTCCTCGACCCGGCCATCCGAGTGGCTGTAGCTGAGCTCGGCTGCGCAAAGCGCGGCGAGCCCCTCGGCGTTGGCGGCGGCCTGCGCGGTGCGGAAGGCCTCGAGGTTCTTGGCGATCGCATCTTCATCGGCGCCGGCGAAGGCCGGCATCACGCCGAGAAGTCCGATGGCGAGTACCGGTAACGCAAGCTGACGACGATCGATGTCCATGGATTTCCTCCGTTGTTATGGTTTTGAGACCGTGCGTTGTTTTCTGCTGGCCGGGACTCGCGATCGGGGCAGGATCCGGCCTGCGGACGCACGCGGTTGCAGTTTCCGCAGGACCGATTGAAACACAGGGTTGTGTCTTCTGAAAGTATTATCAGCGGTGTGCGCTGCGAGAGAGAACGATCCCGTGGCCCGAGTCAGGTTTGCAATTTTGGTGCTTGCAATCTGGCGAGCGTTAGCGTCAGGCGAGTAGAGGGTTTCGAATAGTTCTACGGCGGTTGTAAAATTCTGCCGCCATGCAGATCAGAATCAGACCAGCACCGTCGGCTTGGGTGGGTGGGCGGTCCGGGGATGATGATCGTGCAGGTAGGTTGCGAGCGTGTTTGCAATGACCCCGTCATCGACGGCAGCTGCAAACAGCATTTCCTGGGCGTCGCGCGACAGCTCCGGCCACACCTTCAGCGCTGCGTGACCGAGCAGTGCGGCGAACTTGTTTTCGTCCATCTCAAATCCTCAAGCGATACCGGAAACCAGGCGCGCCGAAGGCCGCAGATTTCTCTGCGGCCCCGACTTGACGAAACTGGATCTTACCAGCGCGGTCCGACGCCAAATCCAACACCGACGCCGCCCGGTCCCACGCCGATACCGACGCTCGGGCCGTCATTGTAATAGCCGCGGCGTTCAATGTATCGCTCGCGCGGAGCGTAATAATTGTAGCTGTCGCCGTATTCCCGCTCAACGACGACGCGGCGGCCGCCACGGGTGCGGTAGCACTGGCCATATTCGTCGCACACCATGCTGACATGTTCGATGCCGTTATCCGGCATCACGGTAATGCCATTCGAGAGTGGTGCGGCCGTTGCGCCGGTAGCGAGCAGCGTGCCGGCGCCAATCGCGAGCACTACGATAAATTTCTTCATGACTGAACTCCTTCAGGTCGATGAACACCAACCCCACCGCTTACCGAATGTTCCCGGATTTGGAATGTTCCCGGCCACTCATTTGGCGCGCGAATCGGAACCCTGCGAAGCAATGCACCGCGACCAGCGCTGTCGCTTATGCCGGCAGCCAGGCCTTCACCGCCCGACGGGCGCCCAATTCGTAGAGCTGCGCCAGCGCGCGCGTCACGGCGTTGCGCAGGCGGGGGTCGTTTCCAAATTCGCCGAAGATCGAACGAACGTCGAGCAGCGCAGGCGCCAGCCGATCAGCGACGGGGCCGGCTGTTTTGGCGATCGCGGCCAGTTCCGCCGCTAAGGGATCGCGCACCTCGATCGCCTGTCCCTTCTCATCGCTGGCCGTGACGTAGCGCATCCAGCCTGCGACGGCGAGCGCATGCGTATCGATCGGCAAGCCCAGCCGCAGCCGGTCCTGCATCGTGCCGAGCAGCCGCTGCGGCAGTTTCTGCGATCCGTCCATCGCGATCTGCCAGGTGCGGTGACGCAGGGCGGGGTTGGCAAAGCGCTCGAGAAGCGAGGCGCTGTATCCCGCCAGGTCAGTCCCCTCGGGCATCGAAAGCGTCACGGCGGATTCCTGCATCACGCCATGGGCGAACGCCGCAAAGCGATCGTCAGTCATCGCAGCGGCAATGGTCTCATGGCCCGCGAGATAGCCGAGATAGGCCAGCGCCGAATGGCTGGCATTGAGCAGCCGCAGCTTCATGTGTTCGAACGGCGTCACGTCAGCGACGAGCTGCACGCCGGCGCGGGCGAAGTCCGGCCGGCCGGCCGGAAAATTGTCTTCGACGATCCACTGCGTGAACGGCTCGGTAATTACAGGCCACGCATCGGTCACGCCGAGTTCGGACGAGACCGCCGCGCGATCGGCGTTGGTAGTCTCGGGCACGATGCGATCGACCATTGTCGATGGGCAGGCGACGTGATCGGCGATCCACTTTCCGAGCTCGGGCGAGCGCAGGTGCGCGAACTGCGTCAGGATCCGTTTCACGGTATGGCCGTTGGCCGAAAGATTGTCGCAGGAGAGGACGGTGAAGGGCGCGATATCAGCCACGCGGCGACGCGCCAAAGCGGCCACGATGAATCCCGGAGCCGATCGCGGCGCATCCGGATTTGCAAGGTCGTGGACGATGTCGGGATGGTCAGCGTTGAGTTCGCCGGTCTGCGGCGTGTGGCAATAGCCCTTCTCAGTGATGGTCAGCGAGACGATGCGCGTGGCGGGATCAGCCATGCGGGCGATCAATTGTGCGGGGTTGTTCTTGGCCACTTCCGTCTGCAGCACTGAGCCGATGATCCGGTGTTCAGTGCCCGCGCCGGAGCGAACGGCAACCGCATAGAGACAATCCTGCGGGGCAAGGGCGTCGTAGGTGTCCGAACTTCGAAGGCTGGCGCCGATGATTCCCCAGTCCGTCGGGCCGTTTGCGAGCAGGTCGTCGATCACGACCGCCTGGTGCGCGCGGTGAAAGGCGCCGATTCCGAGGTGGACGATGCCTGATGTGACGCGTCCACGGTCGTAACCGGGGCGGCGGATATGGCCGGGAAGCCGGTCAAGGCTGGCGTTCGAGAGGCGCAAATCGGCCTCCTTTGGGTTGGAATGGCGGAATTTTCGCCATTCGCCTTGACATAGCGCGCCCGTAAGGTCAATGTTTGGTCAATTGGTAAGGCCAATTTACCGATCGGTGGCGAAGCTCAAGGCCAGTCCGATGGCCAAGCCACCAGAAAAAGAACCGATCCGCGGGATCGTTCGGGGAGAGACCAGCGTGCCGCTTGAGGCAGTGGAAGCGCGACGCCTATACCGCCAGGTTGCCGATCAGCTGCGCGCGTTGATCGACAGCGGCGAATACGCCGTCGGCTCCAGGCTCCCGACCGAACGCGATATTGCCGAGCAATTGAAGGTCTCCCGTCCCACCGTGCGCGAAGCGCTGATCGCGCTCGAGGTCGAAGGACGTGTTCGCATTCGGGTCGGCTCCGGAATCTATGTCAGCGATCCGGCCGCGCTGGCCACGCCTTTGCCGGCCTCCGCAATGATCGAAGGGCCGTTCGAATTGCTGCGCGCCCGCGAATTTATCGAAGGCGCCATCGCCGAACAAGCGGCGAGGGTAGCAAAGCCCGAGGATATCGCGCGCATCGACGCCTCGCTGCTGGCGATGGCCAACACCCAGCATCCCGGCGACGCCTCGATGATCCATGATCGCGCCTTCCATGTCGCGGTGGCGGGAAGTCTCGATAACGCCGTGCTGGTTCGTGTCGTCGGCGAACTGTTCGACCAGCGGCTCAATCCCTATTTTGCCAAGCTGGCGCATTATTTCGAGAACCCGGAATCCTGGGGCGCCGCGCTCAGTGAGCATCAGGCGATCCGCGACGCCATCGCCGCGCGCGATCCCGACGCCGCGCGCACCACCATGCGCGAGCATCTGGCGCGTTCGCAGGAACGCTTTGCACAAAATTTTGGAACCGAAGCCGCAGCGCCTCGTGCGCAGGCCAGGAGCGGCTGATCAGGCATTCGAACGGTTCGGCCAAAAAGGCTGAAGCGGTTGAGTAAGAAAAGCAAATGTAACAACGGAGGAGATTTCAATGTTGAAGAAATTGACAATCATATTGGCGGCTTCCGCTGCCGCGCTTGTTGCGGCCACCAGCGCCGGCATGGCGCAGACCAAACTGAAATGGGCGCACGTCTATGAGACGTCCGAGCCGTTCCATACCGCGTCGGTGTGGGCCGCACAGGAGATCGGCAAGCGCACCAACGGCCGCTATGCGATCGACGTCTATCCGGCCTCGCAGCTCGGCAAGGAAGCCGACATCAACCAGGGCCTTTCGCTGGGCTCGGTCGACATCATCATCTCCGGCTCGAGCTTCGCCGCCAAGAGTTTTCCGCCGATCGGCGTGACCTATTATCCCTACACGTTCCGCGACGCCGATCATCTCCTGGCCTACACCAAGAGCGATGTCTTCAAGGATCTCACCAAGGGTTATGAAGACAAGACCGGCCACCGCATCGTCGCAGTGACCTATTACGGCGTTCGTCACACCTCGTCGAACAAGCCGATCAAGGTCTGCGCGGACATGAAGGGCCTCAAGATCCGCGTGCCCGACGTGCCGGCATATCTGGCGATGCCGCGCGCCTGCGGCGCCAACACCGCGCCGATCGCCTTCGCCGAGGTTTACCTGGCGCTGCAGAACGGCACCGTGGAAGCCCAGGAAAATCCGCTCACCACCATCGAGGCGAAGAAGTTCTACGAGGTGCAGAAGCACATCGTGCTGACTGGTCACATCGTCGACCACCTCAACACGATCATTTCCGGCGGGCTCTGGAAGAAGCTCAGCGAAGAGGATCGCAAGATCTTCACCGAAGTCACCCAGGAAGCCGCCGCCAAGGCAACCGGCGAGATCAAGGTCAACGAGGCCAAGCTGGTCGATTTCTTCAAGCAGAAGGGTCTCACCGTCACCGAGGTCGACAAGGACGCGTTCCGTGACACCGTGATCAAGACCACGAGCTTTGAAAGCTTCGACTACCGCAAGGCCGACTGGGATCGCATCCAGGCGGTGAAGTAAACCGACGGGCTTTTGTCCCTGCTTGCCGCATCCATCGCGGCGGGCAGGGGCGAGCCACCTCGAGCCAGTTTGGAAGGAAAGCCCAACTCCATGGCTGAAGTGCACAAGCAGATCACGGCGGAAGAGATCGCCCATACGTTCGAGGACGAGGCGCCGAAGGGCGCCGACCTCAGTCCGTATGCGTTCGAGGACTGGCTGGCGCTGGTGATCTTCTGGATCATGGCGCTGTGCGTCTTCCTGCAGTTTTTCACCCGCTACGTCCTCAACGACAGCTATGCCTGGACCGAGGAGATCGCGACCTATTGCCTGATCGGCGTGGTATTTATCGGCTCGTCGATGTGCGTGCGGCTGTCGCGGCACATCCAGGTCGACCTGGTGTTCCGCTATCTGCCGCATGCGGTGGCGCGCGCGCTCTCGACCGTGATCGACCTGATCCGGATCGCCTTCTTCGGCTATGCGATCAAGCTGGTCTGGGTCTACATCCAGATCATCGGCGAAGAGCGGATGACGACGATCAAGATCGAAAAGGGTTTTGTCTATTACGGCGTGCTGCTCGGCTTCGTGCTGATGTTCGGCCGCTCGATCCAGATCGCGATCGAAAACTGGCGGCGCGGCTATTCGATACTGGAGCGCCCCGGCGCGTTCGACGGAACGGAAGGGTAGGGCGATGCTGCTGCTGCTTGGGGGATTTTTGCTGTTGATGCTGGTCGGCCTTCCCGTCGCGCTGGCGATGGCGGTGTCGTCACTGTTGTACATTCTCGTCACCGGCATCACGCCCGACGTGACGCTGGCGCAGCGCATGATCGCGGGCGTCGAAAGTTTTCCGCTGCTCGCGGTTCCGTTCTTCATCCTCGCCGGCAACCTGATGAACATCGCCGGCGTCACCGGCCGCATCTACAGCTTTGCGGTAGCATTGGTGGGCTGGATGCGCGGCGGGCTTGGCCACGTCAACATCGTCGGCTCGGTGATCTTTTCCGGCATGTCCGGCACCGCGATCGCCGACGCCGCCGGCCTCGGCACCATCGAAATCAAGGCGATGAAGGACCATGGCTATTCGACGGAGTTTTCGGTTGGCGTGACCGCGGCTTCCGCGACGCTCGGCCCGATCATCCCGCCGTCGCTGCCGTTCGTGATCTACGGCATGATGGCGAACGTCTCGATCGGCGCGCTGTTCCTTGGCGGCCTCATTCCGGGCGTCGTCATGACCTTGATGATGATGGCGACCGTGGCCTATTTCGCCCACAAGAACGGCTGGGGCAGCGATACGCCGTTCTCCTGGCGGCAGATCGGCTCGGCCGGGCTCGAGATCGTGGTCGTTATGTGCTTTCCGCTCGCGGTCTGGCTGCTGGTGCTCGCCGGGCTCTCGGTCAACATGGCGGTTGGCATCGGGCTCGTGGCGCTGCTGGCGCTCGACTGGTATTTCGATTTCTCCGCCGTGATGGCGCTGATGGCGCCGGTCATCCTGATCGGCGGCATGACGCTGGGCTGGTTCACGCCGACGGAGGCTGCGGTCGCCGCCGTGATCTGGTCGCTGTTCCTCGGGCTGGTGCGCTATCGCTCGATGACGTTGCAGACGGTGGCGAAGGCGACGTTCGACACCATCGAGACCACGGCATCGGTGCTGTTCATCGTGACGGCGGCCTCGATCTTCGCCTGGCTGCTGACGGTGTCGCAGGCGGCGCAGATCCTGAGCGATGCGATACTCGGGATCACCCAGAACAAATGGGTGTTCCTGCTGCTGGCGAACATCCTGATTCTGTTCGTCGGCTGCTTCATCGACACCATCGCCGCGATCACCATCCTGGTGCCGATCCTGCTGCCGATCGTCCTGAAGCTCGGCATCGATCCCATTCATTTCGGGCTGATCATGACGCTCAACCTGATGATCGGCCTGTTGCACCCGCCGCTTGGCATGGTGCTGTTCGTTCTCGCCCGCGTCGCAAAGCTCTCGGTCGAGCGCACGACGATGGCGATCCTCCCCTGGCTGGTGCCGCTGCTGCTGGCGCTCATCGCCATCACCTACATCCCGGAGCTGACGCTCTGGCTGCCGAAATATATGGGACTTGCTAAGTGATAGGACTCGCAAAATGACATCGATGGCTTTGGCTGCAACACTGTTCGGCCCCGAGGACCTGCGCATGGTCGAGCGGCCGCTCGATCCATTGGCGTCAGGCATGGTGCGAATTCGTTTCGGCGCCGGCGGCATTTGCGGCTCCGACATGCATTACTACCGCCATGCCCGCACCGGCGATTTCGTCGTCACCTCGCCGCTGGTGCTCGGCCATGAGATCGCGGGCGAAGTGGTCGAGATCTCGGGCAGCGCGCCCGGCCTGAAGACCGGCGATCGCGTCGCCGTCAATCCGTCGCGCTGGTGCGGCCACTGCACGCCGTGCCGCGAGGGCCGGCTGAACCTGTGCGAGAACATCTTCTTCATGGGCTCGGCTTCCAAGACGCCGCACATGCAGGGCGGGTTTTCCAGCCTGTTCGATGCCATTCCCGCGCAATGCGTCAGGATTCCGGACCATGTGACGTACCAGGCGGCGGCACTGGCCGAGCCGCTCGCGGTCTGCCTGCACGCGGTCGCCCGCGCCGGCGATATCAAGGGAAAGCGCGCGGTGCTGTTCGGCTCGGGCCCCATTGGCCTGCTGACGATGCTGGCGGCGCGCCGCGCCGGCATTGCCGAAGTGACCGTCGTCGATATCGCCGCCGCGCCGTTGGCCTTCGCAACCCGGCTCGGCGCCAACCATGTCATCGATATCTCAAAGGGCGATGAGGCCCTGAAGGCTGTCGCGCCTTACGACGTGGCGTTTGAGGTTTCCGGCACGGCGGCCGGCCTTGCCAGCGCCATCGGCGCGGTCAGGCGCGGCGGCGTCGTCGTCCAGATCGGCAATCTGCCGGGCGGACAAATTCCGACGCCCGCGAACGCCGTGATGGCCAAGGAGATCGACCTGCGCGGCTCGTTCCGCTTCGGGCCGGAATTCATGACCGCGGTCGAACTGATTTCCGACGGCAGCGTCGATGTGCTGTCGCTGGTGACGGCCGAGCGCCCGCTCTCGGTCGCGCCCGATGCGGTTCGCCTCGCGCTTGACCGCTCGCAGAGCGTCAAGGTCGTGCTGACGGCGCAGTGAGCGGAAGATATTCAGGAGATTTCCCATGATGCTGCAGGGATGGCGGTGGTACGGACCTGATGATCCGGTGTCGCTCGACGATATCCGCCAGGCCGGCGCCACCGACGTGGTCACCGCGCTGCATCAGGTGCCGATCGGCGAAGCCTGGACGCGATCAGGCGTCGAGGAGCGCAAGCACATCATCGAGAAAAGCCAGCCCGGCCGTTCGCAGCTGACCTGGTCGGTGGTGGAATCGATTCCGATCCCCGACGACGTCAAGCGGCTCGGCGGCAAGGCCACACGCTCGATCGAGGCCTGGATCGCCAGCCTCGAAGCGGTGGCCTCGGCCGGCATCAAGATCATCTGCTACAATTTCATGCCTGTCGTGGACTGGTGCCGCACCGATCTGGAATGGGAGCTGCCGAACGGCGCCAAGGCGATGCGCTTCGACCAGGAGCGGTTCGCGGCGTTCGATCTGCACATCCTGCAGCGTCCGGAAGCGGCGGCGGAATATTCGGAAAGCGCGCGTGCCCGTGCCAAGCAGGTTCACGCCGGGATGACGCAGGCCGATATCGATGTCCTCGTCACCAACATCGCCAGCGCCTTGCCGGGATCGACCACCGATCCCCTGACCATTCCGCAGTTCCGCGACCGCTTGCAGCAATATAGCGGCATCACCACCGCCGTGCTGCGCCAGCATCTGATCGAGTTTCTCGCGCGCGTCACGCCGGTGGCCGAGCAGCTTGGCGTGACGCTGACGCTGCATCCCGACGATCCGCCGCGGCCGCTGTTCGGCCTGCCGCGCATCGCTTCATCGGCGGAAGACTACCAGGCGCTGTTCGACGCGGTTCCGTCCAAGGCGAACGGCATCTGCTTCTGCACCGGCTCGCTCGGTGTGCGCGCGCAAAACGATCTGCCGGCGATTGCAAAACAATTCGCACCCAGAATCGGCTTTGCACATTTGCGGGCGACCAAACGCGAGGCCGACGGCCTGTCGTTCTTCGAATCCGACCATCTCGATGGCGACGTCGACATGATCGCGGTGCTCAAGGCGTTGCTGACCGAAAACCGGAAACGTTCGGCAGGCGAAAAGGTCATATTCCGGCCGGACCACGGCCATCGCATGCTCGACGATCTCGCCGAGACCAAGCGCACCAATCCCGGCTACACCGCGATCGGCCGGCTGCGTGGGCTGGCGGAACTGCGCGGCGCCATCCGCGCCATCGAGCACGCCGGCTGATCGCGGCGCGACAATTCATGACCTGACGTAGGCCGTTCTAACCCGGCGTGAAGGTCGCGACGATCATTCTTTGCAGCGCTGGCCAATTTTTGTCTTCGACTACCAGGCGGAAGCCGAGATTGGCGGGTGGCACGCCGGCAGCGCAGCCGCCGGTGCGAGGATCGCGGATGAAGTCGGTCATATAGGTCCGGTGGGCGCCCTGCACGACGCGAACGCCGCAATTGGTGTTGGTCACGCGCGCAGCCCCCGTCGGCTCCAGCGTCATGCGAAGGAAGCAGCTGTTGGTCCATTCCCAGATATTGCCGCCGACATCCAGCAGCCCGTTCTCGTTGCGACCGAAGGCGCCGACCGGTTGCGGGTCGAGCGCGCCGGGCCGCGCTCGGTTGGCTTCCGCCTCGTAACGCGCAATCCAGGCCTGCGCGGGATCGACCGGGTCGACCAGCGGCAGCGCTTCTTCGCGGACCTTCTGGCCGGCTGCGAACACCCATTCCTCGTCGGTGGGAAGGCGGTGCAGGACCCCGGTCTTGTTCGTCATCCATTCGGCATAGGCCGTTGCATCCCGCCAGCTGACGCCGACCATTGGACGCTCCGCCATCGCGGAGGCTTGCGGGATTTTAGGACATCGGCCGTCATCGGCGCAGCGCGCATATTCGCCCGCGGTGACCTGACGGTTCATGATCTTGATGCTGGCGGCTAGAAGCGCTTCACGCAGCGGGGCTGGCGCGGGTTTGCCGTCGCGGGAGAAATCGCCGGCGAGCCGATACTGAAACGGTTTTGCGGCAATTTCGGTGATCGCGGAATCGACGGGGTGGGCAACAGGGGCGACCGTCAGCGCGATCGGACTGGCCAGAACGGCCGCTGTTATCGCGGCCTTGATTTTCATGGCGAGCAGCATGGGGCGGTCCTCCGGTCACCGCGGCCCGCAGCAATGGCTTCAGGCCGCGAGGTCGTTATCTGGTTTTCACCACAGCATCAGCCGCGCTGGACTTGCCGGGCAGGATCGGGCCGGGAGGCTGTACCTGCGTCATGAGGTCGTTGTTCCATTTGCCCTCGACCTTGAAGTGGGCAGTGGCGCCGAGTTCGACGGCCTCGATCAGGTTGTGGTTGACGTAGGCGTAGATGCCGGGCTGCCTGAACGTGTAGAGCGCAGCTCCTGCTGAGCCGCCACGAATGAACCAGGTCTCGAGATCCTTCTCCGGCGGGTTGACGAACTTGCCGGTCTCCCAGACGTAATCGCCGTGACCGCCGATCAGATGCGGACGGCTGTCGCGATTGGCCTGCGAATGAACGATCATGACGGTCTCGCCGACCTTCGACGTCATCGCATTCTTGCCGGTGAGGGCGCCGACCTTGCCGTTGAAGACGACGTGGGTCGGGATCAGCTTGCGCATGACCTCGGTGGTGTCGGCGAACGATTCTCCGACCGTTTCGTAGCTCTTGTATTGTCCCTTCTCGTCCTTGGGCACGTAGAGGTCGTTCTCGCCAACGTAATAGAGGCGGTCGTAGCGCAGCGCCTTGCCCTCGCGGTTTTTCAGGCCGTCGCGCGGCAGCACCATCACGGTGCCGTGCATGCCCGACACGACGTGCCAGGGAATCATGCCTTCCGGGGCACAGTGATAGATGAACGTTCCGGTGCGCGTTGCTTTCCAGCGCAGAACCACCTGTTCGCCGGGGTTCACATGGGTCAGAGCGCCGCCGCCCAATGCGCCCGTCGCGGCATGGAAGTCGATGTTATGAGGCATCGCATTGGTTTCGGGGTTGACCAGCGTCACCTCGACGTAATCGCCTTCATGGACGACCATCAGCGGACCGGGCATCGAGCCGTTGAAGGTCATCGCCTGGAACTTGGTGCCGGCCTCGTCGATGACGACTTCCTTCTCCGTGATGACAAGTTTGAACTCGATGATCTTCGGGGCTTCCTTGGTGGCCTGTTCGTGCGGATGCACGAACGGCGGCGCCACCAGCGCAACCGCCTGACGCGGCAGGTTGAGATCGTCGGCGGCCAGCGCGGGGACGGCAACGACAAATGCGGCGACTGCGACGCCGAGCAATGCGATACGGCGGGTGATCATGACACTCTCCTGTTGGTGTCTGCATTTGAATTTCGTGTCACCCTTGTGCCCCAAGGATCGGAAGCACTCTTTGCGCCAGCGCAAGCTTTCCGGAAAGAAGACCAATCGCGCCGCTGTTTGCTCCCGAACAAAGAAAGAAGTGGTCGGGTGCCTAGGCTGGCAGCATGAAAAAGAGCATGCCCACGCCTGACATGACGGTCGACCAGGTGATGAACCGCTGGCCTGCTTCGATACGGGTGTTCATGGATTTCAGGATGGGCTGCGTCGGCTGCCCGATCGCGACATTCCATTCGATTGACGAAGCCAGCCGCGAGCACGAGGTAGACGGCGGTGCGTTCCTGACGGCACTGCGCGCCGTCGTTCAAGCCTGAACGGGTCCTAGTTGCCGATCTTACCGGTCGATCTTATTTGCCTTGGCCTTCCGCGATTTCGAACAGTCGGTGGGGATCGCGCAGCACGATGCGCTGTCGTCCGCCCTCGACCAGCCCCTGTTGCTCCCATGCGCTGAGAATGCGGCTCACGGTGTGCAGGGTGGTGCCGGTCATCTCGGCGACATCCTGCCGGCTGATCGGAAAATCGATCTCGACGCCATGCTCGACCTTGCGGCCTGCCTGCTTGGCCAGGCGCAGCAGCGCGTGCGCGACGCGCTGCTCGACCTGTTCGCTGGACATTTCGAGGACGCGGTCCTGCGTATCCTGCAATCTGCTGCCGACGGTCTGCAACGCGCCTGCCGCCAGCGCCGGGAACTTCGCGGTCAGCTGCGGCCACAGCGCCGATGGCCACGACAAGGCCACGCTGTCGACGACCGCAATCGCAGTTGCCGGATAATTTTTGAGCGCCAGCGCCTGCGCGACGCCAAACAATTCACCCGCCGAGACGTAGCGAACCACGATTTGCTGGCCCTGCGGCGTGGTCTTTTCAACCCGTAGATGGCCGTGCAGCAGAACGAAGAACGAATGAGCTTCGCCGCCCTGGTCGAATACGCTGCTGTCTTTCGGATATCTGACCGATCGGGCGTCGCACAGGATGGCGTCGAGATCGTCGGCGCTCAAGGAGGCGAAGATCGGGACATTTGCGACAATTGAACGGTCGAGGGGGGCCATGGGAGGTTCCGGATGCCGTTCTGAAATCGGACGTGAGAATTACGGGTGGCAATCGGCCGCCGTCATTTGGCGTGACCGGCGCTGCAGCCTCATCATACCGCGACAATCGGCTGGGAGCTTGCGCT
The DNA here is from genome assembly GCF_018131075.1 of Bradyrhizobium sp. JYMT SZCCT0428. Lineage (GTDB taxonomy): Bacteria > Pseudomonadota > Alphaproteobacteria > Rhizobiales > Xanthobacteraceae > Bradyrhizobium. Next base: position 38,149 of record NZ_JAFCLS010000045.1, on the reverse strand, counting down.
AAAACAAGTTCCGCCCTGCGATTGGGGACTAGAAGGCGCGCATGGGGTCCGAATGGAGACCCGACCGATCGACAGGAGATCAGGATGCGCAGATATTTGGTAATGGCCGTGGTGGCCGCAGCCATGGCGGTGGCCGGTGGCGCAACGGCGGCCGAAGTCGAAGTCAAGATGCTCAACAAGGGAACCGAAGGATTGATGGTTTTCGAGCCGGCCCTGGTAAAGGTTGCGCCGGGCGATACCGTCAAGTTCGTGTCGACCGACAAGGGGCATAACGCGGAGACCATCAAAGGCATGCTGCCGGACGGCGGGGTCACCTTCATCGGAAAGATGGGTGAGGATGTCGCCGCCAAATTCGATCAGGCCGGGATCTATGGCGTCAAATGCGCGCCACATTACGGCATGGGCATGGTGGCGATGATCGTGGTGGGGACGCCCGCCAACGAGGAGCAGGCCAAGGCCGTGCCTCAGGTCGGCAAAGCCAAACAGGTATTTGCCGCGCTGTTCGCAAAGCTTGCCGCGACAAAGACGGCAGCGAAATAAATTGATGGCATGAAAGAAAGGAAAGCGGCCTTGTCGGCCGCTTTCCTTGTTTTATCGCGCGCCTGGCAGTTCCGAAATGTGCCCTTCGGCGTTGCCTGAACAATGGCCGCAGCACATGATTTCGGCTGTAGGGGAACTGGATGGTGCAGTCGCAGCCATTTCTGTCCCGTCGCGAGTGGTTTTCGAGTCGTCCTGAGGCTGAATCGGCAACCGTCCCAAACCTGTCCGTAGTCGCGCAAAGATTCGCATCGTCTATCTCCATTTTGCTGAACCTTCTTGCGAATACGCCTGGGCGCGGCCGTCGTCTTTGCGCCTCGACAAAGAGGGCGCGCTTCGCGCCGGCTAGGGTGCGGCCAGCAACAGCCGGAGCAGGGTCCAAATCATGTCAGTATCGCGCTTGAGAGATTATCGAGGCCCCGCCTTGTTTTCGTATGGTTTCCGGCCGTTCTTCTTTTTCGGATCCGTCTATGCTGGTGCCATCATTCTGATGTGGCTGCCGGTGTTTTACGGTCGGCTGCAGCTCAGCACGGCGTTCGCGCCCCGGGACTGGCATGTCCATGAGATGCTGTTCGGATATATCGCGGCCGTTATCGCCGGTTTTCTGCTCACGGCGGTGCCGAACTGGACGGGCAGATTGCCGCTGCAGGGCAGGCCGCTGATCCTGCTGTTCTCGACCTGGGTTGCAGGCCGAATTGCCGTCAGCGTATCGGCCTGGATTGGCTGGGCGCCGGCCGCGGCGATCGATTCGGTGTTTCTCATCCTGCTGGCGGCTTCCGCCGCGCGCGAGATCATTGCGGGCAAGAAGTGGGGCAATCTCATGATCGTCGCCATCATCAGCCTGCTCGCCGCCGGCAATCTGGCGTTTCATCTGGAGGCGCATTTCGAAGGCTTGGCCGAATACACCACCCGTGGCGGCATCGCCGTGGTGATCAGCCTCATTGCGCTGATCGGCGGGAGGATCATTCCAAGCTTCACCCGCAACTGGCTGGCAAAACGAACTCCCGGCCAGATGCCCGCGCCGTTCGGCCGCTTCGATGTCGCGACCATCGCCTTGAGCGTGGTCGTCCTCCTGTTTTGGGTTGTGCGACCGCTGGACCGGACCTCCGGCGGATTGTTGCTGGTCTGCGGCGGCATGCACCTGATCCGGCTTGTGCGCTGGACCGGATACCGGACATTCGCCGACCGGCTGGTGCTGATCCTGCACGTTGCCTATGCGTTCGTCCCGGCGGGATTCATCCTCACCGCGCTCAGCGCCTTCGACCTCGTGGCGCCGAGCGCTGGAATTCATGCGTGGACGGGAGGAGCGATCGGCACCATGACACTGGCGGTGATGAGCCGGGCAACGCTCGGTCATACCGGACAGCGGCTCCAAGCGTCTCCGGCGACACAGCTGATTTACGCTGCGGTGATTATCGCCGCCCTCGCGCGGGTCTGCGCCGTGCTGGAAACGGACCACACGGGTCCGCTGCTGGTGGCTGTCGGTATCGCCTGGGCTGCGGCGTTTCTCGGATTTGCCGCAATCTACTCGGTGGCGTTCTGGTCGCCACGCCGGCTCTAAGAGCGATAGGCCGAACGACGTAAGGCATCTCAACTGCTGATTGGCCTGACACGAAACCCTCTATCCCGGCTCGACGGTTGCGGCGATTATTCTCCGCAAGCCGCGGCCTGCTTTTGGCCGGCCGTACGGGCTGGCGCCGTGCGACGCGTCAGGCCATGCTAGGCGGGATGGACCGGAGCGCGTGACGGGGATGAAACCTTTGCGGTGCGGCAGCCTATATGCCCGGCGCGCCATAGGGCGCGGCAGATGAAGGGCGCCGGCAAAACCAAAATTGGCCCGCGCAAGGCCGCTGCGGCGGCGCAGTTCGATTGCGCGACGGCGTTCCAGAAAATCGCGCAGGACTGCGTCGGCAAGGTCAGGCTGCATCACAGCAGCGCCTGCGCGGGCGATGCCGAAGCCGTGCATCAGATTCGTGTCGCCATTACCCGGTTGCGGTCCGCCGTGTTCTTCTTCGCTTCGATCGTGGTCGATGCTGAATGGCGGCGCCTGAAGAAGGAACTTGCATGGCTGAACGGCTCGCTCGGCGCCGCGCGCGATAGCGACGTGGTCGTGGAATATGCACGCCGCAAACGCTACCGGGACTGGGCGCAACGCATGATCGGCGAGGATCTCGAGGCCCATCAGACGCGCGACCATCGTCGGATGGTTCACTGCCTGCGTTCTCCGCGATTTCATGACCTGATCGAGGCGATGTCTGGCTGGATCGGGGACGGGTCATGGCTTTCGCGTTGGGAGCGGATGCAGCGCCGCAAGTCCGCAAGGCCGCTGAAGGCCTATTGCAAGCGGGAGCTCAATCGCTGGCGCCAACAACTGATCCGCAAAGGCCGGCGGCTCAAAGCCCTCGGCGCATCGGCTCGTCACCGGCTGCGGATCAGGGCGAAGCGGTTTCGCTACATGCTGGAGGCGCTGACGGGAATCGTCCCGGTGTTCGACCATGGCGAATTCCGCCACGTCCACAAGCCGGCGAAACAGCTGCAACGCACGCTCGGCGATCTTCGCGACCTCAAGCGCTTCGCAAGGCCCGGACTGTCGGCTCAAGGGGATAATCCCGGCCAACGCCGGCCACCGGGCTATCGCGGGCAACGGCAAAAGCTGCGGAGCGCCGCGATGGACGCTTACCAGACCCTCAAGGAAGCCGGCGCGTGCTGACGGCCGCTTGATCCTCGGCTATGATGCCCAAGTCCCAATCGGTTTACCCGCAATGCCCGACGGCTCCGCTACGGCCCATACCTATCGTCCGAAACTCGCTACCGTGCTGGCCGAGGGATACAATCTTGGCCACCTCCGCCGGGATATGCTGGCGGCGCTGACGGTTGCGATCGTGGCGCTGCCGCTGTCGATGGCGATCGCCGTCGCCTCGGGGGTTTCGCCCGAGCGGGGATTATATGCCGCCGTCATCGGCGGCTTTTTAGTCTCGGCGCTCGGCGGCAGCCGCTATCAGATCGGCGGCCCGGCCGGCGCTTTCATCGTGCTGGTCGCGGCCACCGTCACCAAATTCGGCCTGGAAGGCCTGTTGCTGACCGTCTTCCTCTCCGGGTTCATGCTGGCCCTGATCGGCCTGCTGCGGCTCGGTTCGCTCATTCGCTACATTCCGCACGCCGTGACCGTCGGCTTCACCTGCGGCATCGCTGTCACGATCTTTGCCAGCCAGCTGCGCGATCTCGGCGGCCTGAAATTGGCCGGTGCCGAACCCGGCCCGTTGCTGCCCAAGCTTGCGGCACTCAGTCAGGCGCTGCCGACCATCAGCCCGGTTGCCCTTGCGGTCGGCGTCGGCTCAGTCGCCTTGATCTTCCTGCTGCGGCTGATAGCGCCGAACTGGCCGGGCATGCTGATCGCGGTGACGCTGGCCTCGGTGGCGGCATGGCTGTTCGGCCTGCCGGTCGAAACCATCGGCAGCCGCTTTGGCCAACTGCCGGACGGATTGCCCGGACCCCGGTTGCCATCGATCTCCTACGCGTCCGTACTCGCTGTGCTGCCGGCCGCGCTCTCCTTCACGCTGCTCGGCGCGGTCGAGAGCCTGCTCTCGGCCAAGGTCGCCGATGGCATGACGGGGCGCAAGCACCGCTACAATATGGAAGTCGTGGCGCAGGGTGTCGCTAACGTCGCCTCCGCACTGTTCGGCGGCATCAGCGTCACCGGAACGATCGCGCGCACGGCCACCAATATTCGCGCCGGCGCCGTCAGCCCGGTCTCCGGCATGATGCATGCGCTGTTCGTGCTTGTTTTCATGGTGGTCGCAGCGCCGCTCGCAAGTTTCATCCCGCTGTCGGCGCTGGCGGGCGTGCTTGTCGTGGTGTGTTGGAACATGGCGGAGAAGGAAGAATTCCTTGATCTGCTGCACGATTGGCGCGGCGCCGGCGTGCTGCTCGCCACTTTCGGCCTCACGCTGATCGAGGATCTTGCGGTCGGCATCATCGCCGGCTGTGCGCTGGCGGCGGCGTTCGCCATTTTCGACCGCGTCAGGCGGCAAGACCCGTCCTCCTGAGCAAAGCAAGGAGGCCGCCGTGCACATCCTTCGTCCGACGTTCGCCTGGGACCGCGATGGCGCGCTGCAATTCGCCGCCTCGCGCGGGTTCGGTGCGATGGTTGCGAGCGGCGCCGACGGCCCGATCAGTTCGCATGTGCCGTTCAGGATCAACCGGACGGGCGATGCCGTCACGGTGCAGTTTCACCTGACCGCACGCAACAGGCTGGCCGAACTCGCCGACGGCAAGAATCCGTTCCTGCTGATCGTGTGGGGCCCGGACGCCTATGTTTCGAACGACTGGTATGCGACGCCCGACCACGTCTCGACTTGGCTCTATGAGGCCGTGCATCTTTCCGGCCCGGTGCGGCGGCTGCCGATCGAAGACCACCGCGATCACGGCGATGCGCTGCTCTCGACATTCGAGGAGCGGCTGGTACCGAAGCCGCCATGGTCGCTGTCATCGATGGAAGCCGCCAAGCGCGAGACGATGCTGCAATCGATCGTCGTGCTCGAAATGGACGTGAAGCAGGTGCAAGGACAGCGCAAACTGAACCAGCACAAGTCAGATGAGGATTATGCCTCGATCACGCGGCATCTTTCGCAGTTGGACGACGCCGACGCCCGTGAACTTGCCGCCAAGCTGAAGGCGCTTCGTCCCCATCTCGAATATTAGCCGTCCGGCCACGGCTGGCGGCTGCGCTGGATCGGGGTTAATGTCTCCCGCGAAAAAAGGGAGCAAGTCGATGTGGCAGCGGGCGTTCTATCATGAAGGCATGAGCGAACTGCAGGACCGGTTCGACGGGCGGCGTGTGGCCGAGGCGATCGAGCGGCACCGCAAGCATTATGAGTTCTGGGACGACGAGAAGGCGTTGATCGAGAGTTCACCGTTCTTCTTCATCGGCACTTCCTTTGCGGATTATGTCGACTGCAACATCAAGTCGGGCGATCCCGGTTTTGTGAAAGTCGTTGGCCCCAACGTTATCGAGTATCCGGAATATGACGGGAACTCGATGTACCGCACGCTCGGCAACCTGTCGAAGAATCCGAATGTCGGGTTGTTGTTCGTGCGCTTCGACGGCAAGAGCCGGCGCATGCGCATCAACGGCCGTGCGGCAATTCTGGATGACGCGGCGGCGATCGGCCGGCATTACGGCGCGCAGCTCGTGGTGCGGATCGAGTGCGAAATCTATCCGAACTGCCCGCGCTATGTGCCCGACCTCGCCGGCGCCAGTCCGTCGCCCTACGTTCCCCGCGAAGGCGAGGGGCCTCCGCCGCCGCCGGAATGGAAGGGCCGCGATTACATCCGCGACATCCTGCCCGCCGGCGATCCGCATGCGGAGGTCGTCAAGGCGGGGCCGCGCGAGAGCTGACCGGTTGCCGTTTATGGTTGGTACGGCCAGTCGGCGGCCGATATCGTCATATCCGGCGTGGATTTGATTGGCCCGCTGACATACTCATTCGAATCGAGCGGATCGCACGTGACCTGGCGTGTGAAAGTGCCTGCTGCGCCGACCAAGCTCTTCTCTGGCACCAAGGTGCCGTCTTCGTTCTGCCTCAGGATAATGGGGGGGCCACTCTCGCAATACTCGGGGAAAGCGATGCCGTATCCGCCGCGCCCGGCAAAGTGTCCCACCAGCAGCTGGGATGCCTGCATTCTGGCCGCGGGCGACGACCGCATAGGGCGCTTTGGATCGAACGAGCGATAGCAGGGGAATTCTTCGTGGCGCCTGAACGTGTATTTCACCACGCAGGCCACGGCGCTCTTCTTCACGAATGGCTTATCCGAAGAGGGCGTCGCATCGCGTTCAAATATCAATGTTTCCAGGGCCAACGATTCGGTTTGCGGCTTTGTGCCGTCAAATGGCAGATTTGGCGACTCGACGATTTCCGACTCGTTGTCGAGGGGCTTGTGCGGGTCGACCGCAATTGCTCCGCGGGAGAAAACAAGCCTGGTCTTGGGATTCGGCCCCCGCGTTTCAAGCACGAGCAAAGGCCGCGACGCCCAGGACGGATGCAAGTTGACTTCGGTTTTGTTCATCTCGAGCTTCACATCGCCGACGGCAGGGTTCTCCTTCGCAAAGTCGATCATGCGGACGCTGACCTGATTCTCCGTGTTCTCCAGGCCCAGGAAGCGCAGATCGTCTATATTCCGGCTGATCGGCATCATCGGATCAAGGCGGTCTTCGATTTTGAATCTCACCGCTTTCTTGAGTCTTGGCTTCACAGATCCTTTTTCCGCCGAGGCAGCGGTAACGTCGATCACCAGCATCACCCCGTCGGGCGAGTATTTTATACCCCGCAAGCTGCGAGAAATTCTGGTCCACAGCGAAGCCGGTGACGTCACAATATCACGCGCGAACAGAATCTGCTGACCTGGCCGTATGATTGCAAAGTTCTGAAAGGCGCCGAGGCCGGCACCGTTGCGAACCACCGATTTGTCGATTGGAATGCAATCGGCCTTGTCGTCGTCCTTCTTCATTGGTGGTCGATCGACGTTCCTGGACGCAGACCGTGAACAGAAGCTCAGGCTCCCATCGTCTTCCCGGCTCACGCTAAGCGCGATTGCGAAAATGCTTTCCTTCGAAGCCGGAAGCTCCATGACAAGTGGGGAGGTTGCGAACATGTCGACTTCAACCATGGTGAGTTGAGAGGCTGCGTCACTCGAGCAATTGTCCCGCTTTGGCAGCGTGTAGGTCAGGAGTCTTGCGGTATCCGCAAGGACAATGCAGGAGATGGTGTCGCCCGGATTGTTTCGGGTCACCCAGATCAAGTGATTTTTGCCGGTGCTGTCGACCAGCAGGTGTGGCGCGGCATGACGGCGGCGGGGCGGCAGCCAAACCGGACTGGTGTCGGACAGCTGTTGTCCGGTGTGCTGCAGCAAGGCGTCCGGGAGCTGTGTGATCCCGACCGATCGAAGTTCCTCGGTGGTGTCGTAACGATCACTGGTCTTCTCTCGAAGCACCGGCACTTGCTTGCAGGTGACGCAGGTAACGGTAAGATTGGATCGAACATTGTCGAAATTCAGAATGACTTGATCCGGCTCATCCCGGTACTTCTCGCGATCTACGGATTTAAAGGGATGGTCGACCACCCGGCTGACGGAAAATCCGTTGGAGCGCCAAGGATCCGACTCGAACTCGAAATAGGTCGACCGGTCCCAGGCGCGATAGGCGTCGGAGCCGCCCAGACTCACGCCCGCCAGAACCATTTTTGATTCGGTTTGGCAGCGTGCCTTTCCCTCCAATGGATTCCAGACGTAGCAGAGCCGAAGCGCGGCGTTCTGCAGAACGCGATCGCAATCGTTCTGGTTATACCCGTAGGTGGCAAGGCCATGGCGATAGCACAGATCGTGAAAGACGCATGCCTGCCGGAAGCGTTGCAGCACCAGAGCGCTTTGGCCGTGCCGATTTTTCATGCCATGGAAGAACATGTTGGCCAGGCCAGGGAGGCTGCAGTTCAGTCCGTCGCCGCTGCCGCCAATGGTGCTGACGACGTCAGGGCCGGATTGAAAGGAAGTAACCGTCGTTGGCATCTCGGTAGCGTCGGAGATGTCTTCGACGTTTTTGTAGATCGAGTTGATCATTGTTTGGTGAAGAAAAATCATGTCAACGACTACGACCAGCACCGGAAGCAGAAGTGCCGTAACGCAGGCGAACAGTAATCCAATTCCAAAACGCTTCGACACAAAACGCTTCGACATGAGATCCCCCGCGCGCCAGGAGCGCGAAACAGCCGGACAGGCGTTTTGCTTCAAGCGCGATGTCCCGTTCAGAACGCCGTTCGCGACTTCGCCAAATAAGAGACGTATATCGGTGGAGGGGAGACAACCATAGGTTAGAGCATTGTCAAGCGCGTGGCTTCACAAGGCAGCGCAGCCCGGCGGTTGCAATTTCGTGATCAGGGCCCGCGCCGGATCGTTGCGCCTAGGATTCTTGTTTTTGACGCGTTTTCTTCACGCGAACCGGTATCCACTTCGCTTGAAAACGCTCTAATCCCGCGGGGCCGGCTTGGTCGCAAATTGCGGAAACTTGTCGGCAACGATGGGGCCATCGGTGCGCCAGGAATAGCAGCCGCCGATGAAGAACGGCCGTTCACCGGAGTTGCGCTGCTCGTCCATCGAATCTCGGCCTTCCGGATCCTTGCCGTGCGACATGGTCTGAAACAGCGTGGTCACCGCCGGGCCTAGCAGTTCCGACAGATGGGTGCAGCCCTCGAGCCGGCCGATCTTGCGGCGGACCACCTCGCGCCAGCCCTTGCCGATGCTCTCGCCGACCAGCCGCTGCAGGATCGGCTCGACGTCGATGCAGGTGGGATAGGGCGTCGCCGCCATGGTCGCTTCGGCCTCGTGGATCCTCATGGTGTCGTCGATCGCGAGCCGCAGGCGGATATCGTGCACGGGATCGCCGGGCTTCAGCTCCTCGCGATAGCGGTCGGCGGCTTGCGTGAAGGGTTTTACGTCGACCAGCCGTGCCTCGACTTCCCAGAGCCCGTCGTCCCTGATGTAGCCGTTGCATTCGACCGTTCGCGTATGCATCAGGCGACGCCCGGTTCCGTCGGCGGGCTTGTCTTGGGGCATGTTGCTGTCCTCAGTCGAATTTGACGATCATTTTACCGAGCGCGGATCGCGACTGCATGGTCTTGAACGCCTCGCGAAAATTCTCGAACGGCACGACCTTGCCGACCACGGGGCTCAATTGGCCCGAGGCGAGCCAGTCGAACAATTGTGCGATCAGGCGGCTATGGGTTTCCGGCTCGCGCTTCTGGATTTGCGCCAGATCGACGCCGAGCAGGGCGCCGCCCTTGAGCAGCGGCAGATTCAAGGCCAGCGCCGGAATGGTGCCGGAGGCGAACCCGACCACCAGGTGCCGTCCGCGCCAGGCGATCGAGCGAAACGCCTGCAGCGCCACCTCGCCGCCGACAGGGTCGAAGATAACGTCCGGACCGTTACCGCCGGTCAGGCCCTTAAGCGTGTCGCGCCAGTCCGCCTTGGTGTAGTCGATCGTATCATCGGCGCCGTAACCTTTGGCAAATTCGCGCTTCTCATGCGTCGATGCCGCCGCGATCACCTTCGCGCCCATCAGCTTGCCGAGTTGTACCGCCGCGATGCCGACGCCGCCCGCGGCGCCCAAGACCAGCAGCGTTTCGCCCTTGCGCAGTTCGGCGCGCGCATCCAGCGCGTAAAGTCCGGTCAGGTAGTTCGCCTGAAAAGACGCTCCGGCCTCGAAGGTAGTCTTTGGCGGCAAATGCTTCAGCGCCGCCGACGGCACGCAGATGTATTCGGCGAGCGCGCCGGACCTGACCATGCCGACCACGGGCATGCCCGGCTTGAACGCGGCGACGTCGCCTGCGGCAGCGTCGACCACGCCAGCGAATTCCGTGCCCGGCACGAACGGCAGCGGGTCCTTGGTCTGATACAGCCCTTGCACCTTCAAGCCGTCGACGAAGCCGATGGCAGCGGCGCCGATCCTGACGCGAACACCGCCGGGCGGGATATCGGGCATCGGCATCTCCTTGATGGAGATGCCGTCAATCGAATCGTAATTCTCGACCACCACGGCTTTCATGCAACTGGTTCCAAAGTCTTTCCTGGCGCCGTGCTGTAAACCGGCGTTCTGATGTGTTTGCAGATTCTGAGGGCCAACGCTACTCGGCCGCCTCGGCCTGCCGGTCGATCGCTTCTGCACCGCCCTTGATCAATGGAATGAGGTCACGGCCGATCGCCATCGTGTCATGCGGATTCTCGAATCCACGCAGCAGGAACGAATGGACGCCGATCCGGTAATACTCCAGCACCGCAGCCGCGATCTGTTCCGGCGTTCCCACCAGGCAGGACGTATTGCCCGGTGCGCCGGTGGCGCGCGCGATCCCCATCCATAACCGTTCGTCATGCACGTCGGCACGCGCGGCATAGCCAAGCAGGCGTTCGCTGGAATGGTTGCTTGGCTTCGGCGCTTCGCCCGTTTTGCGTTCGACATCCGCCAGCAGCGCATGCGCCTTGTCCCAGGCTGCGCCCTCGGTTTCCGCCATGATCGGGCGCAGCGACATGTTGAAATCGGCGCGCCGTCCGAAGGCGGCCGCGCGACGGCGGAAATCGTCGACGCGGGCGCGGGTCTCGGCGAGCGGCTCGCCGAAGATCGCGAACACATCGCAATGCGCGGCGCCCATTTCCAGCGCGCCTTCCGAAGAGCCGCCGAAGAACAGACGGGGATAGGGCTGCTGAGACGGTTTGATATCGCTGTACGCGCCCTCGATGCGATAGAATTCGCCCTTGTGGTCGAAGGGGCTGTCGCTGGTCCAGATCCGGCGCATGACATCGAGATATTCCGCGGCGCGGCGGTAGCGGTCGTTCTTGGGCAGGAAGTCGCCTTCGCTGGCTTGGTCCTGGTCGCTGGTGCCGGCGATGACGTGCAGCGACATCCGTCCCTGCGTCAGCTGGTCGAAGGTCGCGATCTGCCGTGCTGCCAGCGCCGGTGCCACCGAGCCCGGGCGATGCGCGATCAGGAATTTTATTCGCTCGGTATGATCAGCCGCATAAAGCGCGATCGCAAAACCTTCGGCGGCCGAGGCGTAATATCCGACCAGCACGGAATCATAGTTCCACTGCTCATGCAGGCGGGTGAAATCGATCACCCATTGGCGCGATATCTGGCCCTTGATCAGGTGAACCGCGACGCCCTCCTGCTGGGTGCCGATCATACCGATGATTTTCGCTGGCATGGTTGTTTCCCCGGGGTGTTCGTTCGTTGCCTGAATGAAACGCGCAACAACAGGGGAAATCAAGCGCTTCACAGGCCGGAAGCTGTGTCAGCCTTGCAACCATGCCATCAGGAAATGACGCCGCCAGGGCATCGCCGTTGCTGGGGGCAATGCCATGACCTATGAGAGGTGAGAGGGGATAGGGGCACCTCGGGTGGTGAAGTATCAGCATGGACAAGCATACGCTTCGCAGCGGCGCGATTGAGGCGACCATCAAGGCCGATGGCGCCGAACTATGCTCGCTCCAACATGAAGGGGTCGAGCTGCTTTGGCAGGCGGGGCCGGCATGGCCGCGCCACTCGCCGTTGCTGTTTCCGATCGTCGGCCGCCTCAAGAACGATCGACTGCAGCATCGGGGCAAGACCTACCCGATGACCCAGCATGGTTTTGCGCGGGATCTCAGGTTCGAGTGGGTGGAACAGGGGGTCTCGTCGTGCAAGCTGGTGCTTGTCGATAGCGAGGCGACGCGCGCCCGCTATCCCTTCGCGTTCCAGCTCGAGGTTACCTACAGCGTTGAAAATGCCGGCCTGAAAGTGGCGTTCGACATCACCAACACCGGCAACGAGATTTTGCCGGCTTCGATCGGCGCCCATCCGGCGTTCAACTGGCCGCTGCTGCCCGGATTGGAAAAGGAAGCCTACGCGCTCACATTCTCGGACGAAGAGCCTGCGCCGATCCGCAGGCTGGCAGGCGGCCTGATGCGCGCCAAGGCGGAACCGTCGCCGGTTCGCGGCAACAGCCTCCCCCTCTCGGAGCGGCTGTTCGAAGACGACGCGGTTATTATCGATCGGCTCGCGAGCGGATCGGTTCGCTATGCGGCCGATCGTGGGCCCTCGATCGAGATGTCCTGGGAAGGATTTCTCGAACTCGGCGTCTGGTCGAAACCATCAGGCGCGGCGTTTCTCTGCATCGAGCCCTGGCATGGCTTCGCCAGCCCGTCGGAGTTCGACGGCGAATTCACCGGCAAGCCCGGATTGATGCAGATTGCGCCGGGCGAGAAGCGGAGCCTTTGCTATCGGATACGCGCGGGTTGAGGTTGCGAACGTCAATCGACGGGCATTTTCGGCTGATTTTACGGGCAGGGCGCCAAACAAACCGCATTTTCCGGGTTGAATGGTCCTTGCTTCCGCTTTTCCCGGCTGCAATGGATATGGCTGAACCCTATCCCCACCCAAGAGAAGAGATCGATGAGCCAACTAATTGTCCGCGCCGGCGACTTCACCTTTGAGGCCCGTTTTGAAGAGCAACTGGCGCCCAAGACGGTTGCCGCCTTTCGCAAGGCGATGCCGTTCGAGAGCCAGGCGATCCATGTCCGCTGGAGCGGCGAGGGGGTCTGGATGCCGCTCGGCGATCTCGATTTCGGCGTTTCCTACGAGAACCACACCAGCTATCCCGCACCGGGCCAGATCATCCTCTATCCCGGCGGCATCAGCGAGACCGAAATCCTGCTCGCCTATGGCGGCGTGCATTTCGCCAGCAAGATGGGCCAGCTCGCCGGCAACCACTTCATCACCCTGACCTCGGGGCTTGAGAACCTCACCGCATTCGGCAAGACCGTGCTGTGGAAGGGTGCACAGAAGATCCGCTTCGAGGAAATCTAGGTGACGGAGCCCGGCTACCCCCGCGACCTCCGCGGCTACGGCCGCAATCCGCCCGATCCGCGCTGGCCGGGCAATGCGCGCCTCGCCGTGCAGTTCGTGGTGAATTTCGAAGAGGGCGGCGAAAACAACATCCTGCATGGCGATCGCGCCTCCGAGGCGTTCCTCTCGGATGTGCTGGGCGCGCAGCCCTGGCCCGGCAAACGCCACGCCAATATCGAATCGATGTTCGAATATGGCTCGCGCGCCGGTTTCTGGCGGCTGTGGCGGATGTTCACCGAGCGCAGGATGCCGGCCACCGTGTTCGGCGTCGCGACCGCGCTGAAGCGCAATCCCGAAGTGGTCGTTGCCATGAAGGAGGCCGGCTGGGATATCGCCAGCCACAGCCTGAAATGGATCGAACATAAGGACATGTCGGAGGCCGAAGAGCGGGCGGAGATTGCCGAGGCGATCCGCGTTCATACCGAGGCGACCGGCGAGCGTCCGCTCGGCTGGTACACCGGGCGTTCCTCGATCAATACGCTGCGGCTCTTGATGGAAGCCGGTGGCCTGCTCTATCTCAGCGATTCCTATGCCGACGATCTGCCATACTGGATCAGGGCGGGCGGACTGCAGCCGCATCTGGTGATCCCCTACACGCTCGACGCCAACGACATGCGCTTTGTGAACCCGCAAGGCTTTGGCGGCGGCGACGAGTTCTTCACCTATCTGAAGGACAGTTTCGACGTGCTCTATGCGGAAGGCGCGATCTCGCCGAAGATGATGTCGGTCGGCCTGCATTGCCGCGTCGTCGGCCGCCCCGGCCGCGCTGCATCGCTGATGCGCTTCCTCGATTACGTCATGAAGCATGACGGCGTCTGGGTGCCGACGCGGTTGCAGATCGCGCAGCATTTTCACGCCAATCTCAGCCATCTCGCCGAGCGCGCCGCTGAGATCGGATAGGCCGGGGAATGCCGATGAAGCTTTCCGATCTCAATATCGCTGGCAAGGACGAGTTCGTCAAAGCGCTCGGCAATATCTTCGAATATTCACCCTGGATCGCCGAACAGGCGGCCGCAGCGCGGCCGTTCGTCAGCCTGAAAACGCTGTTCGACGCGATGCGGGCCGTGGTCGATCGTGCGCCGGCCGACATTCGCCTGGCGCTGATCCAGGCGCATCCGGATCTCGCCAACAAGACCCAGCGCGCCGCGGGGCTCACGGCCGAATCCAACGCCGAACAAAACAGTGTCGGCCTCGGTCGGTTGTCGGATGCTGAATTTGAGGCGTTCGAGCGCGTCAACAATGCCTATCGCGCAAAATTCGGTTTCCCCTACATCGTCTGCGCACGCCGGCAGACCCGGGATTCCATCCTGCGTGATTTCGAGCGCCGGCTGCCGAACGATAGCAAAACCGAAACGCAGGTCTCGATCGCGGAAATCTACCGGATCGCGGCGCTGCGTCTCGACCAGCTGGTGACGGCCGACGACAAGCTCGCCGTGCACGGACGGCTGTCGACCCACGTGCTGGATACCCACAGCGGCAAGCCTGCGGCGGGAATATCGGTGGTACTGACCGAACTGTCCGATCTCGGCGAAGCCCGCGTGGTGGCGCGCGCGATCACCAACAGCGACGGCCGCACCGATCAACCCCTGATCGGCGGCCGCCCGGTCCCGATCGGGCGCTATGAGCTGATGTTCAGCGTCGGCGAATATTTTGCGGGGCGTAACGTGCCGATGTCGGATCCGCCTTTTCTCGACCAGATCCCACTGCGGTTTTCGGTGAGTGAGCCGGAAGGCCATCTCCACGTGCCGCTATTGGTCACGCCGTGGGGTTATACGACCTATCGGGGGAGCTAGGTTTTGCTAAATCGTAGGATGGGTAGAGCGAAGCGAAACCCATCATTTGCGATTTGCGGATAGATGATGGGTTTCGCTTCGCTCTACCCATCCTACATCAGTCCTCACACATGCTGCGCCGATGACGCCGTGGCCGCGGCATCCGCTTCCGCAGCCCCTTTGCCGCCGAAGCCATTGAAGAACGCATTCAGCACCACCGCGACCAGCGCGCACAGCAAGATGCCGGACTCCAGAAGCGGATGAAGGCCGTGCGGCAGGTTCTTGAAGAAATTCGGCGCCACCAGCGGGATCATGCCGAAGCCGACGGAGATCGCGACCACGAACAGGTTGAACTGGTTGTTCTTGAAATCGACCGTCGCCAGAATCCGCGCGCCGGTCGCGGCCACCATGCCGAACATCACGAGCCCGGCGCCGCCGAGCACGACCAGCGGCACCGCTTCGACCAATGCGGCCATCTTCGGCAGCAGACCAAGCAGCAGCATGATGGCGCCGCCTGTTATCGTGACCCAGCGCGAGCGCACGCCGGTGACGCTGACGAGGCCGACATTCTGCGAAAAGGATGTGTAAGGGAACGTGTTGAAGATGCCGCCGAGGAAGGTGCCGACGCCGTCGGCGCGCAGGCCGCGGGTCAGTGCGTCGCGATCGACCTTCTTGCCGGTGATCTCGCCGAGCGCCAGGAACATGCCGAGCGATTCGATCATGACAACGATCATCACGATGCACATGGTGATAACAGGCACCAAATGGAATGTCGGCATGCCGAAGCGGAACGGGATCACGAGCGCGCCCCATTGCGCCGCCGTGACCTTTTCGAAATGCATCATGCCAAGCGCGCTGGCGAGCGCCGCCCCCGCGACGATGCCGAGCAGCACGGCGACATTGGCGACGAAACCGGCGCCCCATTTGATCAAGGCGAGAATGACCAGCAGCACGAACAGCGCGATGCCAAGCCCTGGAAGCTGGCCATAATTGGGATTGGGGAAAGCGCCGGGGACGCCGTCGATCACCTTGGTCAGGGTCGGCAGGCCGCCGCCGGCCCAGTTGATCCCGACCCGCATCAGCGAGATGCCGATCACCAGGATGATGGTTCCGGTGACCACGGGCGGAAACAGCGGCAACAGCCGGCTGATGAAGGGGGCGGCAATGATGCCGAAGATTCCGGCAGCGATGACCGAGCCGTAGATGCCGAGCAGGCCGATATCGGGCGCCGCGGCCATTGACAGCATCGGGCCAACGGAGGCGAACGTGACCCCCATCATCACGGGCAGCCGGATACCGACCCCGGGAAAGCCGATACATTGCACCAGGGTCGCCAGCCCGCAGGCGAACAGATCGGCCGAGATCAGGAACGCGACGTCTTCCGGCGGCAGTTTCAGCGCCCGGCCGATGATCAAGGGTACCGCGACCGCGCCGGCATACATGACAAGCACGTGCTGCAGGCCAAGCGCCAGCAACCGCGGCGCCGGCAGCGTCTGGTCGACCGGATGGATTTCAGTGGTCGTGGTCATGATTGGCTCCCCCTGGCGCGGGCACGCCGGCCCATGCGAAACCGTTACAAGGCCGTGCCAAAGCTTGCCCCCGGAAGCCACTCCAGGCGCTTGCCCAATGGCACGAACGTTGCTCAATATTGGATCATATCGGGCGCCCATCGTCCCGCAAGATTGCTGGCTGAACTGGAGGCTTCCACGTGCCGCTGATCAGGAACAGATACGGGAAGGGCCGCGTCCGCGTGATGCGCATCCATCGCGACGCCGACCGTCACGAGGTCAGCCAGCTCAACGTCAAAGCGATGATCGAGGGTGACTTTGCCCGCACCTACACCCATGGCGACAATTCGAGTTCGGTATCGACCGACACCATCAAGAATATCGTCAACGTCATCGCGCGTGAAAATACCGGCCTGTGCACCGAGGAATTTTGCCAGGTGCTGGCGGCGAAATATCTCGACACCTATCCGCAGATCGCCTCCGTCGCGCTGACCGTGCACGAGACCAAATGGAGCCGGCTCAGTTTCGACGGCAAGCCGCATCCGCATAGTTTCGTGCTCGACAGCAACGGCAAGCCTACCGTGGAATTATCGTCCGTCCGCGGCGGTGTCACCACGATGTCGTCAGGCATCGACGGCTTTGCCTTCCTGAAGTCGACGCAGTCGGGCTGGGAGAATTACGTCAAGGACGCCTACACCACGATCCCGCCGACCGCCGACCGGCTGTGCGCGACCAGCATGGTGGCGTCGTGGAAATGGTCGGGCAAGCCTTTGAGCTATCCCGCGACCAACAGGAAAGTCCTCGACACCGTGCTCGAAGTGTTCTCGATGACCTACAGCAAGAGCGTGCAGGACAGCCTCTACCGGATGGGCGAGGCGGCGCTGGCAGCGGTGCCGGAGATTTCCGAAATCAGCATGGCCTGCCCGAACATGCACTTCATCCCGATGAACCTGTCGGCATTCGGGCTCGATAACAACAACGACGTATTCCTTCCGACCGACGAGGCGCACGGCCAGATCGAGTGCACGGTGGGTCGGGGATAGTTCCGCATGCAATTGCTGACCCCAGCAACGTCGGTTTCT
The DNA here is from genome assembly GCF_018131075.1 of Bradyrhizobium sp. JYMT SZCCT0428. Lineage (GTDB taxonomy): Bacteria > Pseudomonadota > Alphaproteobacteria > Rhizobiales > Xanthobacteraceae > Bradyrhizobium. Next base: position 20,826 of record NZ_JAFCLS010000045.1, on the reverse strand, counting down.
CGGGCGGACCCGCGCGTGAATGTGAATTGACTGCCGGCAGTATGGCCTGTCTGGTTCGGTGGATTCATGCTGTGACGTCAATCCCGATGGAGGTCCCGATGCGCATTCCGGCTTTGATGATATTGACGGCCGTCACCGTTTTGACGTCTGCGCCGGCTCCGGCCCAGACTTTTGGCGGCAATTATCCGGTCTGCATCCAGAACTACCGCTGGGGAGGAAGCGACATCGATTGCCGCTTTACCTCGATGGCGCAGTGCGCCGCGACGGCCTCGGGCCTCTCTGCCCAGTGCCTCACCAATCCATATTATGCGAATGCGCAAATGCCCCGCGGGTCTCGCCGCGCGTACTGATTTCATGCCGTCGTTCACCGCGACGGGCGGCGACGATGGCCTTGGACGCCGGCTGAAGGCGCGGCGCCTCCCAATCCCGCGTTGGCCCTGTTTATCGCATAGAGCGCCGCAGCGGCATCACCAGGTTGCTCCCGCGCCAGCCTGCCTGCAGGCGTGAGCACGCCGCCATTCAGCACATCCCGATCCGGATTCTGTGCCGCATAAGCTGCCGGCTCCTGCGCCAGCAAGGGTGTTGCCAGTATTGCCGAGGCCAGCACGCTCGCGACGAGCGACTTGAGCCCAGTCATGGTCATTCTCCATTATTGCTTTTTACGCAATAGGTTGCGGCGGCGCGTGCCGCCTTTGGGCGCGCTCTCCGGGTTGTGCTAACGGCCATCTAGGCATTGCCGAGAAAAAGCGTGCTGCCGCCGGATCACTATTCCGCGAATGACCACGGGCATGACAGGTGCCCCTTCACCCGGACCCAAACTTCTCATGCAACGCCGGCCACAGCCGGTCCGGTTTGAACGGCGTCGCCGTGAAGCGGATGCCGGTGGCATCGGCGATGGCGTTGCCGAGCGCGGCGGCGACCGGGTTGTACGGGCTCTCGCTCATCGATTTGGCGCCCATCGGCCCCAGCGTGTCCGACGTGTCGGCGAACAGCACGTCAGTGCGGGGGACGTCGGCGAATGACGGCAGATGATAGTCGCGGAACTTGGGATTGATGACGCGGCCGCGTTCGTCGATGACCATCTCCTCATAGAGCGCAGCGCCCAGCGATTGCGCGACGCCGCCTTCGATCTGGCCGCGGCACTGCAAGGGATTGGCGACGCGGCCGGCGTCGGCGGCCTGCACGCTTTTCAGGATCTTGAGTTCGCCGGTGAATTTGTTCACCGCGACGCGAAAGCCCTGCACGTTGAAAGCGATCGAGCGCGGCGTGCCTGATGAATTGCCGCTGGCGCTCAGCACCTTGCCGAGCGATTGCGCTGAAGCGGCGAGGACGGCGTAGGGCGTGCGGCGTCCGGCGCAGACCGCGGCGTGGTTGTCCAGCGCGCAGGCATCAGGGTTTTCGCCCAGCATCGACGCCGTGAATTGTTTCAACTGATCCGCCAGCGCCTCCGCTGCCGCCAGCGTTGCATTGCCAGCGACAAAGATGCCGGCGCTGCCATAGGCGCCGGTGTCGTGGCCGCCATGCGCGGTGTCGGACTGGCGCAAGGAAATGCGATCGACGGTGGTCGCGAGCGCGGATGCGGCGATCTGGCGATGCACGGTGCTGGTGCCGTTGCCGAATTCCGCGGTGCCGACCGTGAGGTCGAAGCCGCCGTCGCCGCGCAACGAGATGCTGCAATCGGCGAAATGCCCGGCCGGCGGCACGGTGTCGATCATGGTCAGCGCGATGCCCTCGCCGGTGAGCCAGTCCGCGGACAGTTCGGGCTTCGGCGCATCCGCGGCCATCGCGCCCTCGACCAGGTCGAGGCACTGGTCGAGGCCGTAACTGCCGTAGAGCACGTCGTGATACTTGGATTCCGGCGGCGAACGCATGGGATCGCCTGACTTCACCACATTGCGACGGCGCATCTCGAACGGGCTGATGCCGAGCTGCTTTGCCAGTTCGTCGATCGCGGCTTCCACCGCGATCAGGGTTTGCGGCAGGCCATAGCCGCGAAACGCGCCCGACGGCACGGTGTTGGTATAGGCGGCGATGCCGTCGACTTTCTTGTTCGGGCAATTGTAGACGCCGAGGGATTCGCCGACCGAATGAAACAGCACCGGCCCGGCGTGGTTGCCATAGGCCCCGGTGTTGGAGAGCACATCGAGCTGCAGCGCCGTGAGTTTTCCGCTTTTGTCGGCGCCGGCTTTCACCGTGACGCGCATCGGATGCCGCGTCGAGGTCGCGATGAACTGTTCTTCCCGGGTCAGTTCGAACTTGACCGCGCGGCCGGTCTTCAGCGCCGCCAGCGCCAAAATGTCCTCGACGAACATTTCCTGCTTGCCGCCGAAACCGCCGCCGACGCGCTCACAGAACACCCGCACCTTGTCGGGCGGCAATTCAAACAGGTCCGCCAGCGTGCGCCGGGTCAGGAACGGCACCTGCGTGCTGGAGCGGACGTTCAAAATTCCGTCGGCGTCGACCCAGGCGAGGCCGCCATGGGTTTCCAGCGCGGCGTGCTGGACCCGCTGCGTTGTGAAGTTACCCTCATAGGTAACGGCGGCCTGCGCCAGCGCGGCTGCGACATCGCCAAATTCGCCATGGATTTCGGCCACGATATTGCGCGCGGCGTTGGCGACGCGATTTTCGGATGTCTTGTCGCCGTGAAGCACGGGCGCGCCAGGCGCAATCGCGGCGGCGGGATCGATCACGTCAGGCAGGATTTCATATTCGACCTTGAGCCGCCGGCAGCCTTCCTCGGCGGCGGCTTCGGTGTCGGCGATCACGGCGGCGACCTTCTGGCCGATGAAGCGGACAACGGTGTCGAGCACCTTGGTGTCATCAGGGTCCATCCAGTCCCATTCGTGGCGCGCCGTCGAGAACAGGCGATCCGGCGCGTCTTCTGACGTCAGCACAGCATGCACGCCGGGGACGTCGAGCGCCGCAGTCTTGTCGATAGCAATGATTCTGGCGTGCGGATGCGGCGAGCGCAGCATCTTGATATGCAGCAGGTCCTCCGGCGCGACATCGAACGTATAGCGTTCCGCGCCGCGCACCACCTGAGGGCCGGCGGGCACGGGCAGGCTGCGGCCGAACGCGGTGCCGGCGTCGGCGTCCTCGATGTTGATCTTGCCATCAAGTGCATCCTCGATCGAGCGATAGCCGGTGCAGCGGCAGATATTGCCCTTCAGCGACGCGCCGAGGTCCTGCCGCTGCGCCTGGTTCAGCGATGCGCAGGTCAGGATCATGCCTGACGTGCAGAAGCCGCATTGAAACCCCTGCGCATCGAGAAACGCCTGTTGCATCGGATGAATGCCGTCGTCAGGCGCAAGGCCTTCGATCGTGGTGATGGCGTGACCGGCGGCGCGGAACGCCGGGATCAGGCAGCTATGCACCGGCTCGCCGTCGAGCAGCACGGTGCAGGCGCCGCAGTCGCCGGCGTCGCAACCCTTCTTGACGCCGAAATGCCCGAGCTCGCGCAGGAAAGTGCGCAGGCATTGTCCGGGCTGCGGGGATTGCGAGAATGATTTGCCATTGATCTCGATGCTCATGGCGTCACTCTTGGCACCGCCTGCAATTCGCCGCGGATTTCTTCGGCCAGCCGCAGCGTCATCGCCTTGCGCCACATCGGCTTGCCGTGGACGTCGGTGTGATAAAGGCCGTCGGGGATACGCTGCAGGATCGCGTCGCGCAGGTCCTTTGCTGCTGGAATACCCGCAAAGGAAAACTGAACGGGCCGCGCGGTAGACGCGGTGACCGTCAGCGCCAATCCGCCGTCGCTGCTCACACTTCCGATCAAGAGCGCTGCCGAACGGCCGACCGGCGTCAGCGAGATCTGACGGAACGCGGAGCGTCGCTTCAGCGCCGCAAGGGGAATATCGATCTGCCGCAGGAGATCACCGGGCGCCAGCACGTTACGCTGGTCACCGGTGACGAAATCCGCCACCGGAATTTGCCGTTCGCCGCCGCCGGCCTGCCAGATCGTACAGATGCCGTCGAGCGCCGCGGTCAGCGAGATCATCGGCCCCGCCGGCAGCGACATGCAGATGTTGCCGCCCACCGTCGCGGTCTTCCAGATCTTGAAGGAAGCCAGGAACGCACGGCAGCATTGGTTGACCAGCGGCGAGGCGGTCCATTCCGGCGGGCAGGCAAGCGCATCGAGTTGCGCCACCGTGCAGGTCGCGGCAACCGACAAGCCGGTTTCGCTGACGGTGAGCGCCGGCCATTTCAGATCGGTGAGGTCGATCAGCCGGGTCAGATGGGTTTGCGGTTCCGAGAACAGCCAGGTCCCGCCGGCAAGCCAGGTGTCGTCTGCCGTCCAAACGGGCAATTCATCCCGCGTGGTCGGACGTGCAACGGCGCGGATGGTGTTCAGGTCCATGGATACGCTAACGCTTTCAAGGTGATGCATCTCCGATTATGAAGTGTTGCAAGACCAGCGCCAATTGCCAATGCCGTTGGGATGGTCTTGCATTCCTAAGTGCGTCCGCAAATCAGGTGGGATCATGGACCAAACGCAGGCGATATGGATCAAGGATCCGCTTTCTATTTTCGCCGACGGCGCCGAGCGCGGCGTTGTGGTTCGCGGCAGCAAGATCGTCGAACTGGTGCCGCGCGGCCGGGAACCCGCGACATCAGATACCGCCGTCTATGATGCCGGCGTCCATGTCGTGCTGCCCGGGCTGATCAACACCCATCATCACTTCTACCAGACCCTGACCCGGGCGCTGCCGGCCGCCCTCGATCGCGAGCTGTTCCCGTGGTTGCAGGCGCTCTATCCGGTCTGGGCGCGGCTGACGCCGGAATCGCTGCATCTCGGCGTCACCGTGGCGATGTCGGAATTGCTGCTGTCCGGCTGCACCACCACGACAGATCATCACTACGTGTTTCCGGCAGGCCTCGAGGATGCCATCGATATCGAGGTCGCCGCCGCGCAGCGCCTCGGCATTCGCGTGCTGCTGACCCGCGGCTCGATGGACCGCTCGCAAAAGGACGGCGGCCTGCCGCCCGACAGCGTGGTGCAGGACGAGGACACGATCTTGGCCGACAGCGCGCGCGTGGTGGCAAAACACCACCAGCGCGGCGAGGACGCGATGGTGCAGATCGCGCTGGCGCCGTGTTCGCCGTTTTCGGTGACGACCTCGCTGATGCGTGCGACCGCCACGCTTGCGGATAAACTCGACGTTCGCCTGCACACGCATCTGGCGGAGACGGAAGACGAGAACAGGTTCTGCGAGCAGATGCATGGCTGCCGGCCACTGGATTATCTCGAACAATGCGGCTGGCTCAATTCGCGGACCTGGCTGGCGCACGGCATCCACTTCAACGCTACGGAAATGCAGCGGCTGGGCAAGGCCAGGACCGCGATTACGCATTGCGCCTGCAGTAACCAGACGCTTGCCTCCGGCTGCTGCCCGGTCTGCGAGATGGAGGAGGCGGGGGTTTCGATCGGCCTCGGCGTCGATGGCTCGGCGTCGAACGACGAGTCCAACCTGATGCAGGAAGTACGCGCCGCGTTTCTCTTGCAACGGGCGCGCTACGGCGTCGGCCGCGTCAGCCACAAGGACGCGCTGCGCTGGGCCACCAGGGGCTCGGCGGCTTGCGTCGGCCGCCCCGAACTCGGCGAGATCGCAGTCGGCAAGGCGGCCGATCTCGCGCTGTTCAAGCTCGACGAGCTGCGATTCTCCGGCCACGGCGATCCGCTCGCCGCGCTGGTGCTGTGCGGCGCGCACCGTGCCGATCGCGTCATGGTCGGTGGCAAGTGGGTAGTGACCGATGGCGCGATCCCCGGCCTCGACGTACCGGACCTGATCCGCCGCCACAGCGCGGCGGCGCGTGCGATGCAGGCGGGGTAGGGTGGTGCGCTAGGTGCGCTCCCTCGCCCCGCGCTTGCGGGGAGAGGGTTGGGGTGAGGGGCTCTATCCCCAGGTCAGATGAGAGTTGTCTTGCGAGTGCTGTCTTCGTGAGGCCGTCAAAATTGCGAGCGTGTGCCTCGCCCCTCACCCGGATCGCAAGGGCGATCCGACCTCTCCCCGCAAAGAGCGGGGAGAGGTGAACCGAGACCACCCCTCACTTCCCCGGAATCTTCTCGTCGATGCCCTTCACGTAAAAATTCATGCCGAGCACCTGACCGTCGTCGAGATGCGTCCCGCCCTTGCATTCGACTTCCTTGCCGTCCTGGCCGACGATCGGGCACTTGAACGGCTGCAGTCTGCCTTCGATGATGGCGGCTTCGGTGTCCATTGCCAGTTTCTTCACGTCGTCGGGCATGTTGGTGTAGGGGGCCATCACGACCAGTTTCGACTTGAGGCCGCCCCAGAAATCTTCCGACTTCCAGGTGCCGTCAAGCTCGGCCTTGACGCGCTGGATGTAGTAGGGGCCCCAATTGTTCATGGTCGAGGTGAGCTGCGCCTTCGGGCCGAACTTGATCATTTCGGAATCCTGGCCGAACGCCAGCTTGCCGCGCTCGGCGGCGACCTGCATCGCGGCGGGGCTGTCCGTGTGCTGCATGATGATGTCGGCGCCCTGGTCGATCAACGCCTTGGCGGCGTCGGCTTCCTTGCCGGGATCGAACCAGGTGTTGGCCCAGATGATCTTGACCTTGATGTTGGGATTGATGGTCTGCGCGCCGAGCATGGTGGCGTTGATGCCGGAGATCACTTCGGGAATCGGGAACGAAGCGATATAGCCGAGCACGCCCGATTTCGACATCTTGGCGGCGATGATGCCCTGGATGTAGCGGCCCTCGTAGAACCGCCCTGAATAGGTCGACATGTTCTTGTCGCGCTTGTAGCCGGTGGCGTGCTCGAAATGCACGTTAGGATATTTCTTTGCGACCTTCAGCGTCGGCTCCATGTAGCCGAACGAGGTGGTGAAGATCAGCTTGTTGCCGGCGCGCGCCAGCTGCTCGATCGAGCGTTCGGAGTCCGGGCCTTCGCTGACGTTCTCCAGGAACGTGGTTTCGACCTTGTCGCCGAATTCCTTGACCATCTCGAGGCGGCCGAGGTCATGCTGATAGGTCCAGCCGAGATCGCCGACCGGGCCGAGATAGATGAATCCGATCTTGAGTTTGTCGGCGGCGGAAGCACCGAGGAGGCCTGCGCCGGTGGCGAGTACCGCTGCGGTTGCCGCGATCAGAATCTTTTTCATGGATCTCTCCGTTTCGCTGACGGGTGGACGCACTCTTCCCGATGCGCAGCGCCCCGTCGCGCGCGCTTCGGGCATGTTACCGGTCGGGCACGAACACGGTCCCGAGCGCTGCAGGCGCGGTCGAACCCCCGGTTCGTGCACGTGAAATCAGGACAAGGACGATGATGGTCGCAAGATACGGCAGTGCCGACATCAATTGCGAGGGGACGCCGACGCCCCAGCCTTGGGCGTGCAGTTGCAGGATCGTCACCGCGCCGAACAGGTAGGCGCCGATCACGAGGCGCCCCGGCAGCCATGAGGCGAACACGACCAGCGCCAGCGCGATCCATCCGCGCCCGGCCGTCATGCCCGGAATGAAAAACGGTGTGTAGGCGAGCGGCAGATAGGCGCCGGCCAAACCAGCACAGGCGCCGCCGAACATCACCGCGAACATCCGGATCCTGAGCACGGGATAGCCGAGCGCATGCGCTGACGTGTGGTTGTCGCCGGCGGCGCGCAGGATCAGCCCGGTCCGGGTCCTGTACAGGAAGAACCAGACGCCAATCACGAGCGCGAGCGAGAGGTACACGAAGGCGTCCTCGCCGAACAGGATGCGCCCGACCAGCGGGATGTCGGTGAGGCCGGGAATATGCAGATGCGGCGCCAGCGAAATCTTTTCGCCGACGAAGCGGGAGCCGATCAGGCCGGACAGGCCGATGCCCAAAATGGTCAGCGCGAGGCCGGTTGCGACCTGGTTGACCGCAAGGCCCAGCGTCATCAGCGCGAAGATCAGCGACATCAGCACGCCGGCGCCGATGCCGCACAGCGCGCCGATGATGACCGAACCGGACAGCCAGGCGCCGCCGAAGCCGCAGGCCGCGCCCACGATCATCATGCCCTCGACGCCGAGGTTGAGCACGCCGGCGCGTTCGGTCACGAGTTCGCCGGTCGCAGCCAGCAGCAGCGGCGTGGAGGCCGCCAGCACCGCAAGGATGATGGCCTCAATGAGCCCCACGGGACACCTTTGGTGACGCGAAGACGAGTTTGAACCGGTAGAGAATGAGGGAGTCGCAGGCGAGCACGAAGAACAGCAGAATGCCCTGGAACACCTTGGTAACGTCCAACGGGATTTTCATTGTGATCTGCGCCTGCTCGCCGCCGATGAAGGTGAGTGCGAGGAAAAGTCCTGCAAATAATATTCCAATCGGGTTCAGCCGTCCCAGGAACGCGACGATGATCGCGGTGAAACCGTAACCGGGCGAGATGCCGGGTTGCAGATGTCCGACCGGCCCTGCGACCTCGATGATCCCGGCCATGCCCGCCAGCGCGCCTGAAATTGCGAAGGCCAGCAGGATCAGCTGGTTGGAATTGAAGCCGCCGAAGCGCGCGGCGCGGGGCGCGGCGCCGACAACGCGGATTTCAAAACCCTTGATGGTCCTGGCGAGCAGCACCGCGCCTGCCGCGACCACGACAAGCGCAATGACGCCGCCAAGGTGCAGCCGTCCGCCCTCGATCAGCACAGGCACGGTCGCGACCGGATCGAACTCGGCGGTGGTCGGGAAGTTGAAACCCTTGGGATCGCGCCACGGACCGCGCACCAGATAATCGAGCAGCAGGTCGGCGACATAGACCAGCATCAGGCTGGTGAGGATTTCGCTGGCGCCGAACCGGACCTTGCAGATCGCCGGGATCAGGCCATAGAGCGCGCCGCCGACAGCGCCCAGCAGCAGCATCGCCGGAAATACCCAGGGGCCGGCGTCGGTGCCCTGGGTCTTTACAGCGAGCCAGCTGCCGGCGACGGCGCCGATCAGGAATTGCCCTTCGGCGCCGATGTTCCAGGCATTGGCGAGATAGCACAGGGACAGGCCGATCGCGATCATCACCAGGGGAGTCGCCTTCACCGCGATCTCCTGCAGCGAATAGCTGTCGACGAAGGGAGCGATAAAGTAGACGCCGAGCGCCGATATCGGATTCTTGCCGAGCATCGCAAACAGGATGCTCATGGTCGCCAGCGTCAGGCCGATCGCGATCAGCGGCGAGATCAGCGCGATCGCGCTCGACCGCTCGGCGCGCTTTTCAAGCACCAGCTGCATGCGCCGCTTCCTTCTGCTCCAATGTGCTTCCACCCATCAACAGGCCGAGCTTCTCGCGGCTCGCATCCACTGTTGCCATCGGCTCCGACAGATGGCCGTGGAACATCACCGCGATACGGTCGGTGATCTCGGTGAGCTCGTCGAGATCCTGGCTCGTGACCAGCACCGCCGCGCCGGAGGCCGCGAGATCGAGCAGGGCCTGGCGGATCACGGCGCCAGCGCCGGCGTCGACGCCCCAGGTGGGCTGGCTGACAACCAGCACGGCAGGACTACGCAGGATTTCGCGGCCGACGATGAATTTCTGCAGATTGCCGCCGGAGAGGCTGGCGGCTTCCGGATCGCGGCTGGCCTTGCGCACGTCGAAGGCCTCGGTGGTGCGGTCGACGGTTTTCAGCATGGCTGCGGTGTTGACGAAGCCGTGCTGGACCATGCCGGAGGCCGCATGGCCGGTCAGCAGCGCATTCTCTGACAATCTCATGCGTGGCGCGGCGGCGTGTCCGAGCCTTTCCTCGGGAACGAAGGCCGCGCCGAGCTTGCGGCGTTGCGTGATCGACAGGTGCCCGGCGGCACGCCCGTCAATCACCACTGCGCCGGGGTCCTGCGCCAGCCGTTCTCCCGACAGCGCCGCGAAAAGCTCGTCCTGGCCGTTACCGGCCACGCCGGCGATGCCGAGGATTTCGCCACCCCTGAGTTCGAACGAGATGTGCTGCAGCCGCACGCCGTGGAGATCGTCCGGCGCGAGGGTGAGGTCGTTGACGACCAGCCTCGCCACGTTCGTTTGCCGGTCGGCGGCAGCCTTCACTCGCCTGATCTCGCCGCCGACCATCATGCGCGCGAGCGAAGCTGCGGTCTCCGCTTTGGGGTTGCAGGTCGATACCTTCTTGCCGTCGCGCAGGATGGTCGCGGTGTCGCAGAGCCGTTTCACCTCTGCCAGCTTGTGGCTGATATAGAGGATCGCGCACCCCTCCGCCTTGAGACGGTCGAGCACGATGAAGAGCTGATCGGCCTCCTGCGGCGTCAGCACCGCGGTCGGCTCGTCGAGGATCAGGAATTTCGGGTTCTGCATCAGCGCGCGCACGATCTCGATGCGCTGGCGTTCACCGACCGACAATTGCCAGACCTCGCGTTTGGGATTGAGCGGAAGCCCGTAGACACGGGATACTTCCTCAAGGCGCGCCGACATGTCCTTGAAGGATTCCTTGCCATCGAGCCCGAGGGCGACGTTTTCCGCAACGGTGAGATTGTCGAACAGCGAGAAATGCTGGAACACCATGCCGATGCCGCGCGCGCGGGCGTCCGATGGTCCGGACAGAACCATCTGCTCGCCTTGCCAGCGCATCTCGCCTTCGCTCGGCTGGATCAATCCGTAGATGGTCTTGACCAGCGTCGATTTGCCCGCGCCGTTTTCGCCGAGCAGCGCGTGGATCTGCTGCGGCCAGATATCGATGCTGACAGCGTCATTGGCGAGGAGCGTGCCATAGCGCTTGGTCAGGCCCACCGTCTGGAGCAGCGGTGTGGCGCCGGTGTGCTGCACGGCAGGCGTCGAATCCGGCATTCGTGGTCACGCGTCCCCAAGGAGTCCCAAGCAATGGATGCCTCAATACTGGGCTAGTTTAAACCCGCGCGTAAGTAGCAGGCGCGATTTTCTTTGAGCACCCGTCGTCATGCCCGGGCTTGTCCCGGGCATCCACGTCTAGCTTTCTTCAGTTGTTGCAAAGACGTGGATGGCCGGGACAAGCCCGGCCATGACGGAGAGAAGACACAGCCTGAAGAATTACTTCCACACCCCGGCATGAACCGCCGCGGCCTCGTCCTCCAGCAGTGGGCCGACCACTTCGGTCGAGCGCTGGCCGCTGCCGAACACTTCCCGGCAGGGCAGATCGAGGGTCGGATTTTCCGGATGGTTGCCGGTCAGTTCGCGCAAGCGATGTTCGCTCAGGCCGTAAACCAGCCGGCCGATCCCGGCCCAGTAGATCGCACCGGCGCACATTGCGCAGGGCTCGGCCGATGAATAGAGCGTGGCGCCGCGCAGGATGTTGGCATCGATCGTGGTGCAGGCCTGGGTCGCCAGCAGCCGTTCCGCATGCGCCGTGCCGTCATGGGACGGCATGTAGCCGTTCTCGGCCTCGAGCAGCACGTTTCGGTTCGCATCGACGAGCAGGGCGCCGAAGGGATGATTGCCGTGGGTCATGGTGCGGCGGGCGACGTCGAAGCTCAGGCGCAGGAAATGCGCATCGAGCTCCGGTTGGGTCAGCGCAGCGATATCCGCCATCAATGCCTGTCAATGCCCGGCCATATGCCGCCCGATCTCGGTGAGATCGGCCTCGCTGGCGCGGGCTTCATGGACGAACTGTCCGTGGAACATCACCACCAGACGATCCGACAATTCGAGGAGTTCGTCGAGGTCCTCGCTGACCAAAAGCACCGCGGCGCCGCGGTTGCGGGCGGCCATGATCTCGGCATGGATCTGGGCGACCGCGGCAAAATCGAGCCCGAAGCAGGGATTGGCGGCGATCAACACCTCGACCTCGCCGCCGAGTTCGCGCGCCAGCACCGCGCGCTGCACATTGCCGCCCGAGAGCGCCGCGATCGGGGTGTCCGGCGAGCGGGTCTTGATCTTGTACAGCCCGATCTTGCGCTCGGCATCCTTTCGGAACGCGGAGCGATTGAGCCACCAGCCGCGCGTGGCGAACGGCGCGCGGTCGAATTCACGGAACGCGATATTGTCGGCGACGCTCATGCCGCCGACGCAGGCGTTCTTCAAGGGCTCCTCCGGGAGCAGCGACATCTTGTGACGCCGCATCTCCTCGCGGCTCGCTGAATAGAGATCGCCGCGGATGCGGATTTCGCCGCTCTCGGCCTCGCGCTGGCCGGCCAGGACTTCCACGAGTTGCCGCTGGCCGTTGCCGGAGACGCCGGCGATGCCGACGATCTCGCCGCCGCGGACGGTGAGCGAGACATTTTCGACCGCGACCGCGCCGGCATCGTCGATCGCACAAAGCTTGCTCAGCTCAAGCCGCGCCTCGCCCAATTGTCCGACGCGCGGCGGCTGCACCGTCAGCTCCTCGGCGCCGATCATCATCCGCGCCATGCTATCAGGCGTGAGATCGGCGACCTTGCCGTTGCCGGCGAGCTTGCCGCGGCGCAGGATCGTCACCTCGTCGGCGAACGCCATCACCTCGCGGAATTTATGCGTGATCATCAGGATGGTCAGGCCGCCGTTCACGACCATGTCGCGCAGCATGCCGAGCACCTCGTCGGCCTCGCCCGGTGTCAGCACGGAGGTCGGCTCGTCCAGGATCAGAAAACGTCGCTTCAGATAAAGCTGTTTCAGGATTTCGCATTTCTGCCGCTCGCCGGCGGAAATGTCGGATACCCTGGCGTTGAGCGGCACCTTGAACGGCATCCGCGCCAGAAACGCTTCCAGCTCCTGTTTTTCCTTGGCCCAGTTGACGACAGCAGGAACGTCATCGCGCGCCAGCACCAGATTTTCGGCGACCGTCATCGCCGGCACCAGTGTAAAATGCTGGTAGACCATGCCGAGCCCGAGCGCGTGCGCGTCCTTGGGGTTGGCGATCGCCTGTTCGCGGCCGCCGACCAGAATGTCGCCCTCGGTCGCGTGATAGTAACCCATGATGCATTTGACGAGCGTGCTTTTTCCTGCGCCGTTCTCGCCGAGCAGCGCGTGGAACGAACCCGGCTGCACCTTCAGTGCGACATTGTCGAGTGCAAGGAAGTCGCCAAACTTCATGGTCACCGCGACCGCGTCGACGCCGAGCGGGCCTTCGGGAAGCGGTGTCTCGCCGATGATCATGACACGGCCTTGATGAACGCGCCGGAGGTTGCGACCGCGCCGAACACGCCGCCCTGCATCTTGATCATCTTCAGCGCGTGGTCGTGATTGCTCTTGTCGGTGGCGGCGCAGCAATCCTCGATCAGCACGCATTCAAAACCGCGGTCGTTGGCTTCGCGCATCGTGGTGTGGACGCAGACGTCGGTGGTGATGCCTGTGAGTACGAGGTTCTCGATGCCGCGCAGCCGCAGCATCAGTTCGAGATCGGTGGCGCAGAACGATCCCTTGCCGGGCTTGTCGATAATGGGCTCGCCGGGCAGCGGCGCGAGGTCGGGAATGATCTCCCAGCCGGCCTCGCCGCGCACCAGCACGCGGCCGCACGGGCCGGGATCGCCGATCCCGGCGCCGATCTGCCGCGAGCGCCACTGCTTGTTGGCGGGAAGATCCGTGAGATCAGGGCGGTGGCCCTCGCGGGTGTGGATGATGTGAAAGCCCTGCGCGCGCATCACGACAAGCAGTTTCTTGATCGGCTCGATCGGCGCGCGGGTCAGCGAGAGGTCATAGCCCATCTTGTCGACATAGCCGCCGACGCCACAGAAGTCGGTCTGCATGTCGATGATGACGAGCGCGGTGTTTTGCGGGCGCAGGTCGCCGTTGTAGGGCCAGGCATAGGGTTCGGATGAGATATAGCGCTCGGGCATGGGTCGCTCCCGTCTATCGGGTGATGGACAATTCGGCCGGCGCGCCGGTCAGCGTGCGCTTCGGCGAACAGGTGATGATCATGATCGCCAGCGTAAGGATGTAGGGCGCGGCGTTGAACAGGTGATAGCCCGAGGTGACGCCGACCGATTGCAGCGCCGGTCCCAGCGCCGCAGCGCCGCCGAACGCCAGCGACGCCCACAGGCACAGCATCGGGTCCCAGCGCGCGAAGATCACCAGCGCCACCGCGGTGATGCCCTGGCCGGAGGAGAGGCCCTCGTTCCAGCTGCCGGGATAGAACAGCGACAGGAACGAGCCGCCGATCCCGGACAGGAAGCCGCCGACCATGGTGGCGCGCAGCCGGATCGCCAGCACCGAATAGCCCATCGCCCGCGCCGCATCGGAGCTTTCGCCGGCGGTGCGGATCAGCAAGCCCCAGCGCGTGGTCTTGAACGCCCAGTATAACAGCGGCGCCAGCGCGATGCCGATCAGGAACAGCACGTTGATCCGCAAGGCCGCGCGGACCTGCGGCACATCGCTCCACCAGCCGAAATCGATCGCCGGCAGCCGCGCCGCGGTCGGTTCGATCAGCGGCTTGCCGAGATAGAAGGCAAGGCCGGTCCCGAACAGCATCAGCGCGATGCCGACCGCGATGTCGTTCACGCGCGGCAGCGAGCAAATGCCCGCATGCAGCGCGCCCAGCATCGCGCCGGTGATCCCGGCGGCGAGCACGCCGAGCCAGGGCGAGCCACTGAGATAGGAGATGCCGTAGGCGCTCATCGCGCCCATCACCAGCGTGCCTTCGAGGCCGAGATTGATGCGCCCCGAACGCTCGGTGATGCATTCGCCAAGACTCACGAACAGAAACGGCGTCGAGACGCGGATGGCGCCGCCGAACACGGCCAAGGGAACGGTCCAGAGTCCGAGCGATCCATCCGCCATCAGGATTTTCCTTTCAGGAAGCCGATCCGGCCGTACAGCGCGTCGCTCGCCAGCACGAACACGAAGATGATGCCTTGCAGCACCAATACGGATGCGTCAGGCAATCCGAGCCGGCGCTGCAGCAGCCCGCCGCTGGCGCTGATGCCGCCGAGCAGGATCGCCACCGGAATGATCGCCAGCGGATTGTGCCGCGCCAGGAAGGCAACGAGGATGCCGGTAAATCCGTAGCCGGCCGCGAGATTGGCGTTGGTGCGGCCCTGCACGGCGGCGACTTCGACCATGCCGGCGATCCCGGCGGCGCCGCCGGCGAGAAAGCAGATGATCAGGATCAGTTTGTTGATGCCGAGGCCGACGATTTTTGCCGCACGGATGTTGCCGCCGGCCACCCGCGCCGAGAAGCCGAACACGGTGTGATAGATCAGGATGTAGGACGCGAACGCCGCGACCAGGCCGAACGCCAGCCCCCAATGCACGTCGGTGCCGGGAATGCTGCCGATCATGTTGGCCGCGCCGATTTCGCGGGTCGATGGCTTGTTGAGGCTGGCGGGGTCGCGCATCGCGCCCTCGACCAGATGGTTGAGCACCGCAAGCCCGATATAGACCAGCAGCAGGCTCGAGATGGTCTCGTTGACGCCGCGATATTGCCGGAGCGCGCCCGCCAGCGTGATCCAGAGACCGCCGCCGATCACGCCGGCGCACACCATCGCGGTCTGCACCACCAATGGCGAGGCCCATGGCATCGCCAGCGCGACTGAAGTGGCCGACAGCGCGCCAATGAGCAGCGCGCCTTCGCCGCCGATAATGACCATGCCGAGTTGCGCCGGCAGCGCCGTGCACAACGCGGTCAGGATCAGCGGCGCGGCACGTGTCAGCGTGTTCTGCCAGGAGAACCAGGTGCCGAACGCGCCCTGGTACATGTAGAAATAGAGATCGAGCGGGTTCTTGCCGAACAGCGCCACGAATAGCCCGAAGGTTGCAAGCGCGCCGACCAGCGCCGCGCCCGGGATCAGGATATATTCGATGGTCGCGCCGTAGCGTTGGAGGAAGCCGGGATCAGCGGCCGGCGCAACGCCGACCGCCTCCACCGGATCCGCCGAACCTGTTGTCACGAAGTGGCTCCGAGCACGCCTTCCACCAGATAGTTCATCTTCTCGAGTTCAGGATCCGTCTGGCCGCGATCGGTACCTGACGTAATGACCGCGTTGCCCTTGTTGTCCATGATCGGGCCCTTGAAGATCGTGTAGTTGCCGGCGACGAGCTTGGCCTTGATGTCGTCGGCGTGCTTGCGCGCCTCGGCCGAGACCGCCTCGCCATAGGGCGAGCATTTGACGATCTCTTCCTTGAGGCCGCCGCGATAGAAGTTCGGAATGGTCTCTCCGGCCGCGATCATCTTGACGAATTTCGGATACAGCGCTTCCCAGTTCCACTCCGCGCCGGTGAGATACGCCTTCGGCGCCAGCGGCGACTGGTTGACGTGATAGCCGCACACCATCGCGCCGCGGCGCGCGGCGTTCTCGACCATGGTCTTGGGACCGTCGACGTGGCAGGTGAGGACATCGACGCCCTGGTCGATCAGGCTGTTGGTGGCTTCGGCTTCCTTGACCGGCATCGACCAGTCGCCGGTGAAGATCACCTGCGTGGTCGCCTTCGGGTTGGCGAGCCTTGCGCCGAGCGTGAAGGCGTTGATGTTGCGCAGCACCTGCGGGATCGGTTTCGCCGCGACGAAGCCGAGTTTGCCGCTCTTGGTGGAGTAGCCGGCAACGATGCCGGAAATATACTGGGCCTCGTCGATATAGCCGAAATAGCTGCCGGCGTTGGTCGGGTCTTTATCGCTCCACAGGCCGCCGCAATGCTCGAAGCGCAGTTTTGGAAACTTCTTCGCCATCTTGATGACGTGCGGGTTGTAGTAGCCGAACGAGGTCGGGAACAGCAGCGACGCGCCGTCGAGGTTGATCATGGACTCGATGGTCTTTTCGACCGCGTCGGTCTCAGGCACCTTTTCTTCCTCGATCACCTTGAGGCCGGGCAGCTTCTTCAGCGCCGCCGCGCCTTGCGCGTGCGCCTGGTTGTAACCGTAATCGTCGCGCGAGCCGACATAGACGAAGCCGATGGTGGTGCCGGCTGCGCGCGCGGCGCCCGCGCCGAGCGCGGTGCCGAGTGTCAGCGCCGCACCTCCCTGCAACAGATGCCGTCGTGAAATCCTGCCAAATTCCATGTGCTGCTCCCTCTGGCGGTTGGACCGCCCGCTATTTCGTGGGCCGCGCCGATGCGGCGGGCTCGGGGAGCGATGTCGCAATCTTCATGCCAGAGCGCGTGAGGCGGGCATTCCTGCATAAGCTGATGAGCGGATTGAATTATCTGGCGGGCGTTGCTCGGCATGTAAAATATGTGCAGGGCCGAAATGGCTAATTTTTAGGCGGCATTTCATGATTGTATGCAAGGTCGTTAAGCAATTGTTAGATCCCGCAGTGCCGTCAGCAGGCCGAATTGGCGGCGGATTTCTTGCCTCGCCGGCTGGTCAGGCGAATTGAGGCTGCTACCAGTCAGGGGCCCGCGGCTTGCGTCGACACCGTCGGCATTGAATGTGTATCGATCGGCCCCGCGCTGGAAACGGCGCGGCGCTGGACAGGAAAAGCATGAGCAAGACAGAAGTGGCCAGCAGCGTCTCGGGCAAAGCAGCGCTTGGCGATGAAATCGTCGGCCGGATCAACCAGCTCGCGGCGATCTCCGAGACCCCAGAGCATCTGGCGCGGATCTTCCTTTCGCCCGAGCACCGCATCGCCGCCGATCTCATTCTGTCATGGATGCGCGAGGCCGGCATGGCCGCGCATCTCGACGCCATCGGCAATGTCTGCGGCCGCTACGAAGGCGACCGGCCGGGCCTGCCGTGCCTGATGCTGGGCTCGCATTACGACACCGTGCGCGATGCCGGCAAATGGGACGGCCCGCTCGGCCTGATCACGGCCATCTCCTGCGTCGCCGATCTGAACAAACGCGGGCGGCGGCTGCCATTCGCGGTCGAAGTCGTTGGATTTGCCGACGAGGAGGGCGTGCGCTTCGCCTCGACGCTGCTCGGCAGCCGCGCGGTCGCGGGCACCTTTGTGGAGAGCGCACTCAATTCACGCGACCATGCCGGCATCTCGATGCGCGATGCGATGGTCACATTCGGCCTCGACCCCGAGCATATCGGCGCGGCCGCGCGGACCCGCCGCGAACTCCACGCCTATGTCGAGCTGCACATCGAGCAGGGGCCGGTGCTGGAAGAGAACAATCTGCCGGTCGGCGTCGTCACCGCGATCGCGGGCGCTACGCGGCTGGCAGCAAAACTGACTGGTATGGCCGGCCATGCCGGCACGGTGCCGATGGCGTTCCGGCGCGATGCGCTGGCAGGCGCCGCCGAATGCATCTGCATGGTGGAGGAATTCTGCAAGACCGATGCGGCCGGTCTCGTCGGCACCGTCGGCTATATCGACGCGATGCCCGGCGCCACCAACGTGATCCCCGGCCTCGTCTCCTTCACGCTCGACATCCGCGCGCCGTCAGATCCGCACCGCAAGATGGCCGTCGCCGACATCGTGCGCCGCATCGAAGCCATCGCGAAACGCCGCAATCTCGTCCTGCAGCTCGACGTCACCCACGAAAACCGCACCGTGCCCTGCGCGCCCTGGCTCAAGGCGCAGGTCGCAGACGCCGTCGCCGCCGAAGGTTTTGGCGTGTTCGACCTGCCGAGCGGCGCCGGGCATGACGGCATGGCGATGATCGATATATCAGACGTCGCCATGCTGTTCGTACGCTGCCGCGGCGGCATCAGCCATAATCCGGCGGAGCATGTCGAGACGGCCGATGCGGATGCAGGGGCGAGGGTGCTGCTGAGGCTGGTGGAGAATTTCAGGCCGAAGTAATTCGTAGGATGGGTAGAGCGAAGCGAAACCCATCGCCTTCTTTCGTCATTCCCCGATGCGCAATTGCGCATCTGTGGGCGCGCGCAGCGCGAGCCCGGAATCCATCAGGCCGCATGCTCTGTCGTCCGATGGATTCCGGGCTCGATGCTGCGCATCGCCCCGGAATGACGGAGCTCGTAGGATGGGTAGAGCGCAGCGAAACCCATCGCCTTCGTCAGTGTTTGGCGTGGTGGGTTTCGCTGCGCTCTACCCACCCTACAGACCTACATGACAGTTCGATGACAAACTTCCCCGCGCTGTTGCGGAGAGACGAATCAATGATGCCTGGAGTACCAACGCGTGATACCAGACACGCCGGACATTGCTCTCATTTCCGCCCATGAACAGCCAGATCACATTTTCATCGCATCGCGGATACCGCTTTCATCAAGGCATGTTGGCGAGTTTTGTCGCCAACAGCATTCAGGCCGTCATTTTCTCGGTGATCGTTTCCTTCGAAAATATCATTTGTCGGCGGGCATCGAGGAGCTGTACCGGCATTCGATGAATGCGGCGTTTGCCGAGAAGGAAGCCTTTCTGGTTACCGGGGCGCCGCACGCCTCCGCCTATTATCCGCGCGACTTTGCCTGGTTCTATCCTGATGTCCTCGACCCCGAGACCATCATGGATGCGCAGGACGCGGTCCGCAGGGTTCGGCTGCTCGAGAAAAGCGTCCGGCTGATGCTGGAAGCCGTTCGTGCCGGCGTCGTCACCACGACGATCGTGCCTGCCGGGCGCAACCGCTACATCGGGATCAACTATTTTTCGCGCCCCTCGGATACGCTGCTCGGTATCCTTGCTGGCCTGGAGCAACTGCTCTCCGCCGAGCAAAGGCCGGCTTCGTATCTGGCGATGTCGCAAGGCGCGCATGCCGGCCGCCTGTTGCTCGCGGAGTATCGCGCCGATTTGAAGCGGGAGATATTCAAGCTCGCCGGGGCGCTGGAACGCTTCGATGACACCGGGCTTTCGGCGCTGCTGTGCGACGTCAGCGCGCCCCGTTCTGCGGCGACCGATACCCGTGCCGAACGCCGGCGGTTCGTCACCAATGCCTGCGTCTATGCGACGTTCCTGCGCGGTATCAAGCTTGGGATCATCGAGCAAACCGAGCTGGAGCAGCTGCTTGGACGCGCGCTGTCACAGTACAAGAAGGAGCTGCTGCTGCTGTTCGGCCGGCACGGCTATATCAGTCATTCCCTGGACTCCCGCGCGCCGTCGCCGGTTTATTCCATCGCGCTCGATTTCGTGAATGTGCATCAGGGCTTTTGGGATTTGAACGACGCGGAGGAACGCGCGCTGTTCGCGGCCACGACCGACTTCATCCTCGCCGAGCCGCGGTTTCGGGTCCCGGATACATCGCACTTTCTGGTGTCCGCCGATAATCCGCTGAACAAGCTCATTCACAAAATTGCGGCGCCGGCCTATCAGGGCCGTTCGTCCTGGCCGACCTTCAACGTCGAATTCGCCGATCGCATGCTTGAGCACGATGAATGTTCCGGCTCCGGGATTTATCGGGCTTATGCCTGCGATATATTGCGCAACATCCGCACCGTGACCGAAACCCACGGCGGATATCAGGAACTGATTTCTGAAAAAGGCCTCAAATACCGCACCTGGGCCTATCAGAGCGCCGTCGCGCACTCCTGGTTTCCACGCTTCCTGACAGTCTGGCGGCGAGCGTTCGGGACGTCGCTGCTCGGGAGTTAGCTCGTAGGATGGGTAGAGCGCAGCGAAACCCATCGCCTCCTTGGTCATTCCGGGGCGCGCGTAGCGCGAGCCCGGAATCCATTGGGCCGCATGCGCTGGCGCCCGATGGATTCCGGGTTCACGCTTCGCGTGCCCCGGAATGACGGATAGAGAGTGCGACAAAGTAACCCGACGGGCAAATCAGTTCTGATTTGCAGAAATCATGCCAAGCCTTGAAATAAAAAATATTTCTGTTTACCAGAATGCAAATCAGGTGCATATATTTGCCCATCCCGTCCCACTCAGAGGGCGTCGGCCGTCGTCACGGACGTTGGACGGGTTGCGGTGGACGCTGGTTTGCGCTGAGACGATGGCGTGGATAAGCGTACGGCAAAACCGTGTGGTCCTGGCGCCCGTTGCAGGCGTCAAGCTGTCGGAGAAGCGCAAGCGGGAACGGCGGCGACGGAGTCAACCAAGAACTCGTCTCCGGGGAGATCACGGCATAAGCCGTAAAGCCATTGCGCAGGGAAGGCCGGGTGTTCTCCGCTGCCCTGTATGCTCGTGTGCA
>NZ_JAFCLS010000044.1 GCF_018131075.1 Bradyrhizobium sp. JYMT SZCCT0428 | reverse complement strand
CTCGCCGGCGGCGTCCACCGCCTCGACGGCCAGCTCATGGTCGTCCTCGATGTCGATCGCGTCCTCGAAATCGTGCCCAAGACCCAACTCGCCGCATAACGATCGGCAAACCGGAGGCCGAAAAATGAAAACATGTCTTGTTGTCGATGATTCCAGCGTCGTTCGCAAAATCGGGCGTCGCATTCTGGAAGAGATGGGCTTTGAAATCACCGAGGCTGAGGACGGCGAGAAGGCGCTCGAAGTCTGCAAGCGCGCCATGCCGGATGCCGTCCTGCTCGACTGGAACATGCCCGTGATGGACGGTTATGAATTCCTCGGCCATCTGCGCCGATTGCCCGGCGGCGATGTGCCCAAGGTGGTGTTCTGCACCACCGAAAACGGCATGGACCATATCTCGCGTGCGCTGCATGCCGGCGCCAACGAATACATCATGAAGCCGTTCGACAAGGATATCGTCGCCGACAAGTTCAAGGAAGTCGGCTTGATCGAAGTCACCGAACCGACACCCGTCTAAATCGTTTTCCGCTTGCGTTGAGAGGCCACCCGTGACCCCGCCAGACTATGAGTATCTGCGTAAGCTCCTGAAGGACCATTCCGGTCTCGACCTGTCCGCAGACAAGCAGTACCTGATCGAAAGCCGCCTGCTGCCGCTGTCGCGCAAATGCGGCCTCGCCGGCATCAGCGAACTCGTGCAGAAGATGAAGGGCGGGGCGCCAGCGATCATCGCCCAGGTGGTCGAAGCCATGACCACCAACGAGACCTTCTTTTTCCGCGACAAGGTGCCGTTCGATCATTTCCGCGATTCGATTGTGCCCGAGGTGCTGAAGGCACGCGCGGCCCGCAAGAGCATCCGGATCTGGTGCGCCGCCGGTTCGACCGGTCAGGAGCCGTATTCGCTGGCCATGTCCAGAAGAGAACAAGGGAGCCGAGCGGGTCACGTTCAGCCGGGGTTACGACGTCTGCATCATGGCGATCGACGGGACCTGGCGCCGGGATTGCCAGCTCAACTCGATCTCCGATACCGAGGCCACGTTGACCGTGGAGGGCTCCATTCAAGGTCTCAACCTCAAGGAGTTCTTTCTGCTGCTGTCATCGACCGGGCTCGCCTATCGCCGCTGCGAATTGGTCCGCGTCAACGGCACGGACATGGACATTCACTTCCTGCGCGGCAAGAACGCCAAGAAGCGGCCGGGCGCAGCGTCGAAGTCCGATGAGATGATGTCCTGAGCGTCTAGCTTCCCGAACCGCCGGTCAGGCGGTGAAATCGCCCATTGCCGAAAAACCGGGCAACATCCGGGACAGGATGGCGGCGAACGGCAAGTGATCGCCGGCACAGGCTGGCCGATGTCCCCAATTTTCAGATGGCCGTATTGGGCGGGCTGCTGCGGCACGGCGCCGCTATTCGCTTACGCGCCGAGAACCGAAAGCGCCGGCGGACTCCAGGCGTAATCGCTGGCGCCCTGCTCCGGTGTATTGGACGGTGTCATGGGGTCGAGCAGCGAGTGGAGGGCGATGGCAAGATTGGCGTCACAGGCCTTCAACGCTACGGTCGCCCTGACATAGGGCGGCGTCACATCATCCAGCACAACGACATTGGCGGAGATGTCCTGGCTGCCGGACGCGGTTTCGCGGGCGATCTCCTGTTCGATCAGCCTCAGGCTCGCCTGGACATGCTCGATCAGGGATATGACATCCGATACCACCGAGCGGTACGCGTTATTTCGGTCGTCAGGTTCGATCGCGATGCCGCCGCCTTGGGGGTTCTGCATGGCTGCACTCCTCGGGCCACTTTTTAGGGGCGCGTTGCTACTTGTGCGTTAAGCGAACGTCCCGTACAAATACGGGGGCGTTTTGATGCGGTATGGAGTTGAGTACCGATATCGAGTGCGCGTCACGTTTCACCATGCACGGAAGTTGAAACATGGCTGAGAAAGCCCACTCCCGCGGGGAGATCTTTGTAGTCGATGACGACCCTGCCGTGCGCGACACGCTTTCCATGGTGCTGTCGGCGGGCGGTTATCAGGTCATTTGTTTTGCCGACGGCGCCGCATTGCTGGCCGTTGCACGAACCCGGACGCCGTCCTGCATCCTGCTCGACGTGCATATCCCCGGCAAATCGGGCCTCGACATCCTGAAGGAACTGCACGGCGAGGACTATCCTGCGCCGATCTTCATGATCTCCGGGCAAGGCGATATCTCGATGGCCGTCAACGCCATCAAGAGCGGCGCGCTGGACTTCATTGAAAAGCCGTTCCGTGGCAGCGAGATCGTCGCACGGCTCGACGAGGCGATCGAAGCCTATGCGCGCCGGCAGGCGGAAAACAACTCCGCGTCCCGGATCGCGACGCTGCATTTTCCCGGACGCGAGCCGCTCACGCGCCGGGAACGCGAAGTGCTCGAGCAGTTCACCGCCGGCGCGTCCAACAAGGAAGCGGGCAGGCACCTTGGGATCAGCCCGCGGACCATCGAGGATCACCGCGCCAACATCATGAAGAAGCTCGGGGCCCGCAACGCCGCTGACCTGGTCCGAATCGTGATGACCACTTCGCGTCAGGCGTGAGTGGGCGGCGACGGCGCAGCTTTCGCGAGAATGCGCGGCGGCTGTAGGCCGCTGGAGCGTTTTCCAGCGAAGTGGACACCGGTTCGCGTCAAGAAAACACGTCAAATCTAGAATCCAGAACCCCGTTCCGATTCGATCGGAACGGAAAAGGCTCTAGTCGCCGAGGGCCTTGCGGATCATGATGGCCATATCCGATTTGCGATAGGGCTTGGCCAGCAGCAGCACGCCCTCGTCGAGCCGGCCGTGGTGGATGATCGCGTTTTCGGTATAGCCTGACGTGAACAGCACTTTCAGCCCGGGCTTGATCTTCAGCATCTCGTTGGCGAGCTGGCGGCCGTTGAGGCCGGGCATGATCACGTCGGTGAACAGCAGGTCGAACGGGTGGCCGGCGTTGACGATCGCGAGCGCCTCCGTCGCGTTTCCCGCATCCAGCGTCACGTAGCCGAGCGAATGCAGTTGCGTCAGCACGTAATTGCGCACCAGCGCGTCGTCTTCGACCACCAGGATCGTCTCGTTGCCGCCCTCGACCGTCGGCCCGTGGCTCGGCCCGGCCGCAAGCGATGTGCCTGAGGCCGGCGGCAGGTACATCTTGATCGTCGTGCCGTGGCCTTCCTCGCTGTAGATCATGACGTGGCCGGCGGATTGCTTGACGAAGCCGTAGACCATGCTCAGCCCGAGGCCGGTTCCCTTGCCGGGTCCCTTCGAGGTGAAGAACGGATTGAACACCTTGTCGAGGATGCCAGCGGGAATGCCGGTTCCGGTATCGCTGACCGCGATCATCGCGTAGCGGCCCGGCCGGACGTCATTATGCGTCCTGGCGTAATGCTCATCGAGCACGACCATGCCGGTTTCGATGATCAGCTTGCCTCCGTCAGGCATCGCATCGCGGGCGTTGAGGGCGAGATTTAGGATGGCGGTGGCCAGTTGATTGGGATCGACGATCGCCGGGCAGGACTCGTCTTCGAATACCGATTCGATCTCGACATGCTCGCCGAGCGTACGCTGCAGCAGTTTCGCGGTGTCGATGATCAGCGTATTGACGTCGGTTTCCTGAGGCTCGAGCGGCTGCTTGCGGGCAAATGCCAATAGATGCTGGGTGAGGTCGGCGCCGCGTGACGCGGCTTCGTCGATCATCCGCGTGATGGCCGCCAGTTGCGGCTCGTCCTTGACGGCGTCGGCCAGGATTTCGATCGTCCCGGTGATGACGGTCAGGATATTGTTGAAATCATGCGCGATGCCGCCGGTGAGCTGGCCGACGGCTTCCATCTTCTCGGACTGCCGGATGCGGTCCTCAGTGGCTATCTTGTCGGTGAGGTCGCGTAGGAAACCGTTGAACACGAAGCCGTTGCGGCGCTTCAGCGCGGTGACGCTCAGTTCGACCTTGATCTCCTTGCCGTCGCGGCGCATCGCGTCGATCTCGAGACGGCGGCCGAGGATCACCCCGTCACCGGTGCGCAGGAACCGTTCCAGGCCGGCCGCATGCGCGTCGCGATGGACGTACGGAATGATCAGTTCGCTGAGTTTGGCTCCGACCGCTTCATCACGTGTCCAGCCGAAGATATTCTCGGCTTGCGAATTCCAGTCCGCGATCGTGCCCTGATCGTCCATCTGGACAAAGGCATCGAGCGCCGTGTTGATGATCCCGCGGGCCAGCTGTGCGCTTTCACGCAAGGTTTCCTGCGCCCGGCGGGTCTCGGTCATGTCGCGGCCGACAAAGAAGAACCGTCCCACCGGTTCGGACCAGACCCCGAGCCAGGACAGCCACACTTCGCGTCCGCTCTTGTGAAAGCAACGCGTGTCCGCAATCGCCGGGCGTTGCCCGCGCCGCAAGGCGCGCATTTCCCGGCGCGAGTTCTCCAGATGGTCGGGATGGATGAAGTCCTCTCCACTGCGGCCGATCATCTCGCCGGGCCAATAGCCCAGGATGACGGCGCAACTCGGGCTGATCTGGACCACGGATCCCCGTGAATCCGTCACCATGATCAGATCCTGCGAAGTCTCGAAGACGCGGCGAAGCTCCTCGGCCTGTTGGCGCAGCTCCAGCCGGGTCTTGTTGCTGTCGGTAATGTCGCGGGCAACCTTCGATATGCCGATGGTCGCGCCCGAGGGCGCCTTGATCGGCGAAATGCTGAGCGAAACCTCGATCGGCGTGCCGTCCTTGCGAAGGCGCGTGGTTTCGTTGTGCTCGATGCTTTCGCCCCAGCCGATCCGGCGCAGGATATCCTGCACTTCGGGCAGCCGGCCGGCGGGCATCAGGATCGCGATGTTCTTGCCTGCCGCTTCCGCGGCACTGTATCCGTACAATCGTTCCGCGGCAGAGTTCCAGCCGGTGATCGTGCCGTCGAGCGACGTCGTGATGATCGCATCGTTGGATGACTCGACCGCCGCGCTGAACAGGCGCTCGCGCTCGGCGTGGTGGTCGCGCGCCGCGATGGTGCGGCGATGCTCCTGAACCTCCTGCTGCAGTGCTGCGGTCTTCTCGTTGACCTCCTCGATCACGTCAGCGAACGCACGCGCCAGCACGCCGGTCTCGCCGCGAGCGTCAACCGGAACGGCGATTTTCCCGTTCCGGGCGGCGCCCTGTACGGCGGCGGTCAGGCGAACGATCGGCCGGGTCAGCGACCTCGCGATCAGCAGGGCCAGCACTGCCGCGCATAGCACGGCGATCGTTCCGACCAGGAGGGAGGTGTTCCTGATGCTGGCGGCCGGCGCCATGATCACGGCGTTGGGGGTGGTTTCGATCACGCCAACCCATTCGGTACCAGCCAGAAGGGCAGGGGCGAGAGCTATCCCGCCCGAGCGGGCAGCATGATCCGGGACGATTTCGGCGATGCCCCGGGTTGCCCCTGCCTGTGCCGCCAGTTGCGGAAAGTCGGCTTTCCAGTCGTTGGGCGTGCCGATCAGCGTGCCGAACTCGCGTGAATGGTCGGGATGAATGAGATAATCGCCCTGCCGGTTGACGACGTAGATCGTCTCGCCCGGCAACACCGACGACCGCACGCGGTCGAATGCCCGCCGCATATCGACATTGATCATGAAAATGCCGAACAGCTTGCCGTCATCGGCGAAGAGCGGCGTCGCGATCCGAATCGTCGGCCTGTGCTTCTCCTCGATCAATCCGTCGCGGCGTCCCAGATCGAGCGGCGAAACGTAGATTTGTCCGGGCCCGAGCGCGAGCGTTTCGGTGAAATAGTTTCGGTTGCTTCGCTTCTGCAGTCCCTCTTCGGGAACGATCCGAACCGCATCGTTTGCTCCCATCCGGTCGACGCGGACAACCTCACGGCCGTCGTCATCAAAGCTGAAGATCCGCAACATCGCATAGGTGGGCTTGGCTTCGAGCTCCGCCGCAAAGCGGGTTGCTATCCGGTCCCGCCACGTTTTTTCCGAGACGCCATCCACCGGATCGATGCCGCCCGCCCTTCGGGCGTGGACCAGTCCCCGCAACGCCGCCGCCGAACGAAAGCTCGCGACGTCTCCGGTCGCACTGGCCGTGTAATATTCGAGGTCGGTCGCCACCTGCCGCGAATGCGTCTCGATGCGGTCGCGGGCGCGCAGCAGCAGCGCTTGCTCCAGGCTGCGATAGCTCAGCCAGCCGACCGCGGAAACCGCGAGCGCGACCAACGCAATCATGGCGATGGCAAGCCTGGTTGTGAGCGTCATCTTTTGATTCGATCGCCCTCCCGTTCATCCCGAGCAAGCGGCTGGGCGAACCCGGCAATGCTATTTCGCATTACGGGCAGGAAGCAACTCCGCCAGGGGCATGGGATGAACTTGATGACAGGCGTTTGGCGGCCTCCAGGCAGCTCGTGACCGTCGCCAGCAGGGCCGCCGGCTTGAACGGTTTCTGCAGACTGGAGACGGCGCCAAGCTTGGTCGCCATGGTCAGGAAGTCGGGGGCGCCACCTTCTTCGGAAGATATCGGCCGTCCCGAGATCACGACGATCGGGATCAGTGGCCGCAGCTGGTGAACCAGCCGCATGGTCTCGAACCCGTCCATTCCCGGCATGAAGATGTCGAGAAACAGCAGATCGAAATCTTCCTTTTCGAACAGCGCAAGCCCCTTACGGCCGTCACCGGCGGTGACCACGCTATGGCCTGCGCGCTCGAGCAACAGGCGGACCGTGGCCTGAACCGCGGTATCGTCGTCTACAATCAATATTCTTGCCAAAAGAAGGTTCTCCGGGCGCCCGCTGGAATCAGGTCAACGGCAGGTTGCGATTTTCGCTGAAACCTTGTTCTCCTGCAACGGTTTCCCGGCTGCAGATGTTCCTGCCGAAAACCGCATATCCGCCTGTTGTCGGGTGGACAGCGTACAATTGCCGCCGCAACCGAGCCGATTCGTTCTGATGGCGCGGTTAATTTGCGGTGTTCAGTCGCTCAGATATTCCGGATACCGCGCCCGGATCTGGGCGAGTTCGCTGAGCGTCCCCGACAGATGGGTGCGCAGATGCTTCTGCGCCCCGTCCGGATCGCCGGCGTCGATCGCCTTGGCGATCAGCCTGTGGTGCCGCACGATGTCCTGCGCCTTGCCGGGGGAGGGCAGATGCAGCCGGCGCAGCCGGTCGATATGGCCGCTGCGGCTCTTCACCAGCGTCCAGATGTCCTGCTTGTCGGCCGCCGTATAGAGCTGGGCGTGGAATTCATTGTCGGCGGCCATGAACTTCTCGAACTCGCCGGCCTTGGCGAATTGCTGTTGGCGCACGATTGTTCCATTCAGCTCGGCGACGAACGCTTCGTCATGGCTGATCGCCAGCCCGCGCACGATCTCCAGCTCGACCGCCTGCCGCAAGAAATGCGCCTGCTGGGCCAATCGCACATCGACCCGGCTGACCACGGTCGCATATTGCGGGAACACGTCGACCAGGCCTTCCTCCTCCAGTCGCATCAGGGCGTCGCGGATCGGCGTCGAACTGATTCCGAACTGCCCGGCCAAAGCGGCCCGCGACAGCGGCGATCCCGGCGGCAGCTCCAGCGAAATGATCATGCCGCGCAGACGCTCGAATACCTGGGGCGCAGCCTGCCGGTCGCGATCGAGCCGCTCGGGGGAACGCGGTGCGGCGCGGCGGGCGGCGATTGGCGTTGGACCCATCGGAACAACGGTCCTTTCAGAAGGTGCTTGCCTCAAATACACTAATATATTAGTGCATCTCGTTTAGGGCGTCAATGCGTAGAGACCGCCGGAGGAAACAACGATGAAGAGCATGATGTGGCGCGCCGCTGCAGGCGCAATCGCGGCACTCGGAATTGCGCTGTCGGGCGCGCCCGCGCTGGCGCAACAGAAGAGCGAGATCGCGCTGTCGCGGCAGCCCGGCATTTTCTACATGCCGTCGCACATCATGGAAAAGCAGAAGCTGATCGAAAAGCACGCCGCGGCGCTCGGCGTGCCCGGCGTGTCAACCAAATGGATCAATCTGAGCGGCGGCGGTGCGCAGACCGACGCGCTGCTTGCCGGCGGCGTCGACATTCTCAACACCGGCACCGGCAATCTGCTGCTGCTGTGGGATCGTACCCGCGGCGGCGTCAAGGGTATCGTCGCCACCTCCGCGCAGCCGATGACGCTGATCAGCCGCGACGCCCATATCAAATCGCTGAAAGATATCGGCCCCAACGACAAGATCGCGGTGCCGACCGTCAAGGTCTCGACCCAGGCCATCGTGCTGCAGATCGCAGCCGCCGAACTGTTTGGCGCCGATCAATGGTCGAAGCTAGATCCCAACACCGTGCAGCTCGGTCATCCCGACGCCTATGTGGCGATGACCAACGCCCAGCACGAGGTTCGCAACCATTTTGCGATCCCGCCGTTTACGTTCCTCGAACTGAAGAACGTGGCCGGCGCGCATGTCGTGCTGTCGTCGCCCGACGTGATGGGCGGGCCGCTGAGCCAGGCGCAGTTCTTCACGACCACCAAATTCGCCGACGCCAATCCGAAGATCGTCCAGGCGGTGCGCGACGCCACCAAGGAAGCGCAGGATCTGATCCGGAGCGATACCAAGGCAGCCGTCGAAATCTACAAGGAAGTCACCGGCGACAAGACCAGCGTCGAGGATCTGCTGGCCTGGCTCAAGGAGCCCGGCATGATGGAGTGGAACCTGCAGCCGCAGGGCACCATGAAATTCGCCGCCCATCTGTTCAAGACCGGCACACTGAAGACCCGGCCCAAGGCATGGACCGAGTACTACCTGCCGATGGCGCATGACCTGAAGGGCAACTGAGGCGATGACGGCGCTTCTCGACGTCAGCGACGTAACGCTGCGCTACAAGACTTCGAGCGCGGTGGTGACCGCGACCGAGCGGGTCAGTTTCACGGTCGATCGTTCCGATCGTTTCGTGCTGCTCGGTCCCTCCGGTTGCGGCAAGTCGACCTTGCTGAAGGCGGTCGGTGGCTACATGACGCCGAGCGAAGGCAAGATGCGGATCTCGGGCCGCGAGATCACGGAGCCCGGCGCCGATCGGATGATGATCTTCCAGGAGTTCGATCAGTTGCTGCCGTGGAAGACGGTGCTGGAAAACGTCATGTTCCCGCTTCTGATGACGCGGCGGCTGCCGCGCAAGGAGGCCGAGGTTCGCGCCCGCGCCTACATCGAGAAGGTCAGCCTCACCCGCGTCGTCGATTCCTATCCGCATACGCTGTCGGGCGGCATGAAGCAGCGCGTCGCGATCGCGCGCGGCATGGCAATGGAGCCGGACATCCTGTTGATGGACGAGCCGTTCGCTGCGCTGGACGCGCTGACCCGGCGCACCTGCCAGGACGAATTGCTGCAGCTCTGGTCGGAAACCAAGTTCACCGTGCTGTTCGTCACCCATTCGATCGCAGAAGCGATCAAGATCGGTAACCGCATCCTGCTGCTGTCGCCGCATCCCGGGCGGGTCAAGGCCGAAATCATCGACGTCGATCAGGTCTCCAGCGAGGACGGCAGCGCCGCCCGGCTCGAAAAGCAGATTCACGATCTGCTGTTTTCGAGCGCGGACAACGAAGCCGCCGCGGTACACTAAGAAGGACACGCGATGGGCGAAGCGAAAATTCTGATGCGCGACACCTCCGCCGCAGCCGCGTCGGTAGAGGTTGAGCGCAAGCTTTCAGTGCTCGAACTGCTGTGGAACGACGGCTTCGTCCGCAAAGCCGTGATCATCCTCTTCCTCGCGGTGGTCTGGGAAGTCTACGGCACTTATCTGGACAATCCGCTGCTGTTCCCGACCTTTCATGACACCATTGTCACGATGTTCGAGAAGGTGCGTGACGGCACCATTCCGCTGCGCGCCTGGGCGTCGCTGAAGGTGCTGTTCATGGGCTACAGCGCCGGCATCATCCTCGCCGCGATCTTCACCATTCTGGCGATCTCCACCCGCATCGGCACGGATTTCCTCGAAACCGTCACGGCGATGTTCAACCCGCTGCCGGCGATCGCGCTGCTGCCGCTGGCGCTGATCTGGTTCGGGCTCGGCAATGGCAGCCTCGTCTTCGTGCTGATCCATTCGGTGTTGTGGCCGGTGGCGCTCAACACCCATTCCGGCTTCAAGAGCGTGTCGAACACGCTGCGGATGGTCGGCCGCAATTACGGCCTGCGCGGGCTGCCTTACGTGGCGCGCATCCTGATTCCGGCGGCGTTCGGCTCGATCCTGACCGGCCTGAAGATCGGCTGGGCGTTCGCCTGGCGCACGCTGATTGCCGCCGAACTGGTGTTCGGCGTCTCATCCGGCCAGGGCGGGCTCGGCTGGTTCATCTTCGAAAACCGCAACCTGCTTGACATACCTGCTGTCTTCGCCGGCCTGTTGACGGTGATCATCATTGGCTTGATCGTGGAAAACCTGATCTTCCGCACTATCGAGCGCAACACCGTCCAGAAATGGGGTACTCAATCATGAGCAGCAAAAGCAAGACCCCCGACCAGCTTCGCAGCGCGCGCTGGTTCGCGCCCGACGACCTTCGCGCCTTCGGCCACAGGTCACGCGCGATGCAGATGGGCTACGCGCCGGAGGAGTGGAAGGGCCGCCCCGTCATTGCGATTCTCAACACCTGGTCGGACGCGCAGCCCTGCCACATGCATTTCAAGTCCCGCGTCGACGACGTCAAGCGCGGCATCCTGATGGCGGGCGGTTTTCCGATGGAGCTGCCGGCGCTGTCGCTGTCGGAATCGTTCCTGAAGCCGACCACGATGCTCTATCGCAACATGCTGGCGATGGACGCGGAGGAATTGTTGCGCGGCCATCCCGTCGACGGCGTCGTGCTGATGGGCGGCTGTGACAAGACCACGCCAGGCCTTCTGCTCGGCGCCACCAGCATGGGCCTGCCGACGATCTATCTTCCGGCCGGGCCGATGCTGCGCGGCAACTGGAAGGGCAAGACCCTGGGCTCCGGCTCGGACGCCTGGAAATTCTGGGACGAGCGGCGCGCCGGCAAAATCTCCGACAAGGATTGGGTCGATGTCGAGGCCGGCATCGCCCGCAGCTACGGCACCTGCATGACCATGGGCACCGCCTCGACCATGACCGCGATCGCCGAGTCGATCGGCATGACCCTGCCGGGTGCATCCTCGATCCCGGCCGCCGACGCCGGCCACATCCGCATGGCCTCGGAATGCGGCCGCCGCATCGTCGAGATGGTGTGGGAGGATCTGACGCCGAACAAGATCCAGACCCGCAGGGCCTTCGAGAACGCGATCACGGTGGCGATGGCGATGGGCTGCTCGACCAATGCAATCATCCATCTGATCGCGCAGGCCCGCCGCGCCGGTCAGGATATCGGGCTCGACGATTTCGAGATCGCCAGCCGCAAGGTGCCCGTGATCGCCAATGTGCGTCCGAGCGGCGACAAATATCTGATGGAGGATTTCTTCTATGCCGGCGGATTGCCGGGCCTGATGAGCCGCATCAGGGAGCATCTGCATCTCGACGTCATGACCGTGACCGGCCAGACGCTCGGCGAGAACATCGCGCGCGCCGAAGTTTACAACGACGACGTCATCCGCACCGTGAACGACCCGATCTATGCCGAAGGCGCGCTCGCGGTGCTCAAGGGCAATCTTGCGCCAGATGGCTGCGTGATAAAACCCTCCGCCTGCGAGCGGCGTTTTCTCAAGCACACGGGGCCGGCGCTGGTGTTCGACGACTACCCCTCGATGAAGAAAGCGATCGACGATCCCGATCTCGATGTGACCGCGGATCACGTCCTGATCCTGCGCAATGCCGGGCCGCAAGGCGGTCCCGGCATGCCGGAATGGGGCATGCTGCCGATCCCCACAAAACTGGTGAAGCAGGGCGTGCGCGACATGGTGCGGCTGTCGGATGCGCGCATGAGCGGCACCAGCTACGGCGCCTGCATCCTGCATGTGTCGCCGGAATCCTATATCGGCGGCCCGCTGGCGCTGGTCAAGAATGGTGACCGCATCACGCTCGACGTCAACGCCCGCACCATCAACCTCGATGTGCCGGAGGCGGAACTTGCAAAGCGCCGCGCCGAATGGAAAGCGCCGGAGCGCCGGTTCGAGCGCGGCTATGGCTGGATGTTCACCAGGCACATCAAGCAGGCCAACGAAGGCTGCGATTTCGATTTCCTGGAGACCGGCTTTGGCAAGCCGGTAGGGGAGCCGTCGATTTACTAGCGCAATCGTCAGTGCGAGCGAAGCGAAGCAATCCATCTCTCGGCACAAAAGGAAGAATGGATTGCTTCGTCGCTTTGCTTCTCGCAATGACGTGGATAACGAAGAACAAGGACCATACAAAAACATCCCAGGGAGGACCACCCATGAGCATCACACGACGCAACATCCTCGCCGCAGCCGGCGCCACCGCGGCCACCACGCTTCTCTCGCGTGCCGCCGGCGCGCAGTCATTCCCGTTCACGATGAACCAGCGCTATCCCGATCCGTCGGTGCAAATCCTCGATCCGAGCTTCACAAAATACCGGATCTATTCCTCGACCGTCGAGCAGATCGCGACCGGTTTCCGCTGGGCCGAAGGGCCGGCCTATTTTCCCGAGGGCGGCTATCTCCTGTGGAGTGACATCCCCAATAATCGCATTATGAAGTTCGACGAGAAGACCAACCAGACCAGCGTCTTCCGCGCTAACGCCAACTATGCCAACGGCAACACACGCGACCGCCAGGGCCGCCTCGTCACCTGCGAGCATTCGGTGACCCGCCGCGTCACCCGCACCGAGAAGGACGGCAAGATCACGGTGCTCGCCGACAAGTTCGAAGGCAAGCGGTTGAACGCGCCGAACGACGTCGTGGTCAAGTCCGACGACAGCATCTGGTTCACCGATCCCTTGTTCGGCATCAATGGCGAGTGGGAGGGCAAGAAGGAAAAGCCCGAACAGGCCACCACCAACGTCTACCGCATCGCCAAGGACGGCAAGATATCGGCCGTCATCACCGACATCGTCAATCCCAACGGCCTGGCGTTCTCGCCCGATGAGAAGAAGCTTTACGTCGTCGAGTGGAAGGGTTCGCCCAACCGCAGCATCTGGGCCTATGACGTCAACGCCGACGGCACGCTCGGCAGCCGCACCAAGCTGATCGACGCCGCCGATCAGGGCGCGCTCGACGGCTTCCGGGTCGATCGCGACGGCAATCTGTGGTGCGGCTGGGGCAGCAACGGCGCGTTGCAGCCGGATCCCGCTGACGTTGGCGGCCGCAAGGTGTATCAGCTGAAGGGCAAGTCGGAAGACCTCGATGGCGTGATGGTGTTCAACTCGGCGGGCAAGCCGCTCGCCTTCATCCGGCTGCCGGAGCGTTGCGCCAACCTCTGTTTCGGCGGCCCGAAGAACAACCGCCTCTATATGACGAGCAGCCACTCCGTGTACGCGCTTTACGTGGAAGCGCATGGCGCGGTGTAAGTAATTACCACCGTCATTCCGGGGCGCACGAAGTGCGAACCCGGAATCTCGAGATTCCGGGTCTGGTGCTAACGCACCATCCCGGAATGACGGAATAAACTGGGATAGAACAACATGACAAAACTGAGCGACGCCACCCGCAACAAACTCAAAACCGTCTCCACCGCCACCGTCGCCACCGCGCTGTTCAAGCGCGGCTTCCGCATTCAGATGATCCAGGATGTGCATCCGCTCGGGCCAAATCAGCCGGTGCTGGTCGGGGAAGCCTTCACGCTGCGCTACATGCCGGCGCGCGAGGACCTCAACAAGATCGAGGTGTTCCGCGACCGTGCCCATCCGCAACGCAAGGCGATCGAGGACTGCCCGCCCGGCGCGGTACTTGTGATGGACAGCCGCAAGGACGCGCGCGCGGCTTCGGCCGGCGCCATCCTGGTGACGCGGCTGATGAAGCGCGGCGCGGCCGGTGTCATCACCGATGGCGGCTTTCGCGACTCGGCCGAAATCGCCGCGCTCGGCTTTCCCGCCTACCACCAGCGGCCGAGCGCGCCGACCAACCTGACGCTGCACCAGGCGATCGAGATCAACGTGCCGATCGGCTGCGGCGACGCGCCGGTGTTCCCCGGCGACGTCATTCTCGGCGACAGCGACGGCGTGATCGTGATTCCCGCGCATCTTGCCGACGAAATCGCCGACGAGGCGGTCGAGATGACGGCGTTCGAGGATTTTGTTACCGAAGAAGTGCGCAAGGGCCGATCGATCCTCGGCCTCTATCCGGCAACCGACGAGCAGACGCCGAAGGATTTTGCGGCTTGGCGCAAGGCCAACGGGCGGTAATATGCCGCCGGCTGGCACCAACGCTTTTTTCTCCAACAGTGAGTCCACATCATGCTGATGTTCAACAATCTGATCGACGGCGAATGGCTGTCCGATGGCGCCCGCGCGCCCAACGTCAATCCATCCGATACCAAGGACATTGTCGGCCAGGCGGTGCGCGGCACGCGCGCGCAGGCCGAGGCCGCGATATCAGCTGCAAAGGCCGCATTCCCGGCCTGGTCGCGATCGACGCCGCAAGTGCGCTACGACATCCTGAAGAAGGCGTCGGACGAAATCCTCGCGCGCAAGGACGAACTGGGCCGGCTGCTGTCGCGTGAGGAAGGCAAGACACTGCCGGAGGGCATCGGTGAAGTCGCGCGCGCCGGGCAGATCTTTGCGTTCTTTGCCGGCGAATGCCTGCGGATGGCGGGCGAGAAGCTCGCCTCGGTGCGTCCCGGCATCGACATCGAGATCACGCGCGAAGCGCTCGGTGTCGTCGGCCTGATCACGCCGTGGAATTTCCCGATCGCGATACCGGCCTGGAAGATCGCGCCGGCGCTGGCCTATGGCAACACCGTGGTGATCAAGCCCGCCGACCTCGTGCCGGGCTCGTCGTGGGCGCTGGTCGATATCCTGCACCGTGCCGGTTTGCCCAAGGGCGTGCTCAACCTCGTGCTTGGACGCGGCTCGGAAGTTGGCGCCGTCCTGCTCGAACATCCTGATGTCGCGGCCATCAGCTTCACCGGCTCGGTCTCCACCGGCCAAAAGGTTGCCGCGGCCTGCATCGCCTCGCGGCCGATGAAGAAGTTTCAGCTCGAGATGGGCGGCAAGAATCCGCTGGTCGTTCTTGATGATGCAGACCTGAAAGTCGCGGTGGAATGCGCCGCCAATAGCGCGTTCTTTTCCACCGGCCAGCGCTGCACCGCCGCTTCGCGCCTGATCGTCACATCAGGGATCCACGACAAATTCGTCGAGGCCCTGATCGAGCGGATGCGTGGCCTGAAGATTGACGACGCCGTCAAGGCCGGGACCGATATCGGCCCGGTCGTCGATCAGAGCCAGCTCGATCAGGACCTCAAATATATTTCGATCGGCAAGGATGAGGGTGCAAAACTCGCGTTCGGTGGCGAGCGCCTCAACCGCGATGCGCCCGGCTTCTATCTGCAGCCGGCGCTGTTCACCGATGTGAGCAACACCATGCGGATCGCGCGCGAGGAAATCTTTGGACCGGTGGCCGCGGTCATCAGGGTCAAGGACTATGCCGAAGCCCTGGCGACCGCGAACGACACCGACTTCGGCCTGTCGTCCGGCATTTGCACCACCAGCCTGAAATACGCCAGCGACTACAAGCGCAATTCCGAAGCCGGCATGGTGATGGTCAATCTGCCGATCGCGGGCGTCGATTACCACGTGCCGTTCGGCGGCCGAAAAGGCTCCAGCTTCGGCGCCCGCGAACAAGGGCGTTATGCGGCGGAGTTTTATACGACGGTGAAGACGGCTTACACGCTGCCGTAAGAATTGCGGGCGGTGCCTTCTTAACCTCTCCCCGCTTGCGGGGAGAGGTCGGATCGCTCTTGCGATCCGGGTGAGGGGGTACCGCCCTCACCGCACTTTCAGTATTCGCGGATAGAGCCCCTCACCCCAACCCTCTCCCCGCAAGAGCGGGGCGAGGGAGGAATTCATCCTCTCATTCCGCCGGATGGCGCGCGATATTTCCCACCGATGCCTCGCCATGCTGCGTCAGCGGCCGGTTGCCGGCCAAGGCGCGCAGCAGCACGTAGAACATCGGCGTAAAGAAGATGCCGAACGCCGTGACGCCGATCATGCCTGAAAACACCGCAACCCCCATGGCATGACGCATCTCGGAACCTGCGCCGGTGGAGATCACCAGCGGCACGACGCCCATGATGAAGGCCAGCGAGGTCATCAGGATCGGCCGCAGCCGCAAGCGGCTGGCTTCGATCGCGGCTTGCACGGGCGTACGTCCGGCGAATTCCAGCTCGCGCGCGAACTCCACGATCAGGATGGCATTCTTGGCCGACAGTCCCACCAGCACGATCAACCCGATCTGCGTGAACACGTTGTTGTCGCCCTTGGTCAGCCAGACGCCGAGCATCGCCGCCAGCAGACCCATCGGCACGATCATGATGATCGACAATGGCAGGGTCAGGCTTTCATACTGGGCGGCGAGCACCAGGAATACCAGCAGCAGCGCCACCGGAAACACGATCAGCGACGAATTGCCGGCAATGATTTCCTGATAGGTCAGGTCGGTCCACTCGAACGCGATGCCCTTCGGAAAGGTCTCTGCAGCGATCTTCTCCACCGCTGCCTGAGCCTGCCCGGTTGAATAGCCGGGCGCCGCACCGCCATTGAGGTCGGCGGTGAGGAAGCCGTTGTATCGCATAGCGCGTTCCGGCCCGGCGCTCTCCTTGATTTTCAGCAGCGCCGATAGCGGCACCATCTCGCCGGTGTCGGAGCGCACCTTCAGCAGCCCGACGTCGTCGGCGCGGGCGCGAAATTTTGCGTCCGCCTGCACCCGCACCGAATAGGTGCGGCCGAACTTGTTGAAGTCGTTGACGTAGAGCGAGCCGAGATAGATCTGCATGGTTTCAAACACGCTGGTGACGGGCACGCTGAGCTGCCGCGCCCGGGTGCGATCGATATCGGCATAAAGCTGCGGCACGTTGACCTGATAGCTGGAGAACAATCCCGCCAGTTGCGGCGCAGCGCTGGCCTTCGCGATGAACGCCTTGGTGGCGTCGTTGAGCGCCTCATAGCCGAGCCCGGCGCGATCCTCGATCTGCAGCTTGAAGCCGCCGATGGTGCCTAAGCCCGCCACCGGCGGCGGCGGGAACATGGCAATGAAGGCTTCCTGGATCGCAGAAAACTTGCCGTTGAGCTGGCCGGCGATCGCGCCCGCGCTGAGATTGGCGGCCTTGCGTTCTTCAAAAGGCTTCAAAGTAACGAACACGATTCCCGAATTCGAGCTGTTGGTAAAACCGTTGATCGACAGACCGGGAAACGCCACGGCGCTTTCGACGCCCGGCAGCTTCAAGGCGATATCGCCCATGCGACGGATCACCTCTTCAGTGCGGTCCAGCGTCGCGCCGTCAGGCAGTTGCGCGAAGCCGACTAGGTACTGCTTGTCCTGGCCGGGCACAAAGCCGCCTGGCACCGCCTTGAACAGCCCATAAGTGACGCCGATCAGCGCGACATAGGCGACCATCACGATCGCGCGCCGCGAGATCACGCGCTTGACGCCGCCGCCATAGGCCTCGGAACTACGGCGGAAAAAGCGGTTGAAGCGTTGAAAGAACCAGCCGAGCACGCGGTCCATGCCACGGGTCAGCGCGTCCTTTGGCGCATCGTGCGATTTCAGCAGCACCGCCGCCAGCGCCGGCGACAGCGTCAGCGAATTAAACGCCGAAATCACCGTCGAGATCGCCACCGTCAGCGCGAACTGCTTGTAGAACTGGCCGGTCAATCCCGTAATGAACGCCAACGGCACGAACACCGCGATCAGCACCAGTGCGATGGCGATGATCGGTCCGGTGACTTCCTGCATCGCCTGGTACGCCGCTTCCTTTGGCGTCAGCCCCTGCTCGATGTTGCGCTCGACGTTCTCGACCACGACGATGGCGTCATCGACGACGATACCGATCGCCAGCACCAGCCCGAACAGGGTCAACGCGTTGATCGAGAAACCGAACACATGCATGACGGCAAAGGTGCCGATGATGGAAACCGGCACCGCGATCAGCGGAATGATCGACGCACGCCATGTCTGCAGGAACAGGATGACCACCAGCACCACGAGGGCAACGGCTTCCAACAGCGTGTGCACCACCGCCTCGATCGAGGCGCGAACGAATTGCGTGGGGTCATAGACGATGCTGTAATCCATGCCGTCGGGCATGTTCGCCTTCAGCTCGACCATCATCTTGCGGACGGTGTCGGAAATCTGGATCGCATTGGAGCCCGGCGACTGGAAGATCGGCACCGCGACCGCGGACTTGTTGTCCAGCAGCGAGCGCAGCGAATAGTCCGCGGCACCGAGCTCGATCCGGGCGATGTCGCGCAGCCGCGTGACTTCGCCATTGGCGCCGTTCTTGACGATGATTTCGCCGAACTCCTCCTCGGTTTGCAGCCGTCCCTGCGCGTTGATGGAAAGCTGCAGATTGAGCCCGACTTCGCTCGGCGACGCGCCGACCACGCCGGCGGCGGCCTGCACGTTCTGGGCCCGGATCTCGCGCACCACGTCGGAAGCCGACAGCCCGCGCTCGGCCACCTTCTGCGGATCGAGCCAGACCCGCATCGAATAGTCGCCGGAACCGAACAACTGTACCTGGCCGACACCTTCGATGCGCGCCAGCCGATCCTTGACGTTGAGCACGGCATAGTTGCGCAAATAGGTCATGTCGTAGCGGCCGTTCGGCGACAGCAAATGCACCACCATGGTGAGGTCAGGCGCGCTCTTGATCGTGGTGATGCCGAGGGTGCGGACTTCGGCGGGCAGCCGCGGCTCGGCCTGCGCCACGCGGTTCTGCACCAGTTGCTGTGCCTTGTCGGGATCGGTGCCGAGCCGGAACGTGACGTTGAGCGTCATCAATCCGTCCGTCGTGGCCTGGCTGCTCATATAGAGCATGCCTTCGACCCCGTTGATCTGCTCCTCGATCGGCGTCGATACCGTCTCCGCGATCACCTTGGGGTTGGCGCCCGGATATTGCGCGCGCACCACCACCGTCGGCGGCGCGACTTCCGGATATTCCGAGATCGGCAACGCCGGCAGCGACAGCAGGCCCGCCACGAAAATCAGCGTCGACAGCACGCCCGCAAAAATCGGTCGATCGATGAAGAATCTGGAAAAGTTCATGACATTGTCTCGCTGATATCGGCGCTACGAAGCGCAAGGGTCCCGGCGCGGCCGACCGTGATCGACCCCACTGTTTCACTCTGTTGCTTTTTTGATATTGCCCGGTGCTCTCGTAAGAGCACCGGGATCAGATGGCTAACGCTGCGCCAGCTCGGTCGCAGGAGAAGCAAATCCCATCGCGACGACCTCGGGCGCGACCAGCGCACCGGGACGCACGCGCTGCAGTCCCTTGACCACAATGCGCTCGCCGGCCTGCAGTCCGCCGGTCACCACGCGCATGCCGTCGATCGATACGCCGAGCGCAACTTCGCGATATTCCGCCTTGCTGTCCTTGTCGACGACCATCACGAATTTCTTGTTCTGGTCGGTACCGACGGCGCGCTCGCTGATCAGCAACACCGGCTCGGCTTTGGGTTGTCCCATCAGCAGCCGCGCGAACTGGCCGGGCATCAGGCGTCCATCGGCGTTGTCGAATACCGCGCGCACGCGCACCGTGCCGCTGCGCGCATCGACCTGGTTGTCGATCAGCTGCATCCGGCCCTTGTAGGGCGTGCCATCGGAGGTGCCGGTCCCCATCTGCACCGGGATGCGCCCGATCTCTGATGGCGTCGATTCATCCGCCAGCGTCCGCAACGCCCGCGTCACCACCTGCTCATCGGCATTGAAGCTGGCGTAAATTGGATTGACCGACACCAGCGTGGTCAGCACCGGCGTTCCGGGTCCGGCGGCGATCAGATTGCCGACGGTGATCTCGAGCTTGCCGACCCGACCTGTGACCGGGGCCCGCACTTCGGTATAGCCGAGATTGAGCTTTGCCGTTTGCAGCGTCGCCTCGGCCGCCTTCAGATTGGCTTCGGCTTCGCGGTAGGCGTTGACGCGACCGTCAAAATCCCGCTGCGAGATCGTGCGCGAATCCGTCAATTGCTGGCCGCGCTCGAAATCGCTCTTGGTGAGGATCAGGCGCGCCTTGGCCGCGGCGACCTGGCCTTCGGCGCGCGCCACATCGGCTGCGTAGAGCGACGGATCGATCAGGATCAACAGGTCTCCCTGTTTGACCAGCGCGCCCTCCGTAAAGTGAATTTCCTGGATCGCGCCTGCGACGCGGGAGCGGATTTCGACCCGCTCGACGGCTTCAAGCCGGCCGGAAAACTCGTCCCAAGGGACGGTCTGCCGGGGTGCCACGACGGAGACCGAGACCGGCAGCGCCGCCGGGGCTGCTGCGGCTGCCTCGGCCTGCGCGCTACCGCCGCGACCGCTCAGGAAAGTTGCCCCGGCGGCGATGGCCAAGGCGGCCAGCACCAGCCCGGTTCCAATCAAGCGTTTGTTTTTTATAATATTTTTCATGATGACCCCAGACATTCGGCGCTGTTCCCCGATTTGAGACGGGAGCGGGCACGACACCCGATCCCCGTCTACGTTGCAGCGCACACATTCATAACGCTCGGTATAGATGGGCCATCGACATCCCCTGTCAAGTCACTTATCTAACGATCGGTAGGAAATTGGAGGAGGACCCCATCATGGCCATGGGACGGCCCCGCGAATTCGATGTCGACAAGGCGCTCGACCTGGCGCTCCAGGTGTTCTGGAGCAAAGGCTATGAAGGCGCGTCGATCGCGGATCTCACCGAAACCATGGGGATCACCAAGCCGAGCCTCTATGCCGCGTTCGGCAACAAGGAAGAGCTGTTTCGCAAGGCGCTCGACAAATATGTCGACGGCCCCGGCGGTTACTTTCAGGTCGCGTTGGCCAAGCCGAACATCCGCGCCGTGGTGGAGCACATGCTCTATGAAAGCGCCGACGCGGTCACCGGTCCCGACCACCCGCCGGGATGTCTGGCGGTGCAGGGCGCGCTGACCTGCGGCGATGCCGCCGAGTCCATCAAGCAGGAATTGGTGGCGCGCCGCGCCAAGGGCGAACAGGATTTGCGCGAGCGCTTCGAGCGGGCGATCGCCGAAGGCGAGCTACCCGAGGGATCCGACGCCGCCGATCTCGCGGCCTACCTCTCCGCGATCCTGCAGGGCATGGCAGTGCAGGCGGCTGGCGGAACCACGCGGGAGCAGGTGCGCAAGATCGCCGAGATGGCGCTGCGCACATGGCCGCCGCCACCTGATCTGGCGACGGTCTGACGCGGCAAGCGCGGGCGAGGGAGAATGTTAAACGTCCGCTCTATCCGCCAATCCAACCGCCCACAGCGCGAACGCATAGGCGATCGCGACCTCATCCAGCCGGTTGAAGCGCCCCGACGCGCCGCCATGGCCGGCGCCCATGTTGGTCCGCAGCAGCACCGGGCCGCCGCCCTTCATGGTCGCGCGCAGCCGCGCGATCCATTTCGCCGGCTCC
Organism: Bradyrhizobium sp. JYMT SZCCT0428; assembly: GCF_018131075.1. Taxonomy (GTDB): domain Bacteria; phylum Pseudomonadota; class Alphaproteobacteria; order Rhizobiales; family Xanthobacteraceae; genus Bradyrhizobium. The sequence continues at coordinate 53,082 of NZ_JAFCLS010000044.1, read as the reverse complement.
CAATAGGTCACGCGCGGATCGGTCAGTCCGCCCATCGCGAGGATCAGCGGATAGTCCTTGGCTTCGATGTTGTCGTAGGGCGAATAGGACAGGATGGTCCGAAAATCCTTTTCGCTCTCGATCGGGTTGCCCCATTCCGGCCATTCCGGCGGCGTCAGCGGCAACGTGTCGTCGAGCATCGTATTCAGCACGTCGACGAACGGCACTTCCGCGACGATGCCGGCGAACAATTCGCCGGCACGGTTGGCGACCGCGCCCATCAGCATGCCGCCGGCGCTGCCGCCATGGCCGACGATGCGCTTTGCGCTGGTGTATTTGGCCTCGATCAAGGCGCGGCCTGCCGCCGCAAAATCATCGAACGTATTGGTCTTCTTCTCGCGCTTGCCGTCGAGGTACCAGCCCCAGCCTTTGTCGGCGCCGCCCCGGATATGTGCGATGGCATAGACAAAACCGCGATCGACCAGCGACAGCCGGTTGGCCGCGAACGAGGCCGGCATCGCCATGCCGTAGGAGCCGTAGCCGTACAGCAGCAGCGGCGCGTTGCCGTCGCGCACGAGATCCTTGCGGTGCAGGATCGAGACCGGCACCTTCGCCCCGTCATGCGCCGTCGCCATGATGCGGGTGGTGACGTAGTCGGCCGGTTTGTGGCCGGACGGAATCTCCTGCCGCTTGCGCAGCACCCGCTCCCGCGACGCCATGTCATAGTCATAGACTTCCGATGGCGTCGTCATCGACGAATAGGAAAACCGCAAGTTCGTGGTTTCGAATTCATAGCCGCCCATGGTGTCGAGCGAATAGGCCGCTTCATCGAAGGCGATGGCGTGTTCTTCGCCCGATGTAAGGTCGCGGATGATGATCGCGGGCAGCGCGTTGGCACGCTCCAGCCGCACCATATGGCCGGCGTAAAGCTCGACATCGAGCACATAGATGCCCTCGCGATGCGGGATCAAATCGCGCCAGTTGGCGCGCTCCGGCGCCGCCAGCGGCGCGGTCATCACCTTGAAGTCGATCGCGTCATTGGCGTTGGTGAGGATGAACAGTTCGCCGCCGCGATCGGCGATCGAATATTGCACGCCTTCCTCGCGCGCCGCGACCAGCCGCGGCGGCGTCTCGGGATGCGCCAGATCGATCAGGCGCTGCTCGGAGGTTTCATGGTCGCCGCCGGCGATCACGCAAAAGCGCCCGCTGGAGCTCTCATGCAGATGGGTGAACCAGCCGGAATCCTGCTCCTCATAGATCAGCGTGTCGTCCGCCTGCCGGGTGCCGAGGCGATGTCGCCACACCTGCATCGGCCGGTGGTTGTCGTCGAGCTTGACGTAGAAGAAGCTTTGTCCGTCCGTGCTCCAGACCACGCCGCCATCGGTCTCCTCGACGAGGTCGTCAAAGTCCTTGCCGCTGCCCCAGTCGCGCACGCGAATCGAAAAATATTCCGAGCCCTTGGTGTCGGCGCTCCAGGCCTGCAGCTTGTGGTCAGGCGAATGTCGCGCGCCGCCGAACTTGAAATAGCTGTGGGATGCCGCCAGCGCATCGCCGTCGAGCACGATCTCAACGTCGCCGCCATTGCGCGGGGTACGGCCGAACATCTCGTGCTGGCCGCCCTCGCGGAATTTCCGCAAATAGGCGAACGGGCCGTCCGGCGACGGCACGCTGGAATCGTCTTCCTTGATGCGCCCACGCATCTCCGCGACCAGCTTTTTCTGGAGCGGCGCGGTGTGGCCGAGCAGGCTCTCGGTGTAGTCGTTCTCGCTTTCCAGATATTGCCTGATGTCGGCGTCGAGGATCGAGGGGTCGCGCAGTACCTCCTGCCATTTGGCGTCCTTCAGCCACGCGTAATCGTCGCTCACCGTGATGCCGTGGGTGGTGAACGAATGCGGGCGGCGCGGCGCCACCGGCGCCTGCAGTGAACGGCCTTTAGTCGTGGGTTCGGTCAAGCGATCCTCGTTTCAGTCGGTATTGCTATGTTGTCATGCGCGGGCTTGACCCGCGCATCCATCAAAAAGAAAGCGTCCTCAAGCGGATGGATTGCCGGGTCAAGCCCGGCAATGACGGCAAGAGGCTGTTGGGCATTATATCGGGTCGAATGCGCCAATTGCCAGACGGGATTGCTTTGCTCAGACGTTGTCGGTCAGCTATTCCTCAACCGTGCCGCGGCGTTGCCGCCCGGGATGCGGTTGACGGCGAGCACCACCGCGAAGGTGATGATCAGCATCGCGATGCCGAGCACCGCGATCGCGGCGAGGTCGCCGCTTTCGTTGAGGTCGTAGATTAGCACCGACAGCACCTTGGTCTGCGACGTAAACAGCACGATCGCCGCCGACAATTCGCGCATCACGCCGATGAAGATGAAGCACCAGGTCGCGATTACGCCGGTACGCAGCAACGGCGCGGTGATCTGGCGCAGCGACTGCAGCCGCGTCGCGCCGAGGATGCGGCTGGCGTCTTCGAGTTCGGGGTGGATGGTCGCGAACGCCGCCTGCAATTGCTGATAGGCCGACGGCAGGTTGATGGTGAGGAAGGCCAGCAGCAGGATCCACAGCGTGCCGTACAGCACGAAGGGCGGCCGCGTGTAGCTCAGGAACAGGCCGACGCCGAGCACGATGCCGGGCACCGCGATCGGCGCGGTGGCGAGAAAGCCGAGGAAGCGATGCCCCGAGATCACGCGCCGCGTCGTGACATAGGCGATGACCAGCGCCAGTAACGTGCCGATGGTCGCCGTCGAGGCGCCCAGGATCACGGTGTTCTTGAGCGCGAGCTGGGTCGACGACAGTTCGGTGAACACGAACACGATGTTGTGCAGCGTCGCCGTCGCTGGCGTCACCAAGGTGGTCGCGTTCGGCGAGAATGCCGCGTTGAGCAGCGCCAGATAGGGCAGGAACACGGGATTGAGCAGCACGATCAGGCAGAACGCCAGCGCTACCCAGCGCCAAGCCTTCATTTCGACCTGGCGCGGCGCGCCATATTTGCCGCCCACGACGGAATAGCCGCGGCGGCCGAGCAGGAATTTCTGGCCCTGCAGCAGCAGGATCGTCAAGAGCAACAGCGGCACCGCGGCCGCCGCAGCGAGTTCGGGCTTGGGCGGATACTGGAACAGGCTCCAGATCTTGGTGGTCATGGTGTGGAAGCCGGCCGGCAGCGCCAGGATCGCCGGCGATCCGAACAGCGTCATCGCCTGCAGGAAGGCGATCAAGGCGCCGGCGACCAGTGCGGGCAGCGCCAGGGGAATCGTGACGCGCCGCGCCGTGGTCCACGCTTTGCCGCCCAGAATGGCGGAAGCGTCCTCAAGCTCGCCCGGCATGTTGTCGAGCGCGTTGGCGACCAGCACGAACACAAACGGAAACGTGTAGCAGGAGATCACGAAGATGATGCCGGTCAGCGAATAGATATTGAAGAGATGCGCGTCCGATCCGGCTCCGGTCAGGAACCGATAGAGCTGGTTCAACAGCCCGCTGTTGGGCGCGGCCAGCAATTCCCAGGCGACCGCGCCGAGAAACGGCGGCGTCACGAACGAGGCGGTGACCAGCGCACGGATGGTCTGCCGTCCCGGCATGTCGGTGCGCGACACCAGCCAGCCGATCGGGGCGGCGATGATGCAGCAGATCGTCGCCGACGTGGTCGCGATGATCGCGGTGGTCAGCAAGGGATCCAGAAAATCCGGATCGGTGAACAGCTTGATGAAATTCTGCAGCGTCGGGTTTCGCGCCTTGTCGGTGAAGGCATACACCGCCAGCCACGACATCGGCATCACGATCAGCACGATCATGACAGCCGCGAACAGCCACAGGATAGGTTTGGTCCAGTCGAGTTTGGCTTTGGCGGGTGCGGTGTCGGTGGCGAGGGTCATTACAAACTTTCTCCGTCATTCCGGGGCGCGCGTAACGCGAGCCCGGAATCCATTCATCAGCGAGCAGGCGGCGCAATGGATTCCGGGCCTGCGCCAAGAGGCGCATCCCGGAATGACGGGGTGAGAACGGTTACGCAAACTCACACCCGAAACAACTTCGCATACTTCGTCTTTATCTCTTCCGTCATCGCCTCGACGCCCGCAGCGTCTTCCTTCATCAGCTTGATGTCGGAAAGCTTGCGGCGTCCCGGTTTCGACTGCACCTGCGGATGAGCCGAATATTGCGCGGTGTAGTCGACGAAGAATTGCTGGATCTCGCGCGTGTGGAGCCAGGTCTGGAACAGTTTGGCCGCGTTCGGATGGGGTGCGGTCTTGAAGATTGCAGTCGGCCCCGAGATCGTCGGTGTGCCCTCGGTTGGATATAACGGCTCGACCGGCTGGCCGGCCTCCTTCAGAAGCACGACGCCGTACTCATTGCCGTCGGCCATGACAGCACGTTCGCCGAGCGCGAGCTTCTTTGGTGGATCGGTCGAGGATTGCACCTGCATCACGCGCTGCTTTGATAGTTTTTCGAGATAGCCCCAGCCCAGCTCACGCACCAGCTGGAAGGTCGCGGTCATGATGGTGCCGCTATAGGACGGATGAGCCTTGACCATCCTGCCCGCCCATTTCGGATCGAGCAGGTCCGCATAGCTCTTCGGCGCGTCCTCGGGCTTTACGAGGTTGGTGTTGTAGGCGATCGACGACAAGTAGATGCGCGAGGTCGCGGACATTCCGTCGGGATCGCGATAGGTTTCCGGAAAATGTTTGGCAACGTCTTCCGGCAGGAACGGCATCAGCCAGCCGTTTTTCTTCCAGGTGATGATGTGCGAGGCGTCCGACGTGTTGATGATGTCGGCGGCGCGGATGTTGCTGGCGAATTCCTGGTCGACCCGCGAGAACAGCCGCTCCGAGCCGGAGCGCTCGATCTGCACACTGATGCCGGGATAAGCCGCCTCGAACGCCTTGCCGAGCTTCTCGCCGACCGGCAGATCCATCGAGGAATACAGGACGACCTTGCCTTCCTTCTTGGCCGCTTCGATCAGGCCGGGGTTGATCGCGACCGGTTCCGGCGCCTGGGCGCGAACCGGTGACGCGAACACGGTGCCGAGCGCGAGCGCGGCCGAGCCCTTGATGACGTCGCGGCGGTTTAAGACGTTTTTTGTCATCTCGATTTCTCTCTTCGTCATTGCGAGCGCAGCGAAGCAATCCATCTATCCGTTATGCCGCGCGATGGATTGCTTCGCTGCGCTCGCAATGACGCCGCCCTACACACGGAAAATCTTCTGATAGCGCGCCTTGATCTCCTCGCTCTGGGCCTCGGCGCCCGCGGCGTCTTCCTTCATCAGCTTGATGTCCGCGAGCGGCTTGCGGCCGGTATGTTCCTTCACCTGGGCATGCAGCGACCGCAGGCCGCCGGCGTCGATGATGATCCGCTGCGCGTCCGGCGTGAAGCAATAGTTCTGGAACAGCTTTGCCGCATTGGGATTCGGCGCCGCCTTGAAGATGCCGTTGGGTCCGACGATGAACGGCGTGCCCTCGGTGGGGTACACCACCTCGACCGGCTGGCCGGCCTCCTTGAGCAGGAAGATATTGTACTCGGTGCCGTCGGCCATCACGCTGCGCTCGCCGAGCGACAGCTTCTTCGGCGGATCGGTCGCCGATTGCACCTGCATGATGTTCTGTTTCGCGAGCTGCTCGTAATACGCCCAGCCGATGTCGCGAACCATCTCGAAGGTCGCGGTCAGGATCGTGCCGCTATAGCCGGGATGCGCCTTGACGATCTTGCCCTTCCATTTGGGATCGAGCAGGTCCTTGAAACTCGTCGGCGCGTCTTCGGCCTTCACCAGTTTGGTGTTGTAGGCGATCGGGCTCAGCGTGGCGCGGAAGCCGGCAAACGTCCCGTCGGGATCGCGATGCTCGGGCTTGTAATGCCTGGCGACGTCCTCCGGCACATAAGGCAGCAGGATGCCTTGCCGCTTCCATGCCAGGAGATGCGCGGCATCGGAGGAATTGGCGATATCGACGGCGTGCACGTTGCTGGCATATTCCTGGCCGATGCGCTGGAACACGCGCTCGGCGCCGGTGCGTTCGACGCGCACCTCGATGCCGCCGAATTTCGCCTTGAACGAAGCCGCGATCTTTTCGGATACCGACAGATCGATCGAGGTGTACCAGACCACCTTGCCTTCTTTTCTTGCCGCCTCGATCAGTTGCGGCGTGATCGCTTCCGGCGGCGGCGCCTGCGCGCGGGCGGGCGAGGCGAACACGGTTCCGAATGCCAGCGCCGTCGAGGCCTTCAGCGAGCCCTGCAGCACCTCGCGCCTGGAGAGTTTTCGCTTCATTGCATCCTCCGCTTCTTGTTCTTTGTCGGCTGAAGGCTCTTTACCGGCTGAGCGCCCGGCAGCGGTCGGGCGGCAGGGTGAGCCAGACTTCGGTTCCCTTGGCGACATTGTTCGCGGTCGGCGTGGTGACGCGCAGCGAGGTGCCGTCGGCCACCTCCACCATGTAGTCGCGCGCCACGCCGAGATAGACCTGCCGCGTCACCGTGGCCTTGATCGCATTTAGCGGCGCCGCCGGCGTCTGCGTCGAAAGCTGGATATCGTGCTGACGGATCGCGACCGGCGCGCTCTGGCCTGACGTCAGCGGCGCACCGACCACCTGCAAGGTCGCGCCCGCGAACGAGACATGATTGCCATCGCGCGCGGTGCCTTTGATCACGTTGCTGGCGCCGATGAAGCGCGCGACGAATTCGGATTCGGGACGCGCATAGATGTCCTCGGGGGTGCCGAGCTGGTCGATCTTGCCGCCGTTCATGACCGCGATCATGTCGGCCGTGGTCATCGCTTCCGATTGGTCATGGGTCACATAGATCGTGGTGTAGCGATATTCGTCATGCAGCCGGCGGATCTCGAACCGCATCTCTTCGCGTAAGTTGGCGTCGAGATTCGACAAGGGCTCGTCGAGCAGCAGCGTTTCCGGCTCGACGATCAGCGCGCGCGCCAGCGCCACGCGCTGCTGCTGGCCGCCGGAGAGTTCGCCGGGGTAACGCTGCGCCAGCGCCTCGAGTTTCGTCGTCGCCAGGATCGCGGCGAGCTTCTTTGCGATGATATCGCGGTCCAGTTTGCGCAGGCGCAAGCCGTAGACGATGTTCTCGGTCACGGTCATATGCGGCCACAGCGCGTAGCTCTGGAAGATCATCGACATCTTGCGCTGTTCGGGCGGCAGCGTCCGCGCCTTCGACGACACCAGCCGGTCGCCGACATGGATCTCGCCGTCGGAGGGTTCTAAAAAGCCTGCGATCAGCCGCAGCGTGGTGGTCTTGCCGCAACCCGATGGTCCGAGCAGGCAAACCAGCTGACCATGATCGATCCGCAGCGAGACGTTATCGACCACCGCGAGCGATCCAAATCGCTTGGTCAGGCCGCGCAATTCGACGGACGCCAATCGGAATCCTCCAACGTTTCTTGCACCGGAGTCTGCGCCCGGCTTTCACTGGCATGCAGTATAAGCACTAAATGCGACGCGCGGGAAAGCCTTCGCGTCAGACCGTGATCGAATTGAATCGATTCGAAGTCTCGCTCTCTCACATTGTGAGAGAGATGCGCGCGAGTCTGACCGAAGGGCAGCCAACGCGCCGTCATGGCCGGGCATAGCCGTCTGAAGGACGGCGTCGCTTCCGCTCGCCTATATCCCGGCCATCCACGTCTTTCTTGCTTAAGTGAAGATAAGACGTGGATGCCGGCATCGCAGACAAGTTTACGCGGTCTGCGCAAGGCAGACCGCTTTGGCCGGGCATGACGGTGTGGTGGATATAATGCGTCCCTTACGCGCTCACACTCTCGCCGAGCCACTCAATCGCGGCTTCGGTTCCGCCCTTGCCGTGGGGAATGTTGAGGGCGTTGAGTCCGACTTCGATGACACCGAGCGTGCCGAGGACCATCGGCGCGTTGACGTGGCCCATATGGGCGATCCGGAACGCCTGGCCGGAGAGGTCGCCAATGCCGGTCCCAAGCACCACGCCGCATTTTTCCTTGCAATAGCGCTGCAGCGCGGCGGGGTCATGGCCGTTCATCGTCACCGTCGTCACGGTGTTGGAGCGCTCGTTTGCTTCGGCGATGTTGAATCCGATGACCTGGCCCTCGGCCCAGACCGCGACCGCGCGGCGAACCGCTTCGGCGAGCAGCCGGTGGCGCAGGAAGGCATTCTCCAGGCCTTCGGCGTGGAGCATATCGATCGCCTTGCGCAGCGCGAACAAGAGATGCACCGGCGCGGTGCCGGCATATTTGCGGTAATGCTCGCTGCCATCGCGCTCGGTCCAATCCCAATAGGGCGTGCGCAGGTTTGCCTTCTTGTGCACCTCGCGAGCGCGGTCGTTGGCGGCGACGAAGCCGAGGCCCGGAGGCGTCATCAGGCCCTTCTGCGAACCGGACATCGCGACATCGACGCCCCAGGCGTCCATCTCGAACGGTACGCAGCCGAGCGAGGCAACCGTGTCGACCATGAAGAGCGCGGGATGACCCGACGCCTTGATCGCCTTGCCGATCGCTTCGACGTCGTTATAAGCGCCCGAAGCGGTATCGATCTGCACGGCGACAATGGCCTTGATCTTGTGCTCCTTGTCCAGCTTGAGGCGCGCCTCCACTTCGGCCGGGCGGATCGCGCGGCGCCAGTCGCCTTTCAGGACCTCGACCTCAGCGCCCATCGCGGCCGCGGCATTGCCCCAGCCGATCGCGAAGCGGCCGCTTTCCAGCACCAGCACCTTGTCGCCCCGCGACAGCACGTTGGAGAGCGTCGCTTCCCACGCGCCGTGGCCATTGGCGATGTAGATGTAGGAGTGGCCCTTGGTCGCGAACAGCTTGGAGAGATCGCCGAGCAGGCCGTGCGTCAGGTCGAGCATCTCTTTGGAATAGATATCGAGCGCCGGACGGTGCATCGCCTGAAGCACTTCGTCGGGCATGGTGGTGGGTCCGGGGATGGCCAGAAATTCCCGGCCCGCGCGAACGGTCATTTTTCTTATTCCTTATCGGTGGAACGCGGAATCAAGGCGCCCGAGGTTTGGTAGGACTGGAACATGACAATAATCGATTGAAACCGTCATTGCGAGCGCAGCGAAGCAATCCAGGGCCGCAAAAAGACTTGATCGCTCCTGGCGTTGCTCCCTTGCGCAATTGCTCCGAGTTTGTCGCGGGCAATGGCGGCAAATGGCAGCTTATTTTCCCATTGCCCCCGCGATCGCATGCCAGATCTGGTCCTTCAACTCGGTCGCCGGCGGGCTCGGGATCGTCACCGCGGGGCCGTCCCGCTTCCGGCACGCCTCGACCAGCCGCAGCACCCAGATCTCGCCGTCGGTGTAATAGAGGTCGCCGCCGCCATTATAGCCCGCAATCGTCGGCCCGATGCCGGTCACCTGATATTTCGCGGTCACCATGCCGGCATTTGCGAGGTCGGCGCTGAGCCGCGCGCGCTCGGCGTCGAGATCGGCGCTGATGTGATGCGTCACCGCGCCGGTGTATCTGCTGACGCCGACGCTGCGGTCTTGCGTCGCCGCGCCGAGCCACACCGGACGTTTTTCCTCGCCCTGGTCCAGCACCTTCCAGTAGCGCACGTGGTTGCGGCGGTCGGCGCTGGCGCCGATCGGCTTTTCGTAAGCCAGATCCTCGCGGCGTTCCTGATAATAGAGATTGCTGACCGGCGCATCCTTGTAGGGGCGGTCGAGCAGCACGCTGCCTATGATCTCGATCGATGATTTCAGCGTGATCGGATCGGCCGGATACCAGCCGGCCTGATGCATCGCGCAAACCACGTCACTGATGTCGCCGATCAGGCCGACATTCATGGGATCGCCGGGAATGCCTTGTCCCGTGCGCGTCACCATCGGCAGATCCGCAAGGCCTTTCTGGTGCTCATAATGCGTCCACAGCCCGGGCAGGATCAGATAGGCGAGCAGGCCATAGCCGCAAAGGATGAACAGGGTGAGCGTAACCGCGCGGCGCAGCCCGCCGCGATGTTTTGGCAGTGGTCCATCAACTTGTGTGCGCGCCACAGCGTTGCTCGTTGAGTTGCGGCACTTGTCCCTCGCCCCGCGCTTCGCGGGGAGAGGTAAGATCCTAGCGTTTGGTCTCGCGGCAGCCCGCTGCTTCGGCCTCTTCGACCGAGCAGAACCAGCGCGTGCCCTTGCTGATCTTCATCTCGATCTTCGCGTACCAGCGGCTGGTCGGCTGGTGGAAAATGCACTCGCCGGCGCGATTGACGTTGCCCTTGATGGTGCAGTCGGGCGACGGCGCGACCGAGCCGGAGGCCGATGCCAACAGGATGGTGATGGCGTTCTCGGGCGGCTTGGCGGCGCCGAGAATGGCGGTCTTCTTGTCGCGCGCGCGCCAGTCCCACGGCGCGATGAAGGCGCCCTGCCACATGCCGGCCTTGGCCTCGCGCGCGGCCTTTTCATCCGCCTCATAGTCGCGGGAAATCCGGGTGAACGCCAGCGCCCAGCCGTTGGCGACCAGCCATTTCTGGACGTCCTCGCCGCCGACCTCGCATCGCGCCACGGTGCGGCCGCGGCGATCGACGGCGCGGGTACGGCAGGTCCAGCTCTTGTTGCCGAAATGCTTGATCAGTTCGTCACGCGCTGCGACGCCGCAGGTCCAGCGTTCGCCCTTGTTGTTGAGGCAGAGCTGGTCCACCGCCGGCGCGTCGATGCCGCCGAGCCGAATGCGGGTATTGCCGATCTGCAGCTTGTCGCCTTCGCGGATTTTCGGCACGCCGGTGATGTCGGCGGCATGCGCCATCGCCGGCAGTAACAACATCAGAACGGCGCAAAGCCAGATCTTCGAATTCCAAACCTTCGATTTCAACCGCTTCGATTTCCAGATCTTGGACTTCATGGGCAATCCCGGCGCGGCAATGTGCAACATGATTGCACGGATTGTGCGGACATTGAGGCCGGCTCGCCAGTGCTCTGGGGTCGCATCGCTTTCAACTTCCCGTCAGAAGGAGGCGCTTCTTCTTACCCTCCCCGGAGGAGGAGGGTAAACTAAGTACCGCTACGACCTTTCATCATCACGCCCCTCGCCAGCGCCAGCCCCATCAGCACGAAGGCCGAGGTCACCTCGGGGCCGCCGACCAGGATGCGCGTCGGGGTCTTCATCTTGTTCCACTCATACGCCTTGTAGGGACCGTGCCGGCCGCCTTCGCCTGTAGCGGCGACGATACAATGCAGCGCAGGCGAAAAGCTTGCCGCGTCGGCGCCGAGATGCGCCAGCGCCATCAGGGCCAGCGCCGCATCGAAGGCATTCATCTCGTGGGTGATCAACTCGCCCTCGACATAGGCCAGCACGCGGCCGCGGATGAAGTCGAAGGTGTTTTCGGGATCGATCGCCAGCCGCGCCGCCGGCGGCAGCGCGATGAAGGCCGCATAGCAGCGGCCGAAATAGGCGCAATACAGCTCCGGCAGATAATAGATATGCGAGCGCGGATTGGTGAACGCGCCACTTTCCACCAGCCGCTTCTGGAAGCCGATGATGCGGTGAACCGTCTCCAGCCGTGACGGCGTCTCGATGATCTTCCAGCGCGCAAGGTTACGGAAACTGACCTCGAGGATGTCGAGGTTGAGCGTCGGGTCGAGGTCGTTGCCGTAGGGCCGGTCGCCGGCGAGGTTGTCGATCCAGGTCACGACGCCGCCCTCGTACTCGACATTGTCGTTCAGCGGCACCGTCACGCGCGGCTCGTTGGCGCCGCTGCGGACCTGATAGCCGGCGTAGAAATCCAGTAGCGGCTGGTCGAGGATCGGATCGGTCGAGCCGGCCTGCGTCGCCGCCGAGAATGAGCAGGCGGTGGTGTCGCAGTCCGGCACGTAGATGCCGAAGCCGAGATCCTGCTTGATCTGGGAGAAGAATTTTGAAAAGCGCGGATGCGGCAGCGGCGCCAGTGCGGTGATGACGCGCACGGTGGAACCGTCATGCGAGGGCACTTCCTCGGCGCTGGTGGCGAGGCAAAAATCGACCATCTCGGAAATCGCGCGGCGCGACGCAGCGGTCTGGTCCACGGAGGCGAGGCCGGTTTCGACGAAGCTGAGCAGCGCCTCGGTGAAGAAGGCGTCGTAATAGGCCGAGCGGTGGCGGATCTGCATCGGCTCCCACATCGGCTCGGCGATGCCGGTCCAGGGCGGGTTGATCAGCGCGCGGGCCGGTGAATGCGCGATGAAGATCCGCGCCAGGCTGAACAGCAGGGTCGAGTTCTTGTAGCCGCGCGAATTGAGCCCGGTCAGCGCCATCAGCATTTCGCGCCCGCCCATGTCGGCATCGCCGAGCAGGTTGAACGCGGCATAGGTCGGGATGAAGCCGTTGCTGGCAAACGAGCGCAGCAGATGCGACCCGCAGGTCCGGATCACGCGCTCGATCTCGGCGAGGTCAGGCGCTTTGGCAGGCGCCACGGCCGGAGCCGGCTTGGGATGACGGATCTCGATGCTCTCCATCAGTTCGGCGATGGGTGTACCTACCGCTTCCCAGTCCGGCGCATCGTCGTCGCGGGCGCGGGTCAGCGCCTGGCGCAGCGACTGCAGCCGGCCTTCGTCGCGCAGTTGCGGCAGTCCGGTACGGCGCAGCAGCGGGCGCAGCGCCGGGTTGCCAAGCGCGGTCCGATAGAATTTTCCGAGATGGGGATCGCCGCCGGTATAGTTCAGCAGCAGGGGATCGCAGACGTCATACAGCGACGGCCCGTCCTTGCGGGCGGTCAGCGCGCGGTAGGCGGCGCCGGCGAAATATTGAAAGCCCATGCAGTCTCTTTTCGCCGGAACCGTGAACCGAGGGCCGTCGAATCCACCGCCGGCCTGCAAGCCATTGAAAATGATACAAATCAGCGGGAAATACAAATGTGACCGATGTCACAGAAAATGTCCCGATTTGGCACCATCATTCTTCTGGGGAACGTCATGCGCCAAAGGAGGTTGCCCGCAATGGCCGTGCGGGTTAAGGGTTTCTTTGTTGCGGTGCCGCAAATTGCCACAATTCGACGGCACACAATTCGCAACCCCTCAAACCTAAACGGCACTGGCGCGACTAACTGGCGCGCCCTGGTCAACGATTGGGAATTGAAACAATGGACGGTAGCAAGCCAAGCATCTCCCGCCGCACGGTGACCGTGGCCGCCGCTTTGGTCGGCCTGGTGTCGCTGGCGATCGGCGCCCATGCTGCGCTCAACAAGCGTTCGCTCGATGCCGCCAAGGCGATCGCGACCGAACAGAATTCCGACGTCGCTACCAAGACTTCCCGCGTCGCACTGGTCATCGGCAACGGCCACTATCCCGACGCCTCGGCGCCGCTGGCGCAGCCGATCAATGACGCCCGCGGCCTGACCGCGGCGTTGCGCGGCAAGGGCTTTGACGTCGACGTGGTGGAAGACGCCACCAAGGACGACATGGCCCGCGCCATCGGCCGGCTCAAGTCCAAGATCACGCCCGACAGCGTGGTGATGCTGTTCTTCGGCGGCTACGGCGTCCAGGTCGGCCGCCAGAGCTACATGATCCCGGTCGATGCCGCGATCTGGAAGGAAGCCGATGTCCGCCGCGACGGCGTCAGCATCGAGGCCGTGCTCGACGCGATGAAGGAGCAGGGCGCCAAGGTCAAACTCGTCGTGGTCGACGCCTCCCGCCGCAACCCCTATGAGCGCCGTTTCCGTTCCTACTCGCACGGCCTGGCGCCGATCTCGGCGCCCGAAAACGCGCTGATCCTGTCTTCGGCGACGCCGGGCAAGGTGGTCGACGATTCCAAGGGCCAGTACAGCGTGCTGATGTCCGAGCTGCTCAACAACCTCGCCGCGCAGGCCGGTGCCGAGACCGCCTTCAACAAGACCCGCGTCTCGATCTCCCGCGCCAGCGAAGGCGAGCAGGTTCCCTCGGTGTCGTCCTCGCTGCTCGAAGACGTCAGCCTCGGCGGCTGAGCACCCCTCGTCATGCGCGGGCTTGACCCGCGCATCCATCAAGCAAAATTCTCTCAAGGATCGATAGATGGCCGGGTCATAGGCGAGCGGAAGCGACGCCGTCCTTCGGACGGCTATGCCCGGCCATGACGGCTGCGCCGTCACTTCGCGTCCGCGGCCACCATCACCGGGCGCACCGGATCGCCTTCGCGCAGCAGGGCGCCGGCGCGGGCGACCACGATATCGCCTTCGACGATGCCCTCGCGGATCTCGACTTGGCCCTGCTGCATCAATCCGGTTTCCACCCGCCGCGTCTCGACGCGCTGGCGTTTCACCACCTGCACCACGGTGCCGGCATTGCCGTAGAGGATCGCCGTCAGCGGCACCGAGATGCCGCAGCTCTGGCCGGTCTTGATCTGCGCCCGCCCGGAGGAGTTGACCAGAAGCCGGCGGTTGGTGGTGACGGCGATGAACACCTGGGCGAGCTGGCTGTTGGGCTCGACCGTGGTCGACAGCCGCCGCACCCTGCCATCGACTTCGCCGGCGCCGATCACCTTGATCCGTGCGCTCTGGTTGATCTGAAGTTTTGCGATGTCGCGGGTCGGCACCAAGCCGACCAGGTCGAATTCGCTGCGGGCGATGATCGAAAACAGCGCCTCGCCCTTGCCGGACGCCATGGCGCCGACCGCGGCCGTCGAGGCCGAAACCAGCCCGGCGACGGGCGCCTGCACCAGCACCGTGCCGCCTTCGGGGAGCGTCAGCCGGGCCAGCGTCTGGCCCGCGGTGACGGTATCGCCTGCATCGATCAGCACTTCGGCGACCTTCAGCCCCATGCGCTCGGGCCGCACCTGCGTTTCCTCGCGCGCGATGATGGTGCCGGACACCTCGACATTGTTGCCGAAGCAGGATTTCGCGGCCTTGAACACGGTGACCGCCGCGCCCTTGGGCGCCGTTTCCTCGTCGGCGGCAAACGCCGGCGGCGCGGCCAGGCTGAGTGCCCCCGCAAGCATCAGGGCAGGCAGCTTGAGGTCGCGCGCGGTGATCATCGGCGTTTCATTTCCAGTTTCGGGCCCATAAATACCAGAAATGGATACCAGATGCCCGACCGGCGCGCCAAGCGGCAAGAAGACCACCAAGAAGGCCCAAACCGCCGCTCAACCGCCTGCCAGGCTGACCAGCTTCGGCGCCGGCTGACCGGCCGCCAGCGACACGCCGGCGAGTTCATCGGCGCGGGCGATGTGGGCCGCGATCACGGGGTTGATGATGCCGGCATGGGTCATGGCCAGCATATGCCCGGCATCCGGCAGATGGCGCAGTTCGGCGCCGTCGATGACCGCGGCCAGCCGGCGGACGATGCGCTGGGTCAGGTTCGGCGATTGGCCGCCGGACAACAGCAGCGTCGGCACCCGCAACGAGGCCGCCGCGATCGTCACATCCTCTTCGGCGAAGGCGGCGGCGAAATCGTACGGAAGTCTTTCGGCATGTTCGATCATGCGGATGCGCGCGGCCGGCGACATGTCCTCGCGCGGGCCGGAGCCGCACCAGAACTCGGAAAACTTGTCGATCGCCTCCAGCACTGACCCGTTCCAGATATCCTGGCGCACCCTTGCTGCGAGTTCGGCGAACTGGTCGTGCAGCCGCCGATCCGGGGCGCTTTCAAGCAGCAGCGTCGGCAGCACCGGCTCGATCAGCGAGAGGCTCTGGATGCGATGTTCATACGCCGGATCGGTCGCGACCTTGAACGCGATGGCGCCGCCATAGGAATGCCCGACCAGATGAATCGGCCCATCGGCCTGATCCAGCGTCGCGCGCAGGCATTGCACTTCCTGCGCCAGCGTCAGCGGCAGGTCGAACGTTCCAGGCTTATTGCCATAGCCGATCAGATCCGGCGCGAGGAGCTTGGTGCCGGGCCCAAATTCGGCGGCGAGTTTTGCCCATTGGCGTCCCGAACCGAGCGAGCAATGCAGCGCGCCGACGCAAGCGGTGGCGCTTTTGCGTGAAGGTATTGGAGTCAAAATGTTCATCGAAGCAATCCTGTGAGTTGTGCCCGTTCTCCCTCTCCCCGTTCTTCACGGGGAGAGGGTCGGGGTGAGGGGCTCTCACCGCGGGCGCTTGTGCCAATGGAGCGACCTGTACCCCCTCACCCGGATCACATCTGCGATGTGATCCGACCTCTCCCCGCAAGCGGGGAGAGGTAAGAAGAGGCGAGCGGGGTGTGTGGAAGTGGATCGTCATCGCTTCGTAATCACCACTTCGAGATATTCGCTCGGCACCACCATGCTGCCGTTGGTGGCGCGGTTCATGCGGACGATCAGCGCGTGCAAATCGTTGTGCAGCTCTTCCTGTTTTGCGGGCTCGAGCGCGGCGAACGCTTTCAGCACCGGGCCGTAAAACGTCTTGAACACGTCGAGGAAATGTTCGGCCGAGCGGTAGCGGAAATTGAACAGCCGCGACTCGGCCTTGATCGAGGCCGCGCCGGCGTCGAACATTTCGGTGAGCCGCGCGCGCGTGCCCCACATCGCCGGCGATTTCGCGCCCGCGGGCGGCGGCAGATGCTTGCCGAGCGTCTTGAACACCTGGCCGATGAAGCCGTCCGGCGTCCAGTTGGCGAGGCCGATCTGGCCCTTCGGCTTGCACACACGCAACAATTCAGACGCCGCTCTGTCCTGGTTCGGCGTGAACATCACCCCGAAGGTCGACAGCACCACTTCAAAACTGTTGTTGTCGAACGGCAGGTTCTCCGCATCGGCCTCGCGAAACTCCATCGTCATGCCTTCGGCATTGGCGCGCGCCCGGCCGCGCTCCAGCAGCGCCGGCACGTAATCGGTCGAGGTGACGTCGCACCAGCGGCGCGCGGCGGCGAGCGAGGCCATGCCGTTGCCGGCGGCGACATCCAGCACCTTGGCGCCGGCCTTGAGATCAATTGCCTCGCAAAGCTGCTCGCCGACGATCTGCAGCGTGGAACCGACGATGGCGTAATTGCCTGACGACCACGCCGCCTGCTGCCTGGTCTTCAGCGCGGCAAGATCGGGGGCGGGGGTGGCGGTTGAAGCCGGCATTGTGGCGGTAGCTGTCGTGGCCATGCAGTTTCCTCCTCTGTGGCATGCGGTCACGGGGGTGACCGCGCTGAACCGAACATGCCGCTCGGAGGACCTAAAGACTCTGAGACAGGGCTGATTTTGCCTTGAGGCCACCCTGATTTTTCTGTGAGGTAGCGCACGTCATGGCTGATTTGAGCGCGCTAATTGAGCGGCCCCGCCAGCAGAACCCGGCAAAACCGGGCGTCAAGGGGGTCCGATCAACCGGCCACGGGGATGCTCGCGTGCAGTTTCATTTCTCAAACCATGTGCTCGACACCGCCGTGCGCGAATTGACCCGCGATGGCCAAATTGTCGCAGTCGAGCCGCAGGTGTTCGATATCCTGATGTACCTGGTCGAGCACCGCGACCACGTCGTGACCAAGGACGATCTGATCGAGAGCATCTGGCACGGCCGCATCGTCTCCGAATCCACGCTGACCAGCCGCATCAACGCCGCGCGTACCGCCATCGGCGACAGCGGCAAGGACCAGGCGCTGATCCGCACCATCGCGCGCAAGGGTTTTCGGTTTGTCGGGGATGTCAGCGGCGCAGTTGCGGCGCGACCCGCGCTCAGCGGCGTCCTTGCGCCGCAAAGCGCGACCACTGCATCCCCGGCGATCACCCCCGCACCCGAGCCCGCGCACTCCCTGCCGCCGCTCGATCGCCCCGCGATCGCCGTGCTGCCGTTTCAAAACATCTCCGGCGAGCCCGAGCAGGAATATTTTTCCGAAGGCATTTCGGAGGACATCATCACCGCGCTGTCAAAGCTGCGCTGGTTCTATGTCATCGCCCGCAACTCCTCTTTCGTCTATCGCGGCCGTCAGGTGCATCTGAAGCAGATCGGCGAGGAGCTCGGCGTCGGCTATGTCGTCGAGGGCTCGGTGCGCAAGGATGGCGACCATGTGCGCATCACCGCGCAGCTCAACGACGTCGTCACCGGCAGTCACCTGTGGGCCGAGCGCTACGACCGCAACCTCGCCGACGTGTTCGCGGTGCAGGACGAGATCACGCAGGCCGTGGTCGCCGCGATCGAGCCGCAGCTCTATGCCGCCGAGAATTTCCGCAGCCAGCGCAAGACGCCGGACAATATGGACGCCTGGGATCTCGTCATGCGCGCGCTGTCGCATTACTGGCGGGTGACGCGATCGGACAATCTGGTGGCGCAGGCGCTGCTCGAAAAAGCCATTGCGGTCGATCCCGGCTACGGCCAGGCGCTCAGCCTGCTCGCGGCCTGCCATATGTTTGCGGCCCATATGGGCTGGGAGGACATGCCGATTGCGGTGCGGGCCGCGGAACGCGCCGCCTTGGCGGCGATCCGCGCCGACTCTGAGGATGCCTGGGCGCATTATGCGCTGGCGAGCGTCTATCTGTTCAACCGCCGCTTTGACGATTGCATCGCCGAGTTCGAGCTGGCGCTGCGGCTCAATCCGAATTTTTCGCCGGCGCGCGGCATCTATGGCGTGGCGCTGTCCTATCGCGGGCGCTGGGAGGACGGCGACGCCGCCGCCCGGCAGGCGCTGCGCTTTTCCCCGCGCGATCCCTTTGCCGGCATCTATTGCGGCGTCGCCGCCTATTGCCAGTATGTCGGCCGCAACTACGAGGAGGCGATCCGCCTCTCCCGCGAAGCCCTGCGCCAGCGCCCCGATTTCGTCGGCGCCCACCGCGTGCTGACGGCCTCCCTCGGCATGTCCGGCTTCACCCAGGCCGCCGCCGCGGCGCTGGAAGGCCTGCGCAACGTCCAGCCCAACATCTCGCTGGCCTGGCTATCCACCGAAATGCCGTATGAGCATGAGGTGGAGCGGGAGCATTATCTGGAGGGGTTTAGAAGGGCGGGGTTGGGGTAGGGGGTAATTCCAACGTCTGCGCCCATAGTCTGCCGAAGCGCTTCGTCTTCTCCAAATTGTTTGCTGTTCCAGCCTGTGCGCAATGCAATCGAGGGTTGGCACCAAGAAGCGACAGCAGAACGATATCCAGAGCGCGTTGCGCCACTGGCGCGCTTATAAGGCTCGCAAGGCGGCCGGACGGACAAGAAGGAACTGACCATGCCCTTGACGAGAAGTTTTCGCGAGACGGTTCAGGCGCGCGCTCGCCGCGACGTCAAGTTTCGGCAGGCATTGCTCGCCGAGGGGATGCAGGCGCTGCTCGATGGTGATCTGGAGGAGGGGCGGGCCGCACTGCGCTCGTGTATCAACGCCACGGTCGGCTTCGAAAAGCTCGGTGGCGCGCTCGGCAGGTCGCCGAAGAGCCTGATGCGCATGTTCGGACCGTCGGGCAATCCGACGGCTGAGAACCTGCTCGGCGTCATCAGCCTGCTACAGGCCGAGACGGGCGTTCGTCTGCGCGTGCGCGCGGTGGCCGACGCGGCCTGACGGAAGCCCTCCGAACATAGACCGCCAGCCCTTTCGAGCTGGCGGTCCTTATCCGGCACTCATCGCACCGAACGATCCCACCTCACAGAATAAAGTCCGCCGTCGTGAACTGGTGGCTGTTGGTCGAGATGATCTCCATATCCGCCGCGCCGCCGTTGATGTTGAAGAACACGTGCTGGCCGTCGTCGTGGATCTCGAACCAGAACTTGCCGGCCTGGGTGGTCGCACCGCTGGACGAGAACGTGAAGGCGCTGTTGCCGTTGGCGGAGTTGCCGTCGGCGTCCATGAAGGAGACGTCGATCTTGTCGCCCACCTGGAAGTCGGTGATGCGGTCCGCGGCGCCGACCGCGCTCTCGTTCTCGGTGCCCAACCCGACGAAGTAGACGAAATTGTCGTTGCCCGTGCCGCCCGACATCACGTCGGCCTTGCCGCCGCCGTAGAGCGTGTCTTCGCCGCTGCCGCCGTACATCGTGTCGATGCCATGCAGGTTGGACGCAACCGCGTCATTGTCGCCGACCAGATAGTCGTTGTCGCTGCCGCCGCTGATGTTGTCCGCGCCGGCGCCACCGAAGATGTGGTCCTCGCCCGCCTGGCCCTTGAGCGTGTCGTTGCCTGCGCCGCCGTCGATCGTGTCGTTGCCGGAGCCGCCGAACACCGTGTCGGCGGAGTTGCCGTCCAGGATGATGGTGTCGTTGCCGCCCTGGCCGTTGACGAGCTTGGGGGCGGTCCCCGTCAGCTGGAAGTGAAAGTTGTTGCCGCTGCCGAGATTCTGAAAACCGTCGCGCGCATCGTCCTGGGTCAGTTCGGATTGTTGTTCGGCGTAATCCAGCTTGTTGAAAGGCTTCCAAGGATAGATCATCGTCGTGTTCCCTCTGTGCCGGCCGCCCGGAATGGGCTTGCCTGTGACGGAGAACATCGCAGGGAAGGCCGGCCGGCGCTGTTCCCTGGGGAACAGGCGGATTGAGGCGGATTGAGGCGTGTGTTCAAGCTCGCACGGCGCGAACGGTCGGCTCCCTCCCCCCTTGCGGGGGAGGGTAGGGGAGAGGGGTTCACACGGGCAGTCGATGACGCCACCCCTCTCCCTAACCCTCTCCCGCAAGGGGAGAGGGAACGGAGGGTGCGCGGCAAATTGGCGCGACGGGCAAATCACTTCCGATTTACGGAAATCGTGTCAAGCAGAAAATTTCTGCAAATCAAAAATATTTCTGTTGTCGTCCGACCCAAATCAGTGCGCATCTATCGCCATCCCGTCCCACTCAGAGGGCGTCGGCCGTCGTCACGGACGTTGGACGGGTTGCGGTGGACGCTGGTTTACGCTTAGACGATGGCGTGGACTAAGCGTACGGCAAAACCGTGTGGTCCTGGCGCCCGTTGCAGGCGTCAAGCTGTCGGGTAGGCGAGAGCTGAACGGCAGCGACGGAGTCAATCAAGAACTCGTCTCCGGGGAGATCACGGCATAAGCCGTAAAGCCACTGCGCAGGGAAGGCCGGGTGTTCTCCGCTGGACCTGTATGCTCGCGTGCACATTTTTTTGTGCAAACCGCACGCGAGACCGCGGGTGCAGCGCGCACCCGGTCTTCCCTGCGCCCTCTTATTGGAGGGTAAGGAACTTCCAGGCAAAGCTCGGGCGCAATGCGTCGCGAGAACGCGAATTTATGTTCAGCCGTCATTGCCTGCAACAAACGCGAAGCGTTTGTGCAAGGGAGCGAAGCGACGAAGCAATCCATTCCTCCGCATGCGGCGCGATGGATTGCTTCGCTTCGCTCGCAATGACGGGGAAACTAACGAGCGACACACACCCGATGTGACTCCACGCACAGTGCGGAACGACAGAGCACCTTACGTTTGCGCTGTCTCCGATGGGGAGATTTTCAACACGAAAGGTCTACACCAATGTTCCGCTCAGCTCTCATCCTCACCGCTGCCGTTGCCGTCGCGCTCACCGCTTCCTCGGGCGCTTACGCAAGGGGCAAGCACCGCATGGCGATCTACGATTCGAACGGCAAGAAGCTGTTCGATGACGGCAAGCTCGACGGCAAGGGTTGCGTCGTCGGCAAGCAGGCCAAGTTCGATCCCAAGACCGGTGGCATCAAGGTCGTCAACGCGGCGAAGTGCAACTTTTGACCTTCGTCACGACGGGCCGACGACGACATGGAGCATGATCGTTCCATGTCGTCTGTCGTTCTGGATCGCCTAGTGGCAGGTGGTGGCCATCACGGGGTGGCCCGGATTGGTGGTACGATCGACGTACTTATGGCAATGCAGCTTGAGATTCGAATTGATCATCGGCCGCGTCGGCTGAACGCGCGGCGGCGTCGGCATCGGACGGTTGATCACGGTTTTCGAGCCGGCGAAGTTGGAATTGCCGATCATCCCGGCCTGCGCGACCGAAGCGGTGGCAAGGCTGGCTGCGGCGGCGGCAAGGGTGATGACGGATACATAGGTGGCGCGGGAAAGCATCGGGAAGCTCCTGGTGTTTGGGGACTGTCCAGGCCGCGACCTCGAATGCGAACTGACCGCCGTTTGTCGCATCCAGCGGGCACCGGGTTCTATGCGAGGTGGATGAGGAATGATGTTTTTGCGTGCTGCGACGATTTGTCGGTTGGGAGTTGGGACCGTGCCGCACGGATGGTCGGCTCCCTCCCCCCTTGCGGGGGAGGGCTGGGGAGAGGGGGCCACACGGGCAGTCCCGATGCCGTCACCCCTCTCCCTAACCCTCCCCCGCAAGGGGGGAGGGAACGCAGTCTCGCCCCGTCATTGCGAGGAGCGAAGCGACGAAGCAATCCATCTATCCGTTATGCCGGGCTATGGATTGCTTCGCTTCGCTCGCAATGACGAGGAGGCGACTTCGCTACGACTTCTTCTGCCTTCGCGCCGCAGACGCCGCATCCACGACGTTATCCACCTCTTCCCGCCAGCTCGTAATTTCCGCCGCCAGAATCGGATGGTTAAAGCCCTTCAAATTGAGATCATCAATCGGCCGGCCCTCGACCCATTGCTCGACCATGCCGTAGACGCGCCTCGACACCACGATCTGGTTGGCCTTGGCTTCGTCGCACAGGCGAGAGGCAAGGTTGGTGACGCTGCCGATCGCAGCATATTCCAGCCGCTGCTCGAAGCCGATCTGGCCGAGCGTCGCATAGCCCAGCGCAATGCCGATGCCGAAGCCGAGATTGTGGCCGCGGTTGCGCCACTTCTCGGTCAGCGCGCCCACCGTGTCGCGCATCTCCACGCTCATCTTCACCGCGCGCTTGACATGGTCCTCGAACTGGATCGGCGCGTTGAACAGGATCATCACGCCGTCGCCAGCATAGCGGTCGAGCGTGCCTTCGTATTTGAAAATCAGCGCGCCCAATGCTGCATGATACTCGCGCAGCACGTTCATCGCCTCTTCCGGCTCGGTAGTCTCGGTGAACGAGGTAAAGCCGCGCATGTCGCAGAACACGACGGTGACCTCGCGGCGGTGGCTGTCGAGCAGGCCTTCATGGCCGTCGCCGGAGGCGATCAGCTGCGCCACCTGCGGCGCCAGGAAACGCTCCAGGCGGCGGATGCGTTCGATTTCGCCGAGCTGGGTCTCGACCCGCTCCTCCAGCGACTTGTTCCAGTCCTTGAGCTGGTCGGTCTGCTCCAGCAGCTTGTCGGCCTGCTCGCGCACGGTGGCGTTCGCCATCTCCAGCTCGCGGCTCTTGTGGTCGACTTCGCTGAACAGCCGCGCGTTGCGCATTGCGAGCACGCTCTGGTGCGCAAAGGTCTTCATCAGGCCGATGAGGTTGTCGGAAAACTCGCCGGCGTTTTGCCGCAGCACCACCAGCGATCCCAGGATGCCCTGCTGGTCGACCAGCGGCACCACCAGCACCGAATGGAAACCGGCTTCCATGACGACGGTGCGCAGCGGATGATCCGCCGTCGCGTCGAGATCGGGGATCGCGATCGGCTCGCCCTTTGCTGCGGCTTCGCCGAGCGGCGAGTTGTCGGCCTCGATCGCAAGGTGCTTGCCTTCGGCCGCCTTGTCGATGCCGATCGATTCGGTGAGGTTGAATTGGCGGTTCGCGGCGTCATAGCCGTAAATCAAGACCGCATCGGCATGGGTGATCTCGAGCGCGCGGGCGGCGACCGTCGGCAGCACGGCGTTGAGGTCGAGCGAGGACGACACCGCGCGGCCGACCTCTTCCAGCACTTTCAGCTCGTTGATCGACTGCGCCAGATCCCGCGTCCGCTCCTTCACCTTGGCCTCGAGGCCGGAATAGGTTTCCGCAAGCTGGCTCGCCATGCCGTTGAACTGGTCGGCGAGCTCTTCCAGCTCGTCGGATGTTTTCACCTCGATGCGGTGGCTGAAATCGCCGCCGCCGAGCCGATGTGCGCCGGCTCGCAGCGCGTTGATCGGCACCAGCATCCGCCGCGCCATCACGGTGCCGGCGATGATCGCGGTCACGAGGCCCATCGCGATCAAAAGCGCGATGCGCAACAGTTGCTCGCGGATCGGCGTCAGCGCCTGCGCCGTCGGCTGCTCGAAGAACACGAACCAGCCGATCCGCGGCACCGCGCTCACCGCCGTCAGCACGTCGTTGCCGGCAATGTCGGTGCCCTCCGACAGCAGCGAGCCCTTGATGGCGGCGACCTGCGGCAGGCTCGAGACGTCCTTGCCGATTTCGGGGCCCTTCGACGAACTCGCCAGCACCTGGCCCTTGCTGTCGACGATATAGGCAAAGCCTGTCCTGCCGACCTCGGTATCGCCGAAGAAATCCTGCAGGAAGCCAAGATTGATTTCGGCGACCGTGACCTGGGAATCCGAATGCGGCAACGAGATCGACGTGAACGGCCGCCCGTCCCGGAAATAGGGCGTCGCAAAGCTGGTGCCGCGGGAAGCGGACTCGGTGAAGCGCAGGTCGCGGGAGAAATCGGCGTTGCTGCCGTAATGGACCGTCTGGCGCGTCAGGCGGAGCTGCTCGCGGCCCTGGGCTGAGAGCAGCGTCAGCTGGCTCACATAGGGCACCTGGGTGAGCAATTGTGCATAGTCGGCGCGGCGGTCCTCGATCTTGTAGGAAGAGGTCCGCGTCACCCAGTTGATCTGCCGTTCGAGGTCCGACATCGATTGCTGGATGCGCTTGGCGGTGGCTTCCGCCTTCTCCGACATGCCGTCGGTCAGCGAAGACTTGATGCCGCGATAGCTGATCCAGATTTCCATCGCGCCGTTGACGGCGAGCACGAACACGACGAGGCCGACCAGCGCGACGACGTATTTCGCGAACAGGCCCTCACGCAGGAACCTGACTTTGTCCTTGACGGCGCTCACATCCGTAACCCTCATGCGCTCACGCGTGGTGTGCGCGCATCGGTGTGTCGGTGGCAGCAATCCCTGGCCAGGGAGCCGCCGCGGTTGGGCCTTTTTAGCACGATTTGCGGGGCCGAGCAGGTGGCCTATCCCACACATGGTTAGCCCCGATTTTAGGCGGATAACCCGGGATTCCCGTCATGCCCGGGCTTGTCCCGGGCATCCACGTCTTGTTGCGCCGTTGGAAAGGAAGACGTGGATGGCCGGGCATAGGCGAGCGGAAGCGACGCCGTCCCTCCGACGGCTATGCCCGGCCATGACGGACGCCTCAGCGATTAAACAGCTGCCGCAAGACGTCGTTCATCGGCTGGCTGTCAGCTTGCGGAGCTGCGTCATATTGCGCCGTCGGGGCGGCGGGCGCCGCGGGCTCGGCATCCGCGGGCTGCTGGCCGGGAATCGGAATGCTGCGCGGGCTGTTCGGCCGCGGCGCGGCTTGGCCGGCACTCCCTTGAGCGGGTCTGCCCTGACCGCCTTGACCGCCATTCAGGCCTTGCTGCAGCAGATTGCCGATGGCCTCGCCCAGCTGGCCGCCGAGCGGATCGTTAGGCCTGCCGCCGCCTTGGCCACCTTGGCCACCCTGTCCCGCCGGCTGGCCGCCGCCGAGCAGTCCACCCAGAATCCCCTCAAGCCCGCTGCCTTGCTGGCCACCCGGTCCGCCCGGTTGTCCACCCGGAACACCCTGTTGTCCGCCGAGCAGGCCGCCGAGGGCGGAGCCGAGGCCGCCGCCATTGGGGCCGAACAGCCCCTTGCCCATCTCCTTGAGCTTGGCATAGGCGGCGTCGGGATTATCCAGAATGCCCTGCATGTCCGGATAGATTTTCGGCGCGCCCCACGGCCCCTCGATCATCACGGGGATACCGAACCCGACCGGCTCGCTGGCGCGGCCCTGGCCTTCGGTGGTCATCACGAGCTTTGGTTCGACGCGGAACCCGATCTGCTTGGTGTCGAGCGCAATGGTGCCGACGCCCGTCATCCGCACCAGCGGGCCGACCAGGTTGAGATCGGTGGTGACGGCCTGCCCCTTGTCGATTTTGAACGACGCCGAAAGCTGCGACAGATCCGTCTTCAGTTCCTGCCCCTCCTGCCAGCCGGACAGGGTGCCCGAGGTGAGCGAGCGGATCATCTGGGCGACGTTGAGGCCCTTGATGGCGCCGTCCTGGAACACGACGAACGCGGTGCCTTGCAGGCCCGCCATGATCGCGCGCTGGCTGTTGCCGGTGGAACGCACGCTGATCTTGGCTTGCATCTTGCCGTCGAGCTTGTCGAAATCGGCCAGACTCCTCAGCAGCGGCAGTGCGCGCACGCCGGTGAGATCGGCCCGCAGCGCAAACGAAGGAATGGCGGTCGAGGCATCGATGGTGAGATCGCCATTGGTGTTGCCGTCATAGGCGCCGAGATTGGAAACCTGCGTCTTCAGCACGCCGCTGTTGAGCGTGACGTCGATCGCCGCCGGCGCGAAACGCGCGTCGCCGATATTGAGCGCCGCCGCGGAGATCCGCGCCTGGGCGTCGACATAATTGAGGCCATTGAGATTGATCGTCGCATTGCTCCAGGGCTGCGCCGCCGAACCGCTGTCACCACGGCCGATCGCGACATCGAGCCGCTGGAAATCGAGATCGAGCTTCACCAGCGGCTTGCTTGCGGTATCGACCGAGGCCCAGCCATTGAACGCGCCGTCGCCGAGCGTTCCGGTCAGGCCGTTGACCATCACCACCGGGCCGTTGAGCCGGACTTCCGCCTTGCCCGACAGCTGCCCGTGCAGGAAGCCGGGTGCGTCGATCTTGAATTCGGTCGGGATGTTCTGGCGTTCGAGCGGCGGCGCCGGGGCCACCGCCTTGATGTCGAATTTCAGCGCGTGTTCGCCGGCGCGCGCATTGCCGGTCGCCCGGATCTTGCGGTCGGCATCGATCGTCATGTCGGCGTTGATGGTCTCGATCCTGTTCTCGACGCGGTCGCGCAGATTGGAAAACACGATCGTGCCGCCGGTGACGCTGACATGCTCGATCGTAAAGGCCTCGCCCTTGATCGCGGCGGCCGGTTTCGACGGCGGATGGATATCCTTGATGCGTTCGCGCTGCAGCGGCAGGTTCAGCACCGGACGAACGATGACGAGCTCGGTCACTTGCGGTTTGCCGGACCACAGGCTCGCCAGTGTCACGTCGGCCTGGATGCTGACCGCGGTGAGGCGGTGGTTGATGTCGCGATCTTTCGGATCCTGCAGCGCAACGTCGTTCAGCGTGATGTTGAGCGACGGCCAGAGCCCGACCCTGGTTCCGCCGTTGATGGTGAGCTTATAGCCGGTCTCGCGCTCGACCCGTTCCTGGATCTGCGACGTCATGAAGCCGGACGGGATGCCGATCACGAGCAGCAGCCCGATGATGACGATCACGGCGCCGATGGCGGCCCCGGCGAATTTCAATGCTCTCATTTCGACTTTCCAGGCCGGGCAAACGGCATAGGTTTCGGCCGCGCCCGATGGGGCACAGCCGGACAAGCGAGCTTATCCCGGAAGGGGACATCGCTCAAAGAAGCCAAAATTATTCCAAGCCTGCTGCAATGCTATGTGACTTATGACACACTTCGGTCGGGGTGAATCTTGCTAGGGCCTTTGGGGACGGTTTTGGATCGAACTGGAAGGCAAACCAATGAGCAAACAGGCCGAATTTGCGGTCATTTTGAAGATGAACCCGATGTTCGCGGACCTTGGCGCCGACGAGCTGCAGCGAATCTCCGGACTCTGCCACACCCAGCAACTGGGGCTCGGCGAGATGCTGTTCCAGAAGGGGGACCCCGGCGACGCCCTTTACGGGGTCCGCCGCGGCCAGATCCGGATCGAGACCGGCGCCTCCGACGGCAGCCGCCTGACCCTGAACTTCATGGGTTCGGGCGATCTCTTCGGCGAAGTCGCCGTGCTCGACGGCCAAAGCCGTACCGCGGACGCCACCGCCGGCGAGGCGACGGAACTGTTCGTGCTCCGGCGTGAGGATTTCCTCGCCTTCCTCGAACGTGAGCCGAAGGTTGCCATCAAGATCATCACGCTGCTGTGCCAGCGCATCCGCTGGCAGAGCGAGCGGATGGAAGAATCCATGCTGCAGCCGCTGCCGGTGCGGCTGGCGCGACGGCTGGTGGCGCTGGCTGCCGATTTCGGATCGGAAGTGCATATTTCGCAGGAGCAGCTCGGCGTGTTCGTCGGCGCCGCGCGCGAAAGCGTCAACCGTCAACTGCAGGCCTGGCGCAAGGACGGCATCCTGGACCTGCAGCGCGGGCGCATCCTGCTGCAGAACCTGAACAAGCTGACGACGGTGGCGCGCAACGAGTAGCGCGCCTTACTTCGCTGCGGGCGACATCGCCGGCGGGACCGGCGGCGGTCCCTTGGCTGGAGGCGGCGGGGCGTGATGGCCGCCCGGCGGAACATCGTCACTTTCGGCTTCCGAGGCCAGCAGCAGCTTGCCGTAGCGCCAGATCAGCGCGCCGAGATCGTCCATCATCATGAACATCGCCGGCACGAACACCAGCGACAGCACCGTCGAGAACAGCAGGCCGCCGATCACGGCCAGCGCCATCGGCGAACGGAACTCGCCGCCGGCGCCGAATGCCAGCGCTGACGGCATCATGCCCGCCGCCATCGCGATGGTGGTCATGATGATGGGGCGGGCGCGCTTGATGCCGGCGTCGATGATCGCAAAATCACGCTTGTTGCCTTCGCGGATCGACTCGACCGCGAACTCCACCAGCATGATGGCGTTCTTGGTGACGATGCCCATCAGCATCAGGATGCCGATCCACACCGGCGTGGTCAGCTGCTTGCCGGTCAGCAGCAAGGCTGCGATGGCACCGCCGATCGAAAGCGGCAGCGAGAACAGGATGGTGATCGGCTGCAGGAAGGTGCCGAACAACAGCACCAGCACGGCGTAGACCATCATCAGCCCGGCGGTGATGGCGGTGGCAAAGCCGTCCGACAATTCGGCCAGGCTTTCGGCGTCGCCCGACGGGCTGACCTTGACGCCCTTCGGCAGGCTCTTCATCACCGGTAGGTCGTAGATCATCTTGGTCGCGTCGCCCAGCGCCGCGGTGCCGACGAGGTCGGCAGCGACGGTGGCCTGCCGTTCCCGGTCGTAACGGTTGATGCTGGTTGGACCCTGGTCGAGCTGGATGTCGGCGACGACAGACAGCGGCACGCCGCCGCGCTCGCCGCGCTGGCCGAGCGGCACCCGCAATTGCTGCAGCATCTGCAGGTCGCCGCGCGCGCTGTCCTCGAGCTGGACGCGGATCGGCACCTGGCGGTCGCCGGCATCGAACTTGGCGAGCGCCGGGCCGACGTCGCCAATGGTGGCGACCCGGATGGTTTGTGAGAGGCTTTCGGTGGAGACGCCAAGCCGTGCCGCCAGTTCGGCCCTTGGGCGGATCCGAAGCTCCGGTCGGTCGAGCGAGGTTTCCGAGATCACGTTGGCGATGATCGGAATCCGCTTCATCTGGGTCGCGAGTTCGTTGGCGACGTTGCCGACGATGTTGCTGTCGATGCCGGTCACGACCAGCGAAATCGCACGCAGGCCGTTTTCATCGAGGAACCAGAACCGGATGTCAGGGACGTTTTCCAGTTCCTTGCTGATATCGAGCTCGAGCAGGCGCTGGGTGTGCTTGCTGTCGCGGTCTTTCTTCGGCGTGTAGTTGATGATCAGCGCGGCGCGCCGCACTTCCTGCGTACCCGGCGGCACCCGGCCGCCATCGACGAATATGCTCTTGATCTCCGGGCGCTTGCGCAGGCGCTGGACGATTTCTTCCGTCACCTTCTCGGTGTAGGCGAGTTGCGAGCCTGGCGGCAGCTCCATCGCCAGCAGCGAGCGCGCGGTGTCCTGCGCCGGCAGGAAGCCCTGCGGCAGCAGCGAGATGCTCCAGATCGAGGCGGCGAATATCGCAAGTCCGGCCAGCACGGTGATGAAGTAGTGTTTCACCGACCAGGTCACGAGCCTGGTGTAAGCCTTCAGCAAGCGCCCGGGCGGCGGATCCTCATGCGGATGATCCTTGAGGAAGTAGGCCGCCAGCACCGGCGTGACGAAGCGCGCCGCCAGCAGCGAGAAGAACACCTGCACCGACACGGTGATGCCGAACTGCTTGAAGAATTGCCCGGCGATCCCGGACATGAAGCTCGCCGGCGCAAAGATCGCGATGATGGTCAGCGAGATCGCGATCACGGCGAGGCCGATTTCGTCGGCGGCTTCCAGCGCCGCGCGATAGGGCGTCTTGCCCATGCGCATGTGGCGGACGATGTTTTCGATTTCGACGATGGCGTCGTCGACCAGAATACCCGTCGACAGCGTGATGGCGAGGAAGCTGACGAGGTTGAGCGAGAAGCCGAGCAGATCCATCACCCAGAACGCCGGGAAGATCGACAGCGGCAGCGAGATCGCTGCGATGATCGTGGCGCGGATGTCGCGCAGGAACAGCAGCACGACGACGACGGCGAGAATGGCACCCTCGAACAGGGTCGAGATCGCCGCCTCGTAATTGCCCTTGGTGAAATCGACCGAGGTGTCGATCATCTTCAGGTCGACATCGGGATAGGCCGCCTTCAGCGCATCGATGCGTTTTTGCACGGCGGCGGCAACCACCACGTCGCTGGCGCCCTTCGAGCGCTTGATGCCGAGCGCGACCACCGGCTCGCCGTTGAAGCGGGCAAAGGTCCGGCGATCGGCGATGGTGTCGGTGACGGTGCCGAGATCGTCGAGCCGCACCTCGCCGCCGCCGAACAGCGGGATCATGGTGCCGGCGAGTTCGTTCAGCGTCTTGGCGCCGGCGAGCGTGCGGATCGCCTGGTCGTTGTTGCCTATACCGGCGCGGCCGCCGGCGAGGTCGACATTGGTGCCGCGCAGGATCTGGCTGACATTGACGGCGGTCAGCCCCGAGGCCTGCAACCGGTCGGGATCGAGCGAGACCAGAATCTCGCGCTCGACACCGCCGATGCGCTCGACCTGGGCGACGCCGCGGACACCCTGCAGCGCGCGCTTGACGACGTCGTCGACGAAATAGGACAGCTGCTCCGGCGTCTTGCCTGGAGAGATCGCGGCATAGGTGACGATCGGCAGGCCGATCACGTCGACGCGCTGGATCAGCGGCTCGGTGACGTTTTGCGGCAGACTGGCGCGAACGCGGGTGACGGCGTCCTTGATGTCGTTCAGCGCGCGGTCGGTGTTGGTTTCGAGCGCGAACTGGATCGTGGTCAGCGACAGGCCGTCGGTGATCGACGACGAAATGTGCCGCACGCCCTCGACGCCGGATACGCCGTCCTCGATCGTCTTGGTGACCTGAGATTCAAGCTCCGAGGGCGCCGCGCCGAACTGCGAGACCGCCACCGAGATCACGGGGATGTCGGCGCTCGGCAGCCGCGTGACCGCGAGCTTGGTGAAGCTGACCCATCCCAGCACCAGAAGGATGATCGAAAAGACGATGGACGGAAGCGGGTTCCGGATCGACCATGCCGAGATGTTCAAAGCCATTATCGTGTCCGCGTGCGCTCGAGTTCGTCGGCAAACATGGTCTTGATCTGGTCGCCGTCATGCAGCGAGGTTCCAGCATCGGCCACGACGGTTTCACCGACGGCGAGGCCTTCAAGAATTTCCGTAGAGGTATCCGATGTCAGGCCGACCCGGACTTTTCGCGTCTCGATCCTGTTGTTCTCCTTGACCACCTGTAGGGTCAGGCGGTCGATGGCGGTACGCGGCACCGCGACGCCACAGCTGCGCTTGGCGTCGATATTGGCGCGGGCAAACATGCCGACCTTGAGCGAGGGATTGTTGTTCAGCGAAATCCTGACCTTGCCGAGCTGGGTGGCGCGGTCGATCTGCGGCGAGATTTGCCTGATCTTGCCGACCAGATCGGGCGCGTCGTCGCGGCTGATCCGCACCGTGGCGCCGGGATTGAGCTTGAGCAGATGGACGCTCGGCACTTCGGCCTCCAGCTCGATCTCGTTGTTGACCGAAATCCGGAACATCGGTCCGGCCTGCGGCGAGGCCGGCGCGCCGACGGCGGTCCTGACTTCGGTAACGAGGCCTGGGCCAGGCGTGCGCAGCGATATCGGTCCGGTTCTGCCGCCCGGAGCTCCCGGCTGCAGCGGCGGCGCGGTCAGGCGTGCCAATTCCTGATTGTCCGTCACCATGTCGCCTTCGCGGACGAAGACATCGGTGACCCTGGAGCCTTCCTGATCGACGCCGACCTGCGCTTCGCGGCGCGGCACGATAAATCCGGTGACCCGCACCATGTCGGAGAAGCAGGCATTGGTGGATTTGGTCACGATCACCAGCGCCTGGCTGGGCGTATCCTTGGGCTCGGGACGGGAGCGGTGCTCGAACCAGTAGTAGAAGCCACCCACAACAACAACGAACGCTACTCCGAGCGCAGGTTTGAGGTATTCGGAGAGTCTCATCGCCGGATCAATCCAGACTGGGAGTCAAATGAAGCGGGGTGCATCCGGTTCACCGAAAAATCACAATGAACCCAAAACAAAATGCGTCCCGCAAGGGTGCTGCGGGACGCATTGTAGCCGGAAAATCTAGGTCAACGCCACGCCCTACTTGAACAGGCTATTTGGACGCAGTGGCCTTGTTTTCCATGTTCACAACCTGCACGCGGCGATTGGCTTCGGCCATCGGCTGGTTCGGGTCCTTCAGCTTGCTCTTGCCGTAACCGACGGTCACCAGATCGGTGCCGTTGATGCTGTATTTGTCGACCAGATAGCGCTTGATCGCGTCGGCGCGCCGCTCCGAAAGGTCCTGGTTGTAGCCTTCGCCGCCGGCTGCGTCGGTATGACCTGCGACTACGAAGGTCGAGCCTTTCAGGTCGGAACTGGACAAGGCGCGGCCGAGCGCCTGAACCGATGCCAGCGATCTCGGGCTGATATCGGCCGAGTTGTAGTCGAAGTTGATTTCCAGATCGATCTTGGGCTTGTCCTTGACGATCGCGGCGATCTCTTCACGCTCGGTGAACGTCAGCGACCGCGTCGAGCGGCCGCGGATCTTCTGGACGAACTGCCCTTCGGCGGCGACTGCGGCCTGATCAACCTGCTGCGGACCGACCGACAGGCCGCGGGTCAGCGGCTTCTTTTCCGGCGCCAGCGCGCGGAGGATCTGATCCTCGGTCACGTTCTTGGCCTTCTCCTCGGCAACCGCGCCCGTCATGCCAAAGCAGAGGGCGGCGCCGAGCGTCGCGATCGAAAGGATTCCGGTCAGGGTCCTTGTTCCAGAGCTCTGTGACATTACCAGTCCCTCCTGCGCGTGGTTCCAAAACGTGATTCAAATGAGCTGCCGGACCAATCCGGTCGCGGCCTATTACGGTTAGTCTAGCCGCCCGCCTGCCGGTTCGAGGAGGCCGCCACTTATCGTCAAATATTCGTCACTGTACCCCGTAATCGGCGAATTCCTTAACGATATTCGGATCCATCGCCTTGGCGTTGCTGATATCCAGATCGCCTTCCGGGATCGAGCCGTTGCGCTTCTTGGCAATGCCCCGTCCGTACAGCGACGAGGTCAATCTCGGGTTGATCTTCAGCGCGGCGTCGAAGTCGGCAATTGCATTCTTGGTCTGTCCGCTCTTGAGGTTGACCAGGCCGCGGCTGTCCAGCGCATCGACGAAATTCGGCCGCAGCCGCAGCGCCTCGTTGCAATCCTTCAGCGCGGCCTGCAGGTCGCCGATGACGGTGCGGGCCCAACAGCGATTGTTGTAGGCTTCCACATCCTTCGGGTTGAGCCGCAGCGAATTGTTGAAGTCCTTGATCGCGAGTTCGTAGGCGCCCTTGCTGGCATAGACCTGGCCCCGCCGATACAGCGCGGCCCCATCGTCGGGGTTGTCGTTGAGCTTGGCGGTGAGGCTCTTGATGGTCGGATCATCGGCCAGCGCCGCGATCGCCGTGTTGCTCTCGGGCGGCTTGGCCGGCGGAGCGGGCGGCGGGATTGTGACTTCGACCTGTTTGGGCGGCTGCGGCGGAGCGGGAGGCTGCGGCGGTGCAGGCGGCGGCGCCGGCGTCGCAATGGCCACCTGGGCGCCGGCGGGAGGAGGCGCCGGAGCAGGCGCCGGTGTCGGAGCGGGAGGAGGTGTCGGAGCGGCGGCGACCGGCGGCGGGGAGGGGGTCGCGGCAACCGGAGGCGGCGCCGGCGGCGGACTCGAAGGCTTCGGCCCTGTGCCACCACCCGGGATGAAGGAGAAATCCTCGGCCAGCGACGACGAAATCCACGGCACCTGTTCCTGGCGCGAGGCGCGGGTGACGCCGACCCGGGTGCGATTCAAAGTTTCCTCGGCCATCAAATCGGGGGTGCGGATTTCCTTGAGCAGTTCCCGCACGAACAGGCTGCGATCGCTGCCATTATCCGAAATGACCGACGAAAGGGCTGCCGAATACATCACCAGCGAGCCGTTCGGCGCAATGACCGGCGCAAGTCCGGCGGAAAAACTGCGGAACCGGCGCTCGAACGGATTGCGCCTGGAGGCGTCGACCAGGGCGATCTTGACGCCGGCGCCGCGGCTGTTGATCTCGCCCAGCACCATCTCGAGGCTGAAGCCGTCGCGGCGCACGTCGGCCTCGGCCCAGATCTGCGCGTCGACCGGAATCATGTAGCTCTGGCGGTTCGCCTGGATGCCGAAACCCGAGAAGAAGATCAGGGCGACCGAGCCGGGCTTGATCTTCCCGTACAGGCGCTCGAAAGCCCGGCGCATGCCGTCGCCGGTGAGGTTTTCGCCGATATCGACGTTGAAGCCATCGCGCTTGAGTTCTTCGGCGACATCGCGCGCGTCGTTGATCGGCTCCTTCAGCGGCGCTTCGGCGTCCGGATACTTCGAATTGCCGATCACCAGCGCAAAACGCTCGCCGGCCCCGAATGACGGGGCGATCGACGCCACGGAAAAAATCAAGGTGAGAAGCAATGCAAGGCGGATTTTCATTATCACCGCAGTCCAGCCAAAAAAGCGCCGATCCCAGCTTGCGCCTCGGCGACCATACTCCACGCAAACCGCATTATCAAACGAGCCCCGCAGGCCGTCAACCACTTGCGAAGGCGTCGTTAATTGCGACAATTCACCGCGACGAACCCTGAGGATTGAAGGGGAATAAATCCCGTTCGTCGTGACGTTGCGGTGCATGATCATCCGGTGGTTGCGTGAGCCCTTCCCCAGGACCAGCCGTGGCCTCTGGTGCGCGGCCGGCCACTGTCGGCGTAACCGGTCTCACATTGGGTGTGCCGCCCTGTTATGGATGGTCATTGGCACTGCCGGTTTGACCTTTGCGGATGACGATGGCTTGTTGTGCACGTCGGCCAAAACTCAAACCTCAAGAAAAGTGACACCGATGGGAAATGCCTACGAAATCTACGCACTGCGCTATGCGACGATGTCGCCGCGCACCCCTCATCTGAACTTCCTGATACCGGATCCGCACGACACCACGGCGCAGGACCTCGACTACTTCGTCTGGCTGATCCGCGGCCACGGCCGCGAGATCCTGGTCGATACCGGTTTCAACGCCGAGGAAGCCAAGGCGCGGTCGCGCAAGCTCAATCTCAATCCGGTCGACGCGCTGGAAGCGTTCGGCGTCAAGGCGTCAAGCATCAAGGACGTCGTCGTCACCCATCTGCATTACGACCATGCCGGCAATCTCGATCGTTTCCCCGGCGCCCGGTTTCATCTGCAGGATCGCGAGATGAGCTACGCGACCGGGCGCTGCATGTGCAACGGCCTGATCCGCCATCCATTCTCCGTCGAACACGTCACGCTGATGGTGCGCCATGTCTATGGCGAGCGCGTCACCTTCCACAATGGTGATGGCGAGATCGCGCCCGGCGTCACCGTGCATCGCGTCGGCGGCCATTCCGACGGTTTGCAGGTGGTGCGGGTCGAGACCGCGCGCGGGCCGGTGGTGCTGGCCTCGGACGCTGCGCATTACTACGCCAACCTGCAGAAGCGCAGCCCGTTTCCGATCGTCTACAATGTCGGCGACATGGTGCAGGGCTGGGAGATCGTCGAAAAGCTGGCCGGCCACCCCGATCGTTTCATTCCCGGCCATGATCCGATCGTGAGCGAGATCTATCCGCGCGCCAGCGACAAGGTCGATGCGTTTGCCTTGCATCTGGCGCCGTCGCGATCATTCGTGAAGTAGGAGCACGCCATGATCGAGCGCTTTCCCGGCCTCACGCCAACCCGCAGCCGCGCCGTCGTTCACGATGATCTGGTGCTCACCGTCGCGGTCGCGCCCGATCCTGTCTCTCCCTCGATGTACGAGCAGAGCGTCAAGGCGCTTGCACGTATCGACGAGAGCCTTGCTCTATGCGGCTCGAACAAGAGCAAAATCCTGTCAGCGATCGTCTACATCTCCGACATGAAGCGCAAAAGCGAGATGAACCGCGCCTGGGATGAATGGGTCGACACGAGTAACCCGCCGATGCGCGCCTGCCTCGGCGTCGAGCTCGAACCGCCGCATATTGTGGAAATCGTGGTGACGGCGGTGAAGTGACGAATTTGCCACCGCTGTCATTCCGGGGCGCGCGCTGCCGTGCTGATAGACCCTCATCCTGAGGAGCTTGCGTAGCAAGCGTCTCGAAGGATGCAGGCCCGTCAGTGGCCTCATGGTTCGAGACGGCGCAAGAGCGCCTCCTCACCATGAGGGTTGAAGATTAATACGCTTCCTTCGCGTCGGCCTCCGCGCTGGTCTGCACGAGGTCGAGACTTGCCTCGATCTTGCCGAGCAGCGCGGCCAGCGCCTTTCGCTCCGGCGCGGAGAGGCACGACAAAATCTCCTGTTCCCGGCGCAGCAGGCGCGGGATCAGCTCCTCGTACAGCGCCTTGCCTTTCCCGGTCATGCGCAGCCGGAATTCGCGGCGGTCCTCTTCGTTCTCGACGCGCTCGATCATCTGCCGTTTCATCAGCGTGGTGACCGCGCGGCTGATGGTCGATTTATGGGTGCGGGTGCAATGGGCGATGTATTGCGCGCTGCAGGCGTGATCGCGAAAACCCAGCGTCGCCAGCACGCGCCATTCCGGAATGTCGAGCCCGTACCGCGCCTGATACTCGGCCGAGAGCGCCGAGGAGACTTCCGCCGCCAGACGGTTCAGCCGGAACGGCACGAATTTGAAGAGGTCGAGACGTCCGCCGTTTTTTGCGATCTTTGATGGCGTTCCGTCCTTATCCCCGTCTTTGCGCGTGCCGCTGTCGGGCGCGGATCGGGATCGGGCGCTGTTCTCGCTGGACGACGCGTTGGCCAAAATCGCTCCAATTTGAGTTGACGCCGGGGGCGCCAGCGGGTTTAAGATAGTTGCAGGTGCGACTAATTTAGCAAATCCGCGCACCCTTGGCCAGAGTAAAACTCCAATGGTCCAGACCAAAACCCAGTTCGGCTACCGCAGGCACCCCGACCAGGATCGGGCGGGCGCTGCTGCGGCCGAACATCCCGTCGTCGTGGTCGGCGCCGGGCCGGTCGGGCTGTCGCTGGCGATCGATCTGGCGCAGCGCGGCCAATCCGTGGTGCTGCTCGACGATGCCGACCGGATCGGCGAGGGCTCGCGCGCGATCTGCTTTTCCAAGCGTTCGCTGGAATTCTGGGACCGGCTCGGCGTCGGCCAGCGCATGGTCGACAAGGGCGTGGTCTGGAGCGTCGGCAAGATCTTTCACGGCGCCTCGCAGCTCTACCAGTTCAACCTGCTGCCGGAGGAGGGCCACAAGCGGCCGGCCTTTATCAACCTGCAGCAGTTCTATGCCGAGGCCTATCTGGTCGATCGGGTCCAGGAACTTTCCGGCATCGACCTGCGCTGGCGCAACAAGGTGACCGGCCTCGAACAGCGCAACGACCATGTGCTGCTGACGATCGAAACGCCTGACGGACCGTATCGGCTGCATGCCGGCTTCGTCGTCGCCTGCGACGGCGCCCGCTCGTCGTTGCGGCAGATGGTGGGCGCGGAATTCGCCGGGCAAGTGTTCGAGGATCAGTTCCTGATCGCCGACGTCAAGATGACGGCGGCGTTCCCGACCGAGCGCTGGTTCTGGTTCGATCCGCCGTTCCACGCCGGACGCTCGGCGTTGTTGCACAAGCAGCCGGACGACATCTGGCGCATCGACCTGCAGCTGCATCCGGATGCGGATCCTGTCGTCGAGAAGCGCCCGGAAAACGTACGGCCGCGGATCGCGCGCATGCTGGGCCATGACAAGTTCGATTTCGAATGGATCTCGCTGTACAAATTCCAGTGTCGGCGGATGGAGAAGTTCTTGCACGGCCGCGTGATCTTTGCCGGCGATGCCGCGCATCAGGTCTCGCCGTTCGGCGCCCGCGGCGCCAATTCGGGCCTCGAAGACGCAGAAAATATTGCCTGGAAACTTGATCGCGTGTTGCGCGGGTCGTCGCCGGAAGCGCTGCTCGAGAGTTACCACACCGAGCGCAGCGCCGCGGCGGACGAGAACATCCGCGAGTCCACGCGCTCGACCGATTTCATGGCGCCGGTGTCGCAGCAGGAGGCGCGGCTGCGCAAGGCGGTGCTGTCGCTGGCCAAGGAAACCGAATTCGGCAAGCGCATGGTCAATGGCGGACGGCTCTCGGTGCCTTCCACCTATGACACGCCGCTGTCGACCGCCGATCGCGATGCATGGCGCGGTGGCCCGCGACCTGGCGCGTCGATGCCGGATGCGCCGATTGCGGCAGCGAGCGGCCAGTCGATGTTTCTGACCGAAGCCTTCGTTGGCAAGGGAGCGCAATTCACATTGCTGGAATTTGGCAACGGTGCCGCGATTGATGCGCCCGAAGGCGTGGAAACAATTCGCATCGGCGGCGACGACGGCCTTGCCGACACCAGGGGTCTTGCGGGTGCGCGCTACGACGCCGAGCCAGGCACCGCCTATCTGCTGCGGCCCGACGGCTATGTCGCGGCGCGCTTCCGGCATCCGACCCGGCCGGCGCTCGATGCGGCGCTGGCGCGCGCGGCCGGTCTCAATCGAGGACTGTCATGACGCTGTCCACCAGTTCGAATTTTGTAAAGCCCGACGACGCCTTCCGCGCCATCGTCGAGGCGCACCGGGGCTTAAGCGATGCGCAAAGCGCCGATCTCGACGCCGCGCTGGTTCTGGTGCTCGCCAACCATATCGGCGACATCGCGGTGCTGAACGAAGCCATCGCGCTCGCCAAGCGTCGGATGCTGGATGCCAGCCAGCAGCAACAGCAGCAACAACAGTAGAAGTACGAACATGCCGTCATTGCGAGCGCAGCGAAGCAATCCATCGAGCAGCAAAGCAAGTGTGGATTGCTTCGTCGCTTCGCTCCTCGCAATGACGGAAGATAGAGTTATCGAAAAGGATTAGATTGATGGCCAAGGGTTTCGCGTCCACCACTGATATGGCGGAGAAGAAGATCACTTTCTCCGAGATCGGTACTGATCTCTACGCCTTCACCGCCGAAGGCGATCCGAACTCGGCAATCATCGTCGGCGACGATGGCTGCATGGTGTTCGACGCGCAGTCGACGCCGGCGATGGCGCGTAAGGTGATCGAACGGGTGCGCACCGTCACCGACAAGCCGATCAAATATGTCGTGCTGTCGCATTACCACGCCGTGCGCGTGCTCGGCGCTTCCGCCTACAAGGCTCAGGGCATCGTCGCCTCGGCGGAAACCCATCGCCTGATCGAGGAGCGCGGTCAGCAGGATTGGGATTCCGAGTATGGCCGCTTCCCGCGCCTGTTCCAGGATGCCCAGAGCATTCCCGGGCTGACCTGGCCGACGCTGACCTTTGAAGGCGAGATGTCGATCTATCTCGGCAAGCGCGAGGTGCGGCTGATGCAGCTCGGCGCGGGGCACACGTCTGGCGATATCGTGGCCTGGGTGCCCGATGCCGAAGTGATGTTCTCCGGCGACCTCATCGAATACCATTCGGCCTGTTATTGCGGCGATGCGCATTTGCGCGAATGGCCGACGACCCTGAACGAAATCCGCGCCTTCAATCCCAAGGCGATCGCGCCCGGCCGCGGCGACGCGCTCAAGGGACTTTCGACCGGACGCGACGCGATCGCGATGACTCGCGATTTTGTCACCTCGCTCTATGGCGCCGCTGAAACCTCCGTCGCCAGGGGCCGCAACCTCAAGGAATCGATGGCGGCGACGCGTGAGGTGATGGACCCGAAATTCTCCAGCTTTGCGATTTATGAGCACTGCCTGCCGTTCAACGTCTCGCGCGCGTTCGACGAGGCTTCGGGGATCGACGATCCCGTGATCTGGACCGACAAGCGCGATCAGGAAATGTGGGCCGCCCTGCAAGGCGCATGATCCTGAAAAGTGGGTACCGGTTTTCGGACAAGATCACGCGCAAGATGAAGGAGGATGACCATGAATATCAACACCTCGCCAGATGCGATCTCGCGCAGCACCGTTGGTGTCACGCCGGGCTATATGTCCGGCTTCGGCAACAGCTTTGAAACCGAGGCGCTGCCCGGCGCGCTGCCGATCGGCCGCAACTCGCCGCAGCGCTGTGCCTATGGCCTTTATGCCGAGCAGCTTTCCGGCTCGCCCTTCACCGCCCCGCGCGGCACCAATGAGCGATCTTGGCTGTATCGCAGTCGCCCCTCGGTGAGGCACTCGGGACGTTTTGAGAAGGCCGACGCCGGATTGTGGCGTACCGCGCCGTGTCATGAACATGAATTGCCGATCGCGCAATTGCGCTGGGATCCGGCGCCGATCCCGAAGGAGGACACCACCTTCCTGCAGGGCGTGCAGACCATGACGACCGCAGGGGATGCCAACACCCAGGCCGGGATGGCCGCGCATGTCTATCTCATCACCAAATCGATGGTCGATCAGCATTTCTACAATGCCGATGGTGAGATGATGTTCGTGCTGCAGCAGGGCAATCTGCGCCTTGTCACCGAGTTCGGCCGCATCGACGCCGAGCCCGGCGAGATCGTCGTGATCCCGCGCGGCGTCAAATTCCGTGTCGAACTGACAAATGGCCCGGCGCGCGGCTATCTCTGCGAGAACTATGGCGGCGCCTTCACGCTGCCCGAACGTGGTCCGATCGGCGCCAATTGCCTGGCCAATTCGCGCGACTTCCTCACCCCCGTGGCGGCGTATGAGGACAAGGACACGCCGACCGAACTGTTCGTGAAGTGGGGCGGCTCGTTGTTCAAGACCACGCTGCCGCATTCGCCGATCGACGTGGTGGCGTGGCACGGCAATTACGCGCCCTACAAATACGACCTGCGTACCTTCTCGCCGGTCGGCGCCATCGGCTTCGACCATCCGGACCCGTCGATCTTCACGGTGCTGACCTCGCCGTCGGAAACCGCAGGCACCGCGAACATCGACTTTGTCATCTTCCCGGAGCGCTGGGCGGTCGCGGAAAATACCTTCCGTCCGCCATGGTACCACATGAACATCATGTCGGAGTTCATGGGGCTGATCTACGGCGTCTACGACGCCAAGCCGGAAGGCTTTGTGCCCGGCGGCATCAGCCTGCACAACATGATGCTGCCGCACGGTCCGGATCGCCAGGCCTTCGATCACGCCAGCAATGGCGAGCTGAAGCCGGTTAAGTTGACAGGCACCATGGCCTTCATGTTCGAGACCCGCTACCCGCAGCGCGTCACCGCGCACGCAGCGAAGTCGGCGACCTTGCAGGACGACTACGCGGATTGCTGGCAGGGACTGGAGAAGCGATTCGATCCGAACAAGCCGTAGCCTCCGTCATTCCGGGGCGTGCGAAGCACGAACCCGGAATCTCGAGATTCCGGGTCTGGTCCTTCGGACCATCCCGGAATGACGTTAGAGTTCGCCATGTCATTCGCAGGACAACACCGTGCCCCACCCCAACGATCCCAAGCTGAAATCCTTCATCCCGGTCGATCCGACCTCGGATTTCCCGATCCAGAATCTCCCCTACGGCGTGTTCTCCGCCAAGGACGGGCTGGCCCCGCGCGTTGGCGTCGCGATCGGCGACTATGTGCTCGATCTCTGGCAGCTCGCGCAGGATTGCCGGATCGATGTCGTCGAACCCGGCGTGTTCGCGAACGCATCGCTCAACGCGTTCATGGCGCTCGGGCCCGAGGTATGGTCGCGGACGCGGGCGCGGATCAGCGAGCTGTTGCGCCACGATCATCCCGAACTGCGCGACAATGAAAAACTGCGCAAGCGCACGCTGGTGCCGATGGCGGATGTCACGCTGCATTTGCCGATCGCGATTTCCGGCTACACTGACTTCTATTCCTCCAAGGAGCACGCCAC
Organism: Bradyrhizobium sp. JYMT SZCCT0428; assembly: GCF_018131075.1. GTDB lineage: Bacteria > Pseudomonadota > Alphaproteobacteria > Rhizobiales > Xanthobacteraceae > Bradyrhizobium. Next base: position 11,280 of record NZ_JAFCLS010000044.1, on the reverse strand, counting down.
CAATGTCGGCGTCATGTTCCGCGGCAAGGACAATGCGCTGCAGCCGAACTGGCTGCATATGCCGATCGGCTACAACGGCCGCGCGTCCACCGTCGTCGTCAGCGGCACCAGGGTGCGCCGGCCGCGCGGGCAATTGAAGCCGCCGACAGCCGATGTGCCGAGTTTTGGGCCGTGCAAACGGCTCGATTTCGAATTGGAGATGGGGGTCGTCGTAGGGCAGGCCTCAGCGATCGGCGAGATGCTGACTGAAAAACAGGCCGAGGAGATGATCTTCGGCTTTGTGATCCTCAACGACTGGAGCGCGCGCGACATCCAGCAATGGGAATATGTGCCGCTCGGGCCGTTCCAGGCCAAGGCGTTCGCGACCTCGATCAGCCCGTGGATCGTGACGCGCGAGGCGCTGGAGCCGTTCCGCGTCCAGGGTCCCGCGCAGGATCCGCAGCCGCTGGAATATCTGCGCCAGGCGCAGCCGAACAATTACGACATGCAGCTCGACGTCGCCCTGCGCGCCGGCGCCATGAACGCGGCCGCCGGCATCTGCCACACCAATTTCAAATACATGTACTGGTCGTCGGTGCAGCAATTGGTGCACCACGCCTCATCCGGCTGCGCCATGAATGTCGGCGATCTCCTAGGGAGCGGCACCATCTCCGGCCCGGAGAAGGATCAGCGCGGCAGTCTCCTCGAGATCAGCTGGAACGGCACCGAGCCGGTCGAGTTGCCCGGCGGCGTCAAGCGTACGTTCCTGGAAGACGGCGATTCGCTCGTGATGCGCGGCTGGTGCCAGGGCGACGGCTACCGCGTCGGTTTCGGCGAGGTCGAGGGCACGATTACGCCGGCGGGGTGATGCTCTCTCCACGTCATTGCGAGGAGAGTTCAGCGGTTCTGCGGCGGGATATCCCTCAGCCGCGCCGAATGCACCGCGCAATCCTCGACGCTGAATTTCAGATGCACGCGCTTGTCTGACGGTGCCTGCTTTACAACGCAGACGCCCGGCCGCCATTCCTGCGCGGGCCGGATCGGCCGCGGCGCAAAGCCGCCGCCGCAGTTCGGGCACACATTGTGGAGTTTGTTGTCGGCACAATCAGCGCAGAACGTGCACTCATAGGAGCAGATCCGCGCTTCCGTTGCGTTCGGCGGCAGATCCTTGTCGCAATATTCGCAGTTCGGCCGGAGTTGCAGCGCCATGAACGTCTCTTCGCGTTGGTTCGGAGGGGATCATCGCAAACTGGCTGTCGAAAGCGAATGGCGAATACCCCTCGATTTCGGCCATCTCCCTCAAACTCTACCGCGCCAATTCCTTCAGCGGCAGCTTGGCGCTTTCCTTCAGCCGATCCAGCACGATCGACGAGCGCACATGCGCCACGCTCTGGTGCGGCATCAGCACGTTGTTGACGATGTCGGACAGGCTTTTGAGGTCGCGCAGCACGGCCTTCAAGAGATAATCGGCATCGCCGGTCAGCGAATAGGCCTCCTGAATCGCGTCGACGCGGCCCACCAGCGCGCGGAATTTCTTGGCGTTGTCGGGCGAATGCGTTGCCAGCGTGATGTGGATAAAGGCGATCAGGTTGAAGCCGAGCGCCTCGCTGGCGAGATCGGCGTGATAGCCCGCGATCACTTTTTCTTCTTCGAGCCGCATCCGCCGCCGCGAGCATTGCGATGCCGACAGGCCGACCAGATCGGCCAGCTGCTGGTTGGTCAGCCGGCCGTCGTCCTGCAGCGCGGCCAGCATTTTGAGGTCGAAAGCGTCTACCGGAATCATGCGCGAAATGTCCATTTAATGCACGAATTGTGCATGACTATAGCCTATCCCGCCGCCATTTGCATGCACATTGCGCCTGATCTGGCGGAAACTCCATGGATCAAATCAAGAAGGAGATTCCGCCATGGGTCCATTTCCGCATGACGCGCCGGCCGCCACCGTGAGCGCCGACAATCCGATGGGCACCGACGGTTTTGAATTTGTCGAATACGCGCATCCGAGGCCGGAAGAGCTGCACGCGCTGTTCAAGCTGATGGGCTATGTGCCGGTCGCCCGCCACAAGGCCAAGAACATCACGGTCTATCGCCAGGGCGACATCAACTACCTCGTCAACGAAGAACCCGGCACCCACGGCTTTAATTTCGTGGCCGCCCACGGTCCCTGCGCGCCGTCGATGGCGTTCCGCGTGGTCGATGCGAAGCTGGCCTATGAACGCGCGATTTCACTCGGCGCGGAGCCCGCGGATATCCCGTCAGCGCAGAAGACGCTCGACGTTCCCGCCATCAAGGGCATCGGCGGCAGTCTGCTTTATTTTGTCGACCGCTACGGCGCCAAGGGCTCGGCCTATGAGCGCGAGTTCGAATGGCTCGGCGCCAAAGACCCGCGTCCCGCCGGCGCCGGGCTGTTCTATATCGACCACCTCACCCACAACGTTCATCGCGGTCGCATGGATGTCTGGACCGGCTTCTACGCAAAACTGTTCAACTTCCGCCAGATCCGTTTCTTCGACATCGAAGGCCGCGCTTCCGGCCTGTTCTCGCGCGCGCTGACCAGCCCGGACGGCAAGATCCGGATTCCGATCAACGAGGACGCCGGCGATTCCGGCCAGATCGAGGAATATCTCAACACCTATCGCGGCGAGGGCATCCAGCACATCGCCTGCGGCGCGCGGGACATTTACGGCACGGTGGAGGCGCTGCGCGCCGACGGCTTGCCGTTCATGCCGTCACCGCCGCTGACCTATTTCGAGAAGATCGACGCACGGCTGCCCAGCCATGGCGAGGACGTCGCAAGGCTGCAGCGCGACGGCATCCTGATCGACGGCGAGGGCGTTGTCGAAGGCGGCCACACCAAGGTGCTGCTGCAGATCTTCTCGGCCAACGCGATCGGGCCGATCTTCTTCGAATTCATCCAGCGCAAGGGCGACGATGGATTCGGCGAGGGTAATTTCAAGGCGCTGTTCGAATCGATCGAGGAGGATCAGATTCGCAGGGGCGTGTTGAAGGTGGACGCGGCGTAATTCGTTCGTCAAACTCAGTGTCGTCCCGGCCTTGAGCCGGGACCCATAACCACCGTCGTTCGTGAGACGAAAGGTCGACGAACAGCCGTTCTTAACCGAGGAGCCGCGGCGTATGGGTCCCGGCTCAAGGCCGGGACGACAGCGGAGGCTACCGCCCCGCCTTCCACTCTTTCGTCAACTCCGCAATATCCGCCTTCTCCGCATCCCGGATCGCCGATGGCGTCCGCGAAAAGCGCGGCGCGGGCGCGGGCTGGGTGACCCCGTGGCGCTCGACAAAGATCTTTCTTGCCGCGTTGTGCGGATGCTTCGGCGCTTCCGCCATGGTCAGGATCGGCGCGAAGCAGATGTCAGTGCCTTCCATGATCTTGCACCAGTCTTCGCGGCTCTTGCTCTTAAACACTTTTGTGAGTTTTTCCTTCAGCGCCGGCCAGGCGTTGCGGTCCATCTGGGCGTCGAAATCGGCGTCGGTCAGGCCGGCGTGTTCGCGCAGCAGCGCGTAGAACTGCGGCTCGATCGATCCGATCGAAATGAAATTGCCGCAGGAGCATTCGTAAACGCCGTAGAAATGCGCGCCGCCGTCGAGGAAATTCTGATCGCGGCCTTCGGTCCAGCGGCCGATTGCGGTCATGTCGAAGAACATCGACATCAGCGACGCCGCGCCGTCGCACATCGCGGCATCGACCACCTGGCCCTTGCCGGATTTCGACGCTTCCAGCAGCGCAGCGAGGATGCCGACCACGAGATAGAGCGCGCCGCCGCCGAAATCGCCGACCAGATTGAGCGGCGGCACCGGCTTTTCCTTTGTGCCGATCGCAGCGAGCGCACCGGTGACCGAGATGTAATTGATGTCATGGCCGGCAGCCCGCGCCAGCGGACCTTCCTGGCCCCAGCCGGTCATGCGGCCGAACACCAGGCGCGGATTGCGCGCCATCACGACGTCAGGCCCGAGCCCCAGCCGCTCCATCACGCCGGGACGAAAACCTTCGATCAGCGCGTCGGCATTGGCGAGTAAATCGAGCACGCTCGCGACCGCGGCCTTGTCCTTCAGATCGAGTTCGACGACTTTGCGGCCGCGGCCCGCCACCGATTTCAAATTCTTCCTGGCGCCGACGCGGTCGAGCGTCACGACCTCCGCGCCCATGTCGGCCAGCATCATGCAGGCGAACGGACCCGGCCCGATGCCCGCGAACTCGACGATGCGAAAGCCTGCGAGCGGGCCGGAGGCGCGAACTGCGGATTGGGCGGCGGGTTTGTCGAGCACGTCTTGTTCTCCCAAAGAGGTATTTTTAATTAGCTGATTAGCTAAATTGTCTCGCCTCCGGCTGCGCGTGGCAAGCATTCTTTGCTTGAGAATCTGACCAAATGCAGTGCGGCGCGCATACCCATAGCGTTTTTGAGCGAAAGCCTGCCCCGGACTTGATCCGGGGTGGGTCGGTTCGCGCGAAGAAAACGCGTCAAAACAAAGAGCAGAGCCCGGTTCTGATTAAATCAGAACCGGGCTCGCACGCGCCGCTTGCGTTGGAACTTGTGTTTAGACGTTATTACCCCGCCGCAGTCACCGCACGCTGCGCCATCACCTTCACCAGGTTGGCGCGATAGGCGGCGGAGCCGTGGATATCGGCGAGCATGCCGCTGTCGGAGACCTTGACGCTGTCGAGCGCGGCGGCCGACCAGTTCGCCTTCAACGCTGTCTCGATCACCGGTACCCGCATGACGCCGTTTTGCGATGCCCCTGTTGCGGCGACCCTGACGTCACCGGCCTTGGTCTTGGTCACGAACACGCCGGTCAGCGCGAAACGCGAAGCGGGATGGCGCATCTTCTCGTAACCGGCCTTGGCCGGCACCGGGAACGACACCTGCGTGATGATCTCGCCGTCTTCCAACGCCGTCGTGAACAGGCCCTTGAAGAAATCATCCGCCGTGATCGAGCGCTTGTTGGTCTTCACCGTGGCGCCGAGCGAGACCAATGCCGCGGGAAAATCCGCCGCCGGGTCGTTGTTGGCGATCGAGCCGCCGATCGTGCCCCGGTAGCGGACTGCGGGATCGCCGAGCACGGAGGTGAGGTAGGCGATCGCCGGGATCGACTTCTTCACATCGGCGCTTTGCATGATGTCGAAATAGGTCGTGGCCGCTTTGATGGTCAGGGTATCGCCTGATGCTTCGATCCCGATCAGTTCCTTGATCTTGCCGAGATCGATCACGTCGGACGGCGCGGCCAGCCGCTGTTTCATCACGGGGATCAGCGTGTGGCCGCCGGCGAGATATTTCGAATCCGAGCCTTTGCCGAAAAGCGCCACGGCTTCGTCGACCGAGGAGGGGCGATGATAGATTGTCTCGTACATAATTCTCTCCCTCTCAACCGTGAATGGCGTGCCAGACGCGATCGGGCGTCGCCGGCATTTCGAGTTTGTTGTTGCCGATCGCATCCGTGATCGCGTTGATCACGGCGGCCGATGCACCGATCGCGCCGGCCTCGCCGCAGCCCTTGACGCCGAGCGGATTGCCCGGACACAGCGTCGTGGTGTGGTTCAGTTTGAACGACGGCAGATCGTCGGCGCGCGGCATGGCGTAATCCATGAATGACGCCGTCAGCAGCTGACCCGAACTGTCATACGCCGCGCCTTCGAGCAGCGCCTGGCCGATGCCCTGGGCGAGGCCGCCATGAACCTGGCCTTCGACGATCATCGGGTTGATCAGCCGGCCGAAATCGTCCGCCGCCACGAAGTTGATGAAGGAGGTCTTGCCGGTGGCGGCGTCGACCTCGAGTTCGCAGATATAGGCGCCGGCCGGGAAGGTGAAGTTGGTCGGGTCGTAGAACGCGCCCTCCTTCAGGCCCGGCTCCATGCCGTCGGGCAGATTGTGCGCGGTGTAGGCGGCGAGCGCGACGATCGGCAGCGCGATCGACTTGTCGGTGCCGGTGACCTTGAACTCGCCGTTCTCGATCACGATGTCGCTTTCGGAGGCTTCGAGCGCATGGGCTGCGATCTTCTTCGCTTTGGCCTCGACCTTCTCCATCGCCTTGAGGATCGCGGTCAGGCCGACGGCGGCCGAGCGCGAACCGTAGGTGCCCATGCCGAACTGCACCTTGTCGGTGTCGCCATGGACGATCTGCACCTGGCTGATGGGAACGCCGAGGCGTTCGGCCACCAGCTGGCAGAACGTGGTTTCATGGCCCTGGCCGTGGCTGTGCGAGCCGGTGAGGATCTCGATGGTGCCGACCGGGTTGACGCGGACCTCAGCGGATTCCCACAGGCCGACGCCGGCCCCTAAGCTGCCGACCGCTTTCGACGGCGCGATGCCGCAGGCCTCGATGTAGCAGGACAGGCCGATGCCGCGCAGCTTGCCTTCGGACTTGGCCTTCGCCTTGCGGGCCGGGAAGCCGGCGTAGTCGATCGCCTTCATCGCCGAGTCCAGCGAGGCGCCGAAATCGCCGATGTCGTAGGCCATGATGACCGGCGTCTGATGCGGGAATTGGGTGATGAAGTTCTTGCGGCGCAATTCCGCCGGATCGACCTTCAGCTGCCGCGCCGCCGTCTCCAGCAGCCGTTCAACCACGAAGCTCGCTTCGGGCCGGCCCGCGCCGCGATAGGCGTCGACCGGGGTGGTGTTGGTGTAGACGCTGATCACCTCGGCGAAGATGTTGGGGATGTTGTACTGGCCCGACAGCAGCGTCGCGTAGAGATAGGTCGGCACCGACGACGAGAACAGCGACATGTAGGCGCCGAGATTGGCATAGGTCTTGACCCGCAAGCCGGTGATCTTGTTGTTGGCGTCGAGCGCCAGTTCGGCATTGGTCAAATGATCGCGGCCGTGGGCGTCGGTCAGGAAGGCCTCGGTGCGATCGCCGGTCCACTTCACCGGACGCCCCACCTTCTTGGAGGCCCACAGCGCCACCATCTCTTCAGGGTAGATGAAGATCTTGGAGCCGAAGCCGCCCCCGACGTCGGGCGCCACCACCCGCAGCTTGTGCTCCGGGGCGATGTTATAGAACGCCGACAGCACAAGACGGGCGACATGCGGATTTTGCGAGGTGGTGTAGAGCGTGAAGTGCTCTTCCGCCTCATTATATTCGCCGATCGCCGCCCGCGGTTCCATGGCGTTCGGCACCAGGCGGTTGTTGGTGATGTCGAGCGAAACCACGTTCGCCGCCGCTTTGAACGCGGCTTCGGTGGCGGCCTCGTCGCCGATCGTCCAGTCGTAGATCACGTTGCCGGGCGCTTCGGGGTGAAGCTGCGGCGCGCCTTGCTTGATGGCCGCGCGAATATCAGCGGCGGCCGGGAACTCCTCGTAGTTGACGACGACGGCTTCGGCGGCGTCCTTGGCCTGGTTCTTGGTCTCGGCGATCACGACCGCGACCGCCTGGCCGACAAAGCGCACGATCTCCGGCGCCATCGCCGGCCATGCGCCCATCTTCATGCCGGTGCCGTCCTTCGAGGTAATGGCCCAGCCGCAAATCAGATTGCCGACCTTGTCGTCGACGATCTGCTGGCCGGTCAGGATGCCGACCACGCCGGGCATGTCCTTTGCCGCTGACGTATCGATGCTCTTTACCTTGGCGTGGGCGTGAGGACTGCGGATGAAGTGCGCGTGGGTCAGGCCCACAATCTTGATGTCGTCGACGTAACGGCCCTTGCCGGTAATGAAACGGCGGTCTTCCTTGCGCACAACGCTTGCGCCAATGCCTTCAACGCCCATGTCCTGTCCTCCCGACCGGAGTTATTGTTTCCGCCATTTCCATCGAAACGAAGCGGCCTTTGAATGCTGGTTTGGTGGCCTGCGGCAGCTATTCGGCCGCCTGCGAGACCTTCATGCGTCCGGCCGCGTCGAGCACCGCCTTGACGATGTTGTGGTAGCCGGTGCAGCGGCAGATGTTGCCTTCCAGCTCCTGCCGGACGGTTTCCTCGTCGAGCTTGCCGCCATGACGGTGCACGATATCGATCGACGACATGATCATGCCCGGGGTGCAATAGCCGCACTGCAGGCCGTGATTGTCGCGGAACGCCAACTGCATCGGGTGCAATTCGTCGCCCTTCGAGATGCCCTCGATGGTGGTGACGTTGGACCCGGCGGCCTGGCCCGCCAGCACGGTGCAGGATTTGACCGCCCGGCCGTCGATATGGACGACGCAGGCGCCGCACTGGCTGGTGTCACAGCCGACATGGGTGCCGGTCAGGTTCAGGTTTTCGCGCAAGAGATGGACGAGGAGGGTCCGGTCCTCGACGTCGGCTGAGACAGCCTTGCCGTTCACCGTCAATTTGATGGTAGACACGCGTGATACCTCCCGATGTTTTATAATTATTCCAATTAGAAACACGGGCGGGGGAACTTGCAACTAGGATTTTGGTCGCCCCTGTCATTGTGATGACATCCTCGCGGCGACGCGGCGTCGGTCAGCCGATTCTTCGGCGCCGTCCTCGAGCGGGCGGGTCGAGGTGCAGCCAAAGCGCTGCGCGAGACGGAAGGTCGATTGACGGGGTGAGGCCTCGTCTACCCCGCACCGCATCATACTTGCGGAGATCGTCCGGGCCGAAGGGGACCAGGACAAAAAAAGCGTGCTTCCGGTCCTGCAACCCAGGGGGAGTGGGGCCGGAATTTACCCAGCCTTATCCATTGTGCCTTAGTTTTGCGCACTGGATCGGGGGCAGGGCGCCTCCCGATCCGGGTTTTCAGAATGAAAACGGGGGGCTTGAGGTGGGACTTAAGAAACGTACGGGCTTGTTCTCGATCAAACTCCCAACCTTTCGATTCCGCGCCAAGATCATGCTTGGCTTTGCCGTGACGCTGGCGATCTCGGCGGTCAGCATGGGCATTGCCTATATGGGATTTGAACACGTTTCCGGAGGCGTGGACGCCTACCGGCGCAGCGTGCAGGAAGCCGATCTGGCGCGCGACATCGACCGCGAGCTGATTTCCTATAGCTCGCTCGCCCGCTATTTCGTGGTCACGGCCAAGGAAGAGGATGGCAAGGCGACGCTGGCGGCCGAAGCCAGCCTGAAGGCGGCCATTATCGCCTCGATGAAGGGCACCACCGATCCAGGCCGGCTCGAACAGCTCGCCAAGCTGGAGCGGGAATTCCGCGCCTTTGCCAAGATCTTTGCCGACGTCGTCAAGGTCAAGGACGAGAGCGCGCGGATCACCCAGAACCAGCTCACCCGCAGCGGCATGTCGCTGCACTACAAGCTCGACGATCTCCCTAGCAACGCCGACGAGTCCGAGCAGCAGGTCGTCAGTCTCGGTGCGAAGAAGGTCTACGAGCAGTTTCAGGCCGTCACCGCACTGGTCAACACGTTTGTCATCAATGCCGACAAGGCGGTGGCCGCCAGCGCGTTGGCGCGTCTGAAATTCGTCGAGAACTCGCTGAAGTCGATTTCCTCGAAGAATGAAAAGGTGGTGGCTGACCTCAAGGAGTCCGCCGGACTTCTGGAAGCCTACCGGGAGGCGCTCGCCAAGCTGATCCACAACGCCAAGGAAATCGACGATCTGACGCTCGACATGACGGATTCCGTCACCGCGATCAGCAAGGGCGCCGCCGCCATGAAGTCCAGCCTGCTGGCCGATCAGAAGCGGCTCGAGGCCGAGTCGAACGCGAGCATTGGCGATACCGAACGGCTGATCCTGATCCTGGCGGCCGGCGGCTTCCTGCTCGGCTGTGTCTGGGCGTTCTTGCTCGGCAAGGGCATTTCCAGGCCGATGACGGCGATGTGCAAGGCGATGCGTGAACTCGCCGCCGGCAATTTCGACGTCGTGCTGCCCGGCCTCGGGCGCAAGGACGAACTTGGCGAAATGGCCAGCGCGGTCGAGGAGTTCAAGGTCCAGGCGATCGCCAAGGCCGAACGCGACGCCGCCACGCAAGAGGCGCAGAACAAGGCGAGCAGCGCCGCGCGCCGCGCCGAACTGATTCGCTTTGCCGACGAATTCGAGACCGCGGTGGGCGCCATCGTCTCCAACGTTTCGGCCTCGGCCGTGCAGCTGGAAGCCTCGGCGGGAACGCTGACGCGAACCGCGGAAACCACCCAGAGCCTGTCGAGCCAGGTTGCCGGCGCTTCGGAACAAGCCTCCGGCAACATGCAATCGGTGGCATCCGCGACCGAGGAGCTGTCGGCCTCCGTCGACGAGATCGGCCGCCGCGTCAAGGAATCCAGCCAGATTGCGGAAGCCGCGGTGCGCCAGGCCGAACAGACCGATAACCGCATCGGAAAACTGTCGCGCGCAGCACAGGAAATCGGCGACGTGGTCAAGCTGATCACGGCGATTGCCGAGCAGACCAATTTGCTGGCGCTGAACGCGACCATCGAGGCGGCCCGCGCCGGCGATGCCGGCCGCGGCTTTGCCGTCGTCGCCTCCGAGGTCAAATCGCTCGCCAGCCAGACCGCGAAGGCGACCGACGAGATCTCCAATCATATCTCGGGCATGCAGGGCGCGACCCAGGAATCGGTCGCCGCGATCAAGGAAATCGGCGGCACCATCGGCAAGATCTCCGACATCGCCACGACGATTGCGGACGCAGTCGAGCAGCAGAGTACGGCGACGCAGGAAATCGCGCGCAGCGTCCAGAACGTCGCGCAAGGCACCGAGGAAGCCGCCGCCAGCATCATGCAGGTCAACCGCGGCGCGACCGAGCGGCACGGCCTCGGAAGAGGTGCTGCATTCGGCGCGCACGCTGTCGAGCGAAAGCACCCGGCTGCGCGAAGAACTCGACCGCTTCATGGCGAACATCCGCGCGGCGTGAGTCCAACACTCCGTCGTCGTCCCTGCGAACGCAGGGACCCATAACCACCGCAGTTTGTTGTTGGAAGAATCTCTGCTGGCTTGCCGTATTATTACGGCCGCGGAGTATGGGTCCCTGCGTTCGCAGGGACGACGACGAGTGGTGTCGCTTCCGCCTTGAGTCGCATCGCCCGCAATGACAAATGTCGTTGTCGCCTGCGACAAAACAACCCGACGGGCAAATCAGTTCCGATTTACAGAATTCGTGTCAAGCCCCAGAATCAAAAATATTTCGGTTTAACAGAACCAAAATCAGGTGCATACCTTTGGCCATCCCGTCCTACTCAGAAGGGCGTCGGCCGTCGTCACGGACGTTGGGCGGGTTGCGGTGGACGCTGGTTTACGCTGAGACGACAGCGTGGATTTAGCGTACGGCAAAACCGTGTGGTCCTGGCGCCCGTTGCTGGCGTCAAGCCGTCGGCTAGGCGAGAGCTGAACGGCAGCGACGGAGTCAACCAAGAACTCGTCTCCGGGGAGATCACGGCATAAGCCGTAAAGCCATTGCGCAGGG
>NZ_JAFCLS010000043.1 GCF_018131075.1 Bradyrhizobium sp. JYMT SZCCT0428 | reverse complement strand
ATCGCAACTGTTACGTCCACCGCAACCCGCCCCTCGTCGTGACGACGGCCGACGCCCCTCTGAGTGGGACGGGATGGCGATAGTTGTGTCACTGATTTGCTTTCTGTAAAAGCAAAATATTTGGATTTCCGGAAATTTTTGACTTGACATGATTTCCGTAAATCGGAAGTGATTTGCCCGTCGGGTTGATTTGTCGCAGCCAGCCGTCATTGCGAGCGGAGCGAAGCAATCCAAGCCTCGGCCTGGCGCAATATGGATTGCTTCGCTGCGCTCGCAATGACGGGAGAGGACGGTGTCCAAATTAAGCTGTCATTCCGGGGCGTGCGAAGCACGAGCCCGGAATCCATTGGGCGGCAGAAGATGCGGCTTGATGGATTCCGGGCTCGCGCCAAGTGGCGCGCCCCGGAATGACGGAAGAGGCGGCGGGGCAGCCTCAGCCCGTTACTTCAAATTCTGGGCGATGCCGTCGAGGGTCTGGGACCATTTTGAGCTCATGTCGGACTGAGCCTTCGAGGTCCTGGTATAAATGTTGTTCGCTTCCTGAAGCGCGAGTTGAAGCTGTTGACCGAGGTCGGATCTGCCGCCGCTGACGCCTTTCAGTTCGTCCGTTGCAAGTTCGCGAATGTCGTTGTTCAGATTGGTCATGTCATTCCCCTCTTTGTCTGGGGCGAGACCATTCCCGCCCCGATGATAGGGGCTATGCGAAGCAGCGTTGTCGCTCTGTGATTTCGGGCACATTCGAAGTCCGGCCAAGCTGCACTCTCTGCGAATTTCGTCACGCGTGGATGGCCGATCTCCGGTCGTTCGCGTCATCGACATGCCCGCGCCATATTTCGGCAGGGCCGCTGAACGTCGAGACGGCGAAGCGCTACAAAGATCGTGCGGGCACCTTTTCGATTTTCCGTCCACGTTTGCCCGAGCCGGTTGGGAACCACATTCATGGAGCCAGCGGCAGCCGAAACCTCCCGCATCGTCGAATACAGCCGCGACCGATGGACCATGGCGCGGGTGCCGCTGGCGCTGCTGTTCTGCCTCACCGGTCTGGCCTTTGTGGTTTATATCGAGCCGACGCCACGGGGAGCTGGCGTTCCGACGGTCTTCGGCCTGCTGATGGCCGCGGCGGCCGTTGTGGCGCTGGGGTTTTACGCATTCGAGCGGATGTTCGAGGGCCGCACGATGGCGACACGGCTGCTGGCCGCGGCGCTTGTCATTCTCGCTGTGATGGCGCTGTCCTGGAACGCGCCTGCCGATTTCTTCCGTCCGGGCCGGTGGACAAAGCTGCCGACAAACCTGTTCGGCTGGATGCTGATCGCCGGCGGCATCGGCTGGATCACCCATGCGCTCTACCGGCACTTCAGGCCCGCAAGGCCGGTGCTGCTGCTCTCGCCCACGGGCATCGCCTTCCATGCCGCCTGGCTCAGGGACCTCTTTATCCCCTGGCACGAGGTGCGGTGCGTCGAGGCGCTTGAGACGATGCCGGCCTCGGGCATTCCCTATCACTATCAGGACCTGACGGTGGTGGTGATATCGCAGGAGTTCTATGAGGCGCACATCCTGCCGAAGCGTGGCTTCATGATGGGCCCCGGGCGGGAGCTGGCAGAGTGGCTCGTCGACAGGTATCACCACGGCGGCTGGGATCAGGTGTTCTGGCCCAAGGAATCGTCGACGGGGTCGTCGATGCAGATGGTGCTGCATTACGAGCTGTTTTCCATTCCGCCCAAGCAGGTTCGCGAGCCGGTCGAGGCGCGCTGGAAGGCGTTCCGGAATGAACGGCCGTCCTCGCTGCCTGCAGCGAGGTCCATTCCGCAAGCGCGCGAGATCTACGGCGCCTGGTCGATCGACGGCTCGCTCTGGCAGGCGATCACATTCCTGGTGCCTCTGATCGGCATTATCGCCATCCTGGTGGACTCGACGGGATTCTGGGGACGGTGAGGGGCCGACGCCGAGGCGCCGAGCCGCTACAAAGGCCCTGCGGGCGCTTCGGCTTGACCGGCAGGGCGCCCTTGCGCCGTGCGTTACGGTCATCAAGCCGCCTATTGATACGAAGTGAAATCGGAGACGTTTGTCATGAATGAATGGATATCGTTTGCCGTGGCGTGGTTGCCGTTCGTATTGCTGATCGCCGTGTGGTTCTGGTTCGCGCGCCGCAACGGCATGCAGGCGCGCGGATCGTCGGGCTCGACCATGATCGAGCTCTACGAGCAGCAGGTCGCGGAGACCCGGCGGATGAACGGGTTTCTGGAGCGGATCGCGGCGTCGCTGGAGAAACGGGAAAAGTAGGGCGCAACAGCGAGGTGTATTGTGCACGGGCGGTGCCCCCAGGTGGAATACGCCGCGCGTTTCGGCGGCGCCACAAACCAGCCTCCTTTGATATGAAAATGCGCTGACGATAACGCCGTCGCGTGCCTGCGCGGCGATAAGGACTATGGGGAAACGACATGAGGATGACGACCGCGAGGGTGGGGGCCGTGGTGGCGGCGCTGGCAGTCATGGGGGTGGCCTGGGCGCACGGGCCGACCCGCCAGAAGGTGCGGGAATCGATCGAGATCAACGCGCCGCCGGCCAAGGTGTGGGCATTGATCGGTAATTTCCAGGACATGAGCTGGCTGCCGCCGGTCGGCAAGACCGAGGGCACGAAAGGCAACGCGATCGAGGCCACGCGGCGGCTGACGCTGGCGGATGGTGCGACCGTCGATGAGGAACTCTACAAGTACGATGCCGAGAAGATGACCTATTCCTACCGGATCACGGCCGTCGACGTGAAGGTGCTGCCGGTCACCAACTATTCGTCCACCCTGACGGTCACGCCCAGCGCCGACGGCAAGGGAAGCAGCCTGGAGTGGGCCGGCGCGTTCTACCGCGGTTTTCCCAACAACGATCCGCCGCCGGAGCTGAGCGACCAGGCAGCCATCAAGGCGGTGAGCGGGCTCTATAAAGCCGGCCTCGAGGCGCTGAAGAAGAAGGTCGAAAGCGGAAGCTGATCGTGCGGGCTAGAGTCTTGTCTTGACGCGTTTTCTGAGCGCGAACCGGGTCCACTTCGATGGAAAACGCTATGTCGTGCTGGCGGCCGCGGTCGCCAGCATCGGAACGGTGTGGGCCGCCCGGGCCGAGGAGGCGTTCGTCACTAATCAGCTCAGCGAAAATCTCACCGTCGTTGACCTCGCGACGTCGCGGCCGGTCGCGACCATCGCGATCGGCGGCAAGCCGGCAGGGGTCGCCATCACGCCGGATGGGCGCTTCGCCTATGTGACGAGTCCCGACGCCAAGGCGCTCACCGTGGTCGATGCCGCCGCACGGCAGGTCGTCGGCAGGATCAACGTCGGCGGTGGTCCGCTCGGCGTTGCGGTGGCGCCGGATGGCGGCGCGGTCTATGTCGCCGACTGGTACGCCGCGGCGGTGCGGGTGATCGATCCGAAAGCGCAGCGCGTGATCGCCGATATCGCGGTCGGCGCATCGCCGTCGGGGCTTGCGGTAACGCCGGACGGGCGGCTGCTGCTCTCGGCGGACCGCGATGCCGACAGCGTATCCGTCATCGATACCGCTACGCGCGAGCGCCGGGCGGTCATCAAGGTCGGCACGCGCCCGTTCGGCATCACGATCGATGCGGACGGCCGGCGGGCCTACACCGCCAATGTCGGATCGAACGACGTCTCCGTGATCGACATCGCCGCTGGCAGCGAAATCGGGCGCGTGAAGACGGGCCTGCGCCCCTACGCGGTCGCACTCGCAGAGGGACGCGGCTTCGTCAGCGACCAGTATGACGGCACCGTCAGCGTGTTCGATCTCGCAACGCTTGCGCCGGTCAAGCGCATCAATGTCGGCGACTATCCGGAAGGGATCGCGGCGACGGCGGACGGCAGGCAGATCATCGTGGCGAACTGGGAGAGCAACTCGATCAGCGTGATCGATGCGGTCGAGCTGAAGGTGACCGGTGAGATCAAGGTCGGCGACGGGCCGCGGGCGTTCGGGATGTTTTTGCGGCGGTAGAGATCGTAGGATGGGTGGAGCGAAGCGATACCCATCACAACAAGACCGAAGTGCGATGGCGCTCTACCCATCCTACATGCGTCCGTGCGCCGCGGCTGCCGGGCGCGCGCATGCCGGGCTCGTTGGTGCTATGATGCCGGGAGAGCGAGAGGAAAACAGGGAGGATGCCATGCATACCCTGGTGCCCAGTGATCGCGTGGAGCACGCGAACGTCTACGGCCGGGACGGCGCAAAACTCGGAACGATCGAGCGACTGATGTTGGACAAGGTGAGCGGAACCGTCGCGTATGCCGTGATCAAAACCGGCGACGTGCTCGCCCCCCACCACCATTATCCGGTGCGGTGGGACGCCCTCAGGTTCGATCCGGCGTGCCGGGCCTTTGTGGTCGAGCTGACGTTGGACGACCTGCGCTCCGGCCCGTCCGAGTTCGACGAAGACGGATTCGACTGGGGCGACCGCTCGCGATCCTATAGGCACCCGCATTATTGGACCGTGTAGGGCGAAGGCCAATATGACATTGGCGTGAGCCGGAGACATCTAGAAGCGGGTAAGGCAAGCGGACGCGGCCTGGTGTCGCTCCGTCCTGCGAGTGTCGGAGCAGCAGCCGGCCGCGCTATCGCAACTTGCGCACGTGAACGTTGATGTCGAGGTCGATGTTGCTAACGCAAGTTTGCGCAGTGCGATGAGAGCTTCCCTCGTGCCAACGTCCGTTGCGCGCGTGGGCATCCCTCACAGCGGCAAGCCGCAGGCATCGCCACTGCGGGAGCTTGCCGCTACTTTCCCCGGCAAATTGCCACGCCAACACGGCCTCCTCGCCACGCTTGCTGAGACCAAGGATATGCGGGCACAATTCGCGATAGCGGCCTTCGTAGGTGCAGACCACCTGCTTTTCGGCCAGGATTGCATCGCGGAACAACGTGTAAGTCTGGCTAGGCACGGGCCTAATCTGCTAAGCGGAAATTGGCGTCAGTTCGAATACCCGGCCATGCTTTGCGGCTTCCGCGATTTCACCTCTGCGCAACGCGAGCCGGACTGCATCAAGCTTCTGTGCATCTTCCAAGGAAAGGTATGGCGACCACCCGGTATCGTCCTCGATGAGCTCAACCGGGACTTCTGCCGCATAACGGCCTTCGTGAATGAGTTTGATGGTTTTTCGGAGCATCATTTCTTCCGTCGCATGAAGTCAGATGACCATCGCTCTTGGTCGGGTCGGTATGCCGTGACTAGTACCGCAGGTTCCGATTGATCCTTGGGGATTGCCCAAACCACATGAACGGGCCTCCGAAAAGTGTCCCACTGTAGAACAAGCACGCTTGGTCCCCGCATTGCCGCCGGATAATCCTCGACAACAACAGCGGTATCGATACCAGCCAGTACCTCAGTTACCAATATATCATCCTTGGCGAGTTCGTCATAGCCGTGATCGGAAATGCGGAGCAAGCTCCGCGTCACGAGAGCCTGAATTTGAGTGAGCGTATCGCTCAAATGGCTCTCCTCACGTTTGGTTGTCTACTCCGCCGCCTCACTCGCCCCGCTGCTCTTCCGCGGCTTCCCCGCCGCCCGCTTCAACACCGGCGCCAGAAACTTGCCGGTGTAGCTCCGCGGCGCCTTCACGATATCCTCGGGCGGGCCCCAGGCGACGATTTCGCCGCCGCCGTCGCCGCCTTCGGGGCCGAGGTCGATGACCCAGTCGGCGGTCTTGATGACTTCGAGGTTGTGCTCGATCACGACCACCGTGTTGCCCTGCGACACCAGCTCGTGCAGCACTTCCAGCAGTTTGGCGACGTCGTGGAAGTGCAGCCCGGTGGTGGGTTCGTCGAGGATATAGAGCGTGCGTCCGGTGGCGCGCTTTGACAGTTCTTTTGCCAGTTTGACGCGCTGGGCTTCGCCGCCTGATAGCGTCGTGGCCTGCTGGCCGACATGGATGTAGTCGAGGCCGACGCGGTGCAGCGTCTTGAAAGTTTCGCGGACGCGGGGGACGGCCTTGAAGAACTCGGCGGCTTCTTCCACCGTCATGTCGAGCACGTCGGCGATGCTCTTGCCCTTGAACAGGACTTCCAGGGTCTCGCGGTTGTAGCGCTTGCCCTTGCAGGCGTCGCAGGTGACGTAGACGTCGGGCAGGAAGTGCATCTCGATCTTGATGACGCCGTCGCCCTGGCAGGCCTCGCAGCGGCCGCCCTTGACGTTGAAGGAGAAGCGCCCGGGCTCGTAGCCGCGCGCCTTGGCTTCGGGCAGGCCGGCGAACCATTCGCGGATCGGCGTGAAGGCGCCGGTATAGGTCGCGGGGTTGGAGCGCGGGGTGCGGCCGATCGGCGACTGGTCGATGTCGATGATCTTGTCGATATGCTCCAGCCCCTCGATGCGGTCGTGGGGCGCGGCGCCTTCGCTGGCGTTGTTGAGCTTTCGCGCGATGGCCTTGTAAAGCGTGTCGATCAGCAGCGTCGACTTGCCGCCGCCGGAGACGCCGGTCACGCAGGTGAACAAGCCGAGCGGAATTTCTGCCGAGACGTTTTTCAGATTGTTGCCACGGGCGTTGATCACCTTGATGGTGCGGCGATGGTTCGGCGGCTTGCGCTCGGGGATCGCCACCGACAATTCGCCGGTGAGGTACTTGCCGGTCAGCGATTTCGGATTGGCCATGACCTCGGCGGGCGTGCCTTGCGCGACGATGTGGCCGCCATGCATGCCGGCGCCGGGGCCGATGTCGAGCACGAAATCGGCCAGCCGAATGGCGTCCTCGTCATGCTCGACCACGATCACGGTATTGCCGAGGTCGCGCAGCCGCTTCAGCGTCTCCAACAACCGCGCATTGTCGCGCTGGTGCAGGCCGATCGACGGCTCGTCCAATACATAGAGCACGCCGGTCAGCCCCGAGCCGATCTGGGAGGCGAGGCGGATGCGCTGGCTTTCGCCGCCGCTTAGCGTGCCGGACGAACGCGACAGCGTCAGGTAATTGAGGCCGACGTCGAGCAGGAACGACAGCCGCTCGCGAATCTCCTTCAGCACGCGGATGGCGATCTCGTTCTGCTGGGCGTTGAGCGCCTTGGGCACGCTCTCGAACCATTCGCCGGCGCGGCGCACCGAGAGTTCGCTGATCTCGCCGATATGCTTGCCGCCGATCTTGACGCACAGCGCCTCCGGCTTCAGCCGGTAGCCGTGGCAGCCCTCGCAGGGGATGTCCGAGAAATACTTTGCCAGCTCCTCGCGCGCCCATTCGCTTTCGGTCTCGCGAAAACGGCGATTGAGGTTGGTGATGACGCCCTCGAACGGCTTCTTGGTGTCGTAGGAGCGTACCCCATCCTCATAGGAGAACTTGATCTCGTCGTCGCCGGAGCCGTGCAGAATGGCGGCCTGGGTTTTCTTCGGCAGGTCCTTCCATTTGGTGTCGAGCGTGAACTTGTAGAATTTGCCGAGCGCGGTCAGCGTCTGGATGTAATAGGGCGAGGACGATTTGGACCAGGGCGCGATCGCACCCTTGCGCAAGGTCAGCTCCTTGTCGGGGATGACGAGGTCCTCGTCGATATGCTGCTCGACGCCGAGGCCACCGCAGGCCGGGCAAGCGCCATAGGGGTTGTTGAACGAGAACAGCCGGGGCTCGATCTCCGGAATGGTGAAGCCGGACACCGGACAGGCGAATTTCTCCGAGAACAGAATCCGTTCCGGGCCGCTCTTGTCGTGGATCTTTGCGGTCTTCTTGTCGGACTTCTTTTCGGACTTCTTTTCGTCGTCGGTGCTGCCCGCGGGCGCGTCGGCGTATTCGATCACCGCCAGGCCTTCGGCCAGTTTCAGCGCGGTCTCAAAACTTTCCGCGAGGCGCTGGCCGATGTCGGGGCGGACCACGATGCGATCGACCACGACGTCGATGTCGTGCGGGAATTTCTTGTCGAGCGTGGGCGCTTCGGCGAGCTCGTAGAACGCGCCGTCGATCTTGACGCGCTGAAAGCCCTTCTTGAGGTATTCGGCGAGCTCCTTCTTGTATTCGCCCTTGCGGCCGCGCGCGACCGGCGCCAGCAGATAGAGCCGTGTGCCCTCCGGCAGCGCCAAGACGCGGTCGACCATCTGCGACACCAGCTGGCTTTCAATCGGCAGGCCCGTGGCGGGCGAATAGGGCACGCCGACGCGCGCCCAGAGCAGGCGCATGTAGTCGTAGATCTCGGTGACGGTGCCGACCGTGGAGCGGGGGTTTTTCGAGGTGGTCTTCTGCTCGATCGAGATCGCCGGCGACAGGCCGTCGATCTGGTCCACGTCGGGCTTCTGCATCATCTCGAGGAATTGGCGCGCATAGGCCGAGAGCGACTCGACGTAGCGGCGCTGGCCCTCGGCATAGATGGTGTCGAAGGCGAGCGAGGATTTTCCTGAGCCGGACAGGCCGGTGAACACCGCGAGCTTGTCGCGGGGAATCTCGACGTCGATGTTTTTCAGATTGTGCTCGCGCGCGCCGCGGATCGTTATCGCGCGCGTTCCCGAGCCGGCGTTGGTTTGGCGCTTCGCCCTCAGCACTTCATCCATATCGGCATTTCCAGGCGCGTGGAGGCGCGCCACGTTGGGCGCGCATGGCCAGGGAAGACCTGAGCCTGGCGCCGATGGCAGAAAGCTGGAACGTAGGAAGAACGGCGCGGGATTTCCAGTGCTCGCAGCGAGCCATCAACGGTTTGTTTTGCAATGGGTTGCCAAGGAACAGCAATGGCAGCAGATGGCAGTGGAACTGCGTGAAGAGAACGCGCGACAGGCAAGATGCTCGCAAACAAAAAGGCCGGCGCGAGGCCGGCCTTTCGTTATTTGGTTTTCACGGTTCGCGTAGATCAGTACTTCGCGATGACCGGGCCGCCCCAACGATAGTTGACGCGGACGGTGACGAGATCGACGTCCTGGCTGATGCGTTCGCCGAAGGTGCCGCCGGCCACATTCGTGAATGTGGTGGTTCGGTTCCCCATGAACAGATGATCGTATTCGACAGCTGCCGACCAATTCGGGGCGAAGCCGTATTCGAGGCCGACACCGACCACGCCACCCCAGCGGTTGTCATCGTTGGACGAGGCGATCAGAGCGTTGCCGACCGTGGCATTGACGCGATAGCGATCGGCGGTCACAGCCGCACCGCCCTTGACGTAAAGCAGGACGTTGTTGGCTGCGTAACCAACCTGACCGGTGAGCAGGCCGAACGCGTCGACCTTCGAGCGAATGGTCGTTCCCGCGCCAAAGCCCACGGGTCCAAGGCTCACGCTGCTGCCGCTGAAGTCAGCCCAGTTGCCCTGACCTTCAACGCCGAACACCCAGGTGCCGGCCTGCCAGCGATAGCCGATCTGGCCACCGGCGGTGCCGCCGCTTGCATCGTGGCAACCTTCGCTGGCAACGAACACGCCAGCGCCGTTCAAGGCATCCCAGCACTTGCGGCTCGTACCCCAACCACCGTTGGCACCGACGTAGAAGCCGCTCCAGTCGTAGATGGCCGCGATCATCGGGGGCGCCTTGGTGTAAGGACGCGCAGCGAGATCAGCAGCAGCGGCGGGAGCCGCAAAGGCAACGAGAGCAACCGTACCCAGCAAAAACTTCTTCATTTCAAATAGTCCCCAGTCCTTTGTCCGCTTCCCGTTGGTCCCGAAGCGTTTTCGTCGAAGACGCGAGCGCCGCGCCGTTGGATAACTCATACGCCAATTCAACCGGGAATGCCGTCTCCGAAATGCAACACTCGCGGGCGAAGTGCGGACCTTCAAGGTAATGATTTGTTTAGAATATCTCCCGCGCAGCTCCGGCTGGGCTCCGCCCCAGGCACTGAGCAAATACCGAAATACCGGCAGGGTGCGGCTGACCTGAGGTTGCGTAGAACAAAACTGGAACAATGCCGCGGGCGATGCTATATGTGGATAACCGCTGGATTGCCGAGGGATCGCTAAGTCGAGGCGGCCATCGGGCGTATAGGGTCGTCTCAAATGTCCCTGATGTGGATGAGGCGGCCAATCCGGCGGCCCGTGCCGGCCGATTGCGGCGGTCGCGCAGCAGTTCTTTGGTACCGATTTTGAGTGGAGAGCGACGATGGCGGGAAGCGTGAACAAGGTGATCCTGGTCGGAAACCTCGGCAAGGATCCGGAAATCCGGCGGACACAGGACGGGCGGCCGATCGCCAATCTGAGCATCGCGACCTCGGAAACCTGGCGCGACAAGGGTACCGGCGAGCGCAAGGAAAAGACCGAGTGGCACCGCGTGGTGATCTTCAATGAAGGGCTCTGCAAGGTCGCCGAGCAGTACCTGAAGAAGGGCGCCAAGGTTTACATCGAGGGCGCGCTGCAGACCCGCAAATGGACCGACCAGAGCGGGGTCGAGAAATACTCGACCGAAGTGGTGCTGCAGGGCTTCAATTCGACCCTGACCATGCTCGACGGCCGCTCCGGCGGCGGGGGCGGCAGTTTTGGGTCGGACGATTCCAGCGGCGATTTCGGGGGCGGCCAGGCCACTTCCGCGCCGCGCCGCGCGGTAGCCGCTGGCGCCGGGCGCAACAACGACATGGACGACGATATCCCGTTCTGATCGGACGCCGTTCAAGCTTGACCGGCGCTTGTGAGCCGCCGAAAAATCGGCGGCTCGGGCAAGGTCGGTTGGCTGGTGTTTATTCTTGAGATCCTGGTCCAACGGATTGATTCCGTGCGCACGTGGTTGTGCAATGCAGCGCTTTGACTCGCCTTTATGTAAATAATATTTACATTAGGAGATTGATTTAGCGTTTTCCGCCGCGCGTGATGCCGTCGAACTGGCGGCAGCTGGAGGGAACCTTGGGGAGCGGTCCGTCATGAGCTTCGCGCCGCTGCTGGAGGCCGCTCCCGCGATCCCGCTTCATGCCTTTGCGGCCATGGCGGCGTTCGCGCTGGGCGTCGTCCAGTTCGCGGCCCCGAAGGGAACGCTGCCGCACCGGACGCTGGGCTGGATCTGGGTTGGCCTGATGGCCGTGGTGGCGATCTCCTCGTTCTGGATCCACGAGATCAGGCTGCTGGGCCCCTGGAGCCCGATCCACCTGCTGTCGATCTTCACGCCGATCATGCTGGTGCTCGGTGTGTGGTACGCGCGCCGGCACAAGGTTCGCGGCCACAAGATTACGATGATCTCGATCTTTGCCGGCGCGCTTGTCGTTGCGGGGCTGTTCACCTTCGTTCCCGGGCGGATCATGCATGCGGTGGTTTTCGGTCAGTAGGCGACGCTGAGAACCCCGGTTTTGGCGAGCTGATTTTGGTCCCAGAGACGGCCCGTATCGGGGGCCCGGAAATGGCTGGCGCGCAGGCTTGCCAGAAGGGCGCCGCGGGGCCTGTAAGTCCATGAAAAAACGAAGGGAAAAACAGCTGGCCGGGAGCGCCTTGGGGTGGTTAAAAGCACCTCGATACGCTATATGATTCCCAGCCTAGAACTGACCGGATTCCCCCTTTGTCTGATAACGATGAGAACAAGCCCGGCGAGCCGCCGGCGCCTTCCGATATCCGTCCTGTTTCCATTCTGGACGAGATGAAGCGCTCCTACCTCGATTACGCCATGAGCGTGATCGTGGCGCGTGCGCTGCCGGATGCCCGCGACGGCCTCAAGCCCGTGCACCGCCGCATTCTGTACTCGATGTACGAACAGGGGCACACGCCGGACAAGAAATACGTCAAATCCGCGCGCGTCGTCGGTGACGTGATCGGTAAATACCATCCGCACGGCGACCAGTCGATTTACGACGCGATGGTCCGGATGGCGCAGGAATTCTCCATGCGCGTGCCGCTGATCGACGGGCAGGGGAACTTCGGCTCGGTCGACGGCGATCCCCCGGCGGCCTACCGATATACCGAAGCGCGCCTGACGAAATCGGCGCTCGCCGTGCTCGGCGACATCGACAAGGACACCGTCGACTTCCAGGCGAACTACGACAATTCGGAGAAAGAGCCGTCTGTTCTGCCGGCCAAGTTCCCGAACCTGCTGGTCAACGGCGCCGGCGGCATCGCCGTCGGCATGGCGACCAACATCCCCCCGCACAATCTCGGCGAAGTCATCGACGCCTGCACGGCGCTGATCGAAAACCCTGCGCTTTCCATCGACGAACTCATCAACATCGTGCCCGGTCCCGATTTTCCGACCGGCGGCATCATCCTCGGCCGCCAGGGCATCCGTTCGGCCTATCACCTCGGCCGCGGCTCGATCGTGATGCGCGGCAAGGTCGCGATCGACACCATCCGCAAGGACCGCGAAGCGATCATCATCACCGAAATTCCCTACCAGGTGAACAAGGCCACCATGGTCGAGCGCATCGCCGAACTGGTGCGCGAGAAGAAGATCGAGGGCGTCTCGGACCTGCGCGATGAATCGTCCCGCGAGGGGCTGCGTGTCGTCGTCGAACTGAAGCGCGAAGCGGTGCCGGATGTCGTTCTGAATCAGCTCTATCGTTTCACGCCGCTGCAATCGAATTTCCCGGCCAACATGCTGGCGCTGGATTCCGGCCGCCCGCAGACCATGAACCTGAAGGACCTGCTGACGCTGTTCATCGCGTTCCGCGAGCAGGTCATCACGCGCCGGACCAAGTTCCTGCTCAACAAGGCCCGCGACCGCGCCCACATCCTGGTCGGTCTGGCCATCGCCGTCGCCAATATCGACGAGATCATTCGCGTGATCCGTGCCTCGCCAGATCCCACCACCGCCCGCGACAGCCTAATGGCGCGGGACTGGCCGGCGCGGGATGTCGAGGCGATGATCACGCTGATCGACGATCCCCGGCACCGGATGACCGCCGAAGGTACCGCGCGGCTGTCGTTCGAGCAGGCCAAGGCCATTCTCGACCTCCGCCTGCAGCGCCTGACTGCGCTGGGCCGCGAGGAGATTTCCGAGGAACTGGACAAGCTCGCGGTGGAGATCGCCGACTATCTCGAGATTCTGCGCTCGCGTGCGCGGGTGCAGGCCATCGTCAAGGCCGAGCTCGCCGAGGTGAAGGCCGATTTCGCCACCCCGCGCAAGACCGTCATCATGGAGCAGGAAGACGAGGTCGAGGACGAGGACCTGATCCAGCGCGAAGATATGGTGGTCACGGTCTCGCATGCCGGTTACGTCAAGCGCGTGCCGCTTTCGGCCTACCGGGCGCAGCGCCGCGGCGGCAAGGGCCGCGCGGGCATGCAGACCCGCGACGAGGATTTTGTCTCCAGGCTGTTCGTGGCATCGACCCATACGCCGGTGCTGTTCTTCTCCTCGCGCGGCCAGGTCTACAAGGAAAAGGTCTGGCGGCTGCCGATAGCGGCCCCCAACGCGCGCGGCAAGGCGCTGATCAACATCCTGCCGCTGGAGCAGGGTGAACGCATCACCACCATCATGCCGTTGCCGGAGGATGAATCCTCCTGGGGCAATCTCGACGTGATGTTCGCTACCACAGGCGGCAACGTCCGCCGCAACAAGCTGTCCGACTTCGTCGATGTCCGCCGTTCCGGCATCATCGCCATGAAACTCGACGAGGGCGAGGCGATCGTCGACGTGCAGATCTGCACCGAGCGCGACGACGTGCTGCTGACCGCCGCCGGCGGCCAGTGCATCCGCTTCCCCGTCACCGATGTGCGCGTCTTTACCGGCCGCACCTCGATGGGCGTGCGCGGCATTGCGCTTGCCGAAAACGACAAGCTGATCTCGCTGTCGATCCTGCGCCATGTCGAGACCACGTCGGACGAGCGGTCGGCCTACCAGAAGATGCGCCGCGCGGTGGCCGGTGAGACCGGCGCTGAAGAACCCACCGATGTCGAGGCCGAGGAGACGTCAGGTACGCTCCAGCTCTCCCAGGAGCGCTATGCCGAAATGTCGGCGCAGGAGCAGGTGGTGCTGACCGTGTCCGTCAACGGCTACGGCAAGCGCACCTCGTCCTACGAATACCGGACCACGGGGCGCGGCGGCAAAGGCATCGTCGCGATGTCGGTCAACAACCGCAACGGCAAGCTGGTGGCCTCGTTCCCGGTCGAGGACAGCGACCAGATCATGCTGGTGACCGACAAGGGCCAGTTGATCCGCTGTCCGGTCGAGGGCATCCGCATCGCCGGCCGTTCGACGCAAGGCGTCATTGTGTTCGACACCGCCGAGGACGAGCACGTGGTCTCCGTCGAGCATATCGGCGACGACGGCGAGAATGGCGAGAACGGGAATGGCGGCTAGCACCCTGTCAGGGCGCGGTGCCATTTCAGCTTAGCCGAATTCGGTTTGAGGCGAGCCTGACGGAAGTCGGATTGCCCGGCGCTCCTTAATCGGGTCGCCGCGCGCCGCTATTTCTTCGTTGCGGCATCCGCCGGAGCGCCCGGGAGGGCGCGCCGCATCGATCGCGAAGCAGGGTGCATGGTGATCGTGCGGCCGGACCAGTAGGTGGCGCAGCTACTGCCGCTGCGGCACGCGGCCAACCGATGCGATTAACCCACCTTAGACATCAGACCGCTTGAGCCGCGCGGGAAATTGCTTACGCTTGCGTTCAGGTCATCGTGGGCAAGATTTACAATGAACCGACGCGAGTTCATCTCGCTTCTGAGCGGCGCGGCGGTCAGTTGGCCGCTCGCGGCGCGTGGGCAACAGTCGGGAAAGGTGTGGCGGATCGGGTATTTGGGGTTTGGCCCGGCGTCTAATTGGACGAGGGAAGTCGAGGCTCTGCGGAGTGGCTTGCGCGATCTCGGTTACGTTGAGGGCAAGAATATTTTCATTGAGTTCCGATGGGCGGAGCGAGCTGATCAAACGCTTGACCTCGCCGCCCAACTCGCCAGCATGAAAGTTGATGTTATTTTCGCACCTGCCTCAACCCACGTTGAATCTGCCCGACAGGTGACCACAACGATCCCGATTGTCTTCGCAACACATGCAGACCCGGTCGGGCTTGGCGATGTGGCGAGTCTCTCACGGCCGGGCGGCAATATCACCGGACTGTCGATGCTTCTCACTGAACTCTCCGTCAAAGAGCTGGAGATTTTGAGAGAAGCCTTGCCGCACGCAACGAGAATTGGTGTTCTCTGGAATCCCACGACCCCCTCTCATCCAACCGCTATCAAGGCGATTAAAGCTGCGAGCGAAAAACTCGGCGTCGAGCTAGTCATAACTCCCGCTAAAACTATCACGGAAATCGAGAGAGCATTCTCGACAATGACACGAGAAAGCGTCCGTGGTGTTCTCGTCCTGGGTTCCCCGATCTTCAACGCACAGGGGCCACTCTTGGCCGAATTGCAATTGAAGTATCAGCTGCCCGCGATATTTGCGTACAGACCAAACGTGGACGCGGGTGGTCTCATGAGTTATGGCGCGGATTTCAACGACCTCTACCGACGCGCGGCAACCTACATTGACAAGATTCTCAAAGGCACGAAACCGGCAGACCTTCCCGTGGAGCAAGCGTCAAAATACGTACTAGTCATCAACCTTAAGACTGCAAAAGCACTTGGCCTGATCATTCCGCCGACCCTGCTCGCCCGCGCCGACGAGGTGATCGAGTGATGTCGCTTGGTGGCACGAAGCAGACCTGCCGAGCCTGCGTATGTCCGTTGCTCGGGGCGACCGGAGGTGACCGGCAGGCGGCCAATCGACGCGATTGACCCACCTGTGACACGGTGAGAGTCAGGCTGCTCAGCGCAATACGGCACTCGGGTCCCATTCCATTGGTTCGAATTTCCTGCTTTGCTTGCCTCATTGCAAAGTACCGTTTGGTGTAGTTCTGCGCCGTGGGGAGGACGCCATGAGTGACGCAACTTCGCAGACGACCTATTTCTTCAATCGGCATCCGATTTCTTGCGACATCATCATGGCGAAGCTACGGGCTAGACGCGGCCACCTCGACGCGGTGCGTCCAGAAGAATTGTTTCCACATGACCAGGATCATTACGGCGGTACGGCTGCGACAGACGAGTTGGCCAGAGGGACGCAGATTGAGAACGGGTCTCGCGTTGCCGATTTCTGCGCGGGGCTTGGCGGCACGGTGCGATATCTCGCCCATCGGTACGGAGCCAATGTTGTTGGAATTGAACTGACTCCATCCCGCGTCGTCGGAGCTCAGGAACTCACCAAGCTTGTTGGCCTTCAGGATACGGCCCGTGTCATTGAAGGAAATGTATTGGAGGTCCCGCTGCCCGATACCAGCGTGGATGCTGTCATCAGCCAAGAAGCGTTCTGTCACGTACCCGAACTGCGAAAAGCGTTGGTCGAGGCTGCCAGGATTTTGCGGGAAGGCGGGAGATTGGCCTTCACGGATTGGGTCGCCAACGAACCTTTGTCAGCCGAAGATGCGCAACTTATGTGGGATGGCATGGCCATCCAACCCCTCCGCTCGATCACGGAATACCGTCGACTGGTTGAGAGCAGCGGCCTAAGGGTGCTCTCGGCAACTGATTTGACCGACGAGTGGGGACCAATCCTTAAAGAGCGGCTGGCGATGTATCAACGGCTTCGCGAGGAAGCCCGACAAGCTGGGACACCCATGGGACATGATGCGTTTCATCAGTCCTACATTCGATTTGTGGAGCTTGTTCAGCAGCGCAGGCTTGGTGGCGTCCGGATCGTTGCTTCAAAGTAGCGCTCATTGCTGTCATGCCACGGGCCCGCAAAATGCCACTTGAGGCAGTTGGGGCTCCCCGGCAATTACCGCTCACGGGTCCTCAGCAAAGTGCTAGACTTTTCCGTGTCCACTGCCGTGGCTAGTTTGGTCGTTCGGAGTGCGCGTTGTGACAGAGCAGCGGGTTCAAAGGCGATTAGCGGCGATCCTGGCTGCCGACGTGGTCGGTTACTCTGCATTGATGCAACGCGCTGAGGAGGCCACCTACGCCGAGTTCGAGCGGCTGAAGCGCGAGATAATCGAGCCTGGCCTTTCCGGCCACGACGGGCGCCTGATCAAGACCACGGGTGACGGCGCGTTGGCGGAGTTCGCAAGTCCGTCGGCTGCGGTGCGATGCGCGGTGGAGATACAGGAAGGCATCGCGTCAGGCCGAAGCTCCCTTAAACTTCGTATCGGGGTCAATCTCGGGGAGGTTATCGTCGGGGCTGACGGCGATCTTTTTGGGGACGGGATCAACATTGCGGTCCGGCTGGAGGGCGTCGCCGATCCGGGCGGCATCCTGATTTCGGAGAAGGTCTACAGCGAGGTGGAAGGCAAGCTGGAGATTGGCTTCGAGGACCGGGGCGAACAGCAGCTCAAGAACATCTCCAAGCCTGTCCGCGCTTTTGCTGTACGCGCGGGAGCGTTTAGCGCACTGAGCGATAGGCTGAGTGCGGCCCCGCCACTTCCCGACAAGCCCTCTATCGCCGTGCTGCCGTTCGATAACATGAGCGGCGATCCCGAGCAGGAATACTTCTCGGACGGAATGGTTGAGGAGATTATCACCGCGCTTTCGCGGTTCAAATGGTTGTTCGTCATCGCTCGCAATTCGAGCTTTACGTTCAAAGGCAAAGCCGTTGACATCAAGGAGGTCGGACGCAGGCTTGGCGTCCGCTATGTCCTTGAGGGGGCCGTGCGCAAGGCGGCAGGGAAAGTTCGCATCACAGGGCAATTGATCGATGCGATTACAGGGGCACACATTTGGGCGGACAGATTCGAGCGTGACCTGACAGACGTTTTTGCTCTCCAGGACGAAGTCACTGTCGCGGTTGTCTCAGCCATTCAGCCAAAATTGCTTCAAACAGAAATTGCAATGGCAACGCGGCGGCGACCGGAGAGCCTCACCGCCTATGATTTTCATCTCCGAGCCATGCAACAGTCTTACCTAACGACCCGCGAAGGGGTAGCCGAGGCGTTAAGGCTGGCGCATCGTGCGTTGGAGCTGGACCCGCGGTTCGGCCCTGTCGCTGCTCTCGCAGGCCTCTGTCATATGCGTAACGTCGTTTGGGGCCATGCTGTCGATCCTCAATTCGACCGCAAGGAAGCGGTTAGGCTTCTTCACTTGGCATTGAGCGTCGATGAGGGGGATGCGCAAACGTTGGCATGGGTTTCCATAGCTTCGGCGCATATGATTGGCGATTATGAAAGTGAGACCGAAATGGCGGATCGGGCGGTCGCGCTAAACCCAAACTTATTTGACGCATGGTTCTGTAGAGGTTGGGTCTATAAAGTTGCGGGGCTACCGGAGGAGGCGATCCGGAGCTTCGAACGCGCCATTCGCATGAGCCCGGTTGACCCGCTGCTCCACCGGTCACTTACTGGGATGGGGTATGCCCTCATCGAGCTCGGTCGGTTTGACGAGGCCATCGCCGCAGGGAAGAAAGCCCTACGTCAGAACCCCTCCTTTTCGACAGCTTACCGCTGTCTCGCGTCCGCCTTCACCCATCTCGGACGTGACGAGGAGGCGCGTGAGGCGGTGGCGCACCTGCTCGAGACCGATCCCGCTTTTACAATATCTGGGTATGTCGCTCGGGGCGGGCAATCAAACTCGAAGTTGTTGATTGAGGGCCTTCGAAAAGCGGGGTTGCCCGAGTAGCTCTGTGCCGATGAGTGGTATGAGTGGTTGGAATGATCGCTTCTCGCACTTGGCGGATGCGCCGACCATCCTATGGATGTCCGTGCGCCAATGACCCAACTTGGACACTGCACGCCTGCGTCGACGAGTCGCTTGTTCCGGCGGAGACCACACGAAGGCGCGTTGTCGGGTTATCGAACAACCCAGTCAGCGCTGCTTCGGTGCTCGAAGTACGTATAGCCTTTGATAGATCATCGGCTCTGGTATCCAATCAAGCACGGTGTATCCAAGTGGCAGCTTGATCAGGCTGGCAATAATTCGAGATGAAGGCGGATGCCAGTAAACGGACAGGTTATGAAACTTAAGGGGAGCGAACCCCAGAGTCGTGAACTCGTACATCAATCGTTTATGACCAAAGCGTCTTCGGAAGTCGACGATTGGACCCGAAAGCAAAAGTATCTTGCCAGAATGCTCTCTGGCGACCTTCTCCAGGAACGCTTCCCGCTCGGGCAGGGATAGATAGTAGACGCATTCGAGGGCTGCGATCACGTCGTACCGCTCGAATGAGGTCTGTAGAAAATCACCGCTTTCAAATCGGGCATTTGGCAGGTTTAGCGATTTGGCGCGAGCAATTGCTACATCGCTGATGTCGACGCCAACCACCGATCGTGCCTTGTCAAAGATAGCTTGGGTCAAGTGGCCTTCGCCGCAGCCGAGTTCAAGAACCGATTTGTCCCGGATCAATGGCTTCAGGCATCGGCGCAACACCTTGTCCCTGAATTGGGCGTGGGAAATATGCCAGGGGTCAGGGGTCGCGTAATAGAGATTGAAATCTGCAGCCGTTCGCATGGCTGGTTTCCGCTGCGCTCTTGGTTGAACAACAAGCGATCTTTCCCAGTCGTCAAAAACCAATTGCCGGTGGCTCGTTGGCGAGATCCCGGCGCTTCGAGACGTGCCGTTGAGGCAACGCCTATTGCATCGTCACCCTTTCGCGCCATCGCGCTTCGAAAGTATCAAAGTCCTTCAGTGCCCAGGCTTGGGAGTCCAATGGATTGCCAGACTTCTCTGTGACCGCGGTTGTAACTTTTCCGGTGGAAACGGGTTGCGGGGATGCTTCCGTGGGCCATTCCAGCAACGCTTTCGACAGCATGGGCTTGCCTTCGTACCAGCACTTTCGTCCATCGATCAGACGATAAGACCACCAGCGCCCGTGCGTATTTGATGGCGTCGCGGCGCTGCATTGTTGTTTGGCCTGGGCGTCTGGCATCCCAACTGGCAAGAGCGTAGCAATCCAGGCGACCAAGGCGATTGGTGGGAGTTTCCTCATTTGCGCACTTGTTGCTGCAAGCGGCTGACAGCGACCACCAAATCGGGGCGGCCGAGAACTTCCACCAGGCTGTCGAGGATAGTTTCATTGTTCTGCGGCCAGGGCCGAAGGTAATCTTCCAATATGCGTTGCGCTTCGCTAATCGCTTGAACAGTCAATTGTTGATCGGTCATGTGTTCTTACCCATCAAACAAAATGCGCCCCGCCGAAAGCGGAGCGAGAAATCAAGACGCTTTTGGGAAATATCCCCGTTATTTTGCCTTATTCGATCAATTTTTGTTTCAATGTGGGTGCGGTCTTGTGCGATGGTGGAGCGGGATGCACTGCCCGGAGGTTGTGCGAGCGGACCAATACGTTGCGCAAGTTCTTCCGCTCAACGGCGACGCTGGCGGCGTTCTTCGATGCTCATGACGCAAACGGGCGGCTAGCGCCAATCGACGCTCTCCAACTCCCGGGTGAGTTCGGCAAGCCCTTCGCGGATGCCGAGCTGCGCCTTCCAGCACCGTAATTCCAGCGTGCAGCCGAGCCGGTAGAGGTCGATTGTGTCCTGGCAGTCCGGGCGCTCGATGACGCCATATCCGGCAAGCAATCCCGACTGCTTCAGTGCGTCCTGCGGCTTTTGTTGCGGTTTGAAGTAATAGAGCGCCTTGGCAATATCCATCAGCGGATCGCCGGCTGTGGCGTTTTCGAAATCGACGATCCCGGACAGAAGCGGTGCGCGGCTCGACGTCACCAACACGTTTCCGGCGTGAAGATCGTAGTGACAAAGGCGAGGGACGACCGCTCCGTCGAGCAGGTGCCGGCGCGCGGCAATGCTGACCCTGAGCCGCTCGGCCAGCGCGGGATCGCCGCCGCGCTCGCCAAACTCCGTCAGCTTGCGCTCGAACTGGGAGGACATGTAGTTGCGGTTGGTGGCGTGAGGCGTCCAGACGCCGTTCGGGCCGATATAGCCGAAGCTGTCGAGCGTGATGTCGTTGATCTCGCGCAGGCTCGCGCCCATCTCGGCGTAGATCGCAAACAGCTCGACGTCCGGCAGTTCCGCCTCGTGCCTGCCCAACACCAGTCCGTCGAGCCTGTTCATCAGGACGAAGTTGAGGTCGATGACCGACCGCGTATCGTCGGCAATGAGGATGCGGGGAACGGGCGTCTTGATATCGAGCAGAAGGCCCAGGACGTAGACCTCTTTCGCCATCTTCCACGCCATCGATGCCGGATAGACTTTGAGAATGTAGGAAGAGGAATCTGTCAGCGTGATCTCGAATATCGCGCTGATTTCTCCGCCGCGCAGTTCGGTGGCGCCGACGACGGATGAATGGGGAGCGAGGCGACCCGTGATCGCCTGCGCCTGGTTGATCGAGATTGCCAGCCGGGGCTTTAGCTGCGTTGGTGCGTTATCCGGCATGGACATTTCCAGCAACTTCTTTGCCAAGCGAATAGCACGCGTGAAGTGAAGCACAACCGGGGAAAACTCTCGCGGCATCGGGCCGGCACGCACGAAAGCGTGTGCAGCCCTAGTAACGCGGTGACATTTGAGAGCCTGGTTCCACGCAATCAAACTTTTGCCAAACGTCATCGCTACCTCGACCGCCGGCTGGCGGTCGCGATCATGTTGTGGAACTCAATCATGTCGGCATACCCGAGCGTCACAATTGATAGAGACCCGCGTCATCCAGGCGTCGAGGAAAGTCGTGTAGAGACGGCGGGCCGATCCGATCTCGGCCACGTCTTCGTCGCCGCACTGTACGCTGCGCTCGTCGTTCCCTTGATGACGGGGTGGTTGTACTTGCTCGGCCTGTCGTTCTGGAAGCTCATGATCTGGATGATTGCTTGATCATGTCCGATTGTCTGTCCGGCCCCCTCAGGCCCTGCGCGCGGAGCACATGAGATGCTGGACGTCCTTGCTATTCTGGTTTTGCTCGGGGTGGCTTACGCCGCTGGATATTACACGCGTGACCGCATGTCCCGAAAACGGCGTGAGAGCGCCCGCAGATGGAAGAACTACGTAGAGCAGGGACGGCCGCGGCCCGCGAATACCAACCAGGCTCCCGCCAAACAGGCGCATGGCGATCTCGCTCAAATGCTGAGCCGCTGGGATGACAGGGCCCGAGCACGTCGATCGCAGCAATGATCCTCGTGGAAATGGACGCTGCTGTTGCCTGAAACGCCGAAGTCCCCGGGGGGCATCCCGAGGACTTCAAATCAGAGCAATCTGACGGCTAATTAGTGGGGTCGGCGACCGTTATGGGGTGCGGTCCGCGGTCACCAGGCGCGCTTCGCGGATCAAGGACTTGGAACCGGCGGCGCGGAGGCAGGAGGCCTCGAAATTCGGCCAAGCCTGTTGCGAGCAATCCTTGCCGACGGTGCGGATGTCGAGGCGGTCACCCTTGGCAAGCGCCTGCGGCACGCTGGCTTCAACCGAGGGGGCAAAGCCGGGCAAAATGGTCAGTGCGGTGGCGATGAGCGCGGCAAAGGTGATTGCGGTAAGTGCCTTGATCATGACGGTCCCCTGTCATGGGCCGTTCGGCCCGTCGTTTCGTTGGATGGATGTCTACCCAGGCGGCGTTTCCGGGTGTCTTCGCCAAGCCCGAAAATGGTTTCGTCGGGGCCGAGTTTTGTTTCGTCGCCCCGGAGGGACGAAACATTGCCGGCTCGCCTAAGCAGACGCGCCGACCCCGGAAGTGGTTCATTGGCCGATTTCAAATAAAAAGGCGGGTCTGCGGGGAACCGGAGCGTTTTCGAGCGAAGCCCGCCCCGGGCTTGATCCGGGTGGTGAGCGGTCGCGCGAAGAAAACGCGTCAAAACAAGAAACTGGCCCGCTTGCCGGGCCGCCCGGGGCGGGTTAGGAGGGTTCTATGCCCCGTATCGCGCTCTATCCCGGCTCTTTTGACCCCGTCACCAACGGCCATCTGGACGTGGTCCAGCACGCTGTGAGCCTGTGCGACCGCCTGATCGTCGCCGTTGCGGTCCATCCCGGCAAAAAGTCGCTGTTTTCGACCGATGAACGCCTGGAGATGCTCAAGGAGGTATGCGCGCCCATCGCGAAGAGCGCCGGTTGCGCCTTTGAGGCCTCCACCTACGACAATCTGACGGTCACGGCGGCCCGGGTGGCCGGCGCCACCATCATGATCAGGGGCCTGCGCGACGGCACCGATCTGGACTACGAGATGCAACTGGCCGGCATGAACCAGACCATGGCGCCTGAGGTGCATACGGTGTTCGTCCCGGCGTCCCCCGCGGTCCGCCCGATCACCGCCACACTGGTGCGCCAAATCGCGGGCATGGGCGGCGACTTCTCCGCGTTCGTGCCGCCCTCGATCGCAGCCAAACTCAAGGCCAAATTCGCCAGCTAGCGCCTGTCCTGCGCTCGCAACGCCTTACTCTCTCGATCCCGGAGTTTTCATGATCCGCATTCTCGCTTTTGTCGTCGCGCTGATTTGCGCGGCTCCCGCGATCGCCCAGCCGCTGCCGGCCAATCTCGACAAGGCCAATGCGGTCGTGATCGACACGACGAAAGGCCGCATCGTGATCAAGCTGCGGGCCGACCTCGCGCCCCAGCATGCCGAGCGCATCAAGCAGCTGGCACGCGAGGGCTATTACAACAACGTGCCGTTCCATCGCGTGATGGACGGCTTCATGGCGCAGACCGGCGACGGCCAGAACTTCAACGGCACCGGCGGCTCGAAATATCCGAACCTGAAGCAGGAGTTCTCCAAGGTGCCGTTCACCCGCGGCGTCGTCGGCATGGCGCGGCGCGGTGACAGCGTCGATACCGCGAACTCGCAGTTCTTCATCATGTTCGCGGAAGGCTCGAGCCTGAACGGCCAGTACACCGTGATCGGCGAGGTCGTGTCCGGCATGGATGTGGTCGACAAGCTGAAAAAGGCGCCGCCGGGATCGTCCGGTGGACAGGTCACTGACCCTGACAAGATGGTGAAGGTGCAAGTCGCATCCGATATCAAGTGAGCGATGACAACGTCACGCAGCAAGCCGTTCCTCGGACTTGCCGCGCTGCTGTTGTGCCTGGTATCGACGGTGCAGGCCTCGGCGCAACCGGTGCAACTCGACACGCTCAAGGAAATCTTTGTGCGGCTGCATTCGTGCTGGAAGCCGCCGCCGCTGTCGCAAGCCAACCCGATCGATATCACTGTGGTCGTCAGCTTCAACCGCGCGGGCGCCATTATCGGTCAGCCCAGGATTACCTATGAATCGGAACACGCCAGCGATAACGACCGGCTCAAATA
This sequence comes from Bradyrhizobium sp. JYMT SZCCT0428, assembly GCF_018131075.1. Classification (GTDB taxonomy): domain Bacteria; phylum Pseudomonadota; class Alphaproteobacteria; order Rhizobiales; family Xanthobacteraceae; genus Bradyrhizobium. The sequence continues at coordinate 54,789 of NZ_JAFCLS010000043.1, read as the reverse complement.
CCGCGTTGCGGTGATGGAAGCATTGCAACGTTGCACGCCGTTGCCATTTACCGAGGGACTCGGCGGCGCCGTTGCAGGCCGGCCGCTCGCGATCCCTTTTCGAACCCGTAAACGTCCACCCAAACCTGATGAGAGAAGAGCATGGCAGCCACAGAAAATACTTTGATCCTTGAGACCACGCAGGGTCCCGTCACCATCGAGATGCGCCCGGATCTGGCGCCGGGCCATGTCGCCCGCATCAAGGAACTGGTGCGCGAAGGGTTTTACGACGGCATCGTGTTCCATCGCGTGATCGACGGCTTCATGGCGCAGACCGGTTGCCCGCAGGGCACCGGCACCGGCGGTTCCGGCAAGAAGCTGAAGGCCGAATTCAACAAGGAGCCGCACGTGCGCGGCACCACCTCGATGGCGCGCGCGGCGAGCCCGGATTCCGGCGACAGCCAGTTCTTCATCTGCTTCGACGACGCCTCCTTCCTCAACGGCCAGTACACGGTCTGGGGCAAGGTCACGGACGGCATGGAGAACGTCGACAAGATCAAGCGCGGAGAGCCGGTGCAGAACCCGGACAAGATCGTCAAGGCGCATATGGCCGCTGACGCGGGCTGATTTTCGATTGTCATGCCCGGGCTTGACCCGGGCATCCATCAATCTTCAGAAGAGTTTTTCGTAGGTGATGGATTGCCGGGTCATAGGCGAGCGGAAGCGACGCCGTCCTTCGGACGCCTATGCCCGGCAATGACGGTGATAGCATGCGCACCGATCTGTTTGACTTCGAACTGCCCCCCGCCAACATCGCGCTGCGACCGGCGAGCCCGCGCGATTCCGCGAAGATGCTCGTCGTGCAGCCGGATGGCGCGCTGCAGGACCGCAGCGTCGCCGAACTGCCGGACTGGTTGCAGCCTGGCGACCAGCTCGTCGTAAACGATACCAAGGTCATTTCAGCCCAGCTCAAGGGACGCCGCATCGGCCGCGAGACCGAACCGAAGATCGAAGCGACCTTGATCAAGCGGCTCGACGGCTCGCGCTGGCAGGCGCTTGTCAAGCCGGCCAAGAAGCTGGCGCCCGGCGACGTGGTGCGCTTCGGCAATGAAGGCAAGGTCTGCCTGCTTGGCCATCTCGACGCCGAGGTCGAGGCCAAAGGCGAAGAGGGCGAGATCACGCTGTCGTTCTCGTTTCATGGACCAGCGCTCGACCAGGCCATCGCCGACCTCGGCACGCCGCCATTGCCGCCCTACATCGCCTCCAAGCGCACGCCTGACGATCGCGATGCCGCCGATTACCAGACCATGTTCGCGGCCAATGAGGGGGCGGTCGCGGCGCCCACCGCAGGGTTGCATTTCACGCCGGCGCTGGAGGCGGCGCTGCGCGCGCGCGGCGTCGGACTGCACCGGATAACGCTGCATGTCGGGGCAGGGACCTTCCTGCCGGTCAAGGCGGAAGAAACGTCGGAACACCGGATGCATGCCGAATGGGGCTCGATTTCGGCCGAGACCGCAGCGGCCTTGAATGCGGCTCGTGCCAAAGGTGGCCGCATCGTTGCGGTCGGGACCACATCGTTGCGGCTGCTCGAAAGCGCGGCCGCCGAGGACGGCACCATCCAGCCGTTTGGCGCGGAGACCGCGATCTTCATCACGCCGGGCTATCGCTTTCGCGCGGTCGATATATTGCTGACCAACTTCCACTTGCCGCGCTCGACACTGTTCATGCTGGTGTCGGCGTTCAGCGGCTTAGAGACGATGAAGCAGGCCTATGCGCACGCCATCGCCGGCGGCTACCGGTTCTATTCCTATGGCGATGCGTGTTTATTGTTCCGCGCGCGGAAGTGAGTGACTGACGCGCCTGCTAGTTTCGTTCGACGGCGCGTTCGAGCTTCTTGCTCAAGAACCAGGACAGGCCGAGGAACACGACCAGCAGCGCGAAAGCCATGCCGGAGGAAGCATCGCTCATCATTTTCTCCGAGACCTGACCAAAAGCGTAGCCGGCCGAGACCACCGTGCAGGACCACAGGCCCGCCGCGACGAAATTGAACGCCAGGAAAGTGGACCAGGGCAGTTGCGATATCCCGTATGCGAACCCGGCGACACCGCGAATGCCGTGCGGAAACCGATGGAACAGGATCATCCAGGCATAGTGACGGTCGGCCAGCCGGGCTGCGATCTGGACGGCACGTTCCAGCCTCGGAAAGGATCCGAGCCAGCGTGTGCCATAACGCCGCCCGATCCAGAACCGGATCACGTCACCGGTGAAGGTGCCGAGCCAGCAAACCATGATCAGCGTGACGAAATTCAGTGCGCCCGCGTGCGCGGCGTAGCCCGCGAACAGCGTTAGCAGCAGGCTGTGCGAGGCCGCATAAGCAAACATGAGGCTGTAGGCCGCATCGCCGTGCTGGCGTATCTGATCGAGAAACGATGCGAGATCGGTCGGAAACAGCAAATCAGCCCCGCTTTGACGACTATCCCCCGGTGACACGTCCTGTCGCCGGGGGACCAGGGCGAACGCTACTACGCGGCCTGGGTATTTGAAAGCAAAAGGCAGGCTGGGTTTATGGGCATATTCGCGCAGGGCGCGGGTGGCCAGAACGCAGCGTACCCACCAACACATGTGCGCTGTCGGGTGCTAGGGGGGCAGGAAACGCGCTACAACGGCGGTCTGTCGGCCTTTCCTAGGTCGATCAACGCGGCTCGCTCGGCTTGTCCCGCTCCCGACCTTCGGCGGCTTGAGCGGCGCATTCATCCATGCCGTGGCACTTGCTCTTGTAATAATAGTACCACGATCCGGCTATCGCGCAGATCAAGACCAGCCCGAGGAGATACGCCCAGCTTCGCTTCGGCATCGTTAGCCTTCAAGTTCGGTAGCGATCGCGAACTTAACCAACGATTCGCCGTGAAGCCAGCAGGCGCGGCGGCGCCCTTCATCGATGTCAGGAATTTTTCATTCCCGGCGACACAACGAAGGCGCTTCAGCTCGACGGCACGCGACCGGTCAAATCCAGGGTTCTGGCAAATGCTCCTGTTGCAGCGCGTGTTGAACCGCCGGTCTGGCCAGAATGCGATTCAAGTACGGACCGATATGGGCCCAGCTTGCTCCCGGACGCGGCATTCCGCGTGACCATCGACACAGGGTAAGCGCACAAGCGTCAACTGCCGAGTAAGTATCACCCAACAGCCACGGGCCACCGTGAAATTCGAGCGCACTGTCGAGCATATCGAATAAGCCATACACCTTCTGTTCGGCACACGCTCGCAACTCGGGAAACATGGCTGGATCGTTGGCCCATTTATGGGGATGCAAATACATCGACAACGCAGGCTGTAACGTACTTGAGGACCACATCAGCCACTTATAAAAGTGCGCGCGTTCGCCAGTCCCTATGGCCGGAGCCAGCTCACAGCCCGGATGAGTATCGACCAAATGCAGGCAGATGGCTGCGGATTCGTACAAGACCAGGTCATCCTGCACGAGGACCGGGATCAAACCATTTGGATTCAGTCGGAGATGATAGGGTCCCTTGTGCGCGCCGCCGCTTAGATTGACAAAGACGAGTTGGTACGGAGCCCCGATTTCTTCCAGCAACACATGCGGAACGAGGCTGATGAATCCGGGATAGTAATAAAGCCGTATCATCAGCGATCTCCTCGCGAACAAGAGCGAGCATGCTTCGCCGCATAAAATGATGCGCGAAGCGTGGGGTTGGTCAGCGACGTCTAGCCTACCCCACGCGTTCACCTCACGCCATCGCGCGCTGCGGCAGCAGCTCCGCAATCTGGACCGCGTTCAGCGCGGCGCCCTTCAACAGCTGGTCCGCCGAGACGAACATCGCGATCGAGTGGCCTGTGGGATCGCTGAGATCCTTGCGGATGCGGCCGACCAGCACGTCGTCCTGGCCTGACGCGTCGATCGGCATCGGGAAGTAGTTCTTCGCCCGATCATCGACGACTCTGACACCCGGCGCCTTCGACAGGATCGCGCGCACCTCGTCCTCCGAGATCGGGCGCTCGCATTCGAAAGTGATGGCCTCGCAATGCGCGCGCAGCACCGGCACCCGGACGCAGGTGACGCCGATCGCGATCTTCTCGTCCTCGAAGATCTTGCGGGTCTCCTTGATGACCTTGGTTTCTTCGTCGTTGTAGCCGGTCGCAGGATCGATCGCGGTGTTGTGGCTGAACACGTTGAAGGCGTAGGGGAGCGGGATCACCTTCGGCGTAAACGGCCGCCCCTCGAGGCTGGCGCGGGTCGATTCCTTCAGTTCCTCCATCGCCGCCGCACCGGCGCCGCTGGCGGCCTGATAGGTCGAGATGATCATGCGCTTGATGCGGTTCTGGCTGTGGATCGGCCACAGCGGCACCAGCGCCGTGATCGCCGAGCAGTTGGGGTTGGCGATGATGCCCTTGTGGTCGCGGATGCGGCCGGCGTTGATCTCGGGAATGACCAGCGGCACGTCCGGGTCCATCCGGAAGGCGGACGAATTGTCGACCACGACGGCGCCCGACTTCACCGCGATCGGCGCATACTTCTTCGAAATGCTGCCTCCGGCCGAGAACAGGGCGATGTCGACGCCGTGGAAGGAGTGTGGGGTGAGCTCTTCGATCACCACCTGCTCGCCGCGGAAGTTAATGGTCTGGCCGGCCGAGCGCGCGCTCGCCAGCGCCTTCAGCTTGCCGACGCGGAAATTGCGCTTGTCCATGGTGGCGATGAATTCGGCCCCGACGGCGCCGGTCACGCCGACAATGGCCACTACAGGATCGTTGCTCACGTTCGTCTTCCTTTGGTTAGAGTGTGCTGCAGGCAATAAAAAAGCCCCGGTCCTTTTCAGGCGGGGCTTCGGTTCAGATGATGCGATCGTTCGACTACGCGCGCACGGCTCCCGAGCCCCCCAAGGGTGCTTTGGTTTTCGCGGTACGTTTGGTGGTCGCGTTCATGGCGCCGACTTATGCGGGAGACTTTTGTCGTCGTCAACGGGTTTTGGAGGGAAAAAGAGGCCTAATGGCCTGTTGAACAGGGCGCGCCTGTTACGCCATAAGCTCACCCATGGACGTTCCCAATCATTTCGAGCTGCTCATCACCTGCGGCCAGGCCCGGCTCGGCCGGCTCTCCACCCCCCACGGCGTGGTGCGGACGCCGGCCTTCATGCCGGTCGGCACCGCGGGCGCGATGAAGGGCATGCACTGGCGCGAGGTGCGCGATGCCGGCGCCGATATCGTGCTCGGCAATACCTACCATCTGATGCTGCGGCCGGGGGCCGAGCGGATCGCAGCCCTTGGCGGCTTGCAGAAGTTCACCGGCTGGCAGGGGCCGATGCTGACCGATTCCGGCGGCTTCCAGGTGATGTCGCTTTCGGAGCTGCGCAAGGTGACCGAGCACGCCGTGACCTTTCGCTCGCATATCGACGGCGCCAAAGTCGAACTGTCGCCGGAACGATCGATCGAGGTGCAGCGGCTGCTCGGCTCCGATATCGCCATGCAGATGGACGAATGCGTGCGGCTGCCGACTGAACGCGCCGACATCGAACGCGCGATGCAGCTCTCGTTGCGCTGGGCCGAGCGCTCAAAACTCGCCTTCGAGAGCGCGCCTCCCGGCTACATGCTGTTCGGCATCGTGCAGGGCGGCGACGTGCCCGAACTGCGCCACACCAGCGCGCGCGGGCTGGTCGAGATCGGGTTCCACGGCTACGCGATCGGCGGCCTTGCGGTCGGCGAACCCCAGGCGGTGATGCTTGCCATGATCGAGGAGACCGCGCCCCGGCTGCCGCAAGATCGGCCGCGGTATCTGATGGGCGTCGGCACGCCCGAGGATCTGCTGGAGGCGGTAGCGCGCGGCATCGACATGTTCGACTGCGTGATGCCGACCCGTAACGGCCGGCACGGCATGGCATTTACGCGCTTCGGCCAGATCAATCTGCGCAATGCCCGCCATGCCGACGATCCGAGGCCGCTGGACGAGGAGAGCACGTGGCCGGCGACGCGCGAATACTCGCGCGCCTACCTGCATCATCTGGTGCGATCAGGAGAGACGCTGGGCGCGATGCTGCTGTCGGAAATCAATATCGCGTACTATCAGAGCCTGATGCAGGGCATGCGGGACGCGATCGGCGACGGCAGCTTTCAAGCGTTCAAAAAACAAACGCGCGCCGGATGGGCGCGCGGTGACATTGCTCCGAGGTAATGGATCTCAGTTACAGGCGAACCTCCGGATCGAATGCTTGGTCACGAAGCCGTAACCGCAGGTGTCACAGGTCCAGAGATAACCGATGACGTTGTCATACATGTAGGCGGAAGCTTCTGCCGCCACCATGGAGTCCGCACACACCGGGCAGGTCGGTAAATCACAGCCACGCGGGTCGGGCCTAGACGCGACGGACAGGACTTCAGCAACTGCTGGCATCGTGACCTCCTGGCGATCTGAAGCGGAAGCTCAACTCACGACGAAAGTATAAACCGATTTATTTGACGTTGTCGCAACACAAATGCGTTGGAACGACGTTATCGGCGAACTTTCGATTTTGCGATGCAGCGAATTTTGACTCTGACGTTTCGGACTTGCGCATCAGCTCGGCCACCTCCTAAGTAAGAGAGCCCCGAATTCCGGGCATAAATCACTATAGGAGCGTTGTGATGGAGGCATCGTCAGCCGCGGGTGCAGTGCACCGTCCCGGGAGGGGCAGGGTGTTCGACAGCATCGTCGATGCCGTCGGCGACACGCCGATCGTCCGCTTGCGCAAACTGCCGCAAGCCCACGGTGTCAGCGCTACCATTTTAGCTAAACTTGAATATTTCAACCCGGCGGCAAGCGTCAAAGACCGCATCGGCGCGGCGATGGTGATCGCGATGGAGAAGGCCGGCGTGATCAACGCCGACACCGTGCTGATCGAGCCGACCTCGGGTAATACCGGCATTGCGCTGGCATTCGTTGCGGCCTCACGCGGCTACCGGTTGAAACTGGTGATGCCGGAATCGATGTCGATCGAGCGGCGCAAGATGCTGGCCTTCCTCGGCGCCGAGATCGTGCTGACGCCGGCGGCGCAGGGCATGAAGGGCTCGATCGCGACCGCCGAAGAGCTGGTGCGCACGACGCCGAACGCCGTGATGCCACAGCAGTTCAAGAACCTCGCCAATCCCGAAATTCACCGCCGCACCACCGCGGAGGAAATCTGGAACGACACCGGCGGCAATATCGATTTCTTTGTCGCTGGCGTTGGAACCGGCGGCACCATCACCGGCGTCGGCCAGGTGCTGAAGCCGCGCAAGCCTTCGCTGCGGGTGATCGCCGTCGAGCCCGAGGAAAGCCCGGTGCTGTCGGGCGGACAGCATACGCCGCACAAGATCCAGGGCATCGGCGCCGGCTTCATTCCGGACATTCTGGATCGTTCCGTGATCGACGAGATCGTCAAGATCAACTCGGCGACCGCGATCGAGATGTCGCGCGCGCTGGCGCGCAACGAAGGCATTCCGGGCGGCATCTCCTCGGGCGCGGCGATCGCCGCCGCGCTTGAGATCGGCAAGCGTCCGGAGGCCGCCGGCAAGACCATCCTCGCCATTGTGCCGTCATTCTCCGAACGTTATCTGTCGACCGTATTGTTTGAAGGAATTTAGCGATGGCGGACCAGCCGAGACGGCCGAGGACCCTGAACGACGCCCGCAGCGAGGCCGAGGCGGCGTTCAAGCGCACCACCACCAAGGTGGTGGAGGCGCCACCGAAACAGGCGGCGCTTCCCGGCGTGAAGGAACTGGTGTCGCTGCGCATCGACCAGGATGTGCTCGAATATTTCCAGGAAGGCGGCGCCGGCTGGCAGGACCGGATCAACGCGGCGTTGCGCAAGGCCGCCGGCAAATAGCCCCTCGAAACAGATACGCGCGAATGCGTCCCGTCCTGGCCCGATTCCGGCTGGTTGTCCTGAGCTGCTTCGGATTGGCGATCGGCGGCTGCCTCGCCGATCCGGCGAGGGCGGATCAGGCGCCGTTCACCTGCACGATCCTGCCGGGCGAGGAGATCGCCAGCATCGCGATGACGAACCCGCTCGCCAGCCACGCTTCCTGCATCGTGACGTGCAGATTCTCGACCACCAAATACGACAACAATCCGCAGATCACCTGTGCCAAGTCGGTGCCCGCGGGCAAGGAAGTGGAGATGTGCCGGCTGACGTCGGGCGGCGACAAATTCGTCAAGCTTGCCGACGGCCACGCGGACTGCCTGGGGCTGTCCAACCCCAGCTCTGAATGAAAAAGCCCGGGATGGTCCCGGGCTTTTTGCCGTGAATTGTCTTTGAGCGCCTAGCGCAGCATGCCGCCAACGACGCCGCCGATGAACCGGCCGGCACCGGCCGGATCCGGGCCGCCGCCGCCGCTGTGCTGACGCTGCGGTTGGGGCTGGCCACCGCCGCCGCCGCCGCTGTTGGCGCGGCGGCGCGGCTTTTCCTCGTCGCTGGCGCTTGCGGTCGGCGGTGCCGCCACGATCTCGGTCAACAGGGCCTTGTGCTGCAGCCTGTTGAGGTAGCCGCTCTTGGGGTAGCCGCGGGCGGCCTGCCATCGCGTGATCACGGCCCGGGTCGGTGCATCGAAGGTACCGGACATCTTGGTGTCGAAGCCGAGACCGTTCAGGCGGCGCTGCACGTCGCGGCGCTGGCCCTTGTCGAGGCCAATCTGGTCCTCGGTGGTCTGGTTCGCTTCGTCCTTGAACGTCGCCGGATCGATGCCGGCGGTCAGGTTGCGCGTGGCATTGTCCGGTTTGCTCTCAAGGGAGGCGATCCGTGCCAGCGCCAGCGATTTGAACTGACCGTTGGGATAGCTCGACACGTAGGCGTTGAGCTCTTCCGGCTTGTTGGAATCCTTGATCGAGCGCCAGAACTCGAGCTCGACGTCGTTGCCCGGTGCAGCAGCGGCCACCGCCGGCGCGGTTCCGGGCGCGGCAGGCGCGGGCGCACCGTTCAGGTAAACCGCACCGGTCAGATTGGTGTTACCCCAGGGCAATTGACCCTTGTTGGTTTCCTCCTGGACCTGAGCGCGGACCTTGGTCATCGCCTGCTGAAGCTCGACGCCGGGCTGGGTGAGGTTGGCGAGCAGCGCGCGCGTGAACGGGCTGTTGCCGCCTTCCTTGCCGTCAAGCGCGGTCTGGCCGGGGCCGGTCGCAAACGCGATCAGCGTGCCTTCGCCGGATTTCATTTCGGCAAGGCCCGTCTGCACCGACACGCTGCGGGTCGACGGCGCGTTTGACTTGATCTTGGCGGCGAACGGATTGTCGCGGCAGGCATCGAGCAGCACCAGCTTGACCTTGGCGTCGCTCATGGTCTGGTCGAGCGTGAGATCGATATTGATGGCTGCGCCGAGCTTGACGTCCATTTCCGATTTGATGTCGGCGTCGATCGGCAGCAGATAATTGGTGCCGCCGATAGCGATGCCGTGGCCGGCGTAGAAGAACACGGCCACGTCGGCGCCCTGCGCCTTCTTGCCGAAGTCGAGCAGCTTTTCCGTCATCTTGTCGCGGGTCAGGTTGGAGCCTTCCACCACTTCAAAACCGACGTTGCGCAAGGCGGCCGCCATCGCCTTCGCGTCGATCGACGGATTGGGTAACGCGGCGACGTTCTTGTAGGTGCCGTTCCCGACCACGAAGGCAACCCGCCTTTCGGCGCTGGCGGCGCCGGCGGTGAAGACCATGCAGATCAGGGAAAGGACAAGGGTTGGGAAGCGCATCAGAAAAATCCCCCTGGCAGAATCGAAAAAAGATTTCGGCGGCAACGTTGGCCGCAGGCTACACGAAAAAAACACACACCGCGCCAGAAAAATGGGGAGCTTGCCCAGGTCCTGGAGCCGTGCGATTCGCTGTTAACCTATTAAATTTACCCGAGACCTCGTGCGATCCAGATCACAATTTGGTGGGTAAAATCCGTATTCAAGTTGCTGCCCGCGCGGGAACCGGATTGATCGCGCGCAAGTTCAGCAGATTGCCGGCCAGGATCAGGATCGCGCCGAGCACGGTGAACAGGTCGAGCCGCTCAGCATAGATCAGCCAGCCCGCGGTGGCGGTTAAGGGAACCCGCAGGAAATCCATCGGGATCACGACAGTCGCATCGGCATGCAGCAACGCGCGTGCCATGCAGTAGTGGGAGAACGTGCCGCAGAAAGCGATCACGACGACCCAGCCCCAGGCGTAAGCCGGCGGCCACGTCCAGACGTAGAGCGCGGGAAAAAAGCCGGCCACAGATTGTATCGCCAGCATCCAGAAGATGATCGCGACCGAATGTTCGGTCCGGGTCAGCGATTTGACCATCGCGATCGAGATGCCGAAGCCGACCGCGGCCCCCAGCGCAATCAACTGTCCGGGATTGACCTCGCCGGTCGCCGGGCGAACGATGACAATGACGCCGACGATGCCGAGCACGATGGCCGCGACCTTCCAGACCGTCATCCGCTCGCCGAGAAACATCGCGGCCAGGATCGCGGTCCAGATCGGCATCGTGAATTCGATCGCCACCACCTGACCGATCGGAATCAGCGTCAGCGCGAAAAACCAGCCGAGCTGCGCGCCGTAGTGAATGAGGTTGCGCGAGATGTGCATGTGCAGCCGCGCGGTTTTCAGGATGGCAAATCCGCCATTGGCTCGGATCATCGGATACAGCAGAAAGAAGCCGATGATCGTGCGCATTTCCATCAGCTGGAACACGTTCAGCTCGCGCATGCCTTCGCGGCCGGCGACCACCACGATCAGCATCAAGGCGAGCCAGCCCGACATCCACAGTGCAGCCAGTGATTTGGAAGGTGTGTGGTCCATGCGCTAGCGGCTGAGTTGGGCTGACTTAGAGGGGCAGGCGGGTATCGGCGAGCGCTCGGCGATTTGCAACGTGCAAATCTGCGGACGCAGCGATGCGCGGGCGCCAATTTCGCTGTGGGAGGCAGCGCCGGATCGGTGCTACTTGTCGTTCCGGGGCGATGCGAAGCATCGAACCCGGAACCGCGAGATTCCGGGTTCGCTTCGCGCCCCGGAATGACGATCATAATTGTGAGGACCTTATCCATGCGTATCCTACACCCGGCCGAATGGTCGAAACCCCGCGGCTTTTCACATGGTGTCGAGGTCGATGGTCCCGGCAAGTGGATCGTGCTGGCCGGCCAGACCGGCGGCGACGAGAAGGGCGATTATCACCCCGACATGGCCGCCCAGGTCGGCACCGCGCTGAAGCGGATCATCAAGCTGCTCGGCGAGGCAGGGGCTGGTCCCGAACACATCGTACGCCTGACCTGGTACCTGACCAGCCGTAGCGAATATGAGGCGGCGGGCGCCGGGATTGGGGCGGCCTGGAAAGAAACGCTCGGGCGCAACTTCCCGCCATCGACGCTGCTCTATATCGACGGGCTCGTCGATGTCAGGGCCAAGGTCGAACTCGAAGTCACCGCTTACGTGCCCAAGTCCTGAATTGGACTTCTGGCGCGCGCTCGAACAACACAGGAAACATAGACCATGACCAACCGCTCGACTTCAGAAGCCCGATCGACTTCAGCGAGCTTCGTGACGGCCTTCGCTACCGGCTGGCCCGAAGCCCAACCCGACATCATGGTGCTGTCGCTCACGACCCATAACGGGGTGCAGGATTTTGCCTTCAACAAGGAGCAGGCCCTGCTGATCGCAAAGACCATCAAGGAGACGGCTGCGAAGCTGGGGACGCCCAAAACCGGCTAGTAACCGCAAATACCGCTCACAACGAAAATCGCCCGCTCTTCACAGCGGGCGATTTGGTATTCGGGGCAGGGCGGGCGGACCGCTGCGGTTTTACTTCGTAAGCGAAATGTTGGCGGCGCGGAACTGGCTGTCGGCCCGGATGCTGACGGACTGCTTGTTGCCGGCTGTCTTGAGCGCGATGTTGGCGTTGAAGCCGACGGTGGCGGCCGTGACCTGGAAGTTGCCGCCGCCGCCGCGGCCCTGCAGGCTACCGGTGATGCCGCGGCTGGTTTCGCTCCACTGCCCGACAATCGCGCCGCCCTGGTCGACCACGTTGGCCGTCAGATTGAACCTGTAGGCGTCGCTCGCGCAGGTGAGGCTCATGTCCATCTTGGCGCCCGCAACATCATAGACCGCGCGGCAACGGATGCGTTCGTTCGATCCGTCGTCCAGCGTGACGGTGCCGCCGCCCGCCCACTTGCCGGCCATGCCGGCGTAAGGCCCGGAGGACTGGGCATAACTTGATGGGACTGCAAGCGAAGTCATAAAAAACGCGACGGCTGCAAATGTCAGCCGCCGCGGGTAGGCGAAGAATTCTGATGTTCGGCTTGTCTTACTGACGGGACGCTTCCCATCGACCGCTACACGGTACACCAGCTGATGCCCCATTCCATTTCCCCGATCCGGAGTTGCCACTGAGTTGACCGTTCGCATATGCACCATTGATCGAGACTCGCACAAGTCCCCCGGAACTCACGGTGCCGGAAACCGGAGCGCCGGACCCAGTTACCTTGCCGTCGCTGACAGTCACGGTTGAGGCGGTGCGCGCATCGCAGCTGCCGGTTTTGGTGACGACGGTAACCTGCCAAAGCCCGTCATAGGGCTGCTGGGCGGCGGCGGGAGCGGCCGCGAAGGCAGCGGTGGCAAGAAACGAAGTCAAAAACAGCTTGCTGATGCGGTTGGAACGCATGGATCAATTCCCCGAATTGTGTGTGATGAGCGCGTTATCCGGTCACAATGTGTTCAAACTTTGGTGCGCCGCAATAACGCGGAAAGTTCCTGTGGACTCAAACACATCAAGGTGAATCCGGTTCCGGCCTCGGAACGGATAAATGCGCGATGGGCTCTTATTCGGGTCATGATTCGGGTCCGGGATGCTTAACTGGCTGAAACTGCCGGATATTCCCCGTTTCGGTCAGTGCTTGGCGTCGGAAAGCTTTGGCGCAAGGGTGGCGAATTGCTCGTCCTGGGGTCTCGCTGGCAGGGTCTTGTGGATCCTGGCGTAATCGATGACTTCGCCGAGCAGCTTTTGGCCGAGGGGAGCCAGCGCGCGCTCCCAGAGTTCGCGTGCGGTCTCGCCTTTCTTGACGAAAACCCACTCCTGCGCCGCGATCGCGCCGGCGTCCATCCGGTCGGCGAGGTGATAGATGGTGCCGCCGGCGATCGGATCGCCTTCCTTGATGGTCCATTCGACCGCGGCGATGCCGCGGTGCCGGGGCAGCAGCGAGGGGTGATAGCCGATACCGCCAAGTTTGGCGGCGGCAAGCGCCTCCCGGGTGATACGGGCGTGGCTGTGGGCGGTCACGATCAGGTCGCTGTCGGGGGCGATTTCCGCCGCGGTGACGAATCTGGCGTCGGCCTGCACGACGACCTCAACGCCAGCGGCCCTCGCTGCGGCTGCCAACCGGTCTTCGTTATCGTGGACGACGATCCTCGCGATTTCGACCCCGTGTTCGCGCAGCATGGTGAAGGTCGTCACGCCGAAATGGCGGGAACCGACGAGGGTGATCCGCATATGTTCTGTCCGTCGTTAGTCAGGCCGATATGCGGATAGCACACCACAGCCGTCAGACTCGCCGCCGGGGTCGGCGAGGCCAGGTTATCAACAGTCAGGGTTATCAATGCAAAGGGCGCGCCGGGCAAGTCGGCGTGCCGGCGCCGCGGTTAGTTCCTGCTGGCGCAGCTCGGGTAGGGCGCGGGCTCGCCGGGCACGATCGGACAGACACGAATCGGCTGCAATTGGCGCAACCGCGCCAGCCATTTGGTCTCGTCAATTGCGCTTCGCCCTGTCGCCGGCGCGCGTTCGGCCCATTGCACCGTATAGTAATCGGCGCTGCCTTTGACGGCGACGATGAGCGTGGTTTCGCTGTGCTTGTCGGCGCTGGTTTCGACCCGGCCGCAGCTTGCCACCGCGACATATGCATCTTGATCGCCGAATCTGGTCGCGCCAAATCCTTGCGCTGCGAAGGTGTCGGGACAGGCCGACTTGAACCCACCGACGATCGAGCCCGCAAAGCTCTCCGGCGAAACCCCGGCGTTGCCGGCAGCGCCCTTGGCGCCGGTCACCGTGATCATCTGGGTCCAGCTCTTGACCGTCTCGCCCTTCAGCACAGCCTCGCGGACATAGTTCGTCCCTTTGGTGTTCTCGAACACCGTGGTGAAACTGGCAGGCAAGCTGAACATGACGAGTTGACCGAAGATCGGCGAGATCACCTTGAACGCCGTGGGGGCCGGACTTTGGGCCGATGCCGACGTCGCGAGCAGCGCGGACAAGGCCGCCGCGAAAACCGTCACTCTCGTCATTGGCAGCTTCCTGGCCGACTTCGCCGTGCCATCCGCGCGTCCGATCACAGGCCCGCGACGGCGCGCCGCCGGTTGGCGCGTGATCCCCAAGGAATCTTCGAGGGTCAAGTCAGGATGCGAAGCTCCGGCCTACCGGGGGTGCGGGGCTGGTCCTTGACCGGCTGTGACAGACGCGCCGCCGCCAGTTGAAGCTGGGTTCGCAGGTCGGCGCTGCATTGCTTCATCTGATTGCGCAGTTCGCGGCGCGTAAAGGTGGTGAGGGAGGGATCGGCCAGTTGCTGCCAGGCCGAGCGCAGCCATTCCTGCAGGGCGCGGATATCATTATCAAGGATTACGGGCTGGTTCATGCCGCCGAATCTCCGGATGTGATCGCCGCCAAATTAGGTCTGATTCGTTTACAGATGCCTACTCCGGTAAATGACGGCGCGACCTTTACCCTTGGGAACGAGCGCCCCACATAAACGTTGGGTCCGCGGCTTTCCCCTGGAGATTCAATGTCCGGCCATTCGGCGCTTGTTGGCTTCGCAATGCTGGTCAGCCTGAGCTTGCCCGGCAGCGCGTTCGCGCAGTTCCCGCCGCCCGCCGGCTCGGCCGGAGCGGGCAATTCCGCGATCAGCGGCATACCTTACGGTCCGGCCAATCCCAGCGTGGTCGGCGACCCCAGCGGTATCGGAAACGCCTCCCGGATTCCGCCGCCCGGCACCAACACGATGGTGCCGATCACCGGCTCCGGTTCGGTCAACGCGTCGCCCTCGGGCTCGCGCGTGTTCGTGCCGCCCTATGCGGGTGCGTCACAACGGATTACCGTTCCACGCCAGGCAAGGTCAAAGAGGCCGCCCGTGCGCCCGCGCGGCCGGGTTGAGACCAGCACGTTCACTGGGATCTGTCGGGGCTGCTAGCTGTGCGTTACCTCGGGACGCTGCCTTGGGACAAGGCGATGCGATCCGCAGGAGCCCTGCCTAATGCGGTTGCAGATCGTTCGCTTTCCAGCCGGTGGAAAGCACGAGGAACAAGGCGCGATACGCGTGATATCGGGCGGCGGGCCGGGTTTTCTCCCGTCCGCCTGCAATCATTTTCCCGCTCTGATCGCGCACTTGCCAGCAAAAGTTCCGGCGGCGCTTGAAGATGACAAATTGCAGCATCGGAGCCCGGAACACCGCGCGGGGCCCATTATTCCAAAGAAAATGCGGGCAATGCATGTTTCGGTTCATGGCGTGCGCTGCTCCGATTGTGAGCGGGAGGAACGTTCAACGCGTTATGGCCGATTCTCTTCCAAAATGTACGGGTCGCAGGGGTTGATGGCGGGTCGTGGGGGCTGGCCCAAGGGGCACGGTATCATTGGCCGCCCGGTGCGGATTCCAGCGATTCCAAGAATGAAACCCCCGCCGTCCCTGAGGATCGGCGGGGGCGAATGGGAAAGATGGTGCGAGGCTGGGGGTTGCCCAGGTGTCGCGCCAAGGACCCGCGTGAAATCAGCCCTATCGAACAGTTTCGGGCAAGGCGATTTTGTAAGCAATGCTGCCTGCGTTTCGTGCACGTTGCGCCAGCGCGCGATTTTTGCGCGCGATCTTGGCGGCATCACTCGACTAATCGATTACTCCGCGATGAATGACGTCGTCTTGGTCCCGGAATCGTAGCGCAGCCTGAGCACGTTGAATTTGCACAGATTGACGTTCTTCCAGAGCACCGATTCATCATAGTTCGCCCAATCCACCTTGATGTTCCAAACGCAGCCGTCTTCGTCCTCGTCCTCATCGAATTCAACGTAGGCGGTGTCCTGGTTCTTCAGGGTCTTGTCGAGTTCGTTCTCCCATTCGTCGAGGCCGTCATCGGGCGAATTGAAACCCAAAAACTTGATCGCATAGCCGGTCTCGTTGATGACCGAAACATTGCGGTTGTCGGCGGCCAAGGCGGGCGTGGCGGCGAGCGATAGTCCAAGCACAATCAACGCGGATAAAATCGTTTTCATTTGAAATGCTCCTGGTGGCACAAGGCGTGCGGCGATGCGTTTAGCAACCTTTGCGTTGGCGGTCCTCTCACGCAGCGCACGATGGTCGTAATCCGGACATCCGTATTCGTCCGGGTTAGCGGCACGCGGCTTCGCAATCTATAACGGCGTCGCTAACAGCGGGGGGCAGGGCGTTCGCTCATCACAGTGAACGCCTTTCCACTGGAGGCTCACGAGGCCCGGACTCCTAGGCACTCCGGGCCTCGTCTACCTCCCACACATCCGCTCAGCAACCGACGGCGATCTGTTCACTGCTGAGATTGCGAACACCTTCATTCTGCAGCTGCCGCGCGGTTCATCCGACTGTCGCAAAACCTTCGGGCTGCGGTCAATTTGGACGGGCACCCTTCGTCGCGATTCGACGAGGATGCCTTGAATGCCGATTGGAATACGCGCGAAGCAAGACCTGCCTGGACAAGGCTTGACCAGACGTCAATTGCTGGTTCGGTCCGCATCCACCGCAGCGGTCGCAGCATTGGGAAGTGTTGCCAGACCCTATCTGAGCCGCGCCGCGGATCGTCCGCACATCGCCAGCGGGATCGCGTCAGGCGACGTCTCGGCCGATTCCGCGGTGATATGGGCAAGGGCCGATCGGGCCGCGCGCATGCAGGTGGAGTGCTCGACCGACGAGAGCTTCAAGTCCATCCTTCGCGTCGCATCGTCGGAAGCGCTGCCCGAGCATGACTTCACCTCGAAGCTTTTGCTCGAGGGCCTTCCGCCGGGGCAGGATATTTTCTATCGGGTGCGTTTCGATGATATCGGCGAGTCCGGGATTTCGGGAGAAGCACAGGTCGGCCATTTCCGTACCGCACCGGTGGCGCGACAGGCGATCTCGTTCGTCTGGTCGGGTGACACTGCCGGCCAGGGCTGGGGCATCGATCCCGCCCGCGGCGGCATGCGGACTTACAAAACCATGCTCGAAAATCGCCCGGACTTCTTCATTCATTCCGGCGATCACATCTACGCCGACTGTCCGATCGAAGCCGAATTGAAGCTGCCGGACGGAGGCCTGTGGCGGAACATCGTCACCGAAGACAAATCCGTCGTTGCCCACAGCCTCGCGCAGTATCGCGCCAACTACAAATACAATTTGCTCGACGAGAACCTGCGCGCCTTCAACGCGCAAGTGCCGATGCTCGCGCAGTGGGACGACCATGAAGTCACCAATGACTGGGCACCGATCGGCACCGCCGACGAGACCGGCTACGCCGAAGACGGCAGCTCCCGCCTGGTGGCGCGGGCGGCCCGCGCGTTTCATGAATTCATGCCGATCCGCAACCTGGCTGGGCAGGCGGGACGGATCTATCGCAAGGTCGCCTATGGGCCGCTGCTCGATGTCTTTCTGATCGACATGCGCAGTTATCGCGATTCGACAGGGAATAATCGCGACGACCGCAGCGACACCTGCATTCTCGGCCCGGCGCAATTGGCCTGGCTGAAGCGTGAACTCACGGCATCCGATGCGACCTGGAAGGTCATCGCCGCCGACATGCCGATCGGACTGATCAGCGAGGATGCGATTGCGCTCGGCGATGGCCCGCCGGAGCGGCGCGAATGCGAGATTGCCGATCTGCTGTCCTTCATGAAGCGCATGGGTATCAGCAACACGGTGTGGCTGACAGCCGACATGCATTACACGGCCGCACATCGCTACCATCCGAACCGCGCGGTATTCCAGGATTTCGAGCCGTTCTGGGAGTTCGTCTCCGGGCCGCTGCATGCGGGGACCTGGGCGCCCGCGCCGCTGGACAATACGTTCGGACCGGCGGTGGCGTTCCAGAAAGGCTGCAGCGCGGAGCAGGGCGAAAACCTCGCGCCATGTTTCGGACTGCAGTTCTTCGGCCGCGTCGATATCGATGGCCAATCGGAGGTCATGACGGTGACCTTGAAGGATGTCGACAATCGGGATCTATGGTCGGTGGATATCGAACCGCGGCCGGATGGACGGCAGAAGCAAGTGCTGTCGCAACACATCTGACGCAGCGGCAAACGTGGATGCGTCTAACCCTGGCCTGGCATCAGGACGTATTGCCTGACGACCCGGAAGCGGGAATCCGCGCTGTCCTGACGGAATAACGCGAGCCGGTCGATTGCGAGCGTCTCGAGGCCGAGCGTGGAGAAACGATTGCTCAGCATCGCCAGAACGGACTCCAGCCGGCTTGCGTCGAGCCTGCCGGTTAGCGTCATGTGGAAACGAAACTCTTCCATCACGTAGGGATAGCCCCAGCGGTCGAGATGGTCGCGCTGCGCCGATGTCAGGCGGGAAGGATTGCGGCGCACACGGTCCGCTTCGGTGAGCGGCGCGCGGAACGTATCGAATTCGCTGACGCAGTCGGCCGCAAGGCGGATCAGTTCCGTCGGTGGATCAGCCGGGATCACGGCGATGAAGCCACTGATCGAACCGACCACCGGCCTGATCACCGGAATCGCCCGGGGCGTTGCGGCGAACGCGGCACAGGCCGCGAGGAGTTCGGCTTCCGTCCTGCCTTGCGCCAGCGAAAAGGGCGCCTTCAGCGTGGCGTGAAAGCCGTATTTGCGGGGATCGGCCGTCAGGTCACGCCAATCCGGCGCAGCGCTGACGACGTCTTCCGGAAACGGCAGGTCTTCGCCGCCGAAGGCGTCATAGCCAAGCAATTGCGCGCCGAAGCGATTGAGGTCGCTGGCCTGCTCAGGGGCGTAGTAGATCGCGTAGCGCGGATAATTCGACATTGGCACAGGATACAGGATAGAGGCGTGTCAGGCGGCTGCAATCGCCTTGCGCGGGGTAAGGGTCGAGTTGCGCAGGCGGCCAGCCTCTGCCAGATGCACCAGGCGGCCCGCGGCCATGACGGCGACGACACGCGGCCGCAGCGGCACCTTGTCATCAACGAAGATGATGTCGGCACGCTGGCCGGTGGCGAGAACGCCGCGATCGGTGAGGCCGGCGGCGCGGGCGGGGGCTGACGATATCAGCTGCCAGCCTTGCGCCAGCGGCAGCACGCCGTCGGCAGCGAGACGGAACGCTGCCAATAGCTGCGCCGGATAATAGTAATCCGACGCCAGCACCGAGCATAAGCCCTTGGCGATCATGTCGGACGCCTTGGTCCAGCCGGTATGGCTGCCGCCGCGGACGACATTGGGCGCGCCGAACACGATGAAGTCGCCGGCCTCTGCCGCCTCGCGCGCGGTTTCCTCATTGACCGGAAACTCGGCAATGCCGACGCCCTGCGCCCGAAACGCCTTCCGCATCTCGGGGCTTTCGTCGTCATGCGACAGCATGCGCACACTGGCGTCACGCGCCGCTTTCGCCAGCCGGGCGATCGAGGCCGGCACCTCGTGTGCGCGGCCAACGACGCTCGCCACCAGCAAATCGAACGCCTCGTTCGAAAGCCCGGTGCGCTCGACCATGCGGCTGCGCTTTTGCGGCTTGTCGAGGTTGGCGACCGTCCCGTCCATGTGGTCGTTGAACGCGAACAGGTCGATGCGCCCGTCCGACAGCCATTCGATGATTTCGGCTTCGGCGTCGAGATTGTAGGTTTCGTGACGCAGATGGAAGCGGGTGTCGGCCGAAAGCTGCGGCCGCATCGACTCGATCGCTTCCAAGAGCCGCCTTGCATTGTCGCCGGAGCGCAGGCCCGGCTCCCACGACCAGGTCGTGCCATGATAGACCGTGGTGATCCCGTTGCTGATCGCCTGCCGGTCGCTGTCACCAAGCGCCACGTCGATAGGGAAGTCGACGCCCGGGCGCGGCATCATCTGCCGTTCGAACGCATCGCCATGAAGATCGACGATCCCCGGCAGGACCAGCAAGCCGCCGGCGTCGATGCCCAGCGAAGCGCGGCCCTGGTCGGCGCCGATGGCGCTGATGTCACGGCCTGCGATCCGTAGCGAGGTCTCGTGGATTTCGTGGCCGAGCAGGGCCCGGCCGCCTTCGATGAAAATGTCAGTCACGATGCTGCACCCTGATGCCTGATCTGCGCGCGGACGGAGCCCGTGCCTGCTGCGTATTTTGCCAGAAAATCCTCGACCGTGAGCTTGCGAAAATCGGGCAGGGCGCATCGCAGCGTCTCATGGTCCCAATTCCACCAGGCGAGCTCGGCGAGGCGGCCGGCGACCTCTTCCGAAAACCGCCGCTTGATCGGCCGTGCCGGATTGCCACCGACGATGGTGTAGGCCGGCACGTCCTTGGTCACGATCGCGCCGGCGGCGATCACCGCGCCGGTGCCGATGCTGCGGCCGGGCAGGATGATCGCGCCATGCCCGATCCAGACGCATGGCCGATATGGATGTGGTGTGCGCGCCGCCATTCGAAGAACTCGGCGTCGTCGCTCTCGCCGGGAAAATAGGCGCTGGCCCGGTACGTGAAGTGCGCCTGCGTCGCGCGGTGCATCGGGTGATTGCCCGGATTGATCCTGGTCATCGCCGCGATCGAACAGAATTTGCCGATGGAAGTGTAGGTGATCTGGGCGTCGTTGACGACGTAGGAATAGTCGTCCATCGACACTTCATGCAGGATCGTGCGCGCGCCGACTTCGCAATAGGCACCGAGCCGGGTCTCGTGCAATTTCGCCGTGGGATCGACGGTCGGGTCGACTGAAAGCATTTTGCCGGCCATACGGGCGTCTCTCCGCGACAAAGATGGTGTCACGATGGCACGTCATCAACGGGCATGATGACATCTTCGTGACGGTTGCATGACGGATATCGCGCGAGCGATGAGGGTGTGGACGCCGCCGCACCGCAGCGTGATTGTCACACAACTGTAAAGTCCAATCGATAGCGATGATCCACGAGTGGGATTCTGGAGCATTGCATGCTGGTAGTGGAAGGTTTGACGTGCCGTTTCGGCACAAAAGCCGCAGTGGATGATGCGTCATTCTCAATCGCGCCCGGCAGCTTCGTCGGCGTGATCGGCCGCTCCGGCGCCGGCAAGTCGACGCTGCTGCGGATGATCAACCGTCTCGCTGAGCCTTCCGAAGGCCGCATCATGTTCGAAGGCGTCGACGTGACCGCGCTGCGCGGCAAGGATTTGCGGCAGTGGCGCGCCCGCTCGGCGATGATCTTTCAGCAGTTCAATCTGGTCGGCCGGCTCGATGTGCTGACCAATGTGCTGATGGGGCGGCTCGCCGAAATCCCGTCCTGGCGTTCGCTGACGCAAACTTGGCCCGAACGGGACAAGGCGCTGGCGATGTCGGCGCTTGAGCAATTCGACATGGCTTCGCTTGCAGCCCAGCGCGCCGACCAACTCTCCGGAGGTCAACAGCAGCGGGTCGCGATCGCGCGTGCGCTGGTGCAGGAGCCGGATATCATTCTCGCCGACGAGCCGATCGCTTCGCTCGATCCACGCAACACGAGGATCGTGATGGATGCGCTGCTGCGCATCAACAAGCATTTCGGCATTACCGTGATCTGCAATCTGCATTCGCTGGACCTGGCGCGAACCTATTGCGACCGCCTGATCGGCATGTCCGCGGGCCGCATCGTGTTCGACGGGGCGCCGGCGACGCTGACCGACCTCATCGCGCGCGAGCTTTACGATCTCGAAGCCAACGACGTCATGGGCGCAGCACCCGCACATGCGCCTGGCGGTGCTGCCGTTCCTGAGCTGGGCACTGCGGCGGCGGCCTGAGCGTTTCTTCTGTAAGCCTGCAAACGGCCGAAAAAAGCGTAACACAACAAGAGGGCACACCATGATCAATCGTCGTATCGTTCTGGCCGGCGCAGCCGCGCTGGCGTTTTCGGCCTCCAGCGCTTCTGCGCAGGACTGGAAGGGCAAATATCCGGAACTGACCTTCGCCGTCGTGCCGGCGGAAAACGCCTCTGGCGTGACCGAGCGCTGGGCGCCGTTCGTCGCCTATCTCTCCAAGGAGCTCGGCGTGAAGGTCACGCTGCGCATTGCCAACGATTACGCCGCCGTCATCGAAGGCCAGCGCTCCGGCAACATCCATATCGCCAGCTACGGCTCGGCGTCGTTCGCGCGCGCGCGGATGACCGGCGTCAAGACCGACGCGTTCGCCAATGACATCAATGCCGATGGCTCGACGGGTTATTACTCGGTGTTCTTCGTCAAGGCGTCGAGCCCGTACAAGAACATCGACCAGCTGAAGGGCAAGAATCTCGCTTTGGTCGATCCGAATTCGACGTCGGGCAACAACGTGCCGCGCTTCGAGCTCGACAAGCTGGGCATCTCCGATGCCGACACGTATTTTGGCAAGGTCGTGTTCAGCGGCAGCCACGAGAACGCCATCCTGGCGCTCACGCAGGGCACCGTCGAAGTCGCCGCCAATCAATGGACCACCGACAACGACTCCACGCTGGCCCAGATGCTGACCAAAGGCATGCTGAAGAACGCCGACGGCACAGCGATGAAGAAGGAGGATTTCCGGATCGTCCACAAGTCCGCGCCCATTCTCAATGGGCCCTATGCTTACAACTCGGACCTTCCGGACGGCCTGAAGGCCGCCATCGCCAAGGCGTTTGCGGATGCACCGGCCAAGGACAAGGCTGCCTTCGACCGTCTTTCCGACGGCCAGAAGAAGGCATTCAACCCCGCCACGACAAAGGATTGGGACGGCATGATCGACCTGATCAAGTTCGTGGACAATCTTCGCAAGAAGAAGGCGTCCTGATCGATCGGCGGAGCGAGACCAGGCCGGGTTCATGCGACCCGGCCTTTTTCCGTTCAGGACATAACCGGCACAGCAGCGTTCCATGACATCTGCCGTATCCATCCTTCCGGCCCAGCAACTCGCGGTGCTCAACGACGCTTATCGTGCGGCGGTGGCGCGCAAGCGGCTGCGGATGACGCTGGCAACGGCGGTATTCTTCGCGGTTCTGGTCATCGCCGCGATCGGCGCCGAGGTGAATCCGGTCACGTTCGTCAACAAGATCGGAAATTTCGTCAGCTATTTCGATCGCATCGGCACGCTGGAGAGTGGCGCGCGGGTCTGGTCCGATATCGGCGAGTGGTTCTGGGGCTGGAAAAAATGGCTGGCGCTGCTCGGCGAGACCGTCCTGATCAGTTACGTCGGCACCCTGGCCGGGGCGATTCTTGCTTTTGGGCTAAATTTTCTCGCTGCTGAAAATACCTCGCCGGCGCCATGGCTGCGGTTTACGATCCGCCGCCTGATGGAGTTCTGCCGTACCGTTCCGGACATCGTGTTTGCGCTGATCTTCGTGATTGCGTTCGGTCTCGGGCCGATGGCCGGGGTTATCGCCATCATGATCCATTCGGTTGGCGCGCTAGGAAAACTGTTTTCCGAAATCGTCGAGAACATCGACATGAAGCCGGTCGAGGGGGTGCGATCGACCGGCGCGAGCTGGATCTCGTGCATACGCTTTGCGGTCGTGCCGCAGGTCGCGGCGGGCTTTGCCAGCTACACGCTGCTGCGCTTTGAGATCAATGTGCGCGGCGCTTCGGTGATGGGTTTCGTGGGCGCCGGCGGCATCGGCCAGGAACTCGTCGTCGCCGTCAGGAAGTTCTTTTATTCCGACGTCAGCGCGATCCTGCTGATGATCATTGTCACCGTGTTCCTGATCGATATCGGCACCGGATGGGCGCGCGGGCGGCTGTTCGGCAAGGAGGCACGGGCATGACACGGTTGCCTGCACCGGACTCCGGCGATCTGCGCGGCCGCTATCCCGAAGTTTTTGACCGGCCGGTTTCCTCCCGTCTCGCGATCCCCGCGATGCTGCTCGCTGCGTTCGGGATCTTCGTGTTCGGGCTGGTCGAGCTGGAGTTTTCGCCGGCGCGGATGCTGGCCGGGTTGAGCCAACTCGGCTGGATCACGATGATGATGATCCCGCCCGATCCCGGCGGTTCGCTCCCGGTCTATCTCGTTGCGCTCGGTGAAACCCTGTCGATCGCGATGCTGGGCACGACCCTTGCCGCGTTGCTCGCGCTGCCGGTCAGTCTGCTGGCGGCAAGGAACATCGTGCCGTCGGGTATCTTCCGGTTCCCGGTCCGCCGCTTTCTCGATTCGATCCGCGGCGTCGACACGCTGATCTGGGCGCTGGTCTGGATCAACGTTGTCGGGCTTGGGCCGTTCGCGGGCGTGCTGGCGATCGCGGTGGCGGACTTTGGCGCGTTCGGCAAATTGTTCTCCGAAGCGATCGAGGCCGCCGACAAGAAGCAGGTCGAGGGCATCCGGGCCTCCGGCGGCAATGCGCTGCACGAAATACGGTTCGGGCTGATGCCGCAGGTGCTGCCTGTGATCGCAGGGCAGGTGCTCTATTTCATCGAATCGAACACCCGCTCGGCCACCATCATCGGCATCGTCGGCGCCGGCGGCATTGGATTGCAGCTGGCCGAGCAGATCCGGGTGCTGGAGTGGCAGAAGGTGTCGTTCCTGATCCTGATGATCCTGGTCGCGGTGGCTGCGATCGACTGGATTTCAGGCAAGCTGCGGTTTGCGATCATCGGCCAGCGCGCGGTGGTTTGATCCAGCTATCTAATCGCTTTCGACGATGAACTCGACACGTTCGGCGGCGAAGCGCGAGCGCTTGGTCACGATCGGCTTCCCGTCGGGATCGACGTCGGTGCTGTCGACCACCAGCACCGGGCGACCGAGCGCGAGATCGAGCCGTGCGGCGTCGCTGGCGTCGGCTATGGCGGCGGTGATCCGGGTGGAAGACCTGCGGTAATCGCGGATGCCGTAATGCGCGACCAGCTTGGTCATCGAGCGTACGCTGGCGAAGACCTGTCCCGCGTCGGGGAAGCGCTCGGCGGAGAGCCATGAGGTGCTGACGCAGATCGGCGTCCGGTCGGCCAGCCGAAGCGCCTCGATCCGGACCAGGGGTGCGCCCGTCTTCAGCCCGAGTTCCCGCGCCAGTTCGCGGGTAGCGACATCGTCGGACGCTTCGATCAACTGGCCGCGCGGTTCATGGCCGCCGGCACCGACGATTTCGGAAAACCGCGTCCGCGAGCGCAAGGGATAGGCGAGGCGCTGGGTCTCGACATAGGTGCCGCTGCCGCGCTCGGCGCGCACCAGCCCGCGTTCGGCGAGCGTCGCCAGCGCCCGGCGCACGGTATGGCGGTTGACCCGGTAGGTCTCGGCGATCTCCATCTCGCCCGGCAGCTTTTCGCCCGCGGCGAAGCGGCCCTCGGCAATGCCGCGTTCGATCCCGTCGGCGACCTGCCGCCACAACGCCACACCGGTGGCCGCATCCTGCATGCTCATGGTGTGAAACTACCCGGAACGGCCATCCGAAAAAACAACCCTGTTGTCACCAAACAGTCATGGCGTTTGGTTATGAAGTTGTCTATTAGCATAGACAACTTGATTCCGGCAAGGTGGATATGACGGCAACCGAGAACGACAAGCAGGCGCAGCGCAAGACAGTCATGGCGGTGCTGGCGCATTCCGATCCATCCGAGATATCCGGCCGTCTGGGCACAATCACGCTGCCTGATCACGAGAATCTGCGCGAGCCGGAGAACGGCCTTGTGATGGTGCGCGGCCGTATCGGCGGCGATGGGGCTGCCTTCAACCTCGGCGAAGCCACGGTATCGCGGGCGGCGGTGCGGCTTTCGACCGGCGAAGTCGGCTTCGGCTACACGCTCAGCCGGGACGGTGAGAAAGCACGGATGATCGCGCTGTGCGACGCCATGGTGCAGTCGGATGAATTCGCCGACCTCATTGAGACAAAGGTGATCGCTCCGCTGCGCGCGGCAATGACCGCCACGCGGAACCGCAAGGCGGCGGAAGCCGCGGCGACGCGGGTCGATTTCTACACCTTGGTGCGGGGAGAGGGTTGATGACGACGGTTGCCGAACTGCCCGCAGGATTTGCCGACAAGGTGCTGTCGGCGCAATCGACCTTCCGCTCGGTGATGGATGCGATGGCGCGTCCCGGCAGCGTGCAGCGCATCGCGGCCGTCGCCGGCACGCCCGCCGCCATGATGCGCGGCACCGCGGCCATTGCGCTGACGCTGTTCGACCATGATACGCCGATCTGGCTCGACAGCCGGATGTCGGCAACGACGGACGTTGCCAAATGGCTCAAATTCCACACCAGCGCGCCTGTGATCGCGGATTCTTCGATCAGAAGCTTTGCCCTGATCGGCAGCCCCCGCGAGCTTCCGGCGCTCGATCGTTTTGCGTTCGGCAGCAATGAATACCCGGATCGTTCGACGACGCTGATCCTGCAGGTCGACAGCCTGACGCAGGGGCCCGCCCTCGAGCTGCGCGGCCCCGGCATCGACGGCACCGCGATCCTGCAGGCAGCGATCCAGCCGCATGATCTGTTCGAGCGGCTTGAAGTCAACGTGGCGCTGTTTCCGCGCGGCATCGATGTCGTGCTGGTCCATGACGATGCGATTGTCGCGATACCGCGCACCACGCGGCTGGTCGCGAGGGGAGGCTAGTTATGTACGTTGCCGTCAAGGGAGGCGAACGCGCCATCGAGAACGCCCATCGGCTGCTGGCGCATGAGCGGCGCGGCGACCGTGACGTTCCCGAGGTCTCGCTGTCCCAGATTTCCGAGCAGTTGTCGCTCGGCGTCGACCGGGTCATGACCGAGGGCGCACTGTACGATCGCGAGCTTGCGGCGCTGGCGATCAAGCAGGCGCGCGGCGACATGATCGAGGCAATCTTCCTGGTGCGCGCGTTCCGCGCCACCCTGCCGCGCTTCGGCGCCACTGAGCCGGTCGATACCGGCGCGATGCAGGTGCGGCGGCGGATTTCCTCGACCTTCAAGGATATTCCGGGCGGACAAATTCTGGGACCCACCTTCGATTACACCCATCGGCTGCTCGATCCGCAGCTCGCGGAGGGATTTTCTCCGGAAACACCGGAGACGAGCGAAGCCTCGCTCGCGGCGACGCCGCGCGTCACCGACATTCTCGGCCGGGACGGCCTGATCGAGCCGTCGCCGGCAGCGGATGCGGAGACGCCGGTCGGCGACCTCACACGCGAGCCGCTCAGCTTCCCGGCGGATCGCGACCTGCGCCTGCAGAACCTGGCGCGCGCCGACGAAGGCTTTCTGCTGGCGCTGGGCTATTCCTCGCAG
The DNA here is from genome assembly GCF_018131075.1 of Bradyrhizobium sp. JYMT SZCCT0428. Taxonomy (GTDB): domain Bacteria; phylum Pseudomonadota; class Alphaproteobacteria; order Rhizobiales; family Xanthobacteraceae; genus Bradyrhizobium. The sequence continues at coordinate 27,564 of NZ_JAFCLS010000043.1, read as the reverse complement.
CGCGGCTATGGCCGCAACCATCCGTTTGCCGGCGAAATCCGGTTCGGCGAAGTCGAGATCGAATTCATGGCCGAGGACGTCGGTTTCGCCGTGCCGCTCGGCGCGATCGCGATGACCGAATGCCAGATGGTCAACCAGTTTAAGGGCTCGGCCACCGAAGCGCCGTGTTTTACCCGCGGCTACGGGCTCGCCTTCGGGCAGAGCGAGCGCAAGACCATGTCGATGGCGCTGGTCGACCGCACGCTGCGCGCCCGCGAACTCGGCGAGGAAGCGATCGCACCCGCCCAGGACGAAGAGTTCGTGATGTCGCATTCTGACAATGTGCAGGCGACCGGTTTCGTCGAACATCTCAAGCTGCCGCATTACGTCGACTTCCAGTCCGAACTCGGTCTGCTGCGCAAGTTGCGCAAGGAGTTCGCGGAAGCCACGGAAGCGCCGCCGATGCAGGAGGCCGCGGAATGAACGCGCCGACGTATAATTTCGCCTATCTCGACGAACAGACCAAACGGATGATCCGCCGCGCGATCCTGAAAGCGATCGCGATCCCCGGCTATCAGGTGCCGTTCGCCAGCCGGGAAATGCCGATGCCTTATGGCTGGGGTACCGGCGGCGTGCAGGTGACCGCGGCGATCCTCGGGCCCGACGATGTGCTGAAGGTGATCGACCAGGGGTCTGACGACACCACGAATGCGATCTCGATCCGAAAGTTCTTCGGCAAGACCGCCGGCGTTGCGACGACGACCGCGACCGCGGACGCCACCGTGATCCAGACCCGGCACCGGATTCCCGAAGCGCCGCTGCATGGCGGGCAGGTGTTGGTCTATCAGGTGCCGATCCCCGAGCCGCTGCGCTTTCTCGAGCCGCGCGAGACCGAGACGAGGCGCATGCATGCGCTCGGCGAATACGGCCTGATGCATGTCAAGCTGTATGAGGACATCGCGCGCTTCGGCCATATCGCGACGTCCTATGCCTATCCGGTGAAGGTGAACGCGCGTTACGTCATGGACCCGTCGCCGACGCCGAAATTCGACAATCCCAAGATGGACAATTGCCCGGCGCTGCAATTGTTCGGCGCCGGGCGCGAGAAGCGGATCTACGCGATCCCGCCGCATACGTCAGTGGTCTCGCTCGATTTCGAGGATCATCCCTTCACGCGGTACCGTTTTGACGCGCCCTGCGCACTGTGCGGGGCCGGGGATTCCTACCTCGATGAAATCGTCACCGACGACAAGGGCGGCCGGATGTTCGTCTGTTCCGATACCGATTATTGCGAGAGCCGCCAATTGGCCGGGCATCGCGGCAGCGAAAGCGCGGCGCCGCACAAGGAGAGGGCGCATGGCTGAGCAAACCCTCGACGATCAACCGCTGCTGGTCGCCGAAAACCTCGGCAAGACCTATGGGAAGCTGATCGCCTGCCGCGACGTCTCCTTTGCGCTCTATCCCGGCGAGGTGCTGGCTGTCGTCGGCGAGTCCGGGTCGGGCAAGTCGACGCTGCTGCAACTGCTGTCGGCCCAGCTGGCGCCGAGCGCCGGCAGTGTCTCGTACCGGATGCGCGATGGCGTGCTGCGCGATCTGGCGGCGTTGGGCGAAGCCGAGCGGCGTTTCCTGTTCCGTACCGACTGGGGCTTTGTGCACCAGGATCCCGCGCAGGGCCTGCGGATGGCGGTCTCGGCGGGGGCCAATGTCGGCGAGCGGCTGATGGCGGTGGGCTGGAATCACTACGGCCGCATCCGCGACACCGCGTCGTCCTGGCTGGAGCGGGTGGAGATCGACACCGACCGTATCGACGACGCGCCGCGGACCTACTCCGGCGGCATGCGTCAGCGGTTGCAGATCGCGCGCAACCTCGTCACCGAGCCGCGGCTGGTGTTCATGGACGAGCCGACCGGCGGCCTCGACGTATCGGTGCAGGCGCGGCTGCTCGACCTGATGCGCAACCTGGTCAGCGAACTCGGCCTTGCGGCCATCGTCGTCACCCACGATCTTGCGGTGGCGAGGCTGCTGTCGCACCGCGTGATGGTGATGAAGGGCGGCCGGGTCATTGAAACCGGATTGACCGATCAGGTGCTCGACGATCCCCGCGAACCCTACACCCAGTTGCTCGTCTCCTCGATTTTGCCGGCATGAGTTAGGCCAATGACCGCGATGATCGACATAACCAACGCCGAAAAAACCTTCACCATGCATCTGCAGGGCGGCGTCGAACTGCCAGTCGTGCGCGGGGTCTCGTTTCACGTCGCGCCGGGCGAATGCGTGGTGCTGTCGGGCCCGTCAGGCGCCGGCAAATCCTCGATCCTGAAGATGATCTTCGGCAACTACCGCTGCGACGGCGGGCGGATCGGCATCCGCCACCAGGGCACCGTGATCGATCTCGCCACCGCCGAACCGCGGCAGGTACTGAGCGTGCGCCGGTCCACCATCGGTTATGTCAGCCAGTTCCTGCGGGCGGTGCCGCGGGTGGCGACCATCGACGTGGTGGCCGAGCCCCTGATCGTGAACGGGATCGCCCGTGCAGAGGCGCGCGAGCAGGCCGGCACGCTGTTGCGCCGGCTCAATATCCCCGAACGGCTGTGGGCGCTGCCGCCCTCGACGTTCTCGGGCGGCGAACAGCAGCGCGTCAATATCGCCCGCGGCTTCATTTCCGATCTGCCGATCCTGCTGCTGGACGAGCCGACGGCATCGCTCGACGCCGCCAACCGCGCTGTCGTGGTTGAATTGATCGATCAGAATAAACGTCAGGGGGTGGCGATGGTGGCGATCGTCCATGACGACGAGATCCGCCATTTGATCGCGGACCGGATCGTCGATGTGACGTCGTTTGCCTCGGCGGCATAGGGAAGAGAAGTGAGATGAGCGCAACGAAGCACGAGACCATTTTGGGCAATGCCGGCATCATCCTCGCCGATCGCGTGATCGAGCGCGGCTGGGTCGCCATATCAGATGGCCGCATCGCCGAATTCGGTCAGGGCGATGCCCCCGGCCGAGCCGAGGACGCCGCCGGCGACCTCATCATGCCCGGCCTGATCGAACTGCACACCGACCATCTCGAAGCACACTACGTGCCGCGGCCAAAGGTGTTTTGGGATCCGATCGCCGCCGTTGTCTCCTACGACGGGCAACTGGCCACTTCGGGCATCACCACCGTGTTGGACTCGCTGCGGGTCTGGCGCGAGGACGGCGCCGAGGAGGTCGATGGCAGGGCAGGCGTGCTCGCGAAGGCGATCACAACGGCGCGTGAGGAAAACCTGCTGCGCGCCGATCACTTCCTGCATCTGCGCTGCGAGATCCCAATGCCGAGCGTCGTCGAGGAAGCCAAGGAACTGATCGACCGGCCGGACATCCGGCTGATGTCGCTGATGGACCACACGCCGGGACAGCGCCAGTTCCGCGATGAAGGAAAGCTGCGCGACTATTACCGCGGCAAGAACGGCGGCAAGACCGACGCCGAGCTCGACGTGCTGTTCGAGCGGCGCTTTGTGTACCAGAAGACCTATGCCGCGGCCAATATGCGCGAGATCGTGGCCCTGGCGCATCAATACGCGATACCGCTTGCCAGCCATGACGACACGACCGAGGAAAACGTCATCGACGCTGTGCGCGACCGCGTCGCGGTGGCCGAGTTTCCGACCACGATGGAGGCCGCGCGCGGTCTGCACCAGGCCGGCATCGGCATCCTGATGGGCGCGCCGAACGTGGTGCGCGGCGGCTCGCATTCCGGCAACATCGCCGCCGTCGATCTCGCCCGCGAGGGGCTCTTGGACATCCTGTCGTCCGACTACATTCCCTCGAGCCTGTTGATGGCCGCCCTGCAACTGCCGCGGCATGTTCCTGCCATTGATCTCGCTTCTGCCGTCCGCACCGTCACCAAGACGCCGGCCGAGGCGGTGGGGCTTTCGGACCGCGGCGAAATCGCGGTCGGCAAGCGCGCCGACCTGATCAGGGTACACGTGGCGCGCGACATCCCGGTGGTGCGCAGCGTCTGGCGGGAAGGGCAGCGTGTGGCATGACAGACATACTCGCGACATCAACGGGCCATGCGGACGCGATCGGGCCGGGCCGGCTCATCCTGGTGGTCGGGCCGAGCGGCGCCGGCAAGGATACGCTGCTTGGGCTTGCCAAGGCGGCCTGCGCCGATGATGGCGCCATCGCATTCCCGCGCCGCGTGATCACGCGGCAAGCCTCGGCCTCCGAGGACAATGAAGAGGTCAGCGCCGGCACGTTCGAGGCGGCGCTGGCGCGTGACGAATACGCCATGCATTGGGAAGCGCACGGCCACCGCTACGCGATATCGCGCGCCATCGACAACGAAATCCGCGCCGGGCACACCGTTGTCGCCAATGTTTCGCGCACCATCATTTCAGCGATGCGCCGCGCCTACGCCGACGTCACGGTGATCTCGATCACCGCGCCGCCGAACGTTCTGGCGGAGCGCCTGGCGATGCGAAGCCGCAGCAGTGACGGCAAGATCGAGCACCGGCTGAGCCGCACGGTGGACGAGGCCGCGCCTGACGTCACCATCGTCAACACCGGCAGCGCCGAGTTTCACGCGCGTCAGCTGGTGCGGGCGATCAAGGGCGAGAAGTGGGACGAGTAGATAGCGTTTTCAAGCGAAGTGGATAGCGGTTCGCGTGAAGAAAACGCGTCAAAAAGAGAATCCGGAGAAGCAATGACCGTAGTCTCGACGATTGAACAACTCGAGGCCATCTATGGCTTTCCCAACGATGCTTCGACGGTCAAGGTCGCGGACCGCGTCACCCCGTCCTACCGGGCGCTGATGGATCAGTCGCCCTTTGTGGCGCTGGCGACCTGCGGACCGGAGGGGCTGGATTGTTCGCCCCGCGGCGATCTGCCCGGCTTCGTGCGTTTCCATGATGAAAAGACGCTGATGATGCCGGATCGCCGCGGCAACAACCGCTGCGATTCCCTGCGCAATATCGTGCGAGACCCCAGGGTAGCGCTGCTGTTCCTGATCCCGGGCTCGGGCAGCACGCTGCGCGTCAACGGCCGCGCGCATGTTTCCGCCGAGCCCGAGCTGCTGGCGTCGTTCAAGATGGACGGCAAGGCGCCGCGCACCGTGATCGTCATGACGGTGGACGAGATCTATTTCCAGTGCGCCCGCGCCATCGTCCGCGCCGATCTCTGGAATCCCGACAAGCGCGTCGATCCGATGACCTTGCCGACACCAGGCGATATTCTGGCCGAGATGAGCAACAACACCGTGGGCGGCGAGAAATACGACCGTGAATGGCCGGAGCGCGCGCGTCAGACGATGTGGTGATTGCTGGTTCGCAAGTGCCGTTCGCTTTCCGGTTTAACAATGCGCCCTCTACTTCGGCAGGTGGGCTTCCCGCCGCTCCTTGAAGGAAGACGCCCGGCTTGACCGGGCTCACGATTATCGTGACACTTCGGATTGCCAGTCTCCGCGGGGGCGGAGGTGGCATTTCCAATAGGGAGGTTTTGATGATCCGTTTTTCAGCTATCGTTGCAATTGCGTTCGCGCTCGCTGTTTTCGTCGGGGGATCGCTTGCGCAGGCCCAGAAGGCCTCAGACCCAAAGAGCCAGCCCGGTAGTGGCCAGTGCCGGCTTTCAAACGGGCAAAAATGCTAATCTGATTCGATCAGCCAGCGCGTCGCGCGGTTGTCCTGGGCTCGCCGGCCATGCCGGTGAGCCCATTTTCGTGCTGGGTACTACCCTTGATTTGCGGCGGGGCTCTGACTTGTGGCGCTGGCGATGAAAGCATTGAACCGCAGGGCGCCCTCGGCAAATCTCTTCAGAAACTCGGCCGTGCTCGCCTCGGCTTCGGGCAAGACATTGTCCACGAGGCCGCCACCCGCAACGGACCCTAGTTCCTCAACGCTCAGTTCGCGATTTTCGCTGGTCATTGTCTCGCACCATTTTGCGACGTTTCGCAGGCTGCGATCATGGCGGATTACAATCGACGGAGATGTGACGTAAATCACGAAACGAAGGATGTCGCCGGAGTGGTGGCTTGTTTCACGGTTCTTGCTCGGTTGTTCTGAAGGGGACCGCAGGACGGGCGCTAGATTGCGTGGCTATGCCGTATCTTCAGAATCTGAACTGACTTCGGAAGCTCGATCAGAAAATCCTTGTCGCGCTCCAGGTGATGGATCCTGGATGGGTCTCCGCCCGTGAAACTGCTCATCGATTCCAGGCTTTCCCAGTACGAGATGGTGACGAACTCGGTCTCGTTTTGCCGGTCCTCGCGGAACGTCTGGACGGCAAGGGCCTTCTCGATCAGCGGCTTGATGCCGACCTCGTAATTGTAGGCCTCGTACTCGTCCGCCACATCTGGATTGGTCCTCCCGCGCCAAACGCGGGCGATCTGAGGTTTGGTCATGTTGGGCCTCCGTTCGGAGAACCCGCTTCTGAATAAACCGTTCCACCAACTCAACGGGCCCCGAGTCCCCCTTTCTTTATTGAGGGCCTGCCATCCAGGCACATTACCGGTTGTTCAGAATTCTGCCGACGAAACAAGTTTGAAACAATCGCGAAACCAAATCGCCATGAACCCCCCGAAATCTTAGGCCGACTAACCATCGAACAGGAGATGATGACGATGATTAAAGTTGGCTCGAAGGAAGAAGTTGCCCTGCTGCTCGCATTGTTTGGCGTGCTCGATCTGCCGGTACAGGCGCCCAAGAAGCGCAAATGACACTGCTCGTCGCCCCACTGTTGTTTGTCTTGCTGGGCGTCGGAGCTGTCAAAGCCAAACCGGCTGGGAGGTCTTCCTCATGGTTGCAGTCGGCAGCCTGTGCATTCTCGTAGTGACGTTGGGAATCTTGATGTGGGGATTCCGCAACTTCGGTTAATTCTGATCGATCAGCCATACGCCCGCGCGGCTAAGCGTCTACAAATTGTGGTCGGCGCAAAATGCGGATGTTATCATGCCCGAGGGGCGCCTGTGAGTTGTCGGGCTATTGGCTATGTGCCCGTGCCTGCCGGCCTATTCGGTCCAGATGCGCTCTCCGCACTGCTTGCATTCAAACATATGAATGACAACTCCGCTCTCGGATTCCATGATCGTTTTGAGAAGAGTGAGTCTTCCTGCGCAGAAGCGGCAGTCATGGTTTGATTGATCCCGAGCAGTGGCAATCTTCTCAGCTCGAAATAGCTCCATGACGCCCCCTTCCCACAAAGGTTAGGGTACGGAGCGCCGGTTTCGTGAGGCGTAATTGGGCAACAAGTCTTGCCCCGGGCGACAAAGTTAAAGATGAAGGTCAGTTGTCCACAGCAATCCGCCGGCGCGCGCCGCCACTCGGGTCATCAACCTTCCTGCCGAAGGAAAGCCACCGCAACGCCTTTTTCCGTCAGACGGCCGGCAACCGCCGGCTGCTTCATAGTCGCCCTAATTTTCTATGTCGGGAACCGGACTTAAGTGATAGATTCGGTCATCATCGGAATGAGTTTGGCAATTGCCGATGACTGAGAGTGTAGTGCTCCCGCCTGTTTCAGGGACGCAGCACATGCCGAAATTCGACCCGTCAATCTTGCCCTTGAAGCGCCCGCGTTTCGATTGGCTGTTCTGGGCATCCGTAGTCTCGACGCCCTTTTTGTTTGCCGTGTTCTTCTACATTCTAGATTAGGCTCGTCGGTACTACCGTCAACGCGTCAAAAGGTCTGCACGCGTCCTTCCATCATCGCCTGTTCAACTTCGTCGGCAAGCCGTTCGAAATGACGACGAAGCCGGTCATACGTGTCGTTAAAGTGCGCCAACGTTTTGTTGTTTTGCCTCAATAGCGAATGGCACAAACTGCACAAGCCAGGAGATGCCCGCGGGTGTATCGTGTTGAATTCACGAACAATGCCCCGTGAGAGCACCGCGCCATGGCAATCGAATTCCTCTATCGCGCAGGCATCATCGCCCTTGGCCTGATGAACGTCGGGCTGGTTGCTGTCCTATTGTTTGCAGGCCGCTAAAGCCGCAGGCGACGATTTGAAACTCGCGGCTCATCGCCGGATGCACCCGCTCATAACGCCCAGTGCACTAAACGGCCGCCGCCATGGGCAGCGTCTGGGATATGTGCCTGACTTACCGCTGGCAGCCGAGCGCCGTGCCACTGGCGCACGGCCGCCTCAACACGGATTAGTAGCGCGGGCAAACCCAGTTGCCGTAGGTATCGTAGCCGCAGCCGCCGCCGTAATAGGCTCCTGCCGCCGCAGCGCCAACAGCAGCCGCGCCGACCGCTGCCGCACCGTAGCCCCGACGATACCCGTAGCCAGCATAACCGTAGCGACCGCCGCGCACTGCGACAGCGCCACCCCGAGCGCCTCGAACTGCGACCGCGCCGCCGCGGTAGCCACCACCGTGAAATCCGCCACCGCGATAAGCGCCACCGCCGCGACCGCGGGCATAGGCATCGTCTGGGAGCAAACTGGCGGCGAGCAGAACAAGTGCCGCAAAAGCAGCAAGAACATAGCGAAGCATGGCCGAACCTCTTTCTACAAACCCTGCCGGACAGGAAATTGCGGCGCTGTCAGTGCGGGGCATTGATGTAGATCAACGGAACTCGTGCCTAAAATTCATGTGGCGAGCTGTCGGGTGCTGGCGGGGCTGGAATGCAAGCGGTGGGTCAAGGGCGGCGCGGCGCTCCGGCCTTGTCTGCCAGCGCGATCTGGTTTGCTTCCGGGGTGAGCCCGGCGCGGTCAAGTGCGGCGCGCCATGCCGGCATGCCGATTACGACTGAAAGGGTGGGGCTGGCGATCAGATAGACGGGCGAGCCGCCCTCGCGGAAAGCCATTTCGACATCGAGAAGGGTTGCCCCTCGGTTCGTCGCCAGAACCGCGGTGACGGCCGCGGTGATAACGTCGATATCGCGCGAGCGCTCGGCGATGAGCAAGGCATGACGCTGATCAAGCGATAAAGTCATGAAAGAGTTTTCCGCGCGCATTCTAAGGCGGTTGAACGAGTTTCCAGCCAGTTGCTGGTTTGGTAGCGGCCGCCCGCCCTCGAACTTTGGTGGACCGCTGACCTCTACCCGAACCACCGACGCCCGGTCTTGTTACTGCCCGCCAATGACTTGGTTTTCGACGCCACACATCCATCCGCCGTTGGTCTGACTGGATCGGCTGATAGCCACCGGAGGCCGCCGAGGGCGAGCGCTTACCCAGCATGGTTGCACCTACCGGCGGGTTTCTCGGATAAAATCCGAGATCCTGAAAATTATAGAAACGGCTGCGAGTACGGAGGGGCGGCTCGAACGCTCGACTCCACCGCTCCAGACCAACACGTCGAAGAACGCAGACTTACATTTATTGCTTTTTGATATCGTTTAATTGCGGCTTCCTATCGATCGCGTTTCCGTATCGCAACATGAGACAGCTTTATTGATTCCTGGATCGATTCCAATTCTCTTGGGCGGATAGCAAATCGCCGACAGAGAATGTGGATGACACCTGCTTACGACCCATGGACCGCGGTACGCGGCGCTGAAATCATCGCGGAGCATTCCCACCTCGAGGGTGCGACGCTGGTGATCCTGCATGCGCTGCAGGAAGCATTCGGTTACGTGCCGGAGCCGGCGATCCCGATGGTGGCATCGGCGCTCAACCTGTCGCGCGCCGAGGTTCACGGCGTGTTTACCTTTTACCATGATTTCCGCCGCGAGCCTGCCGGCCGGCATGTTCTGAAACTCTGCCGCGCCGAAGCCTGCCAGGCCGCCGGCGGCGACGCGCTCGCCGCGCGCGCCGAGGCGAAACTCGGGATTGCACTGGGCCATACCACCGCCGACGAGCGCGTCACACTGGCGCCGATCTACTGCCTTGGCCTGTGCGCAACCGCGCCGTCGGCGATGCTGGATGGCCGCGTGGTTGGCCGGCTTGACGAAGCGCGTATGGATGCACTGGTCGCGGAGGCGCAGCGATGACGCTTCGCATTTACGTTTCGCGCGATGCTGGCGCGGTCGCGGTCGGCGCCGACGACGTGGCGGAAGTGCTGGAACGCGGCGCCGCCAGCCGCGGCTTGGCGATCGAAATCGTCAGGACCGGCTCGCGCGGGCTGTATTGGCTGGAGCCGATGCTCGAGGTCGCCTCCGCGCAGGGCCGAGTCGCCTTTGGGCCGGTGACGGAGGTCGATGTACCCTCCGTGCTCGATGCGATGGCGGCAGACGGTCCGCATGTCCTGCGGCTCGGTATCGCCGACGAAATCCCCTGGTTGAAACGGCAGACCCGTTTGACCTTTGCGCGCTGCGGCGTGATCGATCCGCGCTCGGTCGAGGATTATCGCGCCCACGACGGCTACAAGGGGCTCGAGCGCGCGCTGAAGCTTGGCTCCGACGGGATCCTCGCCGACGTCACGACCTCGGGCTTGCGTGGCCGTGGTGGCGCGGGATTTCCAACCGGAATCAAATGGAAGACGGTGGCGCAGGCTAGCGCCGACCGCAAATTCATCGTCTGCAACGCCGACGAAGGCGATAGCGGTACGTTTGCCGACCGCATGATCATGGAAGGCGATCCCTTCGTGGTGATCGAGGGCATGACGATCGCAGGCGTCGCGGTCGGCGCCACCTATGGCTACATCTACATCCGCTCGGAATATCCGCACGCGGTCGAGGCGATGAATGCGGCAATAGCCGCCGCCAGGCGCGCCGGCTTTCTCGGCGCGCGCGTCGGTGGCTCTGACCACAGCTTCGACCTCGAAGTTCGCGTAGGCGCCGGCGCCTATGTCTGCGGCGAGGAAACCGCGCTGCTGGAAAGCCTGGAAGGACGCCGCGGCATCGTGCGCGCCAAGCCACCATTGCCGGCGCACAAGGGCCTGTTCGGCAAGCCGACCGTGATCAACAACGTGCTGTCGTTTGCGGCGATTCCCTTCATCCTGGCCGGCGGGGCCAAAGCCTATGCCGATTTCGGTATGGGCCGTTCGCGCGGTACGATGCCGATCCAGCTCGCCGGCAACATCAAGCACGGCGGATTGTTCGAGGTCGCATTCGGCATCACCCTTGGCGAACTGATCGACGACGTCGGCGGAGGCACCGCGAGTGGCCGCCCGGTGCGCGCCGTGCAGGTCGGTGGACCTCTCGGCGCGTATTTTCCCCGCGAACTGTTCGACACCCCGTTCGATTACGAAGCCTTTGCGGCACGGGACGGCCTGATTGGCCACGGCGGCATCGTGGTGTTCGACGACAGCGTGGACATGTCCAAACAGGCGCGCTTTGCGATGGAGTTCTGCGCCGTCGAATCCTGCGGCAAGTGCACGCCGTGCCGGATCGGCTCCACGCGCGGCGTCGAGACGATCGACAAGATCAGGTCGGGCGAGCGCGTGGCGGAAAACATCGCCGTGGTCGAGGATCTCTGCAACACCATGAAATTCGGTTCGCTCTGCGCCCTGGGCGGTTTCACGCCGTATCCCGTCATGAGCGCGTTGAAGCATTTCCGGGAAGATTTTGACCCGGCACCGGCCCGCTTGCAGGCCGCGGAATAGGAGAGGGCGCAATGTCATTGATCCATGAAACCGACTTTGGAACACCGCGCTCCAGATCCGAGACGATGGTCACGCTGACCATCGACGGCAACAGCGTCACTGTGCCAGAGGGCACTTCGATCATGCGCGCGGCGATGGAGGTCGGCACGCAGATCCCGAAACTTTGCGCCACCGACATGGTCGACGCCTTCGGCTCCTGCCGGCTGTGCCTGATCGAGATCGATGGCCGTGCCGGCACGCCGGCATCCTGCACCACGCCTGTCATGAACGGCCTTGTGGTCCACACCCAGACCGAGCGGCTGAAGAAGCTCCGCAAGGGCGTGATGGAGCTCTATATCTCCGACCATCCGCTGGATTGCCTGACCTGCGCCGCCAATGGCGATTGCGAATTGCAGGACATGGCGGGCGCCGTCGGCCTGCGCGACGTGCGCTACGGCTATGAAGGCGAGAACCATGTGTTCGCCAGGTCGCATGGCTGCGATAACGACGCATGGATGCCGAAGGATGAGTCCAACCCGTACTTCACCTACGATCCGTCGAAGTGCATCGTATGCTCGCGCTGCGTCCGGGCCTGCGAGGAAGTGCAGGGCGCCTTCGCGCTGACGATCTCCGGCCGCGGCTTCGACAGCCGGGTGTCGCCCGGCATGAGCGAAAGTTTCCTCGGCTCCGAATGCGTGTCCTGTGGCGCCTGCGTGCAGGCTTGCCCGACCGCGACGCTCACGGAAAAATCCGTGATCGAGATCGGCCAGCCCGAACATTCGGTCGTAACCACCTGCGCCTATTGCGGTGTCGGCTGCACCTTCAAGGCGGAAATGCGCGGCGAGGAAGTCGTGCGCATGGTGCCATACAAGGACGGCAAGGCGAACCGCGGCCATTCCTGCGTCAAGGGCCGCTTCGCCTGGGGCTACACCACCCACAAGGAACGCATTCTCAAGCCGATGATCCGCGAAAGTATCGACGATCCCTGGCAAGAGGTGTCGTGGGACGAAGCGTTCAACTTCGCTGCCGCCAAGTTCAAGGGCATCCAGCAGAAGTACGGCCGCGACGCCGTCGGCGGTATCACTTCATCCCGCTGCACCAATGAAGATGTGTACGTCGTACAAAAGCTGATCCGCGGCGGTTTCGGCAACAACAATGTCGATACCTGCGCCCGCGTCTGCCATTCGCCGACCGGATACGGCCTGTCGACGACGTTCGGCACCTCCGCCGGGACGCAGGACTTCGATTCGGTCGAACATAGTGATGTGATCATCGTGATTGGCGCCAATCCGGCGGCCGCGCATCCCGTGTTCGCCTCGCGCATGAAGAAGCGGCTGCGTCAGGGTGCGAAGCTGATCGTGATCGATCCCAGGCGCACCGAAATGGTCGAGGCTCCCCATCTCAAGGCGGTACACCATCTGCCGTTGATGCCCGGTACCAACGTCGCCGTGCTGACCGCGCTGGCGCATGTCATCGTGACCGAGGGCCTCGCCGATGAAGCCTTCGTGCGCGAGCGTTGCAACTGGAGCGAGTTCGAGGATTGGGCCGCCTTCGTCGCCCAGCCGAAGAACTCCCCGGAAGCAACCGCGATCATGACCGGCGTCGATCCCAAGGAGTTGCGCGCCGCGGCGCGGCTATTCGCCACCGGCGGCAATGGCGCGATCTATTACGGTCTCGGCGTCACCGAACACAGCCAGGGCTCCACCACCGTGATCGCCATCGCCAATCTTGCGATGGCGACCGGCAATATCGGCCGGCCCGGCGTCGGCGTGAACCCGCTGCGCGGCCAGAATAACGTGCAGGGTTCCTGCGACATGGGTTCATTCCCGCACGAATTGCCCGGCTATCGCCATATCTCCGGCGAGGCGGTGCGTGACCAGTTCGAGGCGATGTGGAACGTCAAGCTCAATCCCGAACCGGGCCTGCGCATTCCCAATATGTTCGACGCCGCGATCGAAGGCACTTTCATGGGCCTCTATGTGCAGGGGGAGGACATCCTGCAGTCCGACCCCAACACCAAGCATGTGGTGGCGGCGCTGTCGTCGATGGAATGCGTCATCGTGCACGATCTCTTCCTCAACGAGACCGCGAACTACGCTCATGTGTTTTTGCCGGGATCGACCTTCCTCGAGAAGGACGGCACCTTCACCAACGCCGAGCGGCGCATCCAGCGCGTCCGCAAGGTGATGACGCCGCGCAACGGCCTTGCCGACTGGGAAGTCACAATCGGCCTCGCCAAGGCGATGGGCTATGAGATGCACTATGATCACCCGTCGCAGATCATGGACGAGATCGCGGCGCTGACGCCGACCTTCGCCGGCGTATCCTACGCCAGGCTTGAAGAACTCGGTTCGGTGCAGTGGCCCTGCAACGACAAGGCGCCGGAGGGCACGCCGGTCATGAATATCGACGGCTTCGTCCGCGGCAAGGGCAAATTCGTCATCACCGAATACATCCCGACCGACGAGCGCACCGGGCCGCGTTTCCCGCTGCTGCTGACCACGGGCCGCATCCTCAGCCAGTACAATGTCGGTGCGCAGACGCGCCGCACGGACAACGTCGTCTGGCACAGCGAGGACCTGCTGGAAATTCATCCGCACGACGCCGAACAGCGTGGCGTGCGCGACGGCGACTGGGTGCGGCTCAAGAGCCGTGCCGGCGAGACCACGCTGCGGGCGGAGATCACCGATCGGGTAGCGCCGGGCGTGGTCTACACCACCTTCCATCACCCGGACACGCAGGCCAACGTCATCACGACGGACTATTCGGACTGGGCGACAAATTGCCCTGAATACAAGGTCACGGCGGTGCAGATCTCGCCGTCGAATGGTCCGTCGGACTGGCAAAAAGCCTATGACGAGCAGGCCCGTCACTCGCGTCGCATTGCGCCCGTCGTGGAAGCCGCGGAGTAACCATGCACGAGCCGGTTCGCATGGTGGATCGTCTGGTCTGGCGCGACAGTGGCCGGAGTGAGGGCGCGAGGATCATTCCGGAGGAAACCGCGCTCGCGCTGACCTATAATGGCGGAACTTATGCCGTCATGATGGGGACGCCGCAGGATCTTGCGGATTTCGCCGTTGGCTTCAGCCTCAGCGAGGGGATCGTGCGATCGCCTCGAGAGATCGAATCCCTCGACATCGTTTCCCTTGACGACGGTATCGAGCTGCGAATGTGGCTCGCGCAATCGAAAGCGGACCAGCTCAGCGAACGGCGGCGGCATATTGCAGGGCCCACCGGCTGTGGATTGTGCGGCATCGATTCCATCGCGGAGGCGGTCCGTCCGGCGGCCGTCGTCCCGCAAGGCCGATCATTCTCGCCACAACAGATCATGGCGGCGATGCAGAGCTTGCCGCCCTTGCAGAGGATCAATGTCGAGACCCGCGCGGTACATGCCGCAGCGTTCTGGACGCCGGCACGCGGCAATGTTGCGCTGCGTGAGGATGTCGGCCGCCACAACGCGCTCGACAAGCTCGTCGGCGCACTCGCGCAGGATGGGATTGCCGCGGACGAAGGCATCGTGCTGCTGACCAGCCGCGTCTCGGTCGAGATGGTGCAGAAGGCTGCAGCGATGGGCGCGCCGCTGATGGTTGCCGTCTCCGCGCCGACGGCGCTGGCGGTGCGGACGGCGGATGCCGCCGGCATCACGCTTGCCGCTATTGCCCGGAGCGACGGGTTCGAAGTCTTCACCCATCCCGGCCGGATCAGCGCCGGCGTCGCCGCCGAGGGAGCCGCCCATGTCGCCTGACCGGCTGATCTACATGGCCAACCAGATTGGCAAATTCTTCCAGAGCCAGGGCCACGACAAGGCGGTGCCGGGCATTGCCGATCATATCAGGAAGTTCTGGGATCCGAGGATGCGTAGCGCGATCCTGGCCCATCTCGACACGGGAGGAACAGGACTGGATCCGGACGTGATGAAGGCGATCGAGGCGCTGAAGACAACGCGATCCTGACTGGCTTCGCGCCCTTGGGTAACCGGGACGATGAAGGACACCACCTGTACGTAAACGCGCCACCGCTTGGTGATGCGACCTGTTGCAGCTGGTGCGTAGGGCAGCGGTGGTGCCACCCGGCGCTGGGTGTACTCGAAAAGTGGCGCCACAGACATGCTGTGAGGACAAACGGACACGGTCAGATTGCAGAAAAGTAGAATCGGGAAAACTTGGTAGTTGTACGCATTTCGTGGCGTATGTAGGCGGAGCGAATTCCGGAAAAAGCGGCAACGGGCCGGCCTTCTTGACCTAGATCAAAGTTTGCGGAGTTTTTGGGGTCAGCATTGCACTGCAATGCATTCGTGCTTTTCACCATTCCAAAATAAATCCTAAGGGAGGTTTCGATGATTTTGGTTCAGAGGAGTGTTAGCGTCGCGCCTGGGATGTTGTCGGCAGCAATGGCATTTGCAAGCGAGATCAGTACCCAAGTAAAAACAACTACGGGCATCGATCTAAAAATAGCCGTTCCGGTTGGAGGTAATGCTGCTCGCATGGCTTGGATTGCCAACTACGAGAACTTGGCCCAGTACGAGGCTATGGGGCTGAAGCTTCTTGCGGATCAAAAATACCTGGAGCTGATCAAGAAGGCAGCCGGCCTCTTTGTACCCAACACGTTCCATGATGAGATTTGGCGAACGCTCTAAAGGCGCGCAAAAAGCCGCGTCCTGATTATCGAAAGAGGCCGCCAGCGGGGCGGCCTCCTCATAAAACTCAAACGGTCAGCCAAAATACCCGTAGTAATCAGTTGGATTGTTGCGGGCATACGCCGCGGTAAGCTGTTGCTGCAACGCAATCCGCTGATCCGTCCGCACCCCGAAGCCAGCAATGACACCGGCACCGCCGCTTGCAGCGTCAAGCTGCTCGCCCGTCATTTCGGTTGTCTCAATCTGATAATCCGATTTCATGTCGCTCTCCTAGTTCCTTTTTCTCCCGATGCACCATTGCCCTCGGCTTTTGCGACATTGACGGATAAATTCTCGTGACGCTGTTCCCAACGGTACAGGCTGGGTCGCGCGAATTCGGTTAGACTAAGCACTATGGCCGTTTCTAACGTTGGCGAGCATCGATGAAAACTCGTCAATCGAATAGCGATTGATGCGCAGTAATTACGAATTGAAACTCCAGGCCTTCAGATGACATGAAATCCCCCGCCCGGGGGCTAGCGCGGACGGGGCATTCCCGTTCGGGACGACCTGTCGGCTTGAAGAGAGGCCGCCGGTTCACCCAGGCGGCTCGTTCTTATGTGAGCCGTCTCACGGTTTAGACCGCCCGCTGCCCTCATACTCGCTCGACATCAACGGCACAGCGCCACAACACGGAGCGGGACAATGAAGACCGAGCAGGCTCAATTGAGCGACAAAATCCGCGACAAAGAACTCGAAAACGTCACCGGAGGGCGCAAGGCCGGCGAAGGACAGAAGGACTTCCTCGTTGTGAAAATGAAAGAGGCTTTCGTGGCGAGCTATAGCCTTTGATCCCGAAGCCGCCGCAACCTGGGGAGGCCGCTTCAAACTGGCGCTCTCTCTTGCCCGATTTCCCTTGAGGCAAAAGGCGACTGATGCTCTGCCGTTCACTCCGGCGGGTTTTGCAATTAATTGAGGTCGCCAACCTAACGAAAAAATCCCGCCCAAGCTGGCCGGCTGGGGGCGGGGTTCTCATTCCAGAATGTGCGCCCACGCCAGAGTTCAGACACCTCCGTGATCGCCGTCACATCGCGACGAGAGCAGTGTCGCTAAATTTGGCCGCACCAGCCCGGATGATCGCGCTGGTTTAATCAAAGGGGAACTGTGATGACCGAAGCAATCAATGCGAGCGACGTTCTGAATGCGCAGGAACTCGATGTGGTGTCTGGCGGCTTTATGCGGCTCCCCTTGGTGGCGGTCAAAGTGCTGGAAATCAAAGGCGGAGGAACGGGCGGTGGTGAGGGTGGTCAGGGTGGTCAGAACGATCCGGCCCAAATGTTTCAACAGATTATGCAGCAACTGACCCAAGGGGGTTAGCGCACGCTCGCGTTCGCAGTCTGCTGCAGGGATTGTCAGCCCGCCGTAATGCCGGCTGACCAATCGTGTTGTTAATTTCAGATGGATAAGCACGCCCAGAAGCTGGGCTCATTCTTGTGCGCTCCATCTACGTCCCCGAATGTGTGCAGGGTGTGTGCACAAGAGAAAGACTTGCTAGACCGTAGCAGGCATTTAGTCAGTAAGAGATTGATTTCATTGGTGAGCGCGGAGGGACTCGAACCCTCGACCCCATGATTAAAAGTCACGTGCTCTACCGCCTGAGCTACGCGCTCACTCGACGCGCTGTGTAGGGGGCGGACCCCTGCGGGTCAATAGCGCCGGCGCCAGAAAATGCTAGGCCGCCCGATCCAGATTCCTGAGGTTCGGCTTGCGGTTAGTCCGGCTTCTTCAAGCGGGCAGCGCCGATCGGTTCACCGTCCGTTAATTGGCTTCCCGGCGAATCTCGGATGCGACCGGCTGGGAGGGGCGCGCGACCGTCGGCAGCCGGACCGGACGGATCCCGATCAGTTCCGCCGTGCGCACCGCGCCGTCGCGCCAGAAGGCGAACGAGTTGATCCGGGAGTTCTCCAGCAGCGCGATCGCGACCGCCGCGAGGAACGGCAGGCTTTGCAGCACCAGCACGCCCGCAAAGATGTAGATCTCGCGTACCTGCTTGTAGCCGTTCATGACCACCAGCACGGTGGCGCCGACCAGCAGCAGCACGCCGATCACGGCCTCCCAGAACGCCTGGAATTCGATCGACATCCGCGATAGCCCGCCCTTGGAAGTGCGGGCGAAGGCGAGATGCTCGGTGATCAGGCCCTGGGCCACGGCACGCGACACCGTCCACTGCACGCTCATCGCCGCGATCATGGCGCCCAGCATCTGCCCGGCCTTGATCTTCACCCGCAGGCGATAGAGCGAGATGAAATGCACCAGCGAGACGACAAAGGCGCCAATAATCGGCAGCGTCAGAATCTTGTCGGGAATCGCGATGTCGGCAAACGCCACGATCGGCACCCAGATCAGATTGAGGATCGCCACGACCACGCCGAGGCTCTCGGCGCCGAGCCAGTTCAGCCAGCCCAGCGAGAATTCGCGGCGTTGATCCGGTGAAAGCCGGCTCCCGCCGGGCAGGAAGCGCCGCCAGTGCTTCTTGACGATCTGGAAGCCGCCATAGGCCCAGCGGTGACGCTGTTTCTTGAACGCCTCATAGGTGTCGGGCAGCAGGCCCTCGCCATAGCGGACGTTGGTGTAGTGCGTCAGCCAGCCCTGCTGCTGGATGGTCAGGCCGAGATCGGTGTCCTCGCAAATGGTGTCGCTGGACCATCCGCCGGCCATATCCATCGCGGAACGGCGGATCAGGCACATCGTGCCGTGCACGATGATCGCGTTGAACTCGTTGCGCTGGACCATGCCGATGTCGAAGAAGCCGGCATATTCGCCGTTCATGATGTAGTGCATCAATGACAGGTCGCCGTCGCGATGCTCCTGCGGCGCCTGCACCAGGCCGACGCGGGGGTCGGCGAAGACCGGAACGAGATCCTTCAGCCAGTCCGGATGCACGACATAGTCGGCGTCGATGATGCCGATGATCTCGGCGTCGGTCGCGGTGCGCTCCATCGCGATGCGCAGCGCGCCTGCCTTGAAGCCCTGCACCTTCTCGGCGTTGATGAACTTGAAGCGCTCGCCGAGCGAGCGGCAATGATCCTGGATCGGCTGCCAGAATGCCGGATCCGGCGTGTTGTTGATGATGCAGACGCATTCGAAGTTCGGATAGTCGAGCCGCGACACCGCATCGAGCGTCTGCTTGAGCATCTCGACGGGTTCGAAATAGGCGGGGATGTGGATCGACACTTTCGGGAAGGCAACGTTCTCGCCGATGGTGGCGGGCGCCAGCGGCGCGCTCTTGGTGATCAGCCGGCGCGGGCCGTGCCCGAAGGCGACCGCCGCGATTTCCTCGATCCGGGCCATCGCGATCAGCACCAGCGGCACCAGCAGGATCAGGCCGAGCGTCAGCGCGAAGGCCGAGCCGAGCACGAAATAGTGCCCGTCCCAGTAAGCGAACACGGTGGCGGCCCAGGCGCCGACGCCGTTGGCGGCCGCTGACAGCACCAGCGCCTGCATCACGGTGGGCTTTTCAAGCCGCAGGATCGGCAGCGACAACAGGATGCCGACCAGGAGCGCGATCAGCGCCAGCTTCCAGTAGTTCAGATTGACGATCGGGCCGGTCCAGCTGAATTTGGGTTCGCGGGAAGCATCCAGAATGCCCCAATAGGGTCCGACGCCGCCTTCGTTGAATTTCCAGGGCTTATCGATCGCCTCGACGATGTTGTAGTCCATGCCGATGGCGTCGGCACGCGCGACGAAATTGCGCAGCACCGCAGCCTGCTCGAATGGGCCGGGCTCGGCATTGCGCAGATTGTAACCGGCGCTCGGCCAGCCGAACTCGGCAATTACGATCCGTTTGCCCGGGAACTGGTCGCGCAACAGCTGGTACATCGCGACGGCCTGATCGACCGCCTGCTTGTCCGTGAAGTTTTCCCAATAGGGCAGCACGTGCGCGCCAATGAAGTCAGCGGAGTTGGCCAACTGCGGATAATCGCGCCAGATGTTCCAGATCTCGCCTGTCGTCACGGGAACGTTGACGGATTTCTTGATCCGCTGGATCAGCCGCCCCAGACGAAACACGTTGTTTTGTGCAGTCGTCCATTTTATCGCTTCAGCCCGCTTGTCTTCAGGCTGGGCTTCCGCTTCCTGCAGCCGCTGTACCTCTTCGCGTTGGATGCGTGCACCTTCGGAGTCAAGGTCCGGCAGAGCGACAAGATTCTCGATCGGGACTTGTTCGCCCCGGTAGATGGTTTCGTTGCCGACGACCACCCCGATGACGTTGCTGTTTTTTCGCGCGAGATTGATGACCGCCTCGATCTCGCGCTTGTTGCGGTCCTTGTCCTTGTCGATCCAGGCGCCCACCGTAACCTTGAGGCCAAATTCCGCGGCGATTGCCGGCACCAGTTCGTTGCCTTCCGTCGACGCGTACAGGCGAATTGCCCGCGTCAGCGTCGAGAGCTTTTTCATATCGGCGCGAATCTTCTCCGCGTCATCCTCAACGACGGTGTGCCCCGGCTCAAACGGCGTATAGGAAAGGCTCGGCAAAATTCCACGGAAATCGGGTGCCGGCTGCTTGTCCTGGAACAGACCCCACAACGCAGCGTGAGCTGCGGTCACAAACAGCAGAACGGCGACGACGGCGCGCATCGGCGGCTAAACCATAACGGGGCCTAGAAAGGGGAAAGCGAACCCGTCCCCTAGGTTCGACCGACACGGCGGCAGGTTTAAGAATAGTCCTGCCGTGCGAATTCTCAACTGATATGACGCCATGGCGTTTTAAGGGCGCGGAGTTGAACAAACGCTGAATAATCACGTTCGTTCCGTTCGAGCCGATATTGCAGGCCTTAATTGCAAGGCCTTGGGCGCTTACTTCGCTGGCGTCGGGCTGGCGCTGGGAGCGGGCGAGGGAGCTGGGGCGGGTGCCGCGTTGCCGGCGGTTGCGGGGGCAGGCGCGGCCGGGTTGGCCGCGACGGCGGCCTGCGGCTGTGCGGCCGGATTGATCCAGCAGGCGTGAACCCTGTCGTCCAGGCTCCTCGGCACCTTGTCGTCGATCTGTCCGCCGAATCGGGTCAGGCAGCGGAAGGTCGCCTGGACATGGCCGCCGGGGCAGCCGAACCGGTCGTAGAGGTCGAGATGCCGGAATGCGGTATCGAGGTCGTCGCGCCACATCAGGCGGACCACGCGCCGGCCGAGCCAGACGCATTCCGGGTTCCCGCCGGGGCCGTTGATGGCCTGGGTAGCCTCGACGAATTCGTCGGTTTTCCGCTGATTATCCTTGGTCGGGTCGGCCGCATTGGCCGCCGGCGGCTTGCCGGGCTGGTCCGGGGCGGGCGTGCCGCTCTGGGCGAACGCCCCGCCCGATCCGGTCAGGAGGGCCAAGCCTGCAACAAGGCCGGCAACGGCAAGGTGGCGCAAAACCGCATTTTTGAGATCAGGCCCACTTCGACGCATACATTCCCCGACTTGTTTCATGCCCGCAGGAGATGCCCGAAATGGCAATTCCGGCGGCTCGTGATGGCTTGGCTAGTTGCCGTCCAAATTGGTCCCCAATGCGGCGGAGACGCTGCCGGATTCCCATGACGGTTATTTCGGATTTTGTCCAGCAAACTCACAACTTTATCGCGGCGTGGTAAAATCGTCGCAGGGGATTGGCTGGATTAGGTCTATCCTGCCGGCATATCACTCTTGGCAGAACGCCGGTGACCAGCTAATCGACGGGCCCCGCCCGGAGGATGGAACTGATTTCTCTTCGTACGCCGCTGGCGCTTCTCCTGACATCGCTTGGTATGATCGCGGCCGTGTGGTGGTGGCTGGCCACACCGATCATGCTTGTGCGCGCCCCGATCGATCCCAACGCGAAACTGCAATGCGTTTCCTACGCGCCGTTCCGCGACGCGCAGACGCCGCTGATTCCGACCACCCATATCGGTGCCGACCAGATCGCGCAGGATCTGGCGCAGCTCGCCAAGATCACCGATTGCGTGCGCACCTATTCGATCGAGAACGGGCTCGATCAGGTTCCGGCCCTTGCCGCCAAGGTCGGGCTGAAGGTCATTCAGGGCATCTGGCTCTCCAGCAACCAGATCAAGAACGCTTCCCAGATCGCGATCACGGTCGGCCTGACCAAGCAATATCCCGGTGTCATTACTGCTCTGGTGGTCGGCAATGAGGTGCTGCTGCGCGGTGAAATGACGGCGTCCGATCTCGCCGCCCATATCCGCTCGGTCAGGGCACAGGTCTCCATTCCCGTCACCTATGCCGATGTCTGGGAATTCTGGCTGCGCAACCGTGAGATCTACGATGCCGTCGACTTCGTCACGATTCATATCCTGCCGTACTGGGAAGACATGCCGGTGCGCGCGAAGTTTGCCGCCTCCCATGTCGATTCGATCCGCAAGCGGATCGCGGTCGCCTTTCCGGGCAAGGAGATCCTGATCGGCGAGACCGGCTGGCCCAGCGCCGGGCGGATGCGCGAGGGCGCGCTGCCGTCGCGCACCAACCAGGCGCGCGTCGTTTCCGAAATTCTCGATCTCGCCAAGCGCGAAGGCTTTCGCGTCAACCTGATCGAGGCCTATGACCAGCCGTGGAAGCGCCAGCTCGAGGGCACCGTCGGCGGCTATTGGGGCCTGATCGATGCCGCCCAGCGGGCGGTGAAATATCCGCCCGGCCAGGAGATCAGCAATTTCCCGTTCTGGAAGCTGCAGATGGGATGCGGCATGGCGCTCAGCTTCTTCGTGTTTCTCGCGGGCTGGCTGACGTTGCGGCGGCGGCCGTGGCAGCCGCGGCTGGCCGCCTGGCTTGCGGTCGGCACGTCCGCGACGATTTCCGGCATGCTGCTCGGCGTCGCCGCCGACAAGATGTTCTACGAGAGCTACGGGACCGGCGGCTGGCTGCAATGGGGGGCGCTGTTGGCGGCCGCGATCGCGTCGCCGATGCTCTGCGCCAACGCTGTGATGTCGGGACGGCCGCTGCCGACCTTCCTCGAATTGCTCGGCCCGCGCGATGGCCGGACCGGATCGGTGCTCTCAGTGCTGCTCGGCCTGACGCTGGTTGTCGCCACGGTGATCGGCGCGGAGACCGCGCTCGGTTTTGCGTTCGATCCGCGCTATCGCGATTTTCCGTTCGCTTCGCTGACCATGGCCGTGGTGCCGTTTGCCGCCTTGATGCTGGTCAACCGGCCGAAGGAGGGCACGCGCCCGATCGCCGAATCGGCCTTTGCCGGACTGCTCGTGCTGGCCATGCTCTATATCGGGTTCAACGAAGGCGCGCAGAACTGGCAGGCGATGTGGACCTGCGCGATCTACTTCCTGCTCGCGCTTACGCTGTGGCGGGCGCGGGCCGTGCAAACCCCAAAATAAGCAGCCCGATCGCGATCCCCGACAGCACCACATTATAGAGCACGATCCCAAGCCCGGCCGCGATCAGCCCACCGGTCAGCAGTACGATCGACGGCCGCATCACGTGAAGCACCGCGATGATCAGCGCCACGATGCCGAACACCGAATTCTTGAACAGCGTGGTGGCGAGCGTGCGGGCCTTGCAGATCATCGTCTGCAGGCCGGCGTCGCACGCCAGCGCGACGGTGGAGAACTCGACCGCGAGATAGCGCAGATAGAGCGCGTAGCCGACGGTGACGAAGCCGACCACCAACAGGAACTGCACCTGATAGGGCGTCAGCCGGAACGGAATTTTTTTCACAGCGGCATTTTCTCGGGCTTGGATGGATGGCGGGGCGAATATGGTCGGGAATGGCCGGCGGGACAAGCCACCACAGGACATTAAGGGGCGGCAAAAACGGATCAGAGTCTGGCCGCAACCCCTTGTACTACAATGAAATATCTATTGGCCTCGCTTGCCGAACCAGGACGAGACCGCGGTCGTTGCCGCTGTTTCCGGCTTCTTTGCCGGGTCCTCCGCGACCACGGCCGCTCGTTTCGCCACCGCACCCCGCCGGCGCGGCGCGGGTTTTGCGCCCGGTGCAGGCGCGGGGCTGTCGCCAGTCAGCGACAGCCGTTGGCCGTCGAAGATCGCCGTCTCGCAGTTCCGCTTGTTTTCGGCCAGGACGGCGCAGATCCGGGCGGCAGCTCCGGCGTCGTTGATGGGACCTGCCACCAGCCGAAGCTGCATGCCGAGCCCGTTGGTGCTTTCCTTGATCACGATGATCGGGCGGAGCGCGGCGAGCGGCGCGTTCGATCTCGATTTCAACAGCCCGCGCCACAGCGCGCGCAGGCCGGGGACCGAATTGGCGGTGCCGAGATCGACCCCGAATTGGGTGCGTTGGATCGCAACCTTCGGACCGGTTTCCTCGTCCGCCTCGGCGTCCGTTGCCGGTGCGGCCGCCACCACTTCCGGGATCGGGCTCGCGATCACCGAACTCAGGGGCTTGGTGGGTTCGACCAGTTTGGTGGCGGATGGATCGGGCGGCGCCATGAAGGACTGTGAGGCGACCAGCGGCGTCGCCGGCGTCGCCGCGTCGGCCTTCGCAACTTCGATCTTCACGGTATCGATTTTCGCCGTGTCGGACTTTACCGCTTCAGGCTTCGCCGCTTCAGCTTTGGCGGCTTCAGACCTTGCCAGGTCGGTCTTCCTTGCTTCGACCTTCGGCAACTCGGTCTTGATCGTTTCCTTGGCTGTTTCCTTGCCAGATTCTTTGGCCGGATCCTTGGCAACGGATGAAGCCGCCGCCGAGCCGGGTTCGGTCGGGACTGGATTGGCGACGGATTTCTCAGGCGTTGCCGCGGCCGTCTGTGTCGCCACCGGCGCCACGGCGGGAGCGGGAGTTTGCGCGGCTTGGGTAGCTTGGGGCTCGGCAGGCGAAGGCGCTGCCGGGGCAGGCGATGCCGCGGCGGAATTCTGGCGGGCGATGGACCCGGTCACGGAGTCCAGCCCGCGTTCCAGGCCGGTGACGCGGGCATAGAGCCGGTCGCGATCGCTGTTGAGCGTATCGATGGCCGCGGCGAGCCGTCGCGCCTCGCGTTCCGTTTGATTGGCAACATTCTGGATCTGCTGCGCTCGCTGGCCGAGATCGGTCGCGGCCATCTGGTCGCGCTTCCATCCAAACTGGGTCTGGTTCGCCATCACGGCGACGACGACCGCGGCCACCGCACCGACGCCCCACGATCCGAGCCGCCACAGCGCGCGGCGGTCGAGATCCTCTTCCTCGGCCAGAAAACCGCTCAGCACGCCGCCGGTATCGTCCGTCTCGAGGCCGCCAGCGCGATGGTCGGAATTCTTGGCCAAACGTCTTTGGCCCTCCCGAGGCCCGCCGAATCACAGGTCAAACATTAACAGGAATTCTGCCATGATCTTGAATCCGGAACTTTGCGGGACGGCGAATCGGGTTTCCTCTCACAGCGAAAACACCTAAAGACGGCGCCGTTGCCTTTGGCCCTGATATTTGAGGACTTCTCATGACTGCTCGATCCAGCCTGACGGTGGTGCTTGCGGCCGGCGAGGGGACGCGGATGCGGTCCTCGCTGCCGAAAGTGCTGCACCCGGTGGCCGGCCAGTCGCTGCTGGCGCATGTGCTGGATGCCGCCCCGAACGGCGCGGGCGCCTCGCTCGCCGTCGTGATCGGCCCCGATCACAAGGCGGTCGCCGACGAGGTTGCGCGGATACGTCCCGATGCCGCGACCTTCATCCAGCGCGAACGGCTCGGCACCGCGCATGCGGTGCTGGCGGCCCGCGAGGCGCTGGCGCGCGGCGCCGATGACCTGATCGTCGCCTTCGGCGATACGCCTTTGATATCGGCCGAGACGTTTGCGCGAATGCGCGCGCCGCTGGAGAAGGGGGCCGCGATCGCCGTACTTGGCTTCCGCGCTGCCGACCCCACCGGTTACGGCCGGCTGCTCGTCGAGGGTGATCAGCTGGTGGCGATCCGCGAGCATGCGGATGCCAGCGCCGAGGAGCGCAAGGTCACGCTGTGCAATGCCGGGGTGATGGCGTTCGACGGCAAGAAGGCGCTCTCGATCCTCGAGCGGATCGGCAATGCCAACAGCAAGGGTGAGTATTATCTCGTCGATGCGGTTGCACTCGTCAGGGACATGGGATTGGAGGCCGTCGTGATTGAAACCAGCGAGGATGAAGTGCGCGGAATCAACACCAAGGCGCAGCTCGCCG
Source organism: Bradyrhizobium sp. JYMT SZCCT0428 (assembly GCF_018131075.1). Classification (GTDB taxonomy): domain Bacteria; phylum Pseudomonadota; class Alphaproteobacteria; order Rhizobiales; family Xanthobacteraceae; genus Bradyrhizobium. The sequence goes on along the minus strand of NZ_JAFCLS010000043.1, from coordinate 1,426 downwards.
AAGCCGAAGCTGTGATGCAGGCGCGGCTGCGCAAGGCAGCGCTCGACGCCGGCGTGACGCTGATCGCGCCGGAAACCGTGCATCTTGCCGCCGACACCACCTTCGGCAACGACGTCACCATCGAGCCGTTCGTGGTGATCGGCCCCGGCGTCACCATCGCCGACGGCGCGGTGATCCATTCGTTCTCGCACATCGTACAGGCCTCGATCGGCAAGAAGGCGTCCGTCGGCCCGTATGCGCGGCTGCGGCCCGGCACCTCGCTCGGCGATGGCGCGCGGATCGGAAATTTCGTCGAGACCAAGGCCGCTCACCTCGAAGCCGGCGTCAAGGTCAACCATCTCTCCTACATCGGCGATGCCCATGTCGGCGCCAATTCCAACATCGGCGCCGGCACCATCACCTGCAACTATGACGGCTTTTTCAAGCACAAGACTGTTATCGGCGAGGGCGCTTTCGTCGGCACCAATTCGTCGCTGGTGGCGCCGGTGAAAATCGGCAAGGGCGCCTATATCGGCTCGGGCTCCGTCATCACCAAGGACGTGCCCGACGATGCGCTGGCCGTCGAGCGCAGCCCGCAGAACAACCGCGACGGCGGCGCAGCGCGCTACCGCGAGATGAAGCTGCGCGCGAAGGCGAAGAAGGAAGGTTGAGGGCGAGGGCACGAGCTCTTTCCACGTCATTGCGAGCGTAGCGAAGCAATCCACATTTCCGCTTGCTGAGGCATGGATTGCTTCGTCGCAAGCGCTCCTCGCAATGACGGGGATGGTGCAGCGCCACACATTGCTGTCGACCCCCCGCGTTCACTCCAAGACCCGTCATCCTGAGGTGCGCGCTCTTGCGCGCCTCGAAGGACGACGGCCCGTCTGTGGCCGATTCATCCTTCGAGGCTCGCTGCGCTCGCACCTCCAGCGACAACGGCGAAGCCGTTGCGCGGGGATGACGGTTAAACGCAACTTCGCGATCTCGCGACGCGTTGCGCCCGAGCTTTGTCTAGAAATTCTCCGCCCTCTCAATTCAGAGGGCGCAGGGAATGCCGGATGCGCGCTGCACCCGCGGTCTCATGTGCGATTGTGCATAAGTATGCTGCACATGAGCATACAGGGCAGCGGAGAACATCCGACATTCCCTGCGCAATGGCTTTACGGCTTATGACGCGCTCTCCCCGGTGAGACGGCCTCTATTGCCACCGTCGCCCCTCGGAAGCGTTAGCTCCCGCAGGACTTAACGCCGTTACGGGCGCCAGGACCACACGCTTTCGCCGTACGCTTCAGCCGCGACCGTCCATCGCAACTGTTACGTCCACCGCAACCCGCCCCTCGTCGTGACGACGGCCGACGCCCCTCTGAGTGGGACGGGATAACGCAAACTCGTAGAGATGATTTGCCCGACGGCGAAAGCGAAATATTTTTTATTCCGGGGCTTGACA
>NZ_JAFCLS010000042.1 GCF_018131075.1 Bradyrhizobium sp. JYMT SZCCT0428 | reverse complement strand
TTAAGGCTTGACGCCGTTACGGGCGCCAGGACCACACGCTTTCGCCGTACGCTTCAGCCGCGACCGTCAATCGCAACTTCAGCGTCCACCGCGACCCGCCCCTCGTCGTGACGATGGCCAACGCCCCTCTGAGTGGGACGGGATGGCTATTGATGTGCAGGTGATTTGGGGTCGAAGGAAAGAGAAATATTTTTGATCTTCGGAAATTTAGAACTTGACACAATTTCCGTAAATCAGAAGTGATTTGCCCGTCGGGTCAATTTGTCGCGGGAAAGCGCAGGACCATGCGGCAATGATGAGCGCGCGACGGACCTCCGATGAAGCAGCGACAAGCCCCGCAGGTCGTCAATCATAAACCTAAGTATCATCGTCCCAAACGAATGTAAGGCACTGATGAACGTCCGTGCAATGGCCCGATCCGCCCCTCTGCGAGAGGTTGTAGCTCGACGGCGTTACGCCGTTCAAACTGAGCGCTGGGCGGAGTAACGACCACAAACCTGCAAGCAGGAAGGGAAGCACTGCCATGGACGTCATCATCGAGAAGATCAACGGCTTGTGGCACCTCATCGTCGGGTCGTGTCAGATCCGTACTCCGTTCCTGGAGACACAGCATCGCTCGCTGGTCGTTGCGTACGCCCGCCAGGTCTACCCGGGCGCCAAGATCCTCGAACGCGACTGACGGTTAAGAAGGAAATGGGGCTGGTCAATATTGCTCATATCGGAAACGAATTTGGCCCATCGTTAGCGAATTAGGGCACTCCCCGATTCAAAATTCGGATGCAATACGGACAGCCCCCAGCCGACCGGTACTGTCCTGGGGCGCCCCAAAACGCATCGCATGACTGCTTGGCGGGACCACTTTGGGAAATTTCGTTCGCAAGAACGGCCTCAGTGCGGGGAACACTGAGGCCATCTACGTAGGATGCCTTGGGCAGGAAGGCGATCCATGCAACGTCAAGGACCCTAACAAGCATTTGTTCCGCTGGGTTGTTGGATGGTGAAGCAGCGGAGACAGCACCCGCTCAAATCAATGGCCTATGAGCAATTCTGCTCAGTCCATCTGTTCGCCCAGTGCTACTTCTCGCCTCTGTGGCAGCACGATCGTGCGGCCTTCTTATTCTTGAGGGCGAAACATCGAAATGGTTCAAAGCTCACCAGAAACCCGCGCATTGGCGCACCTGCTTGCCCGCTATCGCGAGCCAAACAGCGGGCGCGGATTATTTGAGCTGGTGATCACGGCAGTGCCCTTCCTTGTCATTTGGACGCTGATATGGACGGCTCTCGACCACGGCTGTTGGATTGGCCTGCTGCTGGTGGTACCGGCGGCGGGCTTCCTCGTCCGCCTCTTCATGATCCAGCACGACTGCGGCCACGGGTCGTTCTTCTCGGGCCGCCTTGCAAACGATTGGGTCGGCCGAGCCATCGGTGTCGTGACGCTAACGCCGTACGATCACTGGCGACGAAGCCATGCACGCCATCACGCAAGTTCGGGCAATCTCGATCAGAGGGGGGTCGGCGACATTGACACGTTGACGGTGCGTGAGTTTCTGTCGCGGCCGCGATGGCGTCAGATCGCTTATCGGGCGTACCGCCATCCGATCGTGATGTTCGGCGTCGGCCCCACGTTTTTGTTCATTTTTCAACAACGCCTGCCGATAGGGATGATGGGAAGCGGCTGGATGCCATGGCTAAGTACGATGGGCACGAACATCGTCATCGCGATTCTGGTCGCCGCTATGATCCGACTGGTCGGCTTTGGGCCATTCATCCTTATACACCTCCCGATCACGGCTCTGGCGGCGTCGATCGGTGTATGGCTGTTCTTTGTTCAACACCAGTTCGAACACACCTCCTGGTCCCACGACGAGCATTGGAGTTTCCACGAGGCTGCGCTACATGGCAGTTCCCACTATCACTTGCCGGGTGTTTTGCGCTGGTTCACGGCAAACATTGGCGTTCACCACATCCATCACTTAAGCAGTCGAATTCCCTGCTACCGGTTGCCTGATGTGTTGCGGGATCATCCGCAGCTCATCGCCATCGGGCGAATTACGTTGCTTCAAAGTTTACGGTGCGTGCGAATGGCTTTGTGGGACGAGAAACGGCAGCGGCTCATTTCGTTTGAAGAGGCGGCGGTCCGGCGGGATTGTTCTGGACGGGATGCCACCTTCTCCACGTAAGCGAAGCGCGTCTTCGGATGCCTCCGTAGACCGGCAGGCTCAGATGTTCCAAATGTCTGAGTTTCGTCATTCGCGTCGATGCTGGCGTACCCGTCGATGTCCGCTCATCGGGTCAGCTCGGACATGCCGGGCGGATCGCGCCATGGCCGACAAGTGCTGCCATTTGCAGACATTCTCGGCCGGTCAGGCCAGGTCTGCTCTACCCTCGAAGCGGACGTGGTGAACCGATTTGCCATGTCGCCTAAGGCAAAAGCCGGCATCATTCAATCAATTCAGTTGCCTGTATGACGAGCGCGTTGGGTATCGTGATGCCAACGGGGGTGAATGAGGCGATTGATCCGCCGCACTGCCCGGCAGCGACGAAGCTTACCCGTGTCTTCGCACATAGAGGGCGATAAACCGGTCGATCATCGGGTTGATCTGCTCCGGCACTTCCAGCGACAGGAAATGCCCGGAGCCGACGGCCTTGGCCGTGACCAGTTGCGGGCACAGCACCGCAAATCGATCCAGATCCGCGAGCCGATGAGCCGCTTCGATGTAGAGCACCGGGGCCTGGCACGCCTGGGCGCACTCACGCGCCCGATGCACATCCCAGGGGAACAGACTTGTAAACGTGGACACCAGCACGTGCTGTGGCGTCGCCAGAAAGGTCTGTTCAACATGAACGCGGCATCTGTCGGTCGGCAGACAGGAGTCCGCCACAATTGTCCGCACCTCGCTCGCAAAATCCGCGCCCCGTAGGCCTTCCAGATATCCGGCGAACACCGTCCCTGCTGAGGCAGGGAAGAGAACCCCTGAATCGAGCAACACCAGGCCTGCAGGAAAGTCCGGATAGCGGGCGGCGATTTCGAGCGCCATGTTGCCACCCATGCTTTGACCCACGATGACCGGATTTGTGATCTGCTGCCGATTGCACAGCCAGACGAGATCATCGGCGAAGCCTTCGATCGAATACGCCTGTTGTGGCTTGTCGCTCTCACCATGCCCCCGCAGTTCGGCATTCAACGCCCGACCTTGACGGGCGAAATACTCCATCTGCGGCGCAAAATGCGTGCGATCCCCGCCCAAGCCATGGACGAACAGGAATTGAAGTGGTCCCGCCCCGGCGATGTCAAAGGACAGCTGCACGCCATCACGCGCGAGTTTCATGGGGCATCTCCAAATCACTATCCCGTCGAACAGTACCCTGCCAATCTCCACTGCTAGCCGCAGCAGCGGATACCCAGGACGAGGAGTTAGCAGAACCAGCAATAGACGTATTTTATCTACTTCGACATGAGAGGCCATAGCATTCGCACCGAGCGCCGGGTGGATAGAACAAAAGGCCATGGCGACAACTGGACACCTTCGGCGCTTCCGCACGTTCTCAGCGGGGCGTCCGCTCTACCATTAAAAGTGGACGTCGCTGATCCGGTTGCCATGTCGGCTAAGGGTCATTCGCGCCGATGCTGGCGTGCCCGTCGATGTCCGCTGACCGGGGCAGCTCGGACATGCCGGGCGGATCGCGCCATGGAGGGCAAGCGCCAACAACGGACTTATGCACTCCAACAAGCTCACTCAATCACTTCGTCGGCGCGGCCAAGCAGCGACGTTGGTACTCCAAGGCCCAGCGCCTTTGCTGTCTTCATGTTGATGACGAGTTCGAATTTTGTGACTTGCTGGACCGGCAGGTTTTCCGGCTTTTCGCCGTTCAGAACCCGGCCAAGATAGTCGCCCACCTGTCGGCGGGCCTCGGCGTAGTTCGGTCCGTAACTCACCAATCCGCCATCAGCAGCGAACTCACGAATTGGATAGAGTGCCGGTATGCGGTGTTGAGCTGTCAGACCAACAAGGCTTTCGCGGTTTCGAAGCATCAATGCGTCAGCCGAAATCAACAACGCATCCGGCCGCACGCCAGCCATCCTTGCGAAAGCCTCCTTGAAATCATCGGGGCCCCCTGTCTCGACACGGAGCAGCTTCACTCCCAAGGTATCAGCCGCCAGTTCCAATCTCCTCAGAGTGTCCTCGTACCCTGATACGAGGCTTGTTGGATTATAGAAGAACCCAATGGACCTCGCCGTCGGCACCAATTCACAAAGCATCTGCAGCCGTTTGGCCATTACCTCTACATTGAGAACTGAAACCCCCGTCGCGTTGCCGCCCGGTCTGTTCAGGCTTACGACGAAACCGCTTGCGACAGGGTCAAAACCGGTCAGAAAAATGATCGGAATTGACGTGGTGGCGGCCTTGGCAGCCATGATTGAAGGCCCTGCAAAGACAGCGATGGCATTTACGCGATGCCGAACCAGATCACGGGCCAACTCACCTAGTCGGTCCTCGTGGCTATCGGCGCAACGGTATTCAAGCGCGAGATTTCGGCCCTCGACATAGCCCATTTCGGCCAAGCGGCCTTGCACCGAACCAAAATTTCTCCGTGCCCCCTCGAGCGATCCAACGTCAAGGACGCCCAGAATCCGCGAAGCCGCCTGTTGTCCCAGGGCAGGAAGCGACCATGCGGCCGCGCTCCCAATTGCAGCGATGAACTCGCGCCGCCTCATCGATTTTTCCTCGGACGACCGCCGGCATTGTAGCCACTCCAACCGGCCATCTGGAAGTAGGCAGATTGAAGTCCAACAACGTCGGCTTCGGGTCATTCGCGTCGATGCTGGCGTGCCCGTCGATGTCCGCTTACCGGGGCAGCTCGGACATGCCGGGTTGGAACGCGCTATGGCCGACAAGGGCCATGAACGGACTCGTAGCTTTCTGCTCGATTATTCGCGCCCTGCTTCAGGAAGTCCTCAAGGCAGCCTGCGCATCCGTTCAAGGTCGGCGAGGCGCCGCCGGATCATTTCCTCCTCCATGTCTTCCCTTGCTTGCCGAGGTGGCAGGAGCAGGCACCACGGCCGGGTTGTGGATTGGAATCTGTGCTGGCGCGGATTTGCTGCGGACGTGACGGCATACACAAAAAGAAAGGCCGCCTGCGTTGGCGCAAGCGGCCCAAGTCCAGGGAGGAAACGCCCAAGGAGGGCAGCGATAGCGCGAGCGGCGCTACCGCACCCCCTTAGCTAAGACGATCGCGATCGGCGGCTCAATTGGACGTAGGTAAACGTCGGGTATCTCAACGTGTCGCGGAACTATACGAAGGTTTATGGCGGTCACCTTTAAGCCAACCACTTCCGCTCTGCCTCGAAAGGCGGTGCTGTCGCCGTTGTGCCGGGTCGCCCTCGCATCGTCGAAGAGCAGTGGTTGAGGCTCCGAGCTTCGGATACAAGCGCCGCAGCTCGCAGGTCGGCTCGATTCGCCGACGGGCTGAGAAGCGCAACAACCGGTCCTTCTTCCCCCTTCGGATTCGCACGACCTTGGTGTAGGTTACCGCGAGATGTCAGCCAGGACGCGCCGAAGTCCCGTTGGTTCACTGGCGCCGATGGCGGCCGAAGAATTCAATTTAGGTCAGTGGCAGGCGGCGAATGCCGCTGCCGTTCGCGTGTTGGCGTGCGCCCGCCACTGCGTTGCGATTTCGCAATCCTCACCGCAATCCTCACCTGGGAGGATAAAATGCGACGGCGCGATTTTGTTTTCGGTTGTTCGGGCGCGGCTCTTGCGATGCTGGACAACGCGCACGCCCAGCTTGCTGGGCGGGTATGGCGCGTGGGCACTGTTGGGCCGGAGCCTCGTGACAGGGGCCAATATTTGTTCGACGCCTTTTCACAGAAATTGGCCGAATACGGCTACCAGCAAGGGCGCAATGTTGATCTGACCGTACACTACACTGAAGCTCGCATCGAAAAATTCGCGGAGCTTCTTGGTCCCTTGGTGGTCAGTCTCGACCTTCTGGTTGTTTGGACCACGATCGGCCTGATCGCCGCCAAGAAAGTTGTTCCTCCCGCTTTGCCAGCAATTTTTCTCGGTGTGGGCGATCCGGTGCGCATAGGCGCCGTTCAGAGCCTTTCGCACCCTGGAGGAAACATGACCGGGGTGACATATGAGTCGGCGACCGAGACATGGGCAAAGCGAATTGAGCTCCTGAAGGAGATCGTCCCCGATCTTGACAGAGTTGGTGTTCTCAAAGCGGGGAATGATCCGAACTCAGCATACGCCATGGCCTCGTTGGAGCCGTGGCTGCCGGCACTCGGCGTCACATTGGTGGCCGTGGATTTTACATCGACCGACGAACTGGACGCTGCATTCTCTGAAATGATGCGAAAGAATGCCAAAGGCCTGTTGGTGATTTCCGGAGCTCTTACTTTCGTCAACGGCAAGCGGATTTCGGAGCTCGCTTTGGAGCATGGATTGCCGTCAGTTCACGGATTCAGGGAGACCGTTGCATTGGGAGGATTGGTGAGCCTCGGACCGGAACTTGTCGCAATAGCCCGGCAGGGAGCGCGGCTCGCAGACAAGATCATGAAAGGCGAGAAACCGGCCAATATCCCCGTGGAAGAGCCTACCGTTTATGAAGTATGGCTCAATTTGCGCACCGCGCGCGTACTCAACATCACGATACCAGCGTCTGTGACCGCCCGCGCCGACCGTGTGATCGAATGAGCCACGAGGTCCGTAAGGCGGATTGAGCCGACCCGAAGCTTGGTGCCCGCCATCAACTACCGCGCCGGCGCGTGCGAGTGACGTTCATCACAGTGGCTCCGTGCAGACCAAGTGTAGATCACGAACAGGGACGGATGGGACCGGCCGACGGCGAGCAGGGGATTATCAGCTATGACAACACGCTCCGACGACCATTGTAGAGACTTCGGAGATGCCGACCATAATTTGCGTCGCGCGCGCATAGCCGGTTATGTGCTGCTTGCCGGTCTTTTTCTTGAGGTTGTGAGCTGCATAATTTGGTTTCATGGCGTAGAGACCTTCGCTTCGTTGATATGCGTCGCGTTGGTGGCCGGAGGTGTCGCGGGCGAGATCTTCTTTGAATACAAGGCCAGACTGGCCGACAAGGGCACGCCCATCGTCGCCGCACCAGCCATCAGCTGGGTTGATCAACCGGCGCCAGACCGCAGCTGTTCGAGGAGCAGCGTGAACAGGACAGGCCTGCACTTCGGCATCGGGCTCGGCGAACTCCTTCGCAATCGCAATACGCCGTCTTCGCCGAACGATTCCAGGCTGCGGTCGCCATTTCCTGAACGAGCTCGCAGAAGCCTGCCACCGCGCCGCTGGCGAGAGCGCTTTGCGTCAAGCTAGAAAAGCCCGCAGGAGCCGACCGGTCCGGAAGCCCCAGCAAGGGTGCGCGGGAGCCGGACCATCGCACAGGCGGCGCTTGTAAGCGCCCGCTGGACGGCCGGGTTTTGGCTATTAGAATAGGTGCGGGGAAACGAGGGATAGCCAATGCTGTTCAAGAGATTCCGACGGGCCGTCGAACCCAGTCCCAGCAAATGGAAGCGAATAGAGGAAACACCGATACCGTTGAGCCTCGGCCGGATTTGGCTCGTTGATATCGATGGCAGTATCACACGGGCGATGGCATTTACCTGGCCGATCCTCAAACGCCGCGAGCCGCGCAAATATCGGTTCTGGATGTCCCGTGAGCCTCACGCGCGAGAACCTTCCGCTGAGGCTATTGCGGCTCTCAGAGCGCTTAAAGCCAAATAGGCCGGCGCCGAGCCTCGATCACGGAAAGCGCGAAGCTATTTCAATTGCCAGCCGCGCGCTCTGCATTGCCAAACGTGACATTTTCTCGAGCAAGCTTCGCTGCTCGTTGGCGAGCTTGTAGAGGCGAGCCGCCTCCTGCTCATCCTTTGGCAGGCCGCCGCGCCCCTCTTCGTAGAACAGCCCGAGGTTTTGTTGCGCGGTCGCGTTTCCCTGCTCCGCGGCCAGCTTGAACAGGCGAGCGGCCTCGCTGTCGTCCTTTTGCAGGCCGCCAATGCCCTCGGCGTAGAAGTGCCCGAGACTGACCTGGGCGCTGACGCTTCCCTGTTCGGCGGCGAGCCTGTAGAGGCGGGCGGCCTCGCGGTCGTCCTGTTGCAGTCCGCCATGACCCTGCCTGTAGAAGAGCCCGAGGTTGAATTGCGCGGCAGGGTTTCCCTGCTCCGCAGCGAGCTTGAAGAGCCGAGCGGCCTCGCGCGCATCCTTCTGCAAACCGCCAAGGCCATCGTCGTAGAAGTTCCCGAGACTGAGCTGAGCGCTGGCGTCGCCCTGGTCAGCGGCGAGCTTGTAGAGGCGAGCGGCCTCGCGGTCGTCCTTTGGCAGTCCGCCATGACCCACGCTGTAGAAGAGCCCGAGATTGTATTGCGCTGACGCGTCTCCCTGGTCCGCAGCGAGCCGGTAGAGCCGAGCAGCCTCGCGCTCATTCTTTTGCAGGCCGCCGGCACCCTCGTCGTAGAAATACGCGAGATTGACCTGCGCACTGGCGTATCCCTGCTCAGCGGCGAGCTTGTAGAGGCGCACGGCCTCGCGGTCGTCCTTTGGCAATCCGCCACGGCCCTGGTCGTAATAGACCCCGAGATTGTATTGCGCCGTGGCGTCGCCCTGGTCCGCAGCGAGCCTGTAAAGGCGAGCGGCCTCGCGGCGATCGTGCGGCAGTCCGCCAGCACCCTCGCTGTAGAAGTGCCCGAGATTGACCTGAGCGCTGGCGTATCCCTGATCGGCAGCCAGCTTGAAGAGGCGGGCGGCCTCACGGTCGTCTTGTTGCAATCCGCCACGGCCCTCGTCGTAGAAGACGCCGAGGTTGTATTGCGCCACAGGATTTCCCTGGCCCGCAGCGAGCTTGAAGAGGCGCGCGGCCTCGCGGTCATCCTTCGGCAGGCCGCGCCCCTGCGCATAGACGATCCCGAGATCGACTTGCGCGCCGGCGTCTCCCTGGTCAGCGGCGAACTGAAGGATACCAGCGGCCTCGCGGTCGTCCTTTGACGGTTCGTCATGATCCTGCTCATGGTGCACCGGGTCGTTTGACAGCGCCTGCGTCGCAGCGCCATACGCCAGTGGAAGCGCAACCACGAGCACAGCTGTGATGGAGAACAAAACCCGCTTGTTCATGTTCGTCTCGAAAGCCAATTTGGCTCGATCAGGGGAGAAATCATTGCCGACGACTAGCCGGCGTGGCCGACCGGACAATTAGTCGCGTCCAGTGCCAAGCCGGTTCAGGACCAGCCATTGTCGCGCGGGCCGATTGGCGTGAGCTGCATGCTGCGACAGCGGAGGCTCAGGTCTTTGGGAGCCACCACCCGAATATTGCAACAACGACGCACGCAGCCAGGGTGATCAAATTCCAGCCCATTGAGATCCAGTAACGGACCGGCGCTTCGTCTTTCTGAAAAATCCAGGTCTCGTAGTCCAGAATATCCTCGCCCTCGAGCTCGATTTTTCTTTCGACGAGGCCATTCCAGAATCTGCGGCCGCAATCGAAGCAAAAATAGATCGCGACGAGGCGAGCGACGACCTCACAAAGGAAAAACTGCATTCGACACCCGTCATCAAGCGCTGCTTCGATGACCAGGCCGCGATCGGCCGGGTCACGGCAGTGGTTGCATCCGCGCTACACGGTTTGGGTGTGGCCGGAACCGGGGTTGGTTCAATTGCAGGAACGTTTTGCGGACCCCGCGAGCGCGGAGCGAGGCGATCAATCCGGGCGGACCATCTCGAACATGTTTTCCGGCTTGATCTCGAAATAGTCGCCGCTGCGGCCGGCGCGGACGATCGGGCGGGCCAGCGCGGTCTGGTAGACGCCGTCCTTGATCATGGCCTTGTCGATGTGGACGGCGACGACTTCGCCGAGCGTCAGCCAGGCCTGTGCCTTGTCGCCGTTGGCGCCCTGCAGCTGGATGATCTGCGTCAGGCGGCATTCGAACGCGACCGGGCTTTCGGCGACGCGCGGCACGTTGACGAGCTTGCCGGGCACGGCCGTGAGGCCGGCGATATTGAACTCGTTGACGTCATGGGCGACGTGGGCCGCGGTGGCGTTCATCTGCTGCGCCAGGTCCATGGTGGCGAGATTCCAGACGAATTCCTTCGTCTCCTGGATGTTGGCGGCGCTGTCCTTCCAGTTGGTGGAGGAGAAGCCGATGATCGCGGGCTTGTAGCAGAACGCGTTGAAGAAGCTGTAGGGCGCCAGGTTGACGTTGCCCTTGGTATCGCGCGACGAAATCCACCCGATCGGGCGCGGCGCGATGATGGCGTTGAAAGGATCGTGCTTGAGGCCGTGGCCCTTGGCAGGTTCGTAAAAATGCAGGTCTTTGGGGCTCTTGGCGTCCATTTTCCGGTTGTTCCTTCAATCGCAGGGGCGGCAAAGCGTAGCGCGCCCACCAACCTAATTGAAGTAGGAATGGTGGGCACGGCGCATGCGCCTTTGCCTACCCTATGTCGGAAATTCGGCTATTTCGCCTGCCGCGGCTCCAGCGCGCGGAACAGGAAATCGATCATCTGGTCGATCGTGGCGGTAGGCTTGTTGACGGCCTGCGCGATCATCTGCGGGTGGAAGAAGCGGATCATGCCGGTGCAGGTGCAGAGCGCAGCCAGCGGCAAGTCGGGGGCCTCGAACTCGCCCGATGCCACGCCCTGCCCGATCACCTCGCCGATCATGCCGGTGACGCACTCGATATGGGCGACGCAGACGTCCCAGTCCTCCTCCATCGCGATCGCGACCATCTCGTGCAGCTTGTTGTCGCCGACATAGCGCTCCGAGTTCATGCGATTGACGGTCGTGAGCAGCTCACGCAGCCGCTGCTTGGCCGGACCGGGTTTCGCCACGATCCGCCGCGCCTCGACCTCGACCTCGCCCATCAGGGTGCGGGCCACACCTTCGTGGATCGACTTCTTCGAGTCGAAGAAGCGATAGACGTTGGCCGGGCTCATGCGCAGTTCTTTGGCGATGTCGGCGACGGTCGTCTTCTGGTAGCCGAGCTGCCGGAACAGACGCTCCGCCACCACGAGAATACGTTCTCGCGTGTCGGTTTCCACATTTTCAGCAATCAGCGTCATGTCAGAACCAATGTTCAATTATTCCGCCGCGTCGGCAAGCGGAAATGCGAGCGGAGAGGTGCTCAGATCCTTGGCAGCATGTTGCGGCGCAAGATCGGGCTGCTTGGTTTGGCCGCTTTCCTCCAGGCTCTTGCGGAACCAGAGCGCGTAGAGGCCCGGCAGGTACAGCAAGGTCAGGAAGGTTGCAACGAACAAACCGCCCATGATGGTGATCGCCATCGGGCCCCAGAAGGCCGAACGCGACAGCGGGATCATGGCCAGGATGGCGGCCAGCGCCGTCAGGATCACCGGCCGGGCACGCCGTACGGTGGCTTCGACGATGGCTTCCTTGCGCGTCATGCCATGCGAGACGTCGGTCTCGATCTGATCGACCAGAATGACCGCGTTGCGCATGATCATGCCGGCCAGCGCGATCAGCCCGAGCAGCGCCACGAAGCCGAACGGCTGGCCCGCGATGTTGAGGCCGAGCGAGGCGCCGACGATGCCGAGCGGCGCCGTCAAGAACACCAGGATCAGGCGCGAGAAGCTCTGCAGCTGGATCATCAGCAGCGTCAGCATGACAAGCGCCATCAGCGGAAACAGCACGGCGATCGAGGCGTTGCCCTTGGCGGATTCCTCGAACGCGCCGCCCGGCTCGATCCGGTAGGCCGGCTCGAGGCTGTCGCGGATCTGCTGCAGTTTCGGCCAGATCTGGTTGGTGACGTCGGGCGCCTGCACGCCGTCGGCAACGTCGGTACGCACGGTGATCGCCATGTCGCGGTTACGCCGCCACAGGATCGGTTCCTCATGGGCGTATTCGATTTTTGCAATTTGCTGCAACGGCACGGCGACACCGTTACGCGAGGTGACCGTGAGGTCGCCGACATGGCCGAGATCGAGCCGCTCGGAGGGCACGGCGCGGGCGACCACGCCGACCTTCTCGATGCCGTCGCGGATGGTCGTCACCGGCGCACCCGAGATCAGCATGGAGAGCGCCTGCGAGACGTCCTGCGGGGTAAGACCAAGCGCACGGGCACGGTCCTGATCGACCACGAGCTTGAGGTAGGGCGACTGCTCGTTCCAGTCGAGCTGCGGCTCGAGGGCATTGGGATTCTGCCGCATCACGTCACGCACCTGATAGGCGATGTCGCGGACCTTGTTGGCGTCGGGGCCGATCACGCGGAACTGGACCGGGAAGCCGACCGGCGGGCCGAAATTGAAGCGGTCGATGCGCACGCGCGCCTCGGAGAGGTCGCCGCCGGCGACCGCCTTCTCCAGCCGCGCCTTGATGCGCTCGCGGGCGTCGACGTCCTTGGAGACGATCACGATTTCGGCGAACGCCTCGTTCGGCAGTTGCGGGTTGAGGCCGAGCCAGAACCGCGGCGAACCCTGGCCGACATAGGAGGTGTAGGTCGCGATGTCCTTGTCGTCCTTGAGCAGCGCCTCGGCCTTCTTCACTGACTTCTCGGTGACGTTGAAGGCGGTGCCTTCGGGCAGGCGCAGCTGCAGGAACAGTTCGGGGCGTTCCGACAGCGGGAAGAACTGCTGCTGGACGTTACCGAAGCCGACGATCGAGAGCGCGAACACGCCGACGGTCGCCACCACCACCTTGATGCGGTGATCGACGCACCACTGCACCATGCTGCGCAGGATACGATAGACGCGGGTCTCATAGACCGCGTGCGGATCGTGGTTGTGGTGGACCTTGATGTTCGGCAGCAGCTTGACGCCGATATAGGGCGTGAAGATCACCGCGACGAACCAGGACGCCACCAGCGAAATCGCCACGATCCAGAAAATGCCGCCGGCATATTCGCCGACCGCGGAATTGGCAAAGCCGATGGGGAGGAAGCCAGCGGCCGTGACCAGCGTCCCCGTGAGCATCGGAAACGCAGTTGATTCCCAGGCAAAGGACGCCGCGCGAACGCGGTCCCAGCCCTGCTCCATCTTCACCACCATCATCTCAACCGCGATGATGGCGTCGTCGACGAGCAGGCCGAGCGCGATGATCAGCGCGCCCAATGTAATACGGTGCAGATCGATCGACATCGCGTTCATGACGATGAAGACGATCGCCAGCACCAGCGGCACCGACATCGCCACCACGATGCCGGTGCGCCAGCCGAGCGCCAGGAACGAGACGAACAGCACGATCGCGAGCGCCTCGATGAAGGAGTGCACGAACTCGCCGACGGCACGCTCGACCACCTTGGGCTGGTCCGCGATCTGCTCGACATTGATGCCCTGCGGCACCGCCTTCATGAAGTCATTGGTCGCGTTCTCGACTTCCTTGCCGAGTTCGAGGATGTTGGCGCCCTTGGCGGTGACCACGCCGATACCGAGCGCGGGCTTGCCTTCCTGGCGCGCCTTGAAGGTCGGCGGATCGACGAAGCCGTGGGTGACGGTGGCGATATCGCCGAGGCGGAAGATCCGGCCGTTGCTCTCGACCGGCGTCTCGGCAACCGCCTTGGCGCCGTCGAGCGCGCCGGTGACGCGCAGCGGCACGCGCTGCGAGGAGGTTTCCACCGTGCCGGCCGGCGTGACGTTGTTCTGCTTGGCCAGCGAATCGAACAGCGCCTGCGGCGTGACGCCGATCGTCGCCAGCTTGGCGTGCGAGAATTCGACGAAGATACGCTCGTCCTGGGCGCCGTAGAGATTGACCTTGGTGACGCCGGGCACCTTCAGCAGCCGCTGGCGCATGCCTTCGGCGGCCTTCTTCAGCTGCGCGTAATCGGCGCCCTCGCCGGTCATCATATAGAGGATGGAATCGACGTCGCTGAATTCATCATTGACGTTGGGGCCGAGCAGGCCAGCCGGCAACTGGCCCTGCACGTCGGCGAGCTTCTTGCGCAGCAAATAGAACAGATACGGCACTTGCGCCGGCGGCGTCGAATCCTTGAACGTGACCTGCATCGCGGTGAACGCGGGCTTGGAATAGGTCTGCACCTTCTCGAAGTAGGGCAGTTCCTGCAGCTTCTTCTCGATGGGATCGGCGACCTGGGTCTGCATCTCCTGCGCGGTGGCGCCCGGCCAGATCGCGGAGACGTTGACCACCTTCACGGTGAAGAACGGATCCTCGGCGCGGCCAAGCCGCTCGTAGGAGAAGAAGCCGGCCACACCCAGGGCGATCATCAGGAACAGGATCAGCGTCGGATGGCTTACCGCCCAGCCCGACAGATTGAAGCGCTTCATGTCACTCTCCAACGTATTCGGCTGTTACCGGTCAGAACGAAAGGGACGATACGACACGGACCGTCTGGGCCGGATCGAGCTTCTGCACGCCGAGCGCCACAACCTTGGCGCCTTCAGGCACGCCGCCGGTGATGACGACGGAATTACTCTCGTAGGACTTCACGACGACCGGCTTCAGCGTCACGGCGCCGGCATCGTCGACGATGTAGAGCGAGGGATTGCCGCCCTGGCTGTACAGCGCCGACAGCGGCAGCTTCGCGACGTTCTCGGTGGCGGGATCGGACAGCGTCAACGTTGCGGTCATGCCGAGCGAAACGCTGTCGCCGGCGCCGGGCAGCGAGAACTTTGCCAGATAGGTGCGCGTTGCCGGATCCGCCGTCGGTGCGATCTCACGCAGTTTCGCGACGTATTTCTTGTTGGCGTCCGACCACAGCGTGACGGAGGCGGCGCCATCCTTGGCGCGGCCCACCAGAGTCTCGGGGATCGCGACCACGGCTTCCTTTTCGGCAAAGCGCGCGACACGAACCGCGGTCTGGCCGGAGGCGACGACCTGGCCGGCATCGATGAGGGTTGCGGTGACGACACCGCGGGTATCGGCGACCAGCGTCGCGTAAGAAAGAGAGTTCTTGGTCAGTTCGACCGAACGTTCGGCACGATAAAAGCGCGCGCGGGCCTCATCGGCAGCGGCGCGGCTCTGATCCATCTGCGCGTCCGTGGTCCAGCCCTTGGCGCGCAGATCCTTGGCGCGCTGCTCGGACGCGGAGGCCTGCGCCAGCACGCCGGTCGCGGCGCGGTATTCCGCTTCGGACTGCTCGGCCTGCAGCTTCAGATCGACTTCATCGAGGGTGGCGAGCGGCTGGCCGACATCAACGGTCTGGCCGACTTCCACGAGGCGCTTGGCGACCTTGCCCGGGACCCGGAAACCCATGTCGGTCTCGATCCGGGGCCTGATGGTGCCAACAAAGCTGCGTTCCGGCGTTTCCGCCTCATAATGCACGGTGGCGACCAGAACTGGACGCCCGGGAGGGGCTTTTTCGGCCGCCTTTTCATTGCAGCCGGTCAGCGTGAACACCGCCAACGCCAGCATCGCTCCGGTCAAGAGCTTGTAATAGCTGGAAAAAATGGATCGGGCGAACATCGGTTTCTCCATCGGCTACATACCGATGAAGATTATTGAATGTTCACTGACGAATGTCAATATTCGTCAGTGAACACCAATTCGTGAGTTAACGGGAATTAAGGAGCCCAACTTTCCCGTCGCCCCTGCGAACGCAGGGGCCCATAGCCACAAATGCCGATGAGGCGGAAGACCATTGGCCGCGTGCCCTTTCCCGAGGCCGCGGCGTATGGCCCCTGCGTTCGCAGGGGCGACGGCGCGGGCTATTTCCCCTGCCCTGCCCCGCCGAACTCGGTCTTGGTATCGTGCCCTCCGAGGAACACCAAAAGCCCCGCCGCAAGCGGCAGCAGGGAGAGCACCAGCAAGCCCGTCGACGTGCTCCCGGTAGCCTCCTTGACCCAGCCGACCAGATACGGCCCGCCAAAACCCGCGAGGTGCACGCCGTCGGCAACGTCCAGAACACCGCAAACGTACAGAAGACGCCGATCGCGGCGATCGTCAGCAGCACCATCGTCGTGACGGGATCGGTGATGTAGCTGGAGGCGCCGAGGGCGACGGCGGTGAGCAGCAGCGGCCCACCGACATGGGCGACGCGTTCGCGCGTGGCGTCGGAGTGCCGCGCCCACAGGATCATCGCGATGGTGCCGAACAGGAACGGGATCGCGGTGACGAAACCGGTCTGCGCATTGCTGAGGCCGAATGCTTTCACGATCTGCGGCAGCCAGAACTGCATGCCGTAGAGCGCACCGACGAAGCCGAAATAGACGATGCTCAGCATGAGCACCTTCGGCGACGACAGCGCCTGCCCGAGCGTCAGGTGCTTTGCCGCCTGCTTGGTCGCGATCTCCGCCTGCAGCTTTGCCGCCAGCCACGCCTTCTGTTCCGGTGTCAGCCAGTCCGCCTTCTCCGGTCTGTCGGTGAGATAGAACCAGGTGACGATGCCGAGCAGCACCGAAGGAATGCCCTCGAGAATGAACAGCCACTGCCAGCCCTTCAGCCCCATCATGCCGTCGAGCCCGAGCAGCAGGCCCGAGATCGGCGCGCCGATCACGGTGGAGACGGGAACGGCGATCGCAAACGCGGCGAGGAACCGCGCGCGATATTCCGCCGGATACCAATAGGTCAGATAGAGAATGATGCCGGGAAAGAAGCCGGCTTCGGCGACGCCAAGCAGAAAGCGCAGCACGTAAAAACTCAGTTCGCCACTCACCAGCGCCATCGCCGCCGAGATGATGCCCCAGGTCACCATGATGCGGGCGATCCAGCGGCTGGCGCCGAATCTTTCCAGCGCGAGGTTGCTCGGCACCTCGAAGATGAAATAACCGATGAAGAAGATGCCGGCGCCCCAGGCGAAGATCAGCGGCGTGAATTTCAGTTCCGCGTTCATGGTGAGCGCGGCGAAGCCGAGATTGACGCGGTCGAGATAGGAGAAGAAATAGGCCAGGATCAGGAATGGAATGAGCCGCCATGAGATCGTGCGGATGGTCGAGGTTTCGATGTCGCTGCTGGCGCCGTCGGCGGCGACTGACGTGGTGGCAAGGCTCATAAGTTTGTTCCCGGGCCGTTTGTTGTTGCTGTTGCCGGGGTTTTGAGCATTGGCAAACCGGTGTCAATCCGATTTGCGGGAGCAGCGCATCCGCAATCGGATGGGGGCAATGCGCGGGACGCAATGGCTGCGCTTCACTCCGCCAGTTGAAACCGCTCGAAGCGATGCAGTTCTTCCTCGATGCGGCGCTTGAGCTCCTTGCGCGGCGCCTTCGCGGCGCCCTTGCCGACCCAGTTCCATTTCTGCATCAGCAATTTCTTTTCCTTGCGGTCGGTCTTCAGATCGATCGCAGCGACGATGTCTTCGCCGACCAAGACCGGCAGCGCGAAATAACCGAACAGGCGCTTTTCCCGGGGCACATAGGCCTCGAAACGATGGCCGTAATCGAAGAACAATTCGGTGCGCTTGCGCTGGATGATGAGGGGATCGAACGGCGAGAGGATGTGCACGAGGCCGCCATCGCCCTCGCCTGCGGTTTGCTCCAGCGTCTCCGGCTGCGCCCAATGTTCCTGCTTGCCCGCGCCTTCGAGTTCTATCGGCACCATCTCCTTGCGACGGACACGCGCCTCGATCAGGCGGCGGACGGCGGCCTTGCTCGGCGCATCGAGATGGCAAATCGAATCGAGGCTGACGAGCCCCTGCGCGCGCAAGGCGCGGTCGAGCAGATAGGTGGTCGTCTCGAGGTTCGATGCCGGCTTCGGCGGCTTGTCCCAGCCGAAATGCCGCGTCATCAGCTCATATGTCTTCAGCATGCCGGTGCGTTCGGAGATCGTGACCGCGCCGGTATAGAACGCCAGCTGCAGCGCGCGCTTCGACGGCTTGCGGCTCGCCCACAGATGCTCCTTCTCCGTCAGCACGTCGTCCTCGATGTCGCGGATGGTCAGTGCGCCGTCCCGCTTGAGCAGCCGCATCACCTTGCGGGTGTCGGCCGGGCTGACGGATGCGAACCATTTATGGCCCTCGCGCTTGTGCAGCTTCATGCCCGGCACAAAGAAGCGAAAGTCCTTCGACGGCACATAGGACAGCGCATGGGTCCAGTATTCGAACACGCTCTTGTCGACGCTCTGGGCCTGCCGCAGGTCCGCGCGCCGATAGCTGGGAATGCGGCTGAAGAGAATGTGGTGGTGGCAGCGCTCGATCACGTTGATGGTGTCGATCTGCACGTAGCCGAGATGCTCCACCGCGGCGGCAGTGGCTGCTGGCCCCTCGCCGAACGGGTCAGGCGTATCGAGCCGCTGGGCACGCAGCCAGATTCGCCGGGCCTCGGTCTTGGTCAGGGGGTGGGGTTTTGTCGCGCGGGGCATTGTCCCGCAATGTAATCGGATTCGCGCGCCGGAGGAGTCCCGGATTATCGCTTCGGCCGGTCCGGGACGCTGCCGGTTGCGATATCCGCCTCGCAGGACGCCTTGCCATGGTCCGGGGCGCGGCATTTGTAGACGCTGCCGGTCAGGCGATCGACCAGCCACGCGCTCTCTTCGGTCGGACCATCGAAGGCGGTATAGCGGGTGCCGAGCGCGTTGATGAACGTCGACAGCAGGATTGCCGCCGCGATCATCGCCGCGCCGATCAAGGTCGGCATTGAACTTGCCGACCCCGTGAGTTCCGGTGGAACGTTACGATAATTTTGATACTCACGTTGACGCTTTACCGACTGAAACACCCGTCCGCCTGCTCTTGCTTGCCCAAACCTTTTCTTCTGATTTTCTTTTGGGATTCTCTTCGTGGAGAATCTTGCTAGGTGCCCATCATGCCGATTTGTTGTTCGCAGATCGGCGCTGACGCGACGGCATTGCGACCAGCAAACAGCAAAGAGGAAGCCGGGAAGCGGCGCGGGTTCGCTGATACCTGCAACACGAGACAATTGCGTTTTGGAGCTCGCAAGCGCCCTTTATAGAAGTCGCAGGGAACACAGTGATCTAGATCACACAGAGTCCCGAAGCGACCCCATATCAACGGAAACCGGCTGCTTCCAACGTGACCTAGATCACATTAGTCGATTTGAACCTGTCTTATCGTCGCAGCATCAAACCGCCAACCAGCCAATATGGCAGGCGTACCAGTGAGGAAGACGACAATGACCCGCTTTAATGGATTTTCCATCCTGACATTCGGCGCCGTGCTGTCGATGACAGCGGGCGTGGCGTTTGCCGGTGAGACCGTCTCGGCAGACAAGATCCTGAACGCGCTGAAGCCGACGTCGGCGACCCGCAGCCTTTCGATGGGCCCGCAGGTCAATACCGCCGCCCAGGCCAAGGAAGCCAGCTTCGTCGACACGCTGCGCAACCGCAAAACCCGCTCGCTCTCGCTCGGCGAGCGCCAGGAAATTGCCGAACTCGCCGCGACCAAGCCGAAGATCGATCTCGAAATCCGCTTCGACTACAATTCGGCCGACATCAGCAAGAGCTCGATGTCGGCGGTGCAGGAACTCGGCAAGGCGCTTTCGGACGCCAGCCTGAAGGGTTCGACCTTCGTGGTTGCCGGTCATACAGATGCGGTCGGCAGCGACGGATATAATCAGGACCTCTCCGAGCGCCGCGCCGATACGATCAAGAAGTTTCTCACCGAGCAGTACGGCCTCAACGCCTCCGACCTCGTGACCGTCGGCTACGGCGAGACCAGGCCGAAGGATCCGAACGCGCCGATGGACCCGGTCAACCGCCGCGTCCAGGTCGTCAACATGGATACCAAGACCGCCGCGAAGCAGTAGCACGCGTTAAAGTGATCGATCCGCCTGCCGGGAACGGCGGGCGGATTTTGCTTGTCTGGGATTTAGATCCAGTTCTGGAAAATCATCAGGCGGTTGAACGTCGCCATCGATGTTTCCACGAACGCGGCCGAGATCGGCAGCATTACAACGAAGCCCGCAAACCCCACCGCGACAAAGGCCCATAGCAGCCAGCGTGGCGTGGCGCCGCGGCGGAGCGCATAGACCAGCACGAAGCTCGCGGTGGTCGCGGCCGGCAGATAATAATAGATGAAGCCGAGCGTTCGCGGCAGCAACGCCCAGGCAAGATACGGGCCGACAAAGAACGCCAGCACCAGAAACGCATCCGCTCGCCGCGTCACGATCCAGTCGCGCAGGCAAACCAGAAGCGCGATCAACGCCGGCCACAGGATCAGGGGATTGCCGAGAAACACCACAGCCGAAATCCTGTCGTCGCCGACCTTGTCGAACAGATACCAGACCGGGCGCACCAGAAACGGCCAGGACGGCCACGAACTCATATAGGTGTGGCCCGCGATCGCGGTCGTGGTGTTGTCGCTGAAAATCCGCCGTTGCGCCTCGATGATGTCAGGGACCGACAGGCCGTAGAGCGGGACGAAGGTCGAGAGATAGGAAAGCGCCGGCATCAGCAGGAAGCAGGCCGCGAAATGCCAGGCCTTGAAACCGGGCCACAGGTCGGGCCGGTACCAGTCGTCCGCATTGCCGTCGGCGAACTGCGTACGCCAGCTTTGCAACAGGCGGATCACCGCCACGATGACGACGCAGACCGCGAGCACGAACAGCCCGCTCCATTTGCAGCCGATCGCAAAACCGCAACACAGCCCGGTCAGCGCGAACCACAGATGCGGCCGCTGCTGCCGGAAGCCGTGCATGAACGCGGCGATGGCGAACAGGCTGAAAGTCAGCGCGAAAATATCCAGCATCGCGATCCGCGATTGCACGAACAGCATCTGGTTGAAAAAGGCGAGCAGGCTCGCGGCGATGGCCGGCCCCTGCGCCGCGAACAATGCGAGGCCGCACAGATACACCGCGACAATGGCGAGCGCGCCTGCCAGCACCGCTGGATAACGCCAGCCCAGCGGCACGTCGCCGAAGGTGTGGATCGACAGCGCGATGAATTGCTTGGCCAGCGGCGGATGCATCGGGTTGAGCATCGGCTGCGGCATCACGGGCAGGAGCATCTGCCGCGCCGCCGGCACGTAATGCACTTCGTCGAAGTAGAACTTCTCGGGCGTGGTGATGCCAATCAGCATCGCGAAATGCGCGAAGAAAAACAGGGTACCCGCGATGATAGCGGTGCGCGCAATCGTCTGATTGGGGATGGAAGCTGGTGATTCTGGCACTGTCTTCAGAAACCAAATGAAATTGCGGCAAAATTCAGTGTGGGCGGTACATATTTTTATGTCCTTCGCATTGAACGCGATTGGAATCCGGCAGCACTAACCGACGGGCTAGTAAGGCGCCGCTTGTGATAATTCTGCCACATCGCTTGCGCGCGCGATCCGGTACGATGTCGGGATAATCGATCGGCTTTGAAATGAAATCGCGTAACTGCTCTTTTTTTCTTTTTGTGCTTGGCGCAATCGCGGTGCTGGCGGCAAGTCCGCTTTCAGCGCAAACGCGTGTCGGCGAAGCCGCCGTCGTCAAGAATCAAGTTCTCCGTGTTGCCGGATCGGCAACCAGCCAGCTCAATGTCGGCGATGGATTGCTGCGCGACGAAATCGTGCGCACCGGTCTCGACAGCGCCGCGCGGCTGGTGATGTCCGACAGCACCAACCTCTCGCTCGGGCCGAGCGCGTCGCTCAAGCTCGACCGCACCGTGTTCGACGACGAGACCCACTATCGCGACGTCGCGATCCGCCTGACCTCCGGCGCGTTCCGCTTCGTCACCGGCAATTCGGAAAAAGCCGCCTACAAGATCACGACGCCGCTTGCGACCATCGGCGTCCGCGGCACCACGCTCGATATCCTGTCGCAGCGCGGCCAGACCGTCGTCAACTTGCGGGAAGGCCAGGCATCGGTCTGCACCGTCAGCTTCGAATGCGTCCAGCTCACCAATCCCGGCGATACCGCCGTCATCACCCTGAGCGGCGGCAAGACATCGATCAAGAAGACCAACAACCCGCCATGGACCTTCGCCAAGACCTGCAGCGCCGCGGCGGGGCTTTGCAGCGCGACGCAATATGCCAACGCCTCGCCGACGGTGACGCCGCCGGTCGATGACGGCGGCATGCTGTGCGGACGCTGATGATGGCAAACCGCATCAAGGGCTTCATTGTGTCGGCCGCGCTGACCGCGGGGGTTTTGCTGACGCCGATGCTGATCGCGCCCGCGTCGGCGCAGTCTCTCGACGATTGCACAGAGTGCACCAATCCGAATCCGAACCCGTCCGGCTCTCCCTCGCCGACGCCGACGTATTCGCCGTCGCCAGCACCAACCCCCACATATTCACCATCACCAACGCCCTCGCCATCACCGACCCCAATTGCGTCGCCAACGCCGACACCGACCCCAAGCCCAACCGGCGCGGATTCCAGCGCGGGATCGATCAACGATCTGGCCAAGCAGCGCTTCAACCAGATGATCACCAACCGCGTGCTCGGCACCGTGCTGCTCGGCATCAACGAACAGGTCAATTGCGGCGATTGCGTCAGCGCCTTCGGCTCGGCGGGGTCTTTCTCGGCCGGCATTCACGGCCGCAAGAACCTGACCGCCAATCTGTCGCTGCTGGCGGGCATCGCCTACACGCACTACAGCGAAGGCGGCTACAGCGTCACGGCCGCCCCGATCGGCGCGTTCGCGTTGCGTTACGATTTCGCCGACTGGGGATCGTCACGGCCGTTCTTCGACATCGGCGCCATCCTGACGCCCTATGAGAAGATACGCTATCGCCGCACCTATGCGACGAGCCTGGGGGCGGTATCGCTGGACAGCCACACCACCGGCGACAATTACGGCGTTTATGGCCGCGCAGGCTGGATCAGCCGGCTGTCACCGCGCGACGAGGTCGCCGCCTCCGTCGAAGTCTGGCAATTGTGGCAGCGCGTGAAGGGCTATACCGATCCCGCCGCCGCGTTCAACCCGTTCGACGCCTCGATCGCCGGCGGCACCGACAAGACCAACCTGGTCAAGATCGGCGGACAATGGACGCATCTGTTCGGCAACAATGTCGAGGCCAACATCAATGGCGGGTTCGTGCAATCGTTCGGCACCCAATCCGGCATCGTCGCCACCGTGACCGGCAACGGCACCGTGGTGCCGACGATCGGCAACCAGGGCTGGTTCGAATATGGCGGCCGCCTTGGCTTCCGGATCAGCAAGGGCTGGGTCGCCGACCTCTTCGTCAACGGCACCGCCGGCCCGCAGCCGGTCGGCAACACGCTGCATGGCGGCGTCGGCTTGCGGATCACGTACTAGGCCGCAGACTCGTAAGCGCGGAGCCACAGCCGGATTGAAGCGAGCACTACAATCCCGGTGATCTCGCCGCCCAGGCCTTGGTGGCCTGGCAGCTTTCCATCGCTCGGGCGTAGGCAGGGCGTGCCGTCGTGCGGGCGAGATAGTCCCGCTCGGTAGAACCGGGGACGTAGTTGCCGGTTCGCAGGCCGAGCAGGAGGGCGTAGCTCACCGAGATATCGGCAGCAGTGAATCGGTCGCCGGCGAGATAAGGGCAATCCGCGAGGCGGCGGATAACCAACCCCAGCCGGCTCTCGAAGGTCTCGAATGCCCAGCAGGTAACCCGGGCATTTCGCTCGGCTTCGGGCGCCAGTTGGCGACCGACCAAGACGGCGTTCATCGGCCCGGCGAGTCCGGCCTCGCCTAAGTGGAGAAATTGCAGATAGGAAGCGAAGGCGGGATCGTCCGGGGCGACGGCAAGCGAAGCTGAGCCGTGGCGGGCGAGCAGGTACTCAAGAATCGCGATCGATTCGACCATGATCGTTTCGCCGTCCTGCAGTGCGGGAATGAAGCCGGCCGGGTTGATCGCGAGGAAATCACGATCAACCTCTGGTGCCAGCAGATCGACCGGCCGCAGCCGATAAGCCAATCCTAATTCCTCAAGCAGCCAAACAACACGGAAGCCACGACCTTCGCCATAGACGGTGAGCATAGTTAAGCGTTCCTGGATTGGGCTAGAGCCTTTTCCGTTCCGATGGAATCGGAACGGGGCTCTAGATTCTTGTTTTGACGCGTTTTCTTGACGCGAACCGGTGTCCACTTCGCTGGAAAACGCTCTAGATATACACCCGGGACAGACGGTGGGCACGGCGCGAAGCGCGCCCTTGCCCACCCTGCGCCCCTCACCTTACGCCGCCGCGATGACCGTGAGATCAGGCGTTGGCGACAGCCGGTTGCGCCGCATTCGCGGCCGCGACATCCATCCACATCACTTCCCAGATATGGCCGTCCGGATCCTCAAAGCTGCGGCCGTACATGAAGCCGTAATCCTGCTTTGGGCAGGGATCGACGCCGCCGCCCGCCCTCTCGGCCTTGCCGACGAGATCGTCGACTTCCGCCCGGCTGTCGGCCGAGACGCAGATCAGGACTTCGCAGGACGTCTTCGTGTCCGCGATCTTCTTCGGCGAGAACTGCATGAACTTCTCATGGGTCAGCAGCATCGCGTAAATGGTGTCGGAAAACACCATGCAGGACGCGGTGTCGTCGCAGAACTGCTCGTTCTTCACGGCGCCGATCGCCTGGTAGAACGCGGTGGCGCGGGCAAGGTCGCTGACCGGCAGGTTGACGAAGATCATTTTGGCCATGAATGGGCTCCTTTCGAGGGGTTCGGATCAAGGACGAACCAGCCGGGACCGATCCGACATCGGTTTTGGAGATTTTTTTCGGGCTGATTTTCCGCGCCGTGACGGGGCTTTGCCTGGACTTCAGCAAACCAACTTCGGCAAGCCAATACGCAAATGCCCGGCACGAGGCCGGGCATGACAGATTTGATCGTTATCGCGAAGGGCGACGAGAAGTTACGATTTCTTCTCCGCGGGGTCCCGGTGCACGGGGTCGACCCACAGCACGGTCTCCGGCTTTTCGATCGGCTCGATGTCGAGGTTGATCGCGACCGCTTCGCCGTCGCTGCGCACCAGCACGCATTCCAGCACCTCGTCGCGGCTGGCGTTGATCTCCTGGTGCGGCACATAGGGCGGCACAAAGATGAAATCGCCGGGACCGGCTTCGGCGGTGAACTGCAGCTGCTCACCCCAGCGCATCCGCGCCTTGCCCTTCACGACATAGATGATGCTTTCGAGATGGCCGTGATGATGCGCGCCGGTCTTGGCGTCGGGCCGGATTGTCACGGTGCCCGCCCATAATTTCTGCGCGCCGACGCGGGCGAAATTGATCGCGGCCTTGCGGTCCATGCCCGCGGTCGACGGCACGTTGGGATCGAGCTGATTGCCGGGAATGACACGGACGCCATCGTGCTTCCAGCGCTCGGCGTCGTGGCTGTGCGAGTGATCGCCGTGAGAATGATCGTGCGAGTGATCATGTGTGTGGTCGTGAGAGCCTGACATCGCGCTGCTTTCCGTAAAATCGTTCGCCTTAAAATCGTTCGATGGCCAAGCGTACATAAAAACGTGAACAGAAACCAGCGTTTAGAGTGAACCGCTGGCGCATTGGTGCGTTGCTCTATCGAAGTACAAACATCAGAAGGAATGTTCCATGGGTAGCACGGCAGACAAGGTTAAAGGCGCCACCAACGAAGCCATCGGCAAGGCCAAGCAGGGCATCGGCGAAGCCACCGGTTCTGAGCAACTGCAGGGCGAAGGCATGATCCAGGAAGTCAAAGGCAAGGGCCAGAAGGCCATGGGCGACGCCAAGGAGGCCACCAAGGAAGCCATCGACAAGGCGGCTGCCGCGGCAAACAAGAACCTCTGATCGCGCTGACTGCGCGAAACTGAAAGACCGGTCCTTTGGGACCGGTCTTTTTTTGTTTGCACCATCGGGCGCATGAAGCGAGAAGCCGCGGTTACTTCACCGCCAACAATTCGACATCGAACATCAGCGTGGCGTTGGGCGGAATGACGCCGCCGGCGCCGCGCGCGCCATAGCCCAGCGCGGGCGGAATGATCAGCGTGCGCTTGCCGCCGACCTTCATCGAGGCGACGCCCTCGTCCCAACCCTTGATGACGCGGCCCTGGCCGATCGGAAAATCGAACGGCTCGTTGCGGTCGACCGAAGAGTCGAACTTCTTGCCCTTCTGGCCATTTTCATAAAGCCAGCCGGTGTAGTGCATGACGCAGGTCTGGCCGGGTTTCGGCGAAGCGCCGGTTCCGACCGTGCTGTCGATGATCTGTAAACCTGAAGCTGTGGTCATGGGTTTTCCTGCGGTCTGGGCCGATGCCGGGGCCGGAATAAGGGTTGAAGTAGCAGCCGCCGCCACGGCGGCAAACGCGGTCTGAATGATCGTGCGTCTGGAAGATCGCATCTCGTTGCCTTTCTCGATAAGTCGGAGCGTGTCTAGCGCAACGGAGCTGGTGTTGTCACCCCGTCGGCGCAGCCAAATACGCGTGAAATCGGCGCGCTTCCGGCGTGGTTAATCGGCATCCTTCCTCACTTCTTTATCCCGATGCCGCTCGATCTCTTCAGGCTCCTGCTCGTCGAGGTGAGTAAGCTCCGACCTTGCATCGCAATCCACGCGCAAAAGCTCATCCAGCTTGGCATGGAGCGCCAGATTATCGCGCCGGTTGGCGCGCTGGATGAACAGCGTCATCATGAAAACCGCCAGTGTGCCGACGGCCTCCCAACCGAAGCTATCCCTGGCAAAGGCGAACCACAGCGCACCGTAGGCGACGACCCCAAGGAAGGCGGCGGGGTGTCCCGCCGCTTGCCCGATGTGGGTTGTCCAGTGCTGCTCGGGTACCTTCGCCATCGCTCCTGCTACTTCATCTTGACGCTGGGCTCCCGGCCCCAAACCCGCAATTGACCGAGCTTGCCGACAAAGCCTGCCACGTCCTTTGCCGAAGCCAGATCAATGAAACCTTCGTCGATATCGTCCTCGGCGATCCCGGCTTTCCCAAACAGCGGTGTTGCCGCTTCCACGTGACCGATGAACTTGCAATGGGCAAACGCGTCGGCGACGAAATCGCGCGCGGTGGATTCCTGCAGCAGATCGTCCATTGCCGCAGCCGCCGGCAGCAGCGCAACCGCGTCGTACAATACCGAGGGAGCGCCATCGATCATCTGATCGGCTTCGATCCAGCTGCCGTCGCCGGCCCTGGCTCCTCCGACCTTCGGGGCGATGATTTCGAACGTGGCGCCTTCCTTGGTGAGCGCCTTCTGCAGCGCTTTCAGCAACGCCGCATCGGTGCCGTCGGTGACGAGGATACCGAGCTTGCGGCCCTCGAACCGTTGCGGCCCGTTTTCGACGATGCTCAGTTTTGGGGACGGATCGAGGTCCTGCCGCGTCGGCATTGCCGCAGCGGCCGGCTTGGGCATCGCTTTCAGCCCGAGCCCTGTGCCGACCTTGCCCGCCAGCGTCTCGTCGATGTTGAGCAAATGCGACACCATCCGCTCGCGAATGACAGGGGTTTTCACCTTGCTGAGTTCGAAGGTCAGCGCCGCCGCGATATGATGCTGCTCGCCGCGGGTTTGGCTGATCAGGAACTGCCGCGCCTGGCTGTAGTGATCGGCAAAGCTCTCCGCGCGAAGCCGGCGTTTGGCGCCCTGCTCCACGTCCGCAAATGGCACGAAGCCACGCTGCGGGGACTCGCGTGGTCCTTCGCCGAATGAATTCGGTTGATAGTTGACGCGCCCGACCGGGTTGCGCATCGCCATATGACCGTCTTGCTGGAAATGAGCGAATGGACATTTCGGCGCGTTGATCGGAATATGGGTAAAGTTGGGTCCGCCCAGCCGCTTCAACTGGGTGTCGAGATAGGAAAAATTGCGCCCCTGCAGCAGCGGATCGTTGGAGAAGTCGATGCCGGGCGGCACGTTCTGGGTCATGAACGCGACCTGTTCGGTCTCGGCGAAGAAATTATCCGGCATCCGGTCCAGCACCAGACGGCCGACCGGGATCGGCGGCACCATTTCTTCCGGAATGATTTTGGTAGGATCGAGCACATCGAAGTCGAAACGGTCCGCGAAGGCCTGATCGAACAGCTGAAACTGCAGTTCCCATTCCGGAAAATTTCCGGTCCGTATGGCGGTCCAGAGGTCGCGACGATGGAAATCCGGATCGGCGCCGTTGATCTTCACAGCCTCGTTCCACAACACCGACTGCAGGCCGAGCTTGGGCTTCCAGTGGAATTTGACGAACGTCGACTCGTTCTTCGCATTGACGAGACGGAACGTGTGGACGCCGAACCCTTCCATGAAGCGGAACGAGCGCGGGATGGCGCGGTCCGACATCACCCACATGATCATGTGCATGCTTTCGGGGGTCAGGCTGATGAAATCCCAGAAATTGTCGTGGGCTGATTGGGCCTGTGGAAACGCGCAATCCGGCTCTTCCTTCACCGCATGAACGAGGTCCGGAAACTTGATCGCGTCCTGAATGAAGAACACCGGAATGTTGTTTCCGACGATGTCCCAGTTGCCTTCCTGCGTATAAAGCTTGACGGCAAACCCGCGCACATCGCGCGCCAGATCGGACGAGCCCTTTGCGCCCGCCACCGTCGAGAACCGCACAAAGGCCGGCGTTCGCTCGCCGGCGCGTTGAAACAGGTCGGCACGGGTGTATTTCGAAAGCGGCTTGTAGTTCTCGAAGAAGCCGTGTGCGCCGTAGCCGCGGGCATGAACCACGCGCTCCGGAATGCGCTCGTGGTCGAAGTGGAAGATCTTCTCGCGGAAATGAAAATCTTCGAGCAGCGTAGGTCCGCGGGGGCCGATCTTGAGCGAGTTCTGATCGTCCGACACCGGACCGCCCTGGGCGGTGGTCAGCACCGGCACATCAACTGTCGCAACCTGATGCAGCTCGCCGCCCTCGCCGCGACTCAGTTTCTGATCGTGAATCGTTACCGACCGGGCGGATATTGCTTTGCCGTTGACGGCTGACTTGGAAGATTTGGCCATGAATTTTCCTGGTTAGAAACAATGGCACCAAGCGTCGGTCCATCGAAATGACGAGAAGGCAAAATCCCCCGCGACCGCGGGGGATTTTCAGCTCTGGTTTCAACTGCCTATCGCAGCAGCAGGATCAGGATGATCAGCGGAATCGGAATTCCGACGAGCCAAAGAAAAATGGGCATGGGACGTTCCTTTCATGTTGCAGAGTTAGCGGTGAGCCGCGCGTCGCCATGTACCGTCGCGAAGGGCACCGCCTTCGGTCGCAGCAAGGCTTGCGCAGAACGCGCCGATCAGAAGTGACGCCACGAGCCAGAACGCGAGTTGCGCGGTGGCCTTGCGGGCCGCATCAGCATCTGCCTTGATCTGCGTGACGACATCATTGACGCGCTTTTCGGCATCGGCCTGGCTCAGACCGGTTCGCGCAGCAACGACCTTCGAAACGTAAGTCTTGTCGGGCGCTTTCAGTTCACCGCCGTTGCGGAAGCTTGAGGTGAACAAGCGGGTCATTTCACCGCGCGGGTCCTGCGTATTGCCGGTGCTGGCCGGCGCCGGCGTGTCCGCACGCAGCAGCGTGTCGACGTAACCGTCCATCGGGCCGGACTGGCTCGCCGCAGTCGTCGCCGCCTGGCTTACGCCGGACGCCGCGCCGCCAATCAAGCTGCTCGCTGGCGATGCCAGAAGGATCGCGCCGAGCACGGAAGCGAAAGCCCAGGCGATAAAGCCATGAGCGGTGTCACGAAAATAGACCTCGTCGGTGTGAACGCCGGTCCATCGCGTCCGCAGCCGACCGGCGATATAGCCGCCGATCGAGGAAGCGAGCATCGCAATGACGATGAGATAAAGGCCCGTTCCGATTTTGAAGGTCGTTGCCGACACGCCCGAGCCGCTCCAGGGCGACACGACGGAGAGACCAAGACCGATGCCGAACGCCAGCAATACCAGCGTGAGCGCACAACTGACGACGGCGCCAGCGGCAACCGCGGGCCATGAAACGCCGGAGACGGACGGCTCGACCGTATCGACTCCCGGTTGAATAACGACTGCATCCATAATAGTGCGCTCCAAGCTGACGGCAGAAATTTCAAGTGCCGCATTGTTGTTCAGATGCCGCACCAATGTGCTGTGAGAACTTTGGTTCCGAAGCATTGCCTTCTTCTTGCCGAGAAGCATCGGAAGCACCGACTGAACACGACAACGAGCACGCCCTCGGTTTTTCCGAGGGCGCGTGATCGCTATTGTCTCTGTGCGACGATGGGTCGGCCTAGCCTACCGCGCGATCCGCAGCCTCTTTGGCTTTCTTGCCTGTCTTCTTCACGGACTCTTCGCCGGCCTTTTCAGCTTCGGCGCGCCGCTCGCATCTGTCTCGGATTTCCTCGAGTTCGTCATCGGTGAGATGTTCTATTCCGACAAAGGAATTCTGCGCGGTGCTGACGCGAATGAGTTCGTCCAGCTTGACCTGAATGGCCGCGCTGTCGCGGTTCTGGGAGTTCTGGATCAGAAACACCATCAGGAAGGTGACGATCGTCGTGCCTGTATTGATGACGAGTTGCCAGGTGTCCGAATATTGAAACAACGGCCCCGTGATCGCCCAAACCAAAACGACTCCCGCCGCGACCATGAACGCGGAGGCGCGGCCAGCCGCCAGCGACGTCTTGTTCGCGAGATCACCGAAGAAGCGGCTGAAACCGCCGTGATGCTCCACGGATCTGTTATCCTGCGGATAGGTGTTTTGGCCGGCCATCGACGAAATCTGCTCCTTCAATGCCTGACCGCCCAGCGCGACGCGCCGGCAGCGGCGCTGGCTCCGATCCACGGAGCGAAGTCCTGGATCATTTCGACAGCGCCACAAGGTGAATGAGGTGCATCCGGAGCCTCACTGCGGAATTGTCCGTTGGGGGCTCCGGACGCTCAACACCTAGCGGTTCATGAATAGTGCAAGAAGCAAAATGATCGGAAGCGGAATACCGATTAACCAGAGAAGCGCGCCTTTTCCGAAACCCATGTCAGCCTCCATGATTGATGACTGCATGGACAACGCGTGGCGATGAGCCAGGTTCCAATAGTGCAACCGTCAACCGATCGATCCACCATCCCGGTCCAGCGCGAAATCGCGCAGCAAGGGCGAACTCGCGCCGGCAATCAAATCGCCGATCATCTGCGCGGCGAGATAGCTGAACGTGATCCCGTTGCCGCCATAGCCGTACGCCGCAAAGACGCCCTTGTGTCCGGGCACCGGGCCGATCAGCGGCAGCCCGTCGTGCGTGGTGTCGAACGTGCCGGACCAGCGGAATTCGATTTCGGTGTTTGCGATCGGCCATAGCGCCGCAAGTTTTTGTGCGAGAATCCTGGACTTCTCGGGGATCAGGCGGTCGCGCGCCTCCGGCTCGATCACATCGTCACTGTCCTCGCCGCCGATGATGATCCGCCCTGCCCGCGTCGTGCGCGCATAATGATAATCCTTGCTGTTCTCCCAGATCAGCGCGGCGTCTTTCCAGATGTTCTGCGGCTGCGGCGTGGTCGCAATCGCCCAGCTCGATGACACCGCATGCACCGTCGAATTGACGATATCCGGCATCGTATAGCCGGTCGCGAGTATCACCGAACGCGCCTCGATCTCACGGCCATTGGCCATGGCGACACCGACCGAACGTCCCCCAGGATCGAACGCCACGGCATCGCCTTCAAACGAACGGGCGCCCCGCGCAACAGACGCCTTGAGAAGCCCGCGCGCCAGTTGCATCGGATCGGCATCGGCGGCGCCCTTTGATACGATCGCGCCGGCCCGCGCAATTCCATAAATTTCCAGCAGCCTGGCATGGTCGAGATAATCGCCGGGCAGAGCGGCGCGCTGGCGCAAACGATGCTCTTCGATCAACTCACCGCCGGTGTCACCGGCCGCCAAATAAAGCGACTCCCTGTCATGCAGGTCGCAGGCAATGCCGAGCTGTGCTACCAGCGATCTCAGGCCGGTGACCGCGTTCAGGCTGGCGCGATAGGCGCGCGAGGCGCGCTCGAAACCATAAGCCTCCGTCAGCTCCGTCAGCGAGCGGTCGATTTCCCACAGCAGCATCGAAGTGCTGGCGGCGGTGCTGCCGCGACCCGGCAACTCGCGATCGACGATCACGACGTCGAGCCCTTGGCGCGTCAGGCGCTCGGCGACCAGCGATCCCGTGATCCCCGCGCCGACGATCAGCGCATCGCATTTGAGATTCTCGCTCACCTCACGGCGCGCTGGAAGTCCGGCCGCCGCAAACCACGGTGATTGGCCGCCGCGCAGATCGGCCTGTTCGGTGTCGTCGGTATCGAGAACGCTGATGGCGGACCTCAGGGGGCTGACGCGGGGGACAAACCGGCGCACGCCTGCGCCCATCGCTTAACGAAAGCGATGGGAACTGGTTCCGAGGTCGATGAGGTGAGAGACAGCGGCGGGCAGCAAGCCTGCCCGATCGCTTTAGTATCCCAGCGCGCAACCATCCTTGCGGGGATCGGAACCGCCGGCCAGCGTGCCCTTGTCCCAGTCGATCCAGATCGCCTGGCCGCCGCCGAGCGGGCCGACCACGCTGGTGGTCTTGTGCCCGATCTTCTTCAGGCCCTCGACGATGTCAGCCGGCACGCTGTCCTCGAGCTGGTAGACGCCCTCGTAATGCAGGCCGCGCGGCATATCGATCGCTTCCTGCACGTCGCAGCCATAGTCGAGCATGTTGGTCAGCACATGGCTCTGGCCCACCGGCTGATACTGCCCGCCCATCACGCCGAACGGCATCAGCGCGCGGCCGTTTTTGGTCACCAGGCTCGGGATGATCGTATGCAGCGGCCGCTTGCCCGGCGCGATGCAATTGGGATGGCCGGGCTGGATCCGGAAACCGCCGGCGCGGTTCTGCAGCAGCACGCCGGTGTTGTTGGAAACGATCGCCGAGCCGAACGAGTGCGCGATCGAGTTGATGAACGAGCAGACGTTGCGGTCCTTGTCGACCACGGTGATGTAGACGGTGGATGGATTCATCGGCGGCGCGACGTTCGGCAGGTCGAGCAGTC
This sequence comes from Bradyrhizobium sp. JYMT SZCCT0428, assembly GCF_018131075.1. Lineage (GTDB taxonomy): Bacteria > Pseudomonadota > Alphaproteobacteria > Rhizobiales > Xanthobacteraceae > Bradyrhizobium. The sequence continues at coordinate 46,214 of NZ_JAFCLS010000042.1, read as the reverse complement.
CGTCCATCCGGATCTTGCTGATGTGCTCTTCGGCGAACTCCTTGGCGAGGATGCCGGCGACATCGACGTGAACCTGCGCGGGGTCGCCGATGTACTGCTCGCGCATCATGTAGGCGATGCGCGCGGCCTCGGCCTCGAGATGAAAACGCTCGACGCTCAGCGCGGGATATTTCGTCAGGTCGAAGCGGGAGAGGATGTTGAGCATGACAAGCATGGTGATGCCCGGGCCGTTCGGCGGGCACTGCCAGACGTCGTGGCCCTTATAGATGGTGCCGATCGGCGAGGTCGTCTCGGTCGAGTGGGCTGCGAAATCCTCCAGCGTGTGCAGACCGCCGATGCCGCGCAGGGTATCGACCATGTCGGCGGCGATCTCGCCGGTATAGAACGCGTCGCGGCCGTTCTTGGCGATCGCGCGCAGCGTCTTGCCGAGTTCCGGCTGGTGGATCACATCGCCGGCGGCGGCCGGCTTGCCGTGCGGCAGCAGATAGCGCTCGGTGTTGGTGCCGTTCTTGAGTTTCTCGAAACCGTTCTTCCAGTCGAAGGCGATGCGCGGGGCGACGATGTAGCCTTCTTCGGCGGCCTTGATCGCGGGCTGCAGCAGGGTATCGAGCCCCATCTTGCCGTGATCGCGCAGGATCGTATCCCAGGCGTCGATGCTGCCTGGAATGCTGACGGCGTGCGCCGAGGTCAGCGGCACCGAGTTGATCTTGCGCTCGAGATACCATTCGGCGTTTGCCGCCATCGGCGCGCGGCCGGAGCCGTTATAGGCGACAATCTTGCCTTCGCCCTTGGGCTGGATCAGCGCGAAACAATCGCCGCCGATGCCGGTCGATTGCGGCTCGATGACGCCGAGCAGTGCGCAGGCTGCGACCGCGGCGTCCGCGGCGGTGCCGCCGGCGCGCATCACGTCGACCGCCACCAGCGCCGCGGCGGGATGCGAGGTCGCCACCATCGCGTTCTGGGCATGGACCGTCGAGCGGCCGGCGAAATGGAAATTCCTCATCAGGAAAGCTTTCTTTTCAGCGTTTTCTTTGGCCACGCCGGGGTCAGGCGCGGGCTAAGTGTGGGTTCTTGGCATATTCATCCCGGGCAGGGCAATGGCTGGTATGCCAGAGATTTGGCCACGAGGGCAGGCCGGCAAACGCAGGGGCTGGCGGCTGATTTTGCAGGGTTTCCCCTCCCCTGCCCGCCTGATAAACGGTCGCCATGCCCCTCAAGGTCGCCGCCTTCTACCAATTCGCTGCGCTGCCGGATTTCCGGGAGCTGCGCGAGCCCTTGCGCGCGTTCTGCGCGGGCCTCGGGCTGAAAGGCAGCGTGCTGCTGGCGCATGAAGGCATCAATGGGACGTTGGCCGGAGACGCCATAGCGATCGACGCCCTGGCCGAGGCGTTGCAGACCGGCGCCCTGTTCGGCGGCCGGCTCGACAACCTCGAACTCAAATTCTCGCAGGCCGCCGCGATGCCGTTTGCGCGGCTGAAGATCCGGCTCAAGAAGGAAATCGTAACACTGGGCGACGCAATTGCCGACCCGACCCGGCAGGTCGGCACCTATGTGGAGCCGGCCGACTGGAACGCGCTGATATCAGCGCCGGATACGCTCGTGATCGACACCCGCAACGCCTTCGAGGTCGCGATGGGGACGTTCGAAGGCGCGGTCGATCCCGGCATCAGGAGTTTTGGGCAGTTCAAGGATTTTGCCGCGCGGCAGCTCGATCCGGCCAAGCACCGCAAGATCGCGATGTTCTGCACCGGCGGCATTCGCTGCGAAAAGGCCAGCGCCTATTTGCTGGCGCATGGATTTAACGAAGTCTATCACCTCAAAGGCGGCATCCTGCGTTATCTGGACGGCGTGCCGAAAGAACAAAGCCGCTGGCGCGGCGAATGCTTCGTGTTCGACGAGCGCGTAGCGCTGGGCCACGGCCTGGAGGAGCGGCAAACCAACGGTGGCTCCCATGAGTGACACCAACGCGCTCGGCGAGCGCATCGACGCACTGGAAATGCGGCTGACGTTTCAGGACGTAACCATCGAGACGCTGAACCAGACCATCACCGAGCAGTGGAAGCAGATCGACGCCCTGACGCGCCAGCTCGCGGAGCTGAAGGATCGGCTGCAGGATGCCGAAAGCAATATCACCGGTCCGGTCAACGAACGGCCGCCGCATTATTGAGGCGACAACGGGAAACGGCCCCCACCAGGGAGGCCGTTCCACCAAACTCAACGCTAAAACGCTCTACTAGCGCTCGCGCTCGATGATGACCTTGCGGTCAGGATCGTAATCGCGCTTGCGCTTGATCACGACGGTCTCATCGCGATCACGGTACTCACGCTCACGGATCACTTCGCGGTCGCGATAGCGGTCACGGTCGGCGCGGCCGACGGTGACGCCAACGCCCGCCGGTCCAACGCCGACGCCCACGTCTTGCGCACTCACCGGCTGAACGAAGGAAATTCCGGCTACCGCGACGGCAGCCATGACAAGATGCTTGATCATCACATGTTCCTCTCTGTGAATCTCTGTGTTATCTGGGAGCAATTCGCGGTGATATGAATTGTTCCGGGGCAATCACGCGCGCTGCAATTGCACTACGCGCGTATGCCAAACCAGATCGCGAGCGCGATCATAGCAGCCACGATCACGGCCCAGACCACAGGCGCGACTTTCTTCGAACTGCCGCTACGCGGCGAGTTGTTGGCGGCGTGGTTGAATTCAGGCTTCATCACATCACCCGCCAGTAAGTGCTAGCGGAAAACCGCGAGCACCTTGTCCCACAGCGTTACGTTGGCGCGATCGCCGTCATGTTTCGACGGCGCCGGTTGCGCGGCGCTGGCGGGATCTGAGGCCGGAAAACTGCCCTCCAGCCCCGCATCGAGTTTTTCGTGCATTTCCCGATCGGCCAACAGCGCGTCACGGGGGTCATCGGCGTGCTTGTCATGCGCCGCGGGATTGAATTTCTCAGCCATGTGGTTCCTCCATTGCCGAGATAACGTCCCCGATCTGCGCCTGTTCCATATCTCGCCTTGGCCAAGCTGGAACCTGCTGTTATCAGAGGCATCAAATATCAGCCTTTCACGCAGGAACCTTTTGTTGACCCAGATATCCCAGAAGCCGTTTCTCGACGTGTTGTCCGGCCACCGTCAGCCGGTGCCGCCGGTCTGGATGATGCGGCAGGCCGGGCGTTATCTGCCCGAGTATCGCGAACTGCGCGCCAAGGCGGGCGGCTTTCTCGATCTGTGCTTCACGCCGGAATACGCCGCCGAGGTGACGCTGCAGCCGATCCGCCGTTTCAACTTCGATGCCGCGATCATCTTTTCCGACATTCTCGTCATCCCCTACGCGCTCGGCCGTTCCGTACGCTTCGAGGCCGGCGAAGGCCCGCGGCTCGACCCCATGGATACGCCGGAGCAGGTGACGGGCCTAGCCACGCAGGCCGACTTCGGCAAACTCGAACCGGTGTATGAAGCGCTGCGCCGCGTTCGCCGCGAGCTCGATCCCAACATCGCGCTGATCGGCTTCTGCGGCGCGCCGTGGACGGTGGCGACCTACATGGTCGCGGGCCAGGGCACGCCGGACCAGGCGCCGGCCCGGATGATGGCCTATCGCCATCCCGAGGCGTTTTCGAAGATCATCGACGTGCTGGTCGAGAATTCGATCCAGTATCTGCTCGGCCAGCTCAAGGCCGGCGCCGACGTGCTGCAGATCTTCGACACCTGGGCCGGCGTGCTGCCGCCGCGCGAATTCCGGCGCTGGTCGATCGAGCCGGCCAAACGCATCGTCGCGGGCGTGCGGGCGCAAGTGCCCGACGCCAGGATCATCGGCTTTCCGCGCGGCGCAGGTGCAATGCTGCCGGCTTACGTCGAGGCGACCGCCGTCAATGCCGTCAGCATCGACTGGGCGGCCGAGCCGTCATTGATCCGCGAGCGCGTGCAGAACCGCGTCGCCGTGCAGGGCAATCTCGATCCGCTGGCGCTGATCGCCGGCGGTGCGGCGCTCGATCGTGCGGTCGACGACGTGCTGGCGAATTACGCCAGCGGCCGGCTGATCTTCAATCTCGGCCACGGCATCCAGCCGGAAACCCCGATCGCGCATGTCGAGCAGATGATCAAGCGGGTGCGGGCGTACAGGGGTTAGCGCGCATCCTCCAAAATCATGTCGGAGGCCTTTTCGGCGATCATGATGGTGGGCGCGTTGGTATTGCCCGACATCAGATCCGGCATGATGGAAGCATCGACCACGCGCAGGCCCTCGATGCCGCGCACTTTCAGACGCTGATCGACCACCGCCAGCGGATCGTTGCCCATCCGGCAGGTCGAGGTCGGATGATAGACCGTGCTGCCGGTGCGGCGGCAGAAATCCAGCAACTCGTCGTCGCTCGCGACCTTCGGGCCGGGATCGACCTCGCCGACCGCAAACGGCTTTAGCGCGGGCGCCGCGAGAATCTTGCGCAATATCCTGATGCCATCGATGAAGGCGCGGCGGTCGGTTTCGGTCGCGAGATAATTGATACGGATTTCCGGCGCCACGCTGGGGTCGGCGCTCTTGATGCGCAGCGAGCCGCGGCTTTCGGGGCGCAGCTGGCAGACCGAGGCCGTGAAGCCCGATTGCGCATGCAGCTTCTCGCCCATCTTGTCGGTCGAGAACGGCAGGAAGTGAATCTGGATATCGGGCGAGGCCAGCCGCGGACTGGTCTTGAAGAACGCGCCCGAGGTGCCGGCCGCGATCGTCAGCGCGCCCTTGCGGAACGCCGCATATTGCAGGCCGGCCATCACCCGCCGAACCGGATTGTTGACGATGTCGTTCAGCGTGATGGATTGGGCGCAACGCGTCACCAGCCGGACCTGCAAATGATCCTGCAGGTCGTTGCCGACGCCTTGCGCGTCGAGGACCACCTCGATGCCGTGACTCTTCAGGAGGTCGGCGGGCCCGACGCCGGAGAGCTGCAGCAATTGCGGCGAATTATATGCGCCGCTGGAGACCAGGACTTCCCTGCGCGCCCGCGCAATGCGAACGCGGCCTTCCTGCTTGTACTCGACCGCTTTGGCGCGGCGGCCTTCGAACAAAATGCGCTGCGCCAATGCCGAGGTTTCGATGTGCAGATTGCTGCGGTTCCTGGCGGGGCGAAGATAGGAGAACGCCGAACTGGCGCGGCGGCCGCGCTGCGTCGTGGTCTGGAAAAATCCGGCGCCTTCCTGGGTCGCGCCGTTGAAATCCGGATTGGTGGGAATGCCGACCTCAGCCGCCGCAACGACAAAAGCTTCCGAGAGCGGATCGGCATGGCGCCAATCCGATACCGGCAGCGGGCCGCCTGTGCCGTGATACTTGTCGCCGCCGCGCTGCTGGTTCTCGGCCTTTTTGAAATAGGGCAGCACGTCGTCATAACCCCAGCCGGCATTGCCGCGCTGGCGCCAGCGATCATAATCCTCGTGCTGGCCGCGCACATAGAGCAGACCGTTGATCGAGCTCGAGCCGCCCAGCACTTTGCCACGCGGCTGAAACACCTGCCGGCCGTTCAAGCCCGGCTCGGGCTCGGTCTGGTACATCCAGTTGACGGACTTTTCCTTGAACAGCTTGCCGTAGCCGATCGGCACGTGGATCCAGAGATTGCTGTCCTTTGGTCCGGCCTCCAGCAGCAACACCGAATGCTTGCCGTCCGCGCTCAGCCGGTTGGCGAGCACGCAGCCGGCCGAGCCGGCGCCGACGATGACGTAATCGAATTCGGCAGCGTCATTATTATTGTTCATTGGTTTCCCCCGCGCGTTGCCGGCACGCCTCCCATCACAATGATGAAGTGGGATGGTTGCGGGCGATGCACCACTCGGATGCATCGCCACACGGGCCGCCGGCTAGGGAAAAGAGGTAGCGGGGGCGTCCGATAGGGTCAAGTTGCCGCAAGCTTTGAGAAATCCGGCGGGCGGCGCTCGGCGAATGCCGTGAAGGCTTCGCGCGCCTCCATCGTCTTCAACCGTTCCGCGAACCGTTCACTCTCTGCCAGTATTTGCGCCATCAACATCTCGGGATTGCGCATCAGCCGCTTGGTCGTGCTGACGGCACCGGCCGGTTGCCTGGCGAGACGTCCCGCAAGCGCCTTTGCCTCGGCATCGAGCCGGTCGAGCGGCACGACACGGTTGGCAATGCCCCACGCCAGCGCGGAGGCAGCATTCACGGATTCGCCGAGCGCAAACATCTCAAAGGCGCGCGCATAACCGATCCGAAGCGGCATCAGCAAGCTGGATGCGGCTTCCGGCACCAGTGCCAGATTGACGAACGGTGTTGAAAGCAGCGCGTTGTCGGCCAGCACCACGAGATCGCAATGCAGCAACATCGTGGTGCCGACGCCGACGGCGCGTCCGTGGACCGCGGCAACCAGCGGACGGCTGGATTGTGCGAGCGATTTCAGGAAGCGGCTGACGTGCCGCTCGCCCTGCATCTGGCCGGTGGCAATCGCCGCGAACTCGCCGACGTCGTTGCCGGCAGTGAACATGTCGCCTTCGCCCCGGATCAGGACCACGCGGACGGCGGGATCGGTTTCGGCGCCCTCGATTGCGTCCGCCAGCGCGCCGTACATTGCGTTGGTCAGCGCGTTCTTCTTGTCGGGCCGCGCCATCGTCAGGGTCAGGATGCCGCCGTCGTTTTCGATTTTGATGTGTTCGGTCATTGCACTTCTCCTCTTGGAAACCTGGTTTGAAAACTGGTGAGCCAGCGCGCGACGATTTCGATTTCGGCGTCGGTGAATCCCTCGGCGAGGCGTGCATTGATTTCGGCAAGCCCGGCCTTCGACTGCGCCAGTGCCACGCGGCCGACCGGCGTCAGCCAAAGCCGCCACGCGCGGCCGTCATCCGGATCGGCGCGCCGCTCGATCAGGCGAGCCGCCGTCATCCGGTCCACCAGGCCGCTGATGCCGGGCGGACCGAGGACCAGCGCCGCACCCGCCTCGCCCATCAGCGCCCCGTCGTGTTGACCGAGGATAAAGAGCAGGCCGGACTGCGCGGCCGTCACCCCGTTCCTCTCGGTCTTCGCCGCGACCCATCGCTGCAGCCGGCGCTGGGCGACGTTGAGCAGAAAGACCAGCCGGCGGTCCGGGCGGGAGGTCACTGGCGGACGCGCTTTTGGAATTTAGTTCGCATGCGAAATATCTACCCGAAGGCTGGGGGCTTGTCACTACTGAATGTGACGTCGCCTCCCTCGGCACCGAGCGAGGTTCCGCGGCCTTCACTGGTCGATCGCAAGCTCTGCTGCTTTGGGTTCACCCTCGGCGCCCGGCTGCAGCGGGGCGACGCCGCATGAGGCGGCCGCAGCAGATCCGCAATGCCGCCCGGCGGCAGCGGCTTGCTGAACAGGTAGCCCTGCATCTCGTCGCAGCCGTGCCGGCGCAAAAACGCCTGCTGCTCGATGGTCTCCACGCCCTCGGCCACGACCGTCATGCCGAGCGCCTTGCCCATGCTGATGATGGCCTGCGCGATCGCCTGGTCCTCCATGTCCTCCGCGAGGTCGCGAACGAAGGATCGATCGATCTTGATGGTGTCGATCGGGAATTGCTTCATCAGCGACATCGAGGAGTGACCGGTGCCGAAATCGTCGATGGCGATATGAATGCCCCGCCCCTCGATGCCGTCCAGCACACGCACGGCGCGCGCGACGTTCTGCATCACCATGCTTTCGGTGACTTCGAGCTGGAGCAGGTTCGGCGGCATGCCGCTGATCGCCAGCGCCGCATCGATGTCATGCAAAAGGCGCTCGTCGACGAACTGGCGCGGGGAAAGGTTGACCGCCATCGAGACCGGCCGCATCCCCTGGCGCTGCCAAATCATGTTCTGCGCGCAGGCTTCCCTGAGCACCCAAAGGCCGATCGGAACGATCAGGCCGGTTTCTTCGGCAAGCGGAATGAACTGGCACGGCGGCAGCATGGCTCCGTCCGGAGCCCGCCAGCGGAGCAGCGCCTCGACGCCGGTGATCTCGCCGGTGTTCAGATCGATCTTGGGCTGATAATGCAGCAGCAGCTCGTTGCGCTCCAGCGCATGCCGGAGGTTGGTTTCCATCGTGAGCCGCTCGATGGGCTGGGTCCTGGTGTCGCGAGTGAAAAACCTGAATCCGTCCTTGCCATCGCCCTTGACGAGATACATCGCTGTGTCGGCATTCGCGGTCAGGGTCTGAATGTCGGTGCCATCAGCCGGATAGATCGCCACGCCAAGCGAGGCGGTGACGTTACATTCGTGACCGCTGAGCTGGATCGGCTCACTCAAAATTCTCAGCAGGTCGCGCGCGACGCCTTCGACGTCCTCCCGCCCGGAAACATCCTCCAGAATGAGGACGAACTCGTCACCGCCAAGCCGGGCGACGACGTCGCAAGCGCGCAACGCTGCGCCGCAGCCGGGCGCCGATCTCGGCCAACAGCCGGTCGCCGGCGTCATGGCCGAGCGAATCGTTGATGACCTTGAAACGGTCGAGATCGATGAACAGCACGGCCAATTGCCGATCCTGGCGCCGCGCCGACTCGATTGCAAAGTGCAGCAGCTGGTTGAACGATTCGCGGTTCGGCAGATCCGTGAGGCTGTCGTGGGAGGCGAGATATTCGATGCGCTGATCCGCGATCGTTTTCGCGTCGGCGCGCTCAAAATTCTCCAATGCGAACGCGACATTGTCGGCAAGGCGCTGCAGCAGCTCGGTCAATTCAGGCGTGAATGCGTTGCGTTCCCTCGACAGGAACAACAGCGCGCCAAGCGCCTCTCCGCCGCGCATCAGCGGCAATGCCGCGCCCGACATGGTCGCACGGTCCCTGGCGCGATTGTAGAAGTGGCTGTTCACCGGAAAGTCGGCGAGATAGTCATTGCTGATGCACGCCTTGCGCGTACGCATCGCGATGCCGGTAACGCCCAGTCCTTCCGGGTGATGCGCATGCGCGGACAAGCGGAGATCGATCACGCGATCCCGTCCGGGCCCCGCCGCCGCGACCACCTTCAGAAACTCGTCGTCGGGGCGCGCCAGCGCAATGACCGTGGAGGTGAAATCACCGCCCAGCACCGCCGCTTCGCATACCCGCCGGAACAACTCCTCGCGCGTGGTTGCCCGCATGATCGCTTCGTTGGTGGCGCCCAGGGCGGCGAGCAGGCGCGCAATCCGCTCCTTCTGCCGTTCGGCAGCGCTTGGCTCGGCTTCCTGCGTCAGCCCATCCAGCCCGAACGAGACGTTTTCGACGATCCGCCCCATCAGGGCGGTCATCTCGTCATCGAGCCGGTCGCCGCCGCCAAAGAAGAAGTACATGACCCCTACGGTCCTGGCGCCGGCGGACAGCGGGAACACCGCACATGCCGCCAGCCCGGCTTTCTCCACCAGCGGCAACCACGGGCGCGAGCGCGGATCGTTGGGCACGTCGTTGCTGAGACAAGGCTTGCCTGTCCGGAATGCCGTCCCGCCCATGCCCTGTCCTTGTGGGATCGCGGGATCGCACGAGAAACGCAGGCTCGCGGTGATCTCGGGATAGACGCTCGCCTGCGCGGCCAGCCTGAACCAGGTGGTGTCAGGCTCGGGCAGGAAGATGGCGGCGCCCAGCAGTTTTCCCTGCTCGACCGTGGCCTCACAGACGCGCGTGAACATCTCGTCTTCCGAACGCGCCCGCATGATCGCTTCGTTGGTCGCGGTGAGCGCGGCGAACATCCGGGTGATGCGCGCCGTGGCCTTGTCGCGGTCAAAATTGTCCAGTGCAAAGGAGGCGTTTTCCGCCATGCGCTCGAGCAGGCCGACCGTTTCTTCGTTCAAAGCATCGGGTTGTTCCAGATAAAACAGCAATACGCCGATCGGTTTTTCGTGTCGCTTGATCGGCACGGCAGCGGCCGACCGGGCTCCGATCTGACGCGCCTGGACATGCCAGCGCTTGGTCCGTTCGTCGTTGGTGTAATCGTTGGAGACGAACGAGCGTCCGGTACGAAATGCGGACGGAGCCAGGCCCGTGCCATCGTCCGAATCCGCGTGGACCGAACTGGCATTGTCCGCGTTCTTCAGCGTATCGACGCCAAGGCCGGCGCCGGCAACACAACGCAACCGCCCGCTGCCGTCGGCGAGCAGCATGCCCGTGCCGAGGAACTTGCCGCCAAACACCGCAGCGTCGCAAACCCTTTGAAAAAGCTCATCCTCCGATTTAGCCCGCAGGATGGCTTCATTGGTCGCGCTGAGCGCTCCGAACATGCGCGCCAAATTGGTACGCAACATCATCGATCCCCTATGTCGCGGAGCAAGTTGACGTTTCGCCGCCAAACCAGGGTTATGAAAAGCGGTAAACAAGGAATGAATCGGGCTTAAGAATAACGGGCGGCTAAGATTTCTCGATCTTCGTAGGTAGTTCCCCGGACTGCTGCTTCGCCTTTGGGCATTGGCGGCCACGGATGGCATGCCGTCAGCCGGCGACACCGAGGCTCAAGACAGCGGCCCAACTCATTGGTTGCCCTTTGGTCCCAGCGGGAGGATGCTGCCCGCCAAGGGCAAAGGGAGCGCGACATGAGCAAGACAGGTCTCGACAATCGCCACCGCAACCACGATGGCGAAATCAGCCACAAGCACGGCGCCACGCTGGTTGGCACGTTTCGCAAGATTTACGGACAAGGATTCGCCGCCGGTTATCCGGCAACCGAGAAGCTGAGCGACGTTTTGCTTCAGCTCAACGAGACCTCGCTGAGCCAGCTTCGCCGGGATTACGAGACCGGCCACCTCGAACACAAGATCGCGAAATCCGCGAAGTAAGGCCCCCCGCACAGGTAAAGATCTGCATGGCGAAGATCCTGCTTTCGATGCAAGACTTGCAGGCACATGCGTTGGCAAAGCTCCGCAATGAACCCGGCTGCTCCAGCGTTCGCGGGATCGCCATCAATCGCGCCACGGATGAGCGGGCTGAGAACAATTGGTCGATGTGCGTGGTGTCCGCGGGCGACGCCGATGCCAACGCGGCGGCACGCGCCGCGCTCGATATCCAGAAGGCTTTGCGCCATGACTACAATCTGGAGGCGGAGTGACCGCCAGGGCTGCAGGCCCCGGTTCTCAGCCGAGGATTGACCGGTACAGGTCCAGATATCTATCTGCCATGCGGTCTACCGTGAAACGCGCCGATACCGCGGCACGGCAAGCAGCGCGATCGATCTCGTCGATGCGAGCTATCGCATCGACCGCCGCATCGAGGCTGTCGACCAGAAATCCGGTCACGCCATCGTCTATGAGCTCGGGCATCGATCCGCGGTTGCGGGCGATGACCGGCGTTCCGCAGGCGAGCGCTTCCACCACCGACAGACCGAACGGCTCGTCGAAATTGATGAGGTGAAGCAGCGCCCGCGCGGAGCCCAGAGTCTTCGCGCGTACCGTTCCGCCAACCGGGCCAAGATAGACTACGGATTCGTCGTCGAGTGCGGTCGCTACGTGCTCGTCGTAGTAATTCTGGTCCTGGACGATGCCGGCCATGATCAATTTCCGGCCGGATCGATCTGCCGCAGCGATCGCTTCAGCCGCCCCCTTGTCCGGGTGAATGCGACCGAAGAAGAGCAGATCTTCGCTGCCGTGCGGGTCGAACGGGAAATCCTCCAGCGGGATGCCATGGTGGATTGTTGCGGCATAGCGCAGGTCCGGATGGCGATCGGCGTCGCTGATGGCAACATAGTGGACGCGTTCTTCGTATTCCTTGTAGGCGGGCAGGATGCGCGCGGAAGAGAAACCGTGGATCGTCGTTACGACAGGGGTTCCGACCAGCCGCGAGAAGGCGAGCGGGACGAAATCGGCCTGGTTGTGAATCAAGTCGAACTGACCAGCCTGCTCAAAGACATGGGCGACATGGAGCATCTCCCACACCTTCGCGTCGATCGCGGTATCCTCGGAATAGGGCGCAGGGCAGACGGCATCGAGCTTGCCCGCCGTCCGGCTGTCCTTGGTGGCGAACAGGGTGATGTCGACACCGCGCGCGACCAAGGCCTCGGTCAAGAGACTAGTCACCTGCTCCCAGGGGCCGTAATGGCGCGGCGGTGTCCGCCAGGAGATCGGCGCCAGCATGGCAATGCGCACGTGATCATCCTTCTCTGCTGCGGGCTATCCGGCCTCGAGCACGACAGCTTCATTCGACCCTAGCAGGAGGGCACCGTCTTCGACCAGCGCCGCATCCGCGACCGTGGACAGCAGCACCCGGCTCCCGCGCCCCCAATCCGGCAACGGCAGTCGATGCGATTGTGCGCCGAGGTTGAGCGCCACAATCAGCCGCTCCGAACCGTGCCGGCGTTCGTAAACCAGCATTTCGTCGTCCACATTCAACAGAACGAAGTTGCCGATCGACAAAGCGCGGCGATTGCGTCTGAGCGCAAGCAACCGACGATAAAGCGTCAGGATGGATTGAGGTTCCTCCGACATTCGCGCCACGTTGCGCGTCGGCCAGTCGGCATTGAGCGGCAGCCACGGATGCGCTGTGGTGAAACCGGCATTTTCGCTGTCATCCCATGGCATCGGCGTGCGCACGGGATCCCGGCCCAACGCCAGACCGGGCTCACGCAACTCGCGCGGATCCCGTACTTGCGACGCTTCGATCATGACATCGCTCAAACCAAGTTCGTCGCCATAGTAGAGCGTGGGCGTGCCACGGAGCGTCAACAACAGCACCGCAGCGACGCGGGCCTGGGCCTGCCCACGCTTGGCCGCAACGCGCGGCCGGTCATGGTTGCCGAGCACCCAGTTTGGCCAGCCACCCAAAGGTAGCGCTGCCTCATAGCTGGTGATGACAGCCGCCAGGGCGCGCGCCTGCCACGGCGTATCGATGAGCTGGAAATTGAAGGGCAAGTGCACCTCCGGGCGCTCACCGCCGTAATAGTGCATCAGACGATCGACCGGCAGGTAGATCTCACCGATCAGAACCCGTTCGCCTTGTCCCCTGGCGCCATAGCCGTCGGCGATGTCGCGCATTTCGGCGGCGATCCGGTGCACCTCGGGCTGGTCTGTGGAATGGAGTTGAAGCAGGCGGTGCATTTCACCCATTTCGGGCCGATAGGCCGGGTTGGGCGGATTGTTCGGGAAGTCTGCGGCCTTCACCATGTGCCAGAGCACGTCGATGCGGAAGCCGTCGACGCCGCGATCGAACCAGAAACGCATCACGTCATACATCGCTGCCCGCACGGCTGGATGACGCCAGTTGAGATCCGGCTGCTCCTTCAGGAAGGCGTGGTAGTAATATTGTCCGGTGGTTTCGTCCCATTCCCAGGCCGAGTCGCCGAAATCGCTGATCCAGTTATTGGGCGGTCCGCCGTCAGCCGCAGCATCGTGCCAGATGTACCAATCTCTTTTCTGATTTTGCCGCGAAGCGCGGCTCTCGACGAACCATGGATGCTGGTCGGACGTGTGGTTGGGCACGAAATCGAGCAGAACCTTGAGCCCCCGCCGATGGGCTTGCATCAGCACGTCATCGAAGTCTGCCAGCGTCCCGAAGCGTGGATCGATGGCGCAATAGTCGGCAACGTCATAGCCAAAATCAACCATCGGCGACGGATAGATCGGGGAGATCCAGATCGCATCGACGCCAAGGCTGACAAGATCATCGAGCCGCCGCTCGATCCCTCTGAGGTCGCCTATGCCGTCACCATTGGTGTCCTGAAAGGAACGCGGGTAGATTTGATAGATCACGCCATTCTGCCACCAGGGCGCGGTCATGCCGACACCGCGTTTGGCAGGCGCGCCGGTTGCCGTTTACTGATCACGTGAGGTCGTCAAACTCGTCCACCTATCCACCGCGTCAACCCGACGGATTGCGACGAGCAGCGGCAAAACGACTCTGTTCCTGTTGCGATCGGAAGTCGACGGTTTTCTCCCGTTCTCGCGGCGCGAAGCGACACTAGGCCCTATCCAGGCATCCGATTGGGCAATTATGATGCCATCGATGAGGTGAAAAGCCATGATCGCCACCGCCTGCAAGAGGACCGACGCGACAACAACAAGAGCAAGGAGATCGTGATGAACCTGCCGAGGCATTTGCTGCCGACCACGGTGGTCGGAAGCTATCCGCAACCGGAATGGCTGGTGGACCGCGCGATGCTGTCGAAGGTGGTTCCGCGTACGCGCATGCATGCGATGTGGCGGCTGCCGCCGCAGCATCTGCAGGAAGCGCAGGACGACGCCACCATCGTCGCCGTCAGAGACATGGAGCGCGCCGGCATCGACGTGGTCACCGACGGCGAAATCCGCCGCGAAAGCTATTCCAACCGGTTTGCGACCGCGCTTGAAGGCATAGATGACGAGAAACCGGCGATGATCACCTCGCGCAGCGGACATGCGACGCCCGTGCCGCGCGTGGTCGGCCCGGTGAAGCGCAACGGCCCGGTCGAGCTCCACGACATGGAATTCCTGCGCAAGAACACCGACCGCGCGGCCAAGATCACGCTGCCCGGCCCGTTTACGATGAGCCAGCAGGCCAGGAACGAGTTCTACAAGGACGACGAAGAACTCGCGATGGCGTTTGCGGAAGCCGTCAACGCCGAAGCACTGGACCTGCAAAAGGCCGGCGCCGACGTGATCCAGCTCGACGAGCCCTGGGTCCGCAACAATCCGGACCTCGCAAGGCGCTATGCCGTCAAGGCCATCAACCGCGCATTGGCCGGCATCACTGTGCCGACGGTCGTGCATCTGTGCTTCGGCTATGCCGCGGTCGTGCCGGGTTCGACCAAGCCGGCGGGTTATTCGTTCCTCGCCGAACTCGCCGACACCAGCGCCGAACAGATTTCGATCGAGGCCGCGCAGCCGAAGCTCGATCTCGGTGTGCTCAAGGATCTCTCATCGAAGAAGATCATGCTGGGCGTGCTTGATCTCGGTAATCCCGAGATCGAGACGGCCGCCATCGTCGCCGATCGCATCCGCAACGGCCTCAAGCATGTCGCGGCCGAACGCCTGGTGGTGGCGCCCGATTGCGGCATGAAATACATGCCGCGCCACGTCGCATTCGGAAAGCTGAAGGCGATGTGCGAGGCAGCTGCGATCGTGCGCAAAGAGATCAGCTAAGGTGTGGCGTGTTTCGGTTGATTGAACGCTCCCGTCATCCTGAGGTGCGAGCGTAGCGAGCCTCGAAGGATGGGCCACGGGCACATTCATCCTTCGAGGCGCGCAAGGGCGCGCACCTCAGGATGACGAGAGACCTGCAAGGACCTATACCTCGGCGTAGAGTTCGATGACGTTGTCCTCGGGGTCGCGGAAGAACAGCGCACGATGGTGCCAGCTCGGTATGTCCCGGGGCGGGCTCAGGATCGTCACCCCCTTGGATTGCAACGTCGCATAACAGGGATCGATCAGATGCGGCGCAACCCGGAAGGCGAGCTGGACCGCAGCCGAGCCGGGAGCAAACGGACCATCGTGCCACGCAGCCCAGGGACCGCGCGGCCTCAAGGTGAGCAGCGCGGAGCCGACCTGAAAGCTGACCCAGTTCTCACTGTCGTGAGCGAGCGGAAAGCCCATCACGTCGAGATAGAACTGCCTGGTCTCCTGCATCTTCGAACACAGCAGAATGGTGTAGTCGAGATTGCGAATGTCACCCAGACTCATGCAGCTGCCATCCTTGATAAAAATCGATCTGAAATGACTGGCCACGCCGCGAGATGGCCAACGAAAATGATAGCTCTTATGGGGCTACATCGTCAAAGCAGCTTGGCGCGAACGAACAGCGCGCGCAACGCGGCGGTCGCCTGCACCGTCAGCATCGCATTGTCAGCGGCGCCTCGCAGCGTACGGACCGCATCGGCGTGCAACGACTTGAACTCGATCCATTCGACCGAGCTCAGATTGGTGATAAACTGATAGGCCTGGCCGACGGTACCGATCGATACCGTCTTGCCGTTCAAACTGATCTTGAACGTGGCCCGCAGCGGCGTATCGGAATTGGAGACGTTATTCGCAATCATGATGGCGACGTCGAACGTCGCGACGCGGTCAAGCCCTCACTCAGGCTCGGCACCACGACGAGGCGCTTGACCTGCCCGTTTCGATAGGCCTGCAGGAACTTGTCGTATTCCTTGATCGAGACGCAGCCGTTGGAATCGCCGTTGGGCCCGAGCAGGTAGGAGTGCACCAGCAATCCGGTTCGTCCGAGGGTGTCGGCATCACCCACCGGCGTCATGCGAAGCGCCGCGACACCGTGAAACAGCTTCTCCCGCGGCTTCAGATCATAGACGTTCGGCGGCGTCGCCCCGACCATGCGCATGGCGACCGAGGCTGGATTGTCCATCAGGCCGCCGAGGCCTGAATGCGCCTCGAGCTTGGCGCCGTTCGGCATATAAACGGTCCGCGCTGAGATGTCGTAGACGGCGGTAAAGTTGTCATATCCGAGCGCGCCGAGATCCGGCTTGTTGACGAACAAGCCGTCGCCCGGCGTCAACGACGCGAGCGTAAAGCGCATCGGCACCATATCGGCCAGCTTCTGGAACATGGTCCGGTCATCCGACCGGGCCGGCGGAGGCGGCGACGGATCAACCCTGAGCGCCAGACTGGCTTCGGCCGGCCGCGACCTCGGCAGCGGAATCGCGGGCCCGGACGGCGAGGCGGGCTGGTCGGCCTGCGCATCCGGCGACAGCTCGGCCAGCTGGCTTTCGATGTGACCAAACTCGGCGTCGAAATCCGTTCGCGCCGGACGGAAGACGGGACGCGAGGGATACCTGATCGACGGCGCGTTGCGCGCCGAGCCCGATCCGAACCTGTCATCGAACGAGAATGCGCCGGCGCTTTTGGCGGCTTGTGGATTTCGTAGCCAGGCAACGAGATCAACATTCATCGACCAGGCGGCCAGCGCCGACGTCACCACGAGCAAGGCAGCGGCGAAGGCGGCCTTGCCGATCCATGGAAAACCGCGGCTCGAATCAGGCCCGGTCGTGCTGGTGGTCCTGTTATCCATCCGTCCCCGGCTCGGCGCTTCGGAATCAGACCTGATGCCGCAAGGGATTCACCGAATAAGCCCAAATATAATGCAATTCAAAGTAAGGCATAATCGAGACACCGGACCACGGCTAGGGTCACCAATCGAAACCGCAGCGACTCGGGTAATCTTGGTAAACAGCCGCCGGTTCCAGGTGTGACATTAATGAAGGCACGCTCAGGGCCGGAGCGTCGGGCTGGTATTCGGCGCAGGCGCCTGTTCCAGCTCGGAATCTTCCGGCAGCTTGTCCGCATGCACCGATAGCGCGGGCCCGATCCAGATCGGATCGGCAAGATGGTCGCGGCGCGGATTGGTCGTGTTCGGGTGGACCAGAACGCTCAGCCTGCCATGATTCAGCATCAGCCAGGGCACCAGTTCAGGGAACACCTCCTTGGCAAAGGCCACCTGGTACATCGCCCGATCGTGGGGGCCGACCTTGACGTCGTGCCACCGGCCGAGCGTCACCGAAAAGCGCTCGCCGATCCAGCCGCGCAACTGCTCGGCCTCGCCCCGCGTCGCCGCCGGATCGTAATAGATATGGGCGTGGTAGCTGGCGATCTCGCTCAGGGGTCGCGGACCATCCTTCTCCGGCAACTCGCTCATCCCAACCGCTCCGCCTACCGTTCAAACCGGTCGCGATGATCGCTGGTGCCGAGGGCGCGGTCAATCCGCAGAGGCGGCCTTCCCGCGCTTGCTGCTCTCGTAAACGGTCATCCCGGCGGCAGGATCGAGGTCGGTCTCGGTCGCCTCGGTCAGGCGCGCCATCATCATGTAGAAACCGATCGTCATGATCGATTCGACGATCTCCTGCTCGCTGAAATGCGCGCGCATCCCGGCAAACACCGGCTCAGGCACACGCACATTGTCGACCACTTCCCGGCCAAAGGCCAGCAGCGCCTGTTCGGCTGCATTGAACGCGGCGTCGGCGTAATTGCCCTGTTCGATGCAGTCGATCTGCGGCTGCGTGACGCCGACCCCGAGCGCGATCGGGACATGCTGGCGCCATTCATAGGCGCCGCCTTCCCGCTGCGCGGCCTGCAGAATGAGCAATTCGCGATTGGCGTGGCTGAGCTTCTGCTTGTGCAGGATGGAATTGGCGAAGCGCATCGCGGGAATAAAATTGGTCTCGGCATGCGCCAGCATCCGGAAGATGTTCAGCTTCACCGGCATCCTGTCGAACGCCGTGCGGGTGTCGCCGCTGGTCTTCTCGGGGTCGATCAGGGGTAATCTGGCCATGTGCGTTTCCTTGTGTTTGCTGTTTTTTCGACGTTGACCGGCGGCTCAGCGCGCCCTGACTTCGCGGATCGGATCGGAGCCGTCCCAGGTGGCCGCGATCTGCTTGATATGCTCGAAGAACCGTCCCTTGCCACCGCTGATGTCGGAGATCTCGACGATGGTGCCGGGATGGGATTCCGTATCGAAATAGCAGAAGCGGCCGTGCTCGCCGCCGATCTGACCTTCGTGCCCGACCTTGTAGCCCAGCGACAGCGCGCGGTCGTAGAGCGCCTGATAATCCCTCGTCCAGTACGACATGTGCTGCATGCCTTCGCGCCCGGAATCGAGAAACTCCCTGTACATGGAGGGTGCGTCATTCCGTTGCTGGATCAGTTCGATCTGAAGATCGCCGGAATTGGCGAGCGCGATACTCATCTCCACGCCGGACTCGGCACCGCGGTGGCGGAAATAGTCGGTCTTGACCCGGTCGATGTAGAACCAGGGCCCGACGCCCATCACGTTGATCCAGTGATCCATCGCAGCGCGGATGTCACGCACCACATATCCGTTCTGACAGACGGCGCCAAAAATGCGGCTCATGTTACCCTCCGTTGTCGGCGGCATTCGCCCACCTGTTGCGCCTGACGTTGTTTCCGCTTCCGCGCCTCAGGTCAGGTGAAAACCTTCATATCCGCGCGCGGCGATCTGCGCGCAGCGGTGCCGGTAACCTTCCCCGACATAGGGCATGAAAACGCGCGGTTTTCCGGCGATGTTCGCGCCGAGGTACCAGGAGTCCGCTTTCGGAAACAACGTGCGTTCGGCCATCTCGGCGACATGCGCCATCCAGGCGCGCTCGGCTGCGGGATCGGGCTCAATGATCCGAAAATCCTGCGCGCGCATATGGTCGATGCAGTCGGTCAGCCAGTCGACATGCTGTTCGCAGGCGTTGATCATGTTGCCGATCACCGACGGACTGCCGGGTCCGGTGATGATGAACAGGTTGGGAAAGTCAGCCACGGCGATGCCGAGATAGGCGCGCGGTCCCTCGGCCCACGCGTCCTGCAGACGAAGCTCATTTCGTCCGCGAATATCCATCGCGAACAGCGCGCCGGTGATGGCGTCGAAGCCGGTCGCGAACACCAGCGCGTCCAAATCGAACTGGCGCGCCGAGGTCTTGACGCCGTCCGCCGTCAGCGCTTCGAGCGGTTCTTCCTTGAGATTCACCAGTTCGACATTGTCGCGGTTGAAGGTCTCGTAATAATTTGTATCGACGCAGATGCGTTTGACGCCCAATGGATATCCCGAAGGGCTCAGCGCCGCGGCGGTTGTGGGGTTTTTGACGATCTGGCGGATCTTCTCGCGCACGAAATCGCAGGCGACGTCGTTGACGGCCTCATGGGTCAGGAGGTTCGGGAACGACAGCAAAAACCCGCCGCCTCCTTCCTGCCAAAGCTCCTCGTAGCGCCGCCATTGTTCGTCGCGCGAGGGTATCGGCGCCTCGAACGCTGACGAATTTACGCGGCCGGCATTCGGACTTGCGAGGCTCTCGCAGTAGGCCGGAAAGGCCGCTTCGAACTGCTTGAAGTCCTCGTCCCCAAGCGCGCGGTTGCGCGCCGGCACAGAGAAATTCGGTGTGCGCTGGAACACCACGACGTGTTTGGCGGCTTCCGCGATCAGCGGAATCGCCTGCACGCCCGATGACCCCGTGCCGACGACGCCGACGCGCAGACCGGAGAAGTCGACCTCCTGTTCCGGCCAGCGGGCGGTGTGGTAGATCGGACCGCGAAAGCTCTCCAGCCCCGGCGTCTTCGGGCTGTTCGGCACCGACAATGCACCTGTCGCCATGATGCAGAAGCGGGCGCGGATCTGGTCGCCGCGATCGGTCCG
This sequence comes from Bradyrhizobium sp. JYMT SZCCT0428, assembly GCF_018131075.1. GTDB lineage: Bacteria > Pseudomonadota > Alphaproteobacteria > Rhizobiales > Xanthobacteraceae > Bradyrhizobium. Next base: position 26,214 of record NZ_JAFCLS010000042.1, on the reverse strand, counting down.
CACCAGCCAGCGCCCGCTCGCTTCATCGAAGGAGGCGGAAACAACGCGGGTCTGAAACCGCAGCAGGTCGCGCAGTTGGAAGCGATCGGCGACGAATTTGGCGTAGTCCAGTATCTCGCTTCGTGCGGCGTATTTCTCCGACCAGCGCCACTCCCGCCGCAACTCCTCCGACCAGGTGTAGGAATAATAAAGGCTCGGAACGTCGCAGCGCACGCCGGGATAGCGGTTCCAGTACCAGGTGCCGCCGACTTCGGGGGCGGCTTCGAAGCCGATGACGGAGAGGCCCTTATCGCGCAGCCGGTGCAGCGCATAGAGGCCACCAAAACCTGCGCCGACCACGACCGCGTCATAATCGCCTTCGACCGCCGCGCGTTCGGCGCGATTCCCCGTGTCTTGCTTGTTCGCCTGAGTTGCCATGGCCTGTTTCCTGTCAGCCGATCGAACGGCCGCCGTCGATCACGAGTTCGGTGCCCGTGACGTAGCGGCTCTCGTCACTAGCGAGCCACAGAATGCCGCTCGCGATGTCTTCCGGCATCGCCTTGAAACCGAGCGGCACCGCGCGTTCGGTCAGCTTGTCCAGGGTCGCGCCGCGCGGCGGCCCCGAATTCAAACCCTCCTCGGCGGTGCCGATCAGCGTGTCCCAGATCGCGGTTTCGGTGATGCCGGGGTGAAGCGAGTTGACCCGCACCCCGTCCTTGGCGGCGGCGCATTCCAGCGCGACGGACTTTGTGAACAGGCGAACGCCGCCCTTGGTCGCGCAATAGCCGGATACGTTTGGCGAGGCCTTGAGTCCCGCAATCGAGGAAACATTGATGATGCTGCCGCCACCGCCTGCGCGCATCAGCGGAAGCGCGGTTTTGACGCCGAGGAAGACGCCATCGAGGTTGACGGCGACCTGCCTGCGCCAGTCGGCGAGCGACATGTCGACGACCGGACTGGAGAGACCGATTCCGGCGTTGTTGACGAGCACGTCGAGCCGGCCGAACCGCGCCTTGGTCTTTGTTATCACCGACTGCCAGTCATCCTCGCTGGTCACGTCGTGATGGAAATATTCCGCCTCGCATCCGGCCGATCGTAGTTCGCCCAGCAAGCGTTCACCATTCTCGTCCTGCAGATCGGTCGCGACGATCTTCGCGCCCTCGCGGGCCAGAAGGATGACCGCGCCCCGCCCGATCCCGTTGGCGGCGCCGGTCACCAGCGCGACCTTGCCTTCGACCCGCCGTTTCATGCGCTCTGCCCGTTCACGCAAAATCCTCCCGGTCCGGTCGGGCGCCGTTCTTGGAAACGTTTTCACGATTGAGCTTGATGTTTCCGCTGATGTCAATATTAATAGGTAAAGTGCTTCAAATAACGTTTCCAGAACCAGTTTGATTTTGAGCCGACCGGGCTCGAACGCAAACGAATCCGGGCACTTGGGACGAGACAGCGGGCAAGCAGGACCGATGGCCAGAACCCAGCCGACCTCATCCCTTCGGCCGACCATCCGCGATGTCGCCGCGCAAGCCGGCGTGTCGGTCAGCAGCGTCAGCCGGGTATTGAACCGCGAGCCGCACATCAGTCCTGAACTGCACGCCCGGATCATGCGCGTCGTGGACCGCCTTGGCTTCGAGCCAGATTCCGCCGCGCAGGCACTGCGCTCGCGCGCGAGCAACACGATCGGCTGCATGGTCTCTGATATCTCCAACCCGCTCTACAGCGAGATGGTGAACGCCGCGGAAGAGGAATTGCAACGCGCCGGCTACGTCCTGATGCTCGGCGCAACCCGGCACGCCGAGGAACGCGAAACCGCGTTCATATCCGCGGTGCGCCGGCGGCGGATGGATGGATTGCTGCTGTTCGCCGGAGACAACACCCACAAGGATTTTACAAGCGCGCTGGCTACGCTCGACCTGCCCTGTGTCGGGATCGACCGCGAGGTGCCGGGCGCGCCGTCGGTGCGCGCCGATCATCGCAGCGGCGGCTTTGAGGTGACGCGCTATCTCATCGGCCTCGGCCATCGCCGTATCGCGCTGCTGACCGGGCCCGCGGCGGTGCTGCCGAGCACCGAGCGGGTAGCCGGATATCGGCAGGCGCATGTCGAAGCCGGACTTGATGTCGATCTCGATCTCGTCCGCCCGCAGGTGCACGGCTCGGGCATCGCCTTCAGCGACGTCTGCCAGTTGCTGCAAGGGCCAGCGCCGCCCACCGCCATCATCACGCTGGGAACGCATATGCTCGCCAGCGTGATGGACGCGCTCGCCAGCAACGGCATTCGCTATCCGGGCGACATCTCGCTGGTGTGTATCGGCGATACGGATCTGGCCCGGCACGCGACGCCGGCCATCAGCACGCTGACATGGGACTTGAGCGAAATCGGCCGGATCGCCGCAAAAACCCTGCTTGAGCGGGTGCGCGACGGCGATCAGGCCCAGGACACAAGGCCGATTTATCTGCCGACCCGATTCATCCTTCGACATTCCTGCGCCGAGCCGCGCGCCAAATGATTTGAGGACCTGCCTGCCTATTTGCCTGCTCTAGCGACCATCAAAAAAGAAAATACCGGAAACCCAAGGGAGTTGCGTATGAAGTTCCGCACAACGATGCTGACGTTGCTGACGCTCGTATTGGCTACCTGTTCGGCAAGGGCCGAGGACGCGTCGGACTACCCCTCCAGAAAAATAAAAATGCTGTTGCCGTTCGCGGCCGGTGGCGGCGGCGACGTGATCGGCCGGCTGCTGGCCGACAAGATGGGCAAGCGCCTGGGGCAGACCATTTTCGTCGAAAACCGCACGGGAGCGGCCGGCACCATCGGCACGCAAATGGTCGCGACCTCGCCGGCGGACGGTTACACCATCATGATCGGTGGCATGACCACGCATGTGCTTGCGCCCGCGTCCTATACCAGCCTGCCCTACGATCCGATCAAGGATTTTGCAGTCATCGGCCGCATCGGAACGTCGGCGATCCTGGTGGTGGCCTCGAAGGATTTTCCGGCGAGCGACCTGCGCGGCCTGATCGCTATGGCGAAAAAGGGCGATCAGATCCAGTACGGATCCTGGGGCGTAGGCTCGACCGGGCATTTCTGCGCGGAGATCCTGTCGCAGAAGGCCGGCATCAAACTCGAACACGTGCCGTTCAGCGGCGCGGCCAAGATTGCTAACGATCTGATCGGCGGCCACATCTCGCTCGGCACGCTGGATATGGCCACAGCGACGCCGCTGGTGAAGGATGGAAAGGTAAAGGCGCTGGGCACATGCGGGGATCGCTCGCCAAGCCTGCCTGAAGTCGCAACCTACAAGGACCAGGGGATCGATTTTGAGCGCAGCCTGTCCTGGGTCATGTACGCGCCCGCAGGCATTCCCGACATCGCCGCGAAGAAGCTTTCAGCTGCACTGCAGGAATCGATCGCCGAAGCGGACATGACCGAACGGCTGCTCGCGCTCGGCGTCACCGCGGACTTCATCCCCGGAGACCGGCAGCGCGACATCAATTTGCGCGACATCGAAGCCTGGAAGGTGGTCGCCAGAGAAGCCAAGATCGAGATCAAGTGAAGGAGCGGGCGATCCGGCCGAAATTGCCGGAGCGCCGCGCCCTCACCACGCTCAGTTCTTCTTGCCGAACAGCACCGGAAGCTGGCGCGGGCCGCGCACCGTGCCTTCCGACCAGGTGACCTTGCCGGCCGGATCGAGCCTGAAGTCCGGAATTCGCTTCAGCCATTCCTCGATCGCGACCGTCATTTCCATGCGGGCGAGGTTGGAGCCGACGCAGCGGTGAATGCCGAGGCCGAACGCGGCATGGCGGTTCTCCTTGCGGTCGATCACCACCTTGTCGGCGTCGGGAAACATCGCGGGGTCGCGGTTGGCCGCCGGGAACGACAGCAGCACCATGTTGCCCGGCTTGACCGGGCAGCCGCTTATGGTGGTTTCCTTCATCACTTCGCGCGCCATCGTGACCGGCGAGTAGGCCCGCAGAAACTCCTCGATCGCGCTCGGCATCAATTCCGGCTCCGCGATCAGCCGGTCGCGGTCCGCGGGCGTATTCGCCAGATGCCACAGCGAGGAGCCGATCGCGCTCCAAGTGGTATCGATGCCGGCAATCAGCAGCAGGCGCAGCGAACCCAGTACCTGGGAATCTTCCAGCGGATTGCCGTCCTTGTCCTTGGCCTTCATCAGCGTCGAGATCAGATCGTCGGTCGGATGCGTCTTGCGATGCTCGATATGGCCGGCGAAATACGCGCTCATCTCCTGCACCGCCTGCACCAGCATGCTCTCGTTCTTGATGCTGAGCTCAAGGATCATGTGGATCCATTTGACGAACAGATCGCCATCCTTCTCGGGAATGCCGAGCATGTGCGCGATGGCGCGCACCGGAACATGCTTGGTGTAGCGCGCCGCGGCGTCGCATTGGCCGTCTTCGATGAATTCGTCGATCAGCTCGTTGCAGATCGCGCGGACCCGCGGCTCCAACTTCGTCATCGCGTCCGGCGTGAACGGCGGCAGCAGCAATTGCTTGGCCGGCTTGTGCTCGGGCGGATCTGACGTGATCGGAGGCGCGGCGTTGCGCTGCACTTCAGGCCGCACGTCGCGCACGATGACGCGCCGCGAGGAGAAATGCTCGGTGTCGTAGGCGATCTCCTTCACCGCCTGATAGGTGGTCGGCAGATAGCAGCCGAGGAAACGCTTGGTGTGCACGACAGGGCATTCATTGCGCAACTCGTCCCAGATCGGAAACGGATTCTCGGTCCAGCGCGGATCGGTATGATCGAAATCGTTGACCCAATCGGTGACCGGAGGATGTTCGGGCATCATGCTGACGGAATCGGACATCGCGCAAATTCCTTTTGCTTGGTTCGTTCAGGACGAGCTTGATTTCAGGACCGGACGATCGCCCCTATTCTTCCTGCACTTCGATCGCGATTTCGGGGCAATTGGTCTGGGCCAGCCAGGCCTTGTCTTCCAGGCCCGCGGGGACCGAACCGTCGCCGACTTCATGGGCATTTCCGAATTCGTCGAGCTCGAACAGTTCCGGCGCCAGCGACTTGCAGCGTGCGTGTCCCTGACATTTGTCCTGATCGACGCGGATCTTCAGCTTTCCCGACATGCGAGCGCTCCTTCAAACCGCGCGCGCTCAACCGGCGCGTCGCATTTCCTCATGTTGATTTGGGCGTTGCCAGCCGCGGCCGGCCGCCTCTTCAAGTTATATCCTATTACATTATCGTCGCGATTGTGCTGTCAAGCGGAAAGTTATAGATCATTACACTGAATGCCGCCTCGCCCTGCACGTAAAGCGCTCAACACCTATCACCATGGGGATCTCCGCGATGCCCTGGTTCAGGCCGCGCTCGGGGAGGTGGAACTCGGCGGTCCCGAAGCGATCAGCATCAGCGCGCTGGCCAAGAGGCTCGGCGTCTCGCAGCCGGCTCCCTACAAGCATTTTGCCGACCGCGAGAGCCTGTTCACGGCGGTAACGGCCGAAGCCTTCCGCCAGTTCAACGCCATCCTGCGCGAGTCGATCGGAAAACCCTCCAGGCGTTCGAAGCTGTCGCGCCTGGCGCAAGCCACATTGGATTTCGGTCTTCGCCGCAACGGCGTCTACCGCCTGATGTTCGCCTCACGGATCATGGCATGCGCACCCAAGGGCAGCGAGCTGCACGTCGCCGCGATGGAAACCTTCGAGCTGCTGCTGGAATCCCTCGAAGCGCCCGCGGTGGGATTGCTGCGCGAACGCAGCGCCCTGCAAATCTGGGCTGCACTGCACGGCGTGGTCATGCTGGCCGAACAGGGACTTCTCACCGGCCAGCTAGCCAATGTCAGCCGGGAAGAGCTGGTCGAAGATATCGTCAAGCAGACCAAGCTGGCGCTGGCGGTGGCCATCAAGGCGGCGGACAAGAACGGCCGATAAGGCTCGGCCGGTCCTCATGGTGCGGCGTCCGCAAATCCGTTACCATGGAGCTTGCGTAGCTGTTGCCGGAAAGCGGCTGCCCTGGATGCGAGTGGGCCGGTGCAAGTTCGATTGAAAATGAGATTTGCGCACACCCGGCCGGCGCGAACCGGCCGGCGGCTGGCGCTCGGGATATTGCTGTCGCTGTGCTGTTCCGGTCTGGCGTTCGGCCAAAACAACAGCAAGGACAATGGCGAGGACGAAGATGAACCGGCCAAGCCGAAGCCGGTATTGCCTAACATCTATCTCGACTTGCGAACGATCTACACCACCCTGCCGGCCGGTACGCTCTCGATCGGCTTCAACGCGCCGCCACTCTTGTCGACGCTGTCGGGCCTGACGTCGCTCGGGACCCTATCGTCGCCGGCCAGCCGAAGCGTCAGTCTCGACATTCCCGTGACGGTTGACGTCAACGAGTGGCTGTCGGTCTACGGTGGCGTCAGCGGCGCTTCGTCCCAATCGGGCAGCCTGCCCTGGTCGTCGTTCGATATCTACGGTTTTACCGTCGGATTTCAGGCCGACCTCTATCAGCAAAACGGCGGCATGTTTCCAACGGTGACGATACAGAGCAACGCATCGCGATCGATTTCCGACGCGCCATTGGCCACGACCTCCTACAATACGATCCTCGAATTCGGCTACGCGCTGAACGCGGACGAAACGCGGGGACTGCTCGCCGGCGCGCAGTACACAAAAATCATCGTCGATTCCATCTTCGCTGAAGTGAAGCCTGGCTATGTCGGCTATGTCGGCGGCTACTATCAGTGGGACAACAACTGGAAGCTGACCGGCCGCTTCGGCGTGCAATCGTTCGGCGGCGCGCAGCTTCTCAATCTCACGCCGTTCCCGGCCTTCACCCAGCCGATCGTACGGCTCGATCTCGACCGCATGGACGATGACGACAACCGCCTGTTCGGCGTCACCGCGCAGATCGCCTGGACGCCGAAGCCGTCCTATCAGCTGACGGTGAGGACGCCGCTCTATGCGATCAAGAATTAAGGCGCATTCCGGCACCCGCGGATGCCGCCGCTGATCACACTGACACATTCACATCCAGGAGAAGACATCATGACATCCAGCGACGGCGCACGGACGCTCAAGGGCAAGGTTGCATTGGTCACCGGCGCGGGCCGCGGGCTCGGCCGCGCCTTTGCGGAAAAACTGGCTGCGATGGGCGCCGACGTCGCGATCCACGGCATGCGCGAGAACGGACCGGCGGAATATGGCGAGGGATCGACGCTGACGGCGGTCGCGGAAGATATCGCCAAGGCGCATGGCGTGCGCACCATTCGCGTGCTCGGCGATCTCACGCAAGGTGCCGACATCGCCCGCGTGGTCGAGACCACGACGCAAGAACTGGGGCCGATCGAGATCCTGGTCCACAACGCCGGCGGCGACATCGCCGCCAGGGGCGGCAAGCCGGATCCGAACGACGCCATCGGCATCAGGGAAGAGGACGTGCGCGCGGTGCTCGATCGCAACCTGCTCAGCACGATCCTGACCTGCCAGGCGGTGGCGCAGGAGATGATGAAGCGGCGCCAGGGCCGCATCGTCACCATCGGCTCGGTCGCGGCCTTCAAGGGCCGCACCAACGGTTCAATCTATGCCGTCGCCAAAGCCGGCATGACGCATTACACGCGCTGCCTCGCCGATCAGCTGCGCGCCTACGACATCAATGTGAACTGCATCGCGCCGGGCGACACCCGCACCGGCCGCTTCATGGGCACGCGCGCGGTCGACCAAAATCGACTGGTCGAAACCGGCACGCTCGACCGCATCGCCACCGTCGATGAAGTCGCGCGCGTCGTCGAGATGTTCGCAGGTCCGATGGGGGCGTTCGTCTCAGGACAGGTGTTGCGCGTCGACGGCGCCGGGCAGTGCTGGGCGGCCTGACACCCGCTCTCTCAACTGATCAAACTCGCCGGAATTGTAGGTGGCGCCATCGGGCGTAATGATCTCCACGTCCCAGCAGCCGTCCGATATCAGTTCATCGGCCTTTTTCATCGCGGCCAGCACCGACTCCCGCCGCAAGGTCACAGTTCCCGATGTATCGAGCGCGGTAATGAGAAATACCATGGGCGGCTCCTGTTTCGGATTCGCCCCAGTGTGGCTGGGAATACGGCCGGGTCAAGCGGCATGAATTGTGGGCCAAAAATTGTGGACCAAGAGAAGAAAACCCTACCCCGGAACGGCGGCGGGAAAGGGACTTCCACGTTCTGGCCACAGATTGCATACCGCTACCCTTGCTTCCGGGCCGAACTGAGCGACATTAGGGGCTCGTTCAATGGAAGCCGTCATGAGCCCGCCCGCCTTCGATCCCTTTGGAGAACTGGTCCCGACCGCCGATTCGGCGGCCGCGCCGGAGCGCGACTCTAACTGGCTGAAATCGGCCGGTATCGGGCTGTTCTGGGGCTTGGTTGGCGTCATCGTGCTGGCACGCGCGATGTACTTCGAACCGGGCGCTTTCAGCTTCGGACAGGCCGTGGCGTGGGCGCAGGGCCTGTTCGGGTTGCTCTAGGGCGCACACTCGATACGTCCCCCGGTGGAAGCAGGAAGAAAAATACTCTCCCCATCTGGCTGAATCGAAAATTTATTGGTGAAGCCGAGCAGGCCGGCGCATAAACTGTTCTCCAAAACGGGGGGCATGTGCCGCAACAAGACCACGAGACGGACGGGATAAGGTCGGAACCAGGCGCGCTCGGCCGCAGCCTGGCCCTCATTCCCGGCATCGCACTTTGCGGCGCGATCACCGCCGTTTCGCTGGGCGCCCAACTGGTCGAGGAGCGCATCTTCGCCCACCCCTATGTCGAAGCGCTGGTCATCGCGATCCTGCTCGGGATGGCGATTCGCACTGCCTGGCAACCCTCCGAGCGCTGGCGCTCCGGCATTGCCTTCAGCGCCAAACAGCTGCTCGAGGTCGCCGTCATGCTGCTCGGCGCTTCCGTCAGCTTTGCCGCGATCGTGGCGTCCGGCTACCTTCTGGTCGCGGCGATCGTCGCCACCGTCGTCATCATGCTGGCTGTCAGCTACGGCCTCAGCCGGATGCTCGGCCTGCCGACCAAACTGTCGATCCTGATCGCCTGCGGCAATTCGATCTGCGGCAATTCGGCAATCGCCGCGGTGGCGCCCGTGATCGGCGCCGATGGCGACGATGTCGCCTCGTCAATCTCCTTCACCGCGATCCTCGGCGTCCTGATGGTGCTGGGCCTGCCGCTCCTGATCCCGTTGCTCGCCCTGTCCGCGACGCAATACGGCATTCTGGCGGGTCTCACTGTCTATGCCGTTCCGCAGGTGCTGGCGGCAACGGTCCCCGCCGGTATCGTCGCCACGCAGATCGGCACGCTGGTGAAACTGGTGCGCGTGCTGATGCTGGGGCCGATCGTGGTCGCCCTCTCGCTCGTCGCCGCCCACCGCCGCAAGCGCCATGCCGACGCGACCAGGGCGGTCGCGATCAGCCCGTTCAAGCTGGTGCCGTGGTTCATCATCGGCTTTCTGGTGCTCGCCGCGCTGCGCTCGCTGCAGCTCGTGCCTGACATCGCGGTCGCGCCGGTGACAAAAACCGCTGGTATCCTCACCGTGCTGTCGATGGCGGCGCTCGGCCTTGGTGTCGACGTGCGCGTTCTCTCGACGGTCGGCGGCAGGGTCACCGCCGCCGTCACGCTGTCGCTGCTCCTGCTGCTCGGCCTGAGCGTCGGACTTGTCCATTTCTTCAGATGAAGCAAACGGTCAGAGTGGCCTACGCCGTTCTCATTCCGTTGGACAGTATCTCCTGCAATCTGGGATCGCCTACTCCGAAGAACGCGGCTTCTATTCGTGCCGTCAGGTTCGGCTGCAATAGCCATTCTCCAACTGTTTTGGCCGCCTCCTCGTGGCTCTCCAGGCAGGCAGAGTGGAGATAGGTCTTGTCCCGCTCCTCGATCACATACTCGCGCAACGCGGCCATATGGATGGCAGCGGCCGGGTCCTCAGCACCGGCCCAATTATGCAACAGCCGATCGATATCGCCGCCTGCGGTCACAGCTAGCGTCACGACGCTCCTGATATTGAAGGCGAGGCGATATCCAACAGGCTCCAGGTCGAGGCGGGTCAGGCTGTGCTTGAGGAATGCATCGAAGAAGCGGTCGATGCTCTCCACCTCCGCCCGGCGCCACTTGTTCCGGTAGTCGGCCTGGCCAAGCCGGCGCAGGCAGATATCCAGCCCGATGTGGTCAGGGTAATCATGCGCGGCGATCAGCTCGAAATAACGCGGCAGGAAGTAGCGTAGCTCCCGGGCGACCCGATCATCGTCATAGTCATGCGCGGAGTTGGTGTACTCGGCCAGCAGATCGGCCGGGATTGACCGCAAGGGCGTGTTGACCAGCTGTCGCTCTTCCTCCTCGGTCATGCAACAACGGCAATGGCATACGATGAGGTGATGGCCCAATCGATAGGCGCCGAAGACCCGGTAGGCTTCCTCGATGGCGACCGTGAGTTCTGAAGGCATGCTACAAGACGTTTGCTGATGAGTTCACAGAACTAGCACAAAATCCCGCTCAGGACTGTGGCCAACGCCTTCGATGCGCCTGGCGTTCTCCATCGAGATCAAAGCCAGGCTGTCCGAATCAGCCGGGAAGCCCACGTTCCCCGCCGGTTCTATAGGGGCGATTGACGATACGAGAGACCGCTACCGCCTTTCCCCAACAACACAGATCTGCGAAATTTCCTTCGATCGTCCGCCTAAAGCGTAAAAAACTTGTCGAATAGTGGGTTCAAATCCCGGAGGCACAACCGCCGATACCGACACGCGCTGGTGGTCGACATTCAAGGCGCGATGACGCCCCCCGTATTCGGCACAATCGTTCGCTGGTGAAATCGATTCAGGAACGCAATCAGCCGGGGATTTTGCGGCCGATGGATCACGCTCGCGGCGGCGCCGATCTCCGCCATCACGCCCTCGCTCATGAACCCGACCCGATTGGACACGTCGGCGGCGAACGCCATTTCGTGGGTGACCAGGATCATGGTCATGCCGTCGGCGGCGAGCTTGCTGATCACCGCAAGAACCTCTGCCACAAGTTCCGGATCGAGCGCCGAGGTCACCTCGTCGAACAGCATCACATCGGGCTTCATGGCAAGCGCACGCGCAATCGCCACACGCTGCTTTTGCCCGCCGGACAGCCGGCTCGGAAAACTATCTGCCTTGTCCGCCAGCCCGACCTTGGCCAGCAGGTCGCGACCAAGTTCTTTCGCCTCGGCCCTGGCCATGTTCTTCACCTGCACCGGACCTTCGATAACGTTGTCGAGCGCCGACATGTGCGGGAACAGATTGAAGTGCTGGAATACCATGCCGACATCGCGGCGCAGCAGTGCGAGCCGGGTCTTGTCCGGCCCTCGCTTGCCATCGCCGAATGCGAAGTGATGGGAGCCGATCGCGAGTTCACCATTCTGCGGCAATTCAAGCAAATTCAAGCAGCGCAGGAACGTCGACTTGCCGGAGCCGCTGGCGCCGATCAACGTCACGACCTCGCCGCGCGCAACCGAGAGAGATACGCCTTTCAACACTTGGTTGGTGCCGAAAGCCTTCTGGATATTGCTTGCGACGAGAATCGGAGGCGCTTGCGTCATCGGTGTGCCCCCATGCGCTGCTCAACCTGATCGGCGACAAGGGTAAGCGGAAACAGCACCACGAAGTAAAGCACGGCAATCGTGGTATAGACCTCCAGCGGCCGATAGCTCGCCGCCGTTATCACCGATCCCTGATAGAGCAGATCGCCGACCGCGACGGTCGACACCAGCGAGGTGTTTTTCAGCTGCATGATGGTCTGGTTGATCAGCGACGGGACCATCACCTGAATCGCCTGCGGCAGGATGATGCGCCGAAAAATCTTGCTCTGTTGCATGCCGATCGCGTGACCGGCCTCCCACTGACCTCGATCAATGGCCTCGATGCCGCCACGAAAGATCTCGGCATAGAACGAGCCGGCATACAGCGAGAGTGTCAGGAAGCAGGCCGTGGTCGCCGACATGTCAACACCGATCAGAACCGGCAGGGCATAGTAGACCCAGACCAACTGGACCAGCAGTGGCGTACAGCGAAACACCTCGATGTAGGCGCGCAGCGGGATCGAAACCCAGCGCGGTCCGGCGGTGCGCAGGATACCAACGGCGAGGCCGATTGCGAGACCGGCGAGAACGGTGACCAGCGTGTAAATCACGGTGACACCGAGCCCTTGCCAGATCAGCCCCCAATACGGCCTGAGCGCTGCGAAGTCCCACACATACATCGTTGATGTCTCGTCAGAACTGAACTTCGGGCGGAATGTCATCCGCCGCGAGGCCAATGGCCTCAAAGCCCTTCAGCATCCATTCCCGGGTCTGACCCATGGCCCGGTTATAGTCCGCCCAGGCGCTGAGAAAGTCCTTGTAACGGCGATCGGACTCAGCGCGAATGCCCATGTTGGTCGGCAGTGTCAGCAGCGGCCGCGGGATCACCAGTTCCCCGAGATTCGGATTCTTCTTCAGCGTTGAGACGGCGAGCACGGCGAGCGAGACGTTGCAATCGGCGCGGCCGGTTGCGACCGCCAGGATCGCCTCATCGCGATTCTTGAACCCGAGGATCGTAGCCTTGGGACAATAGCGTCGTGCGATCATCTCATGGGTGGAGCCGATGTCGACGGCGATCTTGACCTCGGGTTTGTTGATCTCTTGCCAGGTCTGCGGCTTGGCAAAGCCCTTGCGGGTAATGACCGTGAAGGAGTGGACCAGGATGGGAGTCGAAAAGTCGATCACCAGCGCGCGTTCCGGCGTCGGGTTTACCGCAAAAGCGAGATCCACCTTGTCGCCTTGCAGGTCCAGAATCTGGTTACCCCAGGTCGATTCAACGGTCTCTACTTTTGCGCTCAACTTGGCGGCGATGTCGTTCGCCATGTCGATGCAGGCGCCCGACCATTTGCCGGTCGGCAAATCCTTGTGGAAGTACGGCTCCTAGCCGACGATGACGGCAACGCGCAGCACACCGCTTCGCTTGATGCGCTCCAGCGTGGAGCCCGGAGCTCCCGACTGGGCAGCAGCTAGGTCAACTCCGGCGGCGATAGCAACACCGGCCAATGCAACGCTCGTGAAGGCTTCCCTACGATTCATGGTCTGAACCCCGCTGAAATCTTGCCCTCGGCGTTCCTGCCCACGGGCCCGCCCAAACTATTTCTGTATTCAGGATGAAATGCAAGACGGGATTTTATAAAAATGACTATGGCTACGGCAGCTCCAAATCGCCGCCCAATTTATACGCAATAGCTGAAAAATGGCTCAGTTTGGACGCGTTGCGGCGCGACAAATCCCGCTTGCCTTTGGAATTCAATTCTGAATACAGTAGTGAGCGCAGTTAGCCGCGACGCCGACGAACGACTGCCGATCGTCGCGCCGCCTGCCCGGCCCAGCCTGGCCGAAATTGATCAGCTTTTGGATGATTGAAGGAGAGACCGTTGCGAGCCGTATTCGTCGACGCCAATGAAACCCTTGCTGCGGTCACCGAAAGACTGGTGCGCGCGGATGACCCCAAGGTGATCGTCAACCGCGATGCGTCGGTAACGCCGCAGCAACTGCCGTCCGTGCTCGGCGGGGCCGAGATCGCGATCATCGACCATACCCACCTGCCGGCGGAGATCGCCGGGCAATGCAAAGGCCTGAAGCACGTGGTGTTTCTCGGCACCGGCGCCCGCAGCTACATGAACCCGGAGGCGCTCGCCGAACTCGGTATTGCCGTGCACATCATCAAGGGCTACGGCGACACCGCGGTGGCCGAATGCGCCATCGCGCTGATGTGGGCCGCCGCCAGGGGTTTTGCGCGGATGGACCGAGAGATGCGCGCCGGCAACTGGCTGCGCAGCGATGGCATCGAACTGACCGGCAAGACCATCGGCCTGATCGGCTTTGGCGGCATCGCCGCGCAGGTGGCGCGGATCGCAGCCGGCTCCGGCATGAAGGTGCTGGCGTGGAATCGCACACCGAAGACGCATCCTGGCGTCGAGTTCGTGACGCTGGAGCGGTTGCTCGCCGAAAGTCACGTCGTCTCGCTGCATCTGCTGCTCAATGACGATACCAAGGATTTCCTGTCTGCAGAGCGCATTGCAGCGATGCGTCCAGGCGCGATCCTGATCAACACCGCCCGCGGCGCCGTGGTCGACGAAGCCGCCATGGTCGAGGCGCTGCGCTCCGGGCAGATCGGTCACGCCGGCCTCGATGTGTTCGTCACCGAACCGCTGCCGGCCAGGCACGTGCTGACCACGCTGCCAAACGTCACGCTGTCCGCCCACTCCGCATTCCGTACGCCGGAGGCTAGCGACAATCTCATTGGGGCGGCGCTCGATCACTGCCGCCGCATCGTCACCACGGACCGTTGAAAATTGCAGAAGGAATGACGTCCATGTCGAGCATCGTTCGCATCGATCAGAACGCCCGGCGCAGCCGCGCCTCCGTGTTTGGCGATCTGGTTTTCCTCGCCGGCCAAGTGGCCGACGACAAGAGCGGGGATATTGCCAGCCAGACCCGCCAGGCGCTGGCCAAGGTCGACGACATGCTGGCGCGGGCCGGCACCGACAAGTCGCGCGCACTCAGCGTGCAGATCTGGCTGAAGAGCATGGACGATTTCGAAGGCATGAACGCTGTTTACGACGCCTGGGTGGTGCCGGGCGACACGCCGACGCGCTGCTGCGGCAAGATCGAACTGGCCGATCCCGCTTATCGCGTCGAAATCGTGGTGATCGCGGCGCGCTGATTTCGCGCCAGAACCACGGCGCCGCCGTATGGAGGTTCCATGTCATTCTCGTCAAATGCGCTTTCGATGTCACCCTTGATGTCACCCTTGGCATCGGTCGAGTCTGGCTTCCGTCCGGCGCCGCGCCTTCGCTCTATCGGTGTCTCGGAAATCCTGCGGATCGGAGCCATCGCCACCCGTCTGAAGCGCGAGGGCCGGCCCGTCATCGTGCTCGGCGCCGGCGAACCCGATTTCGATACGCCTGATCACGCCAAGGCGGCGGCCGAACAGGCCATTCGCGCCGGCCAGACCAAATATACCGTGCTCGACGGCACCGCAGAGCTGAAGGCGGCGATCGCCGGCAAGTTCAGCCGCGAGAACGGACTGAACTACGCCGCCGACGAGATCACCGCCGGTGCCGGCGCCAAGCAAATCATTCACAACGCCTTCATGGCGACGCTGAGTGCGGGGGATGAGGTGATCCTCGCCGCACCCTACTGGACCAGCTACCGACATGGTGCTGATCGCCGACGGCACGCCGATCAATGTGACCTGCCGTGAGGAGAACGGCTTTCGCCTCGACGCCGGCGATCTTGAAGCCGCAATCACGCCGCGCACCCGCTGGCTGTTGCTGAACTCGCCGTCCAATCCGACCGGGGCGGCCTATTCGGAGATCCAGTTACGACCGATCCTTGAGGTGCTGAAGCGCCATCCGCATGTCTGGCTCATATCAGACGATATCTATGAGCATCTCATCTACGACGGATTGCCTTTCGTCACTCCAGCCCAGCTCGAGCCCAGCCTGAGGAGCCGCACGCTCACCGTGAACGGCGTCTCCAAGGCCTACGCCATGACCGGCTGGCGTCTCGGCTATGGCGGCGGCCCGAAGGAACTGATCGCCGCCATGGCCGTCGTACAGAGCCAGAGCACCACCAATCCGTCGTCGATCAGCCAAGCCGCGGCCATCGCCGCACTGTCCGGACCGCAGGATTTTCTGATTGAACGCCGGATCGCGTTCCAGCGGCGCCGCGATATCGTGGTCGACGGGCTCAATGCCATCAACGGCATCAGCTGCCGTCGCCCGGAAGGCGCCTTCTATGTTTTCGCAAACTGCGCCGGACTGATCGGCAGGCACACTGCCGACGGCAGCGTGATCGACAGCGACGCTGCGTTGTGTCGCTATCTGCTCGAACGGCATAATGTCGCCGTGGTTCCTGGCAGCTGCTTTGGCCTCGCACCATACATCCGCTTGTCCTATGCAGCTTCCGAAGCGAACCTCATCGAGGCGATCGGACGCATTTCGGCAGCCGCCATGGAGTTGTCATGACCAAGCAGCCACTCATCAACAGCCGCACCGGCGGCCAGATCCTGATCGACCAGCTCGTCATGCAGGGCGTCGAGCGCGTCACCTGCGTGCCCGGCGAAAGCTATCTCGCCGCGCTGGATGCATTGCATGACAGCCCGATCGACGTCGTGATCTGCCGCGCCGAAGGCGGCGCTGCGATGATGGCCGAGGCCTATGGCAAGCTGACCGGACGGCCCGGCATCTGTTTCGTCACCCGCGGCCCGGGTGCAACCAATGCCAGCCATGGCGTGCACATTGCCATGCAGGATTCGACGCCGATGATCCTGTTCATCGGTCAGGTCGACACCGGCATGCGTGAACGCGAAGCGTTCCAGGAAGTCGACTACAAGGCAGTGTTCGGCACGATGGCGAAATGGGTGGTCGAGATCGACCGGCCCGACCGCATTCCGGAATTGGTGGCGCGAGCGTTTCGCGTCGCCATGCAGGGCCGCCCCGGCCCGGTGGTGATTTCGCTGCCCGAGAACATGCTGACCGAACAGGCCGCGGCCGTCGATGCGCCGCGCGTCGAACCGGCGAAAGCCTGGCCGGCGCCCGCCGATATCGCTGCGCTAGGCGGCATGCTGACCAAGGCGAAGCGGCCGATCGTCATCCTCGGCGGCTCGGGATGGGACGCAGAGGGTTGTGCCGCCATCGCGCGCTTTGCCGAGCGCTTTGATCTGCCGGTGACCACATCGTTTCGCCGCGCTTCGCTGTTTCCGGCGGAGCATCCGAACTACGCCGGCGACCTCGGGATCGGTCCGGACGCCCGTCTGAAGAGCCGCGTCGTCAACGCCGACCTCATCCTGCTGATCGGCGGCCGCCTGTCGGAAATGCCGTCGTCGTCTTATGCGCTGCTCGAGATCCCCTCGCCGCGTCAGGCGCTGATTCATGTCCATCCGGGCGCCGAAGAACTCGGACGCGTCTATCAACCACAGCTCGCCATTCAGGCAAGCCCGGCGGCATTTGCTGTCGCCCTCGACGAACTGAGGCCGACCGCGCCGCCGGCCTGGTCGGGCGAAGCTGCCAAAGCCCACGCCGACTATCTCGACTGGACCGCAACGCCGCGCACGCTGCCCGGTGACTTCCAGTACGGCGAAGTGGTGGCTTGGCTACGCGACCGGCTGCCGAAGGATGCCATCGTCTGCAACGGCGCCGGCAACTATGCCGGCTGGCTGCATCGCTTTCATCGCTTTCACACCTTTGCCGCCCAGCTCGCGCCGACTTCCGGCTCGATGGGCTATGGCGTGCCGGCGGCCGTGATCGCCAAGCGCCAGCATCCGGAGCGCGTGGTGGTGGCGTTTGCCGGCGACGGCTGTTTTCTGATGAACGGTCAGGAGTTCGCGACCGCCGCGCAATATGCTGCTGCGATTATCGTGATCGTCGTCGACAACGCCCAGTATGGCACCATCCGCATGCATCAGGAGCGCGACTATCCAGGCCGCGTGATCGGCACCCAATTGCAGAATCCGGACTTCGCGCTCTATGCCAAGGCGTTCGGCGGTCACGGCGAGCGGGTCGAGCGGACCGAGCAATTCGCACCCGCATTCGAACGCGCGCTGGCCTCCGGCAAGCCCGCGATCCTGCACTGCCTGCTCGATCCGCGCGCGCAATCCCATGCGAAGGATTTCGTGCCACAGCAGGTTGCAGCGCCATGACCGAGCCCGCCCGCCGTCACATCGCCATCATCGGAGCCGGTGCCATCGGCGTGATCAGCGCCATCGAGTTGCTGCGAGATGGTCATCGCGTCACGGTCATCGAGCCCGCAACGCCGGGTGGCGAACAGGCGGCGAGCTATGGCAATGCCGGCTGGCTATCGACACATTCGGTGATTCCGCCGGCCATGCCGGGAACCTGGAAGAATGTACCGAAATTTCTGAGCGATCCACTCGGCCCGCTCGCAGTCCGCTGGAGCTATCTGCCGAAGGCGTTGCCCTGGCTGGTGCAGTATCTGCTCTCGGGCTGGACCGATGCACGCGTCGAGGCGACGGCGCGCGCTCTCCGCCCGCTATTGATCGATGCACCGGCCCTGCACAGGAAGCTCGCCGAGGAAGCAGGCGTTGGTCACCTGATCGAACGTCAGGGCGTCATGCACGTCTATCCGTCGCGCGCGGCGTTCGACGCCGATGCCCTGGGGTGGAGCATCCGCAAGCGCGTCGGCGTGACCTGGATGGAACTCTCCGCAGACGAGATGCGGCAGCGCGAGCCGGATCTGCATCCGCGCTATCAGTTTGGCGTGTTGGTCGAGGAAGCCGGTCGTTGCCGCGATCCTGGCGGTTATGTCGCGGCCCTCGCCGATCACGCTCGTTCGCTGGGCGCGGAATTTGTCGCTGCGACGGCCAGGGGCCTGCGGCAGGCGAACGGCAAGCCGGTGTCGGTGCTGACCGACAAGGGTGAAGTGACCTGCGACGCGGTGGTGGTTGCCGCCGGCGCCCATTCCAAGCCGCTGGCGGCGTCGATCGGCGACCGCCTGCCGCTGGAGACCGAGAGCGGCTATCACGTCATGATCGAAAGCGCCGAGACCGGTCCGCGCACATCGATGATGGCCTCCGACGCCAAGATGGTGGTGAACTGGACCGACCGCGGCCTGCGCGCCGCCGGCCAGGTCGAGATCGCCGGGCTCGCGGCCGCGCCGAACTGGAAACGCGCGGAGATTCTGCGCGATCATCTGCTCGGCATGTTTCCAAAACTGCCGAAAGATCTGCCGCCGGCCGCGATTCGCAGCTGGCTCGGACACCGGCCGAGTATGCCGGATGGCCGGCCGTGCCTGGGCTATTCCAGTGCCTCGCGCGATGTCGTCTATGCCTTTGGCCACGGCCATGTCGGCCTGGTGAGTTCGGCCCGCACCGGGCGCGTTGTGGCTCAACTCATCGGCGGTCGCGAACCCGAGATCCCGGTCGCGCCGTTCGATCCGAAACGCTACCTTTGATTTTTCGTCGCCGTGAAGAGAACCAGACCATGACCGCACATTCGTCCCCTGTCCTCACACCGCGCATCGCCCGCGGCGGCAAGGCCATCTATGGCGCGCCGCTCGGCATCCTGATGCTGGAAGCCAGGTTTCCGAGGATTCCCGGCGACATGGGCAACGGCACAACATGGCCGTTTCCCGTGCTCTACCGGGTGGTGCCAGGTGCAAGCCCGGAAAAAGTAGTGCTGAAGGGCGCGGCCGGCCTGCTGCCGGATTTCATCGATGCGGCGAAGGATCTGGTGCGGCTCGGCGCCGAGGCGATCACCACCAATTGCGGTTTCCTATCCTTGTTCCAGAAAGAGATCGCGGCTGCTACCGGCGTGCCGGTCGCGACCTCCTCGCTGATGCAGGTGCCGTGGGTGCAGGCGACGCTGCCGCCCGGCAAGCGTGTCGGACTGGTCACCGTCTCGGGCTCGACGCTGACGCCGGCCCATCTCGAAGGCGCCGGCGTGCCGCTCGATACGCCGCTGGTCGGCACGGAGAACGGCCGGGAGTTTTTTCGCGTGCTGATCAAGGCCGAGAAAGAGGACATGGACGTGGCACTCGCCGAACAGGACGTCGTGGAGGCCGGCAGACAGCTCGTCGCCAAGAATCCCGATGTCGGCGCTATCGTGCTGGAATGCACCAATATGCCGCCCTATGCGGCGGCGCTGCAGGCCGCCGTCGGCATTCCGGTCTATGATATCTATTCGATGATCACCTGGTTTCATGCGGGCCTTCGCCCCCGCGCTTTTTCCTGACCTCAGGCGGCGCCCTGCCCGTCACGGGGCCGTTGAAAACGCCGGCGCCGTGATTGCAAGCTCAACGTACATGTTCGCATAATGAAGTGTATTCGAAAGTACATTCAGTAATGATCAAACAGCTGGAGATTTCCTCCGATAGCGTCGTCGACCGGGTCTATGAACAGCTCAAGGCGATGGCCGTGAGCTTCGAGTTCAAGCCTGGCGCGCGGGTCAACGAGGGCGCCATTGCCAGCAAGCTGGGCGTCAGCCGGACGCCGCTGCGCGAGGCACTGAACCGACTGAACACCGAAGGCTTTCTGCGCTTCATGCCCGGCAAGGGTTTCTTCTGCCGCGAGCTCGACGCCCAGGAGATCTTCGACCTGTATGAACTGCGCAAGTCGATCGAGATCGCCGCGGTCCGCCTGGCCATCAAGCGCGCCCGCGACCAGGATATCGACGCGCTGCTCACCTTCCTGCGGGACACCGGACCCGACCCAGGCGAACGGACCTCGATGGAGCTGGTCCGGCTCGACGAGACCTTCCATGAGGGGCTCCTGAGCATGTCGAACAATGGCGAGATGCTGCGCGTACTGCGCAACGTCAATGCACGCATCCGCTTCGTCCGCTGGATCGACATGGATCGGATCAACCGCACCAAGACCCAGGCCGAGCATCGCGCCGTGCTGCTGGGCGTCAAGGCGCGCGACGAAGCCAAGTGCGTGCCGGTCCTCGAGAAGCACATCGATCGGCGCCTTGATCAGATCACCTCGGCGATCAAGGAAGGCTACGCTCAGATTTACATGCCCACGGCAAAATCGGCCGAAGGCTGAGGTTCCGCGTTTGTTGAAGCCGTCGGAACGTCGAACGGCATAGGGGCCGCCTTCGTGGCAAGCGCCATCAACGCTACCTATCAAGCGCTACCAGCGACCGGAGAGCATCGCAGACTGGCGTACAAAATCGTACGAATGGTAGCGAGAGAGGGACTCGAACCCCCGACCCCAGGATTATGATTCCCGTGCTCTAACCAGCTGAGCTACCTCGCCACGGTTCACCGTCACGGCTCAATATGCCGCAGTCGCGAACGCGCGGCATATAAGGAGGCGGTCGGGCACCTGTCAAGCAACCCCGCCTCATTTGAAAAGGGCCTGCAAACGGCGCTATTTGGGCCGGATCGAAGGATCGCCGCCGGGACTTCCGGGCGGCGGAATCACCGGCGTTTTGCCGCCACCGGGCGCAGGTGCATGCATTTCGGGATCAATGCCGGCGGGCGGGCAAAGCACACCATCGGAGCGCGCCAGCCTTTCGCCGAGCGGTTCGGCCCGCTGGCCGGTGGTGGTGGTGCCTTCCGGTGCTGCCGCGCCGGAATGCGGCATGGGCTGCATCGGCGCGCAATTGGCGGTCCGCGCAGCCGATGGCGGCGCGGTCGGAGCCGGGGGAGTGGCCGGACTCGGCGGGGCCTGCGCCGCCGCCACGCCGGAGGCCGCCATCAGAACACACGACAGAAAGAGCGAGCGTTTTGTTGCCATACAGGGAAAACGGCCCGCAGCCGCGGAGGTTCCCGCCTGATTTCAAGACTTGTAATTTCAGGACTTGCAATTTCAGGACTTGCGGAAGCGGATCAGCGAAAAATGCCCCATCGGCGGCATCGGCCGCCGTTCCGTCAGGCTGACGCCGCCATGTTTGGCGGCCCAATTGGTCAATCGTTCCCACGGGAATTCCGGCCGCCAGCCGAGCCGCCGCGCCAGCGGCGCGAAGGCGAGTTCAAAGACGCGCCGCGGGCCGCTTTCGGCGCCGATATGATTGACCAGGATGAGTTCGCCGCCGGGTTTCAGCACGCGGATGAAATCATCCAGCGTGCGTTCGGGATCCGGCACCGCGGTGATGACATATTGCGCCACCACCGCATCGAAGAAGGAATCCTTGAACGCCAGATTCTTGGCATCCATCACCGCGAGCGTTTCGACATTGGAGAGGCCGAGCGCGCGAACCCGCTGTTGCGCCCGGCGCAGCATCGGTTCGGAAATATCGACGCCGCACAATTTGGTGCTGCGCGAATAATCCGACAGCGACAATCCGGTCCCGACGCCGACGTCGAGAATGCGCCCGCCGATCTTGTCGGCTTCCGCGATCGTCGATTGACGGCCGTGCTCGAACACCTTGCCGAACACGAGATCGTAGACCGGCGCCCAGCGCCCATAAGCCTTTTCGACCCCCTCGCGGTCGATGTCCGCAGTCATTCCCTTAAGCCCCCGCCCTTATGCCCCGCATTTTTTAGCCGCGCATCACCTCGGCAAGCGGTGGTGATGTTGCCGCCGATACCCCTGCCCTCGCCGCGGCGTTCCGCGCGGTCGCACTTCTGATGAATCCGCCGCCGAGCACGCGCGCCTGCCCCGAGGGCGCGTCGTAAAACACGCAGGCCTGGCCCGGCGAAACGCCCTCTTCGCCGGCGACGAGTTCAACTTCATAGCCGCCATCGACCGCACGCAGCCAGGCCGGCTGCGGCGGGCGCGTCGAGCGCACGCGCACGAACATCTCGATGCCTGCGCCGATCACGCGCTCCAGCGCGCCATCGCCGATCCAGTTGACGTCACGCAGCTGGATACGGTCCATCCGCAGCGCCTCGCGCGGTCCCACCACGACGCGTCGGCTGGCGGCATCGAGCTTGACGACATAGAGCGGCGCGGCTGACGCGATGCCCAGTCCCTTGCGCTGGCCGACGGTGAAATGAACGATGCCCTGATGCTGGCCGATGATTTGGCCGTCGAGATCGACGATGTCGCCGGGCTCGATCGCGCCGGGCTTCAGGCGGCCGATGATGTCGGTGTAGCGCCCGGTCGGGACGAAGCAGATGTCCTGGCTGTCCTGCTTGTCGGCGACCTCGAGGCCAAAGCGCCGCGCCAGTTCGCGCGCCTGCGGCTTGGTCATGTCGCCGAGCGGAAAGCGCAGATAGTCGAGCTGCTCGCGCGTGGTCGCGAACAGGAAATAGCTCTGGTCGCGGTCGGCGTCGGCCGCGCACACCAGCGCCCGCGATCCGTCAGCGAGACGTCGCGAGGCGACATAATGTCCGGTGGCGAGCGCGCTGGCGCCAAGCTCGCGCGCGGTGGCCAGCAGGTCGCGAAACTTGACCGAGCGGTTGCATTCGATGCACGGCACCGGCGTTTCGCCGAGCGCGTAGCTGTCGGCGAAATTGTCGATCACCGACTCGCGAAAACGGCTTTCGTAATCGAGCACATAATGCGGAATGCCGATCCGCTCGGCGACGTTGCGGGCATCGTGAATGTCACGGCCGGCGCAGCAGGCGCCCTTGCGATGGGTGGCCGCGCCATGGTCGTAGAGCTGCAGCGTGATGCCGACCACGTCGTAGCCCTCGGACTTCAGCAAGGCAGCCGTCACCGAGGAATCGACGCCGCCAGACATGGCGACCACGATCCGTGTGTCCTGGGGGCGGCCTTCGAGGTCCAGACTGTTCGGCATGGGTCAATCGGCTTCAATCGCGAGGCAGCGCCGCGCGGCAAGAGTTCAAAAAAGCCTTTTACGTATAAGGCCTTAAGGCACGTTCTGGCCATCTCAGGCCGGACCGGAAGCCCGCTCTTTAATATAGGCCGTATTCCCGGGAGGCAATCAGCCGGACCGGGTTTTGGGCCGGCAATGGACGGCAATTCTTGCCGCCGGGCAGAAAAGGGGGCCGGCCCATGGCCTCCGCTGGCGGCCGGGCGTCGAACTAAGCAATTGAAATAAAACGATATTTTTTGAGCAACCAGCATGGCCCGGTCCTTGCTCAGAGGTAGCCAAGGTTTCAGCGCGAGGGTCGCCCGTGGTTAGTGTCACGTCAGAACTATTGGCAAACGTGTCTTTTCAAGGCGCGACGGCGAGGTCGGGGCGGCCGGATACCGATCAGACGGCCGGAAACGACAGCTTTGCCGCGCTGGTCGACAGCAACAAGGCCGCTGCCAACAGCGACAACCGTCCCCAAGACACTACGCCACGAGACACCGCGCTGCGACGTGCCGATGATTCGCAAAGCCCGGCAGACCGGGCGCGCGACAACACCGCCGCATCGGACAAGGCGGCTTCGGACAAAGCGGCATCCGACAAGGCCGCGCGCAGCGACGCCAACAGCCGCGATGCCGGCAGCAACGCCCGCGACAACGCCGAGGCAGACACCCAGACTGACGCAACCCACCGCTCCAAGCCGAAATCGGATTCCTCCAAGTCCGACGCGTCGAAACCGGACGAGACCAAGGCGGAAGGAAAGCCCGCTTCCGGCGAAGGCGCTGCGGCCACCGATCAGACCGAAGCGACACAGGATGCGGCCGCACTGGTAACGGCGAGCGCCGTGGCCACCGTGATTCCTGTCGCCACGGCGACAGGTGAAGCCTCGAGCGCAAAAGCTCCGACCGATACCGCGACCGCGCCGCTTGCCATCGCCGCAGCCGCCATTGCCGCCGCCGCCTCGCTCAGCGGGGCAGCCGCTCCGGCGGCCGATGCCAGCGCAAATCCGGCTGCGAACGCAAACGCCGCCAAGACAGAGGGCGCGAAGATCGATGCCCAGACCGAGGTCAGCGTAGCCGTCACCGCGCAGGCCACGTCCGCCGACACCACGGTCACGTCAGGCATCGCGTTCGCTGCATCCGCAGCCGCGACGGCTGCCGGCGTGTCGAAGAACGCAACGCAAGCCAAAACGCCGGTCGCCACGAAAGAAGCCGCTGCGACATCAGCCGAGTCCGACAAGGCAGCCGGCACGACCGCCGCCCCCGCGGCGCCGGCGCCCGGCACCATCGTTCCCGCCACCGCGCCGCAGGCGGAGGTCGCAGGCCAGCCGAAAGCCGAGAATGGCGTCGTCGACGCCGCCAAGGTGGAAATCGCAGGCAACGGCGCTCCGACACCATCGGCCAATGCGGCCGCCCATGCGCATCCGGTCACAGCCGATGTCAGCCAGACGCTGGCTGGCGCATCCAACACCGGCTTGCAGGCAGCCGGCGCGATCCAGACGCAGCAGCCGGCATCTTCCACCACACCGGCCCCGGCACCCCAGCTCAACGTCGCCGTCGCGACATCAGCGGCGGTGCCGCTCAGCGGGCTAGCGATGGAAATCGCAGTCTCCGCCAAGAGCGGCAAGAGCCGTTTCGAAATCCGGCTCGACCCGGCCGAGCTTGGCCGCATCGACGTCCGTATCGATGTCGATCGCAACGGCCAGGTCACCTCGCATCTGACGGTGGAGCGGCCGGAGACGCTGTCGATGCTGCGCCAGGACGCCAACCAGCTGCAGCGCGCGCTCGACAATGCCGGACTTTCGACCGGCAATAGCGGGCTGCAATTCAGTCTGCGCGATCAATCCTCGCAGGGCCAGAACGACGGCAACCAGTCCAATCCCAACGCCCATCGGCTGGTCGTCAGCGAAGAAGACAGCATTCCGGCGGCGGTTGCCGGCCGCAACTATGGTCGCATGCTCGGAGCGAGCGGCGGCGTGGACATCAGGGTTTAACGGAGAGCGTTATGGCAGTCGATGCAACCATGCCGACGACGATCGTCTCGGCACCCGCAACGGGCAGTTCGAGTTCCAGCAGCTCCACGAGCTCGACCGCGACGACGGGGATCGCGGATAATTTCCAGACCTTTCTGACGCTGCTGACGACGCAGCTGCAGAACCAGAACCCGCTGGATCCGCTCGACACCAACCAGTTCACCCAGCAGCTGGTGCAGTTCGCCGGCGTCGAGCAGCAGCTCAAGTCCAACGAGCAGTTGAAGTCGCTGCTCGAAATCGAAAAGAGCGCCCAGGCGACCCAGGCGCTGGTCTATGTCGGCAACACGGTTGCGGTCGACGGCAGCAAGGCGGCGTTCGACAAGTCGGCGACCTGGAATTTCCAGAGCGACAAAGACACCTCGGCAACCATCACGATCACCAACTCGGCGGGACAGACCGCCTACAGCGGCAACTACACGCTGAAACAGGGCGGCAGCAGTTTCGTCTGGGACGGCAAAGGCAATGACGGCGTGCAGTGGCCGGCCGGCACCTACACGCTGACCGCCACCGGCAAGGACAGTTCCGGCAACAACGTGGCGATCTCCACCGAAGTCCAGGGCGTCGTGGATTCGGTCGATCTCAGCGCCTCCCCGCCGCTGCTTTCGATCGGCGGGCAAAGCTATACGACCGACAAGATCAAGCGCGTGGTGCGCCCGTCGACGACGACCTAGCCCTGTGCTTTCGTCGTCCCTGCGAACGCAGGGACCCATAGCCGCCGGCTTTGGTTTTGCGAAGAACGCCTCATCCATCTTGCTCAATCGTGAGCACAACGCGGTATGGGTCCCCCGATGCGCAATTGCGCATCTGAGCGTGCGCAGGGACGACGTGGAGTGGGAATTCAGATTCAACTATCAAACAGCGAGAGGATGTGCGTCCGCGATCTCGCGGCGCCATGCGCCCGAGCTTTGCCAAAATTCCTTGCCCTCCAATGAGAGGGCGCAGGGAAGACCGGGTGCGCGCTGCACCCGCGGTCCCGTGTGCGGTTTGCACTAAAAAGGCTGCACACGA
>NZ_JAFCLS010000041.1 GCF_018131075.1 Bradyrhizobium sp. JYMT SZCCT0428 | reverse complement strand
CTCGATCACGAAGCCGCCAAAGGCGAGCTCAAGAAGCTGGTTCCAGAGGACGCGAAAGAGGCCAAAGGGCACGGCGTGCGCGCCAAGCGCTCCAAGTCGGGCGCCATCAGTTTTGAACTTCAGGCCGCCGAATAGCCGCCGCCGAGCTTTCCAATCGGGCGACGTGTTGGAAGTCGGAGCGAAGCCCTCGCAGAAGGTTAGGACGTGGATGCGCCCCATGGAGTCGCCCTTCGACTTTGCCCATCTCGACCCGTCCTGCGATCCCCCGGAGGGATATGCCGCAGCCTTTGAGCTGCTGTCCGCTTTCTGGTGCGAGCTGCGCGCACTCCGGTCCGCCTGCCCGCAGGATGCGTTTCTGAGCGACTTTACCGCCCATCTGGAAGCCGAGTTGGTCGCCGCCGCTCTCGTGTTGGCGATTCAGGTCGAACTCCTGACCGCCCATTAGCGACCCCGCTATTTAAACGGAGTTACCGATGCAACGTGCAAGCCAGTCGATCAGCAATATAGGCGCCGCCCTTGCCAAAGCGCAGGCGGAAATCCAGAACCCGGAAAAGTCGCTGACGGCGACCATCCCTTCGGCGCTCCCGCGAGAGGAGAGCCGTACCTTTCGCTATGCCTCGCTGGCAAGTGGACTGGATATCGTCCGAAAATGCCTCAGCAAGCACGAGATCGCGACCGTCAGGCAACCGCGATAGAGCCTGAGACCGGTCTGATCCGACTCACCACCACCCTTCTCCATGCTTCCGGCGAATGGCTAGCCTCGGACTGGCCGGTCTGTCCCGTCACTGATACCGCGGCCCCGCACCGGATGGGCTCTGCCCTCACCTATGCCCGGCGCTACGGCCTCTTTACCCTGGTCGGGATCGCCGGCGATGACGATCTCGATGCTCCGGACGCGGAGCTAGCGCCCAGCAACGGGCCGCCGCAATCCGGTACGAACCCGCCAGCGAAAACGTTCCAAAGCGCCCGCAAGCGTGCCAACGGTGCTCATGTCAGCGTCCTGCCGGCTGAAGCCTCGGCAACACTGCGGGATCAGTTGCTGGCCGAACTCGACGGGTTGGGACTCATGGACGATCTGGATGCCTGGACCCTGCAAGCCTGGCCAAAAGCAAACTCCCTGACGCCTGTAGATGGCGACAAGGTAAGGGCGGCGTTTCAGGTCCGGCTCGCGGACGGCCAAATGACGTCGGATGCGGATAGCGCGTCAGACGAACTGCAACAAGCCACGGCGACCCCGGAGGTCCGATCGCGCATCGACAAGAGCGTGCTAACCCTGCCGGAGACCAAACGGCAGCGAGACCGGCAGCACCTGCGCTTTGTGGCTAGCCACCCCTGCCTTGTCTGCGGCCGCGAGCCGTGTGACCCACACCATTTGCGATTTGCACAGCCCCGCGGGCTCGGCCAAAAGGTCAGCGACGAATTTACGGTGCCGCTGTGCCGCGCGCATCATCGCGAGCTACACCGCGCCAGCAAAGAAAGAGATTGGTGGGTGACAGCCGGCCTAGAACCAGTCGGTTTGGCGCGCCAGCTTTGGCTGGAAACCCATCCGCTGCCTGTCGTTCCACCCGTCCAAGACGAAGATGGGGCGCCTACTGCGCCGCCCAGTCGCATCGGCCTGGTCGGAAAATAACACCCTTGACCTCAATGTGATTTGATAGGACGGCAGCTCGACTTGCGACAACCGATTTGTCATCGCTGCTCGCCAAGACGCAATCGCTGACTGGCCACGCTCGCTGTTTCGGTGCCACATCGATATACCGGCCACGTGGCGAACAACGCTTGTCAAATCGATCGATCGCGACGATCATTGATCATTCGAAAAGCGACGATAGACCGCAACGTAGCACCAGCCCTGCGCGCAGTGGATAGGAATGGGTCATGCCTGCTGCACCTTGGATCAAGTCGTATCCGCCGGGCGTCCGCTGGGACGCGGACTTAGCGACGATGCCGGTTTCGCAGATTTTGGAGCAATCAGTTGCAAGGTGGCCAAACAACCCGGCTCTCGATTTTATGAACAAAAGGATCTCTTATCGAGATCTCAGCGACCTTTCCAATCGGGCCGCGAAAGGATTTCAGAAACTGGGTGTGCGCCCTGGCGTGCATGTCGGGCTCTACCTGCCCAACACGCCCCACTACGTCATCGCTTTCTTTGGCGTAATGAAGGCCGGTGGCACGGTAGTCAACTACTCGCCCCTGGATGCGGAAAAGGTTCTCGAGCACAAGGTTGACGACAGTGAGACCGACATACTCGTGACGCTGGACCTTAAGGCACTGTACCCGCAGATGGGCCGGCTGCTCGGAACGACACGGCTGAAAATCCTTGTGGTCGGCAACGTAGCTGAGATGACCCCCGCGCCCACGGCCGTGCGCGATCATATGCTGAAGAATGATGAAATCGCGGCCGTTCCTAACGACAACAGGCATGTGACGTTTGAGTTATTCCTTGAAAACGACGGCAAGTATGCGGAGCATCCGATCGCCGACCTGCGTGAGTCCGTCGCGGTACTTCAATACACTGGCGGTACGACCGGACTTCCAAAAGGCGCGATGCTTACGCACGCCAATCTGTCGTGCGCGACCGCGCAGTATGTGGAGACGACCCACACGCACCCGCAGCTCCTCGACGAAGGCCGCGAGCGGATTCTTGCCGTCCTGCCGCCGTTTCACATTTATGCGTTGACGGTAAACATGCTGATGGGACTACGGATCGGCGCCGAGCTGATCTTGCACACGCGTTTCGACACGGCTGCGGTCGTCAAGGATATATGCGAAAAGAAAGTTACCGTCTTTCCAGGCGTACCGACGATGTATGTCGCGATCATCAACTATCCCGGTGTCGAAAATCTTGACCTCTCTTCAATCAAATGGTGTGCGTCCGGCGGGGCCCCCCTTCCTCTCGAGGTGCAGAAGCGCTTTCAGGACATTTCCGGGTGTCGGCTTGCCGAAGGCTGGGGCATGACCGAAACGTCGCCCACCGGTACATTTACACCATTGAAGGGGGCGGTGAAGCCTGGCTCGTGCGGGATCCCGATCCCTGGCATCACCATCAAGTTTGCCGACGTCGACGATCCGTCTTGCTATGTTGGGCTGGGTGAAAAAGGTGAGATTTGCATTGCCGGGCCCAACATCATGAAGGGGTACTGGAAGCGCGCGGACGCAACAAAGGAGACGATGACGAAGGACGGCTTTCTTCGAACCGGCGACGTTGGATACATGGACGAAGACGGATATGTCTTCATCGTCGACCGCACCAAGGACATGCTGCTATGCGGCGGCTTCAACGTGTACCCGCGCATCATCGAAGAAGCGATTTATCAGCATTCAGGCATTGAAGAAGTCATCGTGATCGGAATCCACGATGATTACCGGGGTCAATCACCCAAGGCCTTTGTGAAGCTCAAGGCTCACTCAAGCGCCATCACGCTCGACCAAATGAAGGATTTTCTCAAAGACAAACTCGGCAAGCACGAAATGATCAGCGCGATCGAAATTCGAGATGCCTTGCCGAGGACAGCCGTCGGCAAGCTATCCAAGAAGGAGCTATACGACGAAGAGGCCAGCAGACGCCGCGCTCAAGACAGATCGTCCTGAACGCTTCCGGCAATCACATGCTGGCCTGCGGTAACCTTCGCACGGACATTTTCTTGCTGCCTAATCTACTGGGATGCCAGCGTCCCAGTCCGACACTTCAAACGTCGGTTCGATTAATTTCCTTGCGGCATTCCCACGATTGGACAACACTCGCGAAACAGAAGGCACCTGCATTCGTCTTCCGGTTTGTCGTTTCGCGGTTGGCGGTGCTTGTAAGCCTACGAAGAGCGACCAAGAGGGAGGAGTGCCATGCGTCAGTGGATAATAGCTGCTGCCTTGTTGCCGGTGCTCGGCGGTGTGGCTCTTGCGCAAGAGACGGTCAAAATCGGCTATATCGATCCGCTCTCGGGCGGCGGTGCCAGCGTCGGCGAGGTCGGCTTCAAGACCTTCCAGTTTCTCGCTGACGAGTTGAATGCCAAGGGCGGCATTCTCGGCAAGAAGGTCGAGATCGTACCACTCGACAATAAGACCAATCCCCAGGAAAGCTTGATTCAGGCGCAGAAGGCGATCGATGCTGGCGTGCGCTACATCACCCAGGGCAACGGGTCGTCAGTCGCCGGCGCGCTGACGGATTTCGTAGCAAAATACAACGAACGTAATCCCGGTAAAGAGGTCCTCTATTTCAATTATGCCGCTGTGGATCCGGTGCTCACCAATGCAAAGTGCAGCTTCTGGCATTTCCGTTGGGATGCAAATTCAGACATCAAGATGGAAGCGCTCACGAACTACATGAAGAGCGCTTCAGCCATCAAGAAGCTTTACCTTATTAACCAGGATTATTCGTTTGGTGAGTCGGTTCGTTCCGCAGCGAAGACGATGCTGAAGGCGAAGCGCCCGGACATACAGATCGTCGGCGACGAACTGCATCCGCTGCTGAAGATCACTGACTTTGCACCGTATGTCGCGAAGATCAAGGCGTCCGGTGCTGACAGCGTCATAACCGGCAACTGGGGACAGGATTTTGCGCTCCTCCTCAAAGCTAGTGCCGATGCTGGACTCAAGGTGAATTGGTACACCTATTATGCGGGCGGCACCGGCGGTCCCACCGCGATCAAGCAGGCCAATCTCAATCATCAGGTGTTCCAGATCGCTGAGGGTATTCCAAATCTCGGCAATCCTGCCGCAGACACTTTCGAGAAAGCGTTACGCGCAAAATACGATTTCAGCCTGTTCTATCCGCGCGTCGTCAACGAGATGCGAATGTTTGCGGCCGCAGCCGAAAAGGCCAAGTCGCTCGATCCGGTCAAGGTCGCGGCAGCGCTCGAAGGCATGGAATTCGACGTCTATGACGGCGGCAAGGGCACCATGCGGAAGGATGATCACCAGTTCTTCCAGCCCATGTATATCGCTTCATTCGGCGATCGCACGGAGAAGGAGCCGTTCGACGAGGAAAAGACCGGTTGGGGCTGGCGGCTAGCCGCAAAGATCGAGCCTGAGCAGACCATGCTCCCCACCACCTGCAAGATGGAGCGCCCGAACTAACCGTCGTCACCGCGCAAACTTCCTGCGCTCCAGCGTTCGCCGGAGCGAGGTCGGCTCATCTCTTGGGGGGTGGAGCGTGCTCGAACTTATCGTCATATCGACGCTGAACGGCGTTCTGTTTGGAATGCTGCTGTTTTTGATGGCAAGCGGCTTGACCGTCATCTTCAGCATGCTCGGTGTTCTCAATTTCGCGCATGCGAGCTTCTACATGCTGGGCGCGTTTTTCGGCTTCCAGCTTAGCCGGTGGTTTGGCTTCTGGCCCGCGCTACTCGTCGCTCCCTTGCTGGCAGGGGGACTTGGTGCAGCGGTGGAGCGATTTGGTCTGCGACAGGTTCACAAGAACGGTCATGTCGCAGAACTCCTGTTCACGTTCGGCCTGGCGTTCGTGATCGAGGAGCTCGTACAGATTATCTGGGGCAAGAGTCCGGTCGATTTCCGCATTCCGTCTGTTCTGGATTTTCCTGCCTTCACAATCTTCTCCACCAATTACCCCGCCTACAAGATGTTTATGCTGCTGGTGTCGATCGCGATCTTCGTTGGCCTGCTACTGGTTCTCAAGAAGTCTCGTGTCGGTTTGATCGTTCAGGCAGCGCTCACCCATCCGCATATGGTTGGCCATCTCGGCCACAATGTCGGACGCATCTTCATGCTGGTATTCGGCGTCGGTACAGCCCTCGCCGCCGTCGCCGGCGTGATCGCAGGTCCCGCGCTGGTGACGCAGTCGAACATGGCTGCACTGCTCGGACCCATCCTGTTCGTGGTCGTTGTCGTCGGTGGGCTCGGTTCGCTGCCGGGCGCCTTCATTGGGTCATTGCTGATTGGCCTCGTCCAAACCTTCGCGGTCTCCATGAATGGCTCTCTCGAGGGCGCGTTTGGTCCGCTGAGTCCGACCTACGCGCAGTCCTGGCTGGCCGACATCTGGAGCGTGACGATCGCCCAGATCGCACCGATCATGCCCTACATGTTGCTGGTACTCATTCTGATCTTTCGTCCAATGGGTCTGCTGGGGACGCGTGAAACATGAGCGAAGTGACTTCAGGTGTAGCGCCGCCCTACCCCGCATTGAGCGAAAAGCTGAGATTCTATGGGATCTGGCTTGTCACAGGACTGATACTGCTGGCTTTGCCGAAAATTTTCGGCTCGGGGGGCGCGCTGACAACCTTCAGCTTGATCGGAATCTCGATCATCTTCTCTCTATCCTACAACATTCTGCTCGGCCAGACCGGATTGCTTTCGTTCGGCCACGCGGTCTATTACGGCTTAGGCGGCTTTCTGGTGATTCACGTCATCAATATTATCAGCGCCAACAAACTGCCGATCCCGTTGCCCTTGGTTCCTATTATCGGTGGCCTCACCGGACTATTCTTCGCTGCGCTGCTTGGATGGGTCTCGACCCAGCGCAGCGGAACGGCATTCGCAATGATTTCGCTTGGCATCGCCGAACTGATCGCCTCGTCGGCTCTGATCCTGCGGACGTTCTTCGGAGGAGAAGCTGGTATCTCAGCGAACCGCACCAAATTGTTTCGGGTTTTCGACTGGAATTTCGGGCCTCAAATTCAGATCTACTATCTGATCGCTGCGTGGACATTGCTGGCGGTCATCGCCATGTATGCGCTGACGCGCACCCCGCTTGGCCGCATGTGCAATGCGGTGCGGGATAATCCAGAACGTGTTCAGTTCGTTGGCTACGACCCCCACGTCGTTCGTTATCTGGCCTTCTGCTTTGCCGGCTTCTTTGCCGGCATTGCCGGCGCTCTAGCCGCGATTAATTTTGAAATCGCCAACTCGGCCTATCTCGGCGCCTTGCAGTCCGGCACTGTGTTGTTCTCGACGTATATCGGCGGCATTGGCTATTTTATTGGACCTATTGTCGGAGCCATATTCGTTACCGTGCTATCGCTGAGCTTGAGCGATCTGACATCGGTCTGGCAGCTTTACTTCGGACTGTTTTTCATAGCGGTCGTAACGTTTGCGCCCGGAGGCCTCACAGGGCTTCTGATGATGCACCGGCCGCTGCTTAAGAGCGGCACATTGGGCAAAATGTTGCCGTCCTATTTGATAGCGCTCGTTCCAACACTTGCATTGGTAGTAGGTCTCGTTCTTGCGACAGAATCGATCGTGCATCACACCGTGCATGCGGGCGATGACCCAAACATCAAAGCCTTCGGCGTGAACTTCAACGCCTCGAGCCCGATCACGTGGATCATTGCTCTGTTCCTGATTGTCGCCGGATCTTTCGCGGCGCGACTGACCTGGCGGCGGCTTGCACAGGCTTGGGGCGACGCGCTCTCGGCAGCCCATGAAAGGGGATACCACGCATGACCGCGCCCGCCATAGAAGTGAAGGACGTTCAAAAAAGCTTCGGCAACATATCGATCATCCGCGACCTGAACTTAAGCGTGTCACAGGGCGAACGGCACGCGCTCATTGGCCCCAATGGTGCTGGAAAATCAACAACGTTTAATCTCATCAGCGGCTATATCAGACCGACGTCGGGAACGGTGGCGCTTCGGGGCGAGGTAATTAACGGTTTGCCGCCCTACCAGATTAATCGTCGCGGCCTCTCGCGCAGTTTTCAGGTTACTAACGTGTTCGCAAACATGAGTGTATGGGAAAATCTGCGTTGCGCAGTCCTGTGGACCGACGGTCATCATTACTCGTTCTGGAAGAACATCGACAATTTAAAAGAGGTCCGCGACCGAACGGCGCAAGTTCTCTCTGATATCGGCCTCGCTGCACGCCGCGACGTGCCGGCGGGGCTGCTAACATATGCCGAACAGCGCGCGCTGGAAATCGGCATTACCGTTGCGGGCGGCGCCGACGTCATCCTTCTCGACGAGCCTACCGCAGGCATGAGCCATGCGGAAACGGAGCGGGCGGTTTCGCTGATTCGTCGCCTCACCGAAGGACGAACATTGGTGATCGTCGAGCACGACATGAGCGTCGTGTTCGGCCTCGCCGACCGAATCTCGGTGCTGGTCTACGGCCACATCATTGCGACCGGAACGCCGGACCAGATTCGCTCGAATCCCAAAGTCAAGGAAGCCTATCTCGGCGAGGAGGCAGCTTGATGCTCGAGGTCAAGGACCTGCACGCCTATTATGGCAAGAGCCATATTCTCCAGGGCGTTGACCTGCGGATCGATGCTGGTGAAGTCGTAAGCCTATTGGGCCGGAACGGTGTAGGGCGTTCGACGACGGTCAAAGCGATCATGGGAGAAGTGCCGCCACAGGGCACCATCCGGTTCAAGGGAGCTGACATCGCGGGCAAGCCGAGCTTTCAAATCGCCCAACTCGGCCTCGGATATGTTCCAGAGCATCGCGATATTTTTCCTGGGCTTACTGTGCGTCAAAACCTGATGCTCGGGATCAAAGACCCGCGCAAGCCTGGCAAATGGCGGCTCAACGACATGCTGGACATGTTCCCTAACCTCGCCGCGCGTGCGGATACGGACGCTGGCGTCATGTCTGGCGGTGAGAAGCAGATGCTCACTATGTGTCGTACGTTGATGGGCGATCCCGAACTGATCATGATCGACGAGCCCACTGAAGGGCTGGCGCCGCTCATTGTTCATCAGGTCGGCAACCTGATTGCGGAAATCGCGCGTCGTGGCGTGGCAATTCTGCTGGTCGAACAGAAACTCTCCATCGCGATGCGTATATCGCACCGCGTGTACGTCATGGGCCATGGTCGCATTGTGTTTGAGGGTACACCCGCGAACTTGACGAGCAACGACGCGGTTCGAAGGGAATGGCTTGAGGTTTGAACCGGGCATTTTCGACGCCCGCAAGTTGAGTGGATTATCGATGCCGGTCACTTCAGCCAATGGAATTGAGATCGCATACGACGATCGAGGCAATCGGAGCGATCCGGCCGTCGTCCTCGTTATGGGCCTTGCCACGCAAATGATTGCCTGGCCGGAGGCATTCTGTGACGACCTTGCCGCTCTGGGCTTCCGCGTTATTCGCTTTGACAATCGAGATGTCGGGCTGTCGACCAAGTTCGAATCTGCGCCATCGATCGACCCCGGCGCGGTCCTGCAACGGTTGATAGCTGGGAGCAAACTAAATCCACTTTATGACCTGACCGATATGTCCGCAGATACCGTCGGGCTGATGGATCGCTTGGCAATCGAGAACGCCCACGTTGTCGGGGCGTCCATGGGAGGCATGATTGCGCAGATCGTCGCGGCCAAATATCCCACTCGCGTACGAAGTCTGGTTTCCATTATGTCGTCGAGTGGCGACCCCGGTCTGCCACAGGCGAAACCCGAAGCGATGGCTGCGATCATGCAGGCCCGTCCGGATAGCAGCGACCGCAAGCTTGCGATTCAGCACCGCGTCAAAATCGATAAAGCGATCGGTAGTTCAGGCTATCCGACGCCGGACGAGGAGCTGCGAGCCAAGGTCGGCGCCGCCTTCGATCGGTCTTACTATCCCGTGGGAATCGGACGCCAGTTTGCCGCGATCCTGGCAAACGGCTCGCGTGTCGAGATGCTCAAGAGGCTTTCCGTTCCAACGCTCGTACTTCACGGCGCTGACGATCCGCTGGTACCCGTCGAAGCCGGCAGACATACCACCGCATCGGTTCCGGGATCGAGCCTCATGGTTATCCCCGGGATGGGCCACGATAATGCCGCCGGTCTCATTCCCGTTCTGGTCGAGGCAATCGCGGCGCACTGCAAGAAGGCCGACCAAAACTCGAAGCGAGCGAAGATTTGTGGAACAGAGCAGATAGCTTCTGCGCAGGCCGCCGGGACGCTTTCCGGCACGGCCCTCGAATCGGATGGAGAAAGCCATGGACAGGTTGTCAGCACTCGATGCCAGCTTCCTTTACGGAGAAACACCGGAATCTCCTATGCACGTTGCCGGACTGGCAATCTTCGGGCCCGCTCCGGCAGATACCGATATCTTCGTGATGTTCCGCGACCATCTCAAGAGCCGCCTCCATCTTGTTCCTTTCTTTGAGCGCAAGCTGGCGCTGGCGCCGATTCAGCTCGATCATCCAGTCTGGGTGCACGACGACAATCTTGACCTTGATTATCACTTTCGCCACACCTCGTTGCCAAAACCCGGAACGCAAGACCAGCTCAAGACACTGGTGGCGCGGCTGCACATGATCCTGCTCGATCGCGCCCGACCGTTATGGCAGTATTATGTAATTGAGGGTCTCGAGGCTGGCGGCTTCGCCGTATACATCAAGATGCACCACGCCGGTATCGACGGTGGCGCAGGAATGGCTGCGCTTCCGATCATCTTCAGCCCCTCGCCCGAACCGGAACGCGCGCCGCTTCCATCGCCACCAGCCAAGGACAGCAGAGCACCTGAGATCTTCGAGCTGATCAGCGACTCCTACGCCAAGTTTTTCAATCAACAGCGCGCCTTCTACGAATCCTGGCCCGATCTCGCCAAGGCGATCGCAAAAGTGGGACAGCGCGCTACGCAGGACCTAGCTAATCCCCCTCGAATGCTTCCGCTTGCACCGAAAACGCTTTTCAATGTGTCACTTTCCAGCCAGAGGTCGTTCGGAACCTGCACCCTCTCCCTTCGCGACGCAAAGGCCGTGGCAAAGCTCACAAAGTCAAAGATAAACGACGTTGTGATGACGATCAGTGCCGGTGCATTACGGCGCTATCTAGAGCTACGGAAGGGGCTTCCCGATGGCCCGCTGATCGCGGCGGTGCCGGTCTCGCTGCGAAAAGCGGGGAACGCCGATATGAATAACCAGGTCACGGCGATGCTTTGCAACCTGGCCACGGACATTGCCGATCCGATCCGTCGTCTGGAAGCCATCGTTGCCTCATCCACCGACTCCAAGAAGCGGCTGGAGGATATTCGTGATGTCATTCCGGCTGACCTGACGTGGCTGGGAGCACCGATCATTATCACCGGGATGGCGCGCTTGATGGGGCAAGCTAAACTTGCCGAGCAACTGCCAGCAATCGTGAACGTCCTGATTTCAAACGTGCCCGGACCAAAGGAGCCGCTGTACTGCGCCGGCGCAAGGATGGTGAATTATTTTCCGGTCTCGATTCCATCGAACGGCAGCGTCCTGAACATCACCGTGCAGAGCTATCAGGATAATCTGGATTTCGGACTGATCGCCTGCCGAGCCGCTGTTCCTGATATCGAGAAACTGGTGGAGTTTTTGATCGATGAATTCGATCGCCTGAGAAGGGCGGCGGGCGGACCAGAGCAGGCAAAGGCACGAAAGATCGAGATCAGGGAAGCCAAGAGCGCATAGGTCCGGGGGAAATATTTGCGCCAGCGGACGAAAAACGGCTCGCGCGAAATCGTATCAAATCACAGGAGGGTAAAGCCATGGCCAGCAGCATTTATAAGGTTATCGAATTGGTAGGTACAAGCACCGAGTCTTGGGAAGAAGCCGCGCGCGGTGCCGTTGAGCGTGCTTCGAAAAGCTTGCGAGATCTCCGGGTAGCCGAGGTAGTCGAACTCGATATGCAGATCACTGATGGCAAGATTGAAGCGTACCGTGCCAAGGTCAAGGTTTCGTTTAAATTCGAGGACAACCAGTAGCCTGCGCCACGGACGACATCGGTACAGTCAATCGTTGCCATGGCAGGTCGTTGGCTTGTCCTCACGGATTTGCCTGCGGTGCGCTTCGTGGGATTGGTCATTCTGCTCGGCGAGGTATGGCGTGGGTCGCATAATCGATGACTTCGACCGCCTAGCGATCGTTTTGGAGACGGGCCATGAAGATTGGAGAGCTGTTCAGCGTGCGGGGCAAGGTTGCTCTGGTGACCGGTGGAAGCCGTGGTATCGGTGAAATGATTGCGCGCGCTTATGTAGAGAATGGCGTGAGGGTTTACATCACCGCGCGTAAAGCGGATGCATGCGACGCTCTCGCAAATGAATTGTCGAAATCCGGCGAATGTATCTCGGTCCCCGGCGACATTTCTCGTCTCGATGAAATAGACAGGCTTGGCACCGAAATCGAAAAGCGCGAGGACAAGCTCGATATTCTCGTCAACAACGCAGGCGCCAGCTGGGGAGCGAATTTCGCTACGTTTCCCGAATCTGGATGGGATAAGGTGATGGACCTGAACGTGAAGTCGGCCTTCTTCATGACGCAGCGGGTGTTAAAGTTGCTGCAGGCTGCTGGCTCCGAAGACGATTTTGCGCGCGTTATCAATATTGGATCAATCGAAGGCATGCGAACATCGCATCTCGAAGCTTATTCATATGCCGCGTCCAAGGCAGCGATACTCCACCTCACCCGCATGATGGCAAAATATCTTGCAAAAAATCACATTGCAGTAAACGCCATCGCGCCTGGTTACTTTCCGTCAAAAATGACAGACGCGATTCCCGAGGACGAAAGCGAAGTGATCGAAGGACACACACCGATGCGGCGTTGGGGGCGTCCGGAAGATATGGCAGGCGTCGCTTTGTATTTGGCCTCCCGCGCCAGCGGTTTCGTTTGTGGGTCGACTGTGGTGGTAGATGGTGGATTGGCGACGACAGGATAGGTGAACCGTTTGGAATACATGCAGCCGACTCCAAAGCTTGCTCAGGGGCACCTAGCCAAAGGACGTTGTACCCCCTCGATCCGCGGAACATGACGGCACGCTTCAGATAACGTCTCAAGTTAGCCGCCCGAGGGGCTGGTCTTGTATGAAAGTTCTTCTCCCCTACGACGGCTCACATTCAGGAGCCGAGCATGGCGAAAAAGGCATAGCGACACGTCGATCCTGGAGAATGTCAGTGAAGACGATCACAGCATTGGCGGCCAACAAGCTTGGTAAATTTCTGGCCAAGGATTTTCGGCGCATTTTTGGGCCGGCGCATGATGATCAGGCAGAGCGTCTTGGCTCTTTGGCGCGCAGTACGATTGAATTCCTCGGACGGAGCGATGCTCCCTATCATAATTTTGAGCATACATTGTTAGTCACGATGGTCGGGCGCGACATTTTACACGGCTTAACGCTCTGCAAACGAATTGAGCCTGCGGACTACAATCATCTCATCGTAGCATGCCTATTGCATGACATCGGTTATATGCGCGGCGCGCTGAGTGGCGATACTGAGACGGAATTTGTTGTGGATCGGAGCGGAGAAAAAGTTAAGCTTCCTCGCGGCGCTTCAGATGCAGCCCTGACACCTTATCATGTCGATCGCTCGAAGCTGTTTGCTTTTGAACGTCTCGGAAACTCTCCGACCATCGATGCCGCACGGATCGCGGAAGCAATCGAGTGTACCCGTTTTCCACCTCGGCCGGATCGAAGCTCTGCAGATGATGCGGAGCCGAGGTTGGTGCAGGCTGCGGATCTCATAGGACAACT
This sequence comes from Bradyrhizobium sp. JYMT SZCCT0428, assembly GCF_018131075.1. Taxonomy (GTDB): domain Bacteria; phylum Pseudomonadota; class Alphaproteobacteria; order Rhizobiales; family Xanthobacteraceae; genus Bradyrhizobium. Next base: position 65,916 of record NZ_JAFCLS010000041.1, on the reverse strand, counting down.
CGGCGACCCCATGTACTCGCGGAAAGCAAATGCCCTTTATTCTGAGTTTGAAGAGATCGGCATGAATCGACAGCTCGGGTATTCGTCGCCAGCCGATCTTATCGATAAGTATCCAGCCTTCTTTTGGAACAATGTCTCAATGCACCTCGACGACGGTATCAAATACTTGAATATGACGGTTTCCGGCCGTCAGTGGATAGCCAACCTCCATCATCACATCCTGTGTGCGGAGCATGCCCACCGCCTGATGGGACCTCAGCGTTGAGGAATCGGTTTTAAAAGTGATCACGCGTGGCCCAGTGTTTCGCTCCCGCGATGATTTACTGAAGCCAAATACTGCCGTTCCTCCGCTCGATCCGGGAGTTGATTGGCACGCATTCGTTGCGACGCAAAAGACGGCCTCAGTGCGGCCGAGAAGTTCCGCTAGGTCCACCTCTATCCGGACAAAGGTAAAGACAGCTCGCCTGTTCACCGTTCCGATTAGTCCAATTCTCCCCGCTGCAAATGAGGATTGCCACCGCCCGGTTAAGATCATCGACCGATAAGGGCCCGGTGGGATGGCCCGCTAATGGCGGGCGGGCTGGGGTCGCGGGCGGGTTTGGGATGGTCATATTAATTTTCCATCTCCTGACGGGTCAATTGGTTCAACCTGGCTCCAGTCCAAATAATCGTAATAGCTGGACCATCGGTAAATCTCGGCACTGCAATTCCAGCATTTGAAAATCCCAAATCGGCTGGGCGAACGCCGCTCTTGCATGGCGCGGTAAACCCGACTGCATTTGGGGCAGGCAAAGACTACCGTGGTCTTAGTGCCGAGCGGCATCTAATCAATATGGGCCCGGAACCCGCCGATTTCTAGGCATTGGAGGCTGCCAATCAAACTGATCCACTAGCTTTTGACGGTAATCGGGAGTTCAATTTCGCTTCACCCCTATGTCGAACCGACCGAGGCCTAATGAAACGGGCGCGTTGGGATTTGTAGCCGCGTTGTTGGGCGCGTACCTGCCCCGCGCGGGCCCGACGGTAGCTTCCTCACCCGTCGGGCGCTTAGCAAGTTGACTACACTCGCAAGGATTCTGTCGCCGTCAGCCGACCCTCAGATTCTCCGCCGACATTTTTCCCCGGTTTTCCTTCACTTCATAACTTACCTTGGTGCCTTCGTTCAGATTGCTGAGGCCGGCCCGCTCCACGGCCGAGATGTGGACGAATACGTCATTGCCCCCGCCGTCCGGCTGAATAAAACCAAAACCCTTGGTCGCGTTGAACCACTTCACAGTACCCGTCGCCACGTCGACATCCTCCATTTAGCCAATGCCGGCAGCCTAAGTTGATCGGGACATGCCGGCAAGAAAACCCCGCCGGATTATGCCTTCCGGCGGGTTTCATTACGCATTACTCTCTTTTGGGTGCATGCCGCGATTGTCACCAAGCTAACTGCAGGCAATTAAAATTTGGTCTCCCGCCGGCTAGAATCGGCGGACCTTCCTTGTTGCCCTCCCTGGGGTGCGAAATGGGCGCGCGCTGCAAGAGAAATTAAGCAACGGCGGAAGGCGGCATCCGGTCCCGCACCCGACGACGTCGGCCGCGCCGGCTTACGGCAACCAGCCTAATCGGCGGCAACGCCGGCGGCGGCGCCGGCCTTGCAACATCGGCTTCCGTCGGCTGTTCGTTGACCGTCATCTGGTTCGGAGTTTCGATCGAAGCGAGAAAGGTTCGACCGGCATCGGTGATTTGCCAGCCCGCATCATCGCGCAGGACAAATGATTGACTGAATATTTCGAGGCCTGGGGCGCGCGCAGCTAAGCGTCTCATTCGGTCGGTCCAGTCCGATCCGCTGGTCATGAGGATAGCTACCGCGCGCCTAAGCTCGGCGAGTGAGGCGCGTCCGCCCGGATGACCGGCTAATACCTTCAATACTGTAATTTGAAAACTCACCACACGCCCCGCGACGCAACGGAAGTTTCGTAAAGAAAGCAAACCTATCTCGCGCTCTCCGCTAGGTCTGCCGAATTTTGAACATACACCCGACGGCCGAACACTTTTGAGGTTGGTGTGCTAAGTGTGCAACACCGCCGAGCGTCTTATGGGTTGGCAAGCAGAGTTGCACGCCAAGATCATCGACCGCGACGCGACACGCGCACGCTTCTCTGTGGATCGGAAACGGGTATAACTCGAAGAGAATCCAGACGCTTATGGGGCACTCTTCAATTAAAGCACGAGGATCTTCGCAAGCTCCCCCGAGCTTTAGGAAAACCAATTGACCCGACGTCGGCGCGTCGCATAGACGGCTTCTTTCTGAGCCACTTCGAACGGGGCGTGATCGGTCCTGATCTTTCCACCGCCGCCCGCCAAATGGACCTGGAGCGCCCCAACCGCCCGACCATATCTGCTGCAAATGCCGGGTCGATTCAGGCTTGGCCGTGAACTGCTGGATGCAATCGTCAGGGTGCCATCGTGAATTTTTTTGCAACCGATTTCCCTGAACGAGAGAACACGCTGCACAAGCAAAGGCGGTGCCTCATTCATTTGCGCGCTTCAAATTCGGGCCGCTTAACGGAAACGGCCGCAGCGAGGGCAAAAACACTGCTGGGGCCGCTCACCGCCAGCGGTCATCCGCGACGCGCCGGATTAGCCGCTTTAACCTGTCGCGCTAACTCCGAACGGTCACGCCCCTGTCCGCGCGGGTCCCGGGGTGACGATGCCAAGCCCTCAGGGGCGGCTTTCGCGCGCGCTTAGGCTGCGCTAGGCTGGCACAAAATGTCAGAGGACAGCAGAATGCCACTAAAAAAAACGCTTGATGAGATGCAAGCCGGCCTGCGGCAGGCCATGGAGGCCTTAAAGAAGGGCGATACCAAGGAGGCCGAACGAATTCTTCTCATTGTCGGCAGCCTATTAGATCGGCTGGTTAGAGCCAGCAAATGAGCCCTTGGTCTTACAAAGAATAGCACGCTTGCAGCAAGGCTCAGGGCGAAAAATGAGACAGGATCTATGGACGCCCGCCGAGGATGTTAGATTGCGCGCCTTGGCGCTGGCCGGCTTGAGTTTGGCGGAGATCTCACAGCAAATTGGCCGTTCAAAAGGTGGGGTACGCGACCGCGCCGCAAGGTTGAAAATCGCGATCGCTCGAGATCAGAACGGCGCTCAAAAGAAGGCGCGGTTCAAACGCTTAGCACCGCGAAGTCGCCACGCTTAATCTCTTTGAGATCAATCCAAGCCAAGGCTGGCGCCACAGCATGCAGGGTCTACCGAGTGGGAAGAGGCAGTCGAACAATTGTTGTATTCGTTTGCCCGCAATGCAGCGCGGGCTACCAAGCCGTGCAAACCTCGATGGCCGAGAAGGGTGGCTTTGACTGCCAAATTTGCCGCACACAGGTCTGTGCTTGGTCCGGGCCTTACTCTTACTCAGACTGGCAGGCAGTCGAAACAATGCCTTGGAATTCTACCAAATGAGTTTCCCCGCTAAAGGCATCGCCCGAATGCGAAGACAGCATTCCCCAGCCACGAAACACTGTAGCGCTCCACCATGCCCACCGTGCACATGAGGGATTCGCTAGTGGCATGAAATGCCAGGGTCTTCCTCGGAACCACGATAGAGGTGGAAAACATGAACCGGCTCAGGAAATACGTCGAATGGATGAGCCGAGGCCGGCGAACCGATCGGATTGCCTACGTCACGAAGGAGTGGGATTTACCCCTACCGTTGCCCGGCGCGGAATGGCAAGCCGACACAAAGTTTAGTCCCGCCGACGAACTCTTAAGCAATCCGGATATGAAGGCTGTTTACAAAGAGGCTCTTGCGAGAGGCGTAGCATTGTATTCGGCCCCAAGGTCAGACGATGAAAAACGCTGACACCCGCCTAATATGCAAATTCGGAAGTCGCCGCGCGTAAGCTCGCCTTATAGGACGATCGCATCCGCATCGGGAAGATCCACGGGCCAATGAAGGCGAAGAAATTTGCGCTCGAAACCTCGCGATATCTCCTGCAGAAGTTTTGATCATTCTAGCTGCGGTATTTTTTTGTTCGAACGAAGGCTCAGGCTCCTTCGCCACCGAAGGTGGGCCATTAACCGCTCGTTTTCAGGTGAAGCCAAAAGCAGCAGAAGCGTGCAAGCTCGTTGGAACGGTTAAAGGGACCAAGCTTTGGGCCGGCCACTGCGCGGCGGCTTCAGAGATTGGGAACCGTACCCGCGACGAGCCCTCCGCGCCACCGCCGGCTCTGAAGTAAATCCCCCTGTTGCGAAACAATAGGACGCCAAGCCCTCTCACCCCGTCAGTTTTCCCGAGGCGCCGGATCGCATAGAAAAAAAGTCGTCAACACTTGCCACGATCAGCGCCCGCATGTGCTCCTCTTGGGTCACGGTCAGGCTGCTCCCCCGTCGCGATGTCTATGATCGATTTGGCGAGATGGTCGGGGTCGCGTTCAGGTTTTGGGATGGGTCAACTAACTTTCCATCTCCCGACGGGTCGTTTGGTTTAACCTGCCTCCAGTCCAAATAATCGTAATAGCTGGACCATCGGTAAATCTCGGCACTACAATTCCAGCATTTGAAAATCCCAAATCGGCTGGGCGAACGCCGCTCTTGCATGGCGCGGTAAACCCGACTGCATTTGGGGCAGGCAAAGACTACCGTGGTCTTAGTGCCGAGCGGCATCTAATCAATATGCGCCCGGAACCCGTCGATTCCTAGGCATCGGAGGCTGCCAATCAAACTGATCCACTAGCTTTTGGCGGTAATCGGGAGTACAATTTCGCTTCACCCCTATGTCGAACCGACCGAGGCCTAATAAAACGGGCGCGTTGGATTTGTAGCCGCGTTGTTGGGCGCGTATCTGCCCCGCGCAGGCCCGGCGGTAGCTTCCTCAACCGTCGGCGCCGACCGATCCATGGCGGCAGTATTTGGCATATCCAGCAGCCTCAGCAAGAACCCACCGATGTCGTCTCCGATGGAGGGGCTCGGAACTAACCCCTTCTCCAGTTGGTTGAGAACTGTGCACGGAACGCGATGACGAATTCGAATGACGGATATTAAGAAGCTGACTTGGGCACAGGTGGGGCGCGTTACAGATCCAGGCCGATACATGTTTAAGTTCGGCTGGCTGACGATAACAGCCGACGACCTATGGGTTTGGGAAAACCACCCCACCGCTGCTTTCACTCTCGTCCGAACACCGATGGAAACCGATGAATTTCGGCTGGGGACGTTCGAACTGCGCACCGATTCCAATTATTCGGGAAGCGAAAAATAGCATAGCAGAGGTTTTGTGCACAGCCGTCGCACGCGGAATCATCACCGAGCTGCCGCTGCGCCTGTCCTAACAATAGAGCGCCGCAAAAGGCCCTCTTACCGAGCGTTGTTCATTTAAAGACAGCGATTATCCATCCAATAATAGTTTGAATTGGCGTCGGCGGAGGTGAAACAGTCGAAAAATCCTTCTGTCCCTCGCCGGCTTTGCGTCCTCCGACAACGATATCGAGCTCGTCGTCAGAGATGCACTGGCTTTCGTATTCGATCATGACGCCCTCCATAAATTGGTTGTCCGATCATGCCCTGGGCGGCCCTGCGTCATCTGTGCTGAAGGTCACATATTCGCAGTTGGCTGTCCGGGCATACTCGCTCCAGATCAACGGCGCACAAGTCGCCACACGTGGAGCGGGACGATGAGCAATGAGGTAGCTTTGTTGAACGATGCGGAACTCGAAACCGTCTCCGGCGGCGTCATCAACACCAACACTGGGCTGGACGGCATTCCTGCCGGAGCTTCACTCAGCCGGGTGAAAACCTCCGACAAACAGCAACAAGCCGTGCTTGCGTTCATTAAAGGGTGAGCAGGTTGCACCCCAAGGGTGAGAAGAAGTCGGGGGTGATCGAGCGCTAATTCCTCTATGACTACAAACGGCGTTTAGGCGTGACACAGCTGCCGCTGGTCGACATCAGCGCCGCCTTGAGCTGCGCGGATTGCCCTACGCATTGCCCGACCGCGCCGCGCGCGAGCTGCGCAACTATCCGAAGCCTGAAGCGGGTTCGCGCGAGGTGGATGCGGTGGCGGACCTACGAACGACTCCGGCGAATGCAATCAACAACCTAGACTTGGTGGATGTGTTTTGTGACTTCTCCGCCCATCTGTAAACCCAGCTTGTCGCCGCCGCTCTCCTGTTAGCGATCCAGGTCGAACTCCTGACCGCTCGTGAGCGCCTCGCCTTTTTCAACGGGGTTGCCGATGCAACGTGCAAGGCAGTCGATCAGCAACATAGACGCCGCCCTCGCCAAAGCGCAGGCGGAAATCCAGAACCCCGAGAAGTCGCTGTCAGCGGCCGCGAGCCGTATGACCCACACCATTTGCTTTTTGCACAGCCCCGCGGGCTCGGCCAAAAGGTCAGCGACGAATTTACAATACCGCGGTGCCGGGCGCATCATCGCGAGCTGCACCGCGCCAGCAAACAAAGAGATTGGTGGGCGACAGCCGGCCTAGAACCAGTCGGTTTGCCGCGCCAGCTTTGGCTGGAAACCCATCCGCTGCCTATGGTGCCACCCGTCCAAGGCGAAGATGGGGCGTCTGATAAGCCGTACAAGGGCGTCCAGCGGTTCCAGAATTAACTTCCAACGCGCTAACCGAGGTTAATATCGGACTTTCATGGTGAACTCACACCGGAGTGCTACGATGAGCATCGGAGAACCCGAGAAGCGTCCGGGTCGCACAACGACAGAGCCGTCAAACTAATATATTCTGCTTGGCAGCTTTGTTCTTTCGCGCCGCCATCCGCCGGCTGGCCGAGATCGGGCTGAAGGCGAAGGGGAAAGAGATGGACCTGCTTTCGTCGATCGAATTGCCGCATTGGCTTATGATCGCGGGTGCCGTTTTTGTGGTGGTAGGCTTCCTTGGTCCTGCATTTACCCGGAACAGACAAGCCGAAACTAATCCTGTTTTAGATCCAACTGTATCAGACTCCCAGACGCCGCCGCCGCAAGGCTTGCTCGATTCTTCGCGCCGCAAGGACAACAAATGATCGTGCAAGATATCCGCCGGTTGGTCGAGCTCGAGCTGAAGGCGAAAAAATGAGTGACCCTGTTTTGTGCAAGCGGCAAAAGGGGGTAATTGCGGCTAGCGGGCTTGTGAGTGCGGGGCTCGCGCTTAGCGTGTCGTTCGCAGCCGCTGCAGAGATTAAATCCTTTAATCTCAAAGGCGATCGCGTTGAAATTTTCGTCTCCGGCAATATTGCGACGGGTGACGCGGATTTACTGCAAGCGCGCATCAAAGCGGCAATTGACGCGGGTAAACTGGTGACCTCGCTGCGGTTGAACTCTGATGGCGGCAACTTGCTAGAAGGTGTCCTGTTGGCAGCCGTGGTTAAGTCTGCCAAAATGTCCACGAATGTAGGGCGGGACGCGACTTGCGCATCAGCGTGCTTTCTCATTTTTGCGGCCGGGGAAACAAAAAACGCAAACTATCGCGCCCGGATCGGAGTGCATGGCGCCTCCGATAAAGATGTCCGGTCTTCGAGAGCTGCAACCACGTCGATGGCAGAAATTGCGAAGGCTTTGGATGTTCCCTCGCCGATCATTCGCCGCATGGTGAACACGCTGCCTGGGGAAGTGGAATGGCTTAGTCTTGCAGATCTTCGATCGATGGGAGCGGATGTCAGTCGCGCCGAGCCGGAGCGATAAAGGCCACCCGCTTCACGCTCGTCAGACGGCAATGTACGACCGCGGCAACTCGATTTGCTTCAAGCTGATCAAAAGTGCCAGAGCCGATTCGGGGTGCCGATCAGGGGTCAAATTTGGGCGCCGCTTGACTTATTATCCAGCGACAAAAGAGAAAGCGGTGAGAACAGCGGTTAGTCCGGTCGTCAGCATCGTCGTAATAGTACTAGCACCAGCCGAACCGAACGCAGCACCCAACGCGGCGATGATACAAGCCGCGACCAACACGTACTCGAACGACACTACGCCGTCCTTGTCCACGCGCACACGCTTCAAGGCTTCGGCGGTCTTCTGAACATAATTGTTCAACATAGGAGCAAATCCTACTTTCAAAATGAAATGGGAATCGCGAGCCTTGTCAGAGAAATCTACCAATGGGGTAATTCATTTGGGCAAGAGGGATGTCCTGCTAATCATTGGCTAATTCTACCATGATTGGACGAGCAAATCACCCTCTCGTCCGCCACGATGTGCAGAGAGTTGCGATGCAGACCGAATGTCCGCCGCACGGACACGCATTTGCGCTTGTTCATCCGGTCGGATGCCGATTACCCAAGAGCGAAGTCCGCTTCCGATCTGGCAAACCGTCCTTGCGTCTGTCCAGCCTTTCACAGGCTGCAAACCTGCGGCACGGTTGGATGCGACCACTCAATCAGCAGCCCGACCTGAAGCCGAAGCCCTTTGCATGATCGAATCCGCGAACGATTCTGGACAACGCCCTTACCAGAGCTCGAATTTCCCTTCCGACGGCGAGGAAATAGAGCAGGTGCGTGACCGCAAAGGACAGGAGACAAGTCCCTAAAATGGTCGCCATCACATACAGGCCAACACCCGACGGGACCGCCATGGTTACGAGCGATGCCTGCGTGACGGTGGGTACGCCAACCTGCCAGGAGAAAACCAGCAAGCCAGCGTAGACTAGGCTCGAATGCGTTGCGACCGTGAAAGGGAGCCTGGACCTGGTTGCGAGCCCAATGCAGGCAAGCGCGAAGATCGGAAGCGCAACCCCGAAAAACTGAAACCCGTCAATTGGAACAAGATAGCTCAGCGTTGAGTAGCTGCGCTGAAAGATGCCGAACACCCTGAGATTTATGAACCAGAGAAGTTCAGAGCTAGGGGCATATTGAAGGGCCCGCGCGGCCAATTCAGCGCAAAGCGTGGCGGTAAAAAGCGCGAACGGTCCAAGAAATTGCAGCTTGAAAAGACGATTCATCCGACAAGTCATACGCCAAAAACGTTTAGCTTGTCTTAAAAGTTCCCCGGCGCCCTTATTTCAAATCGACTATGGCTGGTTATTTGGCGGCCGCTCGATGAACCGACGGCTGCCATTGAGCAGCTCAAGGTTATTGATGACCACCGGGTTGGTCGGGTCGAGCGAATAAGCCCTCTCAAACTTTCGCCGCGCCGCATTCAGATTGCCGCGCAGCATGTATGAGTATCCCTGATCATTGAGGAGTTGAATGGTTTCGCCCCCCAGCCTGGTCGCTTGTGTGTAAGCCTGATCAGCGAGATCAAAACGGCGCAACCGATCATAGCTCGCTGCGAGCCCCATCCACGCCGTCAAATCCTTCGGCGACTTCTCGACACCTTCCTTGAAATAGCGCTGGGCGATCCCGTAACTGCCGCGGTTGAAATGCTCCAATCCCATCCGGACCGGCTCGTCGGAGGGGTAGTATTTGACGTCGGTGGGCTCTTGAACGGGGTCCGGCCCTCCGGGGTCCACGGGAGCGACGATAGCCGCGTCTCTCGTTGTGGTGTCACACGCCGCAAGGCCGGTCGCTAACCAGCAACAGGTCAGCATTAGAATGAGACGACGCATAACCCTTGGTCCCCCGCCCCGGTCCAGCGGACCAGTGCACTGTTCGAAAAATCATCGCTAAATTTACATACCAAAACTGGTTACCTAGCCACTCCGCCGACCGGCACCGATACTCCGGAAGCCGATCCAGCCCCCAATCCTTCTATGTTGACGTTCTGGGTTGGGGTAGGCCGCACGCCCATCTGCTTGCCCCCTTCGCCGATGTCGGGAAGCTGATCGATCGGCTGTTTCGTGTTGCCATAGCGTGTCACGGCGGCGCCCACGCGCCGAGCGTCATACGCGATCCTGCGATCACCGACGTATCGCGGCCATGGATGGATGGTGTGGGTGACGGCGTTGACCTGTTTGGCGTCGCCGGCGCTCATCGTGATGGTGTCGGAACGCTGGAAGTAGCGGTCCACCTCATCGTGCCCCGCCAATCCATAGCAGCCCCCCAGCAGGAGCGGAGCGAATATGGCCAGCAATCTGATGCGCATAGCTCGTCCTCAGTTCAGGGTTTTGATCGCTGGTTGACCAGAAACGGGAGCCGGCACCGGATTACGCAGCTCGGGGGCAATGATGTGGCCGTACGGTCCCTTCACCTCGCCGCCGGAATTGACATAATCGTTATAACGCTTTCGCACTTCCATCTGACCGTTGAGAAAGAAATCGACGTCATTAGCCGGCAGGCGGGAGTCCAGTGGTGACGCCAGTTGCTGCCCCGGCACCGCCGGCGCAACCAGGCGCGGCGTCACAATGATCACCAGATCGGTTTCCTGCTGCTGGTAGGACGAAGAGCGGAACAGCGCCCCGAGCACCGGCACCGAGCCGATCCAGGGCACTTGCGAGACGTCCTGCCGGTTGCGGGTCTGCAACAGGCCGGCGATGGCGAAGCTCTGGCCGTCGCGCAACTCGACCGTGGTACGAGCATCACGCCGCGACAGCGCCGGGATGGTGGTCCCCGCGATCGTGACCGCGTTCTGGAAATCAAGCTCGCTGACCGACGGCTCAACCCGAAGGTTGATCACGCCACGCGAGAGAACAGTGGGCACGAAGGCCAACTCAACACCGAACTTCTTGAATTCGATCGTAACGGTGGGAATGCCACCCGCAACCGTTGTGGAGGCTATCGGCACGGGAAACTCACCGCCAGCCAGGAAGCGGGCGGAGTCGCCGGACAAGGCCATCAGGTTTGGCTCGGCGAGCCGGCGCAACAGACCCTTGGTTTCCAGAGCTGTTACCAGCAGGTCAACCGAGGCGCCGTTTTTCGTCCTGAGAACGCTGGTTAGCAGGCTACCGAACGGGAGCGCTCCGTCAACCGCGGTCCTTGCTAACGTGTCCACCGTTCCGAGTATCGGAAGACTGCCAGTAGGCAATTGACCAACAGGATTACCGCCAGTACCAATGGGGTTTTGGGCCGTATTAATACCACCGATCGGCTGTCGGCCCGTGCGAGTAGTCCCACCAACCCCACCAAGCCCCGTATTCCCGACATTGGTCCCGTTGCCGTTCGCCGCATAAAGGTTCATGCCGAGGTCGCGCCCAGCATCTCTGTTAACCTCAAGAAAGCGCACCTCCAGCATGACCTGCTGGGGTCCAGCCACGTTCATGGCGTTGACGACGGTGCCGCCCTTCGCGACCATGCCGGTGGCAATCGCCATGGCTCGCTCGGCGGAGACCGCGTCCACTGCGGTTCCGCTCAACACCACCTGGCCCTCCCCGGAGGAGACGCGAATGCCGCGCGTGCCCGTGCTGGACTGGATGTTCTGCTGCAGATTGCCGGTATCGATCGCGACCTCGACATCGAGGATGCCGATCTGTTTCATCGAACTGTCGAACAGGATGACGTTGGTGGTGCCGGTCTGCTTGCCCTGGATGTAGATCAACTGATCGCTCAACGACTTCACGTCGACAATGTCAGGCGACCCCGCGACAATCGTCGAAAAAGGCGCATCGACCCTGAAGGTGCGGGACTTGTTGACGATCACCTTGACCCGCTGCACGTCATTCATTTCGCTGACGAAGACGCCGCCGCCGGAGGAGCCTCGCCGATCTGCCGCGCCCGCGAACTCAACGGAATCAAACAAGGCAAGCGCAGCGCCAAGAGCTATCATGCTCGAGGCCAGAAGCCGAAGCCTCCCTCCTGCTCTACCCGAAACGCGACCGCCCTTCATTCGATTCCCCCTCGACGCGATCCACTTCTGTCCCCGTAAATGTACGGCCTCAGCGTCCTAACAACTCTCGTTGGCGCACCACGTCGCAGAGTTTATCAGTTTTTCCCACTATAAATCGTTACTTCGCATTCCCAGCGCGCACTAGCCTCAGTGAAGACACTACCCGCTCTACTGTCGGCCGCGAATGCGACTCCAAGATCATCATCCGTCATTCTCCTCGCTTGCAAGGAGAGACCCTCATTAGTCTGCTGCAACATCAGAGAATATTTCCCAATGTTGCGAGCGAGCACCACCTTTTGTGCGATGCGAAGAACAGCCACGGCCAACACGCCATCCATATTCCCGATGAGATGCATATGGCTCTCGCGCGTCACGCAGATGCCCCGATTTGACGACGAGTGCTTGGGCCGAGGATCGACAATGGAACCGCGGACCAGATCGAGGACCTTGCCGACCAATTTCTCGCGTCGGATCACTGCATGCCGAGTCGCTCGCTGGACGGCGATGGCCATCGCAGGGGACTCGTCAAGTGTGCATCGGCTTGATGCCCGAGAATGTGCCTAGAAAGGAATTGTGGTGGACGTGCTCGGGTTGTTCCATGTTGTGCCCCATATTGGCATCAGCATGTTGAAGCTCGCAGATGCCGTAACAGTAAGTGCGCTGCCTCCCGCGGTCGTGCTCAGCGTCGGCGCGAGACCGCCTATCATTGGGGCAACGGCTTTTTTCTCCGCAAGGGATGGCAGGGGGTCACCGCTACAGGTTGGTGTCGTCTTGTTCATTACCTTATTGACGAAGCAGTCGTTGATCATCCATGTCCGAGCACCAGCATTCGCGAGCGTCCGCAATGACTGCATGGTGATTGCGTAACGCCCCAGATCGAAGATGGCGAACATCAAGATGAAAAGCGGCGCGGCGACAAGGCAGAATTCCATCGCGCCGATGCCGCGCTGATCAAGCTTTCTCATTATTGCACCAACTGGACATACTGACTGCGTCGCAGCGTCGTCAATTCATTTGGGCACCCTGTGGTGTCGAAGGTGGCATTGCCATTGAATGCAATCGATTTGGCGACCAACTGGCCACAACCGCCCACGCCGCCTACGGCGATCGTCGGATTGCCCTGAAACGTCACCGCTGCGTTCGGTGCGTAGATGTTTCCTGTGAGGTTGATTTTACTATTTCCACCGAACTCCGCCTCCACTGCTGAAGCGTAGTACATGGCCATGTACTTAAATAAGTTCGCATAGGGCTGAAGGGCCGGGGGAAGCGACGTGGTACTCGGGGCAGCAGTCGGCCCATTGAGAGTGAGCGTCCCGCCCCCTTTCGTGTCGATTTCCGCCCCTGGCAGGAGAATGAACGTCACCCCCGTACCGGTGATCGAGGAGCCACCGGTGAGGGTCAGCTTGCCAGATATGAAGTACACTCCTGCCGGTAACGGTAGCACCCCACCGGGGCCGGTGACCACGCTATTGCCTTTCGACTTGAAACCGTCGTTCGTGCACCTGGTGGCGGCCGTGTAAGGGACTAGCTCCGTTCCGCCCTTGTTGTTGCATGCGGGTGGTGCAAGGCCACATTTTGCAGGGAGCGTAGGGTTCGCTCCGCACAACGTGGTGAGAGCGCCATCGAGACCAGAAAAGGGATTGGGGATCGGCGCCGGCGTATACGTGTGCGCGGTGTTACAGAACGATGCGGCACCCGTGCAGCCGCCGACAGTCGATAGCGAGCCGAGATTCATGGTCATCCCGCCGCCGGTGAAGTTGATTGCATTCTTGGCCGTACTGTTCGAGGCCATGCCGCAATTAGGCGCATTGATGTTCGGGCTGCCCTGGAAACCGATAGAGCCTGTCAATGACAAGACGCATGGCGGCTTTTCCTCTTCTCGTACTTTAGCAACGGCTGTCGCGCCTATATTGACCGTGGTCAAACCAAGCACTCTCGCAAGATATGCCGGCTGTTGCTGGCTAACAGTGGCCTGAACGTAAGTTCCGGCCGCCCCCTTCCATGAACCGAGCAAAGCGACCTGGACGGTCTGCGAGATTCCTGCCGGGTTGGCGCCACACTGGGAGCCGGGATAGGAGGTGCCGCCCGCGTTGCAGAACGAGTTCTGTGCCGCGGCTTGCTTGGCGCGATAGTCCAACGGTTGCGGAATCAAGGCCGAGCACGTTGGGTCCGCTAAGCATAAGTGCTGCACAGCACCCGAATAGGCTGCCGCGTCGGCGGCATTCTGCGCGTGTTGCCTGGTAACGTACCACGATCCCGCCTCGCCCCCGAGTGCGACCACGCCTATCAGCGGCACCAGGGCGATAACGGTTGCGAAGGCGACGGAACCACGACGAGAGTGAAGCAGGCTACGCATGGAACACTCCTATTGAAACCGTTCACCGTAAGACAGTGTGAACGAACAGGGATTGCCGTTACCACTCCGACAGATCACCGCTCGTAGCACGATGGGCGCCACGGTGACGGTCGTCGAGTATGTATAGTGCTTGGGCGAAGCAGAGTTGCCTGCGGAGCAGGCAGCCATGGTATCGCTGCAAACGACCTGGAGATTGTTGATCGGATAACCCGAAACCGAAGTCGGGAGCGCCGACTTCCAGGCTGCCCAATCGGTAATGTCCGGTGGCGGGGAGTACTGGATCTTTTGCCCGAAGGCGCGCAATGCCTCCCACGCGGATACAAACCGAAAGCCCGCGGCGGCAACGTCGGCAAGTGGCAGAAGCAGGCCCACCCCCAGGAAAAGGAAAACGACCAGCATTTCCAACGCGGCGGCGCCACGCTGATCCGCGATGAAAGAAATTCTACGGCTCACGAGCCTATCTCGACAGGGCAATAAATGCAGCACGTTGGCCCCTCCGCGTCAGTGTTGGACCGATGCAGATAAACACGCATTTCCATAACTAGCCGGCCATTCATGACCACTCACCAAACATACGGAATCAATCTCCAGCGTGATGCTTCGTAACTGGAGTACTCAGGGAGGCTGCGCCGAAGCAGGTCTTCTTCGAAAAGAATTCGGCAGATCTGGACGGCGATATGCAGGATCAGCAGTGTCACCGTTAGCGGTGTCAGGTATTGCAGCACGACACCCAGGACCACGAGTTCTTCCGCCAGATAGAGCGGGTGTTTGATCCATCGGTAAGGACCGGTTTGCACCACTCTACGTGCCTGCGGCACCAGGCTGAACGACTTGCCCAGATGCCGGATCGTCACAAGCATCATGATGATGCCGACCAGCACGCAAGCGGTGGATAGCAGGTTTGGTAACGCTTCGTCGGTCTTGCCGAAGAAGCTGATCGTCCACGGCATGTAGCTGCCGACGAATGCAGCTATCCGAGGCAGCAGGCCGGTCGCGTGCGCCTTTGCCGGCGGCCTGCTGATGATCAACACCGTCAGGAGCAGGTAGAATATGCCGAGGCAAAAACTCGACAGCAGCGACGGCCAGGGATCGGTAAGCGACGTTCCGATTTTTGTGGCGACCAAAAGCGCCAGCAGCATGAACCACATGCCGCCAAGCAGTTGCATCGTCCGCTCGTAGGGCCAGTTTTTCGACAGGGTAATCGTGCTCATGGTCATGGCTTATTTCATCCCAAAGCTGGCGAATGTACGTATGAGGTGCAGAAACGGACTTCCGCCCAAAATGATGAACATGGCTGGAAGCATGAACAACACCATCGGAATAGTCAGCTTGGCACCCAGCTTGTGTGCTCTTTCTTCCAGGTTGGTAATGCGTTCTCGCCGGAGGTCGACAGCGATACTGCGCAGCGCCTGGCTCAACGGCGTTCCATATTGCATGCTTTGGCTGACCATGGTGCCGAACCGGCGAAGTCCTTCGGACGTAGATCCAATTTTCTCGAATGCGTCGCTGCGATTTGGCAATACCCGGAGATCATCAAGCAGGCTGTACAAGACCCGGGCCATCGCAGGATTGGTCCGCTTCATTTCTTCCGCTACGCGTTCCAGCGCGCTCTCCAGACCCATTCCCGCTTCGCTGCAGACAACCAGCAAATCGATCATATCCGGCGTGCCTAGCCGGATGCCGGCGTTGAAGCGCCGTCTCAGCACCGACAGGATCAACCGCGGCCCCATAATTCCGATCACCACGCCAATGAGCATGAAGATCAGCCCATCGGTCAGGGACTTTCCTGAAAGCTGCGCGACAAACAAGCCAATGATCGGAAACAAGAACATGCTGACAGTCTTGACACCAATCCAGATCGGCAAGGTTCGATGAGGATTGAAGCCTGACGCTTGAACGATCGTTCGTAGCTGGTCCAGATTTTCTGCAGAGTAGAAGCGCCGATACCGCATCCCGAGCGCTGAAAGCCAGCCCGTCATGTCTCCGAAGGATGCTGACCGGTCAGGAACGCCCATCACGGCGTTTGACACCCGCGTGTTCAACGCACGAATGTGCAGTTCGTGGATGATTAACACGGAGGTCGCAGCCGCAAGTGCTATGGCGAGGGCGATCAAACTGAAACCAAAAGTCATAGTTCGGTCTCCCTTCTGACCATCCAGCGTATCACAAGGGTTCCGATAATCACCGAGGCTGCCGCGTAAGCCAGGAGCACGTTTCCGGTCGGATCGTAGAACAACAGATCAACTGTTTGCGGATTGATCAGGTATAGTAACCCACCTACAACAATGGGCGAGATTGAAAGTGCGCGAGAGGAAAAGATCACCTCTCCTGCCAGAGCCTTCGCGCGAGCAGCGAGCGCAACACGCTGCCTCACAGTGTCTCCCAGTGTCTGCAACGTTTCGGTCAAGCTGCCACCTGACTTCAGCTGGACTGCAAGTGTCACCGCAAAGATCCCATACTCCGTCACTTGCGTTCGCTGATAGACAGCTTCTACAGCTTCCTCTGGAGATCTCCCCATCGTCACTTCGCTGCATACGATGGCGAACTGCCCAGCGGTTGGTTGCGGCATCTCGCGAGCGATGGTGCGAAATGCCTCGTTCACAGGCAGCCCGGATCGAACCGTACTTGTCACCAACTGGATCGTGTCAGGTAGCTGCTGAAAAAGTTTATTGGCGAGGCGATGTTGCTGCCATCCAAAAAGACCTCGCACCACCATGATGGCCACAATCGCAGCCGCGAGAGACACGTAGAGGGTAGAAAATTTCAGCAGGCTATTGGCATAAAAGATTGCCGCTGCCGCGATGACACCGGCAAGTAGCGGATACGCGGGGTGCCAGGCGTAAGCTATCCCAGTTTGAAAATTGGCTAAGCGGTGGAGAAACTGCCACCGGGACCCGGCCTCCAACCGACGAATGGAGGGCAGGCTCTCCGAATTTGAGGTTGGAATAGCTGTCGTTACCTGTCTATCCATGCGGCTTTGTCGAGCGCCGAGCCACAACGTCACGGCTGCTGCGCATATCAGGAGCACCAGATCAACGATAGTCAAAAACTCCGTCGTCATAGCTGCCTCATGGCCTCGGCCCAGGCTCGATCAAGCCCATAATAGACGAGACGGCTCTTGAATTTCGGGACTGCGGGGGTGGACCTGTAGGAGCCCGATATCCGCCCGTTAACATCTTCCTGTTCGTACTCGAACGCTGCAATGTCATTGGTGGTGATCACATCGCCTTCCAGGCCGATCACCTCGCTGATTTGGACAACGCGACGCTGTCCATCCCGCATGCGTTCCACTTGCACGATGACATCCAACGCAGCGACGATCTGAGACCTGATCGCCCGCAGCGGCAGGTTTGGCTGTCCCATCTGCACCATGTTTTCAATACGGGTCAGGGCGTCGCGGGCAGAGTTGGCATGCACCGTGGAGATCGAACCATCATGGCCGGTGTTCATCGCTTGCAACATGTCAAACGCTTCAGCGCCGCGCACTTCGCCTACGACGATCCGGTCAGGACGCATCCGCAGCGCATTCCACACCAGGTCGCGTTGCGTCACCTGCCCTGTGCCTTCGAGGCTCGGAGGCCGGGTCTCCAGGCTAATCACGTGAGGCTGTTGAAGCTGCAACTCTGCCGCGTCCTCGATGGTGACAATTCGTTCAGTGTGATCAATGAACTGGCTCATGGCGTTCAACAGCGTCGTCTTGCCGGAGCCGGTACCGCCGGAGACCAGAACATTGAGCCGACACCGGCCGGCGATCTCCAGCAATTGTCCCATGGCCGAGGTCATCGAGCCGTTCTTGATCATTCCGGCCATGTCCAGGCGGCGACTTGGAAATTTCCGGATGGAAATGCAGGGGCTATGGATCGCCAGCGGCGGGAAGATGATGTTGACCCGGCTGCCGTCCGGCAAGCGGCAATCCACCATCGGACTGGATTCGTCAATGCGCCGTCCAACCTGCGCGGCAATCTTCTGCGCCACCGAGGCGATGTGATCATTGTCGCGGAATCGTATCGCGATCCGTTCCAGCTTGCCGCGTCGCTCGACATAAATGTTACTTGGTCCGTTGACCATGATGTCGTTGATCGATTCATCCAGCAGGAGCGGACGGAGCGGCCCGTAGCCGGTCATGTCGTCCGCGATCTCGTCCGCTAGCTGAAACTGCTCGCGACCTGACAGTTCGAGCCGGTCCTGATTGGCGATGCCATGGATGATTTCCTCGATCTGCTGGCGAAGAACATCGCGCGAAACAGTTGCCGCCACCGATGGCTCAATCTGCGCAATGACCCGTTCGCGCAGCGAAGCCGGCATCGTGACGCGTTCGCGATGCGAAGCCGGCATCACCTCTCGCTCGCGCTGCGAGGCTGGCATCACGGGCGGCTCGGTCGAAGCTTCGTCGCGGCTTGTCGTCAATGCAGGCAAACGAGTTGGCGCGCCGTCCCTCGGCGTCAATGCAGGCAGACGGGCGGTGATGTCGTCGCGTTCGCGCGTGCCAAATTTTTTCGTCACCCGAACAGCCTCCTGAACCATCCCTTCCGCTGGGCACCGACACCAGCAATCTCCCGTACAATCGGGGCGAGGTGACGTCGCAGTTTTGATACGTGCTTCAGAGCTGGGATTCCGAGATTGACCGCCTGGGTCATCCCCTTGCCGAGATCGGGGATCACCATGTCCGGTTCCGCCCCCAAGGCTTTGACAATCGTGGCCCTGGGAAGGCCCCCGGGACGATCGGCCCGGTTGAGCAAGGTAAAGACCCGATCCTTACCGGCGATGTTGGTAACGGCGGTGCGGAGTGCATGGGCATTGCGAAGTCCGGTCACCTC
This sequence comes from Bradyrhizobium sp. JYMT SZCCT0428, assembly GCF_018131075.1. GTDB lineage: Bacteria > Pseudomonadota > Alphaproteobacteria > Rhizobiales > Xanthobacteraceae > Bradyrhizobium. Next base: position 47,070 of record NZ_JAFCLS010000041.1, on the reverse strand, counting down.
CGCTTCCAGCAGCACCAGCACATGGCGAGAAAGCATGATCACCGGATGGATCGATGGCGGAAACGGGACTGGAATATCGACAACGATGTAATTGAACCGTTGGCGGAGCAGACCCAGCACGTGTCTCACTCCCGCTTCAGTGATGTCCAGCTGCGCATCCAGGTCCTCATCGGCGGAGATCAGGCAAACGCGCTCGTTGATCTCGATTGCCGCGCGTTCGAGGAATAAGGTGTCCGCCCGCATCGGGTTTTCCAGAGCGATGCGCAGCCCCGGCCCAGGCCGAACACCCAACATCACAGCCGTTTCGCCGTTTTGTAGATGAAGGTCGAGCAGCGCGACTTTGGCCTTTGTCGTCTCTGCCAGTTGCAGTGCGAGATTGATAGCGATACTGGTTGCTCCAGCGCCCCCCTGCGCGCCGCAGATCGAGATCACATGCCCGCCGCGATCGGCCGCACCGGGCGCCACGTCGCCAAGCAACTTCGGACGTAGCTGGTGCAGTACCATATCGCGCGTGAGCGGCTTCGGAAGGTACTCCGTTAAGCCGAGTTCCATAAGCTCGCGGTAGAAGGTGATCTCCCTGCTCTCACCGATCAGCGACACCTGGACATCGGGCGGGCAGACGCTGGCCAATCTTTCCAGTTCCGTAAATGGATCATCGATTCCGCTGATGTCTGCCACCAGGGCGAATAGCTCGGTGTCGGTCTCGAGCATCTTTATGGCATTGCGGATCGTGCCACGCCTGATCGTCAGGTTGCTGCCTTCGAGGCCTTTGCGCAGCGCCGCTGCACTAAGCTCGTCATTTACGAAACAGACGATTTGGTTGCGAGTTGCAAGAGACGCAGTTTCTTCAGGCGGACTTGCGATAGCCATGTTAACGCTCACCACTACCTCCTCCTACCGACGTACGGCCGAAGCGACCGGCGCTGATGGGGTAATTACCGGCGACGCATTGCTGCTCAACACAGGGCGTGCAATCCCTGCATCGTCTCTCCTGACTGAGTATTTCGTGCCGTTATTGCGCGCATAGACCACCACCGTGGTGTCCGCGTCCCCGCTATCCTGGCGATCGACCGCTGACCGTACCGCCAAGGTGAGCTTTCCGCGCTGTCCTGCAACGATGACTTTCTTGACCTGCTCTGGCGCCAGCTGCAACGATACGGTGCGGGCTACCTTACCTGCCGCGGAGTTGTTGGATGGGCCACCTTGCACGATCTCCTGGTCAATCGCGACAATTCGAACATTGTGAGCAACGGTTTCGCTCAGCGTGCCATGCTGTTGAGCTGTTTTGTCTTCGCCCGCTGTCGTCGGCTCTTGGATCAAAACGACATCCACATAGTCACCCGGCCAGATCAGGCCAGAGACACCAGACGCCGCATCAACGTTGATGCTGACGGCACGGCTATCCGGTGCCAGGACGCTGGCGAGAAAACCCCGTTCTCGCGGGCGCAATATGTCTTCGGATGTGACCACACTGCCAGTGTCGAGGAAACTGCGAACCAGAGATCCGCGAATTCCGATCTTGGCGTCGGGCGTATCGAGGATCGCTCCTGCTGGAACACTACCCGACGGCGCCGAGCGCACTGTAAAATCTTCATCGCGCGCCAGCGTCCCTCTCGGCAGCGGACGGGCCGCGACAAAGTACCCGACAGTCAGCGGCTCCGGCGCCTTCACCGTGACCTCTACTACCGGGACCTGCACTTTCGACTGGTTCATGTTGTAGGTAATCAGCCCGAGCGCAGTGGTTGCGAGCAACAACACCATGATGATCGAGAGACGCAAAGAAGATGACATGTCAGAGTCCTTTGCTGAAAACGGTGCAAATACCACCGCACGCTATGGCAACACCGTAAGGAAGCGGTGCGTGTCGCAAATGGCGCCAGCGCTCTACCGCGTAGACCCGGCGTACGAACGACGATCCCGCGGGCGCCAGCCGGGGTTGTGGCAGCACGCGCATAATCAGATGCACCAGGGCAAGAACGCCGCCGGCCAGCGCAGTTACAGTCAACAATTGGATCACGCCGACCAAGGGCAGACCGATCGCCAAGGCGACCAGCAGCTTAACATCGCCGCCGCCAATCATTCTTCGCTGGTAGATGACCAGCAGCAGCAGGAACAGGATTGTCGCAGCGATGAGCGATTCGGCAACTTGCACCGGGTTGGCGAGCTGACCGACGATCCCGAGGAGCGCCAGCGCCAGACAAATTTCATTTCGGATCAATCGTGTCGCGACATCGATCGTTGCGACGTAGAGCAACAACAGGATTTCGAGAAACGAGGTTATGGGAACAATCCAACTCATCAAACGCACGCCTTAAAAAAATATCGTAACAGATCTCCCCCGTGCCTCCTTGAGCCCAGCGGATGTATTAGCTGCCGACGGCACTGCTGATAGCGGCGACGATCGTGCTGATCCCGCTCGTCAGCACGGTCGCGACATTTCCACCAGCGCTCGTACCGAAAGCAGCAGTCACTGCGCCGACGATGCAGGCCGCAACGATCACGTATTCGAACGACACCACGCCATCCTTTTCCGAGCGCAGACGCTTCAACGCGTCGGTGGCGTTAGCATGATAACTCGACATCGGAGGAATCCTTCTTTTGACCGAAGGCAGAACTTTCAGAGCCGAAGCCGCGGGAGCAATCCAATTCATGAAATGCCTCAAGAACACGCGAGGGCACATTAATAAACTTAAGGTGAGGTCACATTAGAAACTAGAGAAACTGGGGGGCACATTCCGATGCCCCCCTCCGGGTCAGATGGCTTTATCAAACTGCCGCGGTGAAAGCGGCTGTGATCGAGGTGATCCCGCCGGTCAGGGCCGTCGCGATAGCACCACCTGCTCCCGTACCGAACGCCGCAACAACTGCGCCGATGATACAAGCCGCGACGATGATGTATTCGAACGACACCACGCCGTCCTGGTCCTTGGAGAGGGATTTCATGTCATTCAGGAAATTACGCATATTATACGCCTCCAAATTGATGTTAAGTTTTGAAATTCCAATTCAGTGGTGCGGAGCTGTCCGAAAGCCACTGGGTAAATTTTGTGTTAAGGCGGGGGCTAAGTCAATGTTTATGCAAAGTTTTGGCAATCATCGTTAACCCGTACGATACCGGTGTAATCGCCAAGCAACACGCTGAGTCGCCGAAGCAATTTCGGATCGCCTACGGCAGCAATTTCGGGGTAACTCGCTTGAGACGCGTCGTCTCCGTATAAGTACGGCTAATCCATATCGGGATCGTGCGGCGCGCGAACGGTGCAAGGCCAATGCCGCACAACCACGTTGCATCGCCGAAGCAACGTGGTCGGTCAAATGCACCATGATCATCCGGCCGTTCGATCAGCAGCAGCTATCTGAAACCGAAGCCATCGCATTATCGAGAGTGCGAACAATTCTGAACAGTCTTCCTGCGCAACATGTTGCATTGGAGCGCGCGCCTTCGGAGAGGAAGCGCTCCCGAGCAAGGATCTCGCATGGTTGCCTCGCACTCCGCTCTCGAAATCGCTCCGGCCCAAGTTGAAATTCCCGCGCAGCTCCGGAAGGTTTGTTTTGCATTTTGCGCAATGAACCTGACGCTTTGCCTGATGGCGGATCTTGCGCACGTGTGGATTAAGATCGGAGCGCACTGTCATCCAACGGACCTCATCAGTTTCTGGGCTGCCGGGGGTCTCGTGCTCGATGGCTTTCTGACGCAGGCCTTTGACTGGGATATCCTAAAGCGGCGTCCAGTCATTCAATCCGCGCTGCGCGGTATCGGCCCCCCGCGACAACAGCAGGAAGTTTAAGCCGGTCAGCGCCGCGATGAGTGAGGGGAATCCACCCCGATCCGGGTAGTTGGATTTGCCCCGCGGTCGAGTAGCGTTTCAATGAACGCAAGCGGGCTCCAATAAATCGCGTACTCGAGCGGAAAGTCGTCCGAGACCTAATTCCGAAGGATGCAGGCTGTTCGGGAAGTCGGCGGGATCCCCAGCGCCTCAAGCAGAGCGTCGAGGTCACCCTTCCGGTAGGCATCATCGATCGCTTTGAAAACCTGGCGCTTCGCGCACCGTTCGGCTTCTTCGGTTTTAGTTTTTGCCGCCATCCTGGCCATCGAGATCGCGGATAAATTTCCAGGACGTCGCATCCGTGGCGCTCCAGTGAACGAGGGGAAGATATACTAAATCCTCCTCCCGAAGGGATTTCTGCCTCAGCTAAAGGCGGCGAGAAACATTCGGATCGCGAGGCAACCGCGTTCAAAGATAAACGACGTGGATTGCGTTGGGATCAGTTGGCTGAACTGGAAATTGCATATCCTGGTCGACATAGCCATCATAAATGAGACCCGGTTCATTCAAGCCATCAAATGGTCCGGGACTTTTCACCACGCGCGCGGTCTTATCCGGAAGCGCCGATAACTTCTCGATCAATTCAGCAACGGTCATTTGCACCCTCCCCGGGGGTAACGCCAGCCCTTCACTTCCACCAACACCGCGGCGGCGCAACGAGTCCTGCTGCCGCCAGCTCGGGACACGTTTTAAGACCGCCAACGTGGCCGAGCAAGCCTCAATCAAACGGCTGCATTCTGAGACGCGGTGAAATCGGTGGGTGTCCATGGCTGTTTAGTGCGCCAACCACCTGAGCTGAGTTGCAGGCCTGCTTCTGGGCAAGGCGGTCCTCGACCACGAGCGGTCGTAGAGGCGCTCTTAGGGTACTAGGGAAGCCTCGGGTTATGGCATCCAAACGCTCAAAATCAGGAGCGATCAGCTGAAATTCTTGGGCGACCGGCCTTGCAGCAAGGCTCCCTTATCGGCGGCTACTTCCAAAAATGCATCGTGCGGCATTGGCTGCCTTGGACGACGCTGCTCACTTATTTAGGTCGAGCAGGAAGTTTTGCCTTCCGAAGGCGGACCCCAGGTCCTCCGCCGTTTTCCTCGATGAACACAATCCCCGCATTCTCAAGGGCTCCACGCACATCTTCGATCGTACGCGGATATGGCTCCTTCGCTCCCCTCTCAAAGTCAGCAATGGTTTTCGTGGCTGTCTTACTGGCTGCTGAAAGGTCTGATTGGGCCCACCCCAGGAGACCACGAGCCGCGCGGCATTGCCTCCCCGCAACAGAAACAATTAGCCGTGATTCCACGGGCCAGTCTGTCTTGTATCGACATTTCGAAAGGGGCTATCCAGGAACGTGGCCATCGTGGCAGTTCGCTACGGCATTCGCGTGTTTGACCGCGCGCTGACGCCTTGCACTGTGCCCACATAATCTGACGGTGTTACCACATCTACGGGTTGTTATGCCTCAAGAGCGCCAAGAGGAAGCATGACCCCTTCCACCTCGTTGCAAGACCGGTGTAGTGTGTTCCCGCAGGGCGTCCAGACGGATAAATCCGCGACGTAGCGCCCTGTGGAGGGAGCATCATGAAATTTCCCCGCCGCACATTCTTGCAGCTGGCCGTGGGCGCTGCTGCATTGCCGGCCGTGCCCCGCCTTGCGCGGGCGCAAGCCTATCCGTCCCGTCCGGTGCGCATTGTCGTTGGCTTTGCCGCCGGCGGGGCTACCGACATCCAGGCGCGCCTGATGGGTCAATGGCTATCGGATCGCCTCGGCCAGCAATTCATCATTGAGAACCGCGCCGGCGCCAGCGGCAACATCGGCACCGAGGCGGTCGCCAAAGCGCCCGCCGATGGCTACACACTGCTGCAAATTGTCACTCCGCACGCGATCAATGCCGCGCTCTACAGCAATCTCAGTTTCGACTTCATCCGCGACATCGCGCCGGTGATCTGCTCCGCGCGGCTGGCCTACGTCGTCGTGGTGCATCCGTCGGTCCCCGCCACGACGATTCCGGAATTCATCGCCTACGCCAGGGCCAACCCTGGCAAGGTCAATTACGGGTCGGCCGGCCCCGGCACCCCGCAAAACATTGCTTGCGAACTCTTCAAGATGATGGCCGGGGTGAATTTGGTCCACGTCCCTTATCGCGGCGGCGCGCCTGCGACCACCGATCTGGTCGGCGGCCAGATCCAGGTGATTTTTGCTCCGGTGTCCGAGTCGATCCAATATATCAAGGCGGGTAACCTGCGCGCCCTGGCGGTAACGACCGCGAAGCGTCTGGACGTGTTGCCGGACGTTCCAACGGTGGCAGACTTCGTGCCTGGTTTTGAGGCCAGCGGTTTTGCGGGCATTGGCGCGCCCAGGGACGCCCCGGCGGACATCATCGATATGCTGAACAAGGAGCTCAATGCCGGCCTCGCCGACAGCAAAGTCAAAGCCCGGATCGTCGAACTCGGCGGCACTGTGCTTGGCGGCTCGCCCGCGGAATTCAGGACGATCATCTCGGAGGCCACCGAAAAGTGGGCGAAGGTGATCAAGTTTGCGGGCATCAAGGCTGAATAGTGCCGGTCGCCACCGAATTCTAAACCGAGCCTGTACAATCCGATGCCCGAGTTGGGTCAACTGAGAAATCAGGACGCGCAGCCGGGAAGTCTGCTTCACCATCACGGAGAGACGTGGTGAGTTGGGCCCGTCAGCGCCGACCAACTGTCGGGAACAGATGTTGGCAGCAAGGGCCCTAGCCCTTTTTGCCGCTCGCCTTTTCCTGCTGGTACGACGAGCCTGAGCCCTTCGGCTTGTCGGACTTTGGTTTCTTAGTTTGCTTGCTCGGCTTGTCTTTGCCCTTGGCCATTGTTCGCTCCTGATTCGATGCAAATTATCAGGGCAATGCTACGCTGAACCTCTCCCGTTTCAAGCCTAAGATCGGCAGATCATCGCCGCTGTGCAGGCAAGTTGGTCTGTTGGCACCATCGAACAGCACGTGACGCCCGTATTGCGATGGAAAACCTCGACAACGATCCCAGTCTAGCCGGCCAACGGTCGGCATCGAGTGGCTCTGACTTCACTCATCTTGAAGCGAGCCGTCCAGATCCTCAAATTTGAATGGGTCGCTCCCACCACGGTCATCCGTCTGGTCCAGGTGGATGCGTGGTATGGGCGAGCAAGGCGCCAAACTCAGACCTTGAGCGATACTGTAACGTACCTCGGACTGAGTCCGCAGAACCGCCCTCCTCTAGAGCGCCGCCTGGAACTGCAGCACGGCGTCAAACAATATGCTCATCTTCCCCACTAAGGCGGTACCGCTTACCTCCGCTGCGCCGTTGGAATAGATGCCACTGAAACCGCAGCACACTTCCCTGCCCCCAAACAACATGTTTACGCCAACTGCCTTTGTATGCTCCCGAGTAATGAGTTCGCCGCGCCACTTCCCGTTTCTGAAAACATAGGAGCCGGTGTAATAAAAATGCGAATCGCCTCCCAAAATCTGACCGTTGAGAAGGATGATAACGCCGGTGGCGTGTCCGCGCCCGGCGTCTTTCATTTCGATGCTAACAGAGTAAAGGCCGTTTTTGATCAGCACAGTTCTGCCCACGGTTGCCCAACTGGCGATGAGCCTACATTGTTACGCCGCCTGTTGGACAGCCGGTGTTATCATTCTTGAGAGGCCTCGACGTTCCCAACGGGCAATAAGCCCGTCTCGAATGACGCTGGCCGCAAACCGCCGCTGCCGATCCACTCTTGTGTAGCCGCAGCCAGCTATCCTTTCACGGCACCTGTCATGGCGCCCTTTAGGTCGTCACTCAGTTCGAACATGCTATAGCTGCAGCAACCATTATTTATCCTGTGTTGATGACGGGTATGCAGTAATCGCCCCCAACTGTTAGATCTAAGTCGGCGTCAGTCAATTCGGGAGCATATACGTGCGTGCTTGGAAGGATCGGAGGCGGCAGTCGTCAGCGTTATGCCGATACAGTTCGGCGTCTGTCACTTCTTCGCACTCGCGGAGACAGGTTCTTGACCCGAGCTTGGACGCCCATGAAGGACCGACCCGGCGCTTTGCCGATCAAGCGCACGTCTCTTCCTGCCTGGACAAGAGAACGCAAGGCGTCGTCCTCATCAGCTATCCACCTGCGTGTCTTGTAGGGCGCCCTCTGAGTCGTCATTTACCCCAGCGCCACCACTGGAATTTTCGGCTTCGGGGCTGCTTGAGCAAGTGGGGTGCGGCGGCTGGGCCGGTCCGCGGATGGGGATTATCCTGCCCGACAACAGCGATAGGATGTCTTTCCTGCACGTCTCGGGGAAAGGTTGCTGCACCGGGCTCGCCGAGGGCCCCTAAGGTCAGCTACGAGGTCGTGACTAATCGCGGCAAAGAGAAGATTTGCGGATTGGCTGAGCAAACTTTACGGGGAACGCTTCTGCCGGTGGTGCGCCTCCCGCTGAGCCCGAATGACGACGGCCTGAATTCGACCGGTCTCTCATTTAGTCGAGCTAAGCCATTGATTATTTGAACAGAGTATTTCTAATGTCCATCATCAAGAATGGTCTCGTTCCTTGGGCGCGGTGATCCCGCCCCCTACTCATTGAGTTGGTAGTAACGCGGACTAAGCTTTTTCCCATCTTATCATCCGGAAACAAACGGTGGGCGCTCAGGAAAACGGAAGCTTCTCCTGACGTTCGTGCCAATCGATGACCACAAAACTCATCCCGCGCTTGAGCATCTGGGCCTCAAGATCGGCCGCGCGCTTCTTCCAGTGCAGCGTGTCTCGGACTTTGAATTTCGAGTCACCAACCTGGCACTCTACCGCGTGGTCGGACGCGAGTGCGCCACGGATGCCTTCGTGCATCAAGGTGAGGCTATCATTCGTGAAGGCCTGATAGTCCATCGGCTTCCCTCACGACTGTTGACCATTAGTTGCGAGGCCGGGCAACGGCGTGCGGCCACTTGCATGCCACGGCTACCTTCTCTCGCACCATCTTCAATCCGCCGAGTAAAAAACGTCCCTCTTGGGCCGCGCCAGTCCGGCTGACGAGACGGACCGTGATGTCGCCTTCTTCGGGAAGGGACTGCAACAAGCGCACGACGTCGCCCGTGAACGCAGCGCCAGCGCCAAACGAGGGCGAACCAGCCGCAAGCTGCACTGGCTGACCGTTATTGACGCGATAGGATATGGCGTAATCCGTGCTGCTGCGGGAGACGGCAGGTCCCGCGACCAATAGTTCAGTTCGGCTACCACGGCACTGAACGGAGAGCTGCATCTCGGAGGCTTTCAAGCCGCCGCGAGAAGGGGTGGTAGCGGTGACGATCGGCGTATAGTCCACGGGCGAGGTGGTCTCGCTGACAATCCAGTTGTCGCCCGCTGGCGCTGGCGGAGCCGGGGGAGCCGGCGGCGCGATGGTACGCGACAGCTTTTCAAGGCATTCTAACCGCTCTTGAGCTTGCATCAGGGAGCAAGCACGAAGATGCTCCACCGGATCGCTCGCTCCTTGTGCGAAAGCGACTGCGTTCCCGACCAGGAATGCGACAAACAGGTGGATCGCGACGGTGTTCATTGTGGCGCCTGCGCTCCTCGCATCTGACGGTCCAGCCATTCCTGCGCCGCCGAGAAGCGATCGAGTCCGGGGGCGGCCGCAGCGAGATTGATCGACTTCCATTTCGGGTCAAAGCCCGGCGACTGCAGCCTGTCGATCCGGGAAAACAGGTAATCAACGAAGCGTGCGACGCGCTGATAGCGGTTGGACGCCTTCGGCCAGTTAAAGGCGACCAGAACAGTCGGTACCGCAATCGTTGATACGCGTTCGCCTTGCTTGATCAGATTGGGATATTCGCTCCCCTCCAATACCGCGGGAAGATAGTAATCCTCGAACTTGCTTTCATAATTCACCGGTAGGAACTTGAAGCCGGGCTCCCAGCGTCCGCGTAGGAAAGCGTCAACCGGTTTCGACGTGATGAAGACGACAGCTGCCATCTCGCCTTTGCGCATCTGCTCCAGCGCGATCTGATGGGGAATGAAGGTCTTTTCTGCATTGATACCGAGGCGGCTGAAGATCAGCGGGCCTGAATAGGCGGCGGCCGTTCCCTGGGTGTTGAAATTCACTTTCTTGCCAGCGAGATCCTGCAGGCTGTTAATCTCTGGTCGAACAAAGATATGCAGTTCCGACGGGAACAGATTGAGCAGGTAGGTGATGCGACGCCGGATCTCGGGTACCTGAATCTTGTACTCTTCGAGCGCGTCGGAATTGATGATCGCCGTATCGACGCCGCGCAGGTAGAGGAGCGAATTCAGGTTTTCCGTGGCACCCCGGGTGACGATCGGCAGGATATGCATATTCGGCCCATCGTCGACGACTCGGGCAATCTCCGCTGCAAGGCGAATAGGCGCACCCTCAAGCAATCCGCCGGCGAGGCCGATCGTCCAGGCATTCATCTTCTCTCTTTCAGCCGTGCCCGCCGTGACGCCGTGCGGCGGGCGGGCGCTCTTTGTTTGCGCAGCCACGTTGGCAGGCTGAAGCGCCAGAATGACTGGCGCCGCCGCAGCGAGCAGGAACAACAAACGTGGTCTTGGAAGTGTGTTCACCCCTGGGCTCCCTGTTGAGCCAAGTTCAGCTTTTCAGCCAGCAACCTCGCAGCCCAGGCCGGGTGGGTGAATGACAAAACGTCATCGTCCCACTAACGCAACGCGACGGATCGATCCTTGGCCTCCTGGATGCCGCCGGCAAGAGCCCTCGCGTATAGCTCACGCGCCTTCGTCACATCGCCGCGCGTGCCGTATGTCTTCCATGTGGAAAGAACGAGGGGATCATATGTCTCCGCGAGCATGAAGCTCGCCTGTGCGCTGCCGGTCTCGACAGCGCGCTCGAGCACGATCCGCGCTGCACCGATATTTCCCTGGCCGACCAAGGCACTGGCGCGCGCCAGCAACCTGGCCGCTTCCGCAATGCCTTGCGCCTCAGCGGCCGCTGGCTGCTCGGTCGCAGCCGCCTCCGCGGCTTGTGTCACCTGGGCGATCTGGCTGTTCGACACACGTTCGACCTCAATTCGCGCCCCGATCGTGGGCTGCGTGGGTTCACGACCCGGTGCCAGCGCCTGGACCCGGTCGCGCTCCTTCTGCAGAGACTGTCGCAGCTCCGCAGTCGCGCTCTCGGCAGCTTCCTTGTGTTGCTTGAGCTGCGCCGCCTCGTCACCCGCCTTGCTCGCCAGCGCCACTTGCGTTTCGATGTCCCGCCGGGCCCTCGCCAGCTCGCTCGTCAGTGCCTCGGCCCTTTCGTGCTCCTTCTGCAGAGACAGTCGCAGCTCCGCCGTCGCACTCTCGGCAGCTTCCTTGTGTTGCTTGAGCTGCGCCGCCTCGTCACCCGCCTTGCTCGCCAGCGCCACCTGCGTTTCGATGTCCCGCTGTGCCCTTGCCAGCTCGCTCGTCAGTGCCTCGGCCCTGTCGTGCTCCTTCTGCAGAGACAGTCGCGCGCTCTCGGCGGCCTTCGTCACCTGCGCCGCCTCCTCGCCCGCCTTGCCTGACAGCGCCAGCTGTGTCTCGATGTTCCGCCGGGTCATCGCAAGCTCGCCAGTCAGCGCCTCGGCCCTGTCGTGCTCCTTCTGCAGAGACTGTCGCAGCTCCGCCGTCGCGCTCTCGGCGGCCTTCTTTTCCTGCGCCGCCTCGTCGCCCGCCTTGGTTGACCGCGCCAGCTGGGTCTCGAGGTCCCGCCGTGCCTTCGCAAGCTCGCCGGTCAGTGCCTCAGCCCTGTCGTGCTCCGTCTTCAAAGACTGTCGCAGCGACGCCGTCGCCTTCTCGGCGGCCTGATGGCGCTCCGCCGCCTGATCGCGCGCCTTGCTCGGCAACGCCAGCTGCGTTTCGATGTCACGCCGTACCTTCGCCAGCTCGCCCGCCAGTGCCTCGGCCCTGTCGTGCTCCTTCTGCAGAGACTGTCGCAGCTCCGCCATCCCGCTCTCCGCGGCTTGACTAAGCTGCGCCGCCTGGTCGCGCGCCTTGCTCGCTAGCGCTACCTGAGTCTCAATAACCTGCTGCGCCTTCGCCAGTTCATTTGCTAGGGCCTCTGCGCGGCGCCGCTCCTTTTCCAAAGGCTGTTGCGCTTCCGGCCGCATCGCCTCCGCACCTTGCTTGACCTGCGCAGTATCTCGCGGTGCCCGTGAGCTCGCCCGGTCGGCTTGCTGATGAAGAGCCGGATCCCGCGCCAATGAATCGGCTATTTGCGAATCCTGGTTTGGGACCTGGGTCTCTTGCTCGATGACCTCCACGCCGACTGTGCCAATCCTGACGTTATCCTGCTCACCAGTGTATCGCGTCACATAGGCGGCGAGCTCGGCGTGGAAATACAAGCCGATGAGCGACGCCGCGACCATGGCTGCGGCGATCGAGGAGACTGCAAACCAGCGCCGCGCGCGCGGTCCGCGCTCCGATTTGGCCTGCTCGGCCCGCGCCTCGAGCCGGGCAACAGTGACAGAGTCCGCGTTCGCAACCTGATGAGTTAATTCCGTCGCCCTCGCGCGTGCAGCCAGGCCCGAGGGGAAAAGAAATGTGCGGGGCGACGCCGACGGGTCCCCCACTCCAATTTCCTTTTGCGGAATAAATTCATCTTGCAGAATAAATTCATCGCCTTCTTTGGGAAGATGCGTTGTTTGCCAATGCGTCGGCGTGATCTTGCTTAGCTCGCCATTTTCCTTGACCCATGCACGCGCCTCAGCCGACCACTGAGCGAGCTCAAAGCTTCCGCTCACGTCATCCTCAAGAATGACGAATTTCCCATCCCTCGGAGCGGTGTCGATCGCACGGCGCATGTAAATGACGCCTATTCGAAGCGGTTATCCAATTCTTAAGAAAAACTTTACGAATACGCAGACCCTACTCCACCCCATCAAAAGCCTCAAGATAATAGTCATTTAGATGCGGTTCCGGAGGCGTAACTCGGTTTGTCCGGCCTTCGAGACGGCAGTTCGCCACCGGATGGGCGCCCCCCTGATGCCCGGCGCTATACCCTGTTCACGCTGGTCGGGATCGCTGGCGAGGACGACCTCGATGCGCCCGACCTCGCCCTTCAAGGGTCGATCCAGGCCCGAAAAGCGGCCCGCCGATAAAGGAAAGCCGTTCTAATGGCGTCGGCGTGCTCCCGACACTCCAGGGCCTCGTCAGGACACAAATGGCAACCGCCCCTCACCTATCGAATGAACCCTCCGTAGTCCTGCGAGACAACTGCTGGCCGAACTGGAAGCTTAGCGCTTGCGGACGATCTGGACGCTACGGGCATGGCCAATGGCAAACACCTTGCGGCCGGCGGATGGCGACAGGGTCCGGATAGCATTTCAGGCCCGGCTCGCCCACACACAGCCACGGCGAGGCTTTGCGATTTCCTCCACCTCCGAACTGTCGCTCACAACCTGCAGAGGCTAGTTTTTCTTCTCCGCCTGCGCCAGGATCTCAATGTCACGCATCGTACGACCGCGGGTCGCGTCAAAGCTTTGGTCGACCAGCGCGATGATCAGCGTCCGCATTTTTTCGGCATGATCATCCTCCGCGCCAATGCGGATAAACGCGGAGGTCGATCGAAATTCATCCGCCAGAATTCGACCCAAGCCGGATCAGTCGCCTGAACTGGAAATTGCATATACCGGTCGACAGCACCACACGCGCAGCGTATCCGGAAGCGGGGAATTTAGACAAAAACCCGACGTGTGATCGGGGTTTTTGCTGTGACCTATGCGCCGTGGGCCACATCCATCCGGATGAAGCAGTTCATACTGTTCTTCGAAATCTGGTGGCGGCCGCCTGACACGACCTTGAAGTCGTTATCCACCGCGTACCAACGGGTGCAATTCATTGACGACTCATGACCACGATCGGTCAACTCTGCTCAAAATCCAGCTCCAAACTTAAAAATTTGATCCTTATCGTTCATCCAAAATGGGAGGAGTCGCCCACGGCGGCCAGAACAGGAGCGGTTCTTATGAACGATCGGATCAAAGTTATTTGCTCTAATTGCCGAAAGCCCTTTTCAGAGCGAGCCAATCGGCTCAAGAACGGCTATCAGGTTCAGTGTCCGAATTGCATGAGGCTGATCACCTTTGATAGTAGCTCGGAAGATCCCAACATTCGGCGCCCCTTAAAGGCTGCTCGGGAGATTCGTTATGCGGCGGAGGATGCCATTGTCATGGCCAGACTGGCCGCTCAACAGCCGAAGCGCGATACTGGCTACTGACCCGTTCAGCCAACTATTCCCCTTCATCTCCCCCAGCTCTACAAGCCGGCGGATGGCTTCCGGTCGGCCGAACGAGCCCATCGACCACGAGCGAGCCAAGAGCGAACTGAAAGCCCTGATGCCGGAAGACGCCAAGGAGGCCATGGGCCACGGCATGCGGCAAAACGGTCAAAATCAGGAGCGATCAGTTTCGACCGCGTCGCGATGGAGGCTAACCATCCATCGGTCCAGTGAAAATGTCGGCCGCCATCGCCACCGCACTAGCGAACGCCGAGATGGAACTCTCGAATCCCGAGAAGGTAATGATCGGAACGATCGCGCCATGTTGCTTTGGAGAGCGCGCCTTCGAACAAAGCGCTCCCCAGCAAGGCTCTCGCATGGCCGCCTCGCGCCCTATCCGGATAATGACGTTCGCTGACGACGCCGGCGCGCCCCAACAAAGGCGACCGCCATTCCCAGAAAAACTCGCGCTGCCCGACGACATCACGGCGTTCATCAGATCCGTTGCGCCAAGCTTTCCGCAAGCTTCAGGCGAGCGCAAGAGATTTTCCGATCAACGATTATCGATGGTGGGTTCAGCCCCGCGGGACATGCTAACTTTGCTGCGACCGCCAAAGAGCTAGACCATCGGCGTTGAGAATGATCGATTTTCTGGCCATGCGTTACTACTTAACGCACATCATTGGGCTCACTTGTTGAGTTCGCCGGCAACCGGGGATGCTTGCACTGCGTCCGCGCTCTTGGTCAGCCCCCCAGCTACTTGTCGTGCGGCATCCGGGGACAGAGCATAACCTTCCTGGTTTTCCAGCCGGTGATTGAGAATAAGCAGGACCAGGCCCCTGCCCTCGGTGTCCGCCGTCACGGCGAAGGTCTTCGGGATTTCAAATCTGACTTCATTCGGGTTGTCCTCCGATCGAGCATTCCGCTCGGGAACCACGGCGGAGTCCGCACTGGGAATGGCCACTGCAAGGGTTGGCTCCAGCGTGCCCCGCGCGCTGACCAGGGCATCGATAAAATCGTCCAGGCACTCGCGCGCGATTTTCAGCTCGACATCGCCAATATATTTCCCGCTTCCACCGACGATGACTTCCTTCTTGTCATCCGAAAGCCTGGACGACTTTACCTCGCCGATCCTGATCGCCATTTATGAACGCTCCAGGCCAAGCCTACCCCTGCCCTGGTCATACTCCTTCTCGCCTTCCAAAACCATCGTCGGGCATCGCCCCATCAGCTCCGCACCGCATCCAGAGAATTCCGTCGGTCAGCTAGATCAGATCGTGACGGTATGACAGAAGTGTGCCCGTTGTATCGTCTGCCGAGAATGCGAAGCCGTCCGCCGAGTAGTCGCCGAGCAACGAGATGTTGGCGGTGTGGATGCCGTCGCTCACCGTCAGGGTTCCGCCGGTCTCCTCCGAATTCTCAACGTAACTTACGCTGGTGCCTTCTCCAAACGTGACATCGAGCAGATCGAAGTGGTCATCCTCGTTAAATCCCGAAACAATTCCGCTGAAGTCGAAGGAGTCGCCAAGCTTGAGCGTTCCAGTCGCTTCGGCAGCGAACGTTACGCTAACAGATGAGGCTGCTTCGAACTCGAGCGTGGCTACCCCATCAATCAACGCACTGCCGCCGCCAGTTACACTGCCGTTGAGCGTGATGTCTGCTCCATTCGCCCACAGCAATCCGGAATTATCGAGGTTGCTGTCGATCACCAGCCCGCCGCTGCCGGTCGCTTCGAGCGTTCCGGAATTGACGATGGTATTCGCACCGGTATCGATCTCGAGGGAATTGGTGCCGGTGGCGATGATCGTGCCTTCGTTAATCAGGATCATCTGCCCTGCGCCGAGCTGTCCGGCGCCCGAGATCGTGTTGTCCACATTCGTCAGTGTGACGTCCGAGACCGTTCCGGTGATCACATTCTCCGTGCTGTCCGACAGTATGACCTGCCCGCGCCCCTCGAGCGTGATGCCATGCTGGATAAGCTGGAGGTCGGTTTCGGCACCCGTCGAGTTCAATTCGATCGTGCCGGTGTTTTCGATGATGCCGCTCAGCGGCATGATCGCCCCGTCTCCGATCACCATGTTGCCGGTGTTCTGCACAACCGGAGTTTGATCGAAGACGAAATCATCGGCCGAGAGCGAGTTCGCGTCGACGCCATGCAGGGTGATCGATTGGCCCTCTCCCAACGTGATGACTGCATCACCGAGTTCATTGTTGATCGTATGCGATTGAACATCGACGAAGGCGGTGAACCCGGCGTACCCGATGAGGTCAATCTGGTCGTGCGTGGTGTCGAAATTGTAGATCGTATCGTGGCCGATCGGTTGTGAGAACACCAACAGATCGTCTCCACTCGAGGCGGTCAGGAAGTCCTCACTGGACAGTGCAAAGATCGGCGAGCCTTGCGCATAGGCTTCGACATTGCTGGAAACATACGCACCGCCCATGCTTCCATCGGCATTCGTCCAATTCATTGTGACGCCCAGCACCACCGCACCGGCGAAATCCGTTGGGGTGGTAACCGTCAATGTGCCGGGATCACTTGTCTGCACGGTCCAGGTACCGTCGCCGTTGTCGATGCCTGCATTGAGAGACCAACCGGCCGGAACGCCAGCGATTATAGCCGTGATCAAACCATCGACGTCCACCGATGGACTAGCTATCGCCAGATTGATCGGCGAGCCGGCGACGCCGGCGGGATCGACGGTGTTCGAGTTGATCAATGTCAGTAAGCTAGTGCCGCCGCTCGTTAGCGTTACACCAACGAGGTCTACGAGGATGTCATTCGCGGCGTTCGCGGTCGCTCCCAGTTGATCATAAATGTAAGTGTGAGCGGTTCCGCCAATGTTTGCCGTGAACGCAACCACGTTATTGCCGGCGCCGAAGTCTTGACGCTGCAGGTAGTCGACCACGGCTGCCACTTGGGCGACGGTTGTTATGTTTAGCGCCGACGCATAGCCCAGCTGGTCATCGAACGTAATAATGCCGTTCGATATGGCATGCGACTTGATCGTGGCACCGCCAATCGTCAAGACGGAGGTCGCGCCGTTGGTCCCTGCCGTATTGGCTGCGACGTTTGCCACACCTAGCGTGCCCGGCAGATTCAAGATGTCGTTTCCGCTGGCCGGATTGAAGTCGGTGATCACGTCGTAGCCGGAAATCGTGCCTGCATCCCCCGAGCCTCCGACGATGGCCAGTGATTCTCCGCTGCTGATAGTGAACGTATCGTCGCCTGCGCCACCTGTCATCGTGTCGGCGCCCGCGCCGCCTGTGATGCCGTCATCGCCGCCACCACCATCAATGGTGTCGTTCAGTATACCGGTCGCAAGGGTATTCCCGGCACCCGTGCCCGTGAGGCTGTACTGCAGGTGAGCTTCGAAGTTCGCTTCGGAAAGTGTAAGCGTCGGACTGGCGAAGGTAACAGCTATATCACTCGAATCAGTGACGTCTCCGTCATTGTTGAGATTTACCAGACCAGTGGAAATCGCAAAGGTGCTGGTCAAGCCCGCGCCGCCCCCTGTTCCGATCGCAGTGTTGGTGCCATGGACAAAGGCGTTCACATTAGATGCGACAATTCGCAGCGTTTCGCCACCTCCTGACGTCAGATCAAAACCTGTGATCGTATCTTGGCCGGTATCATCGCCAGCCTGCACAACCCGTGTCGAATCACTCGAGGCCCCTACAACGGCATTCACCACGATGGTGTCGATGCCAGCGCCACCATTGATGGCATCAGCGCCCGTTCCGCCGGCAATGGTGTCGTTGCCCGAGCCGGTCTTGAGAATGTCGTCACTTTCTCCGCCGATAACAATAAACGCTCCGGATGTTACTCCGCTTGCATCTAAGTTGAGCTTGCCATTACCAGTGATGCCAGTCGCGTCGACAGTCAGTGTCCCATTATTTTGGAAAGTCGAAAGGAATGTTACGCTATCAGTATGATTTCCGCTGTTGGTGTCGACTAATTTGAAGACTTCAAAGTTCGTGAGAAAGAGGTTTCCCACGCCATTACCAAACGTGAATGGTCCAGGGGAGCCGCCAGTGACGATAAGCGTGTCCGTGCCGGTTCCACCGGTGATGTTATCTGTACCGTTCAAGGTCAAATTTGTTCCATTCAGCGTGTTCGTGCCGCTGGCATAGAAGATGACGTCGGTCGGACTGGTCGTCAGCGTACCCGGGTTGGGGCTTTCCTCAATGATGGTAACGGTGTCGCTATCGCTCAACCCACCCTGATCCGTCGTCGTGATCGTCAAGGTATCTGCCCCGACGAAAGTGTCGGCTGGATTGTAGAGAAGACCATTCAAGGCGTTATTGATGTTCGTCACCGTGCCGGAGAAGGTCATAATGGTGTCGGCCGTACCGTCACCGGTGGTGAACGAGAGGCCGGTGGTACCCGATAGCGTCAGCGTACCGTGAGCGACCGACAGCGTCACCGTCTCGGTTCCCGCGCCTACGTCAATGTCGGAGATTGAGATGAGTTGGGCGCCGTTGAATGTCACATTGGTATTTTGCACCACCTCCTGCGTACCAGGCACGGTGTTCACCGGCCCATCGTTGGCGCCGTTGATGGTGACGGTCAGGACTGCCGTGTCGGCCAAGCTGCCGTCGCTCACCGTATAGTTGAAGCTGTCGGTGATCGTCCCGCCGGTGTTGAGCGCCTGCACCGCAGAGTCGTTCTCGTTGACTACGTAAGTGTAGCTGCCATCGGCCGCAATCGTCAGCGTGCCATGCAAGCCCACCAGGCCGACGCCGAGCGAGCCAGCCGTGCCGGCGCCTTCGGCGCCGCCGGTACGGATCGCACTGACCGTCCGGCTGCCGTTGTCGACATCGGTGTCATTTGTGATGACGTTGCCGGTCGCATTCGAGCCACCGGAGCCGTTGGCGGTGCCGCCCTTCTCGGTGGCCGTACCGCTGTCGTTCGCGCCCACCGGTGCATCGTTGGCGCCGTTGATGGTGACCGTCAGTACCGCGGTATCGGTCAGGCTGCCGTCGTTCACGGTGTAGTTGAAGCTGTCGGTGATCGTGCCGCCGCTGTTGAGCGCCTGCACCGCGGAGTCATTTTCGTTCACCACGTAGGTGTAGCTGCCATTGGCCGCTATCGTCAGCGTGCCGTGCGCGCCCACCAGGCCGACGCCCAGCGAGCCCGCCGTGCCGGCGCCTTCGGTGCCGCCGGTGCGGATCGCACTGACCGTCAGGCTGCCGCTGTCGACATCGGTGTCATTGGTGATGACGTTGCCGGTCGCATTCGAGCCGCCCGAGCCGTTGGCCGTGCCGCCCTTCTCGGTGGCCGAACCAGTGTCGTTAACGCCCACCGGCGCGTCGTTGGCGCCGGTAACCGTGATCTGCAACGTGGTAGTGTTAGACACCGCATTCAGCGGGTCCTTGTCGGTATAGGTGAACGTATCCACCGCCGTAACGCCCGTGGCCAAACTGTTTGCCGTGTCGGCCACATAGCTGTAGGAGCCGTTGGCATTCAGCGTCAGATGACCGTAGATGCCGGCGAGCGAGCTACCGACTCCTACGCCCTGCGTCACCGCGCCAGTGCCCGCGACCACGCCAGACACCACCAGCGTGGCATTGTCGACATCGGTATCGGCGACCGATCCCCCAGTGGTGCCCTGGATCACCCCATTCGCGGCGGTCACCGTGAGGGTAGCATCCTCATTCACCACCCCAGTATCAGCACGGGCCACCGGCGAGTCGTTGGTGCCGGTGATGGTGATGGTGACGAGCTGGGTGGCGGTGGCGCCGAAATCGTCGGTCACCGTCGCGGTGAACGTGTCGGTCACGCTGGCGCCTTCGGCCAGAGCATCCGTGTCGGTGTCGGCGTTGTTGAGCGTGTAGCTCCACGCCCCGGCGGCGGTGATCGCAAACGAGCCGTAGGTGCCGGTCGCAGCGCCGCTCCAGGTCGCGGTGGCGGCGGTATCGACATCCGAAGAGGTCAGCGTGCCGCTGGCAGACGGATCGCCGGCGACAACCGTGCCGTCGTCCAGATTGCCGGCCTCGACCGCGGTGCCTTCATTGCCGCCAATCGCGGTGGTGATCACCGGCGAGTCGTTGGTGCCGGTGATGGTGATGGTGAGCGTGGTCGACGAGGTCGCGCCGAACTGGTCTATCACTGTGTAGGTGAACACGTCGCTCACCGCCGCGCCCTGAGCTAGCGCCTGGGTGTCGGCGTCGGCATTGTTCAGCGTGTAGGTAAAACTGCCGTTGCTGTTGATGCCGACCGAACCGTAGGTGCCGGTCACCGCATTGCCGACGTTACCGACCATGCCGTTTACTGATGCCACCGTCTTGGTGGCTCCGGCATCAACATCGGTGTCGTTGGTGAGAACGTTGCCGATAGCTGTGGAATCGCCAGCAAACGGCGTGTTGCCGGGATTGACGCCCTGCTCCGTTACCGAGTCGGACGCATTGGTATCCGCAATCGCAATCGGCGCGTCATTGGTGCCGGTGATTGTGATCTTCAGCGTGGTCGCCGAGGTCGCGCCGAACTGATCCGTGACCGTGTAGTTAAAAGTGTCGATGACTGAGACACCCTGCGCGATCGCCTGGGTATCGGTATCGGCATTGTTGAGCGTGTAGGTGTAACTGCCGTTGCTGTTGATGACGACCGAGCCGTAGGTGCCGGTCACCGCATTGCCGACGTTTCCGACCATGCCGTTTACTGATGCCACCGTCTTGGTGGCTCCGGCGTCAACATCGGTGTCGTTGGTGAGAACGTTGCCGATAGCGGTGGAATCGCCAGCAAACGGCGTGTTGCCGGGATTGACGCCCTGCTCCGTTACCGCATCGGACGCATTGGTGTCCGCCACCGCAATCGGGGCGTCGTTGGTGCCGGTGATCGTGATGGTCAGTTGCGCGGTATCGGTAAGCCCATCAGGGTCACGAACTGTGTACGTAAACACCTCCGTAACTGTGACCCCGTCCGCCAACGCGTTGGTATCTGCGTCGCCGTTGTCGAGGGTATAGGTATAGGTGCCGTTGGCATTCAAGGTCAGTGAGCCATAAGTGCCCACCAATGCGGATCCGACAGTGCCGCCAGTTCCCGATCCGGATTCCGGACCGGTTCGGACCGCCGACACCACCAGCGACGCCTGGCCGTCGTCGGAATCCGTGTCATTAAGCAGCACATTCCCTGCAGCCGAGGAGTCGCCCGGAAACGATGTATTCCCTGGGCCAACACCAGCCTCTCGCACGACATCGGCCCCATTGGTGTCATTGACGCCAACTGGAGAAGTGGGGTCGACAGCGAAAGTAACCTGCTCGATCGCGGAGACTTTGAGATTGATGCTCGTGAACGTGAATTCTGCTTGGCCTGCTTGGCCGGTGTTTCGATTTGAGTTGGCGATAATGAAGGCCTGAAAGTTGGCCATGTCGTTATTGAACGCAGTCATAAACGCGGAGCTGGCCTGTTGCGCGTTGCTTAAATAGATAACGAGCCTATCGATTTCGGCAGTGCCCTGGGCAGCATTGCCATTGCCGCCGTCGTAGATGTCGTAACCGGAAAAGGCGGTTTGGGTGGCCGTTGTCCCTACGCCGTAGACCTGGCTACCGATCTTGTATTGGTTTTCCCACGCTCGATAGATGAGCGTATCCGCGCCTGACCCACCAAGGACAGTGTCAAAACCACTGCCGCCATCAAGCGTATCAGCCCCCGATCCGCCGTTGAGGCGATCGCTACCAGCGCCTCCGGAGAGATAGTCATTGCCGGACCCGCCGACGTAATTGTCGCTGCCGCTGGTGCCTGTGAGGGTGGTGGTGCCGCTGGCGCTTGCCATCAAAAATACTCCAATACTCTGTTCGTAAAATTCGCGCGCAACTATCGCGCCGTCTGCCTGTTCGATGAACCGGATGCCGCGATCGCGGCCTGGAATTTTGCAATGATGTCTAAGTGAGACGACAGCGAAACGAAGGAGTCGTCTGAAGAAAATGCTGGTGAATCATTTGTGGGAGCGATCGACGGTCCGATTGGAAAAATGGAAAAACGGCAAAAACCTGAAATTTCCTGGCGACGCGATTCGATCTCGAACCAGTCGACCGGCTCTGCCTTTTTAGTAAACGCAACGCGTCCCACGGCTCACTCCTCTGCTAACGCAGAGCAGGTGCGATCGCACTCGAAAAGTATCTCACAAGACACCGCCGATTTTTCGGCGCGCGATCAACGCAAACGCGCTGACACTGGAGAGAATCTGGAACTACTGTGAAATTACTCCGAACGCCATAATCCCTGCCCTATTCATGTCGAGTCCCAAAGGACCGCGCATGTTCGAAATTTTTTTGTCGCGTCTCTTGATTTGATCAGAGACAAAGTCGCAGACGTCATTCATTCGTGCTGCTATTCGCGAGGCCGTTCCTTAACTCAATGACTGCAACTTGCCGCAAATTCTAATTACCGTCCATATGCAACGCCACATAGATTGATTTAACTATGAATCGATAGCGTCGCAAAATTGGTTATGATTCATCCGGTTAGAAGTCAAAGCTCTTTCCGAGATTGAGAGACCGTAAGACTACGGACTTCCAAGCGGCGAAAGAGGTACCTCAAAATAGCGATTGAGAGCAGCACAGCTTGTACTTGCCAGATTATCGGCGGGCTCCTCCGGGAATTGCCAACGGTACGAAGACCGAGGCCCGTACAAAGCTCCGAAGCTTGCTGGACGCCGTGAGCACGAGCGAACACGTCGATCCCAGCAAAATCACGGTCGGCGAATGGATTGAAAAGGCCACAATCCGGCGCGCCTGGTCGTGGAATGGAGTGAGTCAGCCAGCGGACGCTCGATGTGGCTAAGAAGCGGCTGCATCACGGCGCGCTGGCAATCGCCCCGCCAACAAGCTTGCCCGCATCGCCTGGAGCGTCGGCTGGTGGCCATCCTTCCAAATGCGGACGATCAATCCGGCCGCGCCCCAGCCAACCAGATCCTATCTCCACACTGACGGCCACAGAGACTGCTCAAAATGGCTAGCCCGCAATGCCGTAGCCAGAGCAAAACGCGCGCCGGATAGTAGCAGGTGAAGCAGGGCCATGAATGCCCAGAAGCGTGAACAGAGCGTCAGTTCCCCCTCAGGGTATCGAGCCAGTAATATCCGGGGCCTGCGCTAGGCATCCCAAACAAATTACGAGCTTCGCGTTCGTTCGACGATCTCTTTCAGTTTCGATTTCGTCATGCACGACCCACCACGCCGCCGAATAGGGGCGAAGCGTTGCGAGTACCCTTTCGCGTTCGATATTTTGATCCGGCACGGATGCAAGTCTGGGGCGCACAGCCGCGCGCGGAAGATTGGGGTCTCGACCTGAACCGTCCCAAGCGAGTTTGTTGCCTGATTTAAGCGGGGGCGGTGGGTAAGCGCAGCCTGCCAGCGCCACGCCAACGACTATGGTCAGGATGTGTTTGAGCATGTTCGGACCCGATGCGCGCGGCACGAGTCACAGGTTCCGCAGCGGGAAATCTAAGTCACGATGGTTAGCGAATTGTTAATGCGAACTTTCATCATCACCCTTCAGATGAAGTACTGACCGACGCGGCCGGTTCTGTAGCCGGGTTCCTACCCCCGCTCTCTGGCGTGGGATGGCGGTCAGGCTTCTCCCCCGTCGCAATGTCTATGATCAATTTGGCGAGATGGTTGGGGGCGCTTGGGTGCTTGTCAGGCATTGCCAACTATTGGACGGGCGCGGACGAAGGTCCCAATCTCCGTTGCTCTATCGAACTGAAATGAGCAACCATGCGCCTGGGCAAACTCTTCCGCGCGTGAGACTGCATCTTGGTCGGTCCCCCCAAACACGCGCGCCAAATACCTCACCCCTATAGTGAGCCTGATATCGGGGTCCAGTTGGCCCAACATGTAAGCCAACCGGTATAGGGTTTCTTCGCGGGTTTCCATGCCCCCAATGTGCAACGTTGAAGGTCAACATTCCAGCCCGAAACCTGCCGTAATAACTACCCACGACCCACTAGAGACGTCAAAAGGAAGCCGAACGACGGGGAGCATACTTGTCCACACTTCCGCGTTGCAGCTCCCCTCCCGCTCACGGGCGCTTGTGAACCTGTCGGTCGGTGCCCGCAATATTGATTGTAGCCGCGGAACCAGCGTGTGCCTTCTATGGCTCCGGGTGATATCTGGCGCACCTCCTGTCGCTATGTCGAACCGGTACCAAGCACCCGCGCCCAACTTCGCGCCAACGATCATGGTGATAACCAGCTACGCAGGCGGATTGTCCGGATCGCCGGCCACATTAAACGAAACACGCGGCCGAGAAGCGCCAAAACGGGCCGGTATTAGGAGCGCCTGGGCCTTGGCGCCGTCGCCGGCACATGCGACCTTCGCGGTTTACGAGCCAGCCCCGGCGCGTTAGCCAAGCTTTAAGCGCGTCAGTAACTTTCCAGCCCGCTTTACGGACGCTTTACGGATTGGGCCCACCGTTAACGATTAGTTTTCATAGGTGAGCCGATGACAACCATCGCAATAGCGGATACCGAAGCTCGCACCACTCCGCGCCGAAAAGTCCTCGATAGCGGTTTGATCAGGTTCGGCGAATTTTCTGTCCTCTGCGTTATTCGCAATCTTTCGGAAATCGGCGCTGCGTTGGACGCAGCTCCCCAGAGTTTTGTCCCCGATCAGTTCACTTTGATCGTTGTTCGAAAAAAGAAAACCTACCCTTGCACCGTCATATGGCGGAAAGGAACGCGCCTTGGCGTGTCGTTCTGCTGAATGACCTCGATTATCGACGAGCGCAGAAAGTCCCTGCGGACCGACGTTGACGAAATGGCCTACATTTCGGCATCGGGCTCGAGCACGCGGTGCCGAGTTGCAAATATGTCCGATGACGGTGCGGCCCTGGATGTTCCCGACGCCTCGTTTGTCCCGAATTGCTTCCAATTGATGACCGAGCGAGATCGGATCGTTCGGACCTGTAGAATTGTTTGGATCAAGCAGAACCGGATCGGCGTCGAGTTTGAGACGAAAGAGCAGTCTGCAATCACGCATCGTGAACGGCAGTTTCTACAGTATTTGCGTGACACTAATTGGCAGCGTGCGGCGAGTTTGCCGAACAGCTCGAAACTAATATCGAAACTGCTTGGAAACGGCTGGGTTGAACGCAGGGGCGAAGGGAACAACGCCGCATATCGCATCACATCAAAAGGCTTGGCTGCGAAAATAAGGCCGGTCAAAATTTAGTGACACCCGGCTGCCGATTTTCAAAGCGGCGGCTTTCGGTTTCCTTGCGCCGTTCTCGGATACGAAGGTGCGCGGAGCCGTGCACCAAAGGGCGAGCAAAAGTCGCTGGCCGGAAGTAACTTGCGGCAGCTTTAGGGCTCAGAGCGATCGACTGCGCCAACCCCCGAGGCACCATTCGTTCGCGGACCCTCAGCCCACTACCGACGCGGGACCCTGCGCGCAGCGGCGTCCACCGAAGCGACCTTCAACTGCCAAAGGAGTGCCTGATTTGTCGCAGCATCGACATAGCACCGTCGGTGTACCTGCCATTACAGAAGTAATGATCTAGCTGCGATGCACCAAGCATAAGCAAGACTGCAATCACGAAGCCCTTGAACATAGTGGGCCTCTATGGAGACCGCCAGCCGGGCTGGTCGGATTAAAGCGTTTCGGAAATTCGCTATCGCTCGTCGCGCTGCAATGGCGGAAAGCTTGACAAGGACTAGTAACTAACCCCTTAAAGGGCACCGCACTGGCGCAAATGCCGGGGCAGCCGTTTGGGACGGCCCGGCAAACGCCGCGCTATTCCGCAGAGCTGGGTGAAATCGATCTAACCACACGAAGAAGAGAGACCAGCGCCTCTTTAGCATTTTCAATGCCGAGCGCGACCAGTTCGCGAACCTGAATTGGCACCTCGATTTAGGTTTCCCATAATCAGCAACCATCCTCCGGCCAATTGATGGGCGTGAACCTAAGCCGCCGTCGGTCCATTTCTTCGCGAAGCTTATCCGCGTATGCGCGGACGCCCTCGCCTGCAAAGCGGTAGCGGCTTCCTGCATCCAATGCGACTTGCTGACGGACGTTCTCGTAAAACGCCAAGAGGCGTTCGTCCTTCATTTGGGAATAATTCATATATGGCCTCAAAAAAAGCAGACCCAAAAAGCAGACCAAAAACGAAGATTAGACACCAACCGGCCGTGAGCCAAGAGCTTTCACGTATTTTTTGCATCTCAGCTCAAAAAGGATTGTGAAACGACAGGTCGGATCGAACCCTCGCCGAACCAAACGCCGCCGTAGCTCTTTTGCCACACGGTATGAGTTTCCCCTACTTGTGTTGTTTTCAGTGCAGACGCCATCGACGGGATCATTAGCTTCCGTAACCGGCGGCGCGGCGTTTGTGGACTCGCTCGAGGGGCCAGCGCGGTTCTAACCCTCGAACGAGTCCGCTCGCGTGGCTGCTTCATGGCCGCTGCTTAGCCAATCACGTCAACACCACGGGCGCGGGAGCGAGGTTGCGCGAAATCTTATTCAACTGGTTGACCACCCGGCCGAGCGTCGCCGGCGCGCCGCTGCGTAACTTCCGCCAAGCGAAACCTTCATAGCGAGAAAATCATGATGATCATGAATACAAATACGAGCGCGCTCGCGACGACCCCATAAATTAGATCGCCGCGTTCGCGTTTCGTCATGCTTTGGATCCCAAAGGTCAGGCCCCGAACGCGACACCGACGAAGTCAGCGTCTCGCCAGACCAAGCGACACTCCCGAACCGTCCGAAAATTATCGAACGACAGATCGAATTCCACCGGCAACACGTTTAGCCGCTCCAAACGAACGCCGGCTCCGGAATTCGTCACGTCGCGAACGCAGCAAGGAAAGACACCGGCCCCGCCATGAAAGTATAACAGTGCGCTCCGATCGATGCGCGTCCGGCCGATCGCACGACGTTCTCGACCTGCGGACTTCAGCACTTGCTCGACAGTCAACATGGCAGTCCCGTGAAGCGTGCAGCAGGATCGATTTGGGCGGGACGCCGCCTACAGCGGCGCCCCTGGTCGAGCGGTACGCTTGATTGGTGATCTGGACACCTTTCGAATCCGAACGACTACCGGAATGGTAGGCCTACGTTCGCACGCGGCAACGAAACTCGCGCATCAAGCTTGATACGCTCGCTGCAGGTTAATTCTGGAACAGGATGCGGTCGTGGTCTACCTTCGGCAACCTCGCCCCGGGCGTTGGCATGCCCTCGCGGCGACAAATGTTTATAAGATCGGCGCGGCTGCGACCGGCGTTCTGGTGTTGAATAATGTTCGGGTTGGGACTTAGCCTTCAGTTTGCACGGGACACCGCACTCATTGGGGGAGTGTCAAGCAGTGGACGCATGCCCACTTATTATTTTTCCACCTCGGGCAGCGACGCCAATGACGGGCTGACGATCAACACCCCCAAGCAGACCATCGCGGCTTTCAACGCCCTGAAATTGTCGGTGACCGACTATGTCGTGTTCCGAGGTGGGGACACCTTTACAGGCGCGATGGTAATCCCTGCTTCGGGTTCGGTGTTGTCGGACATTATAATCGGTTCCTATGGCATTGGGCGCGCAACTATTGCGCCAACGAACGCCAACACGGACGGCATCAAGGCGGTCAACAAATCCTTCATCACCATCAACGGCATCAATGTAACCGGCCCGGGAATGGCTGGCACCGGCACCGGAATCTATTTTAGCCGAACGTCCGCAGGAACGTCGCAGCAGATCAGTATCAAGAATATCGATGTGACGCTGTGCGGTGCTGCCGGGATTCAGATCGGCGGCGACGCGACAGGAGCAGGCTTCACTAGCTGCACCGTTGAAGATTTCGTCTCGGCAAGCAATCGGGGCGAAGGCCTTTCGATTTATGGGTGGGAGGCCGGCGTCAGGATCAACTCATATATTACGATCCAAAACGGTACCGTTCACGACAACGGAGACGACGGTGCGTTCATAGGAAGTTGTGACACCGGTCTGATTTATAATTGCACGGCCTATTCAAATGGAGCGCTTTCGAACTCCGGCCCCGTCGGCTTTTGGACCTATGACAGCGATGACGTAATCATCCGCTCTTGCATCAGCTACAACAACACCAGTTCGGACACGGCTGACGGCGGTGGCTTCGATATCGATGGCAATTGCACCGGCTGCATCATCGAATACTGCTATGCCTACGGCAACAAGGGTGCAGGCTTCCTGCTCTACAATTACGCCGGCGCTGGCGTCTGGGACAACAACAGCGTCCGCTTCTGCATTGGCGAGAATAACTGCACGAACACCGTGTACGGCGAGCTGCACATAGGGACCAACCCCGACGCGGGCGCGATGACCAACGTCCACGCCTACGGTAATACGTTTTTCAACAATCGTGGCAGCAGCAATTCTGTTGTCGTCGTGACCGATGCCAGCATTACCGGCAACATCGTAAATAACATCTTCTATGGCTACGGGGTCACCAACCTAGCATCCGTTACGGGAAACTCCGTGCTTACTTTCGCGGGGAATAATTGGTTCGCATCGTCTTTTTCGATCACATGGAATAGCGTCGCTTACACTGCGGCATCTTCGGGGACCGGCGTGCTCGCCTATGCTGCCTGGCAGACAGCGACGGGACAGGAGAAGATCAGCGGGGCAAATGTCGGCTTCTGCGTGGATCCGATGCTGAATTACCCCGGCAGGGGCGCGGCGGCTTCGTATAAGCTGCAACCGGGCTCACCTATGCTTGCGGCAGGCGTCGATCTCGCAGCACTGTTCGGCTTGAACGTTGGTCCGAGGGACTACTTCGGTAGCGCGATAGTGGCTGGCAGCACGACGATTGGCGCGGGCGGACCGAACAGCACGGCCACCGTTACCTTTTGAACCGAGGCATCATCAGTCCCGTTGCGACCCACTTGCGGAACGGAGGGACGCCAGCACGCGAGTCGGTGTCGGCGGCCGATGCCTGTCAATTCTCTCCACCCCGAAAAAATACCCCTAGTCGTCAAATGCGATCCCCTGACGATGTAGTCAGAAGCCCCTGAGCAGGCTGGCGTACCTCGTGAGCAACAGGCGCATATAGCCTAACAGTGCGGCGTCGGAGAGACTCCCGGAAGCGAAGCGACAGGCCCGCCCGACCATGGCACGCACTTCTTGCTCATGGGTTCGCGCCCAGCCAACACGCTCATCCAGGTCGGCGAGATCCGGCGCGAGCGGTATGTAATGCGCCCACGGTTCGACGCCGGCGTCGAACCAGCCCAGCAGCCCCGACTCTTGCTTCAGGATGGCCGAATCGCCGTGCAATGCCCAGAAGAAGCGTGGCCAGGGGGAAGTGAATCCATCGACCAGCACCTGATACTTGAAGCGGAAGTGATCCCGAATCTCGACACCCTGGCCGAGCCAGCTGTTGGCCCGCACTATCGGCTCGATGTCCGGCGAAGCACCGTGGAAGCCGGTAAACAACGCATCGACGAGATCGGGTCGGCGCTGCGACCATTCGATCAGTCTGAAGCGCCCCCCCTCCGAATAATTGTCAAGATTGAATGGGCCGCCGGTGGTGGAGCCGCGCCAGAAGGCCAGCGGCTCGCGCGAGTCCCAAGGGAACGCCGCACAGCCAGCTTCCGCTTCTGCGCGCAGTCGACGGGCCGACGCGAGGGTGAGCGGATCGGGGATCAGGAGGCCGTTTTCGTCGACACCCGCGCGCTTCGAAAATGTGAGGACCGGCGCATCACAGCCCTTCGACCACCCATCGAATCCGTCCCCGAGATAAACGACGAAGTCGATGTCTGGCAGTGTCGGTGCCAGCACCCTGAACACCGGGGTCATCGTCCGAAACCTCTCGCCGATGTAGGCTGGGAAGCTTCGGGACGACGTCAGGCAACGGAGCCTGCCGGCCCTCACCGCATAGTGGACGTAGTGATCGTGGTATTCGTGCGCGTAGAACGGTTCGGCGGTCGCAAGCCGCGCGGGTGTGATGCCATCCCGGAAGAAGTCAAGTTCGGCAGCCACCTGTTCGTGCATCCAGCACGGGAGCGCGGACGGTTCTGGAATAGCGGCAACGCCACCCCGAGCGATGCCGCCGAGCAGGTACGAGCCACGTGATGTTGGGCTCAGGACCTCGGGTGACCGAAGTCTACCAAGCGCCCACTTCCAACCCCTGCGCAACGCAGCCTGAAGTGCCCGCATCCGTTTCGCTGTACTAGACCAGACGGGTATGGTCAATGTCGCGCCGCGCGAGCGGGTAGACGCAGTGACATGACTTCACGGCGGAGTCCTACACTACCTGGATGTTTTTGGCGCTACGGACCATCCGAGCGCCTTTGCTTTCAAGCCGCTCCTGACCACGATGTTGACTAACGGTTTACGCAGCGATCTTCAGCTCGCTCCGGACACGCGAACGTTTTCATTCGCTGCAAGCTTTAAGGCAGCCTTGCACGCCGCGGCCCGAGCTTGGTCACCACACGCAAATTTATCGTTTCCAATCGCGGTGAAATAGGCCTCAACCGGTGCTCTCACAACGCAAAAGACCTCCGAGCCGAAGCCGGAAACCTTTACAACGCTCGGGGTCCGCCTCAGTGAAACCACTGGAGCGCACTGCTGCGCCTATTTCGCGCACGAGGCGGTCCGCCTTCAGCCTTTCAAAGTCGGCTCGGAAGGCGTCGTCTTACTTTATTCCGCTCAGCGAGGACCTTCTCGGCTTCGGACGAGCCTTCTCCTTCTTCGCTAAACGTTCCTTTCGAGCCAGCGTCAAGAGCAGGTCGACCACGCTTTTCAGTTTCGTGACGCGCCCATCAATACCTTGAGCAGCATCCGGTTATTGAGGTTTGGTCCGACGACCACCAGCGCGTCTCGCGGCTCGAGAATCGATGAGCGGCCGTCAATTGAGGCGGGCTGGGCTGACCGTCACTCCCTCACCGATGCGGCCTTCTTGCGATGCGGCCTCAAATGGCGAAGGCGGGCGATTACGCCACTCTCGGGCCGCTGGAGGCCGATCGCCATTTGTTTGGTGGAGTAGCGCGCTGCAATCAGTCGCAAAAGCTGCTTATCCTCCTCCGCGCTCCATTGTCTGCTGCTGTTCTTCGCCATGGTAGCAGTTTAACGCAAACTGGCGTCCGGAGTTGCCTGACGCCCTGAGTTGCTAAGTAATCAGGCCCGTAGAATTACTGGGCATTGGCTGGTCGCTTTGTGGTGGAGAGTCAGAAATCTCGCAGCGCACCATCGACATTTCGATCTATTATCTCATTAAGATTCGGGGAAACTCCAAGGAGACTCCAAGGAGACTCACTATGGTCATCGCGATCGTCGGGATCTGTGTGTGGGTAGCCATTAATGTGGCGTTGGTCGGTCTGAGGCTATGGGTTGTGAACGGCGTTGGTGTCGCGGACCCTGTGCCGCCGGTGTCGCAGACGAATTAAGAAACCTTGAAGCAAATTTCCCTTGCCACCAACGCGACGACGCGCCCGCGCCAATAGTCAAATCTGGCGTTCACAACATCGTTCGCCCTGATGTCGAACATATCATCGCTAAGAGCGCCTACTGCTCTTGCATATGACCGGGACGCCGGCGGTATCGGCAAGAAATCTCGGCACGCAGAAGAAAGCCGGCCGCAAATTCCATCGTGAAGATCGCGAGAATAACTGCAGTGCGCATCAGGCAGAGTGGTTGTCGGTCGAATGATTGCAACGTCATGGTTCAGCGCGGTAGGTGGCTGCTGTTGCCGGCTTTCCCACGCTACGCACATGCCAAAATCAGATACTCGACAATCATCGGCTTCAAGGCAATCGCATCGGCAGTCACGGCTTCGAAAGCTAAACGACTATAACGGCTACCGTTCTGACAACGGCATAGCGTTAACTTTTCCCCACCCTCCCAACTCGGATGGTGCCTTCACCCATCCGCGACGGCAGCGTGCCAGAGAAGCATCGACTCTCTTGATCAGCCCGTCCGCTACCTGTTTGGCGGCATCGGGGAACAGTCAACCAATCGCACGCCCCGCGGCTCTCCGAACTCGATCCGGAGAACCGCAAAGGAATTAAGTCGCACCACACCGCTGGATGGGTGGCCTAACCCACCCAACCCGCTAGTCTCACGACCCACGGGATTCGTGGGGCGGTTCGGCACGCAATTTGATTGCCTCGATCTGGTTCGCATTAACAGATTTGGCAACATAAAACCTTTTATATTCTTTGACTGCCACCAGGCGTTTCAAGACCTTCTCGATACGTCTGTCGATTTCCGCCTGAATCTTCAATTCCTTTTCCATGATATGCAGTAGGCAAGCGCGCTCGATCTGATCAAGTTTCAGTTTTTCAGCGGCCTGAAGCGATGGAACGATGAAGCCTGAGCCAACGAGGTTCAGCTCTTTCGCCAACACGGTTAGCTTATCGAAATCAACGGCCTGATTGACAGTCTGGGTATCGGCTTTCGCTTCGACGCGCCCATAAATTTGCTCTAGGTGTGTCTGAACGATCTTGCAGACACTCTGCACGGCTTCGGACTGCGACTTCACGGCAGGACCCAAATCAAAAGCGGCGATTTTGGCGTCAAGGTCCAGCTGCTTTTGGTAGGCCTGCTGTAATCCGGCCTCGAGACGGCGCTTTTTCCAGTACAGGCTAACCAGGTCAAATATCGCTGCTTCTTCTGAGATGCCATCGGGACAATATTCGTCCCGATAGGCTTGCAGTAGATCGTCGAATTCCTGCTTATTTTCCTCGGGTAAAACCACGTCAGTGGAGTAAACACCGTGCGTGAGAGCATTTTTGGAAGTATTAGAGTTGGACATTTATGATCGCCTAGTAAATTATTGTGAAAAATTAGGTGCGAATACTAAATAATATTAAATCTATATTTCAGTAATTAAGAGTATAATATAATATTATTACTTAGCAACTATTATGCCGAAGAATTTTTAGTCTTGAAATGTCCGAAATGCAACTGTTGCGAGCATCAGCCAAGAAGCTCGCAAAAGTTGCATTTTTCAGAAACGACGTCCAATGGGCTCGGCTCGATGGCGCCTCGGGCAGGTCTTGCCAATTTGCAAAACGAAGCCAATCTGACGGCCTTAAAACGGATCTGAATAGCCTCACCGAGGATATCGACTTTGCCGAGTTGCGAGCGCGCTGAAACGCATCCAAGGCCCCGTTATTTCTTCGGCAGTGCAGATGGCTTTATGGCCGCGCAACAGCGGCGCTTATCTCGCCGGTCTGCTCGAGGCGCTGCGGCGGATCGCGCCGAACGCGCCCTCTCCTGCGCTGGCGTGGTTTTCGCAGCTGGTCATGACGCTGATCGCAGCCACCGTGCGCCACGCGATCGCGCTGGAGCCAAAGCAAGCCACGCGCATGCTGACGCTGTTCAAGCGGATGCTGCCGAAGAATTTGTCGAAGCTGGAGATGTGAGTGCCGATCGCACCCTATTCAGCAACAGCAAGTCAGCGATAGCCGGACACGTCGGCGGGCCGGCCGGCGTCCTGGACCTCGACGACGTATCGCCACGCATCGGGCCTACTGCCGTCGAGATCGGTAAATCCGTAGATTGTTGCCAGTTCGCCGCTCGACAGCGATTTTCCGTTCCAGCGTGCCACGTCGGGATCGCCGGCAAGTGCGGCGACGGCGCGGCCCACGAAGGCGGGGCTCTCCGATATCGCAAAGTGCGGCTGGACCCTGGTGGCGTCGCGCCAGTTCGCTTCAGTCACGCGGTAGGCATCGAGCATGGCTTCCGAGCGCAGCCAGCCCGGCGTCAGCGCAACAGCCGTTCCGCCGTGCGGCGCCAATTCATGGGCTAAAGCGAAGGCCATGCGGTTCACCGCGGCCTTGGCCAGATCGTAGAAGAACGAGACCCGGTAATTCGTGGCGTTGTAGGCGTCGGTACCGTCAGTCATCTCGACCACCAATCCACCGCGTGTCTTGATCAGCAAGGGCGCGGCGAAATGGCTGGTGATGGCGTGGGTATCGATGGCGAGGCGGAGCGTACGCAGGCCATAGTCGAGAGAGGATTCCCAGACCGGCTTGTTCCACTCCATCCGGGTGGCGCCCCAGATGTCGTTCACCAGGATATGCAGGGCGCCCTGCTCGAATGCGATGCGATCGACCAGGCCCTGCACCTGTGTGGGTTCGAGATGATCGACCTGAACTGCAATGCCATGGCCACCGGCCGCATTCACCAGATCGGCGGTTTCCTCGATCGTCTCCGGCCGATTCATTTCGGACGGCGCCTGTCGCGTCGTGCGCCCGGTCACGTAGACCGTCGCTCCGGCCGCCCCCAATTGTACGGCAATGCCACGGCCAGCGCCGCGGGTGGCGCCAGCGACCAGCGCGACCTTGCCCGCAAGCGGGCCTTTCAATCCAGCGGCTCTCATGGACAGCATCGCTCCCTAGAATGCGAAGTTTTCATCGCATCTAAGGAAATGATCCCGCTTCGTAAAGGGAACGGGCGTCGCGACCTAGGGGCCGGTGCAGCAGCTTGACCGGCTACTGCTCGAACACCGCCGCACATGCCGGGCTCAGGCTTCCCTTCTGACGGCGCAGGCAGGCGGTGATGGCGCGCGCGTTCGGGATTTCGCCGGCGCACAGGCGGTAGACGTCGGGCGTGCAGGCCCGGCGTTGCTCGGGCGTGCCCTGTTGGGCGTTAGCCGACCCCGCTGCGAACAGCGCGAGGAGCATTCCGACCATCGAAGCGCGGCGGACCCGGCTGCGCACCGCTCCAACGCGCGCCACGTGCGTCTTCATGTCCGCATCTCCCTGGTCGGGCCCGGCTTGACAGCACGGACGTCATCCGACCGCATACGCGGAATAATTGTCGTGGAATGTGATTTTTCTCACACTTTATGGCGGGCGTTCGGGTCTACCCTGCCCCGGGGAATCAACCATTTAGTAACTACGTTTGCCGCGATTGGCCGATCGATAAAATTGGATCGATCCGTTCAATCTGGAAACAAACCGGTTTTGAGAACGTGCGCTCTGGAACCCCGGAGAGCGCGATGAGCGAAGTTGAGTTCGACCTATTGCTGGACGCCGTGAAAACGGCCATTGCGCCCATACCGGAGGATGATTTCGTGGCCCAGACCCTGCCCTTTCGTCGAACGCCGCGCCCCGCCAACGACAACCGAGCCCCTTGGCCGCTGGTCCCGTTTCCTGAGGGCTGGTACGCCTCCTGCTGAGCGCCTGACCCTGACGACGGCCTGAAGTTCGTTCGGCCTCTCATATAATCGACCTAAGTTATTGATTATATGGATGAAGGCCACGACCAGAATTGAACTGGTGTACACGGTTTTGCAGTTCTGGTTCCGTCGTACCGTCTAGACCTTGCTCTCCAACCTAGTTGGGTAGCAAAATGATATTAGCCGCGACGATCGGCTGCATCATCTTTCAAACCGAATCTGTTCGCATTGCTTTCAGACATAATCAGCTGGTTTCAGGGCCGTGGCAGTCTCACACCGGGCTCGGCGATGGCCGTTTGCCTCGTATTTGTATTGATGGCCTTTGTCGTGTTTCCGCGCACGCCGCTCATTTGCGCTGCCGGCGCGGCTTTTGGCTGGAAGGTCGCTGTGATCATCTTATGCAGCGGAACAATCGGCAGCATCCTTGCTTTCTTGACCTCCCGCTACGTCGCGTCAAATTGGATTCGCAAAAAGCTTGAGCGGAAG
Organism: Bradyrhizobium sp. JYMT SZCCT0428; assembly: GCF_018131075.1. Lineage (GTDB taxonomy): Bacteria > Pseudomonadota > Alphaproteobacteria > Rhizobiales > Xanthobacteraceae > Bradyrhizobium. The sequence goes on along the minus strand of NZ_JAFCLS010000041.1, from coordinate 11,474 downwards.
CCGACTTTCGACCTTGTTGCACGCGCCGTAGACGAGGAAGGCTGGCGCATAATCGCCCTGATGCGCTTGGGAATGCCCCTTCCCGGAGCTATCCAAAACTACCTGTTTGGCCTGACAAAAATTGACGTCGTGACGTACTCAATATCAACTTTCATTTTCACCGCGCCGCAAGTGTTCTTATATTCCTTTCTAGGCGCGACTGGCCGAGCTTCGCTTCTGAACGACGGCTCGTCGGGGTTACATTTCATTATTTCGCTGAGCGCGATCGTGCTGATCATGTCAATTATTGCCCTAATCGCATGGCGGGTAAGAGTCTTGCTGATGCGGCGAGCGCCGTTGGCTTAGACCCGCCCGCGCACGTTGGGCACCCAGGCGGGAAGTCTTTCAGATGCCGGCGCTGGCGGCCTGAACGTTGCCGGCATAGGCCTATCCGACGACGATCTTGTAATTGCCCATGCGGACGGCTCGATCGTCCAGCCGATTTATGTTTCGCAGCAATGGGCGCGGCTGATCGCCAAGACATCGCTGGTGCGGCTCCGGTTCCACGACCTCCGACACGCCCATGCGACTCACCTGCTCGCCAATGGCGTCCACCCCAAAGTAGCCAGCGAGCGCTTGGGGCACTCCAAGGTCGGGATCACCCTGGACCCTCGATAGCCACGTTATTCCGGGGATGCAGGAAGATGCGGTTGCGACTGTCGACGCCGCGCTAAAAACGGCCCTCAGGAACCGTGCCGAAACGAATGTAGCAATCCGGTAGCAGGTCGGATCGGAGGGACAAGGGATCAATAAAATTGCGCTGAAAAATCAAATGGTTGGATGGAGGCCACGACCAGAATTGAACTGGTGTACACGGTTTTGCAGACCCAACTGATGCTTTTTCCCAAGCCATTGCTCTGCCGCCGATTCCTTCGAAAAGGCCCAAATACATCAGGAAAAACTTGGCCTTTTCGTTGACGTATGCGGAGGTTGGAGCGAGCATGAGAACACGTCGTGGCACCTCGCGACGTTGACGAATGGTTGACGTGAGGCATTTCTGAACAAGAACCCTAAAACAGCCGATCGCAAGGCACCCGTGCACCTCACCAATGACTTTGTCCGAGACTTGATCGGCGGACAGATGTGGTGGGACAACGACCGAAAGGCGACCGGTTTTGGCGTCCGCTCCTATCCAGGGGGCAGCAAGTCTTTTTTCATCGATTATCGCCTCGACGGGCGCCAGCGAAGGTTCACGATAGGCCCCTTCCCGCGCTGGTCCGTCGCTGCAGCCCGTGAAGAGGCAAAGGACCTACGAAAAGGGATCGACCGAGGCCACGATCCGGCAGGGACCAGGCGAGAGCGACGAGAAGCCCCTGCAGTCCAAGATCTAATCGACCGCTACATCTCAGAGCACATGCCGAAGAAGACCGTCCTTGAATTACGGATCAAGGACGAAAAGAAGATTTTGGAAGAGATCGGCCAGAAGCTCGGCAGGCACACCAAGATCGCTGCCATTCACGGCGGCGACATCGCCCAGATGCACCGTAGCATAAGCGAATCAATGGGTCGCAATGGTCCGCGCAGGGTGCGAGCGAACCGTGTCTTGTCGGTCTGTTCTAAGATGTTTTCGCTGGCGCTGGTGCCAATGGCGGGCGAGACCCTACCCTGGCGAAATGCAGTGGCTGGAAACCCCTGTAAGGGCATTGAGAAGAATCAGGAGGAAGCTCGCGAGCGGTATTTCAGTAAGTCCGAGCTCGAAAGGATCGCGAGCGCTTTGCAAACCTATCCCGGTGTTGTCGCCGCCGACTGCGTCCGACTAATCATGCTGACCGGATGCCGGCCGGGAGAGGCAATACAGGCAGAATGGTCGGAGTTTGATAAGGAACCGAGCTACTGGGTGAAGCCCAGTGCCCACACCAAGCAACGCAAGACACACCGGTTGCCGCTGAGCCCACCGGCGATGGAGCTGATCGAGCGGCTGCGAGAGGCGCGCAAGGGCATTTTAGTCTTCCCAGGTGATGTCGATGGCGAGCCTTTGAAGACGCTCTTTCACGTCTGGGCGCACGTTCGTAAGCATGCGCAGCTTGAGAAGGACGAGAAGGGCAGAACGGCGCGCCCATATGATCTGAGACACACCTTTGCCAGCGTCGCCGTCGGCGGCGGACTCAACCTGCCCATCATCGGCAAGTTGCTCGGTCACACGCAAACGCGCACCACTCAAAGATATGCTCACGTCGCCGATGATCCATTGCGGGAAGCGGCGAACAAGGTAGGCACCGTTATTGATGGCAAGCCAGGCGCCGAGATCGTCACAATGCGCGAGCGGCGATCGTGAAGAGGCCCTTCAAAGCGACGCGTGGCACGCCGGATGAAGAAGAGCTGGCAAAAGCTATTGCATGCGACCCCGATCTTTTGCTCCCCAGAGCGCAGTCAAAACTCGAGGTGACTGGCAATCCTTACTATGCATGGTTCGCCATAGACATCTGCGTCAGAACCAATAAGCCGTTCCCAGATTGGCTCACCGCCTATCTGGGCCAGTGCGCCCATCGCATGGCGTCTAACAAGGCGAAAGCGGCAGGCGATCTGCGCAAGATTCTCCCTTGGGTTCTCGGTTTTTCCAGCAAGCGCGGCCCGGGAAATCCTTTGAACTACGTCGACAGAATTCATCACAAAAGAGCTTTCGCGTTGGAGTTCGCCACTCAAATCGAAGCCGGGGATGAGCCAGCCGCTGCACGCCTTAATGCATGCAACGCCATTTTCGCGGGAAAATACGCCAACGTGGACGATAGAACGTTACAGCGTTGGCTTTTAGAAGTGTTTGGTTTGAGGAAGGCGCCCTCAACCGCCGAAGAATGGAGAAAGATAATCCACAAATATATTCAACCATTAGGGCGGGCCATTGACGATTTTGAGCAACGGACAAAGTCTCGCGATAACCTGTCGTGACCGGCATGTGAGGTCGCTTTATCTGCTGTTGACGGTACTCAACGGCAGGAGAACGACGTGGCACAGACGGGAAGACTTCTCGACGGCTATTTGAACGAGGACGAGCAAGCCGCCGAGCTCGGCGTGGTGAAACGGACATTGCGGTCGTGGCGCCAGAAAGGCGAAGGTGCCCCTTACGTTAAAGTAGGAAAGCAAGTTTTCTATCCGATTGCCGGCAGCGCGGCTTGGCTTAAGGCCAACGAACAAACACCGGTTCGATCTGGGAAAAGGGCGAGGCAATGAGACTCGCCGAGTCCGACGAATGCTACCCCCACATAGTCGCCGTTCTAAACCGAGGCTGGCGGGTGATCGTATGCCGGGATGGCATCCAATGGATTCTGCAGCGCCGGAATCGGGCAGAAACCGTCGCGAGACATACTTGGCGTGGTCGAAGCTACTGCCGGACCAAAGAAGCGCTAATTCGCTGCTGCGATGAGCACGCTGGCCAAACAGATCCAATTGCACGTATGGCGCTCGCAGCGCTGCCTGATTTGATCCAGTCAGAAAACGAGATTAGTTCTCAACTTGAGGTGACATCATGACGGCGGCAATTGTACCCTTCCCGTTGGCAAACCGGCGATCATTTATCCTGCGGCAGGCGCGATATGCGTCAGAATTGAATCCCGATGCTGCGGAACGTTACATTCAGCAGCAAATCAAGGTCCAACGTGATGCGATGCATCGAAAAGGTGTGCAAGAGCCCGCCATCGCGCGAGAGGTCAGCTGCTTGGAAGCATCCATTCGCGCTGTACTGATACGCTCGGCATCAGGTGGCGTCCGATGAATGTTCCTCGCAAAGTCGGTCCAGACGGTCGCATGACGAACGCCATCGCCGGCAAACGTCACCGCAGGGCCATGGGTCTTCCGCAGGGTGTCGGCTGGTGCGTGCCTCTCCCAGGCTATTTGCTGAACAGCCCCGCCTGGCTGGCTATGTCCCCAAAGTGCCGCAAATTTATCGATGCCCTCATGGCCGAGCACGCCGACCAAGGAGGGCTAGAGAACGGCAACTTAATGGCCCCGTACAACTGGCTTCAGGCAAGAGGGATGCGACGCGCTGACATATTGAGCGCCGTGATTGAAGCAAAGGCGCTCGGGATTGTGGATTTTACGCGTGGGGCGCGATCCTACGGTTCACGAATGGCGCCTTCGCGTTATCGCCTCACGTGGTTGGGGACTCCCGACGGCCTTGCGCCGACCCACGAGTGGAAATCCATCAAAACCGACGTTGAAGCTGTGATACGCGTCAAGAACGCTTTTGAAAGACTGAAATTGGAGCGTTCAATTAAGCGCGCGAACAGAGCCGAACATGCCGCTAAAAGGGAATCGAGGGCAGCATGAAGCAATTTCCCCGGTGCCCTATTGAGCATTTTCAAGTGACGTTTTTGGAACTCCCTGGTTACAAAACTGGAACTAGGCGACTGCACAATATCTACAAAACTGGGCACTCGTTCCAAGTTACATACGGCGGAACTGCCTTCTTATATCTCCCCTGTATAGGGCGACTGCAGCATGACCAGCAGCCCTCAACGCGCCCTCACCTCTTTGGACAACGCCATGCGCGAAGCGATCCGCCAATCTCGCCTCGCTTACGAATATTATCCGAATTCTTATACCTACGGATCGCTGAATGCGTGTTTAGCGGCTTTAAACGCCCTGAATGCGATTCGGTCACGCATTGAGGATGAATTCAATCCGCGGTGAGAAATGTCGCTGCTCTTAGGAGTCGAGCCCACCCGACGCAGTCATAATGGAGGATGAGATGATAAAGTCGCCGAACCGAATTCCCGATGCAACGAACGAAAGAATTGACTTTATCCGGAAGGTTTATTTTCGATCAGAACATGGAGCAAAAATAGCGGGGCAAGACTTCTTCGGAACCCGCAGGGGTCGCAAGGAAGCGGGTCGAAAGATCGATCCTGAGACCGCCGAGGTGGATTATTTCTATGTTCCTCAAATCAACTATGACGACTACGACATGCGCGGCTTTTATGAACACGGACGAGAATATTTTGCGCGGTCCCCGGGAAGTGACATTTGGGTCAGCTTCCAAGATCTGCCCAACGAGACCCGTAATAAGCTGGGGCAAAAGATCGATGCTGGCGCTGCTCGCTGGCCTAAGCCCGAAGCGGAATGAACCTCATTATTGCGATGAGGATTGAACTGAGAGCCCCGCAACCGGGAAGGAGTGGTACTAAGGGTAGGACAGTCAGGAAAACGTAGGTTTACAATCGCTTGGGAAAACATATCGCGGCCTTGCGGAAACAGAGGCGGCTGAGAACAGAGAAGTAACAGGGGCAACCGATGAAGTTTCCTAAGGGCAAAAGTGGCAACCCCGGTGGACGACCGAAGGCGCTGGGCGAACTGCAGGAATTTGCGAGACTTAACACTCCCGATGCGATCACGGAGTTGGCTCGGCTTTCATTGCAGGCAAAAAATGAAAGCGTTCGGGTTGCAGCCATTCGGGAATTGCTCGACCGGGGGTACGGCCGGGCTCAGCAAAGCGTTGAGGTCGGGCTTCCCGAGGTCGATATCGTTCAAATGCTTTTCGATGAGATCGACGCTCGCAACCGAGAGATCGAAGCTAGAACTATGCTGCCAGCATGGCATAGATCATCAATCGACTGAGCGAGATCAGCCTTTTGTCAACCAAAAATGGATTAAAGCCCGCGTTGAGGAACATCGTCGCCGGCAGTGATGAATTTCCGGCCCGGCCGCGTGACGCCGGAAATCGTGTTAAAGAAGTCCAGAGCCAGCGTGGTCCTTGAACAATTCGGCATCCCGGACGTATCCCCGCAGGGTCTCCACCGACTTATGCCGGGACACGTCCATCATCTTAAAAATCGAGGCGCCATTGGCCGCAGCAGACGTGAGAAACCCCGATCGCAGTGAATGTCCCGAAAACGTGCTGGCGTCGAACCCTGCCCTCTCCGCGTAGACCTTTACGATATTGGCGACCGAACGATCGGTCAGCCGCGCCGCGGCCACCCTGCCCGCCTTGTTGATCGGGCGGAATAACGGCCCGTCCTCGATACCCGCCGAACCGAGCCAAGCTCGCAGCGCCTTGACCGGACAAGCAACGTCCCCGCGGGCAATCGCGATCGTAACACCCTCGCCTTCCTGATCAGTCTTGCTATGTCGGATGGTCACCAGCAGGCCCGCCTCAGTTTCTTCGATATCGGCCACGTCGAGTGCCACGATCTCTGAGCGGCGAAATGCTCCAGCAAAGCCGAGCAGAAGCAGCGCCCGATCCCGTTGACCCCCAAGACTGACGGGTGCCGTGGCCACCATTCCGAGCATCTTCGCGGCTACAGCTGGGGCCTTCCGTACCTTGGTGCTCCCATAGGTCCGGCGGATCCCGCGCATGGTCGCCTTCACGCCCTCTGAATCGGCAGGGAGCGGCAACCCGGCCAGCTTATGAGCATAACGGAGGGCCGCGAGACGCCGCCCAAGCGTCGATGGCCTTGACCTACCCGCCTCCGCGGCAATGTACGCCGCGACGGTTTCTGAGGCAGCTGGCAGCGAGTTGACGCCCCTGGCGTCGCACCAAGCCTGGAACAGCCGAAAATCCGTCTCATAAGCCTTTCGTGTACTTGGCGCCTTTTCAGCCTTGGCGAGGTCGACGGCGGACACGAGGTCAGCCCCGAGGGCAGCAGGCAGGCTTTTGTGGGTCTCAACAATCGTCAGGTCGACTGACATTCGCTGGCGCCTTTCACTTCCGAGAAGAATGATTATCGGAAGCTATAGGCGACCGAGAAACCTCACAAGCTAGAATGTGTGGCGTGTTTTACCAAACGGGGCAACGTCCTCAGGGCGGCCATTCGTCCCCTGCCTCCCCAAGTCAATTGAAGCGGCCAATAATTGCCCGGCCAGAAGGGGGCCGACCGAAACACGGTCGTTTGTCCCCACCCAGTTGCCGCATGTGGCCAGCACCTGCATCCAAGCACGCAGCAGAGCTGCTGCAACTCGCCTTAGCGCGGGGACGAGCCGCCTCGAGGCTGAGCAGACATCATCCTCCAACCTCGAGCGTTCTCCTTCGTGGCACGTTCTTTGGCCGCCTGTCGCAATACTATGGCTCGAAATTACGCTCATTCCCGTATTCGGTGTCGATATTCCCTTTTCATGATTTCGTTCGCGAAAAGACCGTGTTGCGTTCTGTGATCGAGAAAACATTTAATAGCTATCCCTAATCGTACCTGATCATCCATGCGGGCAGGACGCGACACAGCCTCTGGATGAGTCGGGGATCGCATTTTTAGCGCCTTCAACTATCTAAAGCCGCATGCGTACCGGCGTTCGAACCCTGCATCCCAACCCGCGCCACCAAGGTCCCTTCTTCGAACTGTCCCAAATCCGCCGTGCTTGGTGCCGCAGTAAAATTACTCAGATCTGCTCAGGTGACCGAAGTTCTCCGATCGTGAACGTCGTTCGCCTCTCCCGCCATGCTGCGGGCCCAGGATGCGTTTTCCTGATCATTCTTTCTCGGCTGCCGCGCCGACTGAGGCTCGCGACTGAAGTTTCACCTTCACAACCAGCTCATTGTGTTACAACCTGAGCCATCGATTTACGGAGGACAGTAATGGCAACTTTCGTTGGTACTTTAGGAAACGACAATTATTCTGGCACGGATGATGTTTTTTATGGACTTGATGGCAACGACACGCTGACGGCCAGCCTTACCCCTAGCTATCACAGTTCAATTCTCGAGGGCGGGCAAGGAAACGATTACCTCGACGGATTATTGGGCATCGGTTACGGCGGTCAGGGCGACGACCGAGTTCAGGGGGTTTTGGTCTATGGAGGCCACGGCAACGATACGATCACCGCTTCGGAAGGACCCGCCGCAATTGCTGGGATAACCGCCGCGGCCTACGGCGGCGATGGCGACGATGTTGTCATCGGCTTGAATGGGTTGAATACGACAGCTCCGGTGCGACTTTACGGCGGCAGCGGAAACGACACCATGACAATGGGGAGCTTTCCAGCCTCGCCAGTGTCCGGCCATGTGCTTATGGGTGAAGACGGAGACGATTTTCTTGTGATGGTCGACCCCTCGTTTCTAAGTCTTCCGATTCCGGCAGCCGCGCTTTACGGCGGTCTTGGGAACGACACTCTGTACGGTGCGTCCGGCGATGACACCCTTGTTGGCGACCAAGGCATCGACGTGCTCGCTGGTGCAGGCGGCAATGATTATCTCTACATGGCGTCAGGCGGGGGATCCGCTTATGGCGGCGCTGGAAATGACATCGGGGTCGGATCGCTTGCCAACGACGTGTTCGTGATGGAAGCCGGCGACGACGTTGCTTATGGTTATGGCGGCAACGACTATTTCTACAGCGGCGATGGTAACGACGTGATGTTTGGCGGGGAAGGAATCGACGTGCTGCTCGGCGGTGCCGGCAATGACTACTTCGACGGCGGTCAAGGCGTGAACTACTATTTCGGTGGTGGTGGCAGCAATACGTTCGTTTCCAATGACGTTCCGAGCGTGCAAGTCGTTCAGGACTGGAATGCTTCAACCGATACCGTTCAGCTCAATGGATCCGGCTTCACGTCGTTTGCAGACGTCCTGTCGCACTCTTACCAGAATGGCGCCTACTTTGTGGTGCAGGTCGACGGCGACACCGCGGTATGGCTGAATGGCGCGACGGCCGCCACCGTGACAGCAGCCAACTTCAGCATCGTGAGTTGAGGCAAACAACCCCGCCCGGCGTGGACCGGCGGCTTTGACGGTGTGCGCGGGCTGCACTCGCATCATCTTATGGCCGCTGAGTGCGCAAAAACGCTCATTCACGGATCTGTCATCGAACCCTCGGCACGCTCGCAGCGAACTAACGACGCTGGGGGATTTCAGGGCCCAGTACATAAGCCAACGCCGCCCAGCCAACATATTCGGCTGGCGCGGCGTTGTGCGTCGCGGCGGTCGAATTCGCTATTCATTAAACCGGGCATCTCCCGCGATGCTGCGGGCAAAGGATGCGTTTTCCTGATGACGGCTTTTAGTAAAATACGCTTGTTTATTCAATCACCCCAAGGGTTCTTTCAGAATTGAAAGCTACGGTTCGCCCAATTCCCAAGTGTTGATCCAGGTGGGCCGGATGGAAGACTTTACGCCTTTGCTAAACGCAATCGACGCCGCTCATCGCATAGCCGTCAGGGCGGGCGAAAAGGACGTTGCCAAGATCCTGCTCATGGCGAGTCTCGAGATGACGCAGAAAATTGAAGCGACTAATCGGACAGCAGGGTAAATTGGACCAAACGCCTCACTGCCTGCCGTCAGCTTTTTCTGGATTTGAAAATGGCACCCAGCCAAGCCGAACTCGCGGTCAAAGTATTATCGCTGCTCAAGTCTGCAAAGCTTGCTCGCGACGACAAAGCCCTTCAGCAGGCTGCGGACCTCACAAAATTGGTCGCCCCAGCTAAGCTTTCCGAACTGACGCCTAGGTTCGAAGCCTACTTTGCGATCGCCACGCTAGTCACCGCGTTGAGGTACAGAGAGGACAGCAATACCCTCGATCGTCGGTTCGCGCATGCCGTTTCGTTGTCAACAATGTGGGTTCAGCTTCAATCATGACTAAGGCCACACGGGCGTTAGGCCGTATGGCCTTTAGCCGGGACTGTCCGGCTCCTGCAAGGACGTTAGATAATAGGGGAGAGCCCAAATGCGTCCCGCCGGGCGTGAGCCGGCGGGCTTGGGGCACTATTCGAAGTCCGCAAACGAGCCTGCATTGGAACACGGGCATGAACATCTTCAGGAAGATGTTACTGAATCTCAGAATTGCGTTGCGGGCTCGCGCGTTCAAACAAGGGCGCAAGATGGGCATGACGGTGGGAGAGGCCCGCGCATATACTAATGAGGAACATCCGCTGACGCCGGCTGAAGCCGCATATGAGCGCGAGATGGGTCGAAAGAGCGAGATGCCAACCTGAGAGCCGTTATCCGCAGCATATCCACAGGATACCAACAGCGTCGATTTGCCCTTATTTTCAGCCCCGCCAACGACTTGCTGCGGTCGAATTCACAGGCACGAAAAAGCTGCCACTGCGGGGACAGCCACGGCTTCTTTTGCATCGTGAGTCCCGGAAAGGACAGGCTCACTCGTGGTTAATGGACAGTAAATTCCAACGGCTTGCCGGCCTAACATGTCCATACTGTTGAGCACTGCGACCGCGCTTCTGAGGCCATCATATGCCACCACCTTACATCGGTGCTTATGCCCTCATCGAGGACATACTGAATCAGCGCAGACTGCACCGGCTGCCGTCGCCAGGGTCGTATTGACCAGCCGCCGCACATATTGCCACTCCGCGTCTATGAGCGGTGCGCCCGGAGAGTTCCATGCAGTGCGCGCATAGTGCTCTTCGAAACCTGCCCCGTTAGCTGACGTAACTCAATGCGTTGGAGGAATTGCTAATCCAGGCCTGAAGCCCTCGTCGTCAAGCATCGTATTTCAGGCTTGGCTGCGGGGGTGTTCCGGGCCCCCCCGGGCGGAGATCTTTAAACTCTTCTCAATCGTTAAGACGCACACTTTCCCGATGCGAGCGCCCAAGAAGCATGTTCACGGGGCGTGCAAACCAAGCGTGTCAAACGGCGCGAAGATTTTCTACGGAAATACTGTCCGAGGTGCCGAGCCGGTTTGAACTGCAATGAGGGCGACAGAAGGCACCGGCTCTGCGAGTCATCTGGCGACGGGGAAAGATAATCAGCGTGCAATTCCTTTAGCTTCCGCATGGGTTGAAGCCAACCATGTCCATATCCGCTGAACTCATCAAGTTGGTGCCTGAGGGCGAAGCCAACGCGGTCTCTGGCCGGGTGCTCTGGCAGCAGCTGGGCATGTGGTCACCTGCTAGTGTTACACACACTTTGAAAAAGATGGCAGCAGGGGGTGAAATCACAAGGAAGCACGTTCCGCACTCGGATTGTATTTCAAACAACCACGCGGGCCGCGATAAGCGCTGTCAGCCGCTGATGCGTCTTTGCTCGAATAGCTGCCGGCACCGCGATTGAGCGCTGGCAGGTAACTGCGGCGTCCCTCCTGATGGATCTACTTGAACCTCGTCTTGATCGCCTGCCAGAACGTTAGGCCTTCCCGGTGTTGATGCTCAACGGTAGGCGCCGGCTGAGTGGCGCTGACCGGGCCGGAAGCTGGAGGCGTATCGATCAAACCTGCCTCCAATCGCGCATGCATCTCCAGGTCGAGCGTCTCGGCTTGCCGGCGATCACTCTTTCCAACCGGAGTGAGAGTTGCTTTCTGAGCCATGCTCACCTCCCTCGTCCCCTGACTGAAAGCCAACGGGTCCAGATTGGGCTCGTTCCATGGCGCGCGGCGAAAAAGAAAGCTTCCGTTCCGCTTCCCGATGCATCCACTTGTATTTCACGCTGTACTGACAGCATTCCCCCAGCCACGACGCGCTGGGGCTCTCCGCCCTCCCGATCCCAAGATGTTGAAAATTTGCGTTAGCGCCCCGGGGGCGTTTCGATGAGCGATGCCTTGGCGTCGAAAACCAGACTC
>NZ_JAFCLS010000040.1 GCF_018131075.1 Bradyrhizobium sp. JYMT SZCCT0428 | reverse complement strand
GCGCTCATCCCAGTGAGCGTTCAACGCGAGCTTGTTGTCAGCAATGCGCAATGCCTTTAGCTGGGCCGCAGAAAGATGACGAACCTCAATGAGCGGCACCTCAGTCATACCGAGGTACTTCGCTGCGAGAACGCGGCCGTGGCCTGTCACCACATTGCCAGTTGCATCCACAACAATGGGTATGAGAAAGCCAAACTCGCGAATGCTATCTGCAATTTGATTGACCTGTTTTGGCGAATGCTGCCTAGGGTTGTTCTGGTCCAATATGAGTTCGGTCACAGCTCGGTATTGAACTTGAATTTCGATGGGTCGAAGATTGCTCTTAGTGAGCCTTGTATTGCCGGGGGTTTCTGAATTGACGCCCGAGTCCTTCATGACTTGTTCCTTTCGAACACGTTTCTTTATCGACTAAGAAGTCGAAAAAGTACTCAACCGCGCTTAGGCCGTGCAGAGACGACGGCATTGCCGAGGTCCGCCCAACCGCGCACGATGAAGGAAACTGATGAAAACGCCTGTTGCGAGGACTGCGGTGGCCACCAACTAGGCGGCTCCATCTCGCGGAGGACTCACTGAACGCAAAGGACTCCCCTAACATGAGGGAATATCGAATCTTGAAATCTTTGAAAAGGAGATTTGCGCATTTTTCGATTCAATATTTGTTTGGCCCGCGGTTCGAGGACATGTGGATATTAGGCATTAGTTCAAGTTTTCGTGCCGCCTAACGACTCAGATGAGCAACAACATTGCGCAGAATTCGCTGGACTTTGGTTGCCCGTAGAGCGTCACTCGGCAATGAGCTTCCTGCTCCAGGCGCCCAAATCGGAATCGGTTGCAGCGCTCTTCGCTTCCAGCCCGCCATGACAATTCGCGGGCTTGTGTCAGTGGCAGCACCGTGTGTTGCCGGCTAACATAAGGAAGCGTCAAAATGACTATCAAAAAATCAAAATTAAGATCCCAAAGCATCGCGCGAAAATTTCGTGCGGGCTCGACGTCGCAGCCGATTAAATCGAAGAAGAGTTCATCGAAAGCAACATCAACCAAATCAACCGGTGTCGCATCGAAGCAAGAAGTCGTCCTCGCATTGCTACGGCGGCAAACCGGTGCGACCATTGCAGCGGTTATGAAGGCAACGGATTGGCAGCAGCATTCAGTCCGCGGGTTTTTTGCCGGGGTGATCAAGAAGAAGCTGAAGCTCCACCTCACCTCCGAGAAGATAGACGGCGCGAGGATATATCGGATCATCCGATCGGGTACGTCCTCATGAAATCCAACAATGGTGCAAATGGAGCCGACCCAGCTGTTGAGGCTGAGCTGGGTCGGCTGACGGTGATGCCGATAGTCGACCTGAGAAAACGCTACCGCGAACTGTTCCGAACTGAACCGCCCAAAGCGTTCGGTCCCGACTTGCTCCGCCGCAGCATTGCTCACACGATTCAGGTGAACACCTACGGCGACCTTCCCCTCCCCACCCGGCGGTTGCTTGCCCACATGGTGAAAACCGCCTCCGCAAGGCCCAATGGTCGGCTGGAGCTACCCCAACGGATCAAGCCGGGGTCAGAACTGGTGAGAACCTGGAACCGCCAGACGTATCGAGTCACCGTGATGGCTGACGGCTTTGTCCATGCCGGTAAGACCTACACCAGCCTTTCCGAAATCGCTTTTGCCATCACCGGCACGAAATGGAACGGCCCGCGCTTCTTCGGGCTCCGCTCAGCGCGACAGGAAACTCCCGATGGCAAATGACGCCAAGGTCCTTCGCTGCGCCATCTACACCCGGAAATCCACCGAACACGGCCTTGAGCAGGAATTCAACTCGCTGGATGCTCAGCGCGAAGCCTGCGAGGCTTACATCAAGAGCCAGGCATTTCAGGGCTGGAAGGCTCTGCCCCAGCAGTACAATGACCCAGCATTCTCTGGGGGCAACCTCGACCGCCCTGCCCTGAAAAGGCTTCTTGCCGATATTGAAGCCGGCAAGGTCGATGTGATCGTGGTCTACAAGATCGACCGCCTCACTCGCTCCCTCGCCGACTTTGCAAAGCTGGTCGATGCCTTTGACGCCAAATCGGTCTCGTTCGTGGCTGTCACCCAGCAGTTCAATACGACCACGTCCATGGGTAGGCTTACATTGAACGTGCTGCTGTCGTTCGCCCAGTTCGAGCGGGAGCTGTCAGCTGAGCGGGTCAGGGACAAGGTGGCTGCCAGCCGGCGCAAGGGGAAATGGACCGGCGGCACGGTGCCGCTGGGATACGCCACTAAAGACAAAAAGCTGGTTATCGACAAATCGGAGGCGGAGACCGTTCGGACGATCTTCAGGCTCTATCTGGAGCTGGGATCGTTCAGCAAGCTGGTAGCCGAACTCGATCGCCGAAAGATTGTCACTAAACGCCGCAGCACTAAGGTCGCAAAATATCAAGGCGGCATACCCTTCACTTATGGCCCACTCGCTTACTTCCTGAAGAACAGAATCTACATTGGAGAAACCCATCACGGGGGAAAGTGGTTCAAAGGAGAGCACGACGCAATTCTGGACCCGCCGACTTTCGAGCGTGTGCAGGAATTGCTGAAATCCAATACCGTGAAACGCAAGGTCAAGTTTTCTGAGAGCGGTGCGCTGCTCCAGAGCAAGCTCTTTGACGATAAAGGTAACCGGATGGGGCCAAGCTTTTCGAGCAAGAACGGTGTCCGCTATCGCTTCTATGTCAGCACCGCGCTGCGCGGGCGCAGTCACGCGGCCGGCTCCGTCACACGAATCTCGGCGCCTGAGATCGAGGGCTTGGTAGAGACCGCGCTCGGCGAAAAGCTGCAGCTCGATCAGGTCGAAACTATAACCGTGTCCAGCAATCGGATCCGGTTGGCGCTCAATCCAATGGGAGGAAAACAGCGCTCGATCGATATTCCCTGGACTCCAAAACCAAAGGGTTCAACAGAAGTGAATACTCCGCCGACCATCAAGATTGATGAAAAGCTCATCAAGTCGATCGTCCGGTCCCACGTATGGCTCGCCGAACTTTCCAGCGAACGTCAGCCAACCATCGAAGCGCTCGCTGCAGAAGCCAATCTCCACCCGAAGGTTATCCGCCAAGAACTGAGGCTGGCATTTCTGCCGCCCGACCTGACAAAGGCAGCTTTGGAGGGCGAAGCAACCATCGAGCTGAAGCAGATCCCAAAAACTCTGCCCCTATCCTGGCATGAGCAGCATCGGTCGATCGGCTGAAATTCGGCTATCGAATGTTATGGAAATTTGAACAGACCGCGGATGCCCCGCCGAATATGCGGCGATTATCGTAAATCGAAAACATCGCTCACATGATCCCGCACGTTTTGGAGCATCGGCAATATCCGAATAGTACGTGAACGGATGACGTGGAAGAACCGGGCGCGGATATCGTGAAACTTCACTGGACGGTCATTGCAATGGGCTCCGGTTTGCGGTTCTCTTCGTCTATGAAGACCTCTAAGCAAAGCGTCAAAATGACTCAAAACGGTCAGGTGACCGAGGCGACAAGCTATGGGCCACCAGCGACCGGGTCCGTCAAATCGGCGGGACGAGTGCTTCGGATTCTTGAGTTTTTCGATGAAATTCAACGTGACGCGCGGGTCGCGGAAATTGCGGAACGGCTTTCGTTTCCGCAGTCTTCCACCTCAATTCTGCTGAATTGTCTCGTTGATCTCGGCTACATGGATTACTTGCCAGAAAGTCGAACCTTCCTTCCGTCACCGCGGGTGACGTTGTTAGGCACATGGCTGGACAAGGGGCCTGTACGAAACGGCAGTCTGATCAGGATGCTAGAGGAAATTTCGCAGAAGACGGGCGACACTGTAATCGTCGCCGCACGTAACGGCATTTTTTCGCAGTATATCCATGTGCTTCAGGCGCGATCGGCAATGCGCTTTCACGTGCCGCAGGGATCGCGTCGGCTTGCTGTCTGGTCGGCGACCGGTTTTGCGTTGCTGACGAAGTGTACCGATAATGAAATCCGAGCCCTATGTATGCGCACCAATGCCGAAGCAGCCTCTGAGCAGCCACGGGTCGACATCAATCAAGTCCTGAAAAACGTGGGGCAAACCCGCCAGGACGGTTATTTTTTCTCGACCGGCCTTGTCACTCCCGGCGCAGGTTCCATCGCCGTTCCGCTACCGGACAGCATCGACGGGCGCGATCGCGCCTTGACAGTCGCCGTATCCGGCGTCCTCGATGAAATCGCCCGGCGAGAGAAAGACATCGTCGCGTTGCTGCACGACGTTGTGCAGCGTTATCTCAGCCCCCCGCCGTCCGTTTAAGCAGCGACGGTCGAGTCCTTCCGATCGGCGAGAAGGGGCCACAAGCCCTCGCCGCCCGAGGCACAGATCTTCCGGCCGACTCTTTCCTGCCAATAGGATTCCGCGCCCCATTCGTCGCGCCACGCCCACAGCCGGCGCGTTGAGAAATGCAGGGGATGTTCCTGGGTAAAACCCATGGCTCCATGAACCTGGTGGCACACCGCCGCGACCTGTCCGGCGGCTTCGCCGCAACGAGACTTGGCGATCGCAACGGCAAAATCATCGTCGCCCAGGCGCTCCGATTCGAACAGGGCATCGGCCGTCGCGGAGGCCGCCGCAAAATGCCCCGCAGCAACGGCGAGCATATGCTGGATGGCCTGAAATTTTCCGATCGGACGACCGAACTGGATCCGCTCGTTGGCATAGGTCAAAGCGTAGTCCAAGCAACGCTCCATACCCCCAATCATCTGTTGAACCCGGATCGCCGCTCCGAAGGCCATCAGCCCATCCTTGTTCAGGTCGTCCGGAGCTGGGCGAACGTCGCCCGCATGCAACTGCACACCATCGAAATGCATTTCGTCACGGGGCTCATAGGCGACGTTGCGGCGCGGCTTGTTTGGGCGGAGCTGAGCTGAAAGCACCCGGCAAAGAAACCCCTTGCCGCTTGCATCTCGGGCAAACACCAACGTAGTCGGAGCTTGCACACCCCATGGCACATGATGGGCCGTGCCCGATAGCGTTACACCGCTGCCATTTTCAACGACGGTCAAGCGATCCTGAGGGTTGACGGGCGCAAGTGTTACCGCCCCATCCAAGACGTCCCCCCCTGCGTCGACCCAAAGGCGACTGGCGATCATCGTCTCTGCAAGCGGAAGGGGCACCGAGTAAAAGGCAGCACGTCGGATGAGACTGGCCACCACGCTGGCTGCAAGACCGACCCCGCCCGCGGCTTCCGGCACAAGCGCCAAGGGCAAGCCGGCATCTTCCAGCGCCGCCCAAAGAGAAGCGGCCCACTTGCCATCGTCAGCATCCGCCAGAATATTCTTGTTGACGTGCTGCTGGAACAAGCGGTCTGCCTGTTCGACTACAATTACGGACATGTCCTCCATCGCAATCCCTTTCAACGCAAGCCCAGGCCGCGCGCAATCATCCCGCGCAGGATTTCTGGCGTACCGCCGCGTATCGTGAACGAAGGCGCATGCAGCAAAACATGAGCAAGCGCTTGCGAATACTCGTCGTCATCGTCGAGGCTGGCCTCTACCGGCAAAAGCTTGCGCACGATCTCCGGAATCTCACGTTCGAAGGCGGTCCCTACATCCTTCACCAGTGCGGCCTCAGTGATCGGGCTTTCGCCCCGCTCCAGCAAACCGGCGATCGAGGACGACATTCTGCGCAGGGCCGCAAAATGGGCAACGAAGCGCCCGATCTCGATCGCCTGCCGCTCGCTCGGCGCGCACCCAACTTTCTTGACAAGTTCCACCAGCAATCTGATGTCGGACATGAAGCGGTCCGGACCTGCACGCTCAAATGCCAGTTCGCCGGTTACGCGCGTCCAGCCTTCGCCCGGCTTCCCGATCATCATGTCCTCCGGCACGAAGCAGTTCCGGAAGAAGACTTCGTTGAATTCATGCCCGCCCGCCAGATTTAGTATCGGCCGGATCTCGACCCCCTTCGACGCGGTATCGACGATGAACTGCGACAAGCCAGCGTGGCGGTCCTGACCGGGCGGCTCGGTGCGCGCTAGCACTATCAAATAGTGAACTCGGTGCGCGTTGGAAGTCCAGATCTTGGCGCCGTTGACCACCCACCCGTTCTCACATTTCTCGGCTTTGGTGCGCACCGCCGCCAGGTCCGATCCAGAATCAGGTTCGCTCATTCCGATGCCGAAATAGCATTCGCCAGCTGCGATGCGCGGGAGAATCAGTTCTCGGGCGCGTTCGCTTCCATGTCTAAGTATTTGTGGTCCAGATTGTCGGTCGGCGATCCAGTGCGCGCCGCCAGGCGCTCCCGCTGCCAGCATCTCCTCGGTCACCACGAACCGCTCAAGATTGGAATATTCGCCCCCGCCGTATTGCCTTGGCCATGTCATCCCGATGAAGCCCGCGGTGGCTGCGCGGCGGCTGAACTCGGGATCGAAGGTTGCCCATGAAGTGCGATGAGCTGCGTAACGCCCGTGCGCCCTCTCGTCGTCCAGAAAAGCTCGCACCTTTTTCCGCATCATCTCTGCATTCGGCGGCAGCGTCAGGGATTCGAACCTAAATGCGCGCATACGGACCCCTCCGGCTTTTCAGCGACAGACACGGTCCCAGTCGTATTGGGATTCGCCGGCTCATCATGCCCCCTTGAATTCGGGTTTTCGCTTCTCGAGAAACGCCTTCACAGCCTCGTGCTGGTCGGCGGTGTGCTGCACCAATGCCTGCATGCTGGCGGCGATTTCCAAATGCGTCGGCAGTCCGATTGCGCCGGAATCCCGCAAAAGCTTCTTGCACATCCGTAGCGAATGCGGCGGGTATGATGCAATCTGCGCAGCCAGCTTCATTGCCGTATCCATTAGTGCGGCTTTCGGGACCACCTGTGAGGCTAATCCCCAGGCGAGCGCTTGGTCCGCCTTGATAAAGTTACCCGTGAAGGTCATTTCATAAGCTCGACTAAGACCAACCACACGAGGCAGAAACCATGCGCCGCCATCCCCAGAGACCAGCCCGACGCGCATAAAGCTTTCCGCGAACTGTGCATCATCGGCGGCGATACGCATATCGCACATCAGGGACAGGTCGCAGCCGGCGCCGATGGCATAGCCGTTAACGGCTGCGATAGATGGCACTTCCAGGTCGTACATCGCCATCGGGATTTTCTGGATGCCGTGATGATAACTGCGCCGGATTTCAGCGGGTGTCCCGCCAAACAGACCGGTACGATCACGCATTTCCTTCACATTGCCACCCGATGAAAAACTTTCGCCAGCGCCCGTCACGATGACGCAGCAGACGGACATGTCCTGATTGATCCGAGCGCAATGTGCGACCAGAGTATCGACAATCTCCGGCGACAGTGCGTTGCGCGTATCCGGTTCATTGAGGGTGAGAGTGACTACACCGCCATTCTGCTCGTATGTGACACTATCAGGCATTTGTCTCGCTAACCTTTTTTGACATGGTTTCAAGCACCGGCCCATTGGGCTCGACTCCAATTTCCTTCAGGATTTCAGTCGTGTGCTCGCCGAGTTGCGGCGCATGGCGGCGGATACGGAATGGCGATGAACTGAACGAAACTGGCGATCTGATGGTCTTGTACGCGCCCTCAGTGGGATGTTGGGCTTGACCGAACATCCCCACCGCCTTCATGTGCTCGTCGTCAGGCAGCTGATCAAGGCTTAACACTGGCATGCAGGGAATGCTGACATCATCGCAGAACGCCACCCACTCGGCGTTGGAATGCGTCGGTGCAACAGCCTCAATCAATTCGTAGAGTTCTTCGAGATGCGCCGCCCGCTCGGTTAAGGGAAAGAAGCGGGCATCGCTCTTGAATTTTGGCCTGTCAACAAAATCGAAGAAATCCCGCCAGTTCTGATCTGAATAGGGCAGGATGCACATATAGCCGTCCGCGGTGTGAAATGGTTTCCGTCGAGGACTGACAACGCGAACGTAGCCGGTCGGACCGAGCGGTGGCTCGAACGCAAAGCCGAGCAGATGCTCGATGTAAGCGAATTCCGCCGTAGTCTCGAACATTGGCACTTCGATCGCCTGACCGCCTCCGCCGCGTTCGCGCTGAAACAATGCGGCAATGACTGAGTAGGCGATGGCCTGGCCAGATAGCTTGTCACAAAGCACGGTCGGCATGAACGCTGGCTCGCCGCGGGAAACCACGTGCAACGCCGCCAGCCCGGAGCCCGCCTGGATGATGTCATCGTAGGCAGCCTTGTCCTTGTAAGGCCCCTTTTCACCGAAGCCGTAGGCACCGCAGTAGATGATGCCTGGGTTGATCGCGTGGACAGCGCGATAGCCGAGGCGAAGCTTCTCGATCGCTTTGGGACGCAGCGAGTGCACGAACACATCGGCCGTGGCGATCAGTTTGTGCAGGGCGGCCATGCCGCCAGCCTGCTTGAGATCCAGGGCAATGCTGCGCTTGTTGCGATTGAGATGCAGAAAGCTACCCGCCATGCCGTCATGCCGGTTAGGGCGATAGCTGCGAAATGAGTCACCCTCTGCGCTTTCGATCTTGATCACATCGGCGCCCATGTCAGCCATGATATGGGTCGCGAATGGACCCATGATCACATTGGTCAGATCGAGAACGCGAATGCCGCCCAGGGGGCCATCCGCCGGTGTCGTATCCATTCCAGCGCCTTCTTTTCTGAACCTATAACGGGCCGCTTATGCGACTGCCGCGCGTATGCTTCCGTTCGACGCCATGAGCTTCGAAGATTATTTGGCTCAGCTCGTATCGATCGTTCTTGCCACTCTCCGCGTCGGAGACCGCAAGATCAATATGCAGCTACGCCACCATCTTGAATATTACGTATGCGATTACAAACGAAGGACGGCCTCGCTAACGGACCCGCTTCTCGGGAGACGTTAAGAGACTTCTAATCCCGTGTTTCGACGGAGCGCGTGAAGGCCACAACGTAGTCGAGTAATTTATCCGACGCTGCGCCTGCAGCAGCAGAATCTGCTGCTACGATTGCTTCCATAATTTCCGCATGACCGATCGCTGCAATCGGAAGATCGTACGGACGATAGTATTTGTACCAAAACCGGCGCGCCATCGCATGAATGGGATTAATAGCTTTGACAAGGTAACGGTTTGCAGAACTCTCCGCGACGCATTGATTAAAGGCCCTATCCACTCTCAGGAACAGAAGATAGTCATCTGTCGCAGCAGCGCGCCGCATTTCCCCCGCCATGTTAGACAGGAGTGAGCTTTGTTCAGCCGTACGACGCCGAGCCGCGCTGGTGGCGATCAATCGTTCTAGTTCACGTCGAACTTCCAGCAGCAGCAGTTGGTCGCTGACATTGATCTCCGTCACCTTCGTGCCCTGGCGTGGAACGATATCGATCAAGCCGACATCGGAGAGGCGCTGCAGCGCCTCCCGCAATGGCGTCCGGCCGAGACCAGTCTTCTCGATGAGCTCGTTCTCGCTCAGCACTGCGCCGGGCGGCAGTACCAAGGTGACGATCATTTCCTCAAGAATATCGTAGGCCTGCTCCGCCAAGCTGCGTTGCAGCTTCGGAGCGGGAAAATTTCCGATACTGTATAGGTTCTGCATCTTCACCTCGGTCGGCTGCGCTATTTAATCATTGCGCAGTTCCCCTCCGATAGGGGGCGGAATGCCTGATCGCCCGGTATTGTAGAGACAATACGATAGAAATCCCAAGGTCCCTGCGATTCATTCGGCTTTTTGACCTCGACCAGATACATGTCATTGAGGCTCCTCCCATCCTCCCTGATGCGAACGTTCTTCCAAAGGGCGTCGTTCACCATAACGTTTTTCATCTCCTTGACGACCACGTCCCCTTCTTCAGACTTCGTTGAGTCCATCGATTTGAGAAAGTGCAGCGCGAGCGTATAGACGGCCGCCTGGACAACTGTTGGCGCGCGACCCTGATTAAGCGACATGAAGCGCTTGCTCCAGACCCGAGTATCATCCGTTCGATCCCAGTAGAAGCCGTCGGTGAACCGCAAGCCGGCCGCATTGTCTAACCCGAGTGCCTTCACGTCAGTGATAAAGGTAAGCATAGGCAACACGGTTTGACCGCCGGCAACCAGCCCAAATTCCCGGGCCTGCTTGATAGCATTGGTCGTATCGACCCCTGCATTGGCGAGAGCAACAACTTTGGCTTTCGAGGACTGTGCTTGCAACAGAAACGACGAGAAATCCGAAGTTCCGAGCGGATGGCGGACCGCACCGAGCACTTTGCCTCCTGCTTTCTTGACAAAGCTGGCGGCCTGTTCTTCCTGCGCATGGCTTCCGGCATTATCGCCGGTGACAAAAAACCACGTATCCAGGCCAGCGGCGACGCTTGCTTTTGCGGCCACCACCGAGTTTGCATATCCGTCAAAGCCCCAGTGAACGGTGATCGGCGAACAATATTTGCCGGTCAGTTCCGGGCTGGATGCCGAAGCGATCAGCATTGCCCGGTTCTTGTTAAGGGCAACCTCGCGAACGGCAAGCGCGACCGAGGAAGTGGTCAGGTCCAGCACCGCATCAACATTGTCGCGCTCAAACCACGCCCGCGCGATTGTGGCGGCGACATCCGGCTTGTTCTGGTGGTCGGCGCTGAGCACCTCGACGGGCCTGCCCAGAACACGCCCTCCATAATCTTCGACCGCCATCCGGGCGGCAATCACGGAGCCGCGCCCGCCGAAATCTGCATAGACACCCGACTGATCGTTCAGCACCCCAAGCCGTATCGGCTTCGGTTCCTGGGCGATGCACGCCGTTGAAATTGCCGCGCCAACGATCGCAATAACTAATGGTCTGAACATGGGTTCTGTCCCCTCCAGGGTGCTATTGGTTTATCGATACCACTGGCTGAGATATATCACGCTCGTGATCGGCCTGGATGGATAAAACCATCACATATCTGATAATTGGTCGGACTTATATGGACAAATCTGCAGCGCTGAAGCATCGTGATATATCAAAAAATTTGGGAGCCAGACCATGACGCCAGAACAGATTCTCGCTCGTCCAGCCAAGATCCTCAACGACGCGCAGCGGCGGGATTATTTCGACAAGGGATATGTGATGCTGGCTTCGATCATTCCGCAGGATTGGATCGATCGGCTCCTGACGGTGACGTCTTCCTTCGTCGAGAAGAGCAAGTCTGTGACGAAATCCAACAATGTTTTCGACCTCGACACAGGTCACTCGGCGGAAAAGCCCAAACTGAGGCGGCTCTCGAGCCCTGTGGATCAGGATGCGACCTACTGGGAATTCGCCTCCAGCGATCTGATGGCTGACATTGCGGAAGACCTGTTAGGACCAAACGTCAAATTCCACCACTCCAAGCTGAACTTCAAATGGGCCGAAGCCGGCCAGGAAGTGAAGTGGCACCAAGATATCCAAGCTTGGCCTCACACGGACTATTCGCCCTTGACGATGGGGATCTATCTTCAGGATACATCTAAGGAGATGGGTCCGCTGCTGTGCGTTCCGGGAAGCCACGAGAATGAACTGTTCGACCATTTCGACAAGAACGGGAAATGGGTTGGACATATCAGCGACGCCGATCTTCCGCGTGTAGCTACCGCGAATGCGGAAATGCTTGCTGGACCGGCGGGCAGCATCACCATCCACAACTGCCGAACGGTACATGCTTCAGAACCGAA
The DNA here is from genome assembly GCF_018131075.1 of Bradyrhizobium sp. JYMT SZCCT0428. Lineage (GTDB taxonomy): Bacteria > Pseudomonadota > Alphaproteobacteria > Rhizobiales > Xanthobacteraceae > Bradyrhizobium. The sequence goes on along the minus strand of NZ_JAFCLS010000040.1, from coordinate 68,689 downwards.
CCTCTCGCCTCGCGGAAGGCCGCTCCTGCTCCATACGTATTCCGCTGGCGAGTCGTTTCCGTACACACCGAATCCGATCCCGAGCCCGCATTCAGGTGAGATTATTCGGGGACAGCGACCGAAATGGGCAAATCACGATCCTCGCCCCTGTATGGTGCCGCCCGACTGGTCTGGAGGGTACGGCTCGATTTTCGCAGCACAGAGCAAGTCGGCAATGTGAGGCAATCTCGTCTAAACGATAATCAGGGTTCGATTATTGGAAAAAGGATCATCCTCGTGCGCCGCACCGGCGCGGATGTCGGCGCTGTTCAGCCGGGCCGCACCCAGATCAACTCGCGCAATTTCGTGCTCTGGGCGCGACTACAGCGGCGCGGTGCGCAAGCCGCAACGCAAGAAAGCTGGTCGCGTCGCGCGCTTGCAGCCGTCGCGCCGGTTGTATTCGCTGTATTCGGTTACAATATGCGCACAAATTATCGGTGGGGCCGCCTAGGCGGCGTGCCCGGCTAACAACAAGATTGGGCGGATTGTCATGCATAAGAAAGTCTTCGCACTAGTCACGGCATTCGGTGTCGCAGCCTGCGGATCAGCCTTGGCAGCATGGCCTGACGACAAACCGATTGAAGTTATCATCGGTTTTGCGCCCGGCGGGGCAACCGATGTAATGGCGCGCAAGCTACTGCCTTTCGTCGAAAAACGGCTCGATGGAAAGGCCAAGTTCGTGGTGCTAAACAAGCCAGGCGCCGGTGGAGAGATCGCGTTCGCCTCAATTGCTCGCGCCGCGCCCGATGCCTACGCGATGGGTGTAGTTAACGTGCCTGGCTACAACTTCCTTCCGATGACGAGGAAAACTCAGTATAGCATGGATGAAATACGATTGGTTGCCCGCGTAGTTGACGATCAGAGCGTGATGGTAGTGCGCGCGGAAAGCAAATTTGGAACTCTTGCCGACGTTCTGACTTCGCTGCGTAGCAAGGCAGGTTCAGTAACGTTCGGTCACAACGGTGCGGGTACGAACGGTCACTTGGCGATCCGCATGCTGGCGGGCGCCGCCAAAGTCGAGCCCAACGAGATTTCCTACAGGGGGACCGCAGCGCAACGGACCGATCTTCTGGGTGGCCATTTGGAGGTCGGGATGGTCAGCCTCAGCGAACTTCCCGAGCTGCTCGGCGGCAATAAGGGGCCACTCCGCGCCATTGCGATATTGTCAAAGAAGCGCTCTCCGGCCCTCCCCGACGTTCCAACGGCAGAGGAAGCAGGCGTCCCGATCATAATGACAGCGGAGCGCGGCTTTGCCGTCCCAAAGGGCGTTCCCGACGACATAGTCAAAAAGCTTGAAGCCGCAATTGCTGATAGCATACGCGATCCCGACTACATAAAGAGCTCGCCCGGCGACGAGCCCGTTCTCGCTTTCATGCCTGGCGCGGAATGGCAAAAGCGCCTCGATGACATGTCGCAAGCCCTGCGGCCGCTAGCCGACGAACTGAAGGCAAGCGAGCAGAAATGAGTAAGTCTTATCGCTAGGAGCGGACACTGGCGTCGCAGTCCACAACCTCGCCATAGGCCGGGCGGCAGAGACTGAAGCGTGCTGCCGTGAGTCAACCGACCAGACACTCACTTTCGGGGATCGCGCATGTGTAACCTGTACTAGATCACCACCAACCGGGCAGCAATTCGTCCCCTTGTCACCGCATCGTCAAGCGAAGCGCTCTTACGATTGTACATGGGTGGGGCGATAGTGCTTCTGCACCCGCGGGATCTGCGCACGCTTCCGCTCGCTGAACAAACGAGGGCCCAACTTCGCCAACGCTGAACCGTCCAATCCATTTGGCTTAGGACCGCTATGCACCGAGACCGCAACCCTTTGATCCGCCGCCGCTACCTCGCTGCTGTTGCCCCTCGCCGTCATGCGCTTCAGGGCCGTGAGGCGGGTGCGGTTAAGAGCCAATGCTGTGCGCGCAATATGGCAGTCTCTATCTTGCTGCGCTCATTCGGTTTTTCATATTGAGCGCGTGGTCGCCGGCTTCACCACGGTGGACGACGCGGTTGCGATAGTCCTGAATGAAGTTAAGGCGCATCGCTGCGTGCCGAAAATCATCGAAGATCGAGCTCGCCCGCTCCACGACGCGCTGGGTCGGCTCACGCTCTTCCCGCGCACAAAGCACCTCAATGCGCTGAACGCGGCGTACCGCCTAATGAAATATACTCTTGGCGTCCTTAACATGGCAGCGCGAGGCTATGGGGTGAGCGAGCGCTTTGGCTATCCAAATGCGCCGATCGGAACGTTTATGTCGGCGTCACCCATTTTCCTCATTGACGCGGCATCCCGGAAGCTCGGCAACTGGCAGTCCGAGAGTCACTACCCCTTGGCCTGGAAACGAAACTTCTCAGTCTGGCAGGGACAGGATGCCGCGTACATCACAAGGTTTACCAAAAATGTTTCATCGGATCTGGCACGGATCGATTTCAAAGAGAAGCTGGTCCAGGCAGTGATCCTGTTTCAGGAGGGGCTTGAAACGAGCCACGTCGAGGTCGCGCTCTTAAAATTTTGGACCGGCACCAGAGTCCCCCTGCTCGTTTTGAATTTGCCTCCTCATAGCAGATTGCAGACTGACTTGGCGGCCCCGCGATCGGGACTGCGCTCGCCAAATGCAGGACTGGCTGGCTGGCGACGCAGTGCTGATCGCACCCGTCTCCGAGCGGGTTCCCTGCAAACAGGGAATTTTATAGGGAATTTGACAATTTTTGCGTCTCAGAGACCGGAGACCTTGGCAGAAATCACTGTCTGCTGAGCAAATTCCCTGCCGTAACTAACAGGGAATTTGCTTCGAACAAGAAGGTATTGTCGTGGACGGAACAGGGATTCCGCGGCCCAGGCCACGCCAAATTCTAGTCCGCTCAACCCTACTTCCTACCGGTGGAGCCCGCTGAACGGCCTGCGGCCGAGCGCTCGAGGCTCGCGCATTGGCGGCATTCCTACGTCCACTGCAGGAGCTCGGATAGATCGGCATGGGGCAGCCTTTCTGGCGTGGCGCATCATGAAGCGTGGAAGCGTAGCGACTTGAATCGACAGGAGTATGAGGCGGAGGCATCCCGCTCAAGGCCTTCGGCAACTGGCGGGCGATCTTCAAGGCTGAGCCGCAGCCGCCCGATGCAAGCTGGTTTGGCGGCGCCGAGGCCTAAGTCCTCCCTTTAGTCCGCAGCTAAATCCGCCCTTTAGTCCTACCTAAATCCGGGGGCTTATCCCTCCTCCCGTTCGGCAAGCCCAATCGTTGCGCGACCACGTGATGGACATCGGCGCAGGTTCAGTGAGGCGGATAAGCGCCAGATTCTCGATCAGGCCGCGCAAGATGGAACGAGTGCCGCTGAGGTCGCTCGCCGGTACGGTATCGACGGCCGCGTTCTGCGTCGATGGAAGCCAGAGCTGGCGTTTCCGGCATTTGTCGCCGTTGAGATCACCGATGCGGACGCCGTGGGATGACGAGAACGTAAAGGTGCATCTGGCGCTGGCTTCATCGACATGCGCAAAGGGTTCGACGGCCTCTCCATGCTGGTGCAGGGCGTGCTGCATCAGGATCCCTTCACCGGCCACCTGTTCGTGTTCCGGGCCAATCTGATCAGGATCATCTATTGGGATGGCACGGGGTTCTGTCTGTTCACCAAACGGCTCGAACACGGCGTCTTTCTCTGGCCGCCGAGCGTCAAGCCCGACGAGACGCTCTCGCTGACCTCGGCGCAGCTATCGCTGCTGATCGAAAGCGTTGATTGTGCGCGCCGGCGCAACGCTGGCGACCGGCGATGGCGGGCTGACGCTGCGACTGATTGACTTGATGAAGCAAGCAGGTCGGCAGGAACGGTGCGAGTCCGACGCTCATGAACATCGATCTCGCGGCACTGCCGGATGATGTGGAAACGCTGCAGCGTTTGGTGCGTGCTCTCGCGGCCGAGCGCGCCAGTCTGCGCGAGGCAAACGCCGAGATCGAGCGGCTCAATCTCATTATCAAGAAGCTCCAGCGCAGCCAGTTCGGCCAGCGCGCCGATCGGCTCGATGACAATCAGCTGCAGCTTGCCCTTGAAGACCTCAACACCGATCTTGCCCGCATCGAAGCCAGCCTACCGCTTTCCTAAGCCGCTGATACACCCAAAGGCCCGAGACGAGCGGCCGAGCCTGCCGGCGCACCTCCCCCGCGAGGACGTCCGGCTCGATGTCGAGCATCAGGCCTGCCCCTGCTGTGGCAGCGCGCTGCACCTGATCGGCGAGACGACGAGCGAGATGCTCGACCACGCCCCGGCGCGGCTGCGGGTCGTCCGTATCCGCCGGCCCCGCTATGGCTTCCGGATCTGCTGGACCATCCACCAAGCGCCCCCGAACGGCCGATCGCCAAGGGTCTCGCAACCCATGCCCTGCTCGCCCACGTTCTGGTCTCCAAATACTGCGATCACCTGCCGCTCCACCCTCGCGAACTGGGTCGGCGGCGCCTGCTGGTGGCTCGAGCCGCGGCAAAAGAGCCTCGCAGAGCACGTGTTCGCTTTCGCAGAAGCTGTTTGCCGACGACACCCCGATCCCGGTCTCGATCCCGGCCGGGGCCGTACCAAGACCGGCAGGCTGTGGGTCTATGCCCGCGACGACCGGCCCTGGAACGGGGCCGAGCCGCCGGCGGCCTTCTGTCTCTACAGCCCCGACCGCAAGGCCGAGCGCCCGGTCGCTCACCTGGCCGCGTTCAGCGGCATCGTAGATGTCGACGGCTATCCCGGCTTCGACCGGCTCAGCGGCGGCGACAGAATCCAGCTCGCAGGGTGTTGGGCTCACGCCAGACGCATTCCATGAGGTGCAGCAGGCCTCCGGCTCGCCTGTCGCGGCAGAAGCGCGGCGGCGCATCGCCGAGTTCTACGCGATCGAGAATGCCATCCGCGGCCGGACCGCAGATGCACGACAGGGCGTCCGTCAATCCAGGTCGCGGCCTCTGGTCACGGCGATGAAGGCTTGGCTTGAGCGGCAGCTCCGCTCATATCCCGCCGCGCGGCAGCCTTGCCGACGCTATCCGCTACACCTTAAGCCGCTGGAATCTTCTCTGCCGTTTCTTGGATGATGGCCGCGTCGAACTCGACACCAACACCGTTGAGCGCGCGATCCGGCCTGTCACCCTCGGCCGCAAGAACTACCTCTTGGCCGGATCGGATGGAGGCGCCGACCGCTGGGCGATGGCCTGCTCCCTCATAACCACCGCCAAGCTCAACGACGTCGAGCCCTTCGCCTATCTCCAGAACGTGTTCGAGCGCACGTCCAGCGGCCATCCCATGAGCAGGCTCGACGACTTTTTTGCCCTGGAACTGGCGGCCACATACCGCTCTCAAATGAATCACGTGCAAGAAATGGACGCTTACGCCACAGTTATGCCGCCAATCTTGAGTCCTCTTCCATATTGTCTGCGCAAAGACAATGCACCTGGTGCTAGCCCCACTCTGCCCCTTGAGCGTTTTTAGTTTGAACGGATATAGTTGGCTTCGCAAGGATGGGAGGGTCGACAATGATGTTAAACGTAACATTTTACGGCCAGACCACAAAACTCCCAAACGGTCCCCCAAAAGAGGATCCCACCGGCTGCTGGTATGCGTGCGCAAAGATGATCGGCATGTATTGGGATGGCAGTGCTCAGCGCATCGGGGTACCGGAACTCAACAATGAAGACGGCACGCATCGATTGCTTACCGAAGTTGGCGGCGGTTGGACTGGCGAGGGACGCCTCGCGAAAAATGAAAGGTTAGTGTCTGATCTTCCGCAGGATTTTACCCGGATCAGCGAAGTCGAGATAGCGTTGAACAAATGGGGGCCGATCCTGTTCTTCATGTCTTTGCCCGCGCCGGCCTCCGGCGAAAATATGGTGGTCGGGCACTGTGGCGTAATCGTCGGGACCTCCGTGGAAACTATCGTTTATCACGACCCCGCCTATGGCCCGAGCAGGCAAATGAGTTTGAGTCTGTTGAGGTTGGCGCGCTCGGCCGTCGGGCCAACCAAAATGTGGGCACGCGACCCAGCAAGCACTATCAAACTAAAACGCCACGTGGAATCCGAAAACCCGCGAAGCATCGAGTCGCCCGGTGCATCCCTCGCCGCTGACCATTACGTATCGAAGCTAATTGGGACCTGGGAGCTGGAGATTGGTGCAGATTTCAAAGGATTTGTGACTTTCGAAGGCAAGTTTCCAGGAAAGTCCGGAAAAGCATATTGGATGGACAGCAAGAAAATGGCAGTAAAACACCCGGGGAGTTGGAAGTCTCTTGGAGGCACCGAGATCAGCTTCGAGTTCGACGATGACACTCCCAAATGGAAACGGCTTTGGAAGGTGAAGATTGACGCTAAAATCTCCGTCGGGAACGTTACCATTGGGGGCGTTCCGCATGGCTTTTTTAAGTTGATCTACAACCGGGTATAGGCGACTGCAGCCGCGTGAAAAAATGGCCTCTGCCAGTCTTAGCGGTGTGTGATTTGCCTGGGCGGTGACCAACGCTGACCTTAACGGAGCGACCACTTTCGGTCAATCGCTTCAGTAGTCGTCTTTGGGATTTGGCCTCGGTAAGCCGCGCTTCATCGGTACAATTCAGGACCGCATCGGAGGCTGCGCAGTTTGCACAGGCAGATCTTTTGGAGGCTCTCAAACTATATCTCGTTGCTATCCAGTATGTAATGTAACTTTATCAAGTCCAGCTATGCGTAAGATAGCCCACCGCTGTCTAGAAGCGAGCTGTAGCAGTGCTCAGGATTTTCTCGGCGAAAGGAATCGGTCGTCCGCCTCGGATGCGCCTCGCAGCAATTGCTTGGAGCCGATTGCCTGCGTTCTATGCCATTCGTGACAGATATCCGCTATAGCTCTTCGAAGAACATCGCCCGATGGGCCCGCACATCGGCTGCAGCACAAGTCCGTTGGCAGAAGATACCAATCTCACCCTTTTGGGCTGATTGGAAACCTCGATCGCTTCGATAGTACGACTTGATCTCCGACAGAGTACAACCAACAGGGTTCGTCCCGCCCACTCCGCGCCGGGTCATCATTACAATTCGACAGTGCCTTTGCTTCAGCGGAATGTTGCGATTCGGCACCCGCTACCACAAAAAAGACGCCCCAAGGATGGATTGCTGTAGCTTTTGGCCCGGTCATTGACCTGTAATTCACAACATCTGGCCGGGCTCGATCCGATTCTTTCAGCGTAGGTATTTGCTGTGGGTCGTAAGGACCGGCATAGCTAACTCGCGGCATAGCCCTCTTTTGCCATTCTCCGACTGCGGACCGTTGTCTAAGGCTATCGTTGATTGCCAACAGAACGCATGGAGTTCCATGCCGAACCTCGCATCCCTCCAGTGCGACTTCTTCGGCTGCTCTCTCATTTGGCAAGAACGTCCTCCGCCAACTATCGTAGGGCGGGTGCATCGCCAGCGCTTTATGCTTGCCAGAGGTGATATATAACGATCCCTCTCGAGCGCGTATCGTTTCCGACATCGCAGGCGCGATTTCCTGCATGGCAGCCAGAAGCGCGGATTCAAATGAAATTGGGTTAGGCGCTGGGCTCGAAGGTGTGGCTTCTTTAAGGGTCTCAGTCTCTTCCGTTAATGGTGAGGTATGACGCAGTGGGAGGACAACGCGATTTCCGACGGCGTACAAGTAGCAAGGGCGATTCCCGGATCGCGCTCGCTCAGGATAAGCATTGCAATCTTTCAGAGCGCGCTCCTCCATCGCTCTCTGGATACCACCTCCGGTTGCTATCGTGAAAAGCCCCTCGGCATGAAACGCAGCCGCTTTCGGGCCAGCAAAGTTGGCATAACTGGCCGCGAAGGCCAACCTCCCGTTCGCCAATGTCCCTTTGCTCGCGGTGCGATAGCCATTGCCCGATGACTGGCCAGAGTAGAAAAAGCGGAAACGCTATCCTTGCGCGACTGGGATGATTCCTTGGGAGCTCCCTTTTCCAGGATCGCCGTCAATCTATCGGCAAAGCTCCTGACGGGAACGGTGGGCGAAGCTTCACTGGATGAGGACGGGGCAGATAGCTTGGCGGCTGCGGAGGGATTTGCCCGAACCTCAGAACTTGCTGCCACCGGTGCCGGCACAGCAGTTGCTACCTCTTTTTTGAGCGTGGTTTCCTGCCGCGACCAGGGCTTGTTAATGATTACAAAACTGCCCATGGCTCCGAGCGCGATCGCCAGGGCGACGATGATGGCAAGCAAAGTTGTCGACAATCGATTCACTGCATCGGCTTGCGCCTTGGCGTTGGCGACCGAAGCATGTTCTGAAGGTGCCTGCTCGAGCTGAACGAGATAAGCATGAACAGGGCGTGGAAGATTTTTAACGTCTTGCGGACCAAGATCGCTGAATATGACAGAGAGCTTATCAGCGACCTGTTCGTGGACCGATCGGGAAACACAGATACCGCCAGGAGTTGCCAGGCCTTGTAGGCGTGCCGCGACATTGACGCCATCGCCAAGAAGATCACCCTCGCGCTCGATCACATCACCAATGGTCAGGCCGATTCTAAAGACCATATGACGGCTGGGTGGGTAGCTCATATTGCGGGTTCTTAGCGATTCCTGAATATCGATCGCAGCCCGAACCGCATCAACTGCGCTCGGAAATTCTGCGAGGACCGCATCACCGGCGGTGTTGAAGATTCGACCCTCGGCCCTGGTGATAAAATCATCAAAGACGGCTCGATAGGACATGAGACGGCGCATCGTCTCCTCTTCATCCTCCGCCATGAGCCGACTGTATCCAACGAGATCAGCAGCGAGAAGGGCCGCAATCTTCCGCTTCAATAGCTGCCTCCCCCAAACTCGGATGGCGAACTTCCGGTAAAATTGCTATCGAATCCCAGCAGATTAAACCTCAAGCGAGCTTAACATCAAATCACGGGATAGGCGGGCCTACCAGCCCCCTCCGAGGGATTCCTAACGCTTCCGCGTCCGATTTGAGCCAACATTCGCCAGTGCTTGGGGTTAGATGCGGTCCCGGGCGCGAACGTCGCGATCTCTTCCACCTTTCGTGTCGCAAGGTCCGCAAGTCTCCCTGGATAAGCTTTTGCTTCTTGCTTTAATACCTCGAACTGACTCCATCTTCCAATTTTCTCAGTGCACGTCCATTTTCTAGTCACCGCAATCCGGAAACTCCCCGGTGTGGCGGCTTGGTTCGCTTGATCCCAGGTCGCGCTTCTTGCCCTATGAGTTGCCGCGAGGGAGATGGACGAACGTCATCAGCGAAGTTGTGGACGTTTTGGCTATTACGAACCTTCTGGGAAATCAGAGATCATGCTGCGCGCGAAAAGCAATCATCACGGCTGCTGAACAGGCACGCGACGCGTGTCGCCTGGAAGTCAGCGGTCAATCTTCTCAGAAGTTCATTTATTGCCGCTTGACTGAAATAGCATCTTTGTTCACCTCTGGACCGCCACTCGAGGTTATTTATTTTAAAGCTAAAATTCGGCGGGAGATCTCGTTCAAAATTTCATCACGAACTATGTTCTGAACGCTGCTAAAGTTCGGCAGACCAGCTTGAATGCGCCCTGCCGCCGCCTTTGACAAGTTCTTTTCTGCGGGAGTCACCCCCATCCACGCGGTCGACCTTCGACTCACAACAACGTTCTCGGGTTGATACCAGTGCTCGCCGACCTTTGTGGGCACTTCTTTCAATCTCTCAAAATCCCATTCAAGCTGACCCAAAAATTCCGTTTTTCCTCCCGCCTTTTTTGCAGCGAGTTCTCCCAAGTTCGACGGAGACTTCGACTCAATGACGCCTAATACGTGCAACTTTCCTTCATGCTCTGCGACAAACATTCCATCCGTTAGCTCGCCGACTGACCCCATGCCTACGCGTGTCGGAGTACGCCCGCTAGCATCACCTATAAAGCGGATCGCGTTATCCGGTATACCCCGCTGTTTGGCCAGCTGAAGTACCTGCTGCTTGAATTCCGTAAATTTACTACCAACTCTAAATACTTCCTCCGCGATTTTACCTTTTACCGAATAGACGTTTTTATTTCCTTTCGCGTAGTCATTTATTCGCGTCCAAGCGCCCTCATCCAAAGCTTCCATTGCTGTACGTTCAGTTGAGTTGATGCCGCTTACTGTGTCCAACTGTAGCGAGGCCACGGTACCTTTGGACGCGGCGCCTGCAGCCGGTACCGGTTTCGCCTTTGCTGCAGCTTGCTCCGCAGCTTCAGCGGCAGTCTTTGCCTTGGCGGCGGCCTCGGCCGCTTCTGCCGGGGTCTTAGCGTTCTTTGCAGCTTCTGCGAACTTTACGGCCTCTTCCGCTCTCGCGATAGCTTCCGCCGCCTCAGCTGTCCCAGCCGCGCCCTTGGCGGCTTCGACAGCTTTGCTCGCACGCGCCGCAGCTTCTGCCGCCTCTGTGATAGCCTTGGCGAGCGCCCCAGCTTCCGCTGCCGACTTCGTCCTTGTCAAGGTTTTGACGAAACTTTCCAGCGCCGGCAGGCTTTTTAAAACCTCCTGAAGCTTGCCCCTGATACGAGCGAATAGCTCAGCCGCTTCACCTACCGCTTGGACCCCCTTCAAACCTTGGCCGCCGACGCTAGCTGCCTTTACTGCATCGCCAATGCCTTCGGTCACAAGCAGGACAATAATCTCAAATGCAATTCGGCCGACAGCCCAACCGATCCATTGACCATATAGAATTGGATCTCCGGTTTTGATTCTGTTGTCAATCTCGGTCGCGAACGCCTCTCCGACCTTGCGTCCCGCGTCTTTCGAAGCGGCGAGGTATTTGACAACAGAGCCGGTCTTGTCCTTCTCGAACTCCACCACAACGCGTTTGGCCGCTTCGGCGACCGATTGAGCCCATTCAGCCTTGTCTGCTATTTTTTTTCTGAATTCTCGGTCGGATAGCTTGTACGCAAGTGCCGCTACTGCAACCCCTGGCATAACGATGGCCCCGCCGACATACGGAGCTATTGAGCCAAGAGCCGCTAGTCCATCGACGAGATCCTTCACGCCGGCCCACAAACCAGAAATGACACCGTCGGCATAACCCATTGCGAATCGGCCAGGCTGCGTTTGCACCGCCTCGGCTAGTTTTTTTGCAGCATACGTACCGTTGGCCGTATACAGCCCTTCGATGAATCCGGCCTCGAAATTCGCTAACGGGCCACCAATGATGGCTTTCGGAGCGGTCGAAGGCGACGAGCCCTGTTCACTCTTCACAAGGACCGATAAACTTGCCTTGACCGCGCTGGAGAGATGGACGCTTGCAGTTATGGTAGCAATGCCATCTTTTTGTCCGGTTAGCCGGAATATGCGCAGCCCATCCCCGGCGGTGAGGAACGCTGGTTCGATTTTTATAAACTGGCCGCCGGGAATCTGGACGTCGACATCCATCTCCTGATCGCCCCAGACGCCATCACGCAACGCGACGTGGACACTATTCGAAGGACCCGCAACTATTGCGAGGGAGGCATTACTGCCACCGTGAGATGCGAACTTTTTTGATTCCGCTTCACGCGGATACATTTCGAAGCTCGCCATATCGCGACCTCCTTGAATTATTTTAAAATGATAGCGTATACTGCCGCGTATTTCATAGAACATACCACCGAGCTTCTTCCGGTCAACTGGTTGCGCGGGTCGAGCGGCTAACACGTGAAGCCATGGACCATGGCTGCGCGTAAGACCCCTGCTTGAGCAGCTACGAACGCGATCAAACACCAATTTTAAGTCGCTCAACTATTAGTTTTTGAGGCTGCGAATAGTTCTGGAAAATGAAATCGAGCCAAATGCCAATGCGTATTGACTACCTTATTTATTGGGCATCTTGCGAGTGCATAGTGCACAGTTAGGATAGAAATGACCGACCTGCCCTCGTTTCGATCAAGAGCAAAGGGGATTCTGACATCTCCTGCTTGCAACAACATCCGCTTCAAATTGGACAACGTCCAGATACGAAGCTTCATGTTCGGGTATATCGGCGATGCCATCGCGAGAAATCGCGTTCACATCAAAGCCGAGGGCTTCAACGGATACGACCACGAGAGTGACACCATTTTTCTTGTATCGCCGGACGTACGTCCCCACGAGCTTGTGCATGAGGCGACGCACGCGGTCATCGACGCCACAAATCGCGGCCTTGTCATTTCAAAGGGGCCGGGGGAAGCGGCGGCTTACCTGGCGGAAACGGTCTACTCCATTGTCACACAAGGTGAAGCCAACTCACTAGATGTGCCGCATCTCACGCCGCCGGTTGCCAGTCTTGCGAGGAGACTCATAGAATACAACAAGGACCCGAGACGAACGTTCACCTGCCCTGCTTCTGACGTCACCCTGATCAAGGCGATTTTGGGAAGTTCAAAGCTGGCGGGAAATATGGCCCGGATGGATACGATGAACGGTATTACCGAACCTCGATAGATTTCGAATCCAGGTTTGCGGACTGACCAACCCTACAGACAAGCGCCGTCGTTCTGTCCCCAGGTCTAATGCCCGTTCGAGAGTCAGTGCCTTGAGACCTGGAACAGACTTACGGAAATCTCGCCGCAATGCCCTAGGGATCAACGGTTCATTTCCTGGCTCGCTTCTTCCCGCTTTTCTTGCGAGATTTTTTTGCAACGACAATCCTCTTCTTGTTCGGATTTTTCGAGGTTTTCTGGTCCTGCAGACGAGTCCAGAGGGCCGCAAAATCAGACTCAATCTGATTGGTCAGGCTTTGCAGACCATAGAGCAGATTGAACATGACGGGGTCAGTTTCGGCAGAAACGTGCTTTGCAGCCTCTTTGAAATTTTCTCGGGCGACGACATAACCTGCGCTCATTAGTGTGCTTCCTCCATCAATAGCGTACGACAAAATTATCCGCGAAGTTGCGCAACCCTGGGGTCTGTCCATTGCGAATTTCGTGATCTCAATCTTCTTCGTAGCGCCACAAATCGCCCCACTCGCTTTTCCAGACCTTGTCAGGATCAATCACCACAATCGGAATTTTCTTGGAATTCGCCAGTTCAACGGCCGCTCCGACCGCTTGCAGTGCGGGGACTTCCGCACTTGTCATGTCCGCCGGCACTCTGTCCGGTGCGGCCGTTTTTGGACAGTGCACGATTCCGACCTGCGTATCCCCCTTGTTGATAAGGGTCAGATTAATCGCATCCGGTTGAATCTCATCAACCTGCTCGAAACGGTTTTTGGCCATCGATTCATCCCTGTCGTATTCTGCAGACTGTCTGGGTTGCCCCTACAACTGATCATATCCACGCATATGCAAAGTCATCATTCTCAATCGTGACCTTCGCTTCTTTCAATTCCTGTTTCGCAAGCGAGCGTTTCAGGAATTCGCGCGACATCGCCGGCAGCAGCGTGTTGTTGATGATGTTATCGATCATGCGCCCGCCGGAATCCGGGTCATTGCACATCGAGACGATGTGATCGACGACAGCCTGATCGTATTTGAAGTCCGCCTTGTGGTTCTCCTGAACGCGCCTACCGATACGATCCAGGGCCAACCGCACGATGCCGCCCAACATCTTGTTCGATAGCGGATAGTAAGGAATGGAAACCATTCGCCCAAGCAGCGCCGGCGGAAATACTTTCAATAGTTCAGGCCGCAATTCCTGAGCCAAAGCCTCCGAATCCTCGCGATACTTCGGATCTGCGGATAGCCCCATGATCAGATCCGTGCCGACGTTCGTCGTAAGTATGATCAAGGTATTCTTGAAATCAATCCGGCGGCCATTTCCATCATCCATGAATCCCTTGTCGAATACCTGGAAGAATATCTCATGAACATCCGCGTGAGCCTTTTCTACTTCATCGAGCAAGACAACGCTATACGGCTTGCGTCGAACGGCCTCGGTAAGCCGCCCCCCCTCCCCAAAGCCAACATACCCGGGAGGTGCCCCTTTCAGCGATGAAACCGTATGTGCTTCCTGGAATTCCGACATGTTTATTGTGATTATGTTGTTCTCGCCACCATAGAGCGCTTCCGCAAGTGCCAATGCCGTTTCGGTCTTGCCGACACCGGACGGCCCGCACAGCATGAAAACGCCGATAGGCTTGTTGGGATTGTCGAGCTTGGCACGGTTGGTTTCAATTCGCTTGGCAATCGTGGCCAGACCATGGGATTGCCCGACCACACGCCTGTTCAGAATCTCCGGCAGGCGAAGTACGTTCTCGATCTCGTCTTTCAACATGCGTCCGACCGGAATTCCCGTCCAGTCGGAGACAATGGACGCCACAACTTGTTCATCGACATGGGCGAAGACCATGCGCTTTTCGGGGTCTCTCGCCTCAAGGTCGGTGAATGTTTGACGAAGCTGTTTGCGCACTTCCTCCTTATCAACAGGTTCGGCTGGCTGAGACTCTGATGGAGGTGTGGATCCCGCATCGGTCTCGGCAGGATTGAGGATGTCTCGTAGGCTGCGAATGCTATCGACAATTTTCTTTTCGGCTGCCCATTCTGCATCCAGGGCCGTAAGCTTCTCCGTTAACGCGGCAATTTCGCCATCGATCGCGCCAATCCTTTCTTCGCCAACCACGCCGAGATCGTTATCATCGATCAATGCGGCCTTCTCGTTCTCGTAGGCGGCGATCGAAGAGGTCACGTCTTCGATCAACGCCGGAACTGCGCTCTGGCTGATGGCGACACGGGCCGAAGCAGTATCCAGAAGACTCACGGCCTTGTCCGGTAGCTGCCGCGAGGGAATGTAACGATGTGAAAGGTTTACAGCAGCAACGATAGCGGCGTCGGAAATCCGCACCTTATGATGCTTCTCCATGGGACCTAGAATTCCGCGTAACATGTCGCAGCATTTCTGAACGTCCGGCTCATTGATCTGAATGGGCTGGAAGCGCCGCGTGAGTGCAGGATCTTTTTCGATATACTGGCGGTATTCCGACCACGTGGTTGCAGCGATGGTCCGGAGCGTCCCCCTCGCCAAAGCCGGCTTGAGCAGATTGGCCGCATCACCCGTGCCCGCCGACCCGCCTGCCCCGATCAACGTATGAGCTTCGTCGATAAACAGGATTATTGGGGTCGGCGATTGTTGCACCTCGTCGATCACCGACCGCAGGCGCTGTTCAAACTCACCCTTCATCGAAGCGCCGGCTTGCATCAGGCCCACATCGAGCACGCACAGCCTCACGTTGCGAAGCGGCGGCGGCACTTCGCCCGCCGCAATACGCTGGGCAAAGCCCTCGACCACCGCAGTCTTTCCGACCCCGGCTTCGCCGGTAAGGATAGGATTGTTCTGACGCCTTCGCATCAAAACATCGATTATTTGTCGAACTTCCTCGTCGCGGCCGAGGATAGGGTCCATCTCGCCCGATCGCGCCTTGGCCGTGAGATCTTGAGAAAAACGATCAAGAGCCGTTGTGCCTTTTTGGCTGGCAGAATGACCGGCACCGGCCGCACCTGGAGCGACAAGCCCCGACCCGTCCATCGGACGCAGGGTTTCTTCCTCAGATCCTGCCCAAATATTTCGGTATTCCGCAGTCAACACATCGACCGATATCTTGCTGAATTCCGGGGAAAGGCTGATGAACGCGCGCGCGAGTTCGCGTGATTGCAGTGCGCCAACCAGAACGTGGCCGGTCCGAATCTGGGTTTCCCCGAAAAACAGGGTGGCGTAATGCCAACCGCGATCAAGCAGATCCATGACCGTGTTAGATACCGCGGGCATCTCGGTTTCGTTCTTACGGAAGCTGTTGACCACTGCAGTCACGTTCGCCATCAGCCTGCCGTGGTCGATGCTGAAATGATTCAGTGTTAGGCCAATATCGCTACGCTCGCTCT
The DNA here is from genome assembly GCF_018131075.1 of Bradyrhizobium sp. JYMT SZCCT0428. Lineage (GTDB taxonomy): Bacteria > Pseudomonadota > Alphaproteobacteria > Rhizobiales > Xanthobacteraceae > Bradyrhizobium. Next base: position 52,924 of record NZ_JAFCLS010000040.1, on the reverse strand, counting down.
GCAGGATATGGGCAAGCCAGTGCGCAAGCTCGACGTTGCGGTTGCCCGCGCCCTTGGCCTGTCGCAGCGCCTTGAAGAACGCTTCATATCCAACCCTGTTGAGCTTGCCTGCGACCGCCTCAAGACTAATGTCGGCCATCAGTTCCCCCTTCGTTGTCCGTCCGCGGCTTTTCGCGAACGCTTGTGTTTCATACGGTCGGAAGGATGAAATCGCGCATCACGCCGGAATGCATCCTTCAATGTCCAGTTTGGCGACATCCAGGTGGTCCAACCAAGCTGACCGAATTGGCCGAGCCGGATGGGCTCCGCAGCGCCCGACGGAATGGCCAACTCGGCGTCCCAGTCGAGTTCCTCGCCATTGTAGAAGAATACGAGGTCAGCGAGAGGCTCGCACAGATCACCGCTTGGCAGAAAGCGCATGTACTGCGCCAGACTTCTGGTAAAGATCCTGATCCGAATCTTGTCCTGGACGCTGAAAACAGTCCGGCCCAGCAGCGCGTCTTCACCAAGAACGTTGTATCTCATGCCGACGATCGACCATTCCGCCGCTTCAATCGCCAACCGCGTTCCAACGAATTCTTCCACCTCTGCGTCGACCTTGAAGAGGCCTTGTATTGCCGCCGAGAGACGCGACGCGGATTTGGCCTTTGCTCCCAAAAGACCGGCATAGCCAAGCTTGGCGGCGTCCGGCACACTGTCTAGGTCTCGGTAGGGCGTAGATCCCAGGCCAATTGCAGAACCGATATATGCCACGAAGCGGTCCAGATCGGGTCGGTCATGTTGTGCTATCGGCCTGGAATCCGCCCAAGCACGGAAAAATAACTGAATAAATCGATGATTGAAGATATCGAGAAACCGCGGAAAGGCGTCATCTCGAGCGATCACATAGTGATGGGCTTCTTCCGTGATTGCGAGAGGTAACGCCCCTTGCGGCCCCAGTAGGCCAAGATATTTGACGAATATCCTGAGTGTCTTGTCCTCCTCCTGCACTACCCGCGCAAGATTGGAAGCAGGAAAGTCCATGAAAGGATCCTGCCCGAAATGAACGAACTCATCACGCCTGGCAGTGCTCTCGCCGATGCGGGGGCGATTCTTGTGCTTTCGTTCGAGATGCCGCAATACGGCGAAGTAATCGAAGCGCCATGGTTCCTCTTCGAGGTTACGGAGAAACGTCATGGCCACCTCAATGCATAGGTCATAGCGGACGTCGCTTCCCCATCCGGGGCGGCCACCGCATGATCTCTCCACGCTCCACAGAGTGAATTACCGTCTGGGTGAAATGATTGAAGCCGGAATACTCCGCAAAGAACCGGTCCAGGACCGCGCCAAGTAGAAAAATGCCAGTTCCTTCGAAAGCCCTTTCATCAATCGTTACGCTAATCTCTACCCCGCGCGCGACTCCGATGCCGCCGCGCTCGCGAATGCGTCGATTGATTGGCCGGCTATCGACACTTCGGACGCCACGAATGCGGCGCTCGGTAACGCTGTCGGTCATTTCGGCAAACATTGCTAGGCTTTCGCGGAGCGCCTGCGCATTGCGACCCGCGCCGCGTTCGACCAGACCAAGGTGATTGGTACTCAGTAAGTTGACGAGCCGCCAAGTGACAGTGCCGGTGTGCGCCGTTTCGCTGCGGCTGCGCAATTGCGCCACCACGGGCTCCCGCGGCGGGGTAGGCCCCGCGACGCATACCAGATCCAGCGAAAAATCATCGAGCAAACGGAAATCAGCGCCGCCAGCCCCAATCGGCAGATGTTCGGTCAAATGTCGATTCGAGCATAGCGCCCGCACGCTCAATTCCGCGATGGCGGCCTCATCATCGATGCCGCCGAGTTCGCTGAGCGAGATGAACATGTCTGTCCCGACGTAATCGGAAGAAATGCCGGTACGCTTCTCCTCAACGGTGCGCCGTCGGGGCAACCGCCGTGTGGTGTAATGGAGACTTGAGCTGTGTGATCCGTCGAGCGCTGCAGAATAAAGCGGCTGCACCGGAACCTTATCCTGCCCACCTGGGTAATGCGCATAGACATCAAGCAGTCGATGTGGTTCGAAATCGAGGGAGTGACTGCGATCGGGCACGACATGGTATTCGTGCTGATTCGATTTCAGAGCGATGCGGTCAGTGGTCTTTTCGAACAGGTTGATGGCGGGCGCCGCATACAGCGCAAACATCTCTGGTCGTATTGCAGCGGCAAGTCGCACATTGACTTCATTGAACGCGATCAAAACATCAACCGTCTTGGCTTTCAGCAGCGGCAGCACGTCGCCGAGCCGCGTCAGGTTGCAGCCAAGGAATTTGCGTGGAAATACGAAGTATTCTCGCAGGAGATCAAATCCCTCGAACACCCGATAGTCATTCGGAAACAGGGCATCATTGCGTTCGAACCCAACCTGCTGAAGGCAATCCGTCGACGCGCGATGAATAATCGGATCGCCAAATTCGTCGAGACAGCGGAAATAGATACCCTTACAGTGAGCAAACAATTGCTCATAGAGCCCGATCGAATCAGCTTCCGAACCGACGAAGTAGATTGGCAGATCAGACGTACGGCAGCCGGCGAAATGCATCTCAGGCTTCTTGATTGCCTCCGCGTCCGACGGCTCATCCTCCCAATTCGGCACCGTGCGATGCGTAAATGTCAACCGCATGCCTGACAGCACCTCGGTACCAACCGACAAGCCAAGAGCTTGCAGTGGCGCCGGCGATGAATAATATTCAGCTCCTGTTAGTTCAAAAGGCCACACGACCATATCGTTGCAAAGGCGATAGCGGCACGCAATCTGCCGGTCGAGTTGACGAAATGTGGCGTCGAGATAGGCGCCGCGGTCGATCGCGCGTCCGTCGCGCAAGGCAGCGTCGCCGTATACCGGAACCACCTTTGCCAACATCATCGACGGCGTCGGCGCCTGGTAATGCGGGGCCAGTTGCTCCAGCAGGCTGCTGGTGAATTCAGGAAATTCGTGCTTCAGCTTCAGTTGCACCCGCGCGGCTAGAAAGGCAGCGCCTTCTAAAAGACCGCCTATCATCGGATCAACGCGGTCTTCCAGTATTCCGCCGAGCCGCTCGGCGATGCCCGGATATTCGCCCGCAAACTCACGGGCCTGCTCGTTGAGCAACTGAAGTTCCCGATTATAGAGATCGAGAAATTCCCGGTTCATTGAATTTCACACACGATTGATGACAATCTTTCCGGTGTCGATCACGTCAGCGACAAATTCCACCGGAACGTGAACCGGGTGGCATATCAATTCGGCCCGAACCACAAATCTCACCTTGAGCTCGGCCGCATCGACACTATTGTCCCGCTCAATCTGCAACGAAGCCGCTGCAAGCCGCGGTTCGTAATTCAGGATCGCGATCTTGAGTTCTTCCGGAATGTCATCTACTCCGGCTTCATCAATCGAGCGGCGAGTCAGGTCCGGAATACCAAAGTTGAGAATCGATTTGCGGACATACGGAGTGAGACCCATATCGATCGTCGATGCCATCTCGATCGTATTCAACAATGAATCGAGATCACGCGCGACCTCGCGGCGGAGCGCCGGCTCGGTGATTACCTGACGGGGCCGCAATCTGCGATCCGCGATGACGCGTCCTCCGGCTTCGTCGCGCAAGTCCACCGTTTTCTGCGCGTCCTTGGCATTGTGCGCCGAGCGGAACACGTACATTAGCGGTGGGCTGAGACGGGTCTTAATGTCTCGGTCGGCCATCGCGTAGCTTTCATGTTTCCGAAACAATCTATCGCGAGATTGCGATCACAGGTCGCCGATCTCAATCGCGGCATGGGATCCAGCCGCGACTGCGGACACATGTGCCCATCGAATAGAATGCAAATCAGGAGCTAACTAAGCTTCGCCGTCTGCTTCTGCAAATCGTAGGTGAAGTCGAAATTGCCGGCAGGAGTGCCGTCGGCGTCTGCTTGGCCCTGGTAGGTTAATTCGATGACACCGCAGGTCAACGTCACACTTTCGTGTACATATTGCTCAGATCCCGACCCGCTATGCTGGACGCTCGTCACCAGGACTTCCGTCAGTTTGATGACCAGGTATTCGAGTTTGTCGTTGCCGCCCCTGGCTTTACGGCAAGTGATCTTTCCGCCCGCGAAGTGTTTCCCGGTCGCGGAAGCGTTCATCAAAGCAGCAGTTGCCTTGTCAACGTACTTGCTGACATGAAAATCTGAAAAAGTGGGCTTGCTTTGCTGACCGCCCTGCCCCAACGCGAAGGACGCCGGGTTGCTCACCCCAAACGACCAACCAATGATATCGATCTCGTTCTTGTGAGACGGTGTTGCTTCGTCAATCGATTCGCCCGTAATGCCATCAAGCTGCAGAAACATATCGCCAGCCATTTGAATTCCCCTTCGTTTGTGCCGAGGATCACGTTCCCCATGTCGCACCATCACGGCACGATGTGAGGCAAAGCCTCTAATCTTGGTCTTCGAATCGGCTTCAGTAGTTCAATGAATTTTCACTTCGCAACGGGTAACCGCGAAACCAGGCGCAGGCCAATGTCCATCCCCTCCAGCTGGAAATGTGGCCGCAGCTCGAAGGTTGCAGAGTAATATCCCGGATTTTCTTCGTTTTCAACGATCGTTATCTTCGCACCAGCCAGTGGCCTTCGGCACTTTACGCTCTCGCTTGAATTCTTTGGATCACCGTCAACGTATTCCATGATCCAGTTCGTCAGCCACTTCTGCAGCTGTTCCTTCTCATAATATGAGCCTACCTTGTCGCGCACCATACACTTTAAAAAGTGAGCGAATCGACTGACCGCAAACATATAGGGCAAGCGCGATGCCAAATTGCTGGAGGCCGTCGCTTCAGGGTTATTCTGGTAGGCCTTCGGCTTGGCTAGGGATTGGGCACCGATGAACGCAGCCCGGTCGGTGTTCTTGCGGTGAATCAGTGGAATCAATCCTGATTTTGCGAGTTCAGCTTCGCGGCGGTCGCTGATGGCTATCTCGGTCGGGCATTTTAGATCAACGCCGCCATCATCGGTCGGAAAGGTGTGGGAAGGCAGATCTTCGACCTCACCTCCCGATTGAACGCCGCGTATACGGGCGCACCACCCATATTCCTTGAAGGCGCGGTTGATATTTGCCGCCATCGAGTAGGCCGCATTCATCCATGCGTATTTTTCACCCTTGTGAGCGTCCGTATCCTCTTCGAAGGCGAACTCTTCGACAGGTTCGGTTTTGGCGCCGTACGGCAGCCGGGCAAGCACACGCGGCAGGCAAAGGCCAACATACTTCGCGTCGTCGGAATCCCGCAATGACTTCCAAGCCGCATATTCTGGTGTATCGAACAGCTTGCTCAGATCACGCGGATTCATCAACTCGTTCCACGAATCCATACCCATCAGGGTCGAATCTGCGGCCGCGAAGAACGGCGCATGTGCCGCACCAGCGATCTTGCTGATGTCCCGCAATAGCTGCACGTCGGTCGGCAAGTGACTAAAATAATAGTCGCCAACCAGGCAACCATAGGGCTGACCGCCCAACTGGCCGAACTCCTCTTCATACACCTTTTTAAATAAGGGGCTTTGATCCCACGCCGCGTTAGGGTACTGCCGCAAGTGACGGTAAAGCTCGCCTTTGGCGACATTCATCACGCGAATCTTAAGCATCGCGTCCGTCTCGGACTGGAACACGAGATATTTGAGACCACGCCACGCGCTCTCGATTTGCTGAAATTCCGGCGCATGAAGAACTTCATTCAATTGCGCCGACAGCTTCTTGTCCAGCTGTGCGATCATCTCCTCGATCGTATCCAGAACATCGTTCTTGATCAGGCTCGTGTTGGCGAGAGCCTGCTCAACCAGCGTCTGGACCGCGTTTTCAACTTCGGTGGCGGCACGTTCGGTTCGTGGCTTAAAACTTTGTTTCAGTAGCGCCGCGAACTCATCGGCCCCGCGAGTTTCCGGGAGCGCTTCATGGACGGTTTGCGTTGCCGCCGTTTCGGTCGCCATGGCCAAATCTCCGGTCAGGATTTGCTCTCAGTGTTATCTTCGCCCTCGCCGCCCTGCTCGGACGCACGGTTCTTGACCGCCGCCATGAGTTGCGGGTCGGACAAGAGCTTGCGCAACTGCGCCTCGGCGGCAACCTTGCCGTCCATGTAACGTTGCAGATTGGCGAGTTGCTGGCGCGCTTCGAGCAGCTTGGCCAAGGCCGGAACCTGCTTCGCGACGGCCGCCGGCTCGAAGTCCGCCATTTTGTCAAACCGCAGGCTCACGCCCATTTTCTCACCAGACTGTTCAGACAGCTTGTTGTCGACACGGAAACTGACACCGGGCTGAATTGCCGCCATACGAGCATCGAGATTGTCCATGTCGAAATCCAGAAACTTGCGATCGGCAATTTCCGCTTTTTCGGCGCCCGGCGCATTACCGGACAGATCCGACATTACTCCCATGACGAAGGGAAGTTCGATCTTTTCCTCCGCATTCGCCGGGTTCTCGTAGGTGATATGCACCCGCGGCGGGCGATTTCGACGAATGAATTTCTGGCCGCTATCCTTTGCCATCTAAAGCTCCAATTCTAAAATCCGAGCTGTCGAACCAAAACCATCACAACCGACCAGTCCGGCGGATATATCAATCAGTTCTACTGATTAGACGGAATTTTTTCTATTCCGTCAATTGTCATGAACGTTTCGCCCCGCTTTCCGCGACGGTTAAAAACCTATTTATCGGCACCAATGTTTTTCAGTGCGGCCTTCGGCAGCACATCCCGAAGCACCGCCATGAAATCCCGTTCGGCCAAAGCTCTGGCGCGCTGGCAAAGCCACGGCACGGGACTCGAGGGTTCGGTTCTGCGAAAGTGCCGCTCAACCTGCTCCAGCAACGCAATGGCTTGCGGACGCGATTCGATGCGATAGCGGCGCTGCGCCGCATCTGTGGCCGGCATGCCCCCCGCCATAGAACCGCCTCCAGTAAACGAATCCGGCTGCATCGCTATTTCTGACGGCTTGGGAAGCTTGCCGAGCGGCAATTCGAATACCTGATCACCGCCTATCTGGAACGCCACTTTATCCAGCTGCGTGGGGACCAAGACGCTCATCACTTCGAAGAATGACTTGCCGACCAGTTGGTGTGCCTGCCGAACCAACGGAAGTGTGGGGCTCGAGGGCTCCGACAGAGCGTAGTATTCGGCTATCGCCGCCAGCGCTTCTTTTGCGTCGGCAAGCGCCCCTCCCGCGGTGCCGAGCGAATTCGAGGTTGTCCCCGCCTCATTTTCTGCCACACCGTCGTCGACCGTAGTTCCGTCCACCATACTGGTCACGCTTTCGGCCGCATGCGGGTCGATGAACGTAACGATCTTGTCTACGAGTGCAGGCAGATTTTCGAGGCCAACCGAAGCCCCGTGCTTCGCGAACGCCCCGCGTATGCGGCCGACGGAAGTCCTGAGCAACCCAACATCCCTGCGTACAGCAGCAATGGTTGCCGGATCGGCATCGCCCCTCGCAGCGCTGATGTTGGCAACATTCGACGTGGGCTCGCCGTCGCGCGCCTTGACTTCCCCATTCGCTATCATCCAGGCGCGATAGCTGATCGCCCCAATCCGACGAGCCTCGAATAACGGCGTATATTGCAACGCGAACACCACTGTCGGCAATTCGAGCGCCGCCAAAGCTGATTGGCGTGCAATCATATCGCCGTTCTCAATCCGCGGATGCACGGTATCCCAATACAAATCAAGCGACTCGGCTATGGCGGCAATGCTTGCTATGAACCCTTTCAGATCTCTGTTGAGGACCATCAGGCGAGCGCGCGTGACCATTAACCGGACATCGATGGTGCGCCGCAACAGTGGCTCAAGCGCATCGATCTGTCCGGGCAGGTCGACTGTCGTACGATCGAAAGGCTTGCCATCTTCGACAGAAAAGAATGATGGCGGGAAGACGCCTTCAACAGCCGCAAAGTAATTAAGATACGCTGCATCCCCGTCGACATCGAGGTCAGGCCCGCAAGGCTCCTCGGCGGAAATCGGCTGACAGAACGCGGCGACTGCGCGATCCAAATCGCCGGGAGGCGCTGGATTTGGCGTTTCGGCGACTACCGGTCGCAACGGCTCTGTGCCGCGCTCCAATATGGCCGATGAGTCCTGTTCCGACACCGACGCGCCCCCCATTCGGGCTTCTGCTCAAACGCAGTCTTACTCGCAAAACAAGGCCAGTCGGCCACTCACCGATGACCTGTTCAATCCTATAGTTGATACCAATAACGCCTTTGTTATCCCTTTGCCACTGTGCTGCTTCCAGCCCAAGTTTTGAACAGCAGATCCCGTTGGCCCAAGCCGCCGAGTTCCTCGGTCAACCCGCCTTGGCCCGGAACAAAGCAAATACGAACACCGCGCGATCGTGGAAGCCGAGGGTCATCGGGGAATTCCAGTTTCCTACAATGGCATTGCGCCCCCAAAGAGCGGTGTTCCGCGCGACATCGCACCCGCATGGCATCATGCCGTCCGCTTCGTGAAGCCGCGTGGCAGGTGCCCCCTCCCCTGGCCACCGAGAACGCACATCACCCCCAAGCTCCACTCCTAAGAATCGCCGACGCGCGCCTCCGCGGCAGCGATACAAAAAAGCGTCATGTGGCGCCCATAATCCAAGCTAGTCTAGCGATTATCTGGAATTCATAATCACCGGAGAACGCCATGGGTCATTTCAAGATCGGCAAAAATACCATCATCAATGAAATCGCTTTAGACTCCACACCCAAGACCGGCGGAGCGAAGCGGATCACGCTATTCTACGACGGATGGGGGCGGAACGACCACCCGAGTCTCGTCATCGGCTCGCGCAAGCTGCAGGAAGACGGATGGGCGAAAATCGTCGACAAGACGTTCGACGCGAAGCGGGCGCGCGTCCAGTTTACGATTGAGGCGGTCCCCAACGCGAGCGGCATCACCTATGTTTGGGACTCAGGCGGGACAGCCAATGATATGCTGAGCTTGCGGGTCGGCAACGTGCTGAACCACACCGGCATGAAACACGATCTGATCGCCGATCTGGGGCGTAGCGAAAATCCGTTCAATCTTTGGGTTTATCGTCGAATTTTCGACCCTGCCAATAATGATTTGGGAGATAAAACCGTTCGAAAGGAGTTCTTAAAGGACTGGCAAGATCGATTGGTAGACCAGCCTCTCAAGCAAAACACCGATCCCAACGTTGAAAAAAAATGGAACTGCGGGGCCGCTATTGATGCTTTCAACCGAAGCAGCTTCGGGTCGTCACACGATGTGTGGGGGATGCGGCCTTATATGAAGCCTATGAAGAAGAACGCCTTCGGCTTGCTCATCAAGTCGATTGATTTTCTGAACGACGAAATCAAGGCGGGTGCACAGCGCATGAAAAATTCACTGGCAGAAGGTACGGCGACAGTATTGTTCGTGGTACACGACGATAAATTCGCAACGGACCAAAACGGCCACATCAAAGCGTCAAACCTGACGCACTATGTATCGGTTGTAGGTTGTAACGAGGATGGAAGCGAATTTCTCGTCCTTGACCCTTGGCCTGGCGGAATGAAGCTCAAGTACAGGAGCGGAATTTTCGATTCGATGGGCGGCGTGCAGTCGAACTTCATGGGCATTATGAGGTTGGGTCCGAGGTGGGGAGACCTCGATAGCAAGGGCCGAATTCTCGCTACCCCTCAACCCAAGACGGGCTCACACGAATATTTTGCCGTAAGGGGCGGATGACGCCTTCAACTTTATCAGTCATGCGAACTTCCCAAGAGGACTGAAGACAAGGCGTGATTGTTGGCCGCGGCTGGGCTGGTTCAGTGAGTGCCGCGCACTCACGTCCCAGACGTGGCGAGCCACCTGAGAGTAGACTGAACCCAATCGATGGTCGCTCGACAAAATACGAAGGTTCGAATAGCTTTTTCCACCGGAACTCTTTGTGAGAGGGTGGAGGGCTCGATGGCACTTACTCAAACCGACGTCGTCGCGGAATTGACAACGCCGTTGGGCAAAGACGTTCTCGTGTTGACCCAATTTACCGGGTCCGAAGGGCTGGGCGAACTATTCGAATTCCAGGTCGACGCGCTCAGCGAACAGTCGAACATCAATTTCGACGCGGCGCTCGGCAAATCGTGCACGATCAAGCTTAAAGCCTATCGGGGCAAGGTTCGCAGGTTCGACGGCATTCTCACCCGAGCACAATGGGTGGGAAAAACAGACGACTTTTTCCACTACCGGCTGGTGCTGCGTCCTTGGTTTTATCTCTTGGGCTACAAGGCCGATTGCCGCATTTTTCTCGACAAGAAGGTCAAGGAAATTATTGAGGAAGTTTTCACGAAGGGTGGATTTCCCGATTTTGAATTTCGTCTCACCGGCGACTACGACAAGATCCCCTATTGCGTTCAGTATCGAGAAACCGACTTGGCCTTTTGCTCCCGGTTGATGGAACTGTACGGCATCTACTATTTCTTCGAGCACCGTAACGGCAAGCACATCATGGTGCTGGCCGACTCACGGTCCTCCCACCAGACCAACCCGGACGTCCCCAAGCTACCCTACTTGCCTTTGCAGGGCACAGAACTGCACGTAGACCAGTTGCTCGGCGCCTGGGTTTCGGAACGTCGCTTCCGCACAGGCAAGATCGAATTTAATGATTACGACCCTCAGAAGCCAAGCAAGAAGCTTCGGGCGCCCAATCAGGGGACGGAGACCTACCAGCATGCGAAGCTTGAGGTCTATGACTATCCTGGAAAATATGACGAACTGAGCAAGGGAAGCAAGTTTTCGAAGTTCCGACTTGAGGCCGAGCAGTCGTACGATCACCGCCGATATGTTGACGGGGACGCGGCTTCCCTGTTTCCAGGCACCCTCTTCACGGTCGAACGACATCCGATCGATACGGAAAATCGGGAGTTCCTGGTAGTACGTTGCTCGCACCGCTTTGGCACCCAGCATTACCGCACAGGCTTGGGCGGTGGAGGCCCCGAGGAGCAGGTCTATTACGGAAATTACGAATTTCAGCCGAGCGATCGCCCCTTCCGTATGCTCCCGGTGACCCCGAAGCCGCTTATCTGCGGCATCCAAACCGCTAAGGTGGTGGGCAAGAAGGGCGAGGAAAGCGAGGAAATCTCGACCGATGAGGACGCTCATATCTGGGTGCAATTCTTCTGGGATCGCGAGCCGAAGAAATCCTGCCCGGTGCGCGTCGCTCATGCCTGGTCGGGCAAAAAATGGGGCACGCAATTCATCCCGCGTGTTGGCATGGAGGTAGTCGTCGAATTCCTTGAAGGCGATCCTGACCGGCCGTTGGTCACCGGATGCGTCTACAATGGCGACAACAAGGTACCCTACGACCTGCCAGGCAAGAAGACCCAGTCGGGCACCAAGTCGGACTCCACGAAAGGCCATCACGGCTATAATGAATTCATGTTCGAGGACAAGAAAGGCGGTGAATTCATCAGGCTGCATGCCCAGAAGGACCACCTCGTCAACGTCAATGCCAACCAGACAGGGAACGTTGGCGTGGTTAGTCCCGATTCACCCTATATGGGCGGCGACCAGACCTGGACAGTGGGCGGCAATCGGTCGTGGACGATCCAGAAGGGTAACGACACATTGGAGATCATTTTAGGGAATCAAACCATCACCCTCGACATCGGACAGCAGACGGTCGACGCAATGATGGGGATCACGCTTAACGTATGTTTTGGCATGAGCACCATCGCAATCACGCCAGCGGCGATTTCGATGCGTTCTCCCGTAGTCAACATTCAGGCAGACGCCTCGGTCAATATCCTGGCACCCGCGGTAAATGTCGCCACCACCCTCAATACTCCGCTGTTGGTTACCGCGGCCGCCGTCGTCGCCGGCATACCCGTTTAGACCGGCTCGCAACGTGGGGCGGTCGATGCCCCTTGTTACATCCGGTTCAAGATGCGAAGGTTTGACGATTTATGAATTTTTTGCGAACACGCCGCATACCGACGCCCGAGGTTGTTTGATGTCCCGAGTCCGTTTCGCAACCGCTCAGGCCCTGTTCGACGCATTCCCGGAAGTGATTCACAAGATCAGCGTAGCGCCGACCGGCCAAGCACCGTTAGACTTCCTAAGATCCTTGTCGTCGGCCGGCAAGCTGCCGGACGCTGTGGCGTTCTGCGCCTATCTCTTGCCTCGGCGAGAGGCCGTATGGTGGGCATGCGGAAGTGTCAAAACCCTGACGATCGATGCCGCGCAAGACCGGTCTCCGGGCTTCTTGGCCGCTGAATCCTGGGCCTATCAGCCCGATGACCAGCACAGGCAGACAGCGTTGGATATCGGGAATAATGGCGACCAAAACTATCCCGCCACTTGGCTGGCGCTTGCCGCTGGATGGGCCGGCGGGCTTCACGCCTTGGGTGAACAACACGTGCCCACTCCGCCGTATATGACGGCTCGTGCCGTCCGCATCGCAATCCTGCTCAGTGCTGCAAGGGTTGGAAGCGCCGAACGTCTGGCACGTTTGCGGTTCTGTATTGCTGAAGGTATCAAACTGGCCGAAACCGGATTGGGGTAGGAGGCGTGACGATGACTGGAGGCAAAGGCCGCCCCGCTTAGAAGCGACTGGACGAAACGGTATTGGCAGGCGCAAAGTTCGCTGCGATGCACAAAGGGATGATACCCTGTAAAGAAGCAGGCTATGGCACTTACACTGAGAATTGAGAACCAAACGAGCCTGCCAGACGGCGGGCCACTGAGCATTTCGATAGAGGGCAAGCGCGGGATCGATATCGGTCGCAATCAATATCTCGATTGGACACTTCCGGACTCGAGCCGCCTCATATCCGGCAAGCACTGCGAAGTGCGATGGCGGGATGGCGGGTACTGGCTCCACGATATCTCCGCCAACGGAACCTTTCTGCAAGGCGACGACAATCGGCTTAAGGCGCCGCACCGATTGCGCAACGGAGATCGATTTGCCGTCGGGCACTATATAATCGCGGTAGAACTTGACCAAGAGATCATCTCCCCAACGACCCCATCGTCAAGCGTTCCGGCGCCTGACTACGCCGCCATTTGGAATCCAAACGAGGATATACCGGCCCCCATCGACCCGAAGGAGCTAAAGGGCTCTAACGACCTCAGACCCCTTCAGCCAGACTTTCTCGATTGGGCCGTCGATGTCCCGCCAGCCAATTCCCCACCGGCCTTCGATCCGCAAAGCGCGCCGTTGCGCTCCGAGGCCGCGCATGTCGTTGCGCAGCTTGACGAAAGTTGGTCCAGCGGAGCCTCCAAGGTTCGGTCTGCGGAACCAGTACCCAATCCTGCCCCGAATCCGCGCAGACCTTTACCTAGCCCCCCTGGAGCAAACGTGTGGGCTGCCGAAGCGGCCCCTGCCGACAACTCACTTCCGTCCAGGTTCGAAACCTCCAGCGGCAACCGTGGAGGTTTACCGCCTGCGATTCCTGCGAAGCCGAGCGCGTTTGAACGCCCGGAAAAGCAAGGCGCGGAACAGCCCGATCGCGAAGCTGCGCGGGAGTATCCGGCGGCGATGGCAGGTGCGGTTGGAGCAGATTTCAACCGAATGTTTGCTCGCGGGGCCGGACTAGCCGACAATCCGTTTGGATCGCGAGATCCAGCCGAATTCGCCGAGCAGCTCGGTCAATTGACAATTCTCGTTCTCGAGAACATGCGACAACTTCTCGATGCGCGCCAGCAGGCGAAACGTTTCGTCCGAAGTGCGGACCAAACTACGATTCAGGCGTTCGACAACAATCCACTCAAGTTCGCCCCGACTGCGGAAGACGCCATGCGCATCATGTTTGGCTCCAAGAACCGCGGCTATCTCGATGCTCATGGAGCAGTGATTCAAGCATTCGACGACGTAAAGCGACACCAAGTCAAGACCTACGCAGCTATGCAGCAGGCCCTAAAGCTGATGCTCGAGGAATTCGATCCCGCAAAGATCGAGACCAAGTCCCAGGCCGATCGCGGCCTGGTAGCCATGGTAAGTTCCAACAAGGCTCGGTTATGGGATACTTATGTCGCCCAGTGGCAGGCGCGTACTCAGCATCAGAACGACGGCATGCTCAAGGTTTTCATGGATTACTTTGCCGAGTGTTACGACCGCGTTGGAAATGATGTAGGATAGATTGCTATAGTTGACGGAACGCCATTTTCTGCTTGCGCAATGGATAGCCCGACCCGGCACCTCGCCGTGAGAGAGAAAGTAGTCCCAGCCCAGTGAGTTGATCCTGGGCACCGATAGATAGGTAACGATCAAGAATGTCCTGGTACACGAAGGTGGCATGGACGGAGGGGCTGTTCTTACGGCCACAGCACTTTCAGCAGAATGACCGCTATCATGAGCATCTGCTCACGTCGCGGGTTCGCTACGCGACACCCTATCCATGGGGATTTTCTTATCTGGAGGTCGACCGAGACCTTGCACAGCAAAGCAAATTTGGGCTTCGGCGAGCCGCCGGCGTTATGCCGGACGGTACTCCTTTCGAAATCCCTGCCGATAGTCCACTGCCCCCACCCATCGTGATTCCGGACACCGCATCGCAACAAATTGTCTGGCTATCAATCCCGGTCGCCGCCGCTAACACGCGCGAGGTCGATGAGCGCGACGTTGAAAGTGCAGCTCGTTTCGTGATGAACGCTGAAACTTTCGTTGATTCCAGTTCGACCCTTCGCGTCGAAGAAGAGATTGACGTCGCCTTCCCCCGGCTGGGTTATGATCTTCGCAAATCAGCGAAGCCGGGCTATATCGGCCTAGGTATGACTCGCATCCTCGAGGTAAGGGACAAGCAGATCGTATTTGACGAAAAATATGTGCCCCCCTTGCTGCTGTGCAGCGCACATCCGGTGGTCAATGGCTGGATCGACCGTGCGATCGGATGGATAGACAACAAGCTTGAGGAACTGGCACGCTATGCGGCCGACCCAACCGCCGGGGGAGGCCTTCAGAGCGCTGATTATCTGGTCCTGCAACTGTTGAACCGCCACATTGCGGTCTTGAAGCACTTTAGCTCCTCCGGCTACCTGCACCCTGAACGGCTGTTTGAGGAATTCTTGCGACTAGTCGGTGAGCTTGCGACTTTCGCGACACCCGAGCGACGAGCGCGTGATTATCCCGCTTACGATCATGACGATCTCGAGAACGTCTTCGGGCCGGTAATGCGCGATCTCCAAGATTTTCTGAGCGCACGCCTCGGTCGCAGGGCCATTCGCCTCGAAATCATCGAACGAGCCAACAACGCGTTTATTTCCACAATTCGCGATCGAAGTTTGTTTCGCAACGCAACGTTCGTGCTCGAGGTTGCTGCTCGTCGACCGCTCGTCGAAATTCAGAACGATTTCCCGCACCTGTTTAAGGTCGGCCCGAACACCAAGATGAACGAAATTGTTCACGCGAATCTCCCCGGTCTGCCTTTGGTCCACCTGCCGACGCCGCCACCGCATATCCGGGCCATTACCGACCACGTCTATTTTTATCTGGACAGAAAGTCGCCGCTCTGGCCAGAATTCAGCAACGCAGCGTCCATCGGCATGCATTTCTCCGGAGACTGGCCAGCACTCGAGTTGTACCTCTGGGCCATCCTTGAAGATCGACGATGAGTGAAAAGGACAAACCAATAGATCCTTTTGGACGTGGTGAGCGAACCATCATCCGTCCCAATCCGGGCGGAAGGCTGCCCCAGCCTCCCTCTCCCTATTCATCCCCCGACGCGCAACGGGAGTCCGCTCCCGACGCCCGAAATCCATTCTCGCCAAGCCCGCTTTCCGTCTCTCCCGCGTCATCCCATCCCACGGCGTCCCAATACCAGCCGATACCGCCACCCGTCGCGCCGGTCATCGCACCTTCCTCGCCATTCGCTGCGGCTCCATCCAGTCATGCGCCAGAAGAATGGATTTCTTCGCAGAATGTGCCTGCGGCCCAGCAACAGCGACCCGCGGCGCCGATACTGCTTGTCGATGATCTCGTCGCACCGAACGCCAATCCAATTATGCGAGCCGCCGGGCCGCTCCTTCAATTGTTGGGACGTCTTCGCATCGCGCTCATGCGTGCGTCGTTCGCGAGTTTGATGGACCAAGTTTCTGATGCGGTGAAATTCTTCGAAACCGACATTAGGTCCGCAGGTACTTCCGAGCAGCAGGCAAACACCGCCAAATATATTCTTTGTGCGACCGCCGATGATATTGTTCAGCATATCCCCACGGACGAGCGACATGTCTGGGCTCAATACAGCATGCTCAGCCGATTTTTCGGCGAACGAGTGGGCGGTGTGCGGTTCTTTGAAATTCTGGATCGGCTTAAGCAGGATCCGCTGGTCAACTATCCCATCCTTGAGTTGCAGCATGCCTGCCTTGCGCTTGGCTTCCAGGGTATGCACAGGACCTCAGCGGGTGGCGTAGCCGGACTGCAATTGATCCAGCGTAACCTTTACGAGCTGCTTCGCCAGGTTCGCCCCAAGGTCATGCGCGATCTTTCGCCGCATTGGCGCGGCCAGGCACTAGGAAATCGCCGGCAGCGTATTCGTATTCCGATCTGGCTGGTTGCTTCCGTCGCAGCAGCACTTCTTTTTGCGGGTTTCGTTACCTTACGCACCTGGTTGACCTCAAATGCCGAGAAAGCGGCACAGGTGGCCTTATCGCTGCACCCATCCGACAAGATCGAACTGAAGCGAAAGATCATCGCGCCTCCCCCGCCTCCTCCGCCCCCACCTCCGCCCCCGGAGCGAATTACGCAGCTACAGCGAATTCGTAATGCGCTCGCGGCAGAAAACACTTCCTGCAAGATGACCGCCGATCAGACCGCGAGTTTCATCGTCATCCGGGTCTGCAACCTCATTCTGTTCGAGTCAGCGCAAGCAACTGTTCTCGAGCAATTCAAACCTGTAGCTGCACGTCTCGCTGCCACGTTAGAAAAGGAGCTCGGGAAAATCCGCGTAGTCGGCCACACCGACAATACTGCAATGCGAAGTGCGCGTTTCCCGTCAAATTTTGAACTATCGCTCGAGCGAGCCAAGGCCGCTGCCGCCGTACTGAAGCGGGGTCTCTCCGACACCAGTCGAGTCGAAGTTGAAGGAAAGGGAGCTGACGCACCGATCGACACGAACTCTACACCGACAGGACGCGCCAACAATCGTCGCGTCGAAATATTCATCGCGCGAAGTGAATAACAGTCGGGATAATGAAGGCGACAGGAATGACGCTTAGCAAGGAAATTGTTCGTATAGTCCTGATCGGGATCGGTCTCGGATCGCTGACGTCTTTGATATATTTTGCCGGTCCGCTGGTCGCAATTGGCGATTGGCGTCCTCTCAATAATCCGATCATCCGCCAGATAGCGGTTGTCCTGCTCGTGGCTGGAGTGGCGAGTTTCGGCACCTTTTCATTTTATCGAAGACGGAAGGCCGCAAAGCAAATTTCCGAAGCCATCACCGCTGAAAACGAACCGGTCAACGACGAGCCTGTGCTTAAGGAGCGGATGGCGGATGCGCTGAAGACGCTGAAAACTGCGAGCGGTGGCAGCTCCGGATATCTCTACGATTTGCCATGGTACATCATTATCGGTCCGCCGGGTGCCGGCAAGACGACCGCGCTCGTGAATTCCGGGTTGAAGTTTCCGCTCTCTCAGGGCGCGACGCCAGCGGCTATCGCTGGCGTCGGTGGAACGCGGTATTGCGACTGGTGGTTCACTGAAGAGGCAGTGTTGATTGATACCGCTGGCCGGTACACGACGCAAGATTCCGATGCAAAATCCGATAAGCAGAGCTGGTTCTCTTTTCTTGACCTCTTGAAGAAAAGTCGCCCGCGCCAACCCATTAACGGAGTAATCGTCGCGATCAGCGTGGAAGATTTGCTGACTTTGCCGGCAGCCGAAATAACCGCACACGCCAATGCGATCCGCGCGCGACTGCTTGACCTCCATCAGCGCCTCAAAGTGGATTTTCCGGTCTACGCCCTATTTACCAAAACAGATCTGGTTGCGGGCTTTACCGAGTATTTCAGCTATCTGAACGAGGCCGGTCGCCGCCAGGTCTGGGGAGCAACTTTTCAAACTGCTACCAAGAAGAAGAATCTCGTCGGCGAGATACCCAACCAGTTCGATCAATTGCTGGAGTGGCTCAGTGAGGATCAGATCGACCGGCTGCAAGAAGAGCCGTCGCCCAACTATCGGGTTTCGCTATTCGGCTTTCCCACGCAAATGGCGCATCTCAAGCATGTGGTGTTCAATTTCCTCAATCAGATTTTCGAGCCAACCCGCTATCACGTGAACGCAACACTGCGGGGCTTCTATTTTGCGTCAGGAACCCAGCAAGGCACCCCGATCGATCAGCTTATAGGATCGCTCGCTCGCACTTTCGGAGCAGAACAGGTTTCAAGCGCTGGCTATTCGGGAGTCGGGAAAAGCTATTTTCTGACGGATCTGATTTCAAAGGTTATTATCGGAGAGGCTGACTGGGTTTCGACTGATCGGGCTGCAATCAGGCGGGCACTGATCCTCAAAACAATCTCGTTGACCCTGGTCGGACTCATCTCCATCGGACTGACAATCGGTTGGCTCACCAGCTTCAAGTACAATCGGGACCTGATCGAGCAAAACGAGCGAGCCGACGACGAATATGCGGCGGCGGCAGGCCCTCTTATACAGCAGACTTTAATTGACGACCGCGAACTACACAAAGTCTTGCCTCTGCTCCATCGGCTAAGGAATACTCCGGTAGGATACGGCAACCGCGCTTCACCAACTCCGACTTCGGCGGGGTTCGGTCTGAGTCAGCGCGACCGCCTGCAATCGTCAGCCCAAAGCGCCTATCATACGGCACTCGAGCGATTGTTCCGCCCGCGATTACTGTACCGTCTGGAGGAGCAGCTCAATGCAAGGATCGCCGACGCAGGATTCATCTATGAGCCTTTGAAGGTTTATATGATGCTCGGAGGCGTCCAGCCGCCGGATCGGGCACTGATAAAATCATGGATGCAACGCGACTGGGCCGAGAATCTTTATCCCGGACCGACCAATGCGGAAGGCCGACGACTACTTGAAGAACATCTGGCGGCAATGTTTGAGCTTGAGACCGAGCGGGCGCCGCTGGTCGAACTCGACGGGAACCTTGTAGCCGAAGCCCAGAAGACCTTGGCACGCTTGAGCGTTTCTCAGCGAGCCTACCAGTTGCTGAAATCGGAAGCGCGAGGGCCAGCGAGCGAGGATTGGATGCTTTCACGCAAAGGCGGCCTGGATGTTTCAAACGTGTTTGAAGCTGATCAAGGCCAATCTCTCGACACGATCAGCATTCCCGCGTTTTTCACCTATTATGGCTTCCACGAGAAATTCATCGCAAAGTTGGGCGATCTCTCAGAACGAATGAAGCGCGATCGATGGTTGCTGGGTGAAGCCGGTCGGCAAGCGTCACTTAATCAGCAGTACGATAATCTGGCCAGCAATTTGCTCGACCTTTATGGCAACGATTTTATTGGCGCCTGGCGGAGTGCATTGGCAAAGCTGAAAATGAAGAAGCTTCTTGCCGATAAGCCTAGATATCAGGCCCTGCGTGCGGTCTCCGCACCAAGCTCTCCGTTGCGGCTAATACTCGAATCGATACGCGATGAATCGACATTGACTCGTGAACGTCAAAAGCCGGCAAATAGCGGCAATGCGACGTCCCCGCCCAATTTGAAGACGGTAACGTCGGCACTTTTATTCAACACGCAGGATGGGCCACCTGGCGCCAAGATTGAGGCTCAATTCAAACCGTATCATGCCGTTCTGGATGGCGACAGCACTCGAAAGCCTATCGATTCGATCGTCGCAAATCTGAACGACATTGCGCAAAGCCTCACGCTGATCATCGAAAATCCTCAGCTGACCGCGCAGGCAAATGCAGCGTTGCAAGTTCAGGTCGCGGCGCTCCGCAATAATGCGGCGCGAATTCCACCACCGTTTTCAGATATGCTGCGCGGCGCCGCGGCCGAATTCGAGGGCGACATGGCGGCGTCAACGGCGGGCCAATTGCTGGTGGCACTGCGCGATCAGGTCACGCCGGTTTGTCAGCAAGTCATTACCAATCGCTACCCGTTCTCCCGCGGCAGCAATCAAGACGTACCGCTGGGAGACTTCTCCAAATTGTTCAGTCCAAACGGCGTGCTGGACAAGTTTTTTTCCCAGTTGCTCGCCCCCTATGCCGACACTTCGAGAACGGACTGGGCATGGCGGAAAGAAAGTGCCGTGGGTAATACGCTCTCAGCTGATACTCTCAAGCAGTTTCAACGTGCCGCCTATATCCGAGACGCGTTTTTTCAGAATGGAGGCACCCAGCCTATGGTCGCGCTCTCCGTACTGCCCCCAACAATTAGCGGTGCGGGCGTAAGCGCGAAAATCGAATTGGGTGGCACTCCCATCGTGAGCCCCGTTGGGCCGGCAACGACGCCCGGCCCGGCCCCGTCTCCGCCGCCCTCAGCGAGCGTCGCGCCGACGAATGTGGTGTGGCCCGGACCATCGATGAAAACCGCAATTTCCGTCACCAACGACGCTTCGAGCCAGCCATCCGTGCTGGAACGCACCGGCCCATGGTCAATGTTTAGGATCTTGGAGGCCGGATCGATGACGGTTCGTGCGGAAACTGCTAATACCACCTTCATTGTTGCCGGCCGGGAACTCAAATACCAGATCACGACCGGCTCTATCAAAAATCCGCTGAATCTCAGCGCACTAAGGGAGTTCCGCTGTCCAAGCGGTATTTGATGGGCCATGCGGTGCGGTCTATTTGGAAAACTCGGCACCAAGCGCGACTACATTGCGTTGGCCACACCGCATGATTTTCTGAGGATATGGGAGCCTTGGGTCCAGGCCTGCATGTCAGCGAGCCGCCATCAACTCGCTGCGGAATGGCAGAGTGCGTTCCTTACCGCTCCGGTTTGGCGGTTCTGGCTCGGCGCCGACATTTGCGGTGCGACAGTGCTAGGTGCAATCATGCCATCGGTGGATGGGGTGGGACGCTATTATCCATTGACACTGCTGGCGATGGCCGACCCGTCGTACTCGATCCCGCCGCCGGATCTAAACATTCAAGCTGACTGGTTCGCTGCGGCGGAAGGATTGCTGCTTTCGACTCTCGATCAAGCCAACTCGTTCGAGAGTATCTCCACGGCCCTTGATGTGATGCCGGTGCCGATAGCCGAACCCGAAGTCGGCACCACAACAGGGACCATCGCGATCGGCAAGACAATGCTGGGGATTGTTATCTCCGGCGGAGCGTTCCAGGATTCCTTGCTTGCTCTGCGTCAAGGTAATCACGGAGCTTCAGCGGCCGCGACCTTCTGGTGGACAGAAGGCGGCAGAGACTTCTCGCCGATGGCACTATGTTCACGGGGAATGCCGGATCCGTTTCGATACTCGATCATGCTCACTGGTGCGCTGGTGAGCGATGAAATCGAGAGCGCTTGACAAGCTGCGGCGGAGGAACGATGAACGCCTTCACGTTTGACGCAGGTTCCGCCACTCATCCGGGCAAAGTTCGATTGCGAAACGAGGATTCTCATCTCGTGCGCAACGACCTGGGCATCTGGGCAATCGCCGACGGTATGGGAGGACATGAAGCCGGGAAGTTAGCGAGCCACCTTATTGTCACGGCTCTCGATACTATCTCAGCCACCAGTTCCGCCATTCAGCTCCTTGAAGAAACCAAAAACCGGGTAGTTCTCGCTAATCAGCAAATTATCGAGATGAGGGGACAGCGCGGCGGCGTGGTTATCGGATCCACCATAATAATCCTGCTGTTCTCGGAGGATCACTATGCATGCCTTTGGGCTGGAGACAGTCGTCTTTATCTGGCAAGGCGCGACATTATTCGACAGGTATCTCGCGACCATACGGAGGTTCAGGAGCTATTGGCGAGCGGCGGGGTTACTCCTGAGGAAGCCAAGGATTGGCCCAACAATGTCATCACGCGAGCTGTAGGAGTTCAGGACGATCCAGAACTCGAGTTCGTTTCCGGAGCATTTGAAGACAGTGATATTTTCGTTCTTTGCAGCGACGGGCTGACAAGGCACGTAGCTGATGACGAAATACTGCAATGCGTTTCGGCCCACGACGCGCAAACTTCTTCCGCTGCGCTTGTCGAGCTTGCACTCGAAAGAGGAGGTCTTGACAATGTGACAGTCGTCGTCGTTCGGCCATTAAGGCCAGAATCACAACGAGAACAAACCGTACCGGCCGCGATTCTGCAAAATCCTCCCGCCACCAACGATTGGGAGTGAACGCGTGAATCCCAAGGATCCGCTTCAGACAGCGCACCACCGGATCCCGCCAGGGACCCGACTCAACGGCATTTACGAAATCGACCACCTAATTGGCGTCGGCGGTATGGGCGAAATCTACAAGAGCCACGAAATTCAGACTGGCACTGCCGTCGCGATCAAGATGCTACTCCCCGATATGGCCGCGAACGAGTCTGCGCTCGCGCTGTTTCGCCGGGAAGCTTCGGCGCTTCATTATCTCATGCACGACGCAATCGTCCGGTATTTCGTCTTCACAGTCGAACCGGTTTTACAGCGGCCTTACTTGGCAATGGAATTCGTCGACGGCCGATCGCTCGCTGATATGTTGACTGAAGGGCCACTAACGTTCGAGGCCTTGCTTCGGTTGATGCGGAGAGTCGCTTCAGGCCTAAACGCGGCCCATGAGCGTGGCATCACACATCGCGACGTTTCCCCCGATAACATCATCGTTCCGAAGAGCGATGTCGCCCGCGCCAAGATCATCGATTTTGGTATCGCTCGTTCAACTCAGCTCAACGATGCAACGATCATTGGAAATGGTTTTGCTGGTAAACACAACTTTGTGTCGCCGGAGCAGGTCGGCCTTTTCGGTGGCGATGTTACCGCCAAATCCGACGTCTATAGTTTCGGACTTGTGCTTTTCTACGCTTTGACCGGAACGAAGCTCGATATGGGCGGGACGCAGTTTCAGCTTGTGGAAAAGCGTCGCCGGAGCCCTGACTTGGGCGCGGTCGATGCTCGAATTCGTCCACTTTTGGAGATGATGCTCCAGCCGGATCCTGCCAATCGTCTGACCATGGCTGAAATCGAGAATTGGAAGGTCGGTTTAGCAAAGAATGCTTCGGGAAATTCGTCCGAACGCCGCGATGCTTCGATCGTCGAAGTGGCCTCGTCGAGCGGACGCATGCGACCATGGATTCGATACGGCGCGCTCACCGTCCTTTCACTTTCCGCCCTGATTGCATCTGGAGTTGCATATTACAAATATGTCTGGCTCGTTCCAACCGAGGTTACATCGGTACCGGCCCCACAATTAACTCAAGAGCCATCGGACAAAAAAATTCCGGTTCCGACAGCCACCCAGGCTGAAACGCGCAAAGAGCCTCCGGCAATGCCTACGAAATTGCCGAACGAAATTCCGGTGCGGACTGACGTCGTTCGTCGCTTCGTTCAACAGTATGAAGGCGGCGAATGTTTCTTTGTAACGCCTGTTGCGGTTAGCGCGAGCGCGGCCGTTCTGGAAGGCTTTGGCGCATCGACAACGCCCTTCGACTCCCTGGACAAGGCGTTCCGGGCAAGCCAGGGATTTGAACCCTCGATTGGTGTCCGGCTCGTTACGCCGGCACAATGCCCAGCAGTGTCATTCCTGAATCGACTTCGCGAAGGCACTCGCCCACCACGAATTTCGCTTAACTCCGTCAAGTTGAAACCGGGAGAAGCTCTCGCCGGAAATATTGAAAATTTTGCGAACCGTGTCGTGGAACTGCTGCTGATTACTGATGACGGGCAGGTCCAGAATGTATCCTATCTACTGAAGCCCGGCACCGATGCTCTCTCGTTCTCCAGCAACATTGATGCCCCCCGCATGAACGCACCGCAGCTTCTCATGGCGGTCACGACACCTCGCGTCCTAGATTCGCTGAGACAACCCCGCCCTACTTCAGCCGATCAGTTTTTTTTCCAGGCGCTCAGCGAGGCGCAGCGCTCCAACATCACGATGAATGCGTCGGCGCGATATTTCACCATTCAGAAATAGACGCGCGTCCGTGACTATGAAGAACACATGCGACCCCGATTGCCATCGTCGCCCTCTCGAGGGCGCATGATATCGCTCAGTAGGTCCGTTCATACAGACCCTAGAATCGGCCCAAAAACAGAAGTTTGATGTCGCGATCTGGCGTAAAATCAGTTGCGTTAAATTCCAGGGCGCCTTCAGAGGACTGCTTTAAGCTGCCGGTGCAGAAACTGACGAGAAGCTCTTTTCCGGCCTTATCAACGAGAAGCCGAAAGTCTTTGATCGGCCCGGCCCAATTTGCACCGGTCTTGAGAACATAGCTGACGCGTCGTTCTTGAATCATGGCCTTGTTGGCTTGACCTCCGCCTGCAATCTTGTCCAGCTGGGCCAAAAAGGCGTCTGTAATACAGTAATCCTTGCGGTATTTTTCGAGTTCTTGCGACATCGCTTTGTTTTGCCGCAGCGCTTTCCTCAAGATCGTATCCGAATTACCACCAACGATCGGTCGATAAGCATGCTCGACTGTAACTGGGCGGTCGCCCGGAAACTGTTGTTCACGAACTACTGCGGTTTTTACCAGCCATGTCGGCTGATAGAGCGGACGTCCCCTTTCATCACTTCCCATCTGCGTCAGTAGTCCCCTTTCTACCAGCCTGCTGCGGGTCGCCTCGGATAAATCCTGCGATCGAAGTTGCTGCCCGCCGAGCGGCAGAATCGGAAGCTTGAGTTCTTTCAAAACAGACGTGACGTCATTTTTTCCCACGAACGCGCGCTGATCGATCGCAAAGCTCGTTGGTTTGCCATCGATCTTTGTTTCAAAATCGACAAAATTAACGGGATCGCTCGAGGGAAAAGCGATGTTTTCGCCTTCAGAGAGGTCGATGTCAGGGAGCGGAAAAGCAACAGAAAGTGCGACGGGCGCTGTCCCGGTATTCACAAACTGATATCGAACGCGCACGCTAGTGAGCGAAATCTGGAGCAGTTCGCTGTTCATGATAACGCTGGCAGAACGCGCAAACTGAAGCCCTCCGATTGAGAGTTCCGCTGCCGTATCGTTCGATAGCGCGGATCTAGTGCCCGCGATCAATGAAAGCACTATAAAGAGGACAGCGTAACGGCGGCTTGCTCGCTTCATTATTACTCCTCATAACCACCCAAGGTTTTGGAATTAACGGTGAGCTGGGCCTGCATCTAAGCGTTTTCACGGTAACATAACATTGTTGATCAATGTCTTTGATTGGACAGGTCAGGTTCCTTGCCAGCAAACGGCTTTTTTGACGGAACCCAGAATGTGTCTTTGGAGCAACATGTTGCCGGTGGATCGGTTTCGCAATTGTGACCTTCCAGCCACACCAAAATTGATACCGGCCGCTCCCTGACAAATTATCTGATTGGGCCGCCGGTGGCGTGCGACCCTTAATTTGCGGCGAATTCTCCGCTGGCGCTTACCGCTCAACCTGCCGTCGCTGAGCTGTGTACCAATGGGGACGGCACTCGGTATCCTCCCCTAACGCGACTACCCAACGAACAACGCCTCGATCAGGGCAGACTTCGGTGGGGCCGCGCACCGCAACCGCCTCCAAGCAAAGGTAGAACCATGGTCGCCGTTCGCCGAGATGGCGCTCTTTCGCTTTTCCTTTCCTGTTGCTGACTTTCCGTCCGACGCGATAAGGTCACTGCTAGATTTTTGATCGATTTTGCTGGTGACCATGTTGCAACAGCGGAAAAGTTTTTTTAGCTTTGCGCTCCTCGCCATGTGTGCCGTCCTGTGGCCACGCACCGCTCTGTCCGCCGACGTGATTATTAAGCGCTTTGACGGCGGGAATTCACCGAGCTCGGTAGGAATCGCCGACGCCAGCGCGGACGTCGAATTGACTGGCCCTCAGGCCTTGACGGCGGATAGCGAAGGTAATCTTTTTTTGCTTGACCAGCTCAATCAGCGGATCGTGCGTTTCGATCCGAAACGGCCGATCGAAGAACCCAGCATTCTCGTGATGCCTGGCAGTGTGCAGCCTAATGACCTGGTAGTCCGGAAAGACGAGATTCTAGTATGGGACGGGGGAATTCGGACCCTCAAGGTCTCCAGCGAGCCGACATCGACCCGTGGCGTGGGCGGAACGACCGTCCAACTGGAGGACATCAGCTCACGCTCAGTCGATGACAGGTTTGCGACATCCGCCTTCGCGCAAATGGGATCGCAGCCGCCAGGGAATGCGCTCGATGTACTCGATCAAAATACGCGCGCAGTCACCGTCAAGCAGGGCCGCAAGCCGAGCCGACAATATGTCGCCTCGCGCGGCCGCGGTTCTGTCATTGCGGACATCATCCCTGAAAAGACTGAGAGCAGCGTGCTCGTCGAAGTACGCACGATGGAAGACAACGCGGTGGTCGCCCAAATCCGCCTACGTGTGCGCGATAAACTGGGCGCGGTCGAATTTCTCGAAATTGACAATAATAATCGACTTTACATTCTGGGCGAAAACATTCCAGGCACCTCTTCAGGGGCCGCCACATTCGTCGCCCGCTATACGCCAAGCGGTGAACTCGAAGGCATCTATGAACTACCGCTAGCCAATACACCCCTAACCCGCCGGTTCGTTACAATCTCTGGCGATGGCGACGTGTATTTCCTGCGCATCGACCGAGCGGGTGTCGATGTTGTCGGCGTCGGATTCCGGACACTTCGGGGTGTCAAAGCCATCGACGTCCGTCCCCCGCAACTCGCCACGGTCTCACTACCAAGCAAATTCACCGCGATCGCTGCCGTCCGTCCGTCAAACCGTCAACAAGCCATTGAAACCGCCTTCGCGTTTGAAGGCATCCAATGGCCTCTCACGCCGCAGAATTACGGCAGCGATCCTGACACGACCTGCTCAGGCTTCAACCGGATAAGGCGGCCATGGTACCTGCAGGGCAAGGTCGGACAACAGGTGCGCGGAGTGCCGTATTGTTGGGGCTGCCACGGCTCGCTGCAAAATTTCCGGGTGCAAATGGCGCGTGGCATCAAGGCGGGCAATGTGTGCACCCGCAATACGCCGCGAAACGATGTCGCAGGTGTTGACTGCTCGGCGTTTGTGAGCGCCGTTTGGGGTCTTTCGGTCCATTATACGACCGCGGCCATCCCGGCGATTGCAAAATCCGTCGGAAATCCTTGGGACCTGCGTCCGGGCGACGCGCTGAACAAGCCCGGCTCGCACGTGATGCTGTTCTTGCGTTTCACTCCCGACCGCAAGGCCGAGGTCATGGAATCAGCTACCGGCGGCTGCAACGGCAGAGTTTGTCGAAATGTCTACCCGTTAGCGGCGCTACTGTCTCGCGGTTATCAGCCGGTGCGCTTCAAGGGTCTGGCGGACGACAACACGGTTGTCGCACAAGGCTCGTACAAAGCCGAGCAAGACACAACAGCTGTCGCAGCCAAAAAGAAGGAAGTAGTGAAGCCAATTGGGTCTGCCTCGCCAAAGAAAAAGCATAAGTAATTGAGGGACAACCTACAGGCGGCCATCTTGGCGGCACTGTGGAGGCGCAAGGCGGCACGGTTGATCGCGGAGGTAGTCCAGAACGCAATACGTTCAACATGCACAGACGCTTAATGGTGAATGCAGCCAGTGCCAGCAACGCGCAGGCGTTCAGTTTGACGCGTAATCGATCCCTCTCGGAGAAACCGAATCCACCTGCTTTTTCGGTATTGTTGCTGGGTCGCGCACAAGCTCAACGGCGTCGTGATAGTGATACTAAGAGGCTGTAATCTCTCATTCATTTGGAAGATTGCTTACTTGTCGGCACCTAACGATTGATGCGTGCCATCGGGATTGGTGAGTTCCGGCACCCCTACGTGTTCCGCAATAGGTACCCTCGGTTAATTCGAGGCCCGTTTGGGCCGGCGTTTTGGAAGAAAAACTGCACGGGACGCAGTAACGGCATGGCGACCTGTTTGCAGCACTCGATCGTAATCGTTCAAACTGGAAACGCCACCCGCCCTGACGGCGATTTGTCGCCGGCTCGCCTTTGCAGTATAATGGCACTTTTCCGACTTAGCTGGCGTCCGTCACTCGACCATTTGGTGCACAAATGAGCCTGAAAGGCATTGTCCAGATAAGGTATCGTTTTGTAGCGACCACTTTGGGATGCCTGTTTGCCCCGATTTGCCCTGCCCTCAGCGCGGACTGCAGTTTGTTGCTGGAGCAGTTCAATCAAGCCATCGATACGGCCCAGGAAACTGGTGCCCAAGCACTGGTCGACAAGATCGCTGGAAGTCCCGATTGCGGACAATTCCAGACCCGTGTTCAACAACGTTTGGCTGCGCTTCGTCTATCGGCGGTCCAGATCCTGATGGCGCGCGGACGGCCGATAGCTGAATATGAGCGCTTAATCACCACAGCGGAAACTACTGAGGTATTGTGGCAAGCGTCGGCGACCCTGGGCGAAATTCGATTTGGAGAGCGTCGGTTTGCAGAAGCTGCGGAAGCCTACGACCGCGCGATCGCTGTCGTTCAAAACGAGACCCTGACGCCCTCCAAGCCGGAGAAATTCGAAATTGAGGGTTTGTTGGCTCGCTCGGCACAGGCCCGCCTGCTGTCAGCTAATACGAAAATGGCTGACGGAAGCATGCGGTTCGTCCAAACCGCGCGCGATCAGCGCGACGGCACGATCGGCGGCATTTATTCGCGCTCAGTTCGCGGAATCACGCCGCAGGTGGTCCCGGTGCCCATCACGTTTGAATATGC
Source organism: Bradyrhizobium sp. JYMT SZCCT0428 (assembly GCF_018131075.1). Lineage (GTDB taxonomy): Bacteria > Pseudomonadota > Alphaproteobacteria > Rhizobiales > Xanthobacteraceae > Bradyrhizobium. The sequence goes on along the minus strand of NZ_JAFCLS010000040.1, from coordinate 24,241 downwards.
AAAGGCCACGTTTACGCCAATTGGGGAACGGGCCGTTCGCGAACTTGCCGATGCACTCAAAGAGCAGCGCCCAGCGCGCATAACACTTGTTGGCCACACGGATATTCGAGGCAGCGACGAAACCAATTTGAAGCTCTCAGCTGCACGAGCCGAAGCGGTCGCGGCGTATTTGAAGGAAGCTGGGGTGAGCACGGCAATGGAAACCAAAGGTGTCGGCTCAAGCCAACCCTTCAAGGTGATGGATTCGGCGGGTCTTAGCCAAGACGATATTTATGCCCTGAACCGGCGCGTCGAGTTCATACGTCAATGAGGCATCTGAAGTGCCAGCCATGCGCGCGATAGCCACCATCGTTTCCGCCGCCATAACCTTGGCGGCATTCTCTTTATCGATGGTCTTGGCGGCTCCATCGACCACCACCTTATATCTGCAAAATCCAGACGGCGGGACCATAAGAGGCCTGATCATTGGCATCGACGCGTATGAACACGTTCGTCCGCTCAAAGGATCGGTCGCGGATGCTAGAGATATCGACAGATCGCTGCGACGGATGGGGACGAACGACATCGTCACGCTGATCGACGCGCAGGCTAATCGCGCCAACATACTGCAGAAAATCAGCGATCTCGTTCAACGGACGGCGGCAAGCGATCTCATCATTCTTTCGATTGCCGGTCACGGTGCCCAAGAGCCTGAAACCGTCAAGGGCTCTGAGCCCGACGGCCTTCAGGACGTATTTCTCTTGCCCGGTTTTGAACCTACGGCCGAGGGCTCGCGACAACGAATTCTCGGGAGCGAATTCAATCATTTCATCCGGCAATTTGAATTGCGCGGTGCCAAAGTGCTGTTCATCGCCGATACCTGTCACGGCGGCGGTATGGCGCGGGATATCGATCCCCGAGCATCGGAAATGAGCTTTAGGCAGGTATCGAAATATACCCTGTCGGTGGACAAGCTGACTCCTGTGACAAATGAATCTGATCCGGTCGCCGATCTTGATCTCGACCATACCGCGTTCCTCGCGGCGGTCGACCGCAATACCAAGGCGCCGGAAGTAAAAATCCCAGGCGTTGACGGGCTACGAGGAGCATTGAGTTATGCCGTCGCGCGCGCTTTTGAAGGTGGCGCCGACGCAGACCGTGATGGCAAGGTTACGTTGAAGGAGTTGTTCGCAAACGTGCGACAAGTCGTCTACCAGTTGTCAGATCAGCGCCAAAACGTAGTCACCAAGACGTCTCCTGGTCGATCGGTGGATCGTGATGTCGTCTTTCAGCTAACGCAGCAGGGGCCGACACTGGCTAATGCGAATTCTGCTCCGGCCGTGTTGGCTACGGCCTCGACTCCGGAAAGATCCACCGAGAATCCAAATGCGTCGTCAGCGCCAATTATTCCTGAGCGCCCGGTTCCGATACGACTAGCTGCGCTCGACGGCCGAACCAACAGTTTTCCCAAATTATCCTCTCGCGACGCCACGATCGAAATTGTCCGACCCATCGACAACCCCGATCTCATTTGGGACCAAAAGTCCCGCGACGTCATTTCTTGGGGCGATGTCGTCGCTTACGGGGTTGATAAGGAGGACCTCTTGTCCGTCATCGACCGGACAGTTGCAATCCGAGAGCTGAAGAAGATCGCAACGAAGACCCCCCAAACTGTTCGGATCACGCCCGACGATGGCCAGTATCGAAAAGACCATCTCGTTCAGATTGAACTCTCCGATGTTTCGGGACGTTCGGTCATCCTGTTCGACATATCCGGCGATGGTACAATTCAAATGTTATATCCAATCGGGAAGGATGCTGCGATACCCCCAGCCGGAAGCCTGCGGCTTCCGCTTCGCGTACGTGAGCCATTCGGCGCCGAGCAGGTCGTTGCCGTAACGTCGCCCTTGCGATTGGCCGACCTCGAACAATCGCTTTTGCAACTTGATCGGCGGAAAGCGCCGGGACAACTCATCAAAATACTGAACAAGTATCTTCCGCCCGACGCCCGCGTGGGATCGGTCGGTTTCTTTACCGCGCCCTAAGGGTGAAAGCATGTCGCTGCCGGACCCTCTAAAAATCGCCGTGTGCTGCGCGATATTGAACGCATTAGCGCAACACGCCGTCGCCGCAGTGGTCATTCTGGATGGGACCGCATCGCCACCACCGGTGATTTCACCTGCTCCCGAAAAGCCTTCGCCGCGCGAGCAACCAGGTGCGAATGAAAGCGGAATGCTGAAGCAGCCGACTACGCCGACCACTGCGGCCACGCCTTTCCCGCCAGTGGCCAGCACAGATCGCTTAATGGACGCAAGCGATCTCAATGCTGTGAAAGTAGTGAATCCGGCCGAAGTCACTCTCGATATGATGCCTGGCCAGACCGTCAGCGTAGGTTCCCGCGTTTCCTTCCGAATTAGCAGTAAGAAACCCGGCTATCTGGTGCTAGTCGATGTCGACGCGACCGGACATCTCACGCAGATCTATCCAAGCACGGCGTTGCTCGCGCGGGCAAACAAGCAAAATGGCAACTATGTAAGGCCCGGCGGCGTGTTGACGATACCGCTTGCAACGGATCCTTTTGGTAGTGGAATCGAATTCGTGGTCTCGCCGCCCAGTGGCGAAGCCATGATCGTGGCGATATTGAGCTCACAACCAGTTCAGATATTGGACCTGCCCGACGTACCGCCGGAAGCCAGGACTCAATCTGATGTGCTCGCGTTTCTAACTAAATGGACCAGTGAATTGCGCATTCCAGATGAATCGACGGGCCAATTGCGCGGGGTTCGTTGGTCCTTCAAAGCGAAGCCCTATAGCATTCAATAAAGTCGACCAAGCGTATGACGTGGACAGCGCTGCTATCGAACGGGATTGGTCACACACCAAAGAGCGGCATGCGTAATCTCCGGGCTATGTTTTCGGGTACTGTGGATTGGCCAATGATTGGTGCCGTATTGGCAGTGACATTCGCAGCCGGTGCGGTGATCTTCGAAATATTCACTCTAGTCGGGCCCGGTCAGCAACCAACTGTGAAGGACATACCCAGGCTCACCAATGTGGGCCCTGTGGAACGTTCCGCATATGAGCTGCCAGGCTTCGCTACAGGGCGGTCATCCGAACAAGCGCTCAGTTTTCCGCTGATGCGATTGATAGACCCCGACCGCACCTTCCCGATCGAAGGACAGGATCAGCCCAGTCAGGTCCCTGCGTCCGCGCCACCTAAGAAAACGTTGGCACCGAGCGTTACAAAGCGGATAGAACCGCAGGCCGATCCTAAGGTTGCCAAACAGGTAGAGCCCCAGGCTGATCCCAAGGTTGCAAAGCGGACGGAACCCAAAGTCGATTCTAAGGTCAACAAGCCGTCTACGTCCGAGGTCAAGACGTTCTCGCTTGAATCGCAACCGCGCCTGGATCAATGGCGAGTGGTCGTGACATCAAAAGCAAGCTATTTCAATTTGGGCGGCCACGTCGGCAGGAATGGCGTCGTCGACACCCTTGCCAGTAGTCATTTGAGGGACGCGCTTAAGACGCACCGCAACTTTGCGCAGCTTCCCCCTGACATCAAAACGCACATACTTACGCAAGATATCAATCTTGCGAAAATTGCGCCTTACCGCGGGTTGGTTGGTATCAATGACAAGACGATGGAGGAGGAACAAGCCATCAGGTTCGAGCGAATAGCCAGCAGGTGATCCCTCGCAAATTGCAGCGGTGTTCCCGTGGAGCATCCTGGACCGGTTACTCCAAGACGTGCCTTTTCTAAGCAAGCCATACGTTAGATGGGTCGAAATGTCTGGCTGCCAGCTCAAATCGTCGAAGCGCGCATAATATGCCCGCCTTTGTCGGGCTGTGAGCTTGTAGCTACAGGGAAGAAGCGCGCCGCAATCGACTTTGGGCTGGTGTCTTCGACTCTCCTGAAGCCGATCATGTTCAATTTTGCGCACAGTGGCGCGGTTTCGAAATAGCTTTGTATCTGTTCTCCTGCCGCGGTCACCTCTGCCGCAAGATCCCGATACTCGGCGCAGCTGACCGGAGTAAAGGATCCCGTCTGATTCAAGTAGTCGAATACTACGTCGGCTCCGCCTTGCAGTTGCGCTATGTATCCGAGCGTTCTCCAGATCGCCGGTTCGGTGAGATAGGGTACCACGCCCAGCCAGCTGAAGAAGGTGCGCTCGGCAGTCGCGAAGCCTGCTGATCCGAGGACGTCTGCCAGCGTCTCCCGTTCGAAATCCATAGCAACGTACGAAAGTGACTGCGGTACCGGAATAGCGGCGGCCGTAAGCATCTCCCGCTTTCGGGCTTGGGTCGCTGCATGGTCGACTTCAAAAATGCGGAGACGAGCAGCGAGCGGCGTTCGATAGGCCAAGGTATCGAACCCGGCGCCAAGTATCACGAATTGGGCTGCACCTTCATTCGCCGCGGCTTTCAGGGCATCTTCTGCAATGCGCGCGCGAGCGGCAATGAACCAGCGCAACTCCGGTCCAGGCATATAAGAACGAGAGAAATGATCGCACAAGCGCGCGTGCCTGAGCGCATTCTCGATGTCGGGTCCGAGGATCCGTGTGGCCAGTGTATCGACTAGGATAGAAGCGCCGTCTAGTAGCTGATGCGCCGCGCGCAGACGGGCAGCGCCCAACGCCGTAAGGCTTGGCTGGTCAATCTGCATCACAGCGTTCTACAGCGTTTCTTGTGCCGATTCGAAACAAGCCCAGCGGACGTAGAGCATTCAATCGTTGTGGTACTCACTTAGGACTTCAACTCTAGAGTTCATCTCAGACCGGATGCTGGCTTTTCTAGCGCGCCAGCCCTGGACACTTGGGTAGATTGTGCACAAACCGCTAGGGTCCAAAAGATCATCATGAGGCTGTTACGGCGCAGCATGGGGCTTGCGTATGGTTTGTCGATGCCCGCGCTTCCACAAACCTATTCGCTTACATCATGTTCTGTCATGACAAAATCACCAAGATTTCTCCTAAGGCCATTACTGCGTCGGCAGACCGACTCTTTGGCCACGCGGAACGTTCAAAACCTAGCAGTCAGGGGCGGTGCCTGTATTTTCATTCCTAAAGAAAGTGAGATGAAGGCTTCGTTCATCCAGCTTGCAACCTCATGTTGGCAATTTTCATCTTCCCCTACGTCTGCCCATCCAACGCCCCCTAAAGCACCATGCGATCCTTTGAACGTCTTCGATTGATGGTCGCCTGTGCCGCAGGGACTGACTGTGAACGTTCCGAACTCTGGTCTGATCGGATTGCCACGCAACGCCGGAAGAGCCGCCAAGTTATATGGTTTCATCGGAAGGACGCCCTCATATTTTTTTACTAGAGCTTGATCAAGTGAGCGAGACGCCGTTCGCGAAAAGCGCACGTTTTGCGGTATCGACTTCGCGCAAACTGAACCGCGGGTTGGAGCACGGGTAACCGGATCAAACAGAAAAAGACCGTCTACCTGAACGTTGCGGATTGAAAGCTGCTCAGCAGCTTCAAGGGCGATTGCGGCACCGCGGCTGTAGCCAGCAAGAAACAATCGCGTCGCTCCCAATCCTCGGGCGACATGCAGGAGGTCGACTGCCTCAGCTGCCTTTTCGTTGAAGCGATATCCTTCATCAGAAGGACCTCGCCTGTAATTTGGGTTTCCGCGAAATAATTTGGCTATCTGCGAACAAAATGACCGTGCCATATCCTGTTCGTAATCCTTGTTCCACCAACGACCCGTCCCGTCCACCAAGGCAATTGCGTCCATCCCCCAGACCCTCTTTGTCAGCCGCAACCGGCAGATACGATCTGGCGTAATGCATCGAGTCAAGGCACAATTTACTGTTTTTTAATCGGTGCTCGTGATTGGCCAAGCCTCGCCTATAGCAGCAGCGCGCCGCACTGTCCGGCCGAGCCAGACGCCGGCGCCTGCGAGCATGGCCAGGCCCTCCTCTTCCGTCGTCAGATCAGCCTCGAAGGCGCGGATCGGACGGCTGGGGCCGGCATCAAACATCGAGTGCGACCGCGGTGGCGTATGCCGGTGCAATCGTGCCTGAAGCGGAGTTCATGAAACGGCACTGTTCGTCAACTGCAGGCTAGCCGCCAGCACCGCCAACTCCACTCCTGCCACCGCTGCCGCCAACGCTGCCGTGCTGCCTGCACCGGCGGGTCCTCCGGCGCCGCCACTACCGCCAATGCGTGCCTCCACTGCCACCTCCGCCGCCCGCAACGTCTCCAGATGCGCTTGAGCCGCACATTCCGGTGTTCGACAAGCCGCCCGCGACGATGGGACGTTCTCCCGCGACGACTTCGCCTACCAACACGATCTCTATGTCTGCCCAAGTCGGTAAGGTGTTGAGTTCTACCGGGACCTTGGTGAATGACGGGACATCACTGCTCTACGCGGCAGCAAGCATGACTGTAAAGCCTGCGCATTGAAGCCGCGGTGTTGCCCTACCTGCGTGCAAGGTCCCGCGTTCAATCCACGAACAGGCCCGAGAAATCAACGATCAGATATTCGAGTCCGGATCATCGGACATTGCTTCGAATATCCGCCACCAAACACCTTTGATGCTCCATCGACTGAAGCGTCGGAACACGCTGTTCCAATCCCCAAACGCCTCTGGAAGATCGCGTCAGGAGGAGCCCGTGCGCACAATCCACAGCACCCCTTCCACGAACATCCGGTTGTCGAGTTCCGTCGAGCTGGTCGGGCCGACCTATGATCAGCGGCGCCAGCCGCTCCCACGCAGCGTCGCTCAAAACCAAACGGTCCTTCACACCCAAGACTGCCTCCCAAAAAGAAGCCTTGAATCTGATTTGCGCCTAAAAGGAATGCTTAGAGTCCACACCACCTAGTGCTCGGGACGAGTTGCTCCTGGCGGCCACTGCCCAGAACCTCCGAATGGCTGGCAAAGCTGATCCTGCCGCCTGCTTTGAAGCCCGCTTAAGCACCAGCCCCCCGCGCTTGCCCCTTCGTCAATCCCGAACGATTAGCTCGCCGACTTCTTCAACTCATTCCGCCAGAAGCGGTCATTCCATAGTCGCTCAGTACGTGTATCGGCGTTTATTTCCCCTCAATGTCATCGTCAAAATGGTTGTCCGGCGAGTAACCGCTCCCTCATTTCATCTAGCGTACGGTTAAAGCTCTCTTGAGCGGGGTGCCGCTGCCGAGGAACGGATCGAGGACCAGATCACCCCGACTTGAGCAATCGAGGATCGCATCGGCGACCAAAATGACCGGCTTGACGGTCGGGTGCATTTAAGCAGATGGTCCTATTCAGTTGACCGATCAAAATCGTTTGCAGCCCGATATGGGTCGGTGACGACGTGTCTACCAAGTTGGACATTGATTCCGGTGAGGTCGACCTCCTGTTTTGAAGATGAGTATCAGTTCAGGCTGGCTTCGGTAGAACGAACCCATTCCGGCGTTGTGTTTTACCCCATCGCGAATGTTCTTCAGCTCGGGAAAATTTCATTTCCGGCCGCGAGCATTTCGCTGGCGTGGCGCCTAATCCATGGAGATTTCGCACCGGATTGGCTAAATCGCTTGAGTTGAAAACAGACCGTTGTCAGGAAATCGATAAAATCCTCGCGATTCATCTCGCCCGACGCGATCGCAAATTCGGGTGCTTTGTCCTTATGTCCGTGAACTCGCACGTTATACGGCGGCTTCGTGAAGACGAGGTCGGCGCGTTCCTCTTCTAAGAGAGCGGCGCAAGATGCCGGTTCCAACGAGTTGCCACACAACACGCAATGTGGCCCGAGTAGCCAGATGAGGCCGGGTTTTGCGACAGAAGGCCTCAACGGAATGCTCTGGAGGTCATCGGCTGTGTCTCCCGTCTCGCTCGTCGACCTGCCTTGGATCAAGAAATCGATTTCGCCCATCTCGAACCCTGTGACTTCGAGTTCAAAGTTGGGGTCGAGCGCAGATAGTTCGATGAAGTGATTGGCGAGCAGCTTGTGACTCCAGGCACCGTTTTCCGTCAGCTTGTTGTCGGCGATCATGAAGGCACGGATATTTTCCGGCCTGATCGACCGAGATGGTCAGGCCTTCCGTTGCCTTGAGCTCTCGGCTGCTGCGGGCAATTTGGCGAATTTGTCGCCGGCTATGGAGGCGCGGATTCGCGCCATTCAGAATCAAGGCGTGAAGAGGATGATAGACGACCTTAAGCTGGTTGCTCACGTGAGCCTCCGTTAGGGAGAGGATTTCGTATGGGCACAGCTCATCAGAGGCATAGCCTGAAAAGCACACGCATCTCGACACCGGGCTTGAGAAGTGAACGCCGCAACTAACTGGTACTGTCTGTTGCCGACTGACTGAATACAGCTGTTGACTGGTCCGTGAAGCGGATTTTCTGGGCGACCTAGCAGAAGAAACCCGCTGATTGCCTTTTTTGCTGACGAATCACTGCCAATTTCTTGACGGAGGAAAGCAATCTAATTTGCTGTGAGGGTCTGACTCCACCGGCCTGCGCTTGCTCTAACTCAAGTTGGCATTCGCCGTTGAACCGGGTAGCCTAGGTTTGCGACCAATGTACATGTCTCAGGGAACGTTTTTTGGCGTGAGGCATTTAGAATCCACGAGGTGCGAGCAAAATGACCCAATCAAAGATATTGACCTTGAGCGCAGCGCTAATTATGTCGTTTGCGGCGAAACCGGTGATTGCAGGGCCGGCGGTCTCGGAGCCGGCGGCCTGCGCCGCAATCTATCCCAATGCCGAGTGCACGTATGGTTTTGTCGCCCGGACGAAAGCCGGCGATCGGAATACGATACGTTACGCGTCAAACTATGGTTGGCCCGAAATTCAGGCGCTAAGGGCCTTCACGCGGATGCGCTAAGGTTATCACATGTTGAGACCGAAAAGACGGTCGGGCCGGATCTCAACTGGCGGTCTTGATTAGGAGGGCCGTTACTCGATAGGATGTGGTTGGGCTTAGTGCACCGCGTGACGCCTAGCCTAGAGGCGACGTTTACGGCCCCAATTCTGCCGTCCGTAGGCCTTATTCGGGCCTGTTTGGCCGATTACAGGGCCTGAGTTGGCCCTCCACGAACCTGAAAGCGTCTGATTCGGCACTGCATTGGATGTTCCGGTGACCAGAAATCGCGTTTGGCCGATGCGCTACCCGAACTCCCGTGTCTATTGACCCGTGCTTCCCGGCTACAAATTACGCGCCTGAGCGTGCCCACAAAAGCGCGCCTTCGTTACATTTGATACCGCAAACCAACCCTTACGCCACCGGCGGTCAAGTTATCGCCGAAGCGCGTATCCGCCTTCACGAAGCCTGACACACCGTTCGTGAGATTGAAGAAATTGACGGCGGCCTGGATCTCACCACGGACCTTGCCCACGTCGGATGGAAGGGTGATGCCCGTGCTGCTGAAGACCAGGGCGTTACCCGTCTGACTGAAAATGCTGTAAACGTAGCCGAGCAGGCTTGGCTCGATCCGCACGCCATTGACCAGAAATTCGGTGCCGACCCTGGCGCCGATTCGTCCGCGCGTGGCCTCGCCATCATTGAGGGCAATGGTGGTCGGAGAGAACGCGGTAGTGCCGCTGAAGTTCGAGCTAACGTATTCGATACCCGCCGTCGGCTCGACGTAATACTTGTTCGGCAAATCGAATTTATAGCCAATGTTTCCCGTTACAGCATAGTTTACCAGATCAGCCTTTTGATTGATTCCGCCGCCGTTGATGCTGACATTGAGGAGATCAGTCTTGAACATCAGGTCGGTGAACCAGTTGCCCCTGAGATAGGTTGCGTAGACGCCCAGGCTGCCGCCGTCAAAATTTTGCGTGGTCGGAGAAGCCTTCAAATCGACATGTGAGTCGGTATAGCCCAGCAAGGCGCCGAGCAGCAGAGCGTCGTTGGCCGAAGTGACGTTCTTGATCAGGGCATCGGCACCGGCCAACACACCGCCGGTCCGCTGCCGGAAACCGAGATCCTGGGGGAATGTCTGCCCACCGAAGTTGATGACTGTTGAGCCATTTTGATCTTGATAGTCGCCCCATGCCTTGACCCAAACCGCTGGACGAACCGTCGGCCCAACGGGAGTTGGTGGCGCCTTGAAGGCAGCAAATGCGTCAGTTACCCTCCGCTTTGCCGTATAGCCGAGCGCTTCATCGGCAAAGCCTTGAGCTTGGGGTTCCGTAGAATTGTTAAGAGAATTTCGCACCTCCCAGATGTGGTCGAAAACCACATTCGAGGATTGGAACGCAATCGTCTGGGCCGCGGTCAAAGCGATGCCGCTGGACAGACCTGCTACGGACGGAATCGATCCGACAGCAAGTTGCAGGCCACCATTCTGCGGCAAGAGGGCCAACGTAGTCGTTCCGAACGGCGCGGTCACGAGCGTGAACGTGTTGGGGACAATCGGCGAGTTTGCCTGGATGATGGTAGCTCCTGTCGTGAACGGAGCCAATGGGGTCAGATTGAGCACCGAAACAGCGGTCGATCCGGAGGCACTCCCCGTGATGCGAACCTGGTCGGCTTGGGCAGTTTGCGAGCTGAAGTCGAGCAGGATTCTGCTTCCCGGTGATCCGACGTAGTTGCCACCGACATTAAGCGTATCGCCGACCGCGTTGTTTTGCAGGTTGACCGTACCGGCATTGCTGAATGAGCCATTCACGGTTGAATTGCCAGCGACATTGAACATGCCATTGTTGTTTGTGGCTGTCGTCGCTAGCGTACCACCAGCCATACTGACCAACCCATTGTTCGTCAGGGTCGTAATACCGGTAAAGCTATTTCCTCCCACGGCAAGCGTCGCCCCGCTGGCGTTCGTAAATGAATTGTTGGCCGTCAATGGACCCGTTACCGTGAACGAACCCGCATTGTTAGCTAGCGCACCATTGATTGTGCCCTGCGCGTTCACCGTCGCGGAATTTGTCAGGCCGCCGGAGATGGTCCCGGCAGTTGTCAGCGTTCCATTGTTAACAATGCCAGTTGATGTTAGCGAGCCGCCATTTCCCACGATAAGGCTGCCGGAGTTATTGACCGCCGCAGCAATCTGGGTCGTTGCGCCGATATCGAGCGTGCCAGCCACAATAGTCCAGGGCAGCGCCGTCGCCGAGGGTCCATTCGTTAGCGTCCAAGCACTCGTTCCCGTTTTCTGAAATTGCCCGAAGTTCAAGTACTGAGAACCCAACTGCGACATCATAAAGTTGCCGGCGGTTGCACCTCCGAGTGCAAAAATATCGCCACTCTGGGCTACGACATTTCCGGTGATCGAAGACGTCCCGGTGATCGTCAGGCTATTTACACCGCCCGTGAACTCGATCGCGTTGCCAGGGGAGCCACCACCAAACAATCCCCCCCCGGCAATTGTGCCGCTATTGATGATTGTTAGGTTCGATCCTGAAATGCCAACTCCCCTACCAGCACCCTGAATTAACGACAAAGGCGTCGACCCGTCATTGCCGCCTTGGATGGTACCGTTGTTGATCAACGTAGCCCCCGAAGCCGCAAACTGGACACCAATGCCGCCCGAGCCGCCGAAGCCACTAAGGGCCCCGTCAGCCTCCCCGGGCGCGTTGCCGCCGCCGAATCCTCCGTTTCCGCCGTTTCCGCCCCGGATCGTTCCGTTGTTGGTGATTGTCACACCTGAGGCGGTAGACACCAAACCAACGCCGCCAATGCCGCCGCCCCCGCCAGAACCGGGATTTGGAGAAGTGAACGAGCACGGATCAGGACAAAAAGGCACCGAACCGCCCTCACCGCCGGCCCCGCCGTTGCCGCCTGTAATCACCGAGTTATTGGTAAATGGCCCGGCTGAAATGATCAACCCGGCGCCACCATTGCCGCCTCCGCCGCCTCCGCCGCCTCCGCCAGGACCAGTGAGGGAGGTTGAACCACCGGCGCCGCCCGCCCCACCGTTTCCGCCGATTTGCGGAATATCGTTCACTGGAAAAACGCCAACGAGGCTAACACCTCCGCCCCCTCCGCCTCCGCCGCCTCCGCCGCTGGTGGTGGTGGCGGGAGAAACAAGCGGCAAACCGGCACCGCCAGGATTTCCGGGGCTACCGCCAGCTCCACCCGCTCCTCCCGGAATCTCCCCAGCCGCAGCGGCCGATCCCGGGGCTCCATTTGCTCCGAACGTGTCAGCGTCGCCCCCGGTACCCCCGGTACCACCATTTATAGAGGTTTCGGAACTACCGGCCCCGCCGGATCCCCCGGATCCGCCAGCGGCTAGCATTGGGCTAGAAAGGCACGCAGTAGCGAGCGATACCGATACCGATACAACTGCGTGAAAAAACTTTTTAGTTGTCATTATCGGATCCCCTATTTCCCCAAACTCCTGCAATTCGGCTTAAATGACTAGTCCTTTTTCTTTGATGGCGAATTGATTTGCGCACTGTTGCGAATGGGGTACAGCCGAGCAGACCTTGCTTTCTCGCTTTCAAATGAGGCTTCACATACCATCCGAGTTTGTGACAAAGCCTCCGCCCTCTGCCTCCTCCGACTTCAACTGCACTAGCCAGGCCAGGTAGGGCTTGCTATCGTAGAGGGATTTGAATATTCTTGGTTTTTGTACCTATTTCGACAGGTGGAGTATGGGCCAGCTGCGAAACCGCTCCTGCGTCATGCCGTTGATCATGGCCGGGTTGTTTTGGGTCGCAGGAATTCCGATCCCGAGTTCTTTTGCGTCGAATTGGTCAGATTGCAGTTCCGGCGATGCCGCGCGGGCGATCTTAGGATGCACCACAATTCTCAAGAAGGGCTCCGCCGTACCCGCGACCCAGCGGGCGGTGGCGTACGTCAATCGTGGTGTCGCCTATTACGACCGCAACGAACTCGAAAAAGCGCGCGCCGACTATACGAGCGCGATTCAGATCGATCCGAAGAACGCCGAAGCTTTCCATAATCGTGGGGATCTGCTGCTGCGCCAGGGCGCGCTGGAAGCCTCCATTAGGGACTACACCGATGCCATTGCACTCAACGATAACTTGGCGAGCGCTTACAACGGGCGCGGCAACGCGCTGCGCGAAAGCGGCCAAATCGACCGTGCAATAATAGATTACAGCAAAGCCATCGATCTGGATCCGAAATCGCCGTTCGCCTACAACGGGCGCGGCAATGCGTTGCGGGACAAAGGCGACATCGAAAAGGCGATTGCCGATTTTACCCAAGCCATCGGCATAAATCCTAGTTACGCAACGGCCTACATCGGACGTGCCAACGCCCGGACAGACAAGAGCGACTGGGCTTCCGCGCTGAAAGACTACGACTCTGCTGTTTCGATCGACCCCAAGGACCCTACCGCATACAACAATCGCGGAACTGCACACCAAAACATTGGCGAATTGGACAAGGCAATCGCCGATTATGACAAGGCGCTGTTGCTCGATTCAAAGAGAGCCGCATTTCATTTCAATCGTGCTCTAGCGCTTCATCTTAAGGACAATGTCGACGGCGCCTTTGCCGACTATAGCGAAACGATCAAGCTGGATCCGAGTTACGCGTTCGCCTATCACAACCGCGGCTTGATCTCACAGCGCAAGGGCGACCTCGATCGCGCTATTGCTGACTACACAAAAGCCATCGAGATCAATCCGAAATATCCGCAGAATTTCACCTCGCGTGGGCTAGCTTTGCTGCAGAAGAACGATGTTCGTAGGGCGACCGAAGATCTCCAGAACAGCATTCGCTTAGATGATAAGCAAACAAATGCCTTCATCGGGCTCGGTGAAGCATACGCCAAATCGAGGTCCTTTGGTCAGGCAAAAGCGATGTTTGACCAGGCTATTCAGCTCGATCCGGTCTCGTCAGAAGCCTATTTCAAGCGCGGACAACTATTCGAGTCGAATGGAGATTCGGTTCAGGCGGCGAGCGATTACAAAGTGGCGCTATCCTTTGATCCGCAGTTAAAAGTCGCTCAGGAAGCGTTAAAGAAATCTGAGGTTGCTCAGGAAGCTTTAAAGCAAGCTGCCAATAAGATGAAGGCAGCGAAGGTGGAATCGCCGATTGTGCCTCCGGGACGGTTAAACAGGGTTGCACTAGTTATAGGGAATGGCCAATACGGCCGAGTTGCAAGTCTTCCTAACGCACTGCACGATGCATCCATCATTGCAGAGGCTTTTCAGAAGATTGGGTTTCGCCAGGTTGTCAAAATCGAGAACCAAGGCCGCGAGGGCATGCTTGCCGCCTTGCGACGGTTTCGCGATCTGGCCGACAATTCCGAGTGGGCGGTTATTTATTATGCCGGTCACGGCGTAGAGATAGACGGGGTGAACTACATCGTTCCTATTGACGCGCGCCTGGTCGCCGATAGGGACGTTCCGGATGAAACTATTTCCCTGTCGCGGTTCCTGGATGCAATCGAGCGCGCAAAGGAGATTAAGCTGATAATCCTTGATGCCTGCCGAGAGAATCCGTTCCTTAGCACGATGAAAATGTCGAGCGCCTCGCGATCGATCGGACGTGGCCTCGCGCGAATCGAACCGGAGGGCGGTACGCTCGTCGCGTATTCAGCAAAACACGGTCAAATTGCGCTGGATGGCAAGGGCGAAAATAGTCCATTTGCGATCGCATTAGCGAGCCGCATGCTAGCGCCCAATGTTGAAATCAGAAAGCTATTTGGTCTCGTTAGAGACGATGTCTTGGCCGCGACCTCGCGCAAGCAAGAACCATTTATTTACGGGACTTTAGGTGGCGACGATCACTATATCAACCCTAAGCAATGAGTGACGCTCGACGTTCATGAACAGGCGACCGCACATATTCGACACGTGGCTCGCGGCGGTTGCATTGCTCGCGACTAACAACAATGTTGTCGCGCAAGATGTCGTACGTCCCAGTTTGCAGCTCGCGAGTGCTGAGGTCGGCTATAAGACGACCACGGGATTATTGGGCAAGCCGGTTTTAGTTTCCCGATCCGACGTCGAGGCTTCCGGAAGGGTCCGCTCTGTCGTAGTCATCGATGGCCCGAGCCCAATTCAAACGCCGGCTGCCGACCCAGCCTTCAAGGCCGTATTGCTTACCCCGCGCGGCTCAACTGGACGTCCGATCCAGACGCAATTGGCAAACCTGCCAGATGTTCAGGAGCCCGTCGCGAAAGAGACGGAACCTCGAGCCGATCCGCCCCCTGCGTTGGCTTCGACGACCGCCAAAATTGTTGTTCCCCACTCGCCCGTTCATGAGCGTGTCCCGGCGCGCGCTATCGAGCGCTTGGCATCGACTACTCGTTCGGTGGCGCCGATACAGAAGTCAGCTCCGCGTCCTAAAGCTACCCAGCCAGAACGCCCCAGCTATGGAACTGCGGAAATCGCGGCGACCCGCGCGTTTACCCGATTTTAGATTAGGTTGGTCGCTTGGTCCACGTGGAACGAACGGAATAGTGGGCTGCGCGTGGTGCGTGAACTTGGTCACATCATCGAAAGCCGGGGGACGCATGATCGTCATCGATTATACCGACTTGGCAGGAGGAAGTTGAAATCGACTGGCATTACATCGCGCCGGGCAAGCCGACCCAGAATGCCGCAGAGCAACGGCCGGCTACGGGACGAACTTGAATGAGACGCTGTACGTCGCTGCTCAGGCTTTCCAGAGCAGTCCTGGTTAAGCTGCTGGACTGCGTCGCAGGTGAAGCGACATGATTGATCGTCCCAGACGCCGCAGAAGCATCGAACGAATTTCATCCGTGCAGCCAATTTTCTTGGATGTGGCAAATGAGCTCTTTGGACAAATACAAGACAGCGCTGTGTGATCACGCAGTTCGACGCCCGAAAGGTGAACGTTCGCGCAAGCGATCATCTTGGCTGCAGCAGAAGCGACCCCTGAAATTGAGATTGTGGAACGTCTGTGGCGTTCAGCAAGTTTGCCGACAGCGAAGCCGATGGGCATGAAGAGTGTTGCTAAGTCTATACTTCTATACTGACTTGGACGTCCAGCTCCAATGCTGAACTGGTTGGTCGAGGAGAAAGCATCGCGCCCCGTATTCCCGTGTTCGACAAATCGAAGCGGGACGACGGCACCTAACGTAGCGACTTTCGATATGACCCGACGAGCGACGTTTACAACTGCCCCGGCGGAAAGCAGCTTGGGACAAGCGGCATCGTAAATGAGGGTAAGACGCTTCTGTATCGGGCCAGTAAGTTCGACCGCGATGTATGCGCACTCAAACCGCAGTGCTGTCCGAAGGACCCATCGCGCAAGATCCCGCGCGACATCCATGAGCACGCCCGGGATGTTGCCCGTTCGCTCGCCAGCACCGAGGGCTTCGGCGGTCACGACGTGAGCGCAAGAAGATCGAGATGCGGTTCGCGCACTTGAAGCGCATTCTGAAGCTCGGCCGGCTTCGACTGCGTGTCCACGAGGCGCCCAGGACGAATTTGTTCTGGCTGCCATCGCCCAGAACCTGCGACGGCTCGCACCGCTAGTTGGGCGACCGCCACCCCGCTGAGGCTCTGTGCATCGCGTAGCGTAAAAGTTGCCTAGAGAGCGTCGGGGTCGGGGGATCAAACCCCATCGCCCCTAAATGAATTGGCCAACGCCCATCAGCAGCAGCCGACTTTGCAACAAAATCCGCCAAAGCGGCCGTTCCATAACAGCGCATTACGCGAATCCGCGTTATTTCTCCTCAGTCTCATCGTCAAACAATGGGCGTCCGGCAAGTAACCTCTCCCTCAATTCATCTAGCTTGCGGTTAAGACTCTCTTGAGCGGTGGATTCTTCATGATAGGAAGCCTCTGACTCTGCTTGGCGTCCGCGCTCGCTAAGTGGTCCAGCCATTTCGAGAATTAGTTTGATAGATCTGAAGTCGCCACTTGCTGCCTTGTTTACAAGTTGCTTCATGACCGCGTCGGATTTTCGAATGGTTCGCCTAGACCCGTTTTCGTTGATCGTCACTCTCTCATTCAGAGTTTTCTCAAAGCGGTCGGTTAGCGATCGAGCGCCCTTGGGTCGTCCGTTCGGGTTTCCTGACTTACCCTTCGAAAATTGGCTGCGCCGAGGCGGGCGGCCATATCCGATCTCGTAGTCTTTCCCTTCTCTTTTAGCCATGACGGTCCTCTTTGACTCCAAATTCCTCGCGAGATGGTTCAGCCAACGGGAGGTTCGTAATGTCGCTGGATGAATTGGTTAAATCTTGATCCTTAACTGCCTCGAGCTCCAGTTGTTGAAACGCCTTGTTATCCGAGACGCGGTGGGCCGACAGTCCAGTCAGATTCTGCCACCGCCGTATGGCAGTATCGACGTAAAGCGGATCGAGTTCGATACCACGGCAGACACGACCGGTACGCTCCGTAGATGAACCGGCTTCGCGGTGGGATGCAGCGCCAACAGATCATCGCCTCGGCGCGCCTGCGTGTTGGCGCTATCGTAGTTCCAGACGTTAGAGCGGTGCCGGCCATGTTTGCCGAGAGCAACATTGTTGACGTGAGGCGCCGTACCGGCCTTGAAAACAAAAATCAATTCGTGCTGTGAGCGGTAAAGCGATCCGAGGCCAGCGGTGTTTTTAGCCCATACGCAAATATTTTTTAAGTCTGAGTAGACTTGTTTTCCGGCTGCAAGTAAGTCTGCCGCGCCATACCAACCCATACAAATATAGTGAATGGCGCCGTCCACGCTATGCTGCTCCAGCATTGTGCACGCACGATGCAAGAACCTAGTAAATTCCGCGCTGTTTAGTTCACCAGAAGCCTGAGCGAACTCGCGATGCCGAGTTTTACCTTTACCTGAAACAGGGCCATCGATCTTGACGTTGTATGGGGGATCCACAAATATAACGTTCGCTCGTTCACCTTGCATAATACGTTCAAACGACACTTCAGATGTGGCGTCGCCGCAGAGAACCAGATGCTTACCTAAACGCCAGAGGTCACCAACATGGCAGACGGCGACCCCTGTAATTGCGTTTTGAAGTCCATCCGCCCCTGACACGGCGACCGAATTGAAATCCTGAATAACCAAGTCGATCTCTGGAAGGCCGAAACCCGTAATTGAAAGGTCAAAGTCGAGATCGAGATCTTTCAGCGCTAGGAAATTTTCGCCTAACAGGCGCTCATCCCAGTGAGCGTTCAACGCGAGCTTGTTGTCAGCAATGCGCAATGCCTTTAGCTGGGCCGCAGAAAGATGACGAACTTCAATGAGCGGCACCTCAGTCATGCCGAGGTACTTCGCTGCGAGCACGCGGCCGTGGCCTGTCACCACATTCCCAGCTGCATCCACGGCAATGGGCATGAGAAAGCCAAACTCGCGAATGCTATCTGCAATTTGATTGATCTGTTTTGGCGAATGCTGCCTAGGGTTGTTCTGATCCAGTATGAGCTCGGTCACAGCCCGGTATTGAACTTGAATTTCGATGGGCCGGAGATTGCTTTTTGTGAGCCTTCTATTGCCGGGTGTTTCTGAATTGGCGCCCGAGTCCTTCATGACTTGCTCCTTTCGAACACGTTTCTTCATCGACTAAGACGTCGAAAAAGTACTTAACGGCGCTTAGGCCTTGCAATTGACGGCATTGCCGGGTCCGCCCAACCGCGCACGCCTGCTGCGAGGACTGCGGTGGCCGTCAAACTGACGGCTCCATCTCGCGGACGACTCACTGAACGCAAAGGACTCCTCTAAACGGGGGAATATCGAATCTTCAAATCTTTGAAAAGGTGATTTGCGCATTTTTCGCTTCGATATTTGTCTAGCGCACGGCTCGCGGACGTGTGGATATTAGGCATTAATTTAAGCTCTCGTGCCGCCTAACGACTCGGACGAGCAACAACATTGCGTAGAATTCGCTGGACTTTGGTTGCCCGCAGAGCGTCACTCGGCCGTGAGCTTCCTGCTTCAGACCCCCAAATCGGCATCGGTCGAAGCGCTCCCCGTTTCCGGCCCGCGATAGCAATTTCGCGGGCTTGCGTCAGTGGCAGCACCGCACGTTGCCGGCTAAATAAGGAAGCGTCAAAATGACTATTAACAAATCAAGGTTAGGATCCCAAAGCACCGCGCGAAAGTTTCGTGCATCGCAGCCAATCAAATTGAAAAAGACTTCATCGAAAGCGACATCAGCCAAATCAACCGGTGTTGCATCGAAGCAAGAGATCGTCCTCGCATTGCTGCGGCGGCAGACCGGAGCGACGGTTGCCGCGGTTATGAAAGCAACCGATTGGCAGCAGCACTCAGTCCGCGGGTTTTTTGCCGGGGTGATCAGGAAGAAGCTGAAGCTCAACCTCACCTCCGAGAGGATAGACGGCGCGAGGATCTATCGAATAATCCGATCGGGCGCGACCTCATGAAATCTAGCAATGGTCCAAATGGAGCCGATCCAGCTGTTGAGGCTGAGCTGGGTCGGCTGACGGTGATGCCGATAGTCGGCCTGAGAAAACGCTACCGCGAATTGTTTCGAACTGAACCGCCCAAGGCGTTCGGTCCCGACTTGCTCCGCCGCAGCATTGCTCACACGATTCAGGTGAACACCTACGGCGACCTTCCCCTGCCCATCCGGCGGTTGCTTGCCCAGATGGTAAAAACCGCTTCGGCCAAGCCTGCCGGCCGTCTGGAGCTACCCCAGCGGATTAAGCCCGGGTCCGAGCTGGTGCGGACCTGGAATCGTAAGACGTATCGGGTCAACGTGATGGCCGACGGCTTTTTCCACGCTGGTAAAACTTACGCCAGCCTCTCCGAAATCGCTTTCGCCATCACCGGCACGAAATGGAACGGCCCACGATTCTTCGGACTCCGCGCGTCGCGCCCGGAGGCCCCCGATGGCAAATGACACGAAGGTCCTGCGCTGCGCCATCTACACCCGGAAATCCACCGAGCACGGTCTTGAGCAGGAATTCAACTCTCTGGATGCCCAGCGCGAGGCTTGCGAAGCCTACATTAAAAGCCAGGCATTCCAGGGTTGGAAGGCCCTCCCTCAGCAATACAACGACCCGGCCTACTCCGGAGGCAATCTGGATCGCCCGGCCCTCAAAAGGCTGCTGGCGGAGGTTGTGGTCGGCAAGATCGACGTGATCGTGGTCTACAAAATCGACCGCCTTACCCGTTCGCTCGCCGACTTTGCAAAGCTGGTCGAAGCCTTCGAGGCTAGATCGGTCTCATTCGTTGCGGTTACCCAGCAGTTCAACACCACAACGTCCATGGGCCGCCTCACCTTGAACGTGCTGTTATCCTTTGCCCAGTTCGAGCGGGAGCTGTCGGCCGAGCGGGTTCGTGACAAGGTCGCGGCCAGCCGGCGCAAGGGCAAATGGACCGGCGGTACGGTGCCGCTCGGTTACGGCACGAAAGACAAAAAACTGGTCATCGACAAATCCGAGGCCGAAACGGTGCGGACGATCTTCAAGCTTTATCTGGATTTGGGATCGTTCAGCAAACTCGTTGCCGAACTCGACCGCCGCAAGATCGTCACCAAACGACGCAACACAAAAGTCGCCAAATATCGAGGCGGAATCCCCTTCACATACGGTCCCCTCGCCCACCTGTTGAAGAACAGGATCTACGTCGGAGAAACCCACCACGGCGGCAAATGGTTCACAGGCGAGCATGACGCTATCCTGGACCAATCGACCTTCGATCGGGTTCAGGAACTGCTCAAATCAAACACCGTCAAGCGCAGGCTGAAGTTTTCACAAAGCGGCGCGCTGCTTCAAGGCAAACTGTTCGACGATAATGGCAATCGCATGGGGCCGAGCTTCTCCAGCAAGAACGGCGTTCGGTATCGATTTTATGTCAGCACCGCGATGCGCGGGCGCCCGCACAAGGCCGGTACCGTGAGCCGAATATCGGCCCCCGAGGTCGAAAATCTCGTGAAGGCGGCAGCCGAAGAGCGCGGGATACCGATCGATCAAATCGTAAAAGTGACGGTATCAGCAGCTTGCATTCGTGTTGATGCAGGGAATATCAAGCGAAAGCAGCGAACCATCGACATTCCTTGGTCACCCAAGCCGAAAGGCGTTGCCACCATCACGCGCGCGCCGGACCACGCCGACGAAAAACTTGTGAAATCCCTAGTCCGGGCTCACGCGTGGCTCGCAGACCTAACCGCGGGTCGGTACGCCTGCGTTGAAGACCTTGCTGCGGCAGCCAACATCAATCCAAAAGTGGTTCGCCAAGGCCTGCGATTAGCGTTCTTGCCGCCAGAATTGACGATGAGCGTCCTGAATGGCAAGGCCACTATGGCTCTAAAGGACATTCCCAAAACGCTGCCGCTACCTTGGGCCGTACAGCGGGCGATGATCGGCTATTCGTCGATCGAATGTTATGGAACATCGGGCCCACTGATGGTAATTTCCTTAGACCCCGGCTGACTGAATTCGCGATGGTGGCGAGGGTGCTGGTTTCCCCCTGACGCTTTTGGCCGAGCGCTTCAGCGGTTTCGATCTCTCGCTTTTCAGGTGCGGGCGCCCAAGGCTGCCATCTGCCCTTCCTTGTCGACCATACCCTGACGGAGCTGCTTTAGACCCTCACCTTTGAATTCAAGGTAAGTGGGTGAGGCCTGAGGGTCTTTCACGACCCCGTCGTGCAGCTTTTTTGCCATGCACGATTATGCACACAGCATTCGGCAGTTTGGCAACGTCGTTGCAGGGATTGGTAGATGACCTCAACAGCAGGGCCGTGGGCGGCGTTGTAGCGGTTGGACGCCCTCACGCCTAACCAGCCAAAGACGAAGGAAGCCGATCGAGACGGCGCCGCTCGATGGCACACACATTCTGCTTTGGCACGCTCAGCAACGATGAGCCTCGCGAGGTCTGGTATGGCAGTTCTGCAGGCCGACCAGGTGCGACATGGCATGCAACCCGCAGTCCCGCTAGGGAGCCGACCGAATAGTTCTCGACCCGTACACTGGCGCCCCCTCCCGGCTCCACCCCAGCCTGCACTGATTCGCGCGTCCTGAAGCTGTGGATAAGCGGGACAACCGGGGATACATATGCACAACATAGCACCCCACCCCCACTTGCGCCTATACTAGATCTAGGCGTGCCCGAGTCGGGGCGCTGGCGGGACCCGTGGGCTCGATAACTAGAACAAAATGAGTCTTCTGGGTTCGTTCTCCTAGGAGGATCTATGACCAAAGGCGGCCGTAAGTCGCGTGGTGTACAGAGTTCTGAGACTAAGTTACTCCCGTGGCGGCCTTTTTCTGACAGGCCGACCGGGATTTGGATCAACGAGACGGTGGCGCTGATCAAGCAAACCGGCCAACCCGAACTGATCAAGTCCCTACAACGAAACCCGATTCCGAAGGACGCCAAGTTCTGGGTCCTCCGGCATCTCATCACTGTCGACGGCACTAAGCGGCCGGATGGCGACAACTGTCCTTGCCCGGTGTGCACTCCAAACAGGTTCCTGACCGGGTCCTTGGTCTGGTACTATGAGCTTCAGTTCTGCGCCTTCATCGGCAACTGCTGCGCCAATGATGACGTCTTGGCCGAGGCCGAGAGGGAGCGGAAGTGGCGAGAGAAGCGTGACCACGAGGAAGACTACCTGCTCGCAGCGTTGCCGTTGGTCGCGTCCAAGGTCACCGTACTGGATAGCCTGAAGCCGGTGGCCCTTGAGGCGGTCCGGGCGTACCGGAAAATCCGGAACACCCTGCCTCAGGTACACGAGCAGCTCCGCAAGATGAAGCAGCACCATGGCGGGCAAATGACCCTGACCGAAGTCATCCGCGACGAATCCCAGGACAACGACGACTACTTCGGCCCGGCGGGATTCAAGGGTCGAGGCAAGGATGGCGTCGAAACCCGGGACCACACCTTCGGGACGTTCGCCGGCCACATCGCCGTCATCAGGGACTACAACCCGCAGAAGGAGCTGGAGACCATTCACCGAAGCCTGATGTCGGTGGCTGCCAACGCCTACGACCAGACCGCCCTGGACTTCATCTGCGGCATGGATGAGAAGCAGCGGCACGCCGCTGTGGTCATTCTGCAGGACGTCGAAGACAGCATCGTCAAGTTCAAGGCCAGACTTCAGGATCTCGCCTCGTTCTACTCGCGCGAGAACGCGGAGAAGTTCAACAGGTTCTTCACCCACGACCTGAATAGCGTCTACTACCGGGTCGAATACACCACGACGCGGGGCCAGCCGACCTTGAGCTTCAAGAAGGGCGCCAGCCACTACGACCTGGTTCGCGGCTCATGGGCGGAGAAGCTGGAGTTCGACTGGCCGACGAAGTGAAATGAAAAGGTCCCGGGGTTACCGGGGCCTTCCTAACTGGTGGGGCGGCATCTTTCAGCTATGCAGTTCAAGTCACTTCCGCTTCGAAGCTGGCGCGGCTAGTCCTCAACCTCTTAAGGTCCCCAGTGCCGTGAGCTTTGCTATGCCTTTTGTGATGCTCACGCGCATCGTAATGAGGTTGCCTGTGTGCATTTTTGTGACGAGCTCTCTCATCTTTAGTTCTCCGGTTAAGCTTAGGTTTAATGAAACTTCGGCTTGAATGGAGACCGTCGGTCGAGGCAGCCGCGCCACTTCGGCAGCTAAGAGAATGACGAGCCCCGCTACGGCTGAACTGTACATTCCGGACAGAGATATATGTCCTGGGCCAACCAGCGGCAACCTAGCGGACATCGAAGAAGACCGATCGACGGAGCGATGGTGGTCCAACTGCAATTCATCGAACCGTTCTCCGCCAATCGTCTCCACCAAAACGGGAATTTCTGCGGTTTGGGCTGGAGACTTTTGGCAAATTCTCGCCAAGGTTGACGATTTTCGGTGACCAGAGACTTCAGACGCCCGCACGAGAACCCTATAAAATGTGATACTTTCAGCCCAAACGAGCACACCTCTCCGGTTGAGTGACTGCTTGACTGGCGACGCAGTGCTGATCGCACCCGTCTCCGCTCAATTTCCCTGCAAACAAGGAATTTTACAGGGAAATTGACGATTTTGGGCGTCTGGAGACACTCCAAGCAGCCAGAAACCACTGCAACACAGGCGTTTTGCACGCACTTCCCTAATCCCAATAACAGGGAAATATTTTGGACGAACAGGGTAAACGTTCTGCCGTAACAGGGAGCCTTTCCTTCATACATGTCAATGACCGCTTTGCGCCGATTTTGTTGCAAAAGTCAGTTGAGACAGGCCGCGAAGCGTGATTCCGTTGTGGTGACGCGATTCTCGGTGAGGTCGATCCATGATGGGCCGTCTGAAGAGTGACCAAGGTCAACTGTTCTACGAATTTCGTCTTGGCGATGCGGTCCCCGAAGATCATCTGGTGCGGAAGATCGACACTGCGCTCGATCTGTCGTGGCTTCGCAGCGAGCTTGCGCCTCATTATTCGTCGATGGGTCGTCCATCGATCGACCCGGAACTGATGATCCGGATGCTGGTGGTGGGGTATGTGTTTGCGATCCGCTCGGAGC